>NZ_JBVITX010000015.1:25129-65267 GCF_055597165.1 Streptomyces sp. NPDC039480 | reverse complement strand
CAGTCGCCGTTCCACCAGACGCCCCAGACATGTCCGTCCTCGCCGACGCCGAAGACCTCCATGTGATCGGAGTTGCGGCACAGCGCGGCCAACGGAGCCCTGGGCGGGTACGGGGTGTCGCAGACCTGGAACCAGTCATGCCAGGCGTTCCCGTCGAACCACGCGGACCACAGCCGGTGCCCCTGGCCGCCCCCGTCCTCCTGGCCGACGGCGAGCACCTCCATGTGGTTCTCGTTGCGGGTGAGGACGGTCAGGGGGGTGAGGTGGGGGAAGGTCTTGTCCTTGACGGTGAAGGGGGCCTGCCAGTCGCCGTTCCACCAGACGCCCCAGACATGTCCGTCCTCGCCGACGCCGAAGACCTCCATGTGATCGGAGTTGCGGCACAGCGCGGCCAACGGCGCCTTGAGGGGGTATGGGGTGTCGCAGACCTGGAACCAGTCGTGCCACTCGCCGTCGTACAGCCAGGCGGACCACAGACGGTGGTTGTCACCGATCGCCAGCACCTCGATATGGCCCTCGTTGCGTGACAGCGTCACCAGCGGCGTTCCCGGCGGGAACTTCTTGGTGCCGACACGGAACCGCTCCTGCCAGACGCCGTTCCACCAAGCACCCCATACGTGGCCGTCGTCGGCGACCGTATAGACCTCCATACGGTCGGAGTTGACGGACACGGCCGCGACCGGGGCCTGCGCCGGGGCCGTCACCTCTCGTACATGCGGGGCGGGCACGGTGTATTCGAAGGTCCGGTGCCAGCCGGGGGTTTCGGAGATGCGCTGGAGGGTCTTGCGCGCCCAGGCCACGCCGGCCTTGTCGCGCAATTGCCGGTAGACGGCCCTCCCCTCGCGCGCGGAGCCGATGGACTCCTCCAGCCGCTGGGTGTGCAGGAGGTAGTCGGCGAGGAAGATGAGCGCGGGCGCGAGACGTGCTCTGTCGCCCGCCTCGCGGCAGACCTGGACGCGTTCCTGGGCAGCGGTGACGGCCTGGGGGAAGTCGCCGGCGTTGGCGTGGCGGGCGGCGAGGTTCTCCAGGGCCCAGGAGAGGCCGGCGGGGTCGGTGAGCCCGCGGTAGAGGGCTGTGGCCTCGGTGGCGGCTGTGATGGCCTCGTCGTGTCGGGTCGCGTTCTGGAGGTAGGTGGACAGGACCACCAGTGCGGGTGCGAGACGGGTGTTGTCGGCTGCGTCGCGGCAGATCTGGACGCGTTCTTGGGCGGTGGTGACGGCCTGGGGGAAGTGGCCGGCGTTGGCGTAGCGGGCGGCGAGGTTCTCCAGGGCCCAGGAGAGGCCGGTGGAGTCGGTGAGCCCGCGGTAGAGGGCTGTGGCCTCGGTGGCGGCTGTGATGGCCTCGTCGTGTCGGGTCGCGTTCTGGAGGTAGGTGGACAGGACCACCAGTGCGGGTGCGAGACGGGTGTTGTCGGCTGCGTCGCGGCAGATCTGGACGCGTTCTTGGGCGGCGGTGACGGCCTGGGGGAAGTGGCCGGCGTTGGCGTGACGGGCGGCGAGATTCTCCAGGGCCCAGGAGAGGCCGACAGGATTGGCGAGCCCGCGATAGATCTCCACGCCCTCCCCGGCGGCCGCGACCCCCTCATCGTGGCGGCCCGCGTTCTGCAGATGCGCTGACAGCACCACCAGCGCCGAAGCCAGCCCTGGCCGGTCCCCGGATTCCCTGCAGACCCGCACCCGCTCCTGCGCCTCGGCGAGCGGATCCCCCGACGCCGTGTCCGTGTCCGAAGTGGTCATCTTCGTGTCCTTCCTCGGCACGGTGGTGCCGCACCTTTGGCGCGAAGAGCGTGAGCCAGGTGCTGGACAAGGCTCCCCACACCCCGATGAATGTGTGCAAACACCACAGGGGAAAGTGCTTTCCCGCGGAGGTGGGTTTGCGAAACCCCCTCTGAATCCGCCTGATATCCGTGCAAGCCGGAGCCGGGCCGCGATTCCGGCACAGGCCCCGCCGGGGGACTGGCTTCCTCAGTCCAGTAAGCCGAGCTCGGTGTCGGGCCGGCAGTGGATGCAGGCGGTGACGCCCTCGTTGAGGGCCTGGCGTGCTTGGGCCGGGCTGGCACTGCGGCTGCGTTTGCCGACCATGTGGCATCCGCCGACATGCACGCACACCGCAGGCTTCCCTTGGCCGATGCCCAGCTCGATCAGCCAGTCAGGGGCCGGCGGCCGGGCCTGCTGCCCGCGGATCCGTTCCGCCTCTCGCCGTTCCTCATCCGCGATCCACCTGCGGGTGCGCGCCAGGTCCTGCTCCTGGACCCGTTCCAGGAAGCGGAGTGCATCGATACGGCGAATGTCGGTCATCGCGCGAGCCGGTAGTTCCTCCAGCTGCCACTGTCCGCACGCATGAGGGCGCCGTCCTGCTCCACGCGGCGCAGCTGATAGTGGACACAGGAGGGATTGGACAGGCCAACCGTGGTGCCGGACTCCCGCGCGGTGGGGGCCTCGCCGTTCTTCAGGATGCGGTTGCGGATGCGGACCAGGACCGAGCTCTGGCAGTCGGTGATGTCCCAGCAGCAGCGGATCATGACGGCTCCTGAGCGCGTCGACGCAGGTCGGCCTGTTCGGCACGCGGCACATCCTGGACAAGGCGGCGGGAGAGGCCGATGAGCCGTCGTCGCAGGACAGTGTTGTGGTCGGCGCGGGCCTCGGCGAGAGCCTGGTAGGTGCGGGTCCAGTCGCGCTGGGTCTGCACGAGGTCGGGGGAGTAGTTGTTGTGCACCATGCCGCCAGTAGAGCATGTGTTCGAATTCCTGGGCCAGTCGCCACCGGGCCTGTGGCCGGTGAGCGGAGGAGTGATCGGCGAAGGGGTCGACCCGGAGGCCACCGCTCGCAGTCCGAGCAGGAACCGGCCGAGTGGCACCGCCCCTCGCGGACGCCCGCTGTACCTACACCACCCACTGGGTGGCGACCAAGCTCCGCTGGGACCTGGCCGTGGACGACGCCGAACGGCACGCGCTGAGCGAGCTGGCCGCCGGGTGCGGGCAGGAGACCGTGGAGTGCGAAATGGCTGCCTGAGGGCCGATGCTTGCAGGCCGGATCAGATGTCGCCTGAGTCCTCTCCGGTGTGGAGCCGGGTATCGAGGTCGCTTGCCCATGACAAGGCCCAGGCGCGCAGCTCGATCACGTGGCCGCAGCTTGAGTCTTCGTGTGCTCCCCGCACCCGCAGGATGGTCCCAGATCCGCCAGCAGGTCCCACCGCCCGTGCAGGTAGTCCCCGCGCCCGCGGATTATCCCGTGCCGCCCCCCAACCCATTAGGGTCCCCCAGTGCTCCCAGCACCTCTGAGGATGGGCCTCAGATGCCCCTTAGGTCGACGTTGTCTCCTCTTGTGGGCGGTCGCACCCATCCAGCCAAACTCGCGCGGAGGCGGCGCCGTGCCTGACGGACTGTGCTCTGCCGGGCGGCGTTCGCCACGGAGGCCGTCGCGGGCGCCGGCCGTTGGATCCTCCGGCACCCCTTGGTGCCGAAGGCCACCCGGCGCTCGTTCAAGAGACGGCGCGTCGGTGAGTGCGGGGGTGCCACTGGGATGTAGGGGTGGCGCGACCGGCGCGATCGTCCGCCATACCCGGCTGAGTGACTGGCGCATATACGCGCTCTGTTGCGTTGCAGTCTGACCGATCTGGATCGAGTTTCGATCGGAGTCGCAAAAGCGAACGAGAGAGAACCGCAAGTGTCCCATTAACGGACTGTAGTGATGGTGCCTCGTCTGCGTGAACGGTACGTTCGGCGGCATACGAGCAGCCCCGGCCCGGACGCCACATCTGAACCAGGGCTGACTCGCCATCTGTTCGGATCACTGATCTAGGAGGGCGTATGCCTCCCGACCACATTCCAAGCCGACCGGTGCGGACCGTCCGGCTGAAGGGACCCGAAGCTAGCATCCCTCGACAGGTCTGGGCTAAACCCTGCGAGCAGCGTGACCAGCAGGTCAACATGCAGCTCGGCGGGGTCATTCCGGCACTGTTCGCGGTCGTCGTGCTCGTCATGCGGCCCGAGTCGAGCGAATTCGCGCTTACCGTCGTGCCGTTCCTCGTGCTCACCCTGCGCCGCTCGTATGTGCGCTACCGGCGTATTTCCGTCACCTGACGCCACCGGCGCCGTGGGGCTGCTGCCGACAGCGGCCCCACGGCACCCGGCTGTGCCGCCCACGGACCGGGCGGCGATCAGAAAAGCCCCCGAGAGCAATCTTCGGGGCGCTGTGGAACCCCCCAATTCCACCTGAGCTTCCCGGTAGCACACCCCCGAAAGGGACTACACGACATGACTCCGAAGGACCAGGCCCCCAGGTGCGCCAACCCTGGTTGCACCAAGCCGGTCCCGCAGACCGCCAAGCCCCGCCCGGGCCGGCCCTCGCGGTACTGCTCCGACGCGTGCGGGCGCGCCTACCGCAAGCTGTCCGGCCTCCAGGGTGAGAGCGACCACGACGCCTACGCCGAGCAGGTCGTCGGTGAATGCGTCCACCACCTGCAGAGCGTCAAGGACCTCATCATGGAGGGGCGGCCGCTCGAGGCCCTCGAGCAGATCGCGCTGTTCGAACGGGAGGTGCAGGACCTGACCGCCGCCGTGGTGCAGCAGGCCCGCGGGCACAAGAAGAAGTCCGCGGACATCGCCCGCGCCCTGAACGTCGGCACAGACAACGTCAGCCGCCACTGGTCCGCGGAAGCCGCCGGCCGCCGCCGCCAGCTGCGCACCCAGCGCCGCCAGCCGCCGCCGGCCGCCGCCGCGCCGGTGAGGGCCGTCCCCCGCCAGCGCCCTCCGCACCGCACCGCCGCCCCGGGCCCGGGGGAGCAGACCACGGAGACCACCGATGAGGGAATCCCCGCCAGGAACCTGGACCACCCCGGCCAGGTACTGGCCCGGGCGCTGTCCCAGCTCCAGCGCACCAGCACCCTCACGTTGCGCGCGCTCGGCAGGAAAGCCGGCGTCTCCGCCTCCTACATCTCCCGCGTCCTGACCGGTGACCGCCTGCCCTCTTGGCGGATCACCCGCGTGATCGCCACCGCCTGCGGTGCCGACCCGGCCGACCTGCTGCCCCTGTGGAACGAAGCCCGCGGCCTGCGCCCCGCCGAACCCGTGAACCTTAGCGCCGCCCTACGCGGCCTCCTGCTCGCCGACGCCAACCCCGACGTTGCACAGCTCAGTTCACGCCTGGACCACACGCTGTCCACCCACGAAATCTCCACCATCTTGGAGGGCGCCCACGTCCCCGAATGGGAAACGATGGGACGCCTGGTCAGCGCCCTGCACGGCCGCCCCGAAACCATCCGCCCACTCTGGGCGGCCGCCAGGCCTCACCCCGACCGCACCACCGCCCCGGATGTTAGCCCTCTGCCCGCCGGAGCCTTCGGATGAGTAACCTCGCCCGGGCCTCCACCTTCCGCCCCGCCACACCGGACCCGCCGTGCCGGCACCCAGGCCCCCGCGGCGCACCCAGCCGCCCGTGGCTCGCCACCCCGACCATCGGGGCAGGCACCCCGCTCGCCCTCCCGTCGGCCTTCGAGGCGTTCTGTTCCCTGCACCACAACTGCTACCTCGGCTACGCCCACGCCCACCTGCCGCACCACAACGCGCAGCACGCCGTCGCAGCCACCTTCGGCCACCTCATCACCCACTGGCCCTACGTCATCAGCCGCCCCAATCCAGGCGCCTACGCCTGGGAACAGCTCGTGACCCACACCGGCAGCCGCTCTCGCCCTCTGCCCCTGACCGCCCACTCACCACTGCAGTACGACGTGGCCGTCCTCCACCACGGCCTAGGCCACCCGCTGACGGCCGTGGCCGCCGCCCTGGGCATCGAGACCGCCACGCTCAACTACCTCGTGCGAACCTGGCGCGCATCGAAGTTCGTGTACTGAGCGTTTTCAGCCTTGCTGCTCCCCCGGCAACACGCACCTCAACGCCCGCTACCGCGATCCCGTCTGGCCCAGCACCGCTCTGGCCAAGATCCACTGGAAGCGCTGCCCGGCCCCCCTGCTCGACCAGGTGAAGCAGATGACCTGGACGATGATCAACGGCCGGCTCCGGCCCACCTACCTTCAGACGCGGGGGACCCATTCCCGGTCCAGGAGGTCCGCCGCGGACATCAGGGACACCTGCGGCGAATGGATGCGGCTAGCGCGCTGGCTGCACCGACGCCGCATCACCAACCTCGCCGACTGCACCGAGGAAGTGTGGCGAGCCTACATCTCCCAGCGCTGGGACCGCGGTGTCTCCCGCGACCATGCGGCGAGGACCTGCACTCGATTGACAGATCTGTGGGCGTTCGACCAGCTCAGTGCACAGCCAGCAGACATCACCCAGCCGCCGTGGGTCGCCGAAGGCATCGACGACTTCCTCCCCGCAGTCGATGACTCAGCTCACGGAGAGAACAGCACCGAGCCTTTGGACCCAAGGGTCCTGGGCCCGCTGCTGGTCTGGGCGATCCGGTTCGTCGACGACTTCGCCGACGACATCCTGGCAGCTTGGACCGAGAGGAAACGCCTGATCGCTGCAGCTGAGGCCACCAGGGCCAACCCGGAGGGGTGGACGACCCTTGCAGAGTTGCTGCTTCCTCACGCCCGGTCGGACGATGGACTTCCCAGTGTCCGGATGCACGGTCAACGGAGGCTGGCTCGCTCCTATATCGCCGCCCTCACGGGCGCGAGCCTCGGCCAGGTCGACCGCTTTGCCGAGCAACATCATCTCTCCGCCTCGGTCAACGAGATCTCGGGCCCGTGCCCTTTGGGGATTCCCGTCACTGGGCGGATCGACGGGAGACCCTGGCGCGGACACATGGACTTCGACGAGGCCGCCGAGCTGATGCGGCATCTCGGCACAGCAGCAGTGATCATATGTTCCTACTTGACCGGTATGCGCCCGCAAGAGGTGCAGGGCCTGCGATCCGGCTGCTGCCCCGACCCTGAGCCCGCCGCCGACGGCACACTCGGGCGGCACCTGATCCGCAGCCAGCATTACAAGAACGTCACCGATGACGACGGCAACCACATCTCCGCAGGCGAAACACGCGAGGTCCCCTGGGGCGCCATCACCCCAGTCGTCCACGCCATCCGGGTACTGGAGCGCATAGTCCCCGGGGGAGAACTTCTTCTGAGCGCCTCTCACCACGACGCCGCATTCCAGCGCAACCGACACGGGTCGCTGAAGAACTCCGGGCTGAACGACCGGATTGAGGACTTCGTGGCATGGGTGAACCGCGAGGCTGAGAGTCACAACCTGCCTGATCAAATCGTTCCCGAGGATCCACACGGAGCGATCGGGATGTCCCGGTTCAGGCGGAGTCTGGCCTGGCACATCGCGCGCCGCCCGGGCGGGCTGGTCGCACTCGCGATCCAGTACGGACATATGAGAACCGTCCTGGACGCCCGGACCTCCAGCGGCTACGGCACCCGCAGCCGGGCAGGCATCCACTCCGTCCTCGACGTCGAAACCGTCCTGGCGGCAGCCGACACCGCCGCTCACCTCCGAGATCGTGTCGCCGCCGGGGAGAAGGCCTCCGGTCCGGCCGCCCGCCGGGCTCTGACCGCTGCGGCGACAACGCCACAGTTCGAGGGCAAAATCGTCCCCAGGACGTTCGCGAAGAAGGCTGCCAAGTTCCTCGCGCGGGATGGCATCGTGCTCTATGACAACCCGGACTCCTTCCCTGATCTGCGCGTTCAAGCACGACAACGCACTCTGTGAACCTGAACCGGGTGCGACAGCGCCAAGGCAGTACGCCTGCCAGTCCGGCTGCGGCAACACCGTCCGCACTGACACCCACGCGCGTGAGATGCGGGACAAGGCCGACGAGATTGACCGCAAGGCCGCCTTCGTCCCGGAGAAACTCGCCAAGCGACTGCGGCGCAATGCCGACAACCTCCGGGCGACCGCCGACGCCCACGACGCCACCGCCCAGACTGCCGAGGCTTTGACGTGAACGAACAGAACCACGATGAACGCACCCGCATCCGTGAGGCGATGGACCGGCTGTTGGCTGGCCAGGCCACCGTCTCCAACGGAAGCATGACCGCCGCTGCCCTCGCCGTCGAGGCCGGTGTTCACCGCATGGCCCTCTACAAGCGGCACGCAGACCTGAAGAACGAGTTCGAGGAGCGGGTCCGCACCGAGACCAAGCAAGTCCCGGAGGCCGAGAAGCGTCTGAGGGAGACCGTCGCCACGCTCAAGAAGTCGGTCTCGGACCAGACGAAGGAGATCAAGGACCTCCGTCAGCAGTTGACCCGCCTTGCACTCGCCAGTGCCGTCCTCATCCATGAGCAGGGCACACCATCGACGCCGCCCGAACCCGGCCCGGTCCCGGACAACGTCATCCCGTTCCGCTCGCCCAACAGCTGAACCGAGGCGGCTGTGGACAGCCGCCTTGGCTCGAACAGATAGTTGAGCACATAAGTCTGTACATGATGGTGCGCGGCGGAGTCATACGCGACTAGGGACCTGCACTGGTACGTGACGGACGGCGGCTCCGGCATGCCGCATGTCACGGGTCCGCTCGCCCCGTTGTTGAGTTCGGTGTCACTATGGCGTCCTGGGCACACGGACACCATGGCCGGGGAGCCGGCTTTGACCTGCGAGGCGGTCGCAGGCATCGTCAACCGGTACATCATCCGTCGGCACGCTGGAACCCCGCCCGCGGCATCGTGGCCTCAAGCGACGCCGAGCCGTTGGTGAAGTGCCTTCGTGTCTTTCACACGCGCCGGGGCAGCGGCCAACTGAAGAAGGGCTGGGCCGCCCGCCATTCGGCGGGCAGCCCACCCCTTCACTCACTCATCGTCGGCCGAGGTCCCAGAGTCCTGCTGTGTGTCCGTGCGGTCGGCGGCATCGTCTTCGCGCTTCTTGCGACGGGCGTCATGGATCTGAAGCACTAGCGAGCCCACTGCGGTGACAGCAGAGACCCCAGCGATGATCATGTTCGGGTCCAACTTCGGTCCTTTGGCTCAATGCAGGACCGGTGCGCCGCGTTACACCACTAGGCGCCCTCTGCGCCTTGCGTGGTGATGCAACTGGCTGCGGTCCCTGCGAACGGAACGGTGAGGGACCGCACAACCTGGTGCTCTGGGCATCCGCGGCTCAGCCGTCACCAGCTCGCCCGGCGGATGACAGGGCCGGGGCGGGACTGCGAACTCCACCACCTTGGACGCCTCAAGGGTGTCGTCGGCTTCCAGGCGCGCGGTGAGTTGGGACAGGAACTCGTTCCAGCTCTCGGGCTCCATCCCGAGCACGGCCAGCACCCGCAGGAGAGCAAGCACGGTCTCCGCTTCCCGCAGGAGCCGCGTCTGGTCCGAGTCGCAGGCGGCCAGCGCCGGGCCGGCGATCCCTCGGCCGGACATGCCCAGCAGCATCTCCGGCGTCATGTCCTTCAGGCCGTCTTCGGGCATGCCGCCCAGTGCGTTCAGCGCCCACAGGGGGATCTCGGCGGCCTTCAGCACCCGCAGCCGACGGTGGTGGTCTTCGCCCAGCGCGACCTGCTCGCTTTGCAGCGTTTCGAGTTGCTCGGCCACGCTCCACAACCGGGCCACGAACTCGACCGCGCCGTTGACCAAGATGAGGCTCCGCATGCGGGGGACATCGGCTTCGGGGAGGCCCTCCATGCGCCTGCTGGCTGGCTCGGCGAAGGCCAGCAGGTCGCCCGCCATGTCGTCGCACAGTTCAGCAAACGGGGTTCCTGGGGCGCAGTTCGCCAGCTCTCGCAGCAGCAGGACCTGTTCAGGGAGGCTCAGATCCGCCAGGGGGTGTTTGGTCATGTCGACGGAGGCCATGTGAGCGACACAGTTCCGCACATACTGGATGGCGTCCGCGGCCTCTGCCGAGACGGTCGCCATGAGACGACGGGCTTGCCGGAGGGAGAAGGCTCCCACGGGCGCCCTGCCCCAGTAGTCGAAATCCACGTCACCCAGAGTACTGGTCCGTTCCAGTGAGTTGCGTGTCTGCGAAGCGGTGGCGGCTCGTCTTCGCAGAGGTACAAATGGCTGGGCAGCAGGGTGAAGGGCCTGGGATCGTGGGGTGACGTTGGTTGGAGAAACGGAAGTCTCACGTGATCATCTTGGATACCTGCATCCTGCGCGGCTGCGGGCTGGATAGCAGCGGGGCTGAACTCTTGCGCACCATCCGCGAGTCCGGCACGGAGGGTGTCGCTGTTCCGTGGATCGTGATGGAGGAACTTGTCGCCCAGCACGCGGTGAAGTACCGCAAGCAGCACGAGGCCGCGGCCCAGGCAATCAAGGCGTTGAAGAAGCTCACCCCTTGGGAGCTGGAGGCCCGTCTGGAAGACGGCGACCCGGTGATGGTGCGCGAGTACTGGCGCAGTAAGTACGGCGCTGTGGTCGATACCGTCCCCACCAGTGAGAGGGCGCTTCGCGAGGCGGCGGTGCGGGAGGCGAACGGGCTGGCCCCGGCCAGGATCGACACGAGTGCCAGCCGCTCGGTCAAGACCGGCTACCGGGACGTAGCCGTGTGGATGTCGGTGATGGACTACGCCCTGGATCACCCCGAGGAGACGGTCTACTTCGTCAGTTCCAACACCAAGGACTTCGGTGACGGCGTCTCCTACGAGAGTCCGATGGGCTGGGATGTGGACGGTCTGGAGAACGAGTTCGTCCACCTGACCTCGCTCGATCAGGTCTTGGACCGTTTCACCGAGCCGGCCGAGGTCAGCGAGGAGTATCTCCGCAAGGTGCTGACCGCCGCGGACACCTCGTCCGCGATCGGAGAGCAGGTCTTCTCACGGGACGGCAGCCAGGCATTCGAGGGCGGGTTCGACGCCACGGGCTTTCGTGGAAGTCTGGGTGCCGGTCCCTACCGGGTCTGGGCCGACAAGTGGCTGGCCGCCCCGGCTGCCGTCATGGACTCGATGAGCGACGCTCAGGCTTTCAAGATCGGTGAGCACGTGTGGTGCACCGTGAACGTCCGCTGGCTGCTGAGCGGACTGGCCTTCCCCGACCGGGACAACAGAGACATCCTTGCCTTCACGTCCTGCTGGTGGGACACCCGGCTGCTGCTGAGCGTCCACGACGAGCCTCGATTGGTCCTGTTGCGCTCACAGAGTTCGAAACAGCTGAGTGATGAGGATCTGGAAGCGTTCGCGGAGAAAGCCCCGGACCTTGAGGCAGTGATCCGCAGCGTTATCGACGGGGGCCAGATGGCGTCGATGCTGCGGCGGATCGCGGCCCCCTCCCCCCAGCCGCCCCAGGACGGGTCCGCGTCGAGGGTGGAGGAGGCTTTGGCGGAGCTGACCCGCATCATGCTGTGTAACGGCGAGCAGACGCCTGGCGTTTCCTGATCTTGGAGGCACCCCGCCCGGCGCTGTCGGGCGGGGTGGTGTTCAGGCGGCCACCCCGAGCTCCTTGCGGGTCCGGTGGATGAACTCGCGGACGGCCGGTTCTCGCCGCCATGGGGTGAGGGCGGTGTTGAACTTGCGGACGTAGTCCTTGGCCCGGGTGGACTGGACGTGGGCGAGGATGTCGACGGATCGGTTGCCCAGATCCAGGCCGTGGTCGAGGTCGCGGGCCTGGAGGTGGGCGGTCCCGACGATGGCCAGGCGCATGCCGACGGAGCGGGTGAACACCCCGGTCGGCATGGCGGTGGCCCGCTGGTTCCAGGTCAGGGCGGCCTTGGGGTTCTTCAGATCGCGGAAGACCTCGGCGGCATCCGCGGACAGGCGGGCGTGGTGATAGAAGTCGATCCAGGCGGGCTCGTCACCGCTGCCGTCCTTGACCTGGCCCAGGAGGTCCTCGGAGGCTTTCAGGGCCCGGGAGGCGGCCCTGGGGTCGTTCTCGCGGGCGTGAGTGCGGGCCTCGATCAGTTTGGTGAACGCCAGCACCCTCGGGACGGCCTGGCCCTTGGCTCAGTTGAAGGCGCCCTGGGCCATATCGACGGCCTCGGAGGCGAACCCGCGCATCAGGGACTGCATAGCCATGGTCGTCAGGACATAACAGCCCAGCTGCACGCCGCCGCCGGCGCGGGCGAGGCGGAGGGCCTGGATGAAGTGCCGCTGGGCGGCATCGTGCTCACCGACATCGAACGCCGTCCACCCGGCCAGCCTCGACAACTCGGCGGTCACGGAGAAGAGTTCACGGCCGATCTCGTCGGAGAAGGACCCTTGCAGGAGCGGGGCGGCCCGGTGGTCGAGGCAGTCGGTGACGGAGTTCGCTTTCCAGTTCCCGCCGCCGTATTTGGAGTCCCACCGCCTCGCGTCATCGGCCGCGTCACGCAGCTCGTCGAGGTCGGCCCGCCCGACCTGCTTCCCGCCAGCATGGTCGGCGGTCTCGTCGGCGGGGGTGACGAGCCAGCGGGTGACGGGGATGATGAATGCGGAGGCGGCGAAGCCGGACCCGGTCCCGGTGAGGAAGTCGCGGCGGTTCACGGAGCTCCAGAACGAAGTGGCGACGCGGACGGCGTCGGCGGGGTCTCGCGGGAAATCCACCCCCACATCCGCGTCGATTGTCTCCGCCTCGCCCATACCGATCTCGCCGAGGCTGACGGGCCGGCCGAGCCTCTCACCGATGGCCTGCGACAACAGCCTGGGGACCGGCCATTTCGGTGTCATCCCACGGCGGCACCAGTTCGCCACGGACGTGTGTGAGTAGTCGGTCTCTATCCCGGCAGCGTGGGCGAGCTGGTTGACGCGCAGAGCCAGGGACTTGTGGCTCGCGCCGCTGGCTTCGATGAGCCGGGCCAGGTCCGCGTTGGGCGGACGGGTCCGGCGGGCGGTCGATGCCACGACTTTCCCTCATGCCGTTGAGCGGACCACGCACGGCTCGAACAGTCGGTTGAGCACGTATGTCTGTACTTGGTGGAGCACGAGAGATCCGTACTCGACTGGGGACGAAGAGTCGTAGGCGTTCCGCATGTTGGGTCGGTAACGATATTCCTCCGCCACCGGCCGCGAACCGCCTTGCGAGTTGTGAGCCCCCCTGCGAGCCCTGCCCCCGACCTACGCGGGCGGCTGTGATGTGAGTCCAGGCCGCCGCCGGAACCGGAACAGATCCCCTTCCAGCGGCGGCCGCCGCAGGCACCACCACACCCGGAGGTGAACCAGATATGTGCGGAATCGCAGGACTGGCCGGAGCCGACGCCGTCCGCCACGAGCACACGGTCGGCGCGATGGGCGCCTCGCAATCCCATCGAGGCCCGGACGGCACCGAGCACGCCGCCGCGACGGACGGGCGGGCGGTGCTGGCCATGAACACACTGCTGATCGTCGACCCGCAGGCCATGCCCGGCCCCTACCTCGACCGCGAGACCGGTGTCCTGCTGTCCTTCAACGGTGAGATCTACAACTACCGCCAGCAGGCCGCCGCCTGGGGCATCCCGCTCGGACACCGCGAGACGGATGCGCACCTCCTGCTGCGGGCCTGGGCGAAGATCGGACCGTCCTGCCTGGACGGACTCGACGGCATGTTCGCCCTCGCCGTCTATGACCCACGGGTCGGAAAGCTGTTCCTGGCCCGGGACCGCCTCGGGGAGAAGCCGCTCTACTGGCGCCTGGACGGCGGCCGGCTCGTGTTCGCCTCCGAGGTCTCCACCCTGACTGGCTACGGCACCGCCCCCCTGGTCCTGCGGCCCGAGGTCCTTGCGATCGAGACCCCGGTCGGCGTCGACACGCCCTTCCAGGGCATCCAGCTCCTGGCCCCCGCGACCTTGCTGACCTTCGACATCGCGACGGGCTCGCTCGACCAGCACATCTACTGGACCTTGACCGGCCGACAGCCGTTCACCGGCACCTATCGCGAGGCGCTGGCGAAGTACTCCGTGATCCTGGCCGAGCAGGTCCCGCTGCGGGCCCCTGCCTGCGACTTCGCCCTCCTCCTCTCGGGCGGACTGGATTCCTCGGTGCTGGCCTACCTGCTGCGGCCGCCGGTTTGTGTCACCGTCCGCTACCCCGGGCAGGACCGCCTGGATGAGTCGAAGATCGCCGCGATCATTGCCCGGGACATCGGCGCCGAGCTGGTGGTGGTCGAGCCGGATCCCATCGACTTCACCACGGTGCTGCCGCACATGATGTCCGCGCTGGACTACCCGATGGGCAACGCCTCCACGTTCTCCGAGTACATGGCCTACCGGAAGATCGCCGACCTCAGCCTGAAGGTCGCCATCGGCGGCCTCGGCCCGGACGAGTTCCTCATGGGCTACGTCCGCCAGGCCCTGGTCCTGTTCGGCCCGGACGCGGTCCTGGCCGCCGGAATGGACGCCTATAAACCGCTGGCCGCGAAGCTCATGCACGCCGCCGGTGAGGACCTCGACCCGGCCGAGGCGGTCACGCGGCTCGTCCTGCGCGGCCCCGACCCCGACCGGCGGATCCACGACCTCATCGCGGGCGCGATGGAGAAGGCCCACGGGGACCTGGCCCGAGCCCTCACCCTGGCCGATCTCGCGACGGCCTGGCGGCCGCTGGTGATGACCAGCGACAAGCTCGCCTCCGCCTACGCCCTCGAACGCCGGCCCCGTTGCTGGCCCGGGAGTTGGTCGAGTTGTCCTACCGGCTGCCCCGGGGGCACAAAATCTGTCACCCCGCCGAGGGCAAACGAATCCTCCGAGACGCCGCGAAGGCCCTCGGGCTGCCTCGGGAGGTCTGGGGCAGCTGGGACAAGCTCGGCTTCGCCTCCCCGGTCCCGTCCTGGCTGAACGGGAAACTCGCCGGCTGGGCGGACGCCCAGATCCACACCGCCGTCGGGGAGGCGCCGGCCGCGATGCGGCCGCTGCTGGAAGGCGGCCTCAAGCCCGGCGGCCGGTTCGACCGCACCCGGATGCAGGCCCTCATGGCGGCTGCCTGGTTTTGCGACCAGACGGTGAGGGCTGCCGCATGACGACCCCTCACATCACTACGGTGTCCGGATGCACCAGGACACCACCGCCAGCCCGCCCACCGCCCGAGGCGCCGTCGCGATCATCGTCAACAGCCGTGGCGAACTCCTCCTCCACCTCCGTGATGACATCGACGGCATCGCCTGGCCCGGCTACTGGAGCCTCCTGGGAGGCGGCTGCGACCCCGGCGAGGACGACGTC
Organism: Streptomyces sp. NPDC039480; assembly: GCF_055597165.1. Lineage (NCBI taxonomy): Bacteria > Bacillati > Actinomycetota > Actinomycetes > Kitasatosporales > Streptomycetaceae > Streptomyces > Streptomyces sp. NPDC039480. The sequence goes on along the minus strand of NZ_JBVITX010000015.1, from coordinate 50,278 downwards.
GACGCGATCTGCCGCGAGCTGGACGAAGAAGCCGGACTCGGCGACGAGGTCGACAGTCTGATCAAGCGCTGTGAGATCCGCGACGAGCACGGATCCGGGCAGCTGATCACCTTCTTCTCCGCCCACTGGGACGGCGACGAGACCCAGCTCCCGCTGGCCGAGGGCGTCAAGCTCCAGTTCTTCGCGCCCGAGTTCCTGGACGACCTCAAGATCCCATTCTTCATCCGGGACGGCATCAACCGCTACCTGACCGGCCGTCCGACCAAGCGGCGCCTTCCCCGGTAACGGGTGGGGGCCGCCTGCGGCGGCCCCCACCGCACCATCTGGAAGGACACTCGCTCATGAAGCTCACCGTCATCGGCTGCGGCTACCTAGGCGCCACCCACGCGGCCTGCATGGCCGAGCTCGGTCACGAAGTCCTCGGCATGGACTCCGACATGGACAAGGTCGCCGTCCTCAACTCCGGCAAGGCCCCGATCCACGAACGCGATCTCGACGACCTCATCGCCAAGCACAACGGCAGCGGCACGCTGCGGTTCACCGCCTCCTACGCAGAGGCCGCCGCCTTCGGCGACCTGCACTTCATCGGGGTCGGCACCCCGCAGCAACCCGGCGAGAACGCCTACGACCTCTCCCACCTGTTCTCCGCCGTCCACCAGCTCGCACCCCGCCTGAAGACCCCGGCCGTCGTCGCGGTGAAGTCCACCGTCCCTGTCGGCACCGCGCCCCGCGTCCGCGACCTGCTGCACGAGTTCGCACCGGCTGGCGACGCCATCGAGCTCGCCTAGAACCCGGAGTTCCTGCGCGAGTCGTTCGCCATCGAGGACACCCTCCGCCCTGACCGGCTCGTCCTCGGCTTCGAGTCCGAGCACTCCTGGGCCGAAGCCATACTCCGCCAGTGCTTCGAGAAGATCATTGAGTCGGGAACACCGACGATCGTCACCGACTGGGCGACGGCCGAGCTCGCCAAGGCGTCCGCGAACGCCTTCCTCGCCACGAAGATCTCCTTCATCAACGCCATCGCCGAGGTCTGCGAAGCCTCCGGCGCCGACGTCACCACGCTCGCCGACATCCTCGGCCACGACGTCCGCGTCGGCCCCCGCGGGATGCGGCCCGGTCTCGGCTTCGGCGGCGGCTGCCTGCCCAAGGACCTCCGCGGCTTCATGGCCCGCGCCGGCGAACTCGGCGTCGACCAGGCCGCGGCGATCCTCCGCGAGGTCGACATGATCAACAACCGGCGCCGCGAGCGTATAGTCGACCTCGCCCGCCAGCAGCTCGACGGCACTCTCATGGGCAAGCGGATCACCATCTGGGGCGCCGCCTTCAAGCCCGACACCGACGACATCCGCGACTCGCCCGCCCTGGCCGTCGCCCACAAGCTCCAGGAACTCGGCGCCACCGTCACCGTCACCGACCCCAAGGCCCTCGATAACGCCCGCAAGGTCCACCCCGAGCTCGACCCGATCGCCGCCGTCGAGGACGCCGACCTGCTGCTGCACCTGACCGAATGGCCGCAGTACTCCCACATCGACCCAAAGCGCCTCGCCGCCCGCACCACCAATCCCAAGGTCATCGACGGCCGCGGCACCCTCAACACCAACCAGTGGCGCGCCGCCCGGCTGGATCGCCCGCACCCTCGGCCGCTCCTGATCCCGAAACCGGGACTGACAGGACCGTGTCATCTGCTTCTTCCAGCATCGCGGGCCTTTTGAATTCGTCATAGGACCCACGGTGCTGGGCGGCCGACTGCAGCTGGCGCGGATGGTCTACGAGCGCATGGCCAGGTGAAGGAACCCCGCCAGCGCAATCGCGACCGTCAAGCCGGCCCCCAGCCCCTCCGCGCGGCCGACCGCCGTCCCGCCGATCAAGCTCGCCAGCAGGATGACCACCCACCGCAGCGGCAGCCCTTCGCTGTCGGAGCCGTTTTCCCCTGCACTCACGCTGCTGTCCTTTCCCCAGAACGCCATCGGCGCGACCCCTGAACTGCCTGTTCAGGAGGTGCCCTTACGCCTCCAAGCCTTCCGGCTGCGGCCGCCCATCACTAGGCTTTGACGGCGACAACACGGAGGGGGGGTTATCACTATCGTGGACGACGAGCCCACTGAAGCGATGTCCATCGCCGGGGACGGAACCTGGGGATGGGTTTACGCCTTCGCCAATGGCTCAGAGGCTGTCGATGTCACCTACTCCGACATCCCAGGCCCCTGGGTCTACTCCGTCGAAGGACGGATGGTGGCCGGGAAGCCGGCCATCACTAGGCTGTCGATCTTGCCCCGAGACCCAGAGAAGCCTGAGGCGATCACCCGGGAGACCGTCCGTCGCGCGCCGACAGGCACCATCCTGGGGAGGGTCAAGAGCGCTCTACGGACCAAGTGGAACAACAAGGTCGGCGACCTCTACGCCCAAGCCCGCATTCAGTCGGTGAAGGTCGGTCGATCCTGGCCCGCGGGACACTTCGTCCAGGTCGCGTGGTTCGCCGTCGACGCGGAATTGACGGGTCGGGGTCCTCGGCAAGTCATCCAGGACACGTGGGGAGTCAGCGGGATCACCGCCAGCCGTTGGCTCGCGCGGGCTCGCACCCTGGGATACCTGCCGGACTACCCCCTCGCGCCACTTGAGGGCCAGCCGCACGGATACGACTACGTGGCCGCAACGCGGATCCTCGAGGAACAGATCGTCCAGAAGGTGCTCCGCGAGGGGCTTAGCCACACCTCTGACCCGGTCACGGTGAGGAGCGAACTCTGGGAAGTCCTCCACCGCGCGGTCCTCGACAACTCAAAGGAGGCCGTGCGGCTTCGGACCGAGATCTTCGCCGACATCTTGGCCCAACTGGCCGAGGGCGGCTCTGACGAGCAGATCCAAACGGCAGCGCAACACCTCCACGACCTCCTGGCAGCACCCGGTGAGGACCGAGTTGAGCGCTTGTAAAGTTCTGTCAACTTGCGTCCACTGTCGTTCATCGGGCGGAAGGCGCCATCGAGGATGAATACATGGACGGTGATCAGGACCACGAGCCAGAAATCACTTCCCAGGAGCGGAAGGGGTGCTCAGCCTCCGTCACAGCTGCCATCGTTGTGGCCTCGGCCATCGCAGGAGGGGTGGCTCAAGCAGTAGCGGAGAAACTTTTGGGATCGTGATACGACTCACGACAAGTAAGGGGGGGAAATTGAGCGGAGGACGACGCAGGAGAATCTCGATGCCAACGGATTCGGTACTGCCACCCGGTAAACATCGCAGCCTGCTCCAAGCGGTTCATGAGGCATATCAAATGGCGGGATGCCCGGGGACTCGAAAGATCAGCGCGGCAGCCGCAGAGGCATCGTTTGCCGCAGATGTCATTTCGCACCAGGCGGTCGCAAATATCCTGAATGGCAAGAATTTTCCAGTCTGGGTAAAACTACAGGCACTCGTAGCTGCTCTTCTGATTCTTGGCCGAGTCGAATCCATCGGCCCTGAGCTTGACAGGTTTCGCTCGCTATGGGTGGACGCGCACCTTGGCGATACTGCCTCTGAGGGCGAGTCGAAAAACCAACGCCGGCCCGATCGCTCGGATAGTACAGATGCCGAGAGCCCCGCGCCTCCGAAACATGAGAAGTCAAAGTTCAGTACGCCACCAACGGCTCCATACATTCACGCTGGAGACGCATCGTACCCACCGACAGCGACACCGAGGGACTCCTCGGACGACGGTCGCTTCGCGGAGCAGGAATTCGCGGCCGTGTTCATACAGGCAGCCTGGCCTGGCCCCGACATTTTCACCTCTGAGCACATCGCTGGCAGGCTCGTCGTAAGGCTGAACGTCGCGCACCCCATGGGGGGATCCATCGCGGAAGCCATGGACCGGGATGAGGAGACGGCTCGAATGCTGTGGCTACTACTCCTCTCCTGGGTGCGCATGGAGGATGAAATTCCGTCTGTCAAACAGAGGAGCAGAGCTGAAGACATGCGACGCGACTGGGGTCGATACGCAGGTTTCTTTATGGGGACGGCCGACGAAGCAGGTAAGGAAAGCCCGCCGCCCAGTCCGGCCGCCCCGAAGCGCTGATCAGTGAGCTTCTTCGAGTTGGCCACCGATCGGTGATGGGCAGTGAAGCGCAACGAACGAGGCCCCCGAGCTGTTGATCGAGATGTCTGACGTCTCAATCACGTTGCTCGGGGGCCTTGTTGGTCATCCATCCTGCCGCACTTGACCTACCGCTTGCGCTGGTGGAGTGGGTCACATGCTGGTTGTCACCCGTGGTACTGATCTACCTACGAGAGCACACCACTCTGGCGAAGATCGCCGCCGGGTTCGGGATCAGCGAGTCCACCACCCATGCCTACACTCGCGCGGTCGTCGACCTGCTCGCCGAACGAGCATCGGGTCTGCTCACGACGCCGCGCGAGCGCAATCCCGACTTCATCCTGCTTGACGGCACCCTCGCCGAGTGCGACCGGGTCGGCGACGGCCGGGCCGACTACTCCCACAAACACGTCCAGCGAGGTAAGCCTTAAAGGGGCTCCGAGCTTCTCCAGCCAGCGAACGAGCCATCCCGAGCGCGGATGCCGCGCAAGTCGCCGACCGTGCTGACTCTGGCTTCGGGGCGCTTGGCCGGCGGGTCGTCGAGATAGTTGTTCATCCGCGGCCAGTCGCGGATGTCCCGCGGCAGGCGTTCATACCAGGCCACGCGCAGGTTGCACGGCTGGCAGAGCATCCCGCGCACGCATCGGCCGCATGATCCGTTGCGATTGCAGCAGGCGTGATCGTGGTCGATCTGCCAGAAGGATCGGCCCTCCATCCCGTAGTCCCCAGCGAGCTCGCCGCATATAGGGCAGGCGTCGTCCTGGGCTCGGAGGATCGCGTTCATCCGAGGGATCGACAGGTTGTACGGCCTGCCTTGCCGGATGGCCGCGCTGCACTCGCGGCAGTGGCCCTTCACGCGGCCCCTCTCGCGCGGGTCGTAGCCGCCTATGCAGTGGTCGCAGATCTCATCTTCGACCATGTCCCCGAATTCGATGGCGTCAATCCAACTGCTGCCCATACCTTGGAGATTAGCGACGGGAACTGACATGTCGCCTGACCTGTCAGGGAGGTGGTTCCTCTCTCAACCTGATCACCGAGGAGATCGAGGCCCTGGAGCCCGACTTCGTCGGACCGACATGGGCAACCGATTTCGCCGGGCGGTGGACGCTTCCGAAGCGCACGCTCGGCTGGCAGATCGCCGGCTTGTGCGCTGAGTGGCTTCGCGCCGAGGACGGCGACCCCTGGAGGTTCACACGTAAGGGTGACCGCCGGTGCAAAATCCCGCCGCACCAGCGGGCGCTCGTCGCTCTGGTGTACCTACGCCCCCACGAAACCCTCACCCGGATTGCGTCCGGCTTCGGGATATTCGTCGGCACTGCCCACGCGTATGTCACCATCGTGACAGGCCTGCTCGCCGAACGGGCCCCTGGCCTGCTCATGACTCATGCGCGAGTGTGATCCGGAGTTCGTCCTGCTGGACGGGACCCTCGCCGAATGCGACCGCACCCAAGCGCACCGTCAACCTGGCCCTGGCCGCGGCGAGGGCACCGGTCGAACGCGGCATGGCACGGCTGAGTCCTGGCGGATCTTCCGCAGATCACGCATCAGCCCCAACCCATGACCGTCATCATCAAAGCTGTCCTCACTCTGGAGAGGCAACACTGAAAGGCTCAGTCAGAGGCAAAACTCAAGGGCTTCCGATTGCCGCGCTGCAATGGCCTTGACGGTCGGGAGAGCGCGGGCGGACGGCCGCGGCTGTCGCCCGGTGTAGCACCAGCCCGCGTCGCTGCCGTGAGCAAGGCCTGATGCGGCACCGAACGATGCCAAATCGCGGTATGTGTCGTGGCTAGTCTTCCGGCGTACGCCACAGAGGATGCTGTCGGAGCGTGAGGAGCCACTGAGAGGGCAGCGCTTGGTGCTCCCGGAACACCGCCGCTAGTTCGGTGGCACTCGTCATGCCCAGGCCACGGGCCCGCGCATCCTGCCAGGCACGCGTGAGCGTGTCGAACAGCGCAAGAACTTGAGGCGGCCGTACCCAGTAGAGGTTCTCTTCGGCCACGTTGTACGCGCCGTCGTGCACCTTCTTCTTGGGGGAGGCTAGGACGCAGATGGAGTCTCCTGGCGCCACGGCGCCTTCTCTCTTCTCCGTGGTTCGTCGGTGGCCGCCAGCTTGCCGAGCCTGGTCGGCACCGATCTCGCCGGTTTCCATTGCTTGGTTCTTCGCTTCCCAGATGACCCACCGGGCACTGTCAAAGACCCACACGGCATCCGGCTTGGCGGCACTGCCGTCGCGAGGATCTCCATAGCTCTTACTGGCGCCAGCAAGGCGCCCAAGGTAGACCAGGCCGTCCTCGTACGGGTCCGGCTCAGTCTGCTGGAGTCCCGCTCTGCTCGATAGTGCCGCTTGGAAGGCTTCAGGAAGCCACAGGTCTTTCGCAGCCAGGATGGTGTTCATGGCTGCTTTGTCCGTCGGATCGAGTCCTTCCACCGCAGCCGCGAGAGGGGCGGCGACTGGCGCGACGCGGTCGAACCACGTTGCGCCGATGCTGTTCCGCCGCGCTTCTCTGAAGTAGCTGGCTGCAGTCTGCTGGAACTGCGTCTCCTCGGTGGTCTCAGCCAGACGGTGGGCCACGCAGAAACCTAGGTAGCTCCACAGCGAGCTGTACCGCTTCGGCGTCTGAGCGTTGCGCAGCTGGTCAGTCACGCTCTTGATCGCGGCGAGCGCGAACTGGTGGTCTTTGGACCAGAGTGCGTTAGCAGCCGCGACCTCGCTACGGACTGCTTTCTGGAGCGCTGCGGCACCTGGCCCGTCCTGCCGGTCATAGGTTTCTCGGTTTCGGACGATGTCCTCTTCGACCCCCTGCCAATCAGGTCCCTGATCGTTAAAGATCGCCAGGTTGCTCCACACGTCGTCCGAGGACTGGCCGAGTGATGCATCGACTCCGACCTCCAGCTCAGCATGGATTTCGGGGTGCATCGATGCCTGGATGTCCTGGCGGGCTAGATAAGACGTGAGGCTGCGGCCGAGAACGAGAACTGCAGCGTGATCGCGAAGGTTTCGTGTCGCCCGGCCAGCACCTTGCTGGATGCGCGCACGGATGCGTTCGCGGAGCACTTCATCGGCGCCGACAGACTCATGGAGGAAGCGCTCCTGAAGGTCGCCCTTGGCCGGCAGGCCATTGAACACCACCAGTCGGCAGTCGTCATCCGGGAGGTCTACTCCGTCGTAGCGGTTCGTCAGAACCAGCGCGGCCGCAGCTTGCGAGGTGAAGGCGCCGAGGTCGTCCTCGACCTGCTGCGCGGTGACGGTGCGGTAGTTCTCCGGCAGGTACTGCTCGCAGAACTTGCCAGCCACTCGGGTCTCAGGGGTCAGTACGACGGCGCGTCCCGCCTGTTTGATGACTCGCCGAACGAACGGCGCGACTGCCTCCGGATCCGAGGCCAGGTCCCGGGCGATCTCCGGGAAGACGAAGAACCTCCGCCCGGTGCCTTCCTTGTCCCAGCCTGCAGGCACCGGAATGCGATGGATCCCAGGCCGCCCAAATGCGCGCTCGAGCTCTCCGCCCGCCCCCAACGTGGCGCTCATATAGATGCGCCGCTTTGGACTGTTGAATGCCTCGTGCTGGAACGTAGGGGCGATGAGTGGGCGGATGAGGATCTCGCGGTACGACACGTACGCCATGCAGTCAGCCACGTGAGTCTCGAGAAACCTCCAGGCGTACGTGGCGTCGTCGCTGACCTTGCGGTGAGCAACAGCATCCCGGATGACTGATTCCACGTGGTTAGCCTGGGCAGCCACGGCCACGGGAGAGGCCAGGTAGATCCCCGCTCGGTAGTGGTCCCCGGGATTCTCGGACCGCAGGTGCGGTAGCAGGAGAGGGTCCAGGGCGGAGCTCAGAGCTGCAAGCACGTCCTTGTACGCGCTCGCGTGGGAGCGTCGGCTGATCCGCAGGCTCCACGGCTTGGCAACGTAGCCCTCGGCCGCATGGGCATCGTCAAGGATCAATACGTCGGCGGCATCGATCCTCGGCCGCGAGTTGAAGACGTGGCTGTAAGTGCTAACGGCGATCGAGCCCCCGGCCTGAAAGCGCGTGAGGTCGACTTGGTCCCAGTCCTTCGACTGGCCGATCAGAAGCGACGACGGGATACCGTAGTCGTCCAGCTTCCGCGCCGTCTGTACAGCCAGCTGCCGTGTGGGACACAGGTATGCAACTCGCCGCCCTTCCGCCCGTCGCAGGTACTCGGAGATCAGACCGCCGACAAGGGTCTTGCCCGCGCCGGTCGGTAGCTCAAGCGCGACGTCGCTCTTGTCGCGGAACTCCTTGTGCCAGTGCTCCATGACCTTCGACTGGTGCCCCCAGACAGACGCCGGTCCACGGTTCCCCCGTGCCAGCAGCCGGTACAGCTGCTCCGGATCGCTCGGAACACCGACCGAGTCCGACTGCCCTCGCTTAAATGCCACGCCACCCCTCCGCCCCGTGATCTTGTCGGGAGATCAGACTCCCGCTTCACTGCGGCCAATTCATAGCACTTCGCACGGCTTACGCATGCGGGGCTTGTAGATCTCCCACTCATCGGGGCGCCACGGGCCACAGGAGTGCGGTCGGAGCATGCCTGCTCCGCCTGGGTGCACAGCACCCGTCGACTGATGGTCCCACTCTGTCCTGCGCCATCGGGACGAGCCACCATCGCGCTTTCACTGTGTCAGGCGCCCACGCACTGCATTGAGTTCGGAACATCCGCACCGTCGAACCCGTCACTGTTCAGCGCGAGACCCCGCACTACATCGCTCAAGTCGTAACCCGGCTCGAGCAACAGCACCACCTCGATCCGACCCATGCAGCTCAACTGGCAGGCCTGGGTCACGAAGAGTTCCACGAGATCTACTTGTGCGCTTCCTCTTCGTCCGGGGCCGTTGCGACTCCGGCCCACCTGTGAGGTGAACTCTTGAGCAACCCCGCACCCTTCGGACAGCGCCCGCCTGCTCTGCGGGTACTCGATGCCAGCGTCCCTGCAACTCCGATCCTGGCGGGGCGCGTGTTGCTGCACGAGCACTCACGCTTCATCCCGCGCCAGCGCAACGCAATCGACAACGACCTCGGTGGCGTAGTGATGACTGGAGACAACGCCGAGACCCGCGCCTTCAAGCTTCGGACCGAGGCGGGCTTCACCGGCACCATGCTGATCGACAGCGCCCCGTACACGACCCACACGGCGACCGAGGACGAGCCGTTCCTCCTGCCGCAAGACCAGATGTTCGCGACCCTCGATGACACGCTCGGCTTCCCAAAAGCAGCAGGGGCAAGCGCCGCTCTGACGCCCACGGGGTACATCGCACCCGGGGCCTCCAAGCCGCTGAAAGCGGTGATCCGCGCCGCACAACGCATCGAGCGCGTCGACACGGTCGTGGCTGTACCTGTCGACGTCACGTGGCTCAGCGATGAGCGCGTCGGCCAGCTCATCGCCGCGTGCCAGCGCATCAACCAGCCAAAGGCCCTCGTACTGGTCGGCCAGTTCGATCCGCTGCAGCACGCCAAGGTCATCCCCGCAAACCTCCGCCGCGTGATCTCCGAGGTCGAAGGCATGATGCTGCTGCGGACAGACCTGGCAGCCCTCGATGCGATGGTCCACGGTGCCCTCTGCGCCGGCATCGGCGTCACAAGCTCCGTGCGACACAGCGTGGCACCCGGCGAGCGAGCCAAGGTCAGCAAGCCAAACGGTCCCGTGTACCCAAGCGTCTTGATGCCGAGCTCATGTGCTTCAAAGGTGCCGAGTCGCTCGCCAACCTCTCGGTGTCGACGTAGAAGACCTGCATGCCGCGCTGATGGGCCCGCTTTTGGACCGATCGCCGGTCGGAGTGCAGGCCGATGACCACGAGCGACTTCGCATCGGGGTGGAACGGCACGGGCGGGTTCTTCTGGTCGTAGCGGCGCACGAAGTGCTCCGGCAGCCCGGCACGCGCGGCGAGCAGATCGAAGTTGTGCTGGATCACGGGCCCACGAAGTGTCCTGCCTCGTGCAGCGACTTGAGCGCATGGTGCGCGGCCGTCGGCTGGGCAAGGAAGCTCTTGCGGAACATCTCGACCAGCTCGTCCGCCTTCTTCGTATCGTTGAGCAGCATCTCCCGTACGAGGGTGTCTTGCCGCGGGCGCAGGACGAACGGGTGCGTCTGTTTCATGACGTTGTCGCTCCGTTCGGTGACCCGGAACACCTGGTGCAGAAAGTGCAGCGGCGGCACGCCGGCCTCGACGCTCGTACCGCAGCCGATCTCGACCTGGAACGGCAGGAAGTTCTTCAGCTCGCTCAGGTCGTTGGCGTAGGCCGGGTTGCCGCGCTCGTCCTTGATGCGGATGCCGCCCGCCAGGACGTTCCACGACCCCTGGCGCCGCCGTCCTTGGCCTTGTCGGCGGTGACGATCAGGCCGGTGTCCGTGATCGTGGTGACCAGGCGTCCGCCGGGGCGAGGGCGAACTGCCACGAGACGGGGATGCGGGGCACCGAGAGCATGGAGACGAGGCGGTCGTAGGTAAGGACGCCGGCGGTTCCTGCAGTACGTGTCCAGCGCGTTGATACGCTGCTCGACCTTGGTCTTGAAGGAGCCGCGGAAGTCGGCGACGCGGGCCACGGCCTCGTCGACGACGATCTCGGCTGCGACGACCCAGCTGTTCGGGTGCCTGCTTGCGGTGGCAGGGCGGGACGAAGCCTCATCGGTCACGTGCAGGACTCTCCCATGAAGGTTCCGGGCCCGCTCCAAGGCTATGGTCACTCAGAAAGACGCGGCAGTGCCGCGTTGCGTTACGTCAAGGGTCGCGCTCGGTTACACATCGCGCGGTCTGGTGAGTGCGTGTTCGAGTGGCCACTGGTGGTCTAGGACCCGCGATTTTAATGTTCGATAGGGCACCTTGCACCGCTCGTCACGGCTCCATTCAGCGAGGGTCTTCGCTGTTCCCCATGCCTGGTGAAGCGTCCCGCGGGGGTTCGAAGGGCGCTTGGCCAGCTGAAGCAGTTCGGAGCGCGGCGTCCTGTCGACCCGTCTCGTGACCTTCGTCCCGTACCTCTTGTAGTTGGAGGTCTTCAGAAGTCCCTCTTGGAAGAGCGGGATGAGGCCGTTGCGGACGGTCTTGACCCCCACTCCGAACTCCTCGGCCAGCAGACCTAAGGTCGGTATTCGGGTGTCCGGCGGATACACCCGGTCGGCGAGTCTGGCGCGCATGACTTTCTCGACATACACGGCGAGGGGCATGTTTTTATCCCGATCAGGGACCGTCCAGGTCTCACCGTCGACGATGACGCGTGTGCCCAGGCGGGGCCTGGTTTCCACTAAGCCGTCGTGCCGAAGAAGCCGCATGACGCAGGCCACTACTTCAAGTTGGCCGCTAAAGCGGTGTGTCAGCTCGTGGTAGGTGATCACCTGTCCCGGCACGATTTTTTTCGTGCGCAGCTCCTCCAGCAGCACCTTGTAGAGCGGGAGGATCTGGGAGCGGGACCTGTCGGGGAGCCGCCGTAGTGTCGACCGCGGCAGGTCGTGTAAGTCGGCCATGTCCGGTTGAGCTGCGCTTTCGAGTTAAGAAAGAGGGGCAGGGGCATTGGGCTGCACAGCTGGCTGAGCGCGGTGTCGCGGTCGTCGTCTCAGGTGCAGGAGCCGGTCAGGTGTAAGGGGGCGAACCCGTGCTGAGACACGGCCCTTCCGGCAACGGTGATGGTGTCCATGAACGCGCGGAAGTCAGACGACCTCCTCCTTCAGGCAGTGCTGCACGGCTACCTCGACCGCGTGGGCTTGGCTGTCGGGGTCGCTGGTCACCCTGTGATGAGGGATGACGTCGTTGGCCAGGAGGCGGTGCACGTGTTGGTCGACGAGACGCCGGAAGCCAGGGTCGTGGTCGGTGTCGACGGGCATGCTCCCGTCGAGCACAGTCGCGAGCAGTAGGGCGTATTTGGGGAGCTGTGTGGAGGCCAGAGCCAGAAGCCGTTCGCGTTCGAGACGGGGCGGGGTCTCGGCGCGGAATGCCATCGCGGCCTGAAAGTAGGCGATGGCGTCGTGGGTAGCTCGGTCGATAAGGACGACCTGGGCACCCTGAGCGGCTGCGGTCGTCTCGTCGAGGATGCCCTGAGTGATGATCCACTCGGTGGACTGGGCCGTGTGGTGTTGCATCGTCGGCAGGCCGGCCGCGGAGGCGCGTTTACCGAGCTGCCCGGTGCGCGCCACGGTTAGGCGGTAGCTGCGCAGCTCCATCTCTATGCGCCTGAGGAGCGTTGTCTTGCCCGTGGAGTGGGTGCCGAGTATGGCGATCCGGATGGGCTGGGTGGACGTCACCACAGGGTGGCTCCTTTCTCTGGTTCGGGGGCGCAGGGAAGACCGGGCGGCACAGCCGCGACGCAGGGCTGCGCCGCGGCGAAGGCGGGCCGGAGGAGTTCATGCGGACGGCGTGTCACTCGGCTTCCAGCCGTGCTCGGTGAGGGGGCTCTCTGCCAGGTAGCCGAGGAGACCTGCTTCGGGGTACGGGATGATGTCGTCGGGGAGCTCGTGGACGCTGAACCACTCAAGGCCGAGGCACTTTTGGGGTTCCTTGTTGACGGGCTCGCCGTCCCACTGTGTGGCTTCGAAGAAGAAGCCGATGCGTTCCATCGGTTCGCTCTGCTTGTGGTGCACGACATGGACCAGGCGCAGTGTTTCCGGCGCAACGGTGACGCCCGTCTCTTCGAAGAGTTCCCTGGCTGCGCCGGCGCGCAGTGTTTCGTTCGTGTCGAGTTTGCCGCTGGGCATGTGCCACTGATTGGTTCCGTAGTTGCCGCCGCGCAGGGAGAAGAGGATCTTGTCGCCGTCGCGGAGGATGACGTGCGTGTCGATGACGGGCTGGGCCGGCTTCGGGTTGGGATTCATGGTTCCTGGGGGGTTGTTGGTCTGGAGGTGTCAGCCGACGCTACCGAGGGGGGCGGTATTTCGTCGGCGATGCGGCGGGCGACATCCGATGGGGTGGCGTCGCTGGTGTCGAGGAGGAGTACCTTGACGCCCTTGGTCATCAGGGTCTGGGCTGCTTCGGCGTAGAGGTCGACTTCGCGTAGCGGTGCGGTCGGGTCGAGGTGGAAGCGGTGGCGGGCGCCGCGTTCGGCTACCCGGTTGGCGATGAGGCCGGGCAGCGCGGTCAAGATCACCGCCAGGTCGGGCATCAGGATGTCGGCGTTCAGGTCGAGCAGGAAGTCCACGGGCACGCCGTCGAGCTGCTGCAGCACGAGCGTGGAGGCGACATAGCGGTCGCAGATGACCGTGTCACCGGCGTGGAGCGAGGGTTTGATCTCGTGCTCGATGTGCGTGTACCGGTCCGCTGCGACCAGGCAGGCCAGGGCGTGCCCGTGGATGGCGGAGGCGTTCTCGCGGGTGAAGGTGCCGAGCTTGCTGGTGGAGGGCTCCACGGTCTGGCGCACGGTGACGCCCCGCTGGCGAATCTCCCGGCGCAGGGCCTCGACGGTGGTCGACTTCCCGACGCCGCAAGGGCCGTCGAGGGTGATGAACATTCCGGGTCGCTGTGTCATGCCGCGGCCCCCTGGGGTGGTTGATTGCGCTCGTGCTGCTCGCGGGTGAGGGTGGCCAGCGTGGAGCGGACCGCGGTGAGGGGGACGTCGCCGAACTGGATGCCGACGGAGAAGTTGAACTCGTCGCGCTGGCGCATGGATTCGTCGGCGCCGTCCTGGGTGAGGTCGACGTCGCCGTAGGCGAGGAGCTTGTTCGGGTGGTGGCCGGCGGCGGTGAGGGTGTCCCACACGGGGGTGCCTGGATAGGGGCGGAACTCGAACACGCTGGCCCGGATGGTGCCGCGGTTGCGGTCGGCGATGCGCCAGAGGTTGTGGATGTGGCGGACGGTCGCCTGGATGTCGTCGAGGTCCTCGCCGGGGAAGCCGAGGATGAAATAGCCCTTGATGCCGATGCCGTGCTCGACCAGGCGGCGCGCGACGCGTTCGGTCATGGCAGCGTTGATGCGCTTGTCCATCGCCTTGAGGATGCGGTCGCTGCCGGACTCGATGCCGAGCGCGACCTCGCGCAGTCCGTTGGCGACGAGCCGCTCCAGCTGGCGGTCGGAGACCCGGTCCAGGACGTTGATGCGGCCGGTGGCGTCCCACACATACCGCTCACCGATCCTGTGGCGGGTGAACGCCGCCATCTGCTCCTCGATGACACGGCCGACGCCGAGGAAGAGATCGTCGACGAACCGGAACGCGGTCGTGCCGTACTCGGCGTGCAGCGTGTCGAGTTCTTCGATGATGTTCTCGGGGGCGCGGACACGGATCAGCGTGTCTGGGTTGGCGCTGACGGCGGCGCCGCAGAAGGTGCAGTTGTAGGGGCAGCCGCGGGAGCCGACGATGTTCGCCTCCATGTGGCCGTGCCGTGCGCCGCGGGCCAGGAGCGGTGTTTCGCGGCTCGCGGCCAGGCGGCGGTCGGTCTCGGTGGGCGCCGCCTGGTAGGGGTCCTGGGGCAGGAAGGCACGGTTGACATGAGGCAGGGAGTTGATGTCCGGGCCCAGCAACTGCGCGGTGAGCTTCGGGTCCCGCTGGATGCCGGTGGCGCGGGTGCCCAGCAGATGGTCGCGCCAGAGCACGCCGGGCAGCTCCCGTCGGCGGTCCTCGTCCTCCAGGAGAGCCGCTACCCGCAGTTCGCCTTCGCCCAAGACGAGGGCTCGCAGGTTGGCCATGCGCGGATCGGCCAAGATCCGCTCCGGCATGGCCTTGGCGTGGTGTCCGCCGGCCATGAGCGCGATGCCCGGATCGAGGTCGGCCGCGATCTGGGCCGACATCTCGTAGGTGGGGGCGAGCAGGTTCATACCCACCCAGCGGGGCCGCGCACGGTTGATGATGCGTGCGGTCTCCTTCAGGCCCAGACCGTGCGCTTCGGCGTCCAAGACCCCCACGTTGAACCCGCCGACCTGATGAGCGTATGTGGCGATGTAGGCCATGCCGAGGACCGGCAGGGTGTAGTCGTTCAGGCGCGGGCGGACGTCGTAGTCGCGCAGCGGCGCGTTCACGAACAGGGCGTCGAGCGGGTGCTGCGGGTCGGCGCCACTGATCAGGTCGAGGGCCGACGAACGTGATGGTGCGGGTGTGGCCAGCATGGTTCCTCCAGGTCAAGGGAGAGGAAGCGGCCGGCACCCCTGCGGCAGGGGCTACCGGGATGGCGCGTGGGACCCAAAGGCGAGGGTCAGCAGGGTCAGCGCGTGCAGGTTCTTGGGGTCGGGCCCGGCGAAGGCCTTCCACAGCGGCCCGAAGGACTTGTCCTTCTTGTCGGGCCAGGCGTAGGCGGGGGCGGCCTGAGCCGCCCAGGCCCGTACGGCGTAGTCGTCGTGGGGGTAGATGCTGAAGTCTCCGGTGAAGTCGGATGCGGCGGCCGCCGCGGTCCACGGGCCGATCCGCGGCACCCTGGTCAGCGCCGTCGCCAGTTCCGGCGTGGGCAGCTGAGCCCAGTCGGCGTGGTGGCGCGTGTAGTGCTCGGCGGCGGCCCGAAGGGCGCTGCGGTGGAACTTGGCCCCGACCTCGGCGAATTGTTCATCGCTCAGGGCGATGACCCGCTCGGGTTCCGGGGCGATGTGCAGCGGCCCGTGCGCGGTGTCCACCGTCGCCCCGTACGTGCGGCACCAGGCGCGGTACAGGCGACGGGCCTGGCCTGCGCGTACGACCTGCCGCAGGATCGCGGCGGTCAGGGCGTCCCACAGCCACGGATTGGCCAGCCGCTGAGCGGCCCCGAGCGATACGAGCGCCACCTGGAGCTCGGCGGGCACGCCTGCAGGCAGCAGGGCCGGTTCGGTGACGGCGATGACCGGTTTGGTGTCCTCCGCGCCATCGAGGCACTGCAACTGCACCCTGGGCGACCCCCAGGAGGCCATCCACAGCGCGCGGCCGCTGCGGACGGCGCGCGCCCACGTACCGCCGGTGGTCTGGGCCCAGGCGGGGTGATCGGTCATCAGGACGGTGCTGGCGTTCATGCTGGGCTCCTTGAGGGGCGGTGCGGTTGGTGCGCCGTAGCATTCCGTGCCGGAGCGCGGCACGAAAACCACAGAGGGTGTGGCGGCCGGTCAGTCGATGAGGCCCTGCTGAATCAGATGGCGGCGCATTGCGTGGTACTCGGCGCGCGTGGCCGACCTCGATTCCTTCGGAGCGCCGTCGGGCTCAGCCGGCGCGGGCCACCGCTCCACCGGCGGCATGAGGTCGGCGGCGGCATGCGAGCGGCGTTTGCGGCGGGGGCCGCGTACGAACAGGCTGACCGTGCCGGGCAGCATCACCGCCTGGTGCACCGCGGTGTGCCCCAGCGTGTAGGAGGAGCCGGGCTGTTCGAGGGTGACGACGCCCGGCAGCAGGTCCTCAGCGGTGAAGTCCCCGTCGTTGCCGTCGGTGCGGCACCGCACCACGTGCGTGTAGCCCCCGGTCAGGATGCGCGCGGCGAAGTCGTAGCAGTGATCGTGCGGGAGGAGCTGGTTGTCCTGGCGGGGGTTCATGTTCAGCCGGATCTCGAAACTGTGGTCCGGCGGCTCATACAGCGACAACCGGTCCAGCAGGAGTGTCACGCGGCTCGCCGCGAGCCGTTCCGTATCGACCTCGATCCGGTGCACCAGTTGGGACAGCAGGGCCCGGTCAGCAGCCAGCCGGTCCAGCAGAAGGAAGCCGGTGAGGTGCGCCGTGCGCAGGTCCGCGCCGAAGGTGATGCTCTCCAGCCAATCAGGGACGGCGGACGTCATGCTTCGCTCCGGGCGAGAGCAGCCGAGAGGGGACTGGCCGACGGGACACTGAGCTGCCACCGTGCACTGTGGACGGCCCAACTTTGGTCCTCCAGGGGCAACGGCACCCGGCCTCCGGGGAAGTCGGGGTCTTGGCTCACGATGAGCTGGACGCTGTCGAGGCTCTGGGTAGCGCACCGCGTGCCGGGGTGGACTGCGATCACGTGCCCCGGACCCAGCGTGTGCACGTACTGGGGCAAGCTCGCACCGTCGTCTTGTCCGTGTCCGAACATCTCCAGGATCGTGCTGCCCGCCAGGTGCAGCACAACCATGCTGCCAGTACGCGGCAGCACGACGGCACTGGAGGTCATCGGCCAGGGCAGAAGCCGGGCGTCGTCACACAGGCGTAGATGTGCCGAGGTGCCGGCCTGGCCACTTGGCAGGGGGATGTGAACGAAGCCGTCGCTCCGGAAGGACGCCGTCTTGTTGCGGAGGGCGGGCCCGCGCAGGTGGTCGACGACGCTCTGCTTCAACGGCTCCAGCCACTGCGCGGCGTCTGCGCCTGCCACAGCGGGGACCTCGCCCGGGGTGGCGCCATGCGCAAGGAGAGCGCAGACGAAGGGTGGGAGGAATGGAGATTCCATGAACTGCCTTTCTACACATACCGGTTCGGCACCCCCTCCTCGAGGGGGTTGGCCCCGAGTGCCGCGCCGACGCCACGGGGGGCGGCACCCGGGGTGGGCCCGGGGGCCCTTCCGTGCGCTCGCTCCCGACCCAATCTCGTCGAGCGCACGGTGCGCCCGGCCTGGTGAGGTGTGACCCCCTTCACCAGGCTGGGAGGGTGAGGAGGAGCCGTGCGCACCGGTGCAAGGGGAAGGCGCGCACGACCCCCTTGGTGCCCACGCACAGTCCTCAGGTGGAGGGCACCGCCCGCTCCTACTCGGATGTGGAGCGGGAGATCAGCCGCCGCGAGTCAACGAAGCGGTCAGGAGTTCGGCACAAGCCAGGAAGGTAAGAGCCATCTCGGCACGGGCGATCGCACGATGGCTCATCGGCCGTTATAGACGAGGGCTGCGATAGCTCTGGTCTCCCGGGCGAGCTGGAGGAGGTAGTCGTGGGCGTCCACGGCATTCGGGGCGAAGGGCCGCCGCTCAATCAGAGCGTGACAGTCACGGATCATGTGGAGCACCATCTGCTTCGGCTCGGGCTCCCACGACGCGACGACGTCCTGGCAGGCGGTCAGCAACGTGGGCAGCACGGCCAGGAGCATCTTCGTCTGGCCCACCGCGCTGGGCGGCCCGAGCGGCTCGCCACTGAAGAGGATGTCGTCCTTGCGCGGCGGCGGGGGCGTGGCGAGCGCGCGCTCTACGGCGCGACAGATCGCGACGTAATCAACGTCGACGGAGGCTTCGGCCTGTTGCGGCGCGTGCCGATCAGTGCTGGGCGGCATGAGGTCCTGCTTCCTGCTGGGCCACGTCGAGCAGGTCCTGGACGGCGTGGGCGAGGGTGAGGGAGTACTGCCACAGCTCGTAATGACTGGTCTGCGGACCAGGCCGAGCTCGGGGCAGGACCAGGCCTTGGGCGTGCCCGTACGCGGGGCATTCCCGTGGCACCGCGGGCAGCAGCGTCTTCACGTGGCTGATGAGCGCGGTGATGCGCACGGCGAGCATGGCCCGCGGCGGCATTGCCACCCCGGGGAGGGTCGCCTCCGTGATCGTCTGCTTGATGCGAGCAGAGTCCACACGGTCAGACCGAGACGAAGCCTCGTGGGAGATAGTCACGATGCTCTCAATTCGGCCGCGAGAAGTACTTCGTGCGGCACAGGCGCGGGCCGGAAGGCGGTGAGAAGGTCCCGCAGCGGTCCTGGCGGTACAAGGCGGTCGTTCGTGAAAGGCCGGAGCCAGTAGGCACCAGGGGGGTCCCTCTGCTCGATGGGCGGGATCACGATCTGATGCGGCTGCCCGAGGCACGTGCCGTACTGATGTGGTGCCCACCGTGTGCTGGAGCCAGGGGGCACGAGCCAGTACAGCCACGATCGCAGGGGGTCCTCGATCACCGGTCCACAGCAGCCGTCGGGCTGGGCCTCGTCCATAAGCCGGACAACGGCCCGAGCGGCGTCACCGCTCGCGGTGACCACAACGTCGAACAAGCGCCCGCCCAACGGCAATGCAACAGACGGCAGTCCCTCCTGGAGGCCCAGCAAGGCTCGAACACGGGCAGTCAGGTCCCCCATGTCGGAGGCAACCTCTTCGCGGCTGACGTACTCATCGTCACGATGAAGGAACACGGGCTCGCCGGCGGCCGGGATAGCCCAATCCGGGGTGAAGGTGCGTTGGGGCAGCGGAGTGGTCATTGCGACGCCTCGGGCTTCAGTTGCCTGGTGGACCACCGAACGGGAACGTCCACCCTTCCAGTGGAGCGAGTCTCCGCGGCCACCGTTGGTGGCGGAGTGGCGGTCTGCTTCTGCGCATTCACGGGGAGCTCCCTGGTTCCACGATCGTGTTCGCTCAAGCACTCACAGCGAGTTCTGGCACGAGCGTGGCAACAGCAGCCCGACGGCTCTACCCCCATCTCGTCCTCGGCTTCCGAAGGGAGATTGACGCCGTTCCTCGGCTCGTCCTCGGCTTGTCCCCGGATCCGCTAAAGAGCCGTGACACAGGGCAAGTTGGAAGGAGGGCGTTCTAACGTCGATGCGAGTGACGGCCTGAGCTAATGAAGGGAGGCGACATGTTGTTCTTCCGGCACATCCTCGAGTCCCGTGGAATACGAAGCCACGAGGAGTTCTTGCCGCCGTACGAGGCAGCCGCGAAGCGGCTCGGCTTGAAGCACGTCAACCCGGCGCCCAAGACCTTCCAGGGATGGCTCTACGACGGACGGAAGCCGATGAGAGCCTTCCGGCCCGTCCTCGTCGAGATGCTGGGATACAGCATCGAGGACTTGTGGACCGAGGTTCCCGAGGGAACCGAGCCCGGTTTCGTCCCATTGGCCAGCACGCCGCTCACCGAACCCCATGTCGAACCCGGCATGGCCCTGAACGAGATGAAAAGGACGGGTGCGATGGCTGCACGGCGCGCAAAGGAGTTCGTTCTCGGAGCGGACCGCGACAGGGTGGGGGACGACACCCTCGGCTTCCTCAACGAGGAAGTCGCACGGCTCGTCTCCGCATACCCGCGCGACCCCCTCTCGCTCATCTGGCAAGACCTGCTGACGGCACAGGAAGACGCCTTCCGCATCCTGGAGGGCGGCAGGGCTCGACCAACACAGCTCCGCGACCTTCACTTCAACGCAGGCGTGCTCTCCTTCCTTGTCGCCAAGGGGTTCAACGACATGGAGGATCCCGATCAAGCGATGACCATGACCCGTGTCGCCGGCTTCTGCGCGAAGGAGGCCGAACACCCCGGTCTCATGGCTCTGGTGGATGGACTCAAGTCCCTCATCGCGTACTGGTCGGGGAAGATGGGGGACGCCCTGCACTACGCCAGGCGGGGTTCCGCGACCGCAGCCCCCCTGGACGGCACCGTCGCGCTGTGGCTCCTTGGCCTGCAAGCTCGATCAGCGGCCGTCTTGGGCGACGCACAGACCGTGTCCGCAGTCACCCGCGAAGCCACCGAACGACGCGAACGCACCGTGCCGGACGACCTCGATGCCCTCGGTGGTCTGCTTACCTACGCCTCGGAGAAGCAGCTCTACTACACCGTTGAGGCGGGAGCACTCCTCGGTGACGGTGACGCGGGCCTCTCTGCCCAAGCTGAACTGGCCGTGCAAGGTTTCAGCGACCCAAGTGCTCCGAACTGGGCCTTCGGTGACCTCGCTGGAGCGCAGTGCAACCTCGCCCTCATCCGACTCAACAGCGGCGAGCTGGAAGGCGCCGCCGAAGCCATCCGTCCCGTCCTCGACCTGCCCGGCACTCATCGGAACAACGGCATCGTCGTTTCCGCCCTCCGCGTCCGCCAAGCCCTCGTCCGCACACCCACCAGTGCAGCCATCACAGCCCGCGAACTCCGCGAAGAACTCGAGCAATTCCCCGCGCGACGGCCAGCTCTCCCGCGCTGAACCTGCGCGGGTAGAGTCCCGAGCATGTACCCGGTCAAGCGTTTGAGCCCGCGTCTGATCCTCCGAGAATTCAAGATCGAGGACGCGGACGCGGTGTTCACGATCTACGGGAGTTCCGAGGCCACGGAACACCTGTCCTTCGAGCCCCGCACCCGCGAACAGGTCGGCGCCATCGTGTCTCGGTCAGTCGCCTCGGCTAAGGCAACACCGCGGAGTGAGTACGCCCTCGCTGTCGTCGAGCGAGATCGCAACGAAGTTATCGGTTTCGGTCGCCTCGCCACGGACCCGCATCAGCAGCTCGCCGCTACCTTCGGGTTCGCCCTTCGTCCTGACGTTTGGGGGGCAGGGTATGGGCTCGAGACCGTCCGCCTTCTTCTCGCGCTCGCGTTCGATGACCTTGGCCTTCACCGGGTCTGGGGTGCTCGGTCTCCGCTCAACGAGGCATCCGCAAAGACCATGTCCGCTGCCGGCCTGGTCGAGGAGGGGGTAATCCGTGAACACGTGCGGAAGGCGGGCCAGTGGCGCGACTCAGTTGTACACGCCATCCTCGATCGAGAATGGAAAGCTTCGCCGAACTCCCGCGGTTGAGCTGCTTCACCGGCTGACGAGCTGACCAGCAGCGCCTACAGCTCAGAAACGTCCGGCCTAGGGCCGAACGTTCGACGACACCGCGGGTGGCTGATCGGCCACTCCGCCGCTTCTTCAAGGTCACGCAAGGTACCCGTGGCCTTGTCGGGGTCCTGGTGCGACGTCCAGCCGCAGTCGGCGCCGTCGAAGACCTCGACCAGGCGGACGCCGGCCTGTCGGGTTCGGTTGAGCGTCCCGGCGTTGTACGCGACAGCGGACTTGGTCAGCGTCGCGGCCTCTGCCCAGGCACGGACCGGCACACGGGCACCGTTGCGGTAGACGACATGGGTCAGCCGATGCTGTTCGGCGAGCCGCGCGTACGCCTTGCGTCTTCTCGCGGGCCAGCAGCCGCGACAGGTCCTCCTGCGTGACCGTGCCGCCGGCCGCGCCGCCGTCGCCCTCGGGCTTGTTGGAGCCGTCCTCGGGAGAAGCACCGAGGATCGGGTAGATCGGCCGTCCGTCGCGGCGAAAGCCTGCCGGCACGAGCGGGCGGGGTAGTGAGCGGCGCGTCATGCGTGAACCATCCACAGGTCTCCAGCGCCCCCACGCCGTTGATCAGCTTAACGGGTCTCCTACCGACAAGCGGCTTGGCATTCGCGTTGGACCTCGCTCGGGGTGGCCGGGACAATCCCACTATGCTCGTTACGGACTTCGCTGCGCTGGCGGCGACAAGTGGGCAGTCCACGTTGGCAATCGCGTGGTCGGACCAAGCCCTCAAGATCGCGCCGATCGCTGCGATCACCACCGTCACCCTCGGTGCATTCTTTGCTGGGTTCATCTCGCAGCGGCAAGAGCACGGGAAACGTCGAGCTGCCGACCTGGAACTCTTGCAGATTGCCGTGCTCACGTTCCGCTCACACCTCATCCACCATCGTTCCCGGGCGTCTGTTCGGCAACGCTACGACGAGGACTTCCTCCCGGATCTGACGATCGAGAACTTCGTCGAGGAAGTGGTCAACAGCTCCCTCAGCCAGCCAGCCAAACGGCAGAAGGCCATTCGTAGCGCCATGGTGCGGATAGTTGGCGACATGCGGGTGCGCATGGCCGAGGACATCGGGCTGGCTACGGCGAAGCTCAAGAACTCCGTCGAAGTAGACGACGCTGTAAAACGGCAGGACGCGCGGCTGGGCTGGTATCAGCAGAACTACGTCGTAGCCGGGATCGTGGACGTCTCCGGCGTCCTGGGCCTCTTGAGTCAGAAGCCTCATCTTCCCGAGCTGCACGATACGGCTTTGAACGAGATGGACGGCCTGCTGAAAGCGGTCGGTGTCAAGCAGCTTGGCCTGCGGGGAAGGCGTCCGTTGCCGAACTTCGACTCCCTCCCCGATCCCGACTACACCACCTAAGACCAGCAGTGGCCACAGGGACTATTCCGTCTCTAGGTCCTTCCCCAGCGGCACTTTCGGGACTTCAAGGTCAACGTCCGGAAGCCCAAGGTATGCACGCACAGCGGCGTTGTCTCCAGTGGCATCCGCAAGGCGGGCGGCGGCGTCGAAGGCCCAGGTCTGGATGCGCCTGATCTCCTCCTGTGCGTCCTCGATGGGGTATCCGGCGTCCATGAGCATTCGTACGCCCGTCTCTACGGACAGGACGCCCGCGCCTACGCCCTTCACCACTTCGTCAAGCACGGCGGCGCGATCGGTCGGAGTGTGCGGGCCCCACACCAGGCGTGCAGTCAGGGACTCCCTTGCGGGCCACCCTTCGGCCTGTCCGGCTTGGTGGAGACGCTGCACCATGCGAAGCATTACGAGGTACTTGTGATGAACGAGTCCAGGCGCAACAACTTGATGTCGTTGATCAAGTCGCGCCAGGACTCAAACGTCGTGTGCACACGAAGACCTGACAGCTTCAGGTACGCGACGGCCAGGCCGTGACCGTACCCTCCGTGTGACCGAGAAGGAGCTCGCGGCACTGCGGGGCGGGAGGACCGTGTCGCGCGCGCCCCGGGCGATCCGTGCTGGCGGTCCACGAGCCAGCGGGGCGGCGCTTTCGGTCCCATGACCGCAGTCAGCCTTGCTCAGCCCGTCCAGCCCACATCGAGCACGCTGACGACTTCGCCTGCCAGAGAGAACGTGACCCAGCTCGACGCCCCGAACACCGCGGCCTGCCTCGCCCGTGCGTCCGGGGCGTCGGCCACGGCGTCGATGACGGCGAGCACCTCCTCGTGCACGTCGTCCGGCAGCGCCTCCATCACCGCATCGGCCTGGTCCGTCAGCTCAACCCTGCGCATGACGCCCCCCTTTTGCTCCGTCGAGGGCGCCACAGTAGGGCAGGGCGCACAGGAACAGGTGTGCCTGTGGATACAACAGGGTCGAGGAACTGGCGAGACGTTTCCTCGGTATGACTGATCCACCCAGGCGGGTGGTCACCGAATGTTTTGCCCTACCGTGCCTGCCTGACACGGCTATCACCGAAGCATGACCAACCCCTTGATGCGCGGCCTCGCCGTCGCCCTCCTGGCACTGCCCACCCTGGCCGCCACGCCCGCCCACTCCACACCGGCGGCCCCCGAGCCGCACCGCCTGTCCCTCGCCAAGGCCATCGGCAAGCTGCCGCGCGCTACCGAGGCGCGTGAGGGCTACGTGCGCACCAGCTTCAAGCACTGGGTAGACGCCGACCACGACAAGTGCGCCACCCGCGCGGAGGTATTGATCTCCGAGTCCCGCACGAAGCCAGTGATCGAAGGCAAGTGCAAGGTGACCGGGGGGACTTGGTACTCGTACTACGACGGAAAGACCGTCACCGAACCCAAGGGGCTGGACATCGACCATATGGTGCCGCTTGCTGAGGCTTGGGACTCGGGTGCCTCGAAGTGGACGCCCAAACACCGCGAAGCCTACGCAAACGACCTCGACGCCGAGCGCAGCCTGGTCGCGGTCACCGCAAAGAGCAACCGCAGCAAAGCCGATCAAGACCCGGCCCAGTGGCTGCCGCCACTCGCCGACGCCCGCTGCGCCTACGCAGCCGACTGGACTGCCACCAAGCTCCGCTGGAAGCTGACCGCCAACAAGGGCGAGGTCGCCGCGCTGGAAAAGCTCGCCGAGGGCTGCGGCCGCCAGCAGGTCGAGTACGTGCCAGCGCCAACCGACACAGCCGCTGTCTAGCGGACGGCGGGACTACGCCGCTTCGTAAATGGTGCGCCCGCCCCACCACATCACCTACGCGGGAGCGTCGAGCAGCTTCTCCGCGTCCGGCAGTCCGGCTCGACGCAGGAATTCCAGGACATCGCGCTCGCTGTGCGCAAGGCCAAGAATCTGCCCACGCACGACCACCCGTCGCCCCCCGTACGGACGGCGGATGGACGACTCCCGGCGCAGCGCTGGCCAGGACTCCAGAGTGCGCCGCCACGCCCGGCCTCGTTCTACGATCCAGTCCGGGACCGGAGGGCGGGCCTGCTCACTCCGGAGCCGCTCGGCTTCAGCGTGCCGCCATCAAGACCCGCTGGCGGCTCGCTATCGACCGGAGCGAGAAAGTCGCCTTGACCGAGAAGGTGACGCGCTTCCTGAACGTACCGTCCAAGGTGCAACTCGCCCGATAGCCGAACCCAGGAGCCCCTGCCTCGCCCTCTGAGCAGGGGCTCCGCTGGGCAGAGAAGTACTACTCCCCGCGCCGCTCGCTGACTGCTGTGCAGGTACCTGGTCATGCCGGGGCGTCCCTGCGCGGGGGGGGGGGGGGGGCCCCCCCAACGGTTCGGTTCCCCCCCCCCCAAACCCGGGTGTGGGGAAAACAAGCCAAGCCGCCCAAGTAGGCGCTTTTCCGCGGGATCCCCC
>NZ_JBVITX010000015.1:0-25119 GCF_055597165.1 Streptomyces sp. NPDC039480 | reverse complement strand
AGGAAAACCCACCCCCCACTCCCCTCCTCCCCGTCTCCTTCGTACGTCTCTTCCCCTCCTCTGGCGTCCCGGGCTGGGGGGGGGGGTGCGGGCGCACCACCGACGGTTCGGTTCCATACTCCCCGAGCCCGGGTGTGGGGAGCACAGGCCGAGCTGCCCAAGTAGGCGCTTGTCCGCGGGATCATCCCCGCGGGCGCGGGGAGCGCACTCCTCGACCTGCAGGTTTGTTACTGACAGGAGCTGATTTCGAGCACTTTCGCCGATTTGGTCATAACAGTCATACGGGGCGAACGAGGGGCGGGGTTTTATGTGTTGAGTATGCCTGATGCCGGAACGTGCCGTCCGCACAGAGGCGTGGCTGCCCGGAATGGTTGGGGTGCTCCAGCTCCTGGGGAGAGGACGTGGATGCCAGATGGAGAGCGAGCAGTACCAGATTGCCCATGCCCGTCGCGACGTAGTCGGTCGGCCTGATGTGCGACCTTGACCAGAGTCTCGACGGCGCTCGCCGTGCTGAGCCTGTCGCTGAAGGTTGGGGGAGTGGGCATCTCCGGTGTATGGCAGAGATGCTGAGGGCCGAGCACGTTTGCGTGGAGATGTTCGCGAGAGCGGCTGGAACCACATCACGGACAACGCTGCTCCGGCTGCCGTGAGCCAGGGGGCGACGGACAACAGGACTACTCCTACAGCCCTGGCCCCCTATTGGTGTGCAGACCGGTCGAGAGCGAGTCTCGAGGGCGCTTCACAGGGCGGCCCAGGAGCCGGGGCTGCCGCCGCGCAACGGCGCCCACACATTGCTGGCGGGCCCGTGTTCCTCGAGGTCTTCGAGGATGGCCGCGCCGAGTGGGACTGCGCGGCCCAGTGAAGCGACGAGGGGGTGCTGGGCGGCCATTTCCTGCAGGTCGCTGACCCGGCTGGTTAGCCGGGTGCGGGGGGCATTGGTCAGCACGAACAGTACCCGCGGGAATACCGGATACCAGCGAAGCCAGCCCGGCCCGGTTGAGGCGGGCGCTCTGCGGCGCCCCATGGGCTGCCCGTCGTAGTGATAGAGCCGTGCGTAATCGATCAGTTTCGTGGCCAGGCGCTCGCTGCTCATGGTGGTGCGGTCGACTTCCACGAAGGCGCGCAGCTTTCGCCGTTGGGTGTTTTCGGTGAGGGTGTAGTGCATGACGGCGTCGGCCACCAGCCGGTCGCCCTCGCCGATGGAGTGCGAGACCTCAGGAGTCCAGTCCCAGGGCCCGTGCTCGTGACCGTGTCGGCGGGCCTCTGCGCTGAAGGTCAGATGGGTTCGTACGACGGCGAGCGTGTGCTGTGTCTTCAGTGATGCTGCTGCTGTGGAAGCGATGGTGTAGGGCTGGCGCCCCCGAAGGAGGGGCAAGTCCCGGACCAGACGGCCGCCCTGCTCGGTGAGGTGCCAGGCGCGGGGACGCGACAGGGATGCGCTGGGCAGCACCGTAAAGTCGATGAACCCCTCGACCCTCAGTCTGACCAGGACACGTGAGATCACTTGCCGTGTGCCGTTGGGCCGGAGCATCTGATGCAGCTGGCTCGTGGTGGCGATGCGGTGCTGGGCGAGCGCCGCCAGCACCTGGTGGCGTAGCGGTTCACCGGCCATAGAGGTCCTCTCCTCACCGTGGCACCCGGCCGCGAGAAGACCTTGTCGACGTCCACTCGCCCGGTCAAGAGCGTCTGTACGGCTGCGCACCAGGAACGTGAGGACCTGCTCCCCACCGCCGTCGTGCTCACCTGTAGGGGAGGAAACCCGAGACCCCCGACCAAGCCTTCGACCACCAAGGCCCGGCCACGATCACGAACAAGACACATTGCCACCACCACTACAGGGCCGGCCCGGACCACGTACTCCAGACCACCGGTTTTTAAGTTGGTGACGGCCGAATCCGGCTGGCCTGCCTGCAACTGCGGAACGGCGAGGCTGGGTCACGGGCAAGGGCGCAGAGGAGGAGAGAGCACTAGCGCCCGTCTGACAATTCCCGTCGGATCAGCGAGCGTCCGCCGAGCCGGCAGTCCGGAGGTGCTCCGACCGTCCGGCGGGTCTTGCCGGGCCGGATCACGAACGGCGGGCCAGCAGGTGGGCGTCGAGGAATCCCCGTTCGGAGCCCGGATCGTGGAGCAGCCGGGCGAAGGGAACGAGCCCGGCATCGGCCAGCAGTTCGGCGAGGCGGTCCGCCGGCCAGCTGTAGGCAGGCGCCACCTTGTGGTCGAACCAGACCGGCTCCGGTCCGTCGGTCCCGAAGAAGGACACCAGGAGCAGACCACCCGGAGCCAGAACGCGTACCTGCTCGGCGAGCAGCCCCGGCAGTTCCTCCGGAGCGGTGTGGATCATCGAGTAGTGGGCCAGTACACCGGCGAGCACACCGTCCTCGATCGGCAGAGACTCCATCCGCGCCTCCTGGAAGTGCAGCGCCGGATGGGCCCGCCGGGCGTGGTCGACCATGCCATCGCACAGTGAGTTGCAGCTCTCTGTGGGCACGAGAGTTGCGGGCCGCCTTCACGCGGCCCGCAACTGTTCCCTGTCAGGCGGCGATCAGCACGCCCTGACGTATCCGACGGGTGCCCAGTTGCCGTTCGCTCCGTAGGGAGCCGCCGGCGTGTTGCTGAGCCATTGCTTGTTGTAGTTGTACCAGCTCGCCACCCGGCCCGCGGTCTGGTTGTTGTACCAGGAGCCACCACTGCGCCAGCTGCTCGGCTTCTTGTGGAGCGTGCCGCAACTGAACCACTCGCGTTCCTCGCCCGTGTAGCCCCGGCCCGAGTAGCCACACATAGCCTTGTAGGTGCAGGTATGACGGGCGGTCGCCGGGTCGTTGCCGTTCAGGCCACTGCCCATCTCCCGCGCGTACTTCTCACCGGGCAGCGGCAGCAGCAGCCTGCCGTCCTTGTAGCTGATCTCGTTGGCCGCTGACTGCTTGCCGCCGTCCTGGGCGATCAGCCGGTCGACCCTGGCCTGCAGCGCGGTGGCCTGTGAGCCCGTCAGGCCCTCGTCGACCGCCTGCGCCCGGAACTCCGCGCGAGCCTTGGCGATGCCGGAGGGCGAGGCACCGTCGGCGGATGCCATCGGAGCGGCGATCGCGACGGCGGCCAGTGCCGAGATGGCCGCGGTGACCGCGATCTTGGGCGTGACCCTCGCGAAACGCCGTCCCTGCTCGGTCTCATGCTTGGTGGTCACGGTTGTCCTCCTGTGGGGTTCGATGGTGGTCGGCCCGGGGTCCGGGGTGAGGCGCGGACCTCTGCTCTCCCGCACCGATGTCTGCGCCGAAATCTGCGCTTCTACCTGCGTCGACGTCTGCGTCGAGGTCCGCGCCGGTGTGCCGGACAAGGAGGAGTCAACACCGGCGCGCTCACCAGGCCGCCTCCGCGCTCTGACCGTTCGATGAGCACACCCGGGAGGTGGCTCTCCCGCCAGAACGACCTGGTCAGTGCCGTGCGGTGCCTGTGCCGTGGCCGTGCCGCGGCCGCGCCACCGGACTTTCCGTCGGACTTTTCGTTCGGTAAGACCCTGTGACCGCATCGCAAGGGCCGATATCTTGAGGCGCCGACCGGAAAGACGGGGGACCGGAGGTGGTCATGGGGGCGCGTCAATCGGACTTCGCCCGGCTGTGCGCCCGGCGCGAGTGGCAGCAGCCGGCGGTCTTCATGGCGGTGTACGCGGCCACGGCGCGGCGACTCGGTGAGCCGGAGCACATCACCGTACGGCAGTTCCACCGCTGGCGGCAGCCCGATCCGCCGTGCCCGCGCTCCTCTGCTCAGCGGGTGCTCGAGGAGATGTTCGGCATGCCGCTGGAACAGCTCGGTTTCACGCTTCCCGCCCACCGCCAGGCATCGGACGCCCACTGCCAGGCCCCGGACGCCCACCGCCACGCACCAACCGCAGACCGCCACGCACCGCCCGGTCACGGACGGAGTCCTGCGCACAGCACCGCCCCAGCCACCGGCCGGACTCCCGCACACAGCACAGCCCCGGCCGGCGACACTCCACGGCCCGCGCCCCCACTGCGCTTTCAGGTGCTGGGTCCCGTCCGCGTGTGGCGCGGTGCGGAGGCACTCCCCGAGGGCCGCCCCCAGGAGCGGGCCCTGCTGACCGCGCTGCTGCTGCGGGCCGGACGTACCGCGACGGCGGGTGAACTCATAGACGCCATATGGGGGCAGACGCCGCCCGCCCAGGCACTGCCCACCTTGCGCACCTACGCCTCCCGATTACGCAAGGCCCTCGGCCGCCGCACACTCGTCTCCGAGGCCGGGGGCTACGCGATCGCCCTGCCGGAAGGGGCACTTGACCTGGCCTTGTGCGAGACGTACGAGGCACGGGCAGCCGAGGCCCGCACCGCTCACGACCCCCACCGCGCACGGCAGGCACTGCGCGACGCGCTGGCGCTGTGGAACGGGGAACCTCTGGGCGGCGTCCCCGGACCCTTCGCCGACGCCCAGCGCTCCCGCCTCACCGAATGGCGTCTGGCCCTGCTCGAACAGCGGCTCGCCCTCGACCTGGAGCTCGGCGGACACCTCGAGGCCGTCTCCGAGCTGACCGCGCTCACCGCCGAGCACCCGTTGCGCGAGGGCCTGCGCGCCCAGCTGATGCTGGCGCTCTACCGAGGCGGACGTCAGGGGGAGGCGCTGGGCGTGTACGCCGACACTCGCCGCCTGCTCGACGAGGAACTCGGCGTCAGCCCCGGCCCGGAACTGTTGGCCCTGCACCAGCGTGTTCTGCAGGCGGACCCCGGCCTCGCCGTACCCCCCGGCACCACCGGCGAGGGCGATGACGAGCCACCGCCCCAGGTGACGTGTCTGGCCCAACTCACGGCCGAGGTAGCCGACTTCACCGGTCGAACCGCCGCCACAGAGCAGCTGCGGCGAGGCCTGCTGCGCGAGCGGGGCCGGGTGATGGCCATCGCCTCGGTGCGCGGACTCGGCGGCGTCGGCAAGACCGCGCTGGCGGTACGGGTGGCCCATGACGTCCGCGGCCACTTCCCCGGTGGGCAGCTCTACGCTGACCTCCTCGGCCAGAGCGC
The DNA here is from genome assembly GCF_055597165.1 of Streptomyces sp. NPDC039480. Lineage (NCBI taxonomy): Bacteria > Bacillati > Actinomycetota > Actinomycetes > Kitasatosporales > Streptomycetaceae > Streptomyces > Streptomyces sp. NPDC039480. The sequence continues at coordinate 20,098 of NZ_JBVITX010000015.1, read as the reverse complement.
CCGGCCGGCCAAGCCCCACGAAGTACTGGGCGCCTTCCTGCGGGCCCTCGGCGTCCCCGGCTCCGCGCTGCCCGACGACCATGAGGAGCGATCCGCGCTCTACCGGGCCACCTTGGCCGAACGCCAAGTCCTCGTCCTGCTCGACAACGCACACGGCGAGGCCCAGGTACGTCCGTTGCTGCCCGGCGCCCCGGGCTGCGCCGTGCTGATCACGAGCCGCGCCCGGCTGGCCGCCGTCCCCGGCGCCCAGGTACTCGACCTCGACACCATGACCCAGGAGGAGGCCCTTGCCCTGTTCGCACGCATCGTCGGAGCCCCGCGTGCCGAGGCCGAACCCGCAGCCTGCCGTGCGACCGTCGCCGCCTGCGGACACCTGCCGCTGGCGATCCGTATCGCCGCCGCGCGCCTGGTCGCCCGGCCGGCCTGGGCGGTCTCCACACTGGCCGAGCGGCTCGCCGACGAACGCCGCAGACTCGACCAGCTGCGCCTCGGCGACCTCGCCGTGGCCGCCTCCTTCGAGCTGAGCTACGGCCAGTTGGAGCCCGCCCAGGCCCGGGCCTTCCGGCGCCTCGCGCTGCCGGAAGGCCTCCACATCTCCCTCGCCGCGGCCGCCGCCGTACTGGAGGAGGACATGGACACCAGCGAGTCGACGCTGGAGTCCCTCGTCGATACCAGCCTGCTGGAATCCGCGGCCCCGGGCCGGTACCACTACCACGACCTGCTGCGGCTGTTCGCGCGCGACCGCGCCGTACACGAAGACCCGCCCGGCGAGCGCACGGCGGCACTGCGCCGCCTACTCGGCTTCTACCTGGCCACAGCCTGCCACGCCTACGAGCTGGAGAACCCGGGGGACCGGCTGGTGGAGCACCTGGCGCCCACCGAACGCCGGGCCCTGCCGTTCCACAACCGCCAACAGGCCCTGGACTGGCTGTTCTTGGAGGGGCCCGCGCTGCTCGCCTCCGTACGCCAGTGCGCGGCGGAACCGGCGCTGGCGCCCATGGCCGCCGACGTCCTGCTGGTGACGCAGGACCTGATGGAGTCGGGCGCCTACCGGCAGACGTACGAGTCGGCGGCGTCGGCGGTGGCCGAGGAGGCCCGGCGCAGCGGCGATCCGCGCACTGAGGGCCGCGCGAGGGTGGTCCTCGGACAGACGCACCACCTCGCCGGCCGCGCGGAGCGGGCGCGCGAGGAGGCCGAGCGTGCCCATGCCCTCGGCGCCGCGGCCGACGACGCGCTCACGCTCGGGTACGCGCCCAACCTGCTGGGCCTGCTCGCCGTCCTCCACGGCGACCACGAAGCCGCCGCGGCTTGCTTCACCCAGGCCCTGAGCGCCTTCAGGTCCGACGGCAACCGCTACGGCGAGACGGCCATGCTCATGAACCTGGGCCGGGCCCAGCTCGGTCTCGGGCGGACCGAGAGCGCGATCGCCGCGTCCGAGCAGTCGGTGGAACTGTGGCGCGGGCTCGGCGCCACCCTGCGGCTCGCGAACGGCTACTACGCTCTCGGCCTCGCCCTGCACGAGGCGGGCCGTTACGACGAGGCCCTGGAACGGTTCCACCAGGGCCTCGTGATGTTCCAGGAGAGCAGGCAGCCCTACTGGACCGGCATGACCCACTTCCGGATGGCCACCGCCCAACTGGCCGCCTCACGCCCACGTGCGGCGGCCGCGCACGCCGAGCGGGCGCTCGTCCTGCTGCGCGACATCGGCGGCGACCGACGGCTCGCCGCTGTGCTGCGCCTACTCGCCCGGGCGCTGCGTCGGCTCGGTCAGGAGGAACGCGCACGCACCTGTCGGCAGGAGGCGCTGTCCCTGCTCGACCGCGTCGAAAGCGCCGAAGCCGCGCGGGAACACCCGCTGCTCACCCCCGCCGACCACCCCTGACGACGGCCGACGAGCGCTTCAGAGCGTTGTCAGGCGCCGGGTCCCGCGGCCGTGTGCGGCGGCGGCCAGTTGCCCGCGACCGTCACCGTCACCGTGGCCGCGGCGGTGGGCGGCGGCCAATTGCCGGTGCCTGCGGTCAGGGGCGGCGGCCAGTTGGCGGTGCCTGCCGTGAGAGGCGGCGGCCAGTTGGCGGTGCTGTCCGCTGCCGTGAGCGGCCCGTTCCCCGCGACCGTGTCCGTGACCGCCGCAGCCGTCGTCCTCGTCCCCGACCCCGTCTCCGCGTCCGGAATGCCCGAGGCGGTGCTCTGCGCCGCTGCGGTGGTGGTCAGGGCGACCACGGCCGTGGTCGCCCCGACGGCCACGCCGATCACTTGCTTGATGTGCATGCGTTTCTCCCCCGTACGAGCCCGGCAACCGGGCCTGGCAACACCTGGTCCGGGCAGGTCACCCGCGTCGTCGTGCTGCGGGCGGGCCCACCCCGCTGTGGTGAGTAACGTAGAACGCCCGTGGCCGGGAAGCGTCAGCCCGGCGGTGCAGCGCGGTGTCAACCTTCGCGGTACGGCCCGGAGCCGCTGCAGCCCGTGATGTACCTCGTCAGTTGGGTGTGTCCGTCAGAGCGCCCGGCAGGACGGGGTGGACTGGTTTGGACCCGCTGTGGTAGTAGCTGCCATCATTGGTTTAATCGTGATCGGAACACTGTTTCTGCGCCGGTCGCGGCGCTAGGCGCTGTTTCTCGGATCCCATGACATGACCGTGTAGTTGTGGTCAGGCTGGAGGCATGGGTCGTGGGGATTTGACGAATGCGGAGTGGGATCGGCTGGCGTCGTTTCTGCCTCGGGGCGGTACGCGTGGAGGCCGGTGGAGTGACCATCGGCGGGTGATCAACGGGGTGTTGTACCGGGTGCGGACGGGCGTGCAGTGGCGCGATCTGCCCGAGCGGTTCGGGCCTTGGGAGACCGTCTACAAGCGCCATCGTCGCTGGTCGGCGGACGGAACCTGGAAGATGCTGCTGAGGCAGATCCAGACTGCCGAGGACGCGGCGGGCCGGATCGACTGGGACGTGTCGGTGGACTCCACTGTGGTGCGGGCCCATCAGCATGCCGCCGGCGCCCGCAAGGCACCACCGCCCGCGGCTGCCCAAAAAGGGGCTCGCGCGGGGACGAAGCAGGACGATCCGGTGCTGCGAAGACTGGCCGTCCGACTGGCGGAGGTGGTCGTCTCGGCGAATGCCTGGGACGCTCCCGCGGTGGCCTCACCACCAAAATCCACCTCACCGCCGACGGACGGTGCCGGCCCCTCGCCCTCCTGCTGACTCCCGGTCACTACGGTGACGGCCCCCAACTCGAGGCGGTGCTGGAGCAGATAGCCGTGCCCCGCGTCGGCGTCGGGTGGCCGCGCTCGCGACCGGACCGCGTTCTGGCCGACAAGGCCTACACCTCTCGCAGTAACCGCCGCTACCTGCGACGACGCGGCATCGCCCACATCATCCCCGAGCGGCATGACCAGCGCAGGCACCGACTCAACCGCGGCTCTCGGGGTGGTCGGCCCACCGGATTCGACAGCGAGCACTACAAGAAACGCAACACCGTCGAACGAGCCATCAACCGCCTCAAGGGCTTCCGCGCCGTCGCTACCCGCTACGAAAAGCGGGCCTACATCTACCTCGGCACCGTCACCCTCGCAGCACTCATCATCTGGCTCCGCACATGATCCGAGAAACAGCGCCTAGGCCCCAGGATGTATCAGGAGACGTCCTGGGCGGACGCGGGCGGGATCGAGACGATGGCCGGTCCGCAGCAGGATCTGCTGCTGCGGGGCGTAGTGGCGAGCCACGCCATGCCGGCCATCGTGCGACAGCCGGCCCGCAAGGGACCAACGCCCGTAACCGGCTGCCGCGTCTTTGGGGCGGTGAGCGAGAGGGGCTCACCGCTGGATTTTATTTTTTGGCCTTGCGCTGGGCGGCCTGCTTGAGGATGCGCCGGCGCGTCCACCGTCGGCGCCCGTTCTGGCGCCCGGCGTTCTCGGCGACTCCGTCCGTGGTCTCCAGCAGCGGCAGGTTTCCCTGGGACAGGCTGCTGGAGAAGGAGCCGACGGTCTTGTATCCCAGCAGGGCGGCCGCCTCCGTTGCGCCCAGAAGCTCGTCGGGATCACCGTCGACGGGAACGTCGGGCAGGGGCGGTGCCGCTTTGGCTCCCGCTCGTCTACCGCGGCCGGGCCGGGTGGCCATCCAGTCCAGCAGGGTCTGCACGCGCCACAGCTGCCGGCGGTAGGGGTTCTCGGCCGTGCCCAGGTCTTCGACGGCGTCTGGCTCGGGAAAGTACCCGGGGTGGTCGCGGACGAAGGTGGTGACCTGGTTGGAGTTTTTGTAGCCGAGGAACCGTGAGGCATCTGCCGCGTTCAGCAGTTCCTCCGGGTCGCGGGAAGGCGGTGAGTGTTCCTGGAGCCTTGCCGGCTTGCGGTGGGCGAACCACTCGGTGACCTTCTCGTGGTCCCACAGGCGGGCGCGGCCGCGCATATCCGCGATCTCGGGAAAAGACACGCCGTCCGCGTTTTTCGCGCGCTCGGCATAGAGGCCGCTGATGCGCGCGGCCGTCAGACCCTGTTCCGCCGCGATCTCGGCAGCGTCGGCCAGGCGAGGCTCACGACGCGAGGCCATGGCAGAACCGTCCGTCCTGTCAGAAGTAGGCCGGCCGGCCCGGCCCACAAGGCAAATAATGGCAGGAGCTGCGGTAGGAGGTCCAGCCAGCAGTTCAAGGTCTCTCCCGGACGGCCGCGCTCCGGCTCAGTCTTCAGGGATCAAGCACACACCGCGCCGTGCGGCGTCCTCCGCCATTTCCGCGTACGCCATGGCGGCCGGCGTCATCTCCCATTCGGCCACAGCCAGCAGCAGGATCACCTCATCGCGGTCCTGCGCTGCATCACAGGGCATACCGGCCGTCTCCGCAGCGGCCATCAACTCCGCGATGGTCAGCTCGTCGAGGCGCGCCGCCACACTCCGGTGCAGATCTTGGAGTCCCTGCTGGTACAGCTCGTTCGCCTCGTGCAGGAGCAGCACCAGCTCCTCGTCGAGGCTGGCCCGTGCCGCCGCAGCGAGGTCGAGGATGCGCTGGGTCGTCGTCATCATCATCGAGTATGCCTCCCAGACGGGAGCGAAAGCTGGTGCGGGGTCAGCGGCAGCCGCCCACATGGCACGGCCGCTGCCCCGAGCCAGACCCGGGTTTCCTTGTCGGCCACCCGGCGCTGCAGTGCCTCGGCGCCGCAGGCGCTCCCCGCTTCATCGCCGTGATGAGTCTCAGGTGAGGCCTGCGGCGCCTCCAGGCCCTCACGACGCATAGCCGCGAGCAATACCGGGCGTCCGAGTGGCGGTCGACGCCCGGGAACCACAGGGCCCCGCATTCCGGGCACTCGATGGTGCCGGCCCCGCCCTGCACGGCCGCCAGGCGCTTGCGCAGCCGCCGTTCCTTGCGCCACTGCCTGGAGCGACACACCGACGAGCAGAACACGGCACCGGGTCGGGTGTCCGGCCTGAGCCGCTCGTCACATACCCGGCAGATCTTCTCCCCGGTCCGTTCGGCGTCCTCGGACACCAGCCCCGCCTAGGGCCCCAGGCTACTCAGGTTTCAACTACCGAACGGCTCCTCGCTCCAGCGGAACCAAGCCTCGTCGCCGTCGATGTGCAGGAGGAAGTCGGCCACTGGGCCCGAAGGCGACACCAGCGTCAGCTCCTGAGGGATACGGTTGTAGGCCGCGTCGAACCCCTCGAAGTCGTCTGCCTCCATGTTGGCCAAGGCTTCGTCGAACCACGGCTTAACGTGGGCGAACGCGGGCTCAGGAGTGAACGTGCCCCGCAGCCAGGGGAAGTCCGGGTCCTCCACGACGATCGTGCCGATCAAAGTGTCCTGGCGCATGAGGCACCAAGTGGCATGCTCCTGCGCCATCCTGGGACAGAGCTCCTTTCGCGCATGTGATGTCTGGGAACTGCACCCACCTCGACTGCTTCAGGGGAAGAGGTTACGGAAACACCCGCGAGACGGACTGCCGGTGCCCTGGTGTTTCGGCCCCCCCGGTCAGCCACCCCGAAACCGGTTGGAGCTGGTGGGACCGCTGCAGGTCGAGGGCTGTGTAAGCCAGCCAGAGGTTAAAACTCAAGCTCAGGCATCTCCCGTTACTGGCTGCCGGTGCGGAACCGCCAGATCACCCCCTCGAACTGCTCGCGTAACCGTTCGGGGTACGGGCCGAATCTGCCGACGGACAGGAACGGCCCGATGAACTCCCACTCACTGTCGTTAAGTTGCGCACGCGTCACACCACAGTCCTATCGGACCGACACCCCACCCCGAGCTTGATCGCAACTGAAGACAGCCCCTAAGCGCCGCCCCCTCAGCGCCCGCGCACCACGCAGTCCTCCGCCTGCTTGCGCTCCAGCGGCCACGCCAGGCCGACGTACCCGAGGCGGCTCGTGCCCTTCTTCTCGCCCGGCTGGAGCTTCACCACCGCAAGGGGCTTGTTGTAGGCGTTGCCCGACGGAGTGAGGCAGATGCGGCCGCTGGTGCCGTTGACGCGGTTGGTGGCCTGCATGGTGGCCCAGCGATTGCCCACCTGTTGGAGGGTGGGGGCTGTCTCGCCCGCGAGCTTCGCGCCGCGGATGGCCTCGACGGCGGTCCGTACGCCGTCGTGGACCATCATGGTGCGCGAGTCGGCCAGGTCCAGGGTTCCGGCCTTGCCGTTCTCGGCGCTCTCGCGCAAAGCGGCTAGCTCGTTCAGGGGCTCGCGCAGGGAGCCGGGAGCCTTCGCGGCGTCCGGCCTGCGCTTGGTCCGCTTCTCCTCGTCGTCCTGCCAGCCCCGCACCTCGGTGCGCCAGGCGTCGGGGTGCGCGGGCGCCGAGTACTGCACGGTCATCTTCGGCTCGCCGGAGTCGTCCACGAGCTGCGCCCAGTCCTTCTCGGACATCTTGTTCTTGAGCGAGGCCGCGTCCGAGCCGGAGACGACCGTGAACTTCGTGTCCTCGCACCGGTCCTGCGCCAGCCGCTTGAGGAACAGCCGCAGATGCGTGGAGCGTCCCGCGAAATAGACGGTGTCCGCGCCGGAGCTGCAGATCGTGTCGACCGTCGGACGGAACTGGTTGTCGACGTCGCCCTCCACCGCGATGCCGTCTGAGGTGAACGTCATGGTGTCGGGGCCGCTCGGCCCCTTCTCCTGCTTCTCCAGCTTCTGGAAGGCGTCGGCCAGGGAGCGGACGTACGGATCGTCCCTGGTGTCCCGCACCACCACCGTCTGCTCGTTCTTGCGGCTGCCGTTGAAGTCCGCGAGCGCGCGGGCCTGTTCCTCGTTGGTGGGGAGAATCCGGGCCAGTCCCTTGAACATGCGCTCCTTGCCCTCCACGTTGGCGAGCGAGCCCGCCGACGCGCGCGCCACCAGCACCGGCACGTCCTGGTCGGTGAGGCTGCTGAGGGCTTCCTTGGTGAACTCGAGGGAGAGGTTGAAGCCGGTCACGGCGCGCAGCCTGTGCTTCGAGTGGGCCATCTCCACGAGCTCGGGGACCACCTCGTCCTGGTGGGCGTAGTCCTTGCCGGGGTTGGCGAGCACCAGCCGCACCTTCGGCGCGCCCTCCTCGCGGTTGGCCCGGTACTGCGCGATGTAGGCGCCCTGCAGCTCGCTGCGAAGCTGCTGCTTCTCGGCCGCCGACTCCGGCTGGAGGGGTAGCATCATCGCCACGGTGACGTACGCACCGTCCACCTTGCCGTTCTCCTCCTTGATCCGGTCGACTATCGGGCCGATCTCCTTCACGCCCCAGTCGTAGCCGGAGCCGTTGACGCCGATGCACTCGCCGCCGGACTCGCTCACGCCGCTGGCGCAGGCCCCCGCCTTCTCGGCGATCAGTCTCCCGCCGACGCACCCGGCCACCAGGACGGCGACCACCACCGTGCAGGTGATGATCCGCTTCAGCAGCGTCTCCCACGTCTTCTCGAACAGCCAGCCTCCGAAGGTCTGGGACATCCGCTCAGCTCCCCTAACTGATGTGAGAAGTGCAGGCGCAGGGCTGGAGCGGGCGTTTGCCGCCGGCCCGTTCGCCCCACTCCCGGGCCCGGTCGGCGAGCACGGGTGCGGCATCGGGGTACGCGAGCGCCAGGGCGCCGAGCAGATCCCCCATCTTCTTGGCGGCCGCGCCGTCCGCGGGCCGGGTGCGCTCCTCGCACAGCCACACCGCGTGCAGCAGCTGGTCCAGCTGACGCTCCAGCGTGGTCCCCACGATCTCCGCCACGTTCATCCGGGCGTGCCGTTCGTCGGGCCCCTCCAGCAAGGGGGCCTGGGCGATCGCGAGCAGCTGCGCACACCACTCCTCGGCCCGGGTGCCGCTCGCCGGGAACTCCTGCGCGAGGTGCCGTATGGCCCGCTCGGGGCCACCGCCGGCGACCAGGTCGTGGTTGAGGCCGTGCGCCGCGGTGGTGCCGAAGGCGTGGTCCGAGGCCTCGGAGAGGGCGCGGTAGTGCGCGTACAGCAGGCTGTGGTTGCGGCGCCAGTCGCCGCCGGAGTACGAGCCGGTGTGGGCATGCGCACCGGGGGTGCCGGAGTCGTCCGTGTCGGCAGACCCGTACAGACGACACATCAGCAGCTGCCGCAGGCCGAAGTCCCCGATGAAGTGCCGCTCGCAGGCCGGCCAGCCGCTCTCCAGCAGATACTGCTGCACCTGGTCCGCGGTGAGCCCACCGGCCAGCTGCTCCAGCTCGTCGCTGCGCAGCAGGGTGCGGGCGCAGTCGCCAGTGTGGGCGACCGACAGGTGCGTGAGCAGGTCGAGCCAGCGGTCGGTGTCCCCGACGGGCAGCCGCTCCGGCAGCTGCCTCAACACCAGCTCCTCCAGGAGCACGTCCTGCGCCGCCGCGGGAGCGCCGTCCAGGAAGACCCGGTGGCTGAGCAGGTCCCTGTCGTTGTCCAGCGGAGGCAGCTGCGCGGCGGCCTCAGCCAGCCGCTGCACCATGCGCGGCCGGTGGCCGGAGAGCCGCCGCACCGCGCCCTGGGCGCGAAGCAGCAGACCCGCGTTGTCCGCCGCGCCCGCCTGTACAAGGACCTGCTGCTTGATCTGTACGGAGGTGAGCTGCGGCATGCGCAGCAGCAGTACGGCCTGCCCGAGCTGGCCGCGTGCGGGACACCGCTCCCATGTCTCGGGCGGCATCTGCTCGTCCGGCCGGTACTCCGCGGGCTCCTCGGTGCGCCGCTCCCCGACCAGGAACAGCGGCTTGGCCATCCGCTCGCTGGCCATGAGCACCGTGCTGCCACCGCGGTGGCCCTCGGCCCAGTCGTCGAGGGCGGCGACAAGGAGCTCGCGCCCAACCGGCCAGTTGGAGTGCTGCAGCAGGATGGCGGGGCGTCCGACGCGCATCAGCAGGGCACCGGCGCCGGAGTAGGCGGCGTCCACGTCCTCGCGCAGGGCACGGAAGAGGAAGCCTTCGGCGAGCCGGCGGCCCTCATCGTCCCTGCGGAAGCTATTGCTCAGCAGGCGTAGCCCGGTGGCGGCGCTCCCTGCGGCGCCCGGATAGTTCCGGTACAGCCCCTGTACCGGCTCGTCGCCCTCTGTGGCGAGCTTCTCTAGGAACTCGGTCAGCGCCGCGCCCACCAGGGGCATCGCAGCGGCGGGCGCGACGATCGCCGCCAGCGCGACGAGGTAGCCGTGTGCCATGTTCTTGAAGAGCCGGTGGAGGCCCGCCCTACGCGGGGCGTGCAGCAGCCTTCGGTACCGGGTGAGTTCCTCGTCCAGCTCCTGCTGGCGCAGCCCCTGTCCCGCCGCCACCGCGGCCATCCCGGCGAAGAACCGGGGCGTGGGCACGGCGCCGCCGGGCCCATCCCACTCCGCCATCCGCTGCGCGATGTCGAACAGCGTCTCCGTCGCGGCGGACCGGCAGGACGGCCGCTCACCGGCCTCCCGCTCGTACTGCGGATCGGCGCAGTCGACGAGCGCGGCCGGCGCCTTCTTGCCGAACCGGTCGCGCAATTCCTCCAGCAGTTGCTGCTTTCCCATGCCGGGTCCGCCGGTGAGCAGCACGACGGGCAGGTCGGGGCCGTACGGCGGCGCGCTCATCCGCCCGTGGACGTTACGCCCCAGCAGCCGGGCAAAGAACCGGTCATCGCCGACCAACTCCCCAAAGTCCAGCTTGGCCACCACCTGGCCCACCCCCCATGCCGTGCCTCACACCGCGACCCCGCGCGGCAAGCGGTCGACGTGGCGGCGAGTGTAGTGGAGCGCCCACTGCAATTTAGGTCAACTTCGAGAACGGTACTGAGCGTTGGCCTCTGCGGGGCCACGCAGGCCCGCCCGCGACGCCAGGCACCGGTTCGGATCCGCCAGCGACCTTGTGCCAACGTCTCCGTAGAACCGCGAAGCGCTGCCAAGCACGCCACCCTCCACGCATTCCTGGCCGCAGGGCACAGCAAGCGGCCTGTCCGACCACAGGGCTGCGTCGCACTCTCCACCAGCAGAAGCCGAGAAGTACGAAGACGGTGAACGGCCGCTTAGAGGGCATCTGATCTAAGTAGTTAGTGCCCGGGCCATTCGCCGGTGGCTTGCCACGGCCTGGCTCTCGACCTCCGACAGCCGGTAGCTGCCGTTGTCGCGCTGGCCGAGCTCCTCCAGGAGCAGCAGGTAGCGAGCCTGCTGCTCGGTGAGGTTCGACCAGGTCCTGGGTTCGCGGATGTCGTACTCACATGCAGCGGCGACATGCGCGAACAGGGCGCTCGCCACACGTGTCTTGGGCAGTTGCGCCGCGGTCTTTGCCGGGTCGGCGTTCTGGGGCTGCTTGATGCCCAGGAAGCACGCGACGGTCTCGAACTGGTGCTTGTCCGTCCAGGAGCTGTAGAAGCAGGGAACGGTGAAAAGGACGTCTTGCGCGAAGACGCGGGCCGCGTCCGGCAGAGCCTTCATGCGCACGAGCCGGGTGACGAACGCACGGCGAGGGCCGACGGCGGCCTTCCACGCCCGGTTGCAGGCAATGACTTTGCGGCGCTCCTCCGCTTTCTGCTCGTCCTCCTGGGTGCGGGGTTTCTTGGGCTGCGGCCGGACCTTGTGACCGTGCTCGTCCGGCCGGGCGCAGTGCCAGACCGGCCTGTTCTCCTCGTCCAGCCGGGCACTGTGACCGGGGCACCGGCGGTGGTTCTCCTCGGTGAGCGGATTCCCCAGACCGGTGGTGAGCTGGGACAGCGGCTTGGAGGGGTCCTTTTCTCCCCACGAAGCCGCCCGCAGTACCGGGATCTCCTCCTGTTCCAGCTTCGCCAGGGCCTTCTTGCGCTCGGCGACATGGTCAAGTTCGGCGCGCAGCAGGGCCAGTTCCTGATCCCAGTGCCCGCGCCCGCCCTGGCCCTCCTCCTGGTCACGCCGGAGAGCGGCGAGCAGACGGCGCTCCGCACCGGTGATGGACTCGACCTCGGCGAGCTGGGCAGTCTGCTCCAGGTCCATGCCTCCGGCCGCCGCCCGGCGCAGCGCGGCGTCGTCGAGTCTCTGCGCCGCCTTGGCGTGCGTGGCGGCATTGCGGCCCACCCCCAGGGCCTTGGCTGCCTGGCGCTGCTCGATGTCGCTCATGTCGATCAGGGACAGTTCCTGGGATCGCAGGATGTCGCGCTCGCTCATGCCTTCGCGGTGTTTGTTCTCTACCAGGGACAGGAACCGCGTCCAGCCGTCGCGGCCGACCAGGTCGTCGCGCACGTACGCCTTGATCCTGCGGGCCGGGCGGCTGTCCTCTTCAGCGGTAGCGTTGGCGATCTGCTGGGCCTGGGCGCGTCGCCAGCCCTTGAAGGCACCGTAGGTGCCGTCGGGCAGGGGCCGGACGCTGATGGCGTCTTGGACGCCGATCTCCTTGACGGAGGCGATCAGTTCCTGGTCCGGCTCGGTGTCGTGCTCGCGGGCGTTCTGCTCATCACGCAGGATCAGCGCCGGGTCGAGATAGACGGGCTGAGGCACGTTCTCCTCGTGGATGCCCGGGGCGTCGGCCGGGGCCGAGGCGGCGGTGGCCATGGGGATCTCCCTTCTCCTTGCCTGATCAGCGAGGGGGTAAGGGGCCCTCGCTTTAATGTAAATAATAGTGTGTTATGTTGTGGGGTCTAGATACCTTCTGACCCGCGAAAACGCGGCTTCCTGGAGTGGGCCCCGAGGGCGTTGTGCGCAGTGGCAGGACAGGGGACCGGCCGCCACTGTGCTGTGCGGCGGCACGGGCGCAATGGACAGCGGCCTTGCACCGGCCTGACGCTGTGCGCCCCTGTTCCTGCGCCGCTCATGTGCACTTGCCGTCGATGGTCACGACGTCGTTCTCCCGCAGGCCGGCGGGCGCCTCTTCTTCGTGACGCAGGCGGTGCCTGGCTCGAACAGGTCCTCGTCAGACATGGAGCACCGCCGGAACCTGCATCGTGACCAGGTCCTGATAGTCAAAGCCGATGACCGCGCACACGATCTCGTGCGGGAACGACCGCTCGGGGTCGATCACCCGCAGTACAAGGCGCGTGTACGGCAGCGCCGGGTCGAGGATCTCCCGGATCTTTGGTACGTCGTCGTGGTCCTCGCCCAAGTCTTCGGCCGGGTCCTGGCCCTCCTCGGTACCCCACACGTCGCGCACCTCGGTCCAGCGGCCACTGATGCTCACCACGTCGTCGGTCTCCAGGGCGTGGACCTTCACACACCGTGTACCCCAGGCGCGGGGCACCTCGGTCTGCTCGAGCGTCCATCCCTTCTTCTTGACCAGGTCCTGCAGGTCATCCGTGCAGCGGCCCAGCGAGTGCAGGAGCGCGTATCCGGCGTGCTCGGGGCCCCACGGCGTGCCGTCGGCGTCTGGCCCCTGCTTGATCCGCTGTGAGGCCGCCTTGATGGAGGCGATCATCTGGCCCGCGAGGCGGGCGGCCGCCGTGTCCGTGAACGCCGCGGCCGTCTGCTTGTTGCTCATGCTTCCTTCTTTCCTCAATGCCGACGGGAGCTGGATCGTGAGCGCTCTCAGGTGACGCCGCCCGTCTCGGCGTGGGTCGAGCGTGTCGACGGGCTTGTTGTCGCTTGGATGCCGGTACAGGTCGGGGCGTCGGCCCGCAGGCCGGCGCCCCGCATGGCGTGTGAGGGTCAGCGGGTGGTGAGGAGGGAGTCGTCGGTTTCCAGGACGGCGAGGGCGGGGCGGACGCCGCGCAGGTTCCCGGGCTCGGGGCGGAGGGCGCGGACGACGTCGTCCAGGTCGAGGTCGCGTACCGGCAGCGTGCAGCCGCTGCGGTAGAGGACGATGACGGTCGCGGTGGCGACGCGACCGCGGTGGTAGGCGATAGCCTCCCCGGCACCGACGTCGTTGCCGAACGTCTCGCGAGCCGTGGGCGGCAGGACCACGATCTTGGCCATAACCCGGCGAGTGGTAGCGCACCGAGGGGCCGGTCGCAGGGCGCGGATCATCGCTAGGAGCACGGCAACTCCCAAGGCTGGAAGGGGGAGGGGAGGCCGGTCGGCGGGGGATGAGTGACACACCTTTCTTGTGTCAAAAATAGTGTCCGGCTCGACCACGGACTCCCCGTGGTCGGATATGTGGTGGTGCGAACTCTCGCCCGACCTGCGGTTTTTCGGCCGCCTGTGCGCGTCAGGCAGGCGGCCGAAGGTGTTCCGGAGGCCCTTCAATGGTGGTGGCCCGGCTTCGGGCGCTCTTGCCCGAGATCGGGCGCCGCGCAGTAGTCGACGGCTGGCTCCGGCGGGATGGGACCGCCCGAAGCGATGTCGGTGCAGTATGCGTCGAAGACCTCGCCTGCCGTGAGGGCTTCAAGATGCCCCCCGCGAAACCGCCAGCCGCAGGCCCGGTCGGTGGTGTCCGGGGCGGTGGTGCGCATGACGAGCCCGCCTGGGCTCCGGCTCGCAAGGCCGAAGGCGAAAACCGTGGTGAATTCGAGGGCTTCGGTTTCATCGAGTGGTGCGGTGCTGTCGGCGTCGGTAGCCGCGTGGAGTGTGGAGATGAGGGGTTCGGGTGCCGCTGCCGCCAGCACACTGCAGACGAGGGAGTGGGTGCCCGGCCGGGCCGTGTCGAGGATGCGGGAGAGGAGAGCCACGGCACGGGCCAAGCCCGCTCGGCCGATGTCCTCGCCGCAGGTGGCGCAGTTGCCGAGGCGGGCCAAGGCTGCGGAGGCGTACTCCCAGGTTGCCTGGCGGACCGTTTCGTCGATCAGGACAGGGATCAGCTCGGACAGCGGTTGGCCCTCGTACGGGATGACCGGGCCCGTGAGGGCGAGTTCGGCGGTGAAGCGGGTCCGGCTGGACGGGGTGTCCGGGGCCAGGCCGGCGTCGGCGCAGAAGTCGGCATACTCCTGGGGGTCGAAGAGAGTCACCGTGGTGTAGAGGCCCCGGGAGGCGCGTGCCTTGAGGAGTTCCTCGACCGCGTTCCAGTAGGCCGCGCAGTCGTCGAAGGCGAAGCTCCGGTAACGCCGCATGGCACGGAAATCGTGTTCGTCGGTGAGCAGGCCTATGGTTCCGGTGATCTCGCGTCGCAGGGCGCGCCGCATGGTCTGGCGGTCGGTGCGTACAGGGCTTAGCCGCACGCATGCTCGCTCGTCGAGGGGCTCGTCCTGGCGGTTCTCGGAGGGCCGGGGCGTCGGGGAGTTGCGGATGTGGTCGACGACTGCCTGTGCGGACATGGGCTGTGTCTGGTGCGTCAGCTCGGCGGACCGGGCCTGCCAGATACTCGCGGGACGGGACGGGACGATCTGGTTGCTGGTGGCCGGGCTGATGCACCACTCGCGGCCATGAGCGTCGGTAGCGGTGTAGGTCAAGACGGCGGGGTTGTCCTGACGGCCGTTGTCTGTCCAGGGCAGACCGGCCGCCGTGAGGGCGCGTCCCAACTCGTCGCAGCGCTCGTGGGTGATGTGGTCGAAGGTTGCCAAGGTGTGCTCCCTTGTGTGTTCGGGCGGCCGGTCAGGAGCGGCCAGGGCGGCTGGGTGTACAGGTCCGGCATCGAGGGCGGGGTCCTCGGCCCGCCGGGCGCGCTCACCGAGGCTCATCAGCCAACGCATAGGGCGTCTTCCGCGCCGGGCGGGACGGTGGCAGGGGTGGCCGAACGGGCCGGGCCTGCGGTAGCGGTACGGGCAGCGTGTGGGCCACTGTCCGGTGCTGGGGTGCACATGAACTGCCCCGGCGCAGTGGCTTCTTCGCTCGGCCCGGGCGGGGGAGGGGTGGGTGGAAGAGGGGCTCCCCTCTCGCACAACAAATACTAGTGTCTTTTGGGTGGGTGTGAACCTACCCCTTCACCTGCGGGTTCCCCGGACTGGCTGCGGCGGCTCCATGGTCATTGCAGCGCTGAACCGGGTTCGCTGGCGGCGTGTGGGTGGCCTCGGCGAGCAGAAGGGTGCCACCGCCGCTGAGCATCGGCGGGGAGTGCCAGCGATCTGGGGGACTGTGAGCAGGGAGGTCAGCCAGCATCAACAGCCAGGCCGGGCGCGAACTATGTGCAGCGGTCCACCTGGCCCGCGGACTGCCCACTGAGGAAGCGGAACAGGGCGGGGTGCCGCGCTGGTGGGGACGTTGAGGATGTCGGGCGGGTCATTGCGGCGCGCGGAATGGTTCGCGCAGGCACACATGACGGCGGTGGGCGTCTCTGTCTCTGCCGTCTTTTGCGCCAGGGCGTGTCCGCGGCTGACTTGATCGGGTACACCGTCGCTTGGAGGTATTCGGCGAAGTCATCGGGGATAGAAGGGCCAGCTGCCCGGCAGCTGGTGCGGCTGCGGCGGGCCGCGGAAGGGCGTCGTCAGGCTGGGGCATCAGGTGCAGTCCCTGCCGTCGGGTCCGTGAACGGGCTCTACCGGCGCACCGGGTCGTGCTGTGGAGGGGGCGGTGAGCTTCGGAGGCCGGCCGCACTGCTCCCGTGGGACCAGCAGGCGCCCAGCGTGCCCGGGGTCCGCTGCGCAGACGCGTCGCGCCGCCGCTGCGCAGCAGGTGCAGGGGCGGGCACGCTCCGTCCTCCCTGAACGGGGTGGCAACGCGTGCTTCGCGGCCCCCGGAAAAGGCTGGCCCGTGCGGGCCGGGCTCGGGGAAGGTTCCCGGCCCGCACGGGGGTCTGTCAGCTGAGACTGCCGGTTTCGGCGCTCAGCGGGTGCGGAGCTGGAGCAGTCGTCGGTGGGCCTTGGTCTTGATCTCGTCCTCGGCGCCTTCGAGTACGGCCGTGGCGCGTGCGATTTCCTCAGTCATGGACTGCGGAGGGCGCCTGGGGGTGACGTGGTCGAGGTAGCCGGTGATGGCGCGCTCGGCCGCGTAGGCGGTCTGTCCGACGCGTTCGCTCTCGGTACGGAACGCGTCGTCGAGGGCGTCCAGCCGGATGGCGTGGTTGGTCCGTTTCCGGCTGGAGGCGTCCTGGTCGAGGGGCCACAGGTCGGCAATCGCCTGGTGGAAGTCGGCGATGGCGATATCCGTGCGGGCCAGTGCGGTTTCCTCGTCGGTGAACTGCTGGAAGTACTGGGATGAGAGGCCCAGGGTGCGGCGGGCTTCCTTGATCTGGCTGGTGGCTCCTGCAGTGTGCCGGACGGCCCAGCGGGTGACGGCGTCACGGACGGCGAACCGCTCAGTGTTGGCGCAGACAGGGCGCCAGGGGGTGACGACGCATTGGAACTGGCCGTTGCCGGAGTGGTCATTCATGACGGCGATGTACGGGACCACGATGTCGTTGATGCCGTCGGCGTCCACGGTGACCGCCTCGGGGAGGCGGATGGAGATGAACACGCGTTTCCCGCCGCGCAGGAGCCCGGCGGACTCCCACACCACGTCATAGCGGCTCACCAGTTCCTGGAGGAACACGAACCCCGCCCGATTCTGGATCGGTGTGTAGCGGGAGCCGACCGCACCGAGGGCGGCGCCGGTGTCGGCGCGGACGGTGTGCTGCTGGTCGGCGTGCTCGCGCGTCTCACCTTGCCACTCGTACAGGGCGGGCACCGTGGTGACCTCGAAGTCGAGTCCGGACAGGCGCAGCACCTCGTCAATGTCCGTGGTGCCTCCGGGGATGATCTGACCCAGGCCGTGCCAGGCCGGGGAGGACGTATACAGGGCGATGGTGCCGCCCGCCTGCCTGTCGAGCCCGTGGTTGGCGATGATCTGCTGGATCTGCCCCTCGCTGTTGCGCGAGACGGTGAACGTTTCGCCCCGGTCCCAGCCGGTGAGGACTTCGTACCGGTCGGTGCCGATCATGCGGACCTCGCCCCGGTCGACGCGGGCCTGCAGGGCGCGCTCTTGTTCGCGGACGGCTTCGACCTGTGCGGCCTTCTCAGCGGCGAACGCGGTATTTACGTCGGTCATGCTCACGGTTCCCCTTCGACGTTGGTTTCTGCGGGTCCGGGGGGCGGGGCCACCACCTCCCAAACGACTCCAATAATAGTGTGTTTACCTTGAGGGTGAACCCTCCCCCTGAGCTGGAACGCTTCAGTCCCAGCGGGCACCGACCACAGCAGGGCGACTCTGCGCGCATGGACGAGTCGGCAGCCGTGCATCCGTAACGGGCACTGCCGCTCCGGGAGGCGGTGAACTGGACCGCCGGCGCAGGGCAGGGGGCGGTGGGCGGTGGGCGATTCCCCTCCCAGAGCCAACCGGGGTGCTACTGCTACTGCAGCCCCGGCCGCGGTCACCGAGGCCCCCGGCCCCCGGCTGTTGGTGTGTCTCGTTCCCGGCACTGCTGACGTGGTTGCGCCTGACGGGACGGCACCCCGCCGGACGGACAGGAGGTCCGCCCGGATGCCGCGCCCTGCCCGGAGGGAAGCAGGGCGCGGCCGCTCGGTGATGCCGTTGCTCGGACTCAGGCAGCTCGGCGCCCCGGCTCGGTCACGCCCGAGCCGCGAGGGCTTCGTGGATCAGGGCGTCCAGGGCCTTGCCGATGCGCCGCTGGGCCATCGGCCCCATGTCACAGCAGCTTTCCTGATCGATCCGCTCGAAGACAGCTTTCCTGGCCGGACTCGGGGGATTGATCCCGGGTACAACACCGGCTTCCATCGCCGTTTGAAGGAATTCGCCCCAGACCCCGCACCAGCCCTGCGTGTCCGCCAGATCATCCAGCTCATCGACCGTGGCGGGCAGGATCGCCAAGACGCGCAGAGCCTGGCCCTGGTACTCCGCGCAGTTCTCGGTGATCCACTTCACCAGCGGGTCACCGGACGTCTTGAGGATCTCCCAGGCGGCCTCCCGGGTGGCGCTGCAAGCCGCGTAGGCGTTGTTGACCTCCTTGGAGTATGCGCTGTGTTGGCGCTGACCCTCCTGGCTGGAGCTGTACCGCTCGGGGTACTTATCCTCTGCCGCGCTCATGGCCGCGTTGCGAGCGGCGGCGGCCGCTTCCACGGTCTCGACGTACTTCTGCACCTCCGGCAGCATCTGCCGGGCTCCTTGCTCTGCCATTGCCGTTCCCCTTCGACGTTGGTTTCTGCGGGTTCGGAGGACGGGGCCACCGCCCCCCGAACAACTCCAATAATAGTGTTTCTACCCTTGGGGTGAACCCACCCCCTGACCTGCGCCTTAGGCAAGCGCGCGGAACTCAGGCAACGGCGTAAGACTCCTGCGCCGCGCGTTCTTGACCGCCCCCACACCACGCAGGTCACACAGGTCATAGCGCGACTCGGGGGCCTCACTGAACGGTGCGGTGCACGTGTGAATCGCGTAGACCCAGTAGATGCCGTGACGCTGTGTCAGGCTGCCGTGATACCTGACCTTCTGCCACACCACCGGTCCGGCAAGCTGCGGCACCACCCGCACACATCGCAGCATGCCCCATGCCTGCGCGAGGATAGCGCGATCTACCGGCACTCCGGCCATGGCCGGACCGGTGTGACCGGTGCGCACCCCCAGGGCCCAACCCAGTTCGAAGAACGGCCGGACCATATCCAACTGCTCCTGCGGGATCCTCAGCGCGTCCGGGTCGGTCTTGCTGCGGGCGAGCAGCCGCAGCGCGTAACCGGCCTGGTCCTGCTCGGCGTTCGTGAGAGGTGCTCCGGCTTCCTCGGCCTGCTCTGCACTTCGCGTGTCATCCATTACTTGCCTTCCCCTTCCTGACGGTGGAGGTAAGGGGCGCCCCGGGTGGGGTGCCCCCGCCCGGACTAGTTCAGGAATCCGCGTGAGCGGAGGAACTCAGCCGTGATGTGCGCGACTCCTTGGGGCTTGTAGATCTGCGGGAATCGACGCATCTCAACTTCAGTGCGCCCGTTCCTGTCCGGCTCGATGAGTTCGTGCACGAGCCGGTAAGGGCCGTCTCCCGCCGGTATTTCCAGCACAACCGGGCCGACCTTCGTGTCGAAGCGAATTCCGGTGTAATTTGCGTCGGAGTTGTGGATGATTTTTGCCCCCGCGCGCTGGCAAAGCAGAGGCAGGAAGTTCGCGACTGTACGAGCCTGGATTGCAAGGCTGTTCATGGGCGCGTCCGTACCTCCGCGCACCCGCCGGACGATTCCGTCAGAGATTTGGATCTCCACGTCTTCCCCTTCGCTGGTCCCTTGCGGTTGCTGGGGGTCGCCTCCTCCCAGTACTTCAAATATTAGTGTCTTCACCGTCAATGGGGAACCCATGCTGCATTACGGGTTGCACTGAATGTTGCGCCACGATGTTGCGATAGAGGTTGCAATGGGTGTTGCGGCAGCCTGTAGAGGGCCTAGATAGCTCCGCAGGCCAGCCACGCCATCCGGGCGTGGTCGGCCTGCGGACATCCCCTCTGCTGCCCCTGCCCCCACGCCCGTTGGATGATGGAGAGTGTGCGGACGCGGTCAACATGGCCAGCCTCGGGGGAGAGGCTGACGGTATTGCCCGGTGCAGGGGCCGCGCCGGAGGCGCTGATCCCGTGAGGCCGCCTCAGGGGGACGGGGGCGCCCGGAGGGCGCCCCTACGGCTCTGCCGGACGTGGTTGGCCCGGAGGGCCAACCACCCTTGCATTTCCGGGAGTTCGCTTACCTGTCCCGGAAATAGAGGGAATTGGAAATTCCCTAGTGATTTCCGGAGGAAATCACATTCAGTCAAAAGGGCAGACTAAAACCTGACGGCAAGTCAACTCCACCTCAAATACGGAGTATTGAAAAACCCACCCAGAGGTTAGTGCCGGAGGCACCCAAATTCCTCACATCCATTTTTCGTTCCGGAGGAACGCAAGTTATGGAATGGCCGGAGGCCCATTCCATAACCTCCCGCCGGAGGCGGGCAATTCGCGCGGGCACGCGCGAAACGGAGCGGCCGCACGCCGCGAGTATTCGGCTGCCGGAGGCAGAGCGAAGCGG
>NZ_JBVITX010000014.1:0-244640 GCF_055597165.1 Streptomyces sp. NPDC039480 | reverse complement strand
CCATCACACCGCCGATGCAGAAGAACGCGAACGACGTGACCAGATAGAGCGTGCCGATCGTCTTGTGGTCAGTGGTGGTCAGCCACTTGATCACGGCATGTCCGGGGCGCCGGGGCCGGGGTGCCGTTCGCGCGGGCACGGATTCGGGGTCTGAGGCGCGCGCGGGCGGCGGCGTCACGGTGTTGCTGTCCATGCCCCGCCTGTGTCCGGCGGGCGGTGTTCTGTGACAGGTACGCGGAGCGACATGGATCACACCCCGCACCTGTGACGATCACCGCCGTGCCGGACACTTCGTAACCGTGAGCGACGACGAAACCTTCGCCGCTGCCTATCGCGAGCACTACTGGGCGGTCAGCCGCTACGTGGCACGGCGGCTCGGCGGCCCGACGAACGACACCGAGGAGGTGGTGGCCGACGTGTTCGCCGTCGCCTGGCGGCGCCGCGCCGACCTGCCACCCACCCCGCTGCCCTGGCTCTACGGGATAGCGCGGCGCTGCCTGGCCAACGCGGTCCGCGGCTACGGGCGTCGCCGCCGCCTGCTCGAACGGATCGGCCACGACCAGAGCCGCCACCGCAGGGACGTCGTGGCGGGCCCGGACGCCGAACGTCCGGGCGACTGGGTGCACGACGCCCTGGACCGGCTCTCCACGTCCGACCAGGAGGTGCTGCGCCTGACGGCCTGGGAGGAACTGGACACCGAAGAGCTCGCGACCGCCCTCGGCTGCGGCACCCGCGCGGCGGCGATGAGGCTGCACCGCGCCCGCCGCCGGCTGAGAGCCGAGATCGACCGCATGCGGCCCCCGCCGGCCGCACGGCCCGCCCCTGAAGCGACCCGCGCCACCGTTCCGGAGGACCACGGCCATGGCTCATGACGACGAACTCGCCCTCCTGCGCGCCGCCGACCCCGCGCCCGGCGACGACATCCGGTACCGCGACCGGCCCCTGCCCGGCCACGCGGAACGGCAGTTGAACCTGCTCCTGCACAGCGCGCCCGCCGCACACCGCAGGCCCGCACGCCAAGTGCGCCGCCTCGTCTGGGGCATCGAGATGGTCTCGCTCGCTGTGGCGGCCGCGCTGGCCCTCGTCCTCGCGGGGTCGAGCAGCGCGCCCGCCGCCGCGGCCCCCCACCCCCTCACGCTCCGGTCGGGGTCCACGCCACTGCCGCTCGACCGGATCGCCGACCGGGCCTCTGCGTCGGCGGCCGCCGAGAACGCGCCACGCCTGCGCAGAGGAACGCACGTCCGGACATGGAGCCTGGCGCTGGCGTCGGGCCCCGGCGCCGAAGCACCGATCACCCTGCCCGAGGAGCGCGTCACCCGCTGGCGCGCGGACGGCAGCCACACGGAACTGGTCGTGGCCACCGACCCCCGCCGCCCCGGGAAGCCGGTCATCGCCGACGGCGACGACGGGCCGCGCACGGTCCACGACGGCAAGGTCCTCAGCGACCGCACCTACCCCCCGAGCACGGGCACGGCCCCTCCGCAGACCCGGCCCCCGCACACGCCGGAAGCCCTCCGCCGCTACCTGGCCGAGCTCAGCCGCCCGAGCGCCCCCGCCCCCCTCACCGACACCCGCGAACTCCTCGACGCCGTCGCGATGTTCCTCCGCCACTGGACACCCGGAGCCCGCGAGACCGCGGCGCTCGCCCACCTCCTCGCCGACGCCGACGGCCTGCGCCCGGCGGGCACGGTCACCGACCGCCTCGGCCGCACGGGTCAGGCGTACGTCCACGAGAGCGACGGACTGCGCCGGATGCTGATCCTGGACCCGGCGGACGGCGACGTCCTGGGCCTGGAGGACACGGTCACCAAGGACGACCGCACGTACGGGATGAAGGCAGGGGACGTCATGTCGTACAGCGCCTGGGTGCGCTGAGCCAGAGGTGAGACTCCTGTCGGTCCGACCGCGGGTTCGCGGTCGGCTGCCTCAGATCGGTGAGGAGGCCGTCGAGGGCTTCGTGGAGGGCTTCGGAGTTGGCCGGGCCGAACCATGTGGTGCGTATGCGTTCGTTGTTTCCGTTCGGAGTCTCGTGGTCGGCGGCCAGTTGCTGGAGTGAGCGGCTCTCGTCGCTCAGGGTGCGACCGACGCCCTGGAAGAGCCCGCGGATGTAGCGGTCGGCGTCGGCGGAGGCGATGCCCTGGTCGGCGGCCCACGATGTGAGCGTGGCGAGATACGAGTAGTGGGTGGTCAACGTTCCCGTGAGTGCGGAAAAGACGTCGAAGGCGGCCTCGTCCGCGACCGGCAGCACCCCGCCCAGGCGCGCGAAGAGAGCCTCCACCACCGGGTGCGCCGGGTACGTCACCGTGACGGAGCGGCGTTCGCGTACGGCGGGGAGGGGGATGGCCCGGACCAGCGGGGCGCCGGTGGCCAGCATCCGTCGCAGCTCGTCATTGGCGACGCCGGCCATCACGTTGACCACGGTCTTGTCGTCGTCCACCGTCAGACCGGCCAGAGCTTCGTGCCGGTCCTGTCGGCGTACGGCGATGAGCACCACCTCCGAGCGGTCCACCACCTCCTGATTGTCGGCACAGACCCGCACACCTTCGTATCGCTCGGACAGTTCCGCAGCCGTGCGGGCCCCGCGGGGCGAGAGGAACACCTCCAACGACGTGTCGTCCCCGTCGCACAGGCCCGTCACGATGGCCCGGCCGATCTCGCCCACTCCGATGATGCCGATGCGCTTCACGGTTTCCTCCTCCAAGAGGTGCTCATGCACAGATCACTTGGAGGACGGTAGGCGGCCGGTTCCCCGGCTGTCATCGCCGCCGCGGACGACGACGCGTCCCCAGCAGCAGCCGCCCGGCCCGCCTCAGGCCTTCTTCCGCGCCCCCGTCGCGCCACCGCTCTCCTCGGGCGCCGCGAGCGGGACGCCGAGCGGGCGCGCCAGGCCCACGATGCCCTCGTCGAGCCGCTGCAGATGCCGCAGCACGCGGAACGCCACCGAACCGGTCCGCAGCACCTCGTGGCGGCCGCTGTCCAGCATCGAGGCGATGCTGGACCCGGACTCGATGACGCCGTCCGGCTCCTCGTCGCGCACCTTCGCGGCGATCAGGTCGATGTTGTGCGTGATGCGCCGTCCGGCGAGTGCGAGTCGCGCGTCGGCCGCGACGCTCTTGCTGGACGGCACCAGCTCGGCCGTCGCCGCCAGCGAACGGGCGTGATAGGCGCAGGTCTCCAGGAGCGCGACGATGTACCGGGCCGTCTGCCGCCGCGCCCGCAGCGGGGCGATCGGGTGCGTCAACGGCTTCGTGGAACTGCGCAGGTCGTCGAGTGCCGTGTCCAGGTCGCGCGCCAGGTCCACGAGGTCGACCGCGGGGCCGCCGCTCAGCTGACCCACCGCGGCCGACACGACGTCCCGCAGCCGGGCGAGCACCGTGCCGAGCTCCTCGTCGGTCCGGTGGGACGTCCGCACCGGGAGCACCAGGACCGCCGCGATGATCCCGCAGGCCGCGCCGAGCGCCGTCTCCTCGATCCGCAGCACGAGGACGTCGAGGCTGTAGGTGTTGAGCAGGGTGTAGAGCAGGCCCAGCATCGCCGTCACGAAGAAGGACATCAGCGCGTACGACAGCGGCGCGGTGAAGAACATCCCGAAGACGCAGAGCACGACGAGGGCGAACGCGGCCCACGTGTGGTTGCCGACGGCGCCGGCCAGCACCACCCCGGCCACCACACCGAGCACCGTGCCGACGAGACGGCGGTAGCCCTTGACCATGATCTCGCCCGTCGACGCGGTGTTGAGGAAGACCACCCAGCACGTCAGGACCGCCCAGTACCACCGCTGCGTGGACAGGAACTCGCCGCCCACGATGGCCAGCGCCGAGCCCACCGCCACCTGCACGGCCGCCCTGGTGGTGGGCCGCCGCAGCCCGGTCTGCTCCGGCTCCTCCGCGTCCGCGGCCTCACCGGCGATCGAGATCTCCTCCGCCTCGAACTCCTCCCGGGACCGCATCGCTTCGGGGGTGTCGTACTCCTCGTCCCGCGCCCCGTGAGTCGCGAGCCGGAGGCCCAGAATGGCGCGCGCCGCCTCGCCGATCGCGCGGAAGCAGTCCTGGATCGCGGGCGAACCCTGTGGCAGGCCCTGCTCCTCGCGGTAGCCGAGCAGCCTGTTGCGCACGTACGGGAGTGCCGTGCCGCGGTCGTCGGGCACCAGGCGCACCACGAGCAGGTGCAGCGCCCGCAGGTCCCTGCGCAGCGCGGTCCCCGCGTCCTGCCCGATCCGGCCGCGCCGAGACAGCGGTACGGAGGCGCTCGGCAGGTGCAGGGTGAGGGTCTCCACGCGCTCCGCGCTGCGGGCGTTGAGGAGCAGGACGCCGAGGCGTTCCGCGGCGATCTCGGCGTCGGCCACCCTGCGCTGCAGCAGCGCGGCCGCCGCGGCGTCGCGGGTGCCCTCCTCCAGGCGGCCCTGGATCATCAGCGCGGCCTCGTGCAGCCGGGCGGTGCTGCGCCGCAGGTCGTCGAGGATCTTCTCCAGGCCTTCGGACGATTCCGCGTCCGCTTCCAGGAGTTCGATCTGGTGGGCGATGAGCTGGGCCAGCCGGGCCCGGAACGCCTCGCGCAGCCGCGCCAGGGTGCGCTCGGGCGTCTCCGGCACCACGGCGAACCGTACGACCGCGCTGCACGCGAAGGCGATGGTCAGCGTCAGCCAGAGCTCGGGCAGCGCCGAGGTGGACGCGTCGACGAAGAGGGAGACGAAGTAGACCTGGAAGCCGATCAGGCCGAGTGCGGTGCCCCGTTCACCGAAGCGGCGGCAGTAGACGGCACCGAAGATCAACAGGACGAAGAACAGGTCGCCGGTGACCACCCGGGAGTTGAGCAGCGCCCCCAGCGAGATCGCCGCCAGCGCCACCGGCAGCCCGAGCGCCAGCGTGATCGCCTGCCCCCGGACCTCCTTCTCCTGGATCGCGAAGGTGGCGACCATCGCCGTCATCGCACCCGCGACGAGATGGGTCACCGATGTGCCGAGGGGAGCGAGCACGGCGAGCGCGAGGAGGATCGCCCCGACCGTGCGCAGTCCCGCCATGAGCCGCAGGAGTCCCGGGTCGGATGCCGAGAAACGATCCCAGACGCCCTTCGCTGTCCGTCGTGCCACTGCCATGGTGATGCCGTACTCCCCGTCGTTCTCTCGGTGCCTCCCGGCGTGCTCCAGCATCGCACGAGGGCGTTTCGGGAGGTCGAGGCCGGTGGGGAGGGCAGGCGGCAGGGTCTTGCGGCCATCGAGTAGGGTTTCGCTCCCGCCACTTGAGGAGGCACCGTGTCGCCGATGGACCGTACGCGGGGAGGCTCCGTGCCGCCCATGAACCGTACGTCGCGCAGGAGCCGGGCATGACGGCGCGCGTGGCGGTCGGCGACACCGTAGAGGACTTCACGCTGCCGGACGAGACAGGCACCCCGCGCCGGCTCTCCGAACTCCTCCGGGACGGCCCGGTGGTGCTGTTCTTCTACCCGGCGGCCCTCACCCCCGGCTGCACGGCGGAGGCCTGCCACTTCCGCGACCTGGCCGCCGAGTTCGACGCCGCGGGAGCGCGGCCCGTGGGAATCAGCGGCGACGAGGTGGCACGGCAGCGGGAGTTCACGGAGCGCCACACCCTTGGCTTCCCGCTGCTCTCCGACCCCGAGGGTGTGGTGCGCGGCCGGTTCGGTGTGGCCCGCGGCTTCTCCCTGGCGCCCACAAAGCGCGTCACGTTCGTCATCGGCAAGGACCGCACCGTCGCCGAGGTGGTCCGCAGCGAACTCCGCATGAGCGCACACGCCGACCGCGCGCTGGCCGCCGTCCGCCGGCTCGGGACGGCCTGAGCCACCGGTCAGGCGTCCGCCTGCGCGGCAGCGGTGGTGACCCGGCAGCGCTGTGATCGTTCCCGGGGTGGGAGCGGCGCCCGCCGCTCCTTCGGCCTCGCGCAGGGATGAGGGTTTCGGATGGACACGATCACGGCCAAGCGGCACATTTTCTCGATGCTGGACGTCGACGGCGACGGGGTCATCTCCCGCCAGGAGTACCTCGCCCGGCCCGAGCGTGCGGCCCAGGCGCTGGGCCGGGCGGACGACGACCCGCTCCTGTCCGTGGCGCGCGCCGCGCACGAGCAGGTCTTCGCGTCGATGGACGCGGACCGGGACGGCCGGGTGACCTTCGAGGAGTACGAGGCGTGGGCGGGTGGCGAGGCCTTCGACGAGGTGTGCAGGCCGGCGCTGGGTTCGCTGTTCGACCTGGCCGACACCGACGGTGACGGTCACCTCGACCGGGCGGAGTTCACCGAGCTGCGCCACGCGCTGGGCAACCCCGCCGACAACGCCCGCGCGGCTTTCGACGCGCTGGACGAGGACGGCGACGGCCGTATCGACCGCGATGCCTACCTGGCACAGATCCGTTCCTTCGTCACCGACGGGTCCTCTTCCATGGCACAGGCGCTCCACACGGCCCACAGCTGACCCTGGGCACTGCCCCATGACCGGCACGCGCCCCGGGTGAGCCGCGTCTCACCTGGCCGGTGGCGCTTGTCTATGCAACGAGTTGCATAGAAGGATTCGGGCATGGCGCTTGAGCACGCGATTCTCGTCTCCCTGCTGGAGAAGCCGGGCTCCGGGTACGAACTGGCCCGGCGGTTCGACCGCTCCATCGGCTACTTCTGGGCCGCCACCCACCAGCAGATCTATCGCGTCCTCAAGCGCATGGAGAGCGACGGCTGGATCGCCGCCCGCGAGGTGGCGCAGCAGGACCGGCCGGACAAGAAGGAGTACTCCGTCGCCGGCCCCGGCCGGTCCGCGCTCTCCGCGTGGCTGCAGGAACCGATCCAGCCCGAGAGCATGCGGCACGAGCTGGCCGTGAAGATCCGCGGCGCGGCCTTCGACGATCCGGCCGAGCTGATCCACGAGGTGGAGCGGCACCGTCAGGCGCACGCCGACCGGCTCGCGCACTACCTCGCGGGGGAGCGGCGCGACTTCACCGGGCCCGAGGCCCCGGCCCCCGAAGCCCCCGACGCCGGACGGGAGCTCCAGCACGTCGTGCTGCGCGGCGGCATCGCGTACGAGCGGATGACGCTCGACTGGCTCGACGACGTGCTCGCCACCCTCCACCGGATCGGTCACTGACGCTCTCCCGCCCATCCCTTCCCCACCCCTGAGCCGGAAAGGCGAACCGCCATGGCCGACCCGCTGCTGTTCAACCCGACCACCTACGACCCGACCCACTTCGACCCCGAGACCCGCAGGCTGCTGCGCGCCACCGTCGACTGGTTCGAGGCGCGTGGCAAGCGCAGGCTGATCGAGGACTACCGCTCCCGCGCCTGGCTCGCGGACTTCCTGGAGTTCTCCGCCAAGGAGGGGCTCTTCGCGACCTTCCTCACCCCGGCCTCGGCCGCCGGCGAGGGAGAGGGCGACAAGCGCTGGGACACCGCCCGGATCGCCGCCCTGAACGAGATCTTCGGCTTCTACGGGCTCGACTACTGGTACGCGTGGCAGGTCACCATCCTGGGCCTCGGCCCCGTCTGGCAGAGCGACAACGCCGCGGCCCGCGACCGCGCCGCCGAACTCCTCTCCCAGGGCGAGGTGTTCGCGTTCGGCCTGTCCGAGAAGACCCACGGCGCCGACATCTACTCCACCGACATGCTCTTGGAGCCCGACGGCGACGGCGGTTTCCGGGCCACCGGATCCAAGTACTACATCGGCAACGGCAACGCCGCGGGCCTCGTCTCCGTCTTCGGCCGCCGCACCGACATCGAGGGCCCCGACGGCTACGTCTTCTTCGCCGCCGACAGCCGCCACGAGGCGTACCACCTGGTCAAGAACGTCGTCGACTCGTCGAAGTACGTGAGCGAGTTCCGTCTGGAGAGCTACCCGGTCGGTCCCGACGACGTCCTGCACACGGGCCGCGCCGCCTTCGACGCCGCCCTCAACACCGTCAACGTCGGCAAGTTCAACCTGTGCACCGCCTCCATCGGCATCTGCGAGCACGCGATGTACGAGGCCGTCACCCACGCCCACAACCGCATCCTCTACGGCCGCCCCGTCACCGCCTTCCCGCACGTGCGCCGCGAGCTGACCGACGCGTACGTCCGGCTCGTCGGCATGAAGCTGTTCAGCGACCGCGCGGTCGACTACTTCCGCTCGGCCGGGCCCGACGACCGCCGCTACCTCCTCTTCAACCCCATGACGAAGATGAAGGTGACCACCGAGGGCGAGAAGGTCATCGACCTGATGTGGGACGTCATCGCCGCCAAGGGCTTCGAGAAGGACAACTACTTCGCGCAGGCAGCCATCGAGATCCGCGGTCTGCCGAAGCTGGAGGGGACCGTCCACGTCAACCTCGCGCTGATCCTCAAGTTCATGGGCAACCACCTGCTGAACCCGGCCGAGTACGCGCCCGTGCCGACCCGCCTGGACGCGGCCGACGACGACTTCCTCTTCCGGCAGGGCCCGGCCCGGGGCCTGGGCGCCATCCGCTTCCACGACTGGCGCACCGCCTTCGACGCGTACGCCGAGGTGCCCAACGTCGCCCGCTTCCGCGAGCAGGCGGACGCGCTGTGCGAGTTCGTCACCACCGCCGCCCCCGACGAGAAGCAGAGCCGCGACCTCGACCTGCTCCTCGCCGTCGGCCAGCTGTTCGCGCTGGTCGTGCACGGTCAGCTGATCCTGGAGCAGGCCCGCCTGACCGGCCTGGACCAGGACGTGCTCGACGAGCTCTTCGCCGTCCTCGTACGGGACTTCTCCGCGCACGCCGTCGAGCTGCACGGCAAGGACTCCGCCACCGCCGACCAGCAGAGCTGGGCGCTGGCCGCCGTCCGCCGCCCGGTGGTCGACGACGCCCGCTCGGCACGCGTCTGGGAGCGCGTCGAGGCGCTGGCGGGGACGTACGAGATGGCGCCGTGACGGAGGTAGCGCTCTGCTAGGACGCGCCGACGGGTCGGCCCGGCTGTCGGCCTTCTCCGGAACAGGTGGTGGACGCCCAGCCGTCGCCAGGCACGCCCGGAGGGGGCCGCAGCCATGCCCGGCCGGTCATGGATTCTCGTCCGGGCGGGGCGGCGAGCCGGTCAGCGGCGAGAAGTCCTCGTATCGGACCTCATAAGCACGCTCGGTGAACTTCCAGCCACAGCCGGTGCGCTGGTAACGGTCGTGATAGATGGCGTAGTTCAGGCGTGCGCGGCCATCCAGGCCGCGCCCGATCTCCGACATGTAAGCGCGACCGGACGCGGTGTCGCCGTCAAGCCGGATCACGCCGGGATGAGTGTTCTGCACGAGGAAGTCGACGACGTCCGGCACCCGCATGCCCCAGGCGCGGATCTCCTCTCGGCCTTGGAGTTCAACGGGGATATTCGGCATCCGAAGCACACCGTCCACAGTGAACAGCGAAGCGGCACGGTCGTAGTCGCGCATCATCGCGGCGTCAGTGAACTCACCGCGTAGCGCCTCGATTTCGACACGGTCCGCGATGCTTCGAAAGTCACTCATCTGCTCCATGCAGGTCACCCGCTCTCTGGAGGGCGTGCTCGTTTCCAGAGATAAGACGGCACAGCCCTGCGGGTTGTGCCGCGGTCCGCAGTGTTACTGGAGGAAGCTGACGTTCTGGGCGAGGGAGAGGCGGCTGGAGTAGTTGACCGTGTTCGTGGCCGACCGCATGTAGGCGCGCCACGCGTCGGACCCCGACTCGCGGCCGCCGCCGGTCTCCTTCTCGCCCCCGAACGCACCGCCGATCTCCGCGCCCGACGTCCCGATGTTCACGTTGGCGATGCCGCAGTCCGAGCCCTCCGCGGACAGGAACCGCTCGGCCTCCTGCTGGTCGCGCGTGAAGACGCTCGACGACAGGCCCTGGGGCACGTCGTTGTGCAGGGCGATCGCCTCGTCGAAGGTGTCGTACGCCATGACGTACAGGAGGGGCGCGAACGTCTCCTCGCGGACGGCGTCGGTCTGCCGGGCGACGCGGACCACGGCCGGTTCGACGTACGCGGCGTGCGGCGCCGACGCGGCCGGGCGGCGGGCGCCACCCGCGAGGAGTTCGCCGCCCTCACCGCGCACACGGTCCAGCGCCGCGTGCATGCCGTCCAGTGCCCGCAGGGAGATGAGCGGCCCGACCAGCGTGGCCCGGTCGAAGGGGTCGCCGATGGGCAGCTTCTGATAGGCGGCGGTGAGGCGGCCGACGAGCGTGTCGGCGATGTCGCGGTGCACGATCAGACGCCGCAGTGTCGTACAGCGCTGCCCAGCGGTCCCGACCGCGGCGAACACGATGCTCTGAAGGGCGAGGTCCAGATCGGCGGAGGGTGCGACGATCGCCGCGTTGTTGCCGCCGAGCTCGAGCAGACAGCGCCCGAAGCGGGCGGCGACGCGCGGGCCGACCTCGCGCCCCATCCGCGTCGAACCGGTGGCGCTCACCAGAGCGACCCGCGGGTCGTCCACGAGCCGCTCACCGACGGCCGCGTCGCCGAGCAGCAACCGGTGCACGTCCCGGGGCGCACCGACGTCGTCGGCGGCCCTGGCCAGCAGCCGGTCGCAGGCCAGGGAGACGAGCGGGGTGAGCTCGGAGGGCTTCCACACCACGGTGTCGCCGCAGACCAGTGCGACCGCGGTGTTCCACGACCACACCGCCGCAGGGAAGTTGAACGCGGAGACGACACCGACGACACCGAGCGGATGCCAGGTCTCCGCAAGGCGGTGCCCCGGCCGCTCCGACGCGATGGTGCGCCCGTACAGCTGCCGGGAGAGCCCGACGGCGAAGTCGCAGATGTCGATCATCTCCTGGACCTCGCCGAGCGCCTCGGAGCGGATCTTGCCGGCCTCGATGGTGATCAGGTCCGCCAGGTCCTCCTGGTGGCCGCGCAGCAACTCGCCGAGGCGCCGCACCAGTTCGCCGCGGCGCGGCGCAGGGGTGGTGCGCCAGTCGAGGAAGGCGGCACGGGCCGCGGTCAGTGCCTCCTCGGTTCCGGCCGTGCCCGTCGCGGCCAGGCCGAAGAGGTCATCTCCGGTGAGGGGGGTGCGGGCCCGCAGGCCGTCGCCCTCGGGAACCGTGACGCCGATGCGGTCGAGTCCGGTGCGGGCACGGGCGCGCAACTCGTCGGTGGTGGGCAGGGCGATGCCGGTCATGATGCTCCCTGAGGAAGTAGTGCACGGGGGAGTCGGGCGAGGGAGCGGTCCCGCTGCCGCTCGTAGAGCGTGAACGGGTCGAGGACTTCCCGGCCC
This sequence comes from Streptomyces sp. NPDC039480, assembly GCF_055597165.1. NCBI lineage: Bacteria > Bacillati > Actinomycetota > Actinomycetes > Kitasatosporales > Streptomycetaceae > Streptomyces > Streptomyces sp. NPDC039480. The sequence goes on along the minus strand of NZ_JBVITX010000014.1, from coordinate 233,480 downwards.
ATGGCTTCGGCGAGCCGGTCGGCGTCGTACGAACTGCCTTCCTGGCCGCTGTTCCTGGATCCCGCGTCGCCGAGGTTGGACTGGAAGATGCCGGCGGCCGACCGGGGCAGGAAGTCCTCGTACACGATCGGCTCGGCACGCAGCCAGCCTCCACCAAGCAGGCCGGCGAGGTCGGAGGGCGGGCGGCTGCCGTCCGCGGGCCGTTCCGGGACGGCGTGGTAGGTGAAGAACCCGAGCCCGCGCACGGCCAGTTCGTGTTCGGTCGGCGGCAGGTGCTCGCTCCACACGGCGCGGGCGACATCGCCGCGCTCGCCCGCCGGCCGGTGCCCGGCCCGCTCGTCGATGAGGCCGAGCAGCCGGTCGTAGAGGGCGCGGCCCTCCCGGGTCAGCGCGATGCCGCGGGCCTCGACCTCGCCGAACCGCACCCGCAGCGCGCCCAGCGTCACGCTGCCGTCCGCGGTGCGCAGCGCACGCGGCTCGGCGAGCGCCCGGAAGGAGGTCTGGCGCAGCAGCACGTCGGGGCCCGGCCAGCGCGGCGGCCCCTGAATGGTGTCGATCATCTTGACGCCGCGCTCGGTCATGCGCCGGTAGAGCTCGTCGATGTCCAGGACGCGCGGGGTGAGGTGGTTGATGTGGGTGCTGCGTACGCCGCCGATGTCCGCGGCGACGGCGGAGACGCGCTCCAGGGCCGCGTACCACTCGCGGTCGATGGGCTCCGGCGACAACTCGAAGGCCCGCACCGCGAGTTCGAGGAACCGCTCGGCGTCCGTGTCGGACAGTTCCCGCTCCGCCTCCGCCCGGTCGGCCAGCGCGAGCAGCTCCGGCGGGAACAGCTCGCGCCCCGCGAGGAACGTGGCGAGGCGCGAGCGCAGATCCGCGTCGAAGAAGCGCGGATCGGACACGGTGAGCATGGACGTGAAGACCCGGAACGGATTGCGGGCCAGCTCGTCCTCGTCCACCGGCCGGAACGCCGTCGACACGATCGGGAGCGCGCTCGCGGGGGTGTCGCGCAGGTCGTAGAAGCCGACCGGGCGCATGCCGAGGGCACCGAAGACGCGGCCGACCCGCGCCAGCTCCTCGGGGGTGCCGACCCGGATGGCGCCGTGCCGTTCGGCGGTGACCCGGCCGATGGTCCCGAGGCGTTCCGCGTCGGCGCCCCGCGCGCGCAGGACGTCCTCGTTGACCTCGCGGGAGACGTCCACCAGCGTCGTGTACGCGGGGACCTCACGCCCGTACATCCGGGAGAGCCGGGCGGCGAACGCGGCGCGCAGCCGCCACTGTTCGATCATCGGCACGTCGTCCTTTCAGGAGCCGTCGCGGGAGTCCTGCCGGGGTTGCGGGTCCTCTCGGAGTCACACCACATGGGCCTCCGGGCGGCTCGCGGACCCGGCCCGGAAGCGGTCCGCGCCAAGCGGCGCGACGTCGACGCACGGCCGCCGGCCCAGGTACAGGTCGCGGACGATCTCACCGACCGCGGGGGCCTGCAGGAAGCCGTGCCCGGAGAACCCGGTGGCGTAAAGGAGGTTGGCCGGTGCGGTGCAGCGGCCGATCAGCGCGTTGTGGTCCGGCGTGACCTCGTACAAACCCGCCCAGCCGCCGAACACCGCCATCTCCGCGAGGGCCGGGGCCCGTCGGCGCGCCACCGCACGGAACAGCTCCAGCCACCCCGGCGTCCACGTGGTGTCGAAGCCCTCGGTCTCACGGGGGTCGGCGAGCCCGAGGAGCAGTCCGTCGTCACTGTTGTGGAAGTACGCCGACGACGCGAAGTCGATCGTGAAGGGGATGCGCGGCGCGGCGGGCACCAGCGGGATGGTGAAGGCGAGTTGGCGGCGGAGCGGCCGCACCGGGAGCTCGACGCCCACCATGGCGCCGATCCACGCCGACCAGGCCCCGGCGGCGCAGACGACCGCGGAGCACGACACCGGACCGCGGTCGGTGTGTACGACGGTGACGCGGTCGCCGGCCGTGTCCATGCCGGTGACCGTGGTGTGCGTCGCGAACACGGCACCGGCCCGCGCCGCGGCACGCGCGTATCCGCGGACGACGAGCGCCGGACGCGCGTGGCCGTCGGCGGGGGAGTGGGCGGCGGCCACCAGGCCCTCGGTACTGAGGTAGGGGCAGAGCGCTCGTGCCTCGCGGGGGCCGATCATGCGGCTGGGCACGCCGAGGCTGTTCTGCGTCCGCACGCCGTCCTCGAAGTCGGCCGCCTGGCCGGGGCTGGTCAGCAGGAACAGATAGCCGACGGTGTCGAGCCCGATGTCCGCGCCCGGGCGGCGCGGAAACTCCCGGAAGGCGCGCAGGCTGCGGTGGCCCAGCTCGATGTTGAGCGGATCGGAGAACTGCGCCCGCACCCCGCCGATCGGCTTCCCCGAGCTGCCGCAGGCGAGCTCGCCGCGCTCTACGACGACGATGTCGCGTACGCCTGCCTCCGCGAGGTGGAAAGCGATGCTCGCTCCCATCACCCCGCCCCCGATGATCACGACGTCGGCTGCGGGCGGCGGAGCGCGGTACGCGGAGAGGGGCGACGGAGACGGCGACGGAGACGGTGAGGAGGCCAAGAGGCCGCTCCCTTCCAGGCGACGGCCTGGGCTGTCAGGGCGTTGTCGTGACGTGACTGGCGTGCCGTGGCGTGACTGTCGTGGCGCGGAACGCTGAGCAGCTGTCTGTCTGCCCGCCATGGTGCAGCACGCCGCCCATCGCGGTCCATGAGGCGTCACCGTGTCGATCCGGCCGACCGCGATCACCTCACCCGGCTCACCCGCCCCTATCCTCCTGGGATGGAAGCACTGGCGGTACGGCTGTCGGGACTCGACCCGCACGTCGAGGGCGCGATCCGCGTCGTCACGTTCTACGACACGCTCATGCGTCGGCGGTTGGACCTCCAGGCGCTCGCCCGGGCCTCCGCGGGCCTGGCCGAGTGTGTGACCGGGGTGCTCCTGCACGGCACCGGGCGGGCGATCCGCATCTCGCCCGAGGGCACCCCGACGTCCGCCCCGCCGTCACCCGCGTCCAGCACGACGCCGATCACCCTCGACGAGGAGGAGATCGGCACGGTGTGGCTGGAGCGCCCAGGACCGCCCCAACCGCTCGACGACATCCTCCTCGACCGGCTCGCCATCGCCGCCGCGGCGGCCGTCGAACGGTACGGCCCGGCCCGCACCACAATGGCCGACCCCGCCCTGGTCGAGCTCGCCATCAGCTGCGACAGCGAAGAGGCCGCCCGGGCAAGGGCGTTGCGCCTGCTGGGGTTCGCGGCCGGCCTGCCGGTCCGCGCCGTCGCCGTCCGCTCGCGACTGCCGCTCGACCGGATCGGCGCCCTGATCTGCCCCTCCCGGCCGGTGAAGGCGGCACCGCTCGCCGACGTGGGCGTCATCCTGGCCACCACCGTCGACCAGAGCGCGTTCCCGGCAGGTGTACGGGCGGGTGTCGGCACCGCCGGAAGTCCGGAACGGTCCTGGCGCGAAGCCCGCACCGCCCTCCGCTTCGCCACCCCGGGCCGGCCGGTCGTCCCCCACGACGGACTGGGCGCGCTCGCGCTGCTCGCACAGGTCTCGCCCGACGCCGTACGGGACAACGCCGACGTGGCCGCGATCGCGCGCCTGGCCGCGGGCGAGGCCGCCGCCTCCGACCTGGAGACCCTGGACGCCTACTGCTCCACCGGCTCCCTGCGCCGGGCCGCGGACCTCCTGCACCTGCACCACAGCAGCGTGGCCCGCCGACTCGAACAGCTCGGAAAGAGCCTGGAAATCGACCTGACCGAGCCCACGGGGCTGCTCCGCGCCCGGCTCGCCCTCACCGCGTGGCGGCTGCTCGACGACTGAGGGACGCGGAGGTGGTTGCACCGCTGCCGTTGCCCAGGTCACTGTCCCCACGCCGCTTCGCCACCCGCCGCCACACCGCGAACCCGGCCATGGCGACCAGCAGATACACCGGTACGAGGAGTTCCACGTCCGGGGACGACACCTCCACGGACCAGCCCGCGCCACGCTTGTCCCCCTCGAACACCACCCGGTTGACGGTCAGAAACGCCAGATGCGCCCCGATGCCCACCCACAGCGGGGCGTGCCGCACGGCAGTACGGGCCGAGACGAGCATCAGGCCGAACACCGTCAGCAGAATCAGGTAACCGACCGGGTCCTGCCCGCCCGGGGCGAGCCCGACGGGACCGGCGTCCCCGCCGACGAGGGGCGCGACCCCGGCCTCCACCACCGTCGAAAGACCGGGCACGACCAGGAACACGGCCGTCGTGCCGAGTGCCGAGGCCAGGCCACCGAACCGGCCGCGCAGCGCGGTCCACGTACAGCCGCGCAGCGTCGTCTCCTCCGGCAGCGCCTCCAGGAGCAGCGCGACCACGCCGTTCGTCACCAGGAATCCGGCGAGCTCGGGCAGATCGGGGCGCGACCAGCTCAGCAGGCCGGCGGCCGTCCCCGCGCCGAGCACGAGGGCCGCGGCGCCCACCGTCATCCCCGCCCCCGCGAGCAGGGCCCGCAGGCTGTCGCCCGGGCCGCCGAACCCGATGTCCTTGAGGGAGCCGCCCCGGCGCCGCAGCGCCAGCACGACGAGCGGCAGGGCCACCGCGCTGACCAGCGCGGCCGGAACGAGCCGGGCGAGGAACCCGGACAGGCCGACGGCGTCGGCGAGCACGGGACCCACCGCCGTACCCGCGCCCAGCGCCACGGCCATGACGAGACCGCCGCCCAGCGCCCGGCCCAGGGCTCCGGTGAGCGAGGGGGCGGGTGAGGTGCGCTGCGGGCCTGCCATGTGTCTCTCCTCGGTACCGCTGGAAACCGCCGGATCAGGGGGTACTCACCATCCTCGGCGCCCGCGCGATCATGGGAGTCGTAGCCGTGGATGAAATGGCCGTACATCTTTCGATGCAGGTGCTGTCCGTGCAGGCGCCACCCGCACGTCCTGCACGTCCCGTCCCGTCGCGGCTCACATCGGGGGAGTGGCGGGCGCGGGCCCCAAGGTGGTCGTGCCGGGTGCGGCCCGGTGGCCGAGGCCCGTGCGGTACGCGTCCATCGCGGCCTCCACCCGCCCGGTGCGGCGCAGCAGATCGCCCAGGAGGCGGCACAGGTCCGCCAGGTCGCCGACCGCGCTGGAGCGTTCGAGGAGGGACAGCGCCGCGCAGTAGTGCTCCTCGGCGCGCTCGGTGTCGCCCCGCTCCTCGGCGATCAGCCCGAGCAGCCGGTGCGCGCCGCCCGCGTGCACCGCGCCCCGCCCGGCCCCCAGCGACCCGGCCCCGAGCGTCCCCGCGCCCCCTGTCTCGTCGTCGTCCGCGGTGAGCAGCGGCCGCAGCAGCGCCTCCGCCTCCTCGGCCCTGCCGCGCCGCCGCAGCACGTCCGCGAGCTCGACCTCGACCTGTTCGGTGAAGAGCGCGGCCCGCTTGGAGGCGAGGATGTCGCGGGCCGTGCGCAGTTCGGTCTCGGCGCGCTCCAGATCGCCGTCCTGCGCGTGCACGTACCCGCGCATCCAGTGGCAGTGCGCGAGCTCGGTGCGGATGTGCAGCTGGCGGTAGAGCTCCTGGGCCTTGGCGAGCGACGCGTCGGCCTCGGCGATGCGGCCTTCGGCGATGAGGGTGCGGGCCACGCCGCGGTGCATCCCCGCGACCAGCGCGGGATCGTCGACCCGCGGGGCGAGCGCGAGCGCCAGCTCGGCGGCGTGCGCGGCCCGCGCGTGTGCGCCCATGTCCATGTACGGCGCGATGGACGCCGTGTAGAGGAGCAGCAGGGCATCGGGGTCGTGCAGTCCCGCGGTGTCGAGCTCGTCGAGGGTGCTCTCCAACAGGTAGCAGGCGTACCGCAGTTCGCCGGTGAGGAGGTGGGCCGTGGCGCGGCCCCTGATGGCCGGGACGCGGCGGGGCAGCGGCTCGTCGGCGAGGAGCCGCTCGACGGCGGCGAACCGGTCGCGGGCGCCGGTGAGGTCGCCGGACTCCAGGAGGCAGTCGCCGAGGCCCAGCAGGGCGTCGGCCTGTTCGGCCACGAGCGCGTGCTCGACGGCTTCCTCGTGGAGCGCGCCGAACAGCGCGGCGGCGTCCTCGGGGGCGCCGGTGGCCAGGGCGCGCCGCGCGTCGGTCAGCCGCAGGCGCAGCCCCGCGGCCAGGTGGGCGGGGCGGCCCGTGGCCAGCTCTTCGTAGCTGACGTCGAGGCGGGCGGCGAGGTGGCGGAGGGCGGCCTCGGAGGGGCGCACCTTGCCCGACTCCAGGGTGGAGACGTACGCGGGGGTGTAGGCGGGCTCGGCCAACTGGCGCTGGGTCAGCCCGCGTTCGCCGCGCAGGCGTTGGACGCGCCGGCCGATCTCGGCCGGGTCGTCGGGTAGCAGGCCCCCGGAACTCCTCTGCGTCACCGCTGCCTCTCCGGACATCTGTCGCTTCGGATGCCTGTCTCTTCGTACGTGAAGTCGAGCCCATGTACTCAGGGCGGCGCGAACTCGTCCACCCCGCAAGCAACTTGAGGCACACCCATTGCCTGGCGTCCCGGAAGCCTCTACGTTGAGCCGCGCCTTAACCCCGCTTAACTCGCCATTTATATCGCGTACATCGCGGACTTCGAAAGGACGCCCATGCCCCCCACGTATCGAATACCCGGTCGAGCATCCGGTGGAGCATCCGGTGGAGCCAGACGCAGGTCGTTGCGCACGGCCCTCGCCGCCGGTATCGCCCTCACCGCGGCGGTCGTCGCCACCGGCCCCGCGGGCACGGCCACGGCGGCGGACCCGGAGCCGGGCGCCGCGCGGACCGAGCACGTCGAGTACTTCACCGGCCCCGCCGGCCACCCCCGGCACACCGAGGTCCCCGCCTCCCCGGCGCTCTCCGCGAAGGAGCGCGCGGAGATCAAGGGCGACGGCGACGTCGTCCCGATCGTCGAAGCGGGGCCGACCGACGCCAAGCTCGACGTCGTCTTCATCGGCGACGGCTACACCGCATCCCAGCAGGAGGACTTCCACGCCGACGTGCGCGCCAAGTGGGCGAAGGTCTCCGCCGTCGAGCCGTACGCCTCCTACAAGGGCCTCTTCAACGTCTGGGCGGTCGACGCGGTCTCCCGGCAGTCCGGCGTCTCCGGCGACCCGACGAGCGGCACCGTCAAGGACACCGCGCTCGGCTCCGCCTTCTTCTGCGACGGCATCGAGCGGCTGCTCTGCGTCGACACCAACAAGGTCGAGTCGTACGCGAAGAAGGCCGCCGACCCCGACCTCGTCATCGTCCTCGCCAACTCCACCAAGTACGGCGGCGCGGGCTACAACGACATCACCTCACCCTCCGGCTACGACGGCATCGCCACCGCTTCCTCGGACAACGCCCAGTCCGACCAGGTCGTCGTCCACGAGACCGGCCACTCGCTGGGCAAGCTGGCCGACGAGTACTGGTACGACGAGTACGGCACGTACCGGGGCGCCGAGCCCTGGGAGACCAACATCAGCAAGCTGCGGGCCGACCAGCTGACGGCGCAGAAGAAGAAGTGGTACCGGTGGATCGGCCGGACCTCGCCGGACGGCGGGAAGGTCGGTGCGTACGAAGGCGGCGGCTATTACCCGCGCGGCCTCTACCGCCCCACGACCGACTCGATCATGCGCACGCTCGGCCGCGAGTTCAACCTGCCCGGCCGCGAGGCCATGATCGCGGGCTTCCACCGGCACGCGTCCGTCGTCACCGCGGTCACGCCCACGGACCGCACCGTGCGACGCGACACCAAGGTCCGTGTGCAGGCGGCGGAGGGCATCCGGCTGCGCTGGAGCGTAGACGGCCGCGAGGTCCGCCACGCCGACGGCGACACAACCGTGACCCCACGCGCCCTGGGGGTCCCGTCCGACGGCCGCACGCACCACCTCACGGTCCGCGCCACCAACCCGACGAAAGCAGTCCTCGACCCGGAACTGCGCACGTTGCTGTCCGACTCGCTCACGTGGCGGGTGCGCCGCTGACCGGTTGACCGGCTGACAGCTCGGGCGGCGACCGCGTTCCCCCTCTGCCCGTTCGTGACCGCAGGCGCATCGCACGACGAGCCGAGCATGGGACGCGGTCGCCTCTCCGGGCTACTGTCGACAGCCGAGCACGCTGGAACTGCCGACGAGGGCATGGTCCGTTGGCGTCGAGACGACCAGGGATACGTGACAGTGGAGCAGGACGAAGAGCAGGCGCCCGTTTCGGATGGGGCGCCTGCGCCTACCCGCCGACGGGACTACAAGTCCTGTCTCGCGATGGTGGTGGTCATCGCGTGCGTCGTCTGTGTCCCTGCGGTCGGGGGCGAGCTCTGGGGGCAGGACGTCTGGCGCTGGGCCGGAGCCTCCTGGCCCGGCGGGGTCCACAGCTTCGCCGTGCTGATGGGGCTGGCCGTCCCCGGCCTGCTCCTGCTGATGTTCGCCGCCCTGACCTCCCTCGACTGGCAGCGGCACGCTGCCCGGTCGTTCGCCTGGGCGGGCGCGGCGCTCGGCGGCTTCGTCGTGCTGGTCGTCATCGGCGGGGCCGTGGTGGATACGTGGCCCTTCGGCGGAGGTCGCCGAGGCGGGCCGGGCGGCACCGACACCTCACGGCAATATCCGAGCCTCTGGGCAGCCGGCCTCGGGGCCACGGTCTTCGGGATCCTCGTCCTGACAGCCCTGATCCTCATGTCCGAAAAGAGGCGGCGTCTGTCCCGCGACTGACTGTGGTGTGGGTTCTCACGTGACGGTCGTGGCGCTGACCGGTTCCGCCGACCGCGCCGCCGGCGGTACACCGAACCGTCCGCTCCCCGGTGTGTCCCGCGTGCTCGACTCCCGCACCACAAGTGCGGGAGCGAGCCGAATCGCGCGGCGTGGCCCGTCCGTGCCGTCGGAGAGGCGGTCGCCGAGGAGTCGTGCCGCCTCTGCGGCCAGCTCGGCCACCGGCTGGCGGACCGTGGTGATGCCCGGGGCGGAGAGTGCCGCCATCGGGATGTCGTCGAAGCCGGTGACGGCGACCTCGCCGGGCACGTCGGCGCCGAGCTGCTGCAGGCGTTGCAGCGCCCCGATGGCGATCAGATCGTTGGCGCAGACGAGGGCGTCGGGCCGGGCGGGCCACACCTCGTCGACCGCGGCCCGCCCCCACTCGACGGAGAAGTCGCCGAGGGCCACCCGGTCCGGCGCGCCGGGGTCGAGTGCGCCGGCCCCCGCGGCGTAGGCGGCGAGCCGCTCGACGGCCGCCGAAGCCGTCCCCGCCGCACCCAGGAAGCACACCCGGCGACGCCCCGCGGCGGCCAGATGGTCGAGGACGAGAGCCATGCCCGCGGTGTTGTCGACGGCGACGGAGTCGGCGATGCCCGGACCGCAGCCACGGTCCATCAGGACGAGAGGCACCCGCGCCGCAGCCGCGGCCACAGCCGCCCGGCTGCGCTCCTCGTCCGCCGGGATCACGAGGAGCGCGTCCACCTGCCGGCTCAGCAGGTCGGCGATGTACTCCGCCTCGGCCACCGGGTCGTCGTCGCAGTCGGCCAGCAGCACGGCCCGTCCGTCGGCGTGCAGGACGTGCGTCAACTCCCGCACCAGCGTGGGGTAGAAGGGGTTCGTGATCTGCGGCAGGACCAGCCCGACCGTGCCCGTGGAGCGGCTGCGCAGGGCGCGGGCCGCGTGGTTGGGGCGGTAGCCGAGCGCGTCCGCCGCCTCGCGGACACGGCGGGCGGTCTCCGCGCCGACGGGGCGCGTGCCGGCCAGGACCCGGGAGACCGTGGCGACGGAGCAACCGGAGGCCCGGGCCACATCTCTCAGCGTTACGTCCCCCACGCCGCGCCCACCCTTTCGACGAGCCGATCAAATTTCGGCAAACGTTATCAGCGGGCGTTCCCCACGACCAGACCCTGTTTCGAGGGCAAATTACGCCGGTTGCGTCATAGTTGCCCCGCTCCGGTCCCTGTCCGTTCCGGGCGCGTTTGCAGGGGTGTGGTTTCGGCCATTGACATAATTCGCACCTGTGCACACAGTCTTCGGAGAACGTTTTCCCGAGCCGTCGCCGCGCAGCGCCGGCTCAGCCGAACAAAGAGGTTCCGCGATGCCCCGAAAGATCATCCTGGACTGCGACCCCGGACATGACGACGCCATCGCCATGCTCCTGGCGCACGGCAACCCGGATGTCGAGCTGGTAGCCGTCACCACCGTGGTGGGCAACCAGACCCTGGAGAAGGTCACCCGCAACGCCCTGTCGGTGGCCCGCATCGCGAACATCACCGGCGTCCCCTTCGCCGCGGGATGCCCCCGTCCCCTCGTACGCGACGTCGAGAACGCCCCGGACATCCACGGCGAGAGCGGCATCGACGGCCCCCTGATGCCCGAGCCCACCCTCGCCCTGGACGAGCGCCACGCCGTCGACCTCATCATCGACACGGTCATGGCCCACGAGCCCGGCGAGATCACCATCGTCCCGACCGCGGGCCTCACCAACATCGCCCTGGCCGCCCGCAAGGAGCCCCGCATCGTCGAGCGCGTCCGCGAGGTCGTCCTCATGGGCGGCGGCTACCACACGGGCAACTGGAGCCCCGTCGCCGAGTTCAACATCAAGATCGACCCCGAGGCCGCGCACATCGTCTTCAACGAGAGCTGGCCCGTCACCATGGTCGGCCTCGACCTGACCCACCAGGCCCTCGCCACCCCCGAGGTCATCGAGCGCATCGCGAAGGTCGGCACCAAGCCCGCCCTCTTCGTCAACGAGCTCCTCGACTTCTTCGGCGCCATGTACCTGGAGGCCCAGGGCTTCGAGGCGCCGCCGGTCCACGACCCGTGCGCCGTCGCGTACGTCATCGACCCGAGCGTCATGACGGTCCGCAAGGCGCCCGTCGACGTCGAGCTGACCGGCACGCTCACGCTCGGCATGACCGTGACGGACTTCCGCGCGCCCGCCCCCGACGACTGCCACACTCAGGTCGCCGTCGACCTGGACCACACGCGCTTCTGGGACCTGATCGTGGACGCCCTCGAGCGGATCGGCGACGTCAGCGCATGAACGCCTCCTTCACCGAGCCTGCCGCCGCACCCGGCGGCGCCCGCGGCTCCCGTCCGGTCCGCATCGGCGTCCTGGTCACCGCGCTCCTCGCGGCCTGCTTCGCCTTCCAGCTCAACGCGAGCATGCTCAGCCCCGCCCTGAAGAACATCGAGGACTCCCTCGGCGCGACCTCCGCCGAGATCGGCCTCACCCAGACCGCGTTCTTCACCTCGGCCGCGCTCTTCTCGCTCTTCCTGCCGCGCCTCGGCGACCTCATCGGCCGGCGCAGAGTCCTCACCGGAATGCTGGCGCTCATGGTCGTCGGCTGCGTCGTCGCCGCGCTCGCCGAGAGCGTGCCGATGCTCTTCGCGGGCCGCGTCATCCAGGGCGTCTCAGGACCCACCGTGCCGCTCTGCCTGATCATGCTGCGCAACGAGGTCCACGAGCCGAAGAAGTACGGCACACTGCTCGGCGTCATCACCGCCGTCAACGGCGGCATCGCCGGCGTCGACTCCCTCGCGGGCGGCTACCTCGCCGACCACCACGGCTTCCAGTCGGTGTTCTGGACCATGGCAGGGGTGGCCGCGCTCGCCACGGTCCTCGTCGCCGTCCTCACCCCCGAGTCGAAGGCGGTCGACACCACCGACACCCGCATGGACTGGCCCGGAGTCACCCTCCTGGTCATCTCCGTCGGCGCGGCCCTCATCGCCCTGAACGAGGCGGGCAAGCTCGGCAACGCGAACTGGCCGCTCGTCGTCGCCCTGTTCGTCGTCACCGCCATCGCCTTCGCCCTGTTCTGGCGCATCGAGGACCGGAGCAGCCACCCCCTGGTCGCCACCCGCCACCTGCGGCAGCGCTCCACCTGGGCGCTGCTGCTCACCACGGTCCTCACCATGACCGGCGTGTTCGCCGTCATGAACGGCATGATCCCCGCCTTCGCGCAGGACGCGCAGGCAGGCTTCGGCATGAGCGCCGAGCAGTCCGCCTGGTGGACCCTGACGCCGTACGCCCTCGCGGGCCTCGCCATGGGCCCGCTCGCCGGACGCCTCGCCGCCACGTACGGCTACGGCCGCATCCTGCGCCTCGGCCTCATCGGCTCGGCCGTGACGGTCACGCTGATGCTGTTCACACTGCACGCCGACTCGCGGCTGCTCCTCCTCGCCGCGTCGATCCTCATCGGCGTGACCTACGCGGGCGTGGGTAACATCGTCCTCAACGGCCTCGGCATCGTGCTCTCCCCGAAGGAGAACCCGGGCTTCCTGCCCGGTCTGAACGCGGGCGCCTTCAACCTCGGCGCGGGCCTCAGCTTCGCCGTCCTCTACGCCGTGCAGACCGCCGCGGAACCGGCCGACAAGACGTCGCCCGCCGGCTACACGGCAGGCATGATCGCCGGAGTCGCCCTCATCGCGGCGGCCTTCGCGACGTCCTTCCTCATCCCCAAGCCGGTGGAGGCGGAAGCCACGGAGTGAGCGGGCCGCACCCGCGCGCCGCGCCCGATCAGGCGCGCACCCGCGGCAGCCCCGTCACGGCCATCACCAGTGAGTAGAGCGAGCTCGTCGCCGTGATGAAGAGCCGGTTGTTCTTCGGGCCGCCGAAGGCGATGTTCGACACCGGCTCCGGCACCCGCAGCCGTCCGATGAGGGTGCCGTCGGGGTCGTAGCAGTGCACCCCTCCCTCGATGACGGCGGCCCACAGGCGGCCGCCGTCGTCGAAGCGGAGGTTGTCGAACCGGCCGACGTCGTCCTTCGCCTCGGCGAACACCCTGCCCTCGGAGAGCGTGCCGTCCTCGCGCACGTCGAAGACCCGGATGCAGCCGGCCCCGGTGTCGGAGACGTACAACTGCCGCTCGTCGGGCGAGAACACCAGGCCGTTCGGCGCCCCGAAGCCGTCCGCGACCAGCCGCACCTCGCCCGTCGACGGGTCGATCCGGTACACGTTGCGGCCGTCGATCTCGGGGTCGGCGCGGTTGCCCTCGTAGTCGCTGGTGATCCCGAAGTCCGGGTCCGAGAACCACACCGAACCGTCCGAGCGGACGACCGCGTCGTTCGGGCTGTTCAGCCGCTTCCCCTCGAACCGCTCGGCGAGCACGGTGATCCGGCCGTCGGGCTCGGTGCGGGTGACCCGGCGGTTGCCCTGCTCGCAGCAGATCAGCCGGCCTTCGCGGTCGATGGTGTTGCCGTTGACGTGCCCGGCCGACGAGCGGAACACGGAGACCGCGCCGGTCTCCTCGTCCCAGCGCAGCAGCCGGTCGTTCGGGATGTCGCTCCAGACGAGCTGACGCCAGGCGGGCAGATAGAGCGGACCCTCGGCCCACCGGCAGCCCCCGTACAGCTTCTCCAGCCGGTCGTCCCCGTTCGCACACCGCCCCGTACGGAACCGCTCGTCCAGGATCTCGTACAGGGAGGTGCTGTCGTCGCCGGACATGAATACCCCTTAGCGGTGAAGAACCGAATGTTGTTCGGACGATCATGACTATGCCAGAACGCTGTATGGTTGCGCCATGGTGACTGTGGATGACATGGACCGTCGGCTGATCGCCCTCCTCCAGGAGGACGCGACGATCTCGTACGCCGCCCTGGGCAAGGGAGCAGGTCTCTCCGCGGGCGCCGCCCACGAGCGGGTCCGCAAGCTGCGCGAGCGCGGCGTCATCCGGCGTACGACCGTCGAGGTGGACCCCGCCGCGCTCGACCGCGGGGTGCTCGCCTTCGTGATGGTCGAATCGACGGCGTGGATGGGGGAGTCCGCGGACGCATTCGCGGCGATCCCCGAGATACAGGAAGCGCACGTCATCGCGGGCAGCGCCTCGGTCCTTGTGAAGGTCCGCACGGCCACGACCGAGCAGCTGCAGGACGTGCTCCGCCGCCTGTACGCGATCGAAGGGGTCAGCGGCACACAGGCCACCGTCTCCCTGGAGACGTTCTTCGAGCGCCCGGTGTCGCCCCTGCCCGGCCCGGCCTCGGCGTAGAAGCCTCAGCGCGGCGATGACGCCCTGCGGCGGCGCACGGCGGACACCGCGCCGAGGGCCACGCCGACCGCGAGGATGATCAGGCCGCGGGTCCACACCTCGGCCTCGATCTGCGTGGCGAGCAGCACGCAGGAGAGCGCGCCGAGGACCGGGAGGGCGGTGTACGCCCGGAAGTGGGGGCGCTCCACGCGGTCGCGGCGCAGCACGAGGACAGCGGTGTTGACGAGGAAGAACACGACCAGGAGTAGCAGCACGAGGGTCGACGCGAGCGTCTCCACGTCCCCCGTCAGGGCCAGCAGGAACGAGAGGACGGTCGTGACCGCGATGGTCGCCCACGGGGTGCGGCGGCCGGGCAGCACACGGGTCAGGAAGCGCGGCAGGAGCCCGTCCCGCGCCATGCCGTAGGCCAGCCGCGAGCTCATGATGCCGGTGAGCAGCGCGCCGTTGGCGACGGCGACGAGGGCGATGGCGCTGAACAGTTTCGGCGGCACCCCGCCGGCCTCCCGCACCACTTCGAGCAGCGGGCCGCTGGAGTCGGCCAGCGTCTCGGTGGGGACGGCCACCGAGGCGACGATCCCGACGAGGGCGTAGACGGCGCCCGCCGTCACCAGGGCGCCGAAGAGGGCGCGGGGGTAGGAACGGCGTGGGTCGCGGGTCTCCTCCGCGACGTTGACGGAGGTCTCGAAGCCGACGAAGGAGTAGTACGCGAGCACCGTGCCGCTCAGGACCCCGGCCGCGGCCCCCTTCTCCGCGGTGCCGAGCTGGACGAGCCTCCCTGCGTCGCCGTCGCCGCGCAGGAACAACCACACGCCGAGGCCGACGACCAGCAGGAGACCGCCCACCTCGATGATCGTCGCGGCGACGTTGGCGCGGGTGGACTCGCTGATGCCGCGGGCGTTGAGGAGGGCCAGGGCGCCCAGGAAGAGAGCCGCCACCAGGACGACAGGCAGGGTGACGAAGGCGGTCAGATACTCCCCGGCGAAGCCCCGGGCCAGCGCGGCCACGGAGACGATGCCCGCCGCCAGCATGCAGAACCCGGCCAGGAAACCGGCGAAGGGCCCGTAGGCGAGCGTCGCGTAGTGGGAGGCGCCCCCGGCCTTCGGATACTTCGTGGCCAGCTCGGCGTACGAGGAGGCCGTCAGCAGCGAGAGCAGCAGGGCGAGGACCAGGGGCACCCAGACGGCGCCGCCCGATTCGGCGGCGACCTGCCCGACGAGGACGTACACCCCCGCCCCCAGCACATCTCCGAGGATGAAGAAGTAGAGCAGGGGAGTCGTCAGTGCCTTCTTCAGGCCGACGGACTCGTCGCCGGACTGATGGGTGAGTTGCTCGGCCACTCGTTTTTCGCTCCTCGGTGTGGAATCCCTCGTGGAATTCCGCGTTCAGTTCTGTCGGACGCCACCGCGTGGTGCACGTGGGGTGGCGTTCGACACGAGGGTTCCCCTCAAACGCTGTTTCACCGTCTGAGTCCGTCTGCGACCGTCTGCGACCGTCTGAGGTCAGCGCGGTACCGGAACGTCAGCCGTCCGACCGGTCCGCGACTCGCACCGAGAGCCCGTAGTCCAGCTCCGCCCCGTCGACGAGCAGCGCCTCGACGGACCGCGTCGCCGGGTCGATGTCGGCCTCCATGCCGCCCCCGACGTAGCGCGGGTAGCCGGACGCGCCGGTCTCCCCGGTGGCGACCACCACCGCGGACCGCAGCGCGCTGTCACCGCCGATCGTCCCCGTCCCGCGCTCGGTGAACTCGGGCACCAGCAGAAGCTCGTAACTCCGCGGATCAGTCGTCATGCCAGTGACGCTAGACACGAGTCGCCCGCAGCGCACGTTCTGTCCGCCGCCCGTCCGCCGCGTGTCACTGGTCCAGGGCCTCGCCGGCCGCGGCCACCACCGCGTCCGCCAGCGCGGCGAGCGCCGGGGAGTCGAGTTTCCACTGCTGCCAGAACAGCGGTACGTCCACGACCCGGTCGGCGTCGAGCAGGGTCAGCGCGCCCGCCCGCAACCGGGGCTCGGCCTGGGCCTGCGGCACCACGCCCCAGCCGAGACCGGCCTCGACCGCCTCCAGGAACCCGCGCGACGAAGGGACGTAGTGCCGCAGTGGGCTCGCCCCGCGCCCGCCCGTCACCTTGCGCGCGAAGTCGTCCTGCAGACAGTCGCGACGGTCGAAGAACACCCCGGGCGCGTCCGCGAGGACCTCCCCGAGCGGCACGCGCGGCCAGTCACCGAGCCACCGTGCCGCGAAGCCGGGCGAGGCGACCGGCAGATACCGCATCCGCCCGAGCCGCCGCACCGTACAGCCCGACACCGCGTCCGGCGACGACGTGACCGCGGCCATCACCGAGCCTTCGCGCAGCAGCGACGTCGTGTGGTCCTCGTCCTCGCGCCGCAGCTCGAAACAGATCCGCGGCTCATCGGGGAGCCGGGCCAGGGCGGACAGGAACCAGGTCGCGAGCGAGTCCGCGTTCACCGCGACCGGCAGGACGGCGGGCTCGCCCGTGTCGCTGATGCCGAGTTCGGCGCGCGCGTCCCGCTCCAGGCGGGCCAGTTGCCGGGCGAACCGCACGACGACCTGCCCCGACTCGGTGGGCCGCACCGGTTTCGTGCGCATCAGCAGCACCCGCCCTGTGCGGCGCTCCAGTGCCTTGACGCGCTGACTGACTGCGGGGGGTGTGACGTGCAGGGCGGCCGCCGCGGCGTCGAAGGTGCCCTCGTCGACGACGGCGAGGAGCGTTCGCACATGCTCGAGCGGCAGCTCCGAGAGCGCCCCGGACGGAAGACTCGTCTGCCCGGCCTCTTTGGCCTTCTCGGTATGCGGCATCACAATTGCTTAAGGTACATCAGAATCATTACCTGTACTTAGTACGTCAGTGATCCTTAACGTCAAAGCCATGGGAACAGCACTGACCGCCGCAGCTGCCGGATTCGGCACCGGACTCTCGCTCATCGTCGCCATCGGCTCGCAGAACGCCTTCGTGCTGCGGCAGGGCATCCGACGTCAGGCGGTGTTCAGCGTGGTGGCCATCTGCGCCCTCTCCGACATGGTGCTCATCGGCGCGGGCGTCGCCGGAGTCGGCACCCTCGTGACCGCCTGGCCCCCGGCGATGACCCTCGTCGGCCTGATAGGCGGAGGCTTCCTCCTCTCGTACGCCGTCATCGCCGCGCGCCGCGCCCTGCGCCCCACCGCGATGACGGCCACCGGCGAGATGGCAGGATCACGGCGCGGCGCGCTGCTCGCCTGCCTGGCCATGACCTGGCTCAACCCGCACGTCTACCTCGACACGGTCCTCCTTCTCGGCTCGGTCGCCGCCGGCCACGACGGGCTCCGCTGGGCCTTCGGCGTCGGCGCCATGCTCGGCAGCGTGTGCTGGTTCGCCGCGCTCGGCTACGGCGCGCGGCTGCTCAGCGGCTTCTTCGCGCGGCCCGCCTCGTGGCGGGCACTGGACTTCCTGATCGCGGCGACGATGACGGTCATGGGCGTAACGCTGGTCGTCGGCGCATTCTGACCCCCGCCTCCTGCCGCGGCGCGCTCAGGCGTCCCACAGTTCGGCCCGGTGCGCCCCGACGAGGGCGCCGATGCGAGCCAGGGCCTCCGGGGCGGGCAGCGCGTCGAGGCGCCGCCCGTCCCGCAGCCGCAGGGCGACCAGGTCGTCGGCGTCCTCCTTCGCGCCGATGACGGCCTGGTAGGGCACGAGACGGGCGGCCCGGACGCGAGCACCCAGACTTCCGTCCCCGGGGCCGGCGAGCTCCGCCCGCAGCCCGAGCTCCGCGCAGCGCCGCAGGAGGCGCTCGGCAGCGGGCAGTTGCGCCTCCGAGACGGGTAGCACCACCAGCTGGGTCGGGGCGAGCCAGGCGGGGAAGGCCCCGCCGTGCTGTTCGACGAGATGGGCGACGGCTCGCTCCACGCTGCCGATGACGCTGCGGTGGACCATCACCGGGCGGTGCTTGGCGCCGTCCGCGCCGACGTAGCGCAGATCGAACCGTTCGGGCTGGTGGAAGTCGATCTGGACGGTCGAGAGAGTGGACTCGCGGCCCGCTCCGTCGACGACCTGGACATCGATCTTCGGCCCGTAGAACGCCGCCTCGCCCTCGACCGCCTCATAGGGCAGCCCCGACCGGTCGAGGACCTCGGTCAGCAGCGCGGTGGACCGCCGCCACTTCTCCGGATCGGCGACGTACTTGCCGCCGGGACCGGGCAGGGAGAGCCGGAAGCGGGCCGGGCGGATGCCCAGTGCGTCGTACGCCCGACGGATCATCCCCAGGGCGGCGTTCGCCTCGTCGGCGACCTGCTCCAAGGTGCAGAAGATGTGGGCGTCGTTGAGGTGGATGGCCCGCACCCGGTTCAACCCGCCCAGTACGCCGGAGAGTTCGGCGCGGTACATGCCGCCGAGCTCGGCCATGCGCAGCGGCAGCTCACGGTAACTGTGGGACCGGGAGCGGTAGATGAGCGCGTGGTGCGGGCAGAGGCTGGGCCGGAGCACCACCTGTTCGCCGCCCACGTCCATCGGCGGGAACATGTCGTCGCTGTAGTGCGACCAGTGCCCGGAGATCTCGTACAGCTCCCGCTTTCCGAGCACGGGCGAGTACACGTGCCGGTATCCGGCGCGCCGTTCGGCGTCGCGGACGTACTCCTCCAGGGCGTGCCGCACGGCCGCACCGGCCGGCAGCCAGTATGGGAGTCCGGCGCCCATCAGGGGATCGGTGCCGAACAGGCCGAGTGCGCGGCCCAGTCTGCGGTGGTCGGCGGCGTCGGCGTAGGCGTCGGCCGGGGTCACGTCGTTCATTTGAGGTCTCCTCGCGGACATCGGGCGAGTGACCTTCCGCGACGAAGCCCCGGGGCACTCGCCCCGGGGCTTCGAACTGAGCACATCGTTCAGCGCGCCGGGACACTCTCCGGCGTCGTCGTCATCGCGGCACGCTTCTTCATGGCGGTGACCGTAACAGGACCTGTCCCGTCACGGCATCGCATTTATGTGTGTGGCGGCTACCGGGCGGCTACCGGCCGGCTTTCATCGGCGCTTCGTCGTGCGCCGCCAGCCGAAGGGACCCGGCAGGTCCATCGACGTGGTGCGCCGGCCGGTGCTGCTGTGAGTGCGCCGGGGCCCGTCACGGCCTCCCGTGGTGAGGGACCACGAGTGCTTGTTGAGGTTCAGTCGAACCCCGGGAAGTATCCGGAAACTCTTGCGGAACGTGAGTGGCATGGACTCCTCCTTGCGTCCGTCCGCGAGTACCCGCACAGGGGCGCTCCTCACGGCCCCCTAGGTGGCCGGTCGGGGTAAACCCCCATGCGGATACGCCAGTTGGGAGGATGTGGCCGCTCCTCCCCGGCGGCGAAGATCCTCCGTATGACGAAGATCCTCGACGTGACCAAGACCCTCCGTACGATGAAGATCAAGCGGAACACCGCCCTGCTCGCCGCCTCCGCCGCCGTTCTCACCCTCACCACACCGCTCGCCGCCTCCGCGTCGACGACCGCCGGCGCGACCGCGGCGCTCGACTGGACGAAGTGCGAGGGCCTGGGCCTGGACACCCGGCAGGAGTGCGCGACGCTCGACGTGCCGATGGACTACGCCCACCCCGAAGGCAAGAAGATCGAGATCGCGGTCTCCCGCATCCCCAGTGAGAAGCCCGCGGCTCGGCGCGGCGCCCTCCTACTGATCCCCGGCGGGCCCGGCGGGTCCAGCATCAACGACCCGTCCGGCAAGGGGCAGAAACTGCCCCAGAGCGTGCGGGACGCCTACGACCTGATCGGCTTCGACCCCCGCGGCCTCGGCCGCTCCAACCCGGTCGACTGCGGCTTCGCACACGCCGACCTCGCGCCGACCAACCTGCGCCCCTGGACCACCCCGGACGGCTCCGTCACCCAGAACATGGTCACGGCGAAACGCCTGTCCGACGCCTGCGCACGCAACGGCGGCGAGCTGATGCGCCACATCAGCACGGCCGACAACGCCCGCGACATCGACCGCATCCGCGCCGCGCTCGGCGAGGAGAGACTCTCGGCGTGGGCGGTCTCGTACGGCACGTATACGGGCGCCGTCTACAGCCAGCTGTTCCCGCATCGCACCGACCGGTTCGTGCTGGACAGCAACGACGATCCCGACCCGCGCCGCGTCGGCCGCGGCTGGCTCGCGGCACACGAGCGGGGCGTCGAGGACACCTTCCCGGAGTTCGCCGCATGGGCCTCCGAGCCGGGTAACGACAACCGCCTGGCGGACACGGCCGCCGAAGTGCGCCCGCTCTTCCTCCGCCTCGCCGCCCGCCTGGACCGCGAACCGATCCCCTGGCCCGGCGCCAACCCGCCGGTGCTGAACGGCAACGTACTGCGTCAGACCATGCTCAACGCGATGGCCGACCCCGACGACTTCCCCGGCCTCGCCCGGCTGATGCTCGGCGCCCAGAAGGGACAACTGCCGCCCGCACCGCCGGCGCCGCCCGAGAAGGCGGTGCGGAACTCCGTCTCCGTCGGCTCCGCGACCCTCTGCAACGACGTCGCGTGGCCAACCTCACCCGCCGTCTATCAGAAGGGCGTCACCGAGAGCCGCGCCAAGTACCCGCTGACCGCCGGCATGCCCAGGAACGCGATGCTCTGCGCCGCCTGGCCGTTCCAGCAGAAGGAGCCCCCGGTCCGCATCACCGACCGCGGCCCGTCCAACATCCTCCTCGTCCAGAACGAGCGCGACCCCAACACCCCGCTGAGCGGCGCCCTGAAGCTGCGCGAGGCGCTGGGCCGCCGCGCCGTCATGGTGACGGTCGACGCCACCGGCCACGACGTCTACCTCGCCAACGGCAACGCATGCGGCGACCGGACGGTCACCCGCTTCCTGGCCACGGGCAAGAGGCCCGGTCAGGACACCGAGTGCGGCTGAGCCGGCCGTCGCGTGTGAAGGTGGTCACAAGCGGCCGTCTCATGATCGGGGCCGGGTGCCATCGGGGCACCGAGTTCGCGTAAGGTCGCGGGTCGGCCGCACACGGCCGACCCGATCACCGCAGTCACCGAACAAGGAGCCGCAGGTCATGCCGGCCAATGACGCCACTCAGGCGCCGATCTATCACACCCTCGTCCAGGAGCACGGCGACGTCGTCGCCACCGCCCGCAAGGCCGCGGAGGAGACGCAGCAGACGGCCGAGGACCTGTTGGACTTCAGCACCCCCGCCGCCCGGTCGGGTACGCCCACCGGGCCGGCGTCCTAGCGGCGCCGGCGTCGGCGCGGCACGGGCGCCGGGCGGGCCGCGGCTCGCGCCGGCCCCGGCCGATCGGCCAGGATGGCGCAATGGATTACGCGTACTGGAAAGAGATCCACGACCGCGGCGGCATCCCCGCGGTCAAGAACGCCCTGGAGGGCCTCCCCGGTGACCTGCCTCCACAGGACGCCGACGCCGCGACCGCACTGGCGCTCCAGGTCATCGAGGACGACATCGCCCGGATCAACGCCCGGGCGGACCAGGCCGAGGCCCGGGCCCGCGCGCTGGCCGAGCAGGCACGCGAGGTGAACCAACAACTCACCGAGCACGCCACGCAGACGACGACCGCCCCCCGCACGCCCGACGAGGAGACCTCGCCGGACACCTGACAGGCCACGGCGCGGACCCTCCCTCGGTCGCCGGACCGCCAGCGGCACCCCCACCACCCCTCTCGGGGGCGCGCCGGCATCGACACCACCGCCACGCACGCGCCACCGTCGCGCTTGCGCCGACACCAGCGCCACGCCAGGGACATCACCGGCTCGCACGCGCCGCCGCCACGGCTGTGCCGGCACCAGCGGCACCGTCACGGGCGTCACCCCCATGGCCGCGGCAGCACCGCGCCGCCGTCGTGCCCTGGTGGCATCAGCGCCTCGCCACGGACGCCACCGGCTCGCATGCCCCACCGTCCGGCGTCGGCACCAGCGCCGCGTCAGGGATGTCACCGGCATGCACGCGCCGTCGCCACGGCTGTGCCGGCACCGCCACGTGCGTCACCGGCTCGCGCACGTCACCGTCAGCGTGACGGCCGCGACAGCGGCGGGCCACCGTCGTGGCCGCGCAGGCACCAGCGCCATCGCCACGGGCGTCACCGCACACACTCGCCACTGTCGCGGCAGGCCCGGCCAGCCCCCACCGTCACGCAGCCGCTACCAGCACGGCCGTCCCAGCACCAGCGCCACTGTCAGGGCGGTCCCCGTCCCGCACGCGCCATCGCCACGCACGCGCCATGTCAGCCGGGCCACCATCCCGTACGAGCGATGTCAGCCGGGCCACCATCGCGTACGAGCCGTGTCAGCCGCGCCGCCATCCCGTATGAGCCATGTCAGCCGCGCCGCCACCCCGTACGAGCCGCGTCAGCCGCCCCACCACCCCGTCCGAGCCACCAACTACCCCCCCATCACGTCCGAGCCATCAGCCGCACCATCGCCGTCTCGTACCGCGCCTGCAGGCCCGCGTCTGCCGAGACCCGTAGCAGTGCGCCGAGCGCGCGGACCGCGCCGTCGTCGTAGCCCGAGGACTCCGCGTCGCGGGCCGCGCTCTCCAGGCGCCGGATGCCCTCGGTCTCGTCTCCCATCCCCAGCAGCGCCTGCCCGATCACGGTGCGCAGCAGCACCCGGGCAGCGGGGGATGCCTCCGACGGACTGTCGAGGTCCAGGGCGGCGACGGCCGTCTCGAAGGCCGGCTGCCACTCCCTCGCGTCGAGACGGTGCCGGGCGAGGTGGTACAGCGCCAGACGCTCCGTGTTCCGGTCCCCGACGCTGTGCGCGAGCTCCGCCGCGAGCGCGCACCCCTCCGCCGCCTCCTCGGGGCTGCCGAGTTCGGCCTGCGCGAGCGACAGGTTGATCAGCGCCGTCGCCTCACCGCGCGTGTCACCGGCGCGGGCGGCGAGTACGGGCGCGGCCTCCAGATGGACCAGCGCCTCAGGAGTGCGGCCCTCCTCCGTCAGGACCCAGCCGAGCAGAGCACGCACCCGCGACTCGGCGCGCGCGTCGCCGTCGGCCTCCGCCGCCGCAAGTGCCGTACGCAGCAAGGGAGTCCAGTCGTCCCGCACCCGCCACACGATCTGCGGCCAGAGCGCCAGAATGATCCGCCACGTCCTGCCGTGCAGCCCGGCGGCGTGCGCCGCGGCCGCCGCCAGCGTCAGGTCGTCACGCTCGGCCGCGTACCAGTCCATGGCCTGCTCGCGGTCGGCGAACTCCCTGGTGGCCGGCGGTGTACGGAAGTCCGTGGGCAGCGTGAAGCACGACTCGTCACCGGGCTCGGCCGCGTCGGCGGCGGCCAGCGCCGTCGCCACACTGTGGTCGAGCCCGCGCGTCAAGGCGTCGGGCCCGGCGTCCAGGCCGCGCGCGTACAGCCGTACGAGGTCGTGCAGCGTCCAGCGGTCCGGCGCGGTCCTGATCACGAGGTGTGCCGCCGTGAGCTTGTCGAGCGCCGCCTCGGCCGTATCCGGGTCCGTGCCGGCGAGGGCCGCGGCCGTGTACCGGTCGACGTGCGTGCCCGGATGCTGTCCGAGCGGCGCGAAGTGGTGCGCGGCGTCGTCGGGCAGCCTGCGCACGGTCAGCCGCAGCGCCGCCCGGACACCCGTGTCCTCCACGTCCAGGAGGCTCAACCGGCGTGATTCGTCCGAGAGCTCGGCACACATCGAGCTCAGCGACCAGTCCGGCTGGTCCGCCAGCCTCGCGGCCGCCACCCGCAGCGCGAGCGGCAGCCCCCCGCACAACTCCGCGAGACGCCGCGCCGCCACCTCCTCCGCGAGCACCCGCTCCTTGCCGAGCACCGCGGTGAGCAGGGCGGTGCTGTCCTCCGCTTCGAGGACGTCCAAGGGGACGGGCCGGGCGGCGTCGGACGCGATGAGCCCCCGCAGCCTGTACCGGCTCGTGACCACGGTCACGCACTCCGCACCACCCGGCAGCAACTCCCTGACCTGCTCGGACGCACGTACGTTGTCGAGTACGACGAGGAGTCGGCGGTCGGCGCACAGGGACCGGAAGAGCGCGGACGCGCCGCCTGCCGACTCCGGGACGCGACGCGGCGCGACACCGAGCGCCAGCAGGAACTCCCGCAGCACTTCCAGGAGAGCCGGTTCGCCCGTGTCGCTGAAGCCGCGCAGATCGGCGTAGAGCAGGCCGCCGGGGAACAGTTCGCGGTTGCGGTGCGCCCAGTGCGCCACGAAAGCGGTCTTGCCGACTCCGGCGGGTCCGGTGACCAGGCAGACGGGCGCTTCACCGGCAGCGGCCCGGGAGAGCGCGGTGAGCTCCGCGGCGCGCCCGTGGAAGCCGCGCGGCATGCGGGGCAGCAGATCGATCGTGCCCGGCAAGGGTAGGGGTGGAGGCAGAGGCAAGGGCGTAGGCGATGGGGAAGGCGGCATCCCGGGGGCCGGCGGGGGAGCGGCGGCGGCCACGGTCGTGGTCACCGGCGGCGCGGGGGTGCTGGTCGCCGCAGCCGGTGCCCCGCCGGCCCCGGTCCGGGCGGCCGCAGTCGGCTCCCGAGCCGCGTCTCCTCCCTCCCCCTCCCCGCGCAGCACATCGGTGTAGGCATCGGCCAGTTCCCGGCCCGGGTCGACCCCCAGCTCGTCGGCGAGCAGCCGCCGGGTGCGGTGGAAGCAGTCGAGCGCCTCCGAACGGCGCCCCGCCCGCTGCAGTTCCCGCACGAGCGCGGCGGCCAGCGACTCGCGCAGCGGATGGACACCGGCCTCCGCGCGCAGCACGGCCGCGGCCCGGGCGTGCTCACCCATCCGCGAGTAGGCGGTGGCCAGCGACTCCACCGAGGCGAGGCGGAGTTCCTCCAGCGCCTGGGCGGCCGTTTGCAGCGGCTGACTCGGAAACGCGCCGGTCAACGCGGGCCCCTGCCACAGCGACAGCGCCTCCTGGTACATCGCCACGGCGTCGGCGGGCGCACGCTGGCTGCGGGCCAGCGTCACCAGCTCCTCGAAACGGTGCGCGTCCAGCAGCGACTCCGGCATCCGCAGGACGTACGCCGTGCCCTGCGTGACCAGCTCGACGCCGAACATGTCGGCGTCGGCACCGGCGAGCAGGACCCGCAGCCGCGACACATGCCCCTGGATGACTCCGCGGGCCCGCACCGGCGGCTCGTGGTCCCACAGTGCCTCCGTCAACTGGCCGACGGGGACCGGGTGGTTCGGCCTGAGCAGCAGAGCGGCGAGCAGGCTGCGCCGCTTGGCGGGACCGAGCGGCAGCACGCCGACCTCAGTGGCGACGGAAACCGCTCCGAGCAGCCGGAACTCCACTGGTGCAACTCCTCTGGCGGGAAAAGATCCAGATTACCGCTCACTGCCGCGTACCTTCCTCGCAGGAGTGGACCGGTAGCCGGTAGCCGGTGGTACGAGAGGTGGCGAGCGGGCATGGTGGCCGACTGGGAGTGGGACGAGACGTTGTTCGCGGGAGCCGCCGCCTACTACGCGCGCGGACGGCTTCCCTACGCGCCCGGGCTGGCGGACGCCCTCGCGGATGCCCTGCACCTCGACGGGCGAGGCCGCCTCATCGACGTGGGCTGCGGGCCGGGAACCGTCGCGCTGACCCTGGCCCCGCTGTTCGGCGAAGTCGTGGGCGTGGACCCGGACGGCGACATGCTCGCCGAAGCCGGCCGCGCCGCTGCCGCAAGGGGAGTGGCCGGGCGGACGTGCTGGGTGCGGGCCAGGGCCGAGGAACTGCCCGCAGGGCTCGGCACCTTCACCGTCGCGACCTTCGCCCAGTCCTTCCACTGGATGGACCGCGACCTGGTGGCGGCGACCGTCAAGCGCATGCTGCACCCCGGTGGCGCCTTGGTGCACATCTCCGACCTGAAGTCGGAGCCACGGACCGTCGAGGGGCTCCCGTACCCGCCCCCGCCCCACGACGCCGTGGCCGAACTGGTCAGGCGCTACTTGGGTCCGGTCCGCCGGGCAGGACGCGGAGTGCTGCCGCGGGGCACGCCCGGCGGTGAGGCGGCGGTGTTCGCCCGGGCGGGCTTCTCCGGCCCCCAGCGCCACGTCGTCCCCGGCGGACCGGCCCTGGAACGCTCGGCCGACGACGTCGTCGCGGGTGTGTTCTCGCTGTCGAGCTCGGCACCGCACCTGTTCGGAGCCGAACTCGACCACTTCGAGGCGGACCTGCGCCGACTGCTGGGGAACGCCTCCGCGTCGGGCCGGTTCTCCGAACCGAGCCCGAGCACCGAGGTCTTCGTCTGGCGGAACGACACGGCGTGCTGACGCCTGCCCCGCCGTCTGCCGCTCACGCCCGGAGCACGCCGAGTTGTTTCAGCTGTGCCAGGACGTCGACGACCCCCCATAGTCTCCACAATGCGGCCGTCGGCGAACCGGACGATCATGATCTCTCTATAGGTGACGGATCTGCCGGTCGGCGGGACGCCCATGTACTCGCCCTGGTGGGTTCCGGTAACGGTGTTCCTGTAGACGACCTTGTCGCCCTCCGCGATCACGTCCGCGACCTCGACGTTCAGGTCGGGAAACGCGCGGAGAAGCATCGCGCCCACCTGCTTGAGTGCTTCCGCTCCCGTCGCGTCGACCGGCAACGGCGTGCGGATCAGCACGTCCGGGGCAACGACCTCGTCGACCGCCTTCCGGAAGAGCTCCACGTCACCGCTGCTCTGGGCCTCGTGCAGCCGACTGAACGCCGCTTTGTTGAGTGCTGCCTGATGCATCGCCATGTCGCCCCTCACTCGATTCATTTGGTCGCGGTCACGCGGCCGGCTTCCCCCGCCGCGACGAGTGCTCTGGTGTGCAGGTCGGCGGCGAGGTCTCTGAGCTGTTCCATGCCGGGGGAGGTGGCGGCGAGGGTGAGCTCCCGTTCGACGACGGTGAGGTCGGCCTGCCACAGGTCGGCGAGGATGCGCCTGAGGTACGGGGTGGAGTGGTCCCAGCCCTCGCGTGGCGTGCCACTGGTGTAGCCGCCGCCCCGCACGGTGGCCAGGACGGTCGGCTTGTCCTTGAGCAGCGGGCAGCCCAGGGGCGCCCCGGCGATGACCAGGTCGACCCAGGTCTTGAAGTGCTGGGAGACACCGAAGTTGTACAGCGGCACGGCCAGCACCACCGCCTCGGCGGCCGTCAGCTCCGCGACGAGCGATGCGGCGAGCAGGCGGGCGTCGCGCTGGGCGGGCGTACGGTCGGGTTCCGGCGTCAGAGCGCCGATGTGGGCAAGCGCCCAGGCGTCGGCGGGCAACGGATCGGTGCCGAGATGGCGGCGCACCACCGGCTCGTCCGGGTGGGCCGCGGTCCACTCCGCTTCCACGATGTCGGCCAGTTCGGCGCTGGCCGAGGTGCCGGGATGGATGCTGGCGTCAAGCCGGAACAGGCTCATGGTGTCTCCCTGGGATGGTGCCGCGCCAACACGGCGGAGCGGTCGGCGAGTTCGTCTCGCACTTCGACAATCCGGCCCCACCGAATGTGAGGTGACGCGCCGGCCTCACTTTCCGGCACGCTGTCTTGTCGTTCAGGTGAAGGCAGACACGACCGAGGGAGCCGTCACGATGACCACGCCGCCGTCCGTGCCAGGACTGCGCAGGCCGGAACCAGCACTCGACGCGCCCATGAGCGAGCGGCGCCACTTGATCAATCTCGCCTACCGGCTGCTGGGCTCCCTCGCCGAGGCCGAGGACGCCGTGCAGGAGACGTACACCCGCTGGTACGCCATGTCCCGGCAGCAGCAGGACGCCATCGATTCCCCCGGCGCCTGGCTGACGACGGTCGCCAGCCGTATCTGCCTCAACGTGCTCGGCTCGGCACGTGCCCGGCGAGAGACATACGTCGGCGAATGGATCCCCGAGCCGCTGCCCGAGCCCACGGAGTGGATCAGCGGTCGACCGGGCGGTGGGGCCGTCGACCCGGCCGACCGGGTGACCCTGGACGAGTCGGTCCACCTGGCCTTCCTGGTGGTGCTCGACTCGATGACCCCGGCCGAACGCGTCGCGTTCATCCTGCACGACGTCTTCCGCTACTCCTTCGCGGAAGTGGCCGAGATCGTCGGCCGCAGCCCGGCGGCCTGCCGCCAGCTGGCCTCTTCGGCCCGTCGCCGCACCCGTGCCACGCAGCCTTCCGTGACCTTGTCGGCCGAGCGCGCCGGCCTCGTCCGGGACTTCAAGCAGGCGTGGGAGGCCAAGGACATCGACGCCCTGATCGGCCTGCTCGACCCCGACGCCACAGCGATCGGCGACGGGGGTGGCCTCGCCACCACCTTCCTGGACCCCATCGAAGGCGGCGAGCAGGTCGCGCGCGCCTGGGTCGAGATCGCCCGCCGCAGGCCCGACGGCATGACACTCCTGGAACGTACGGTCAACGGCCAGCCCGGCGTGGTGGCCGAACAGGACGGCGTCGTCGTGACGGTGTTCGCATTCGAGGTCGCGGACCGGAAGATCAAGCGGATCTGGGCCATCCGCAACCCCGAGAAGCTTCGCAGTTGGACGGCGGGCTGACTTCCCTCAACCTCGGGCGGCCGTTCGCGGTCTTGCCGCACAAGGGGCTGCGGATGCCCCGCGGACCAGAGCGAGGAGTGCGTAATGGCGTTACGGAAGAGCTCGAAGGCCGGCGTGGTGGGTCTCGTGGCGGTCGCGATGGCCGCCACGGCCTTCGTCGCCCCGGCGCAGGCCGTGCCGGACACACCGAAGGCACCCGACACGGCTCCCGCGGCGCAGGGCCATCGGGCCACCCAGCGCGCCATGGACGCCGCCGTGCGGGCCGGCCACACCCCCGGCATCACGGCACAGGCACGCGACCGCCACGGAGTCTGGGCGTCGACATCGGGCGTCGGGGACCGCACCACGGGCGCCCCGCGAGGCAAGAACGACCGGTTCCGCGTCGGCAGCATCACCAAGACGTTCGTGGCGACCGTCCTTCTGCAACTGGAGGCGGAGGGCGAGCTCGATCTCGACGACAAGGTGGAGCGCCACCTCCCCGGCCTGATCCGCGGCAACGGAAACGACGGGCGCAAGATCACCGTCCGGCAGCTCCTGAACCACACCAGCGGCCTGTTCGACTACCTCGCCGACGAGAAGTACCTCGACACGTACATGCGGGGCGACGGCTACCTGAAGCACCGCTACGACACCCTGCCGCCCGAGAAACACGTGCGAGTGGCCCTGGCCCACAAGCCGCTGTTCGAGCCCGGCGCCAGACACTCGTACTCGAACACCAACTACGTCCTGGCCGGGCTCATCATCGAGGCGGTCGGCGGCAGGACGTACGAGGCGGAGGTCCGCGACCGCATCATCAAGCCCCTGGGGCTGAAGGCCACCACCAACCCCGGCAACAGCGTCCACCTGCCGCGGCCCAGCAGCCGCGGCTACTCCAAGCTCTTCGCGTCGCACCCCGACCGGATCGACGACATCACCGAGATGAACGGGTCACAGGGCTGGGCCGACGGCGACATCATCTCCACCACCGGCGACCTGAACCGCTTCTACAACGCCCTGCTGCGCGGCAAGCTCCTGCCACCGAAGCAACTCAAGGCGATGAAGACCACCGTCACAGTCCCCAACGCACCGGACATGGCCTACGGCCTCGGCATCACCCGCATGACGACGAGCTGCGGCACGACGCTCTGGGGCCACGGCGGAGGCATGGTGGGCTGGCTGTCCCTGGCCGTCAGCACCGCGGACGGCCGGCACCAGCTCGCCTTCAGCTACAACGCCGACTGGGACCAGGGGTCCATGCAGACGGTCATGGAAGCCGAGTACTGCCAGTAACCGGAGGCCGTCGGTTCTCTTGACACATGCGTACGGTTTCGCGACCTTTGAGCCTCTCAGGCCAGGGGATGGGGGCATGGACCGCGGCCTGAGATCCGCGACCCGCCCCCACCCGACGGCATCCAGGGCAACGGAGGCTGAGCATGTCGTACGGATCGGGGCTCGCCACGGCGATGGCGCGTCGGCTCGGGCGCCCATGCCTCTACACGCCATCGGCACGGCTCGCGCTCTACCTCGCGCTGCGGCACTGGTGCAGGCCCGGCGCGCGCGTGCTGATGTCGCCGGTGAACGACGACGTGATCCTCTTCGTGGTCCTCGCGGCCGGCCTGCGCCCGGTGCAGGCCCCCGTCTCCGCCCGGGACGGCAACATCGACCCCGCCGCCGTCCCGGAGGAGACCTGGCGGAACGTGGACGCCGTCCTCACCACGAACCTGTACGGCATGCCCGACCGCGTCGTCGAACTGCGCCGCCGCTGCGGCCAGTTGGGCATCCCGCTGTTCGAGGACGCCGCCCACGCGATCGGCACCCGCGTGGACGGCCGCCCGGTCGGCACGTTCGGGAAGGCCGCGGCGTTCAGCCTCTCCAAGCACGTGGCGGCGATGGCCGGCGGCTTCCTCGCCGTCGAGGACGAGCGCACCCGCCGAAGACTCGAAGCACTGCGCGACGACCTCCTGGTGCCGAGCAGCCTCCGCACCGACCTCACCACCACACTGCGCCCGCTGGCGCGTTCAGCCGTCCGTCGCCTCCACCTGGTCCGCCCCGTGTGGCGCACCATGCGGCGCCTCGGGATGCTGGAGCGCGACACCTTCCGCATGGACCTCCACGCGCCCCGCCTCGCCCGCTGCGCCTCCGAGGCGCCGAGCCTCACCGCGTACGAACCATGGGTACGCGTGGACCTGCACGGCTACCGCTCCCGCCACGGGGCCCTGGTCCGCGGCCAGTTGAGACTGCGAACGGCCCGCATCGACGACGACCTCGCACGGCGCGCCGTGGGTGCCTCGCTGCTCGCGCGCACCACCTGGGCGTCCCCGGCGCTCCGCGACCGCACCGCGGACGACGGGCCGCCTCCGCCGCTCTTCCGCGTGCCGCTCCTGGTCCAGGACCGGGACACCTTGGTGGACCGCCTGGTGCGGCACGGCGTGGTCACCGGATACATCTACGACCCCCCGCTCGACGACTACGCGGGCGCGGAGTTCGTCGAGCCGTCCCCCGACCCGTCGGCCGCCCGCTGGTTCGCCGCGCACACGCTCCCGGCGGACCCGCTGCTCGCCCAGCAGATCGTCAGAGCGCTGTCGAGGGAGCGGGCAACCCCGGCACGACCGCCGTTCGCCGACCGCCAGGACCAGCCGCTTCCCGCCCGACCTACTGGCGGGTAAGGTCGGGGGCCGTCCAGGAACGGAGCATTCCCCATGGCCCGCACGTTCACCGTGTCCCGCAGCATCGTGGTCCAGGCCCCGCCGACAGCGGTGTACGAGCAGCTCAGCCGGCCCGCGCGGATGGGCCGCTGGAGCCCGGAGAACCTCGGCGCCACCGTGCCGGGCCCGGACGAACCTGCCCGGGTGGGCCTGGTCTTCGACGGGCACAACAAGCGCGGAGCGGTCCGCTGGACCACCCGCTGCACGGTGACCGCGGCGGACCCGGGCAGCCGCTTCGCCTTCCGGGTCCACGCGATCGGCCTCAAGCGCCCTCGCCTGCGCGCCCCCATCGCCACCTGGGAGTACCGCTTCGAGGAAGCGGATCCCGAGGTGGCGGGAGAGGCGGCGACGCGGGTGACCGAGACCTGGACGGACGACCGGCGGTCCTGGCCGGATCCCGTGGCGAACGTCTTCGACCGGATCGCCACGGGAGGCCACACCTTCGCGGCGTTCCAGGTGCGGAACATCGACAGGACCCTGCACAACCTCAAGAAGGAACTGGAGGGCGCGCAGGGCCGCTGAGGCTCAGCCGACCCTCAGCGGTCGGTCAGGGTGCGGGCGAGCAGGGGCAGCAGCCGGTCCCAGTGCCGCTGCAGCGCGGAGGCGCTGAAGGCGTCGGTGTCGGACATGGTGAAGCCGTGCACGGAATCGGGGTAGATCTCGGTGCTGTACTCGACCCCCGCGGCGTCCATGGCCCGGTTGAGCTCGTCGATCCCCTCAGGAGTCAAGTCGCCCTCGGCGAGGCCGATATGGACCTCGGCCGTCAGCTTGTCGATGAGGCGGTGGGGGCTGTCGGCCGCGTCGGTCACCAGGAAGCCGGGGTGGAATCCGGCGACGGCGGCCACCAGCTCCGGGTGGGCCGTCGCGGTGCGCATCGCCAGGGCGGCGCCCAGGCAGTAGCCGATCACACCCACCGGCCCGGCGCCGACCTCGGGCTGGGCGGTCAGAAACGTCAGGTAGGCGTCGGCGTCCCGCAGCACGCGTTCGGTGGTGTGCGCCTCGACCAGCGGCATCGCCTGGGCGAAGACCGCGGGCCTGGCCTCTGCCCCGATGTGCTCGGGCAGGTCGAGCACCGGCGCCGGGCGGTGCCGGTAGTAGAGGTTGGGGACGAGCACGTAATACCCGTGCCCGGCCAGCTCGCGGGCCTTCTTCTCCAACTCGGGCCGCAGACCGAAGGCGTCCGGGTACAGCAGCACTCCCGGATGCCGCTCTCCCTGGTCGGGAACGGCGACGAACGCGTCGGCCACGCCGTCCGCGGTGGCGATCTGCACTGTCTTGACGGGCAAGTCATTCCTTCCGTGGGCCGTTGCGCGGGGCACAGCCCGTAGCGGGGCTGGTCAACCAAAGATCAACCCGGTTGTACGGCACGGTATGCGCTGCACCGTCACGAGGTCCTCACCGGGGTGCGCGGTGTGGGTCGGCCCATCCGCCGTTGGCTAATCTGCCGGGGTGACCATCGACCTCACCCTGCTGCCGCGTGTCGCCCACCGCGGCCGGGAGGTCACCGCACCCCGGCTCCGCGCCCTCCTCGCGCTGCTCGCGGCCGAACCGCGCACGGGCTGCGGCGTCGAGCGGCTCGTGGCGGGACTCTGGCCGGACGCGCTGCCCGAGCGGCCGGGAAAGGCGCTGCAGGTTCTCGTGTCCAGGGCGCGGGCACAGCTGGGCGCCGATGTCGTCGTGAGCACGCCGACCGGATACCGGCTCGGCCTCGCCGAGGACCGGGTCGACACCTCCGCCCTGCTGCTGCACGCCGCCGCGAGCACGGAGCGGGCCAGGGCCGGGGACCACGCGGGATCGCTCGCGGCGGCCGAGGCCGGGCTCGCACTGTGGGAGGGCACCCCGGAGGAGGCCGACGGCACGGACGACCCCGTCGCCGCGTTGCGCGCCGAACGCGCCCCCACGCGCGCCACGCTCGTACGCGCACGGGCCCTCGCGCTCGCCCGCCTCGGACGGCACGCGGAGGCGGCCGAACCGCTGGCCGTGGCCGCCGCCGCGCAGCCGCGCGACGAGGAGGTGCTCGCCGAGCTGCTGCGCGCCGAGGCCACGACGGCGGGCCCGGCCGCCGCGCTGACGCGGTACGAGACGTACCGCCGTGAGCTGCGCGACGCACTCGGCACGGACCCGGGCGCCCGGCTCAAGGCCGTACAGCGGGAACTCCTCCACGGCGAGACGCCCGCGGACCGGCACAGCGTGCCGCACGAGCCGAACCAGCTCCTCGGCCGCGACGAGGACATCGCGGCCGTCCGTCGGCTGCTCCGCCACTCCCGCGCCGTCACCGTCATCGGCCCCGGCGGCCTCGGCAAGACCCGGCTCGCCCACGCCGTCGGCCGCCGGGCCGAACAGCGAGTGGTGCGGGTCGTGCCGCTGGCCGGCGTCACCGCGGACGAGGACGTGACCGCGGAGGTCGCCGCCGCGCTCGGCGCGGGAGAGGGCCGGTACGGAGCCATCGGCGGCCACGCCACGACCGACCCGGTCGCCGGCATCCGCGCCGTACTCGGCACGGAGCCCGCGCTGCTGGTCCTCGACAACTGCGAACACGTCGTGCGGGGCGCCGCCCACCTCGTACGAACCCTGCTCTCGACAGTTGGGAACCTGCGGGTGCTCGCCACCAGCAGGTCCCCGCTCGACCTCACGTCGGAGGCGCTCTACACCCTGCCGGAGCTCGGCCTCGACACCTGCGTCGAGCTGTTCACCCAACGCGCCCGCGCCGCCCGGCCCGGCGTGGACCTGCCGATGGACGAGGTCACCGCGGTCTGCCGCCACCTCGACGGGCTGCCGCTCGCCGTGGAGCTGGCCGCCGCGCGCGTACGCGTCCTCTCCGTGCCCCAGATCGCCCGCCGCCTCGGCGACCGGTTCGCGCTCCTCCGCGGCGCCGCGCGGGACGTGCCAGAGCGCCACCGCACACTGCACGCGGTCGTGGAGTGGAGCTGGCACCTCCTCACGGAGCCGGCCAGAGCGGCGCTGCGCACGCTGTCCGTCTTCCCCGGCGGCTTCTCCGGCGAAGCGGCGGAGCACGTCCTCGGCGACGACGCGCTGTCCCTGCTGGAGCAGCTGACCGACCAGTCGCTGCTCACCGTCGCCGACACCCCGACCGGCGTACGGTTCCGCATGCTGGAGACCGTACGGGAGTTCAGCGCGGCCCGGCGCGCGGAGGCGGGCGGGGAAGAAGCGGCCGTCGGACGGCTCCTCGCCTGGGCGCGGGACTTCGGAGTCGCGCACCACGACGTGCTCGCCGGACCCGCACCCCTGGCGGCCAGGGAGCTCGTCAAGGCCGAGCAGGACAACCTCGTGGCCGCGCTGCGGCATGCCCTGTCCCGCACGGACGGCCCGACCACCGCCGCCGTCACCGCCGTCCTCGCCGCCCTGTGGTCGACCGACTCCAACTTCCCCCGCCTCACCGCACTGGCCGTCGAGACCGGCCCACCGCTGTCGCACTACCACCCCGAGCCGGAGTACGTCGAAGTCGCCCGCGCCGCCGCCGTGTTGTGCACACCCAGCCTGTTCACGGGTCACGGCGCGCATGTCGGACGGCAGCTCGTCACCCTGCGGCGGCTGCCCCCGGCCCCGCCCGACACCCTGCTGCGCGCCACCGCCCTCGTGCTGAGCGCGATCCCCGACATGTTCCCTCCGCACCACGCAGTGCTGCGCCGGCTCTGCGACAGCGAACAGCCGCTCGTCGCCGCCGTCGCCGAGTGCGTCGCCACGTACATCTGGGAGTACGAGCACGACATCGACCGCGCGCTGTCATCGGCTCGACGGATGAACACCGCACTGGAGCAGATCGACAACCCGTCCCTGCAGCTCCTGTGCCACTCGCGGCTGAGCGAGCTGTGCCTGAAGACAGGGCGGGGCGACGCCGCGTACGGGTATCTCAAGGGCGCGCTCGCGATGCTGCCGCGGCTCGGTGACGCGAACGACTACATCGGCATCCGCTCCGCCCTCGTCCTCGCCTGTCTGCAGCGCGGCGACCCCGAAGAGGCCGAGTACTGGCTGCGGCAGGCCGAGGGCGACCGCACGCCGCGGCAGGACGCCTTCTACAGCCCCGACCTGGGCGGACGCGCCGAGATCGCACTCGCCCGCGGACACACGGAGACCGGGCTGAGCCTGTGGCGGCGGGCCGTGGAGCGGCTGCCGGAGGCCCGCCCGATGGGAGACGGCGACCCGTGGGCCGACCCGTGGGCCCTGGCGATCCAGTCGGCGGCGGTGACGGCGCACGCCCACGCCGGCCGCCTCGAACCGGTCGCGGAACCGGTCGGCAGACTGCGACGGCTGCTGCGGACGCTGCTCGGCGGCCCGGCCGGCTCGCCCATGGAGCTCCCCGTGATCGGAACGGTGCTGCATGCCCTCGGCATGGCGGGTATCGCGTCCGGCGACGCCGCTGCCGTACGGCTGATCGCGATGGCCGAAAGACTGCGGGTGCTGCGCGAGTTCCAGCCGACGATGTCGGAGACCCGCGCCCGGCAGGCGGCCGAGAACGCCGACAGGGCGGCGTACACCGACGCGGTGTCGGAGTACGCCGCCCTGGGGCGGGACGAGCTGCGGGCGGCGGCCCGCGCGCTGGTGCCGGCTACTTCAGGTCCCGGTTGAACAACGACGTGGACCAGAGGTAGCCGAGTCCGGACAGGCCGAGGCACCAGGCGACGGTGAACCATCCGTGGTGGCCGATCTCGGTGCCGAGCAGCAGGCCGCGCAGGGTTTCGATGGCGGGGGTGAAGGGCTGGTACTCGGCGATCGGCCGGAACCAGCCGGGCATCGCGTCGACCGGCACGAAAGCGCTGGAGATGAGCGGGAGGATCATCAGCGGCATCGCGTTGTTGCTGGCCGCCTCGGGGTGGGGGCTGGCCATGCCCATCCCGACCGCGATCCAGGTGAACGCCAGGGCCACCAGCGTCATCAGCCCGAAAGCCGCCAGCCACTCCACGACGGTGGCGTCCGTGGACCGGAAGCCGATGGCCACGGCGACCGCGCCGACGAGGGCCACGCTGAGGATCGTCTGGAGCACACTGCCGACGACGTGCCCGATGAGCACGGAGCCCCGGTGGATCGCCATCGTGCGGAAACGGGCGGTGATGCCCTCGGTCATGTCCATCGACACGGACACCGCGGTACCTGCCGGAGTGGCACCGATGGTCATCAGCAGGATGCCGGGGACGAGGTAGGCGATGTAGTCGGAGCGATCGGCGCCGCCGCCCCCGATGCCGGCGCTCATCACGTCCCCGAAGACGTAGACGAAGAGGAGGAGCAGGACGATGGGCGTCAGCAGGACGTTGAGGGTGAGGGAGGGGTAGCGGCGGGTGTGCAGGAGGTTGCGGCGCAGCATCGTGGACGAGTCGCGCACGGCGAGGGAGAGGGAAGTCATCGTGTGCCCTCCGGGTTCTGGTCGGCGAGTGCGGGGTTGCCGGTGAGGGCGAAGAAGACGTCGTCGAGGTCGGGGGTGTGGACGGTGAGGTGGTCGGCTTCGATGCCGGCGGTGTCGAGGCGGTCGAGGAGGGTGCGCAGGGCGCGTTGACTGCTGTCGCTGGGCAGGTGGAGTGCGAGTGCTTCGTCGTCGCGGGTTGCGTCGTGCAGGGTGTGGGCGGCGGCTCGGTGGGCGGCGGGGTCGCTGAAGCGCAGCCGGACGTGTCCGCCGGGGACGAGCCGCTTGAGTTCCTCGGCGCTGCCTTGGGCGGCGAGGGTGCCGTTGTTCAGGACGGCGATGCGGTCGGCGAGTTGGTCGGCTTCTTCCAGGTACTGGGTGGTGAGGAAGACGGTGACGCCGTCGGCGACGAGACCCCGGATGATCTGCCACATGGTGTGGCGGGATCGGGGGTCGAGGCCGGTGGTGGGTTCGTCGAGGAAGATGATGCGCGGGCTGCCGACCAGGGTCATGGCGATGTCGAGGCGGCGCTTCATGCCGCCGGAGTAGCTGGCGGCGGGCTTGCGGGCGGCTTCGGTGAGATCGAAGCGCTCCAGCAGTTCGGCGGCAATCTGGCGTCCTTGCTGCTTGGGGAGGTGGTGCAGGTCGGCCATGAGGAGCATGTTCTCCTCGCCGGTGATGAGCCCGTCGACGGCGGAGAACTGCCCGGTGACGCCGATGGCGGCGCGGACGGCCTGCGGCTCGGCGGCGATGTCGTGTCCAGCGATGTGGACCTGGCCGCTGTCGGCGGTGATGAGGGTGGACAGGATCTTGACGGCGGTGGTCTTGCCGGCGCCGTTGGGGCCGAGCAGGGAGAAGACGCTGCCGGTCGGCACGGTCAGGTCGATGCCGTCGAGGACGGTCTTGTCCCCGTACGCCTTGCGCAACCCGTACGCCGCGATGGCGAGCTCGCGCGAAGCGGTACGTGTCTTGGTGGATGAAGCGGCCGTTCTCGTCGTAGGACTCATGCGACAGAGGCTGCGGCACACCGCGTTCAGCGCGGTTTCACACCGGTTTCAGGACGCCGGAACCGGCCGGGAGCGTCCCAGCCGACGGATGGGGGGCGATTCACCTGGTGGGAGGGGCGCGCCAGGGAACCCGCGCCCCCACCCGTCGGTCGGGGTCCCGGTGGGGGCAGGTGCCGGTTGCTCCCGCGTTTCGGCTGTCCTGCCGGTCGGTGCGTACACCGGGACCTGCGGTGGTGGTCGGGCCGGAATGCCACGGATCGGAAGGGGCAGAAAGACCAGTCTGTCTCGTGGCGTCTTGCCTAGACCATGGCAGCGGGCGGCGGCTCTGTCCAGGGCTATTCTGGACGGTGATGGACAGCGAATCGCCGACGGAGACGGGCCAACTGACGCCTCGTGAACGGATATTGAGGACCGCGTACGAGCTCTTTTCGCGACGCGGTATTCGCGATGTCGGCGTCGAGGAGGTCATCGCGCGGTCCGGAGTCGCCAAGGCGACTCTCTACCGGCACTTCCCCTCGAAGAACGATCTCGTGCTCGCCTTCCTCGCCTGCCGGGAGCGGCAGTGGACGCTCGGCCTCGTCGCGGCGGGTGCCCGCAGCAGGGGCGGCACCCCCGAGGAACAGTTGCTCGCCATCTTCGACGTGTTCGACGAGTGGTTCCGCAGCGACGAGTTCGATGCCTGTACGTTCATCAACGTCCTGCTGGAGATGGGCTGGGAGCATCCGCTGGGCCTGGCCTGCATCAAGTACCTGCAGAACATCCGCTCTTTCGTACGCGGTATGGCAGAGGAAGCCGAGCTGCGCGACGCCGACTCGTTCGCCCGGTCGTGGCACATCCTGATGAAGGGCGCGATCATTTCGGCGGCCGAAGGAGACACCGACGCGGCGCTGCGGGCCCAGTCGATGGCACGCCTCCTGATCGCGCACCACCGCTGACCGGGGCAGTTGGTGGGATGCCGCGATCGCATAGGTTGCCGTCATGACGGATGACTGGCGTACGGACCGCATCGGAAGTGCCCTGCGTGGCGAAAACCCCACCGTGATGCGGCGGTTGACGGCGGGGTTCGCGGCGTTCGGGGACGTTCAGTTCCTGCCGGGGTACTCGGTGCTCCTGGCCGACGACCCGCGCGTGGAGCGGCTCTCCGACCTCCCGAAGGTGCAACGGCTGGCGTTTCTCTCCGACATGGACGCGCTCGGAGAAGCCGTCGAGCGGGCGTGCCGACGCCTCGACCCGGAGTTCCGGAGGGTGAACCTGGAGATCCTCGGCAACACCGACGGCTTTCTCCACGCGCACGTGTGGCCGCGCTTCGCGTGGGAACCGGCCGACCTGGTGCGGATGCCGGTCTGGCTCTACCCCCGTGAGCACTGGCACGACGAACGGTACGCGCTGACGTCCGCGCACGACGGGAACGACCTGCACGACCGGTACGGCCGGGTGGACCTGCTGCGGACGGCGATCACCGAGGAACTCGACCGGCTGACCACGCGGGACTGATCGGACGCGCCATCACGCGACCGGTGAGCACCCGGCCGACCTCGCACGCCGGGGGCAGCCCGCTCGATGAGGCGAGCGACTGCACTGTGGGGCTCGGCGCGCAGCTACGACCGCATCGATGCCAGAACTACCACATCCGAATCCCGCCTACGATGAGGCCATGCCGGAGCGCGCCCCATCCTCACCTGCACACCATGGGCACCAACGGAGTCCGGGCAAAGAGCAGTTGGAGACCGCCACGACCGTGTTCGCGCTGCTCGCCGACCCGACCCGACTGCACCTGCTGTGGCTGCTGGCCGGGGGAGAGGCGGACGTGACCGAACTGGCCACCGTGAGTGAGGCGGCGCGGCCCGCCGTCAGCCAGCATCTGGCTAAGTTGCGGCTCGCCGGCCTCGTCCAGGCCCGCAAGGACGGCCGCCGCATGGTCTATTCGCTGCGCGACGGCCACCTGCGCCGCCTGGTCACCGAGGCGCTGAACCACGCGGACCACCAGGTCACCGGGGCGCCCTGGCACCCCTGATCGGCGTATTTCCGTAGCGATCAGCGTGTTTGCGTACGATCAACGCGCGATTCTGTACGACGCGTGCGCAGGTGCGCACACGTCGTCTACCGTGAGGGGTCCGGGCCACCGACCCAGGGGACACCCCCATGCGCTCAGTGCTCCAGAACCGCACGTACCGCCGCCTGTTCACCGCTCAGGTCACGGCCCTGGCGGGCACGGGTCTGGCGACCGTCGCCCTGAGCCTGCTGGCGTACGACCTCGCGGGCGCGGCAGCCTCCGCGGTCCTCGGCACCGCGCTGGCCATCAAGATGGTCGCCTACGTGGGTCTCGCTCCGGTGATCGGCGCCCTCGCCGAACGCCTGCCCCGCCGGGCCCTGTTGGTCGCGAGGACGGCATCCGGGCCGGCATCGCGCTCGCCCTGCCGTTCGTCGGCCACGTGGGTCAGGTGTACGTCCTGATCTTCCTGCTGCAGGCCGCGTCGGCTGCCTTCACGCCCACCTTCCAGGCCACCCTCCCCGAGATCCTGCCGGCCGAGCGCGACTACCTCCGCGCCCTGTCCCTCGCCCGGCTCGCCTACGAACTGGAGAGCCTGCTCAGCCCGGTGCTCGCGGCCGGGCTGCTCGCGCTGATCAGCTACGACTGGCTGTTCGCGGGCACCGCCCTCGGCTTTCTCGCCTCCGCCGCGCTGGTCATGTCGGTCGTCCTGCCCACACCGCTCCCGGTCGAGCGCGGCGGCGGCGTCCGCGCCAAGGCGACGTTCGGCGCGCGTCTGCACTGGGCCACACCCCGGCTGCGCGCGCTGCTGGCGCTCGATCTCGCCGCGGCCGCCGGTGGCTCCATGGTCGTCGTCAACACCGTGGTGCTCGTACGGGATCACCTGCACCGCGGGGCGGGCGATGTGTCGCTGGCCGTGGGCGCGTTCGGCGCCGGTTCCATGGTGGCCGCCCTGCTCGTGCCGCGTGCCGTGGAGCGCTTCGGTGACCGCCCGGTGATGCTGCCCGGCGGCTTCGTGCTCGGCACGGCCCTCGCGTCGTCCACCATCGGCCTCGCGCACGGAACGTGGTCCTGGCCGGGACTCCTGGCCGCCTGGGCGCTGCTCGGCGCGGGCTCCTCCATGGTCCTGACCTCGGCCGGCCGGCTGGTCCGCCGTTCCGCCGCGCCCGCCGACCTGCCGGCCGCGTTCGCCGCCCGGTTCGCCCTCACCCACAGCTGCTGGTTGCTCACCTACCCCCTGGCCGGCTGGCTGGCCTCCGCCGCCGGAATGACGACGGCCGCCGCGGTGCTCTCCGGCGTCGCGCTCGCCGCCGCGACCTCGGCCGCGCTGCTGTGGCCGGCCCGGGACCCGGCCCGCCTCGCGCACCTCCACACCACCCTGCCCGCCGACGACCCCCACCTCGCCGACGCCCACGCCGGACCGCACGGCTGGCGGCACGCGCACCACTACGTCATCGACGCCCGCCACCCGCGCTGGCCTGCCCCGGACCATGCCCACGGGACGCGTCGGCCCCCACCTCGGCCAGCTCCCCGCCGTCCGCAAGACGTGCCCGCACCGTCACCCGTGCGTCCTCTGGGGCCCGCACGGCCAGGAAGCGGCCGCGCTTCTCGGCGTCGACCTCGTCTCTGACGGACGTCACGGAGATCCGGGTGACGTCGCGGCTGCCCGCGGCGAGGAGATACCGGTGCCCGGAACCCGCCGTCCACCGGGCGCTCGCCACCACATGCTGGCCGAACCGGCTGCACGCGGCGGTCGGCCCGGCCCGCCCGACGACCCGCGAAGGCGAGGACTCCGAGGACGTACGGAACCCGAGCAGTACGCTGCCCGGTCCGCGCCACGTCGACGCGCGCGTGCAGGACCACACGGCGCGACCGCCGTCCTCGGGCAACTCCTGCTCGGCGAAGTCCCACTGATTGACGGCCCGTACGCCGTCGCCCCGCAGCCCGGAGAGGTGGCACGCGCCCCGCGCCCAGGCCGCCAGCGCCGCACCGCTGGTGGCCTCGCGCGGCTGACGGGCCGGCGCGCCGGTGCCGGGCGGCGGGGTGTAGCTGAGGTGGGCCGGAGCGAGGTCGCCCAGGTCGGCGACGAGGAAGGCGTGCTTCTCCACGATCCTGGCGGAGGACCGCAGTTGCATGACGGGCAGGCTGTCGCACGGCCCCGCGCCCGACGGGGTGTCGACCGCCTCGGTGAGACCCTCGCCGGACACGTCGAGCGGGTGGCCGGCCGCGTCGGGCCGCAGCAGATCACGGGACTGGGCCTCCGTGATCCACGGAGCGGTGAGATAGCGGGCCTTGCCGTCGGCACGGCTGACGGCGAGCGCCGCCGCCGTGGTGACGTCGGCGTCGTCGGTGCGGGAGAAGTCCAGGGACGCCGGTTCCGTCACGGAGCGCGGCTCGCCGTAGCGGACCACGCGTCGGCCGTCGTGGAACAGCACGACGGCCTCTCCGCCCACGACGTCGGCGTACAGCAACTGGGTGGTCCTGGGCGGCGGTTCGGTGGTCGTGGCCCGGGCGGCGCGGACACGGGTGCCGCGCGGCGGCTCGGTCCACGCGGAGAGCGCGCGGGTGAGCAGGGCGCGGTCGTCGGCGCGGGAACCGCGGGCCGGCCACGCGGTGAAGTCCACCCGCGAGGTGTCCGCCCACACGTCGGGCGAGGTGCGGAGCAGCGCGGCGGCACTGATCGCGGGGCGGCCGCCCGAGGGCCGTGACGGGCCGTCCCCGGGCAGGGGCACGGAGTCGAGCGTCGTCAGCACGGCGCAGCTGAGCGCGGCGATCCCCGCGACGCACCAGCCGAGCCGGAACCGGCGCCTGCGGCGCAGCAGATCGGTGGGCCGGGTCTGGACGGAACAGGCGTCGAACTCCTGCGACCGCAGCAGCGCGCCCGCCGCGTCCCCCACGGCCTCCTCGACGCGGCAGGCGGCACGCAGCGCTTCCTCCGGGTCGGACACGTCGGCGGCCGCGAGCAGTTCGACGACCTCGGCACGGGCCAGACCGTCCAGACTGCCGAGCACGAACGCGGCACGGGCGGGCGCGGACACCCTGGAGAGGGTCTGCGCCAGCGCGATCTCCTCGGTGCCACCGGCGCGGGGGAACAGCCGCAGGCCCCAGACGACCGGCAGCGTGGGGCGCAGCGCACGGGGCGGCGGCAGACGCTTCGGCCAGCCGCGCGGCCGACGCTCACGCGCCAGTGCCGCGCCCAGCACACGAGCCGTCATCCACGCCGTCTCCCGCGTGCGGTCGCCCGTCCTCGGCCGCGGAACCGGCGACGGCGCCCGCGGCGGCAGGAAGCCGGGCAGGGCGCGCTGCACGAGGGCATGTGCGGCGAGGACGCGCCGGTGCCGGCTGAGAGCGCTGGGCAGCGTGAGATAGGCGAGGCGTACGAGCCGGGTGTACTGGTCGACGATGACGGCCTCGGCGCGCTCGAGGGTCACCGGCTTGGGCCCCTTCACGCGGCGCCGTTGCGAAGTGCTCATCGATCGAAGGGCCTTCCGAAGGCTGACGGTGTTACGTCCTGACCTCCGTCAAACGAGTGAATCGTGCGATGGTCACCGCCGAGCGGCGGGGGCCCCGCTCCAGGACACCGTGACCCACCGGTAACGTGCCCGCGTGCACAGCCCGGAACAGCGCCCCCTCCTCTTCCTCGACGTCGACGGCCCCCTCATCCCGTTCGGTGCCACGTCGCGGGAGATGCCGGACGGCTATCCGACATACCCCGCCGGTCCCGCGGCACCGGATGCCGGGGCGAACCCGCTGCTGGCAAGGGCCGATCCGGGACTCGGCGCCCGTTTGCTGGCGCTGCCGTGCGACCTGGTGTGGGCGACGACCTGGATGACGGACGCGAACGAGTACGTGGCGCCGCGGCTCGGCCTGCCCCGGCTGCCGCTGGTGGACTGGCCCGAGCCGTCGGACGCGGACGGACGGGGCGGGCTGCACTGGAAGACGCCGACGCTCGTGGGGTGGGCGGCCGGCCGGGACTTCGCGTGGGTCGACGACGAGATCGGCGATGTGGACCGTGCCTGGGTCGCGGCGCATCACCCCGGGCGGGCTCTGCTGTGCCGGGTCGATGCGCGGTACGGCCTCGGTGACGCCGAATTCCTCGCGCTGGAGGAGTGGCTGCGGGCGGGGTGACTCCCTTGCGGCCGGGGGCTGTTGCCGTTCGGTGACATGGCGGACAGAGCTGTGACGTCGGCGGGGGCAACGAGCGTGTGGGGTCGCTGGTCGTACGTGGCGTGGGACCAAAGGGCGACATCGAACGCCCGAACAGGCACTCTGACCAAGTGAGATGGGGCAAACCGTGGAGACGAAGAAGATGAACAGGCGCGGGACCAAGGGGATGTTCGTCATGGGGGCCGCGCTGGCGGCGGCGGGCGTCGTGGCCGGCACGGTGCCGGCCGCCGCAGCCGGCACACCTCGCTTCCTCGCGCCGTCCGAACTGCCGCCGCACTCCTCGTCGGCGTGGACCGCGGGACCGGTGACGGCGGGACAGCCGGACCCGCTGCCGATGTGCGTCGGCGAGGCGCTGCCGTCGATCTCCGTGCACCGCGCCTACCGCACGGACCTCGACACCGGCGCGCTGCAGGTGACCGTGGTCGAGCGCAGCGAACAGCGGGCCAAGGACTTCGCCGCCCTCCTGCGCAAGAACCTCGACGGCTGTGCGAAGAAGGTGATGCAGCAGTACCCCGACATCACCGCGAAGCAGAAGTACTACGGCAAGGTGAACGCCGAGGAGGGGGCACACGTCTACGGCGTCCACACCACCGCCACGTGGGGAGCCTCCGACATCAAC
This sequence comes from Streptomyces sp. NPDC039480, assembly GCF_055597165.1. NCBI lineage: Bacteria > Bacillati > Actinomycetota > Actinomycetes > Kitasatosporales > Streptomycetaceae > Streptomyces > Streptomyces sp. NPDC039480. The sequence continues at coordinate 189,380 of NZ_JBVITX010000014.1, read as the reverse complement.
ATGTTCTCCGTCGGCCGCGACGGGAACACCGTGACGCTCGTGCAGTGGGGCCAGATGGGCAACTTCGCGAACGCCCAGGTCGCCGACTTCAAGACCACGACCGCGACGGCCGTCAACAAGTTGTACTGATATATCGACTCCTCGACACTCCTCGGCCCCGGCGGGGCCCCGCGTGTGACGTCGGTCGCCGAGACCGACCTCGGCATTTCCGGGACGGGGTGGGAGAATCGGCCGACAGACCGTGACCCCGCCCCGCTCCTTGCCGGTGCGGTGCGACGGTCGCGTCGTACGAGGATCCGGCCGGGGAGAGGCCGGGAGCCCGGTAACGCACCCGGCGCCCGGTGTGGGGAGGAATCGACGGTGGTGGAGTGGCGGTACATCGCCAAGGGCGCAAGAGCCGTTCCTGAACCCATGGGCACGCCGTTCGTCTGGACGACGGCCTGCTCGGGCTCCCTGGTGCTGGTGATCACGTTCGACCTGCTCGGCGCGCTCGACCGCACCGGCCTCGCCCTCGCGGCGCTGTCCGTCCTTGCGGCGCTGCTCGGCATGCTCGGCCGGTTCGTCGCGGCGCCGGGCACGGCCCTGCTGTGCTGGGCCCTGCTGAACGTCTTCGCCACCCACCCCACCGGCGAGCTCTCCTGGGCCGGGCACCGGGATCCCGGCTGGGTGGCGTGCCTGCTGGCCGCCGCTCTCATCGGCACGGCGACGGCCCGGGTGTGGTACGCCCGGGCCGCGTACCGCCGTATCACGCCGTTCGACGGCGCGGCCTGACTTCCGTCCCGCAGCCCGCGTACCCGCTCCGGTGGCGGCCGGTCATGCACGTCTTTGCATGACCATGCGCGATGATGCATACTCTTCCTATGTCTAAGGTCCTCACCTCCCTCCCCGCCGGCGAGCGCGTCGGCATCGCCTTCTCCGGCGGTCTCGACACCTCGGTCGCGGTCGCGTGGATGCGCGACAAGGGCGCCGTCCCGTGCACCTACACGGCCGACATCGGGCAGTACGACGAGCCCGACATCGCCTCGGTGCCCGGCCGCGCCAAGACCTACGGCGCGGAGATCGCGCGCCTGGTCGACTGCCGCGCGGCGCTGGTGGAAGAGGGCCTTGCCGCGCTCACCTGCGGCGCATTCCACATCCGCTCGGGCGGCCGCGCGTACTTCAACACCACGCCGCTCGGCCGCGCCGTCACCGGCACCCTCCTCGTCCGGGCGATGCTCGAGGACGACGTGCAGATCTGGGGCGACGGCTCCACCTTCAAGGGCAACGACATCGAGCGGTTCTACCGCTACGGCCTCCTTGCCAACCCGCAGCTGCGGATCTACAAGCCCTGGCTGGACGCCGACTTCGTGACCGAGCTCGGCGGCCGCAAGGAGATGTCGGAGTGGCTGCTCGCCCACGAGCTGCCCTACCGCGACAGTACGGAGAAGGCGTACTCCACGGACGCCAACATCTGGGGCGCCACCCACGAGGCCAAGACGCTGGAGCACCTGGACACCGGTGTGGAGACCGTGGAGCCCATCATGGGCGTGCGGTTCTGGGACCCCGAGGTCGAGATCGCCGCCGAGGACGTGACGATCGGCTTCGACCAGGGCCGCCCGGTGACGATCAACGGCAAGGAGTTCGCCTCCGCCGTCGACCTGGTGATGGAGGCCAACGCCATCGGCGGCCGCCACGGCATGGGCATGTCGGACCAGATCGAGAACCGGATCATCGAGGCCAAGAGCCGCGGCATCTACGAGGCGCCGGGCATGGCCCTGCTGCACGCCGCGTACGAACGCCTCGTCAACGCGATCCACAACGAGGACACCCTCGCCCAGTACCACAACGAGGGACGGCGCCTCGGCCGGCTGATGTACGAAGGCCGCTGGCTCGACCCGCAGGCGCTGATGGTGCGTGAGTCGCTGCAGCGCTGGGTGGGCGCGGCTGTCACCGGTGAGGTGACGCTGCGGCTGCGGCGCGGTGAGGACTACTCGATCCTCGACACCACGGGACCGGCGTTCAGCTACCACCCGGACAAGCTCTCCATGGAGCGCACCGAGGACTCCGCGTTCGGCCCGGTGGACCGGATCGGCCAGCTCACCATGCGCAACCTCGACATCGCCGACTCGCGCGCCAAGCTGGAGCAGTACGCGGGCCTCGGCCTGATCGGCACCGCCGCGGGCACGCCCATCGGCGCCGCGCAGGCGGCCGCGACGGGCCTGATCGGCACGATGCCGGAGATGCCGGAGGGCGGCGCGGAGGCCATCGCCTCGCGCGGCCGGGTCTCCGCCGACGACGAGCTCCTGGACCGCGCCGCGATGGAGTTCGGCACGGACTGAACACACGGCTGACCCCGCTCATCTCGGGCATACAGGGCCGGTTCGACACCTCGGGTGTCGGGCCGGCCCTGTTCCTTTGCCCGTTCTCCTGGGTACTCGTGACGCCTGTACCGCATGGGGAGGGCTATGACCAGAGGGTTTTACGCGACTGTAGAAGTATCGCTAAGGTGCCCGAGATGTTCTGCGACGGCGCAACACCCGCATCTGACGCACGACGCGATCTCTCAGGCCCGGGGTCACCGGGGGAGGCACCTTGAGTGAGACCTCACGGCCGACGGGCCGTCATCGTCATGCGATGCCGCTGCCTCCTCTGCGGCCCATCGAGCACCCGCCGCCACCTCGTCCTGCCTCGGCCGCGCGAACGGCTCCGAGCGCGTCACGGCGGGCGGCGAAGCCCGCCAAGCAGCGTGACGCGTTCTTCGACAACGCCAAGTACCTGGCGATCGTCCTCGTCGCCATGGGACACGCGTGGGAACCGCTCCGCGGTGACAGCAGGGCCGCCGCGGCCCTCTACATCACCGTCTACACCTTCCACATGCCGGCGTTCATCGTCATCTCCGGCTACTTCTCCCGCAGTTTCGACGCGAGCCCGCACCGGATCAAACGCCTGGTCACCGGAGTCGCCGTGCCCTACGTGATCTTCGAGGTCGCGTACACCTTCTTCAAGCGGTGGGCGGGCGGCGACCCGGACTACCCCATCAGCCTGCTCGACCCCTGGTACCTCACCTGGTTCCTGGCCGCGCTGTTCATCTGGCGGCTCACGACCCCGCTCTGGCAGATCGTGCGCTGGCCCCTGCCGCTCGCGCTCGCCATCGCCGCGCTCGCCTCCGTCTCCCCGGACATCGGCGACGACCTCGACCTGCAACGCGTCCTGCAGTTCCTCCCCTTCTTCGTCCTCGGCCTCCTCCTCAAGCCGGCGCACTTCCAGCTGGTGCGCAGGCGCGAGGCCCGGATCCTGGCCGTACCGGTCTTCGCCATGGCGACGGCCTTCGCCTACTGGGCCGCTCCGCGGATGAACGCGGCGTGGTTCTACCGCCGCGACAGTGCCCAGGAACTGGCGGCGCCCGGCTGGTCCGGCGCCGTCATGACGCTCGCGCTGTTCGGCTGCTCACTGGTCCTCGTCGCCTGCTTCTTCGCCTGGGTGCCGGGACGCAAGCTGTGGTTCACGGTCCTCGGCGCCGGCACGCTCTACGGCTACCTCCTGCACGGCTTCCTCGCCAAGGGCTCCCGCTTCTGGGACTGGTACGAGGCCGACTGGGTCCACCGGCCGCTCGGTGAGACCACGGTGACCCTCGTCGCAGGAACCGTGATCACCCTCCTGTGCACACCACCCGTACAGCGGATGTTCCGCTTCGCCATGGAGCCGAAGATGACGTGGGCCTTCACACAGGACGCCACCGCTCTCGCCAACGGGTCCGGAGCGACGAATAGAAGGGCCCACGCAAAGCCCCGCATAGCTAAGCCACGGCGAGAGGGCAGAGTCGAGTGAGTCGTCCGGCCCGGCCGCCCGCCATCCACTTCGAGCACGTCGTCGAGACGCTGCCGGCGGGCCGCCGGGCCGTCACCATGCTGGACCCCGACAACCGCCGAGTGGGCGGCCTGGAGTATCAGATCTGCCACCCGTGCCGGCTCGGCCACATCGGCAACATCGCCGTCGCCGCCCACTGGCAGGGCCAGGGCCTCGGACGGCACGCCGTCCACATGGCCCTCACCGCAGGCACGGAGTACTCCTGGACCACGTCGCGGCAGTCGTCCGAAGGACGCCGCTTCTTCGCCGCCATGGAGGAAGAGACAGGAGTCGCCTTCCCGCCGAAGGGGGAGCGGTGCCCGCACATGGATCCCTGCGTGCTTCCCCTCACCACCGAGGAAGGGCACCGCATCGGGTGGCACACGGCACTCTCCTGGCACGCGGCGGTCCGGTGGTGCGAAACGCTCCGACGGCGGAAACGGGGAATGGAGGACAGAACCTGACCGCATCTCCTGTGACGGTGGTCCTCGGCCCGAGAGACCCGAAAGACCCGAGGAGCGGCCCCATGCCCACCGAACCCCCGACCGTGCTCGACACCCGAACCCTCGGCCGCGCCACACTCGCCCGCCAACTGCTCCTCGACCGCGCCGACATGCCCGCCCTGGACGCGGTCGCGCACCTCTGCGGTCTGCAGGCACAGGAACCTCAGGAGCCGTTCGTCGGACTCTGGTCGAGGCTGCGCGCCTTCGCACCGGGCACCCTCTCCGACCTGCTCGTCGAGCGGCGCGTGGTCCGTACGCACCTCATGCGCCGTACGATCCACCTCGTCACCGCCGACGACGCCCTGGCCTGGCGCTCCCGGCACGACGCGATGCTGCGCCAGCGGGTGCTCGGGGTCTACCGCCGTGACCTCGACGGCGTGGACCTCGACGAACTCGCCGCCGCGGGCCGGGCGGTGCTGGCCGACGGGGAGCCGCGCACCATGGCCGAGCTCACGCGAGCCGTCGCCGACCGCTGGCCGGCGCCGCCGCCGCGCTCACTGGGGGAGATGCTGATCGGGGGTCTCGTACCCATGGTCCAGGTGCCGCCGCGCGGCCTGTGGCGCACGAAGGCCGGCGTGCGCAACGCCCCGCTCTCCTCCTGGCTGGGACGGGACATCGACCCGCCCTCCCCGGACGGCTCCGATCCGGTCGGCCAGACCCTCCTGCGCCGCTACCTGGCCGCCTACGGCCCCGCCGCCACGGCGGACCTGCGCGCCTGGAGCGGCCTCGCCGGACTACCTGCCGCGGTCACCGCGGCCCGCGCGGAACTGGTCTCCTTCCGCGACGAGCGCGGCCGCGAACTCCTCGACCTGCCCGAAGCCCCGCGCCCGGATCCCGACACCCCCGCACCGGTGCGCTTCCTGCCCGCGTTCGACAACGCGATCCTCGGCTACGACGACCGCAGCCGGATCATCCACGACGCCCACCGCGGCCTGTCGGTCGCCGGGCAACGCGTCGTCCTGGTCGACGGCCGGGTCGCGGCGACGTGGACCGTGGAGAAGGAGACAGTACTGGTGACCCCGCTGCGGAGCCTCTCCCGCGCGGAGCACGCCGAAGTCGAGGAGGAGGGCACGGCGCTGGCGGCGTTCCTTTCGGACGGGACGAGCGAACGCGTACGGGTGGACGCGCGGCTCCCACGTTGATCCGCCGGACGCGTGCTCGCGGTGAGGGGGTGACCGAATCGGGGGCCGGACCGTTGAGCAGTGCACTGGACTGGCGAAGTCGGCACCTGCGTGGGTGCCGAGCAGGCCAGGAAGAGAGGTGCGCAATGCAGTCCCCCGCCACGACGGACTTCACGGGAGTCGCAGAAACCGCGTTATGGACCCTCTACCACCGCGCGGCCGAGGCGGCCCGTAAAGACACCGTACTGCCGGACCCCCAAGCGGTCCGGCTGGTGAGCGAGTTGGACTTCCCCTTCCGCCAACGGCTCGGCCCCGCCCGGCCCTGGGTGGCCCAGACCCTCGCGCTGCGAGCCCGCGCGTTCGACGGTGTGGTGCGCACCTTCCTCTCCGCTCACCCCGAAGGCACCGTGATCGCACTCGGTGAAGGCCTGGAGACGACGTTCTGGCGGGTCGACAACGGTCGGGTGCGGTGGGTCTCCGTCGACCTGCCCGACCCGCTCGCGCTGCGCACCCGCGTACTCCCGCACGGCGAGCGGCAGAGCCACGTCCCCTGCGACATCAGCCGCGACCCCGACAGCCGCTGGACAGAGCTCGTGGACCCCTCGCGCGGCGTACTGGTCACCGCCCAGGGGCTGTTGATGTACCTGGACGCCACCCGGGCACACCGACTGATCGCCGTCTGCGCGGAGACCTTTCCCGGTGGCACGATGGTCTTCGACACCGTCTCGCGCCGCTTCAGCGCACGGTGCCGGACCGGCGGAAAGGGCCCAGGAGGCTACCGCCTCCCTCCGATGCCCTGGGGAATGGACGCCGACGGACACCAGACGCTTCAAGCCGTCCACCCCGCCATCACCGAGATCCGGGACATCCCCCTCCCCGCCGGCCGCGGCCTCACGGGCCACGTGGTCTCCCGGGCCGCAACCCTGCCCATCCTCCGGAGCAACCGCCCCCTCATCACCAGCCTGCGCTTCCGCGCGGCCGTCTAAGCGCCGCGGCGCGTCCGACGCCGCAGTGGCTGCGTCGCCCTGTGCCTGACGAGGAACAGGTGCAGCGCCAGCGGGAAGAGGAAGAAGGGCAGGGCCGCCCACACCGGCCACGGCAGACGGAACCGGCCCAGCGGCGTCAGCGAGTCCGCTTTGTAGCCGGTGGTCACGTACGCGTTGTCCTCGATGGCCCGGGTGTCCAGGGAGACCAGGGTCGGGTCGTTCTCGTCGCCCGGCTTGTAGAAACCGCCGAGCGCGTAGTAGCGCCCGTAACGGGACCGGCCCTCCGGGCTGAAGTGGACGGTGACTTCCTGGCCGTGCTCAAAGACGGGGGAGGGCCCGTGGTCCGTCTGGTTCCACGTGACCGCGCACGCCATCCCCTCATTACCCGCGCACCTGGTGGGCAACTTCATGCGCACCGGGTGTCCGTAGCGCATGGCGTATTCGGCCGAGTCGTGGATGGACCCCGCGACGGCACCGAATACGGCCACCAGTACGGCGACAGCAGCCGGCACCACGGTGAGCGTCACCTCGGCCCGGATGAGAGCCAGGACGGAAGTGGTGGCCACACCTGTTGCGACGACAGCGAGCAGGGCCAACCCGAGTCGGTAGGTCGGCGGCTCGGTGATGAAAACACCGAGGGTCAGGCAGGCCGTCGCCAGCGTCAGCGCGCCCGACACGTGGAGGGCCAGCGGCAGACCGCGTACGCCCTTGTAGTACCGCACGACCGGTACCGCCGCCACCATCACCACGGAGAGGGCGGTGATCGTCCAGACGTAGCCGTTGTTGGGGCCGGGGTCGGCCACCGCCAGTTCCACCAGGACGATGGCCAGGGTGACGATGAGGAGGACACAGCACCCCTCTGTCGCATCGCTGTCCCAGCCGCTGTCCGTGTCCGTCGTGCCCTTCTCCAGCGTGACGCGCTGGGCGTCGGCTCCGGGCTGTTCGGTTTCCGTGTCGCCTGTCGCCCACACAGCGAGCACTGCCAGGAAGGGCACTCCGACCAGGGCCGTCACGATCGCCACCAAGATGCCCTGAGCCACTGACATGTGCCGTCCTTCTGTTCGTCGTGCAGATCACTGGAAGTCACCGGGAGCCCTTGCCCCGCAAGGGCTGGACGCCGGGAAGTATCAGGAGGAAATCCGCCTGGCGCGGCGCCGGAGGATCAAGGACCGCAGCACCAGCACCCCGAAGAGCGAGATGCCCGCCACCCCGAGCCACCGCCCCGCCGCGGCCACGAAGCCCTCGTCGTCTTCACGCTCGGGCAGCCCCAGGGCCGTTTCCTTGCCGCTGCTGCTGTCGCTGTTGTTGTCCTTCGCCGGGACGCCTCCGCCGAGCCAGGCCTGTCCCTTCACCCGGTCGCTCGTGGGCTCGTCGAGTGACTGGCTCACGCTGCGGGTCAGCGTGGGCCAGGAAGTCTCCATTTGGCCGGCGCTCAGAGAGGTGAGGCGTACCTTGGTGAAGTCGACGCCGCCGTAGATGTATGTCTTCGCGTACACGTGATCGTCCTTGCGGGTACGGTGCGTCACCTTGAACTCGCCTTTGGTGTACGAGCGCACATACGCGTCGAAGGTGTCCCTCGGCTTCCACTTCTCTCGCGTGACATACGCGTCGACGTCACCCGCGTCGATCATCGCCCCGTAGGTCGTGCTCTTGCGCAGGCTCAGCTCCCGGTACCACTCGGCGGCGATCCTGCTGAGGTACACGCGCCGCAGCTCGGCGTACTCCGGAGCGGTGTTTACCGCCTTGACCACGTGGGGCAGGATCATCCGCCGGAACTGGGACTCGTTGTGCTCCTGCACCTGCTCGGACTGCTGAGGGCACGAGGCCTTGCCCGAGCCGTCGTGCTGCTTGAGGTACTGCGTCTCCATCTGGACGTCCAGCGGCGCCTTGAGGATGTGCAGCTCGTCGCCCTTGGTGTGCACCGTCGCGGGCGAAGGCACGATCCAGGTGCGGAACGACGTGCACTCGCCCGACAGCGACTGCCAGTAGTCCGCGCCGCGTTCCGTGTCCGGGTGGATCAGCTCTCCGGTCGTCTTCTTGAGCATCAGGTCCGCTTCCAGCAGCACCCGCCCCGTATCGGTGCGGCCGAGCCGGGAGTCGATGATCCGGTCGGGTTCGTTGGGGTTGAGGTTGACCCAGAACGTCGAGGGGGCCAGCTGCAGCCAGGTGAAGAAGGAGTCGGAAGCCTTCCGCGCGTCCGCGAGACCCGTGAGCGAACTTCCCTTGCCGGATCGGCCGACGGGCGCCTGGAAGGCATACCGTAGGCCGTTGCCCGGGCCCGGATCGGCCAGATAGCGCAGTTCGAGCCGGGTGAAGTCGATCCCGCCCGCGCCCTGGGCACCGGCCGCGAGCCCCTGCGCGAGGCCGCCGGGCTTCTGCGGACTCTGCTCGCCGCAGTCTGCGGTGCGGCCCACCGTGAAGGCGGCTCGCTGCACGCCGGAGCCGGAGCCGTAACTGGTGGCAGCGGGGCGCTGCACGCTGTGCGCCTGTGTCGGCGGGCAGTTCGACGGCCGAGCGGTGAACAGATGGCCGGCCGCTTGCTTCATCGCGGCGGTCCCGGCTTCGAATTCCCCGGTGTCGTAGCGGGAGCCGATGTGGATGACCCGGACATGGGGATTGCCCTGGTACTCCTTCGCGACCACCTCGGCCTGTGCTCTGTTCTCCGCGACGAACACCACGTTGTCGGCCTGGTTGTCGTTGCCGGGCAGCTTCTTGTTGATCGTCTTGGTGAAGGAGCCGATGTCGACGGGGCTGGTGGAGGAGCGGGAAGTGCCCGTCGAGTCGAGGACGTCCACGCTGACGAGCCGTCCGTTGCTCCAGCCGAGCTTCAGCATGTCGGCGGTCGTTCCGGAGAGTGCGCCCGAGGCGATCCTCCCCTTGGGAACCAGCGGATCCTTCTTGTCATTCTGGTGGATGTACTCGAAACCGGTCCTGGTCCTGCGGTCATAGGCCAGCCCCGCCTTCCCCAACTGCTCGTTCATGAAGGCGAGAGCGGCGTTCGCGTTGTCGTTGTCTCCCGTGTCACCGATGCGGTGCGGGACACCGTTCGCGTCGATGATGAACTTGTCGTCGTCAATGGTCGTCTTCGTGAGCGGAGGGCCCCACTGGGTGTAGACGGGCGGGGTGGGCGAGGGGCCGGCGACGGCCCCCGGTGCCACCCCCGATCCGAAGCCGAGCAGGACCGCGACACCAGCGGCGACCGCCACCAACAGCGCGGCCCGGCGTCGGCGTTCCGGTGAGCCCGCGCAGGGCCAGAACGCTTTCCGTCGACCCATGACCGACCGCACCCCCGTCGTGTTGCACTGACGCGACATTCTTCTCAGGGGTGATCCATACACCGTGCTTCGTACTTCACGCAGGCAAAGTTGGGCCAGTTGGACCAGAAGGATGAGTCGGTGGTGGGTACGGTCCGGTTCGGTCCCGGTCGGTTCTGCTGAGCGTGCCGGTGACGCTGATGCCGGGAGCGAGGTGCCGGGATGTGCGCGGGAGAGGGATCTCGGTGAGCTTGCCGTCGTGGAGCATCCACAGGCCGAAGCAGTCGTCCTCCTCGTCGCGGACGAGGACCTGGACGGAGTACGGGTCGGGCCACGGCAGGGACTCCAAGTGCGGCAACAGCCCGTACCAGTTGAGCCGGGTGAACTGGACGACCCAGGCGTAGCACTCCCGTGAGCTGGAGTGGGCGCCCGAGAACACGGAATTGTCGACGCGGGTGAAGCACTGGTACCACTCGCGCTCGGCGGACGGGCGGGTGAGCGGTTCCATCACTCCTTCGGCATCGCGGGCAAGGACGATGACCTCGGCGTATCTGCTCATGCCCGCAGTGTGCCGCGCCCCGCAGCGTCTCGACGGCGCACCGCGCACGCGCCCGTCATGGCAGGACCAGCGGGGTGATGCTGACCACGACGGGCCAGCTCGGGGGCGCGCCGTGGCTCAGGCGTGGCGGGCGAGTTTGACCGAGGACACGAGCAGGATCAGGGCGAGTACGGGGATGAGTACCAGGTCGGAGAACACGCCGAGCAGCAGCCCGCCCAGCAGCGCACCGGCGATCGAGCCCCCGGCCATGACCAGGGCGAAGCGGAGGTGGGTACCCAGCACCGCGAAGCTGCCGTCGCGGCTGTAGCGCGCGAAGGCGACCAGCATGGTCGGCAGCGACACCAGCAGCGACAGGCTTCCCGCCGTCTTGATGTCCACCGCGAAGAGCAGCACGATCGTCGGGATCAGCAGCTCACCGCCGGCCACGCCCATGATGGCGGCGACCACCCCGATGCCGAAGCCCGCCACGACGCCGCAGCACACCTGAGCCCACAGCGGCAGCGCGAGCGTCTGGACGGTGGCGATGTGCGTGACCAGCAGCGCCGCCGCCATGAGCACCATCAGCGCCGCCAGCACCTTGTACAGGGTGGAGCCGCGCATCCGTACCGCCCAGGCCGCGCCGGCCCACGCGCCCAGCAGACTCCCGGCCAGCAGGTTGACCGCGACCGGCCAGTGCCCTGCCACCTCGGCAGCGGACACCGCGCCCAGGCGGGCGGGCAGCGCGACCAGGACCACGACCAGGCTCATCGCCTTGTTCAGGATCACCGCGGAGAGTGCCGCGAACCCGAAGAGACCGATCAGGAGCGGCAGACGGAACTCCGCGCCGCCCAGACCGATCATCCCGCCGAGCACGCCGATGACCGTTCCCGCGCCGAACACCAGGGGCGTGGAGCGGGTCCTGCTCGCAGGGCGGGTCGGGTCGGACGTCAGAGGCGAAGTCATGCCCGGCAGTCTCCAATGATCATGTCGCCGCCCGGCAGTGGAGAAAGCGACGAAAGGAGCGAGGCTCCCACGTCCTTTCCGCACCCACAGATCAGCAGCACCGACGTCCCATCTTCGCGAAGTGGCGGTTGGACCTCTTGAGGTCCCACCAGTCGCCCATGAGGCTGCGCACCAGATGGACCAGTTGGCGCAGGCGCTCAGGGTCGGGGGCGGACGAGGTGAATACGTCCGCGAAGGATTTGTCGCTCCACGGCAGTGTGAACACCCAGCACTCGTCGGCGTGGCCCTTGCGCTCGACGCTGAGCCGGTAGGTCAACGTGACGCTGCGGTTCTGATGGTGCTCTGCCGTCAGGTCGGTGACATGAAACCTGGTTGCGCCGTCATCGGAGGTGAATGAGCTTGCCAGAACGCGCTCGGCCGGTGTGTGAGCCACCATGTGCACCTCTCGGCCTTGTCTGTGGGCGGCCCACGGTAGTCGTTGGCACCTGGCATCCGGCACCGGGTATACGGCGGCGGGTCAAGAGCAGTCCCGCCGAGGAGGCGGTGGTGTCGTGTCGCCCGATTCCGCTTCCGCTGTTGTCAGCACCCTCGCGTTCAGGGCGCACTCGATCTGCTTCACCGTGTGGAACGTGACCAGGTCCTCGGGGCCTCCCTGGCGCCGTGGGCCGCCGCCGACCAGCATGCCGACGAGCATGGCGCCGTACACCTTGTGCCCGTCGATCTCCGTGTCGATCGGCACGAAGACAGGCGCGCCGGAATCGCCCCCGTGCACGATGTTCACGCCTTCCTTGCCCGCGAGGACCAGGCCTCGTGTGCACACGAGTGGCGGCACCTCGTCGCTGCAGGACACGCCGCCGGTGAGCTGGTACACCTCGATGTCGCAGACCAGCTTGGTCACCTTGCCGCTGACGCACACCCTCTGGCCGACCACCGGCTCGTCCGTCTTGCCGAGGACGCGGCGGGCGACGGGAGTACCCGGCGTACCGCCGTCCGTCCAGAGGGTCGGCGCGTACACCTGCGGCTTGATCCGGGTGCCGCTGATCAGCCCGGCGTCCACCGCGTCGTCGTAGAACGACCTGACGAACGTGCCGAACCGGAACTCCCCCGAGGTCGCCTCCGTCCGGGTCGGCGCGCAGTGTCCGGCCGTGGTCATGGCGCGCTTGCCGTCCTCGACCCTGCGCACGGCGAACCCCGACGAACAGGCGGCCGTCTGGCCGCCGTAGGTCATGCGGATCTCCGCGCCGCCACGATGCGGCTGCGGGTCGTTGAACCTGCTCGCCGGGGCACCGGACGCGGGCGATGACCACATCAGGGCCAGGACCAGCGCCATCAGGCAGCTGACGAAGGGGCGTCGTGACATCGTCTTCCTCCTGTGGAGCTCGAATCGAGGAGCTCGAATCGTGGAGCGCGAACCGAGGGGCGCGAAGTTGACTAGAGCTCGAAGTCGACGCGCCCGAGCAGGCCGACGGCCAGACCGAAGTAGTCGGCGTGCACCAGTCGCCGGGCCGCGGGCAGCGCGGAGCCGTGCACGGTCACCGTGTCCGTGGCCGTGTCCTGGTCGGTGCGGTAGAGCTCGTACTCCTGCACGAGCAGCCGGTACGAGGTCAGCAGTTGCCCGGTCGGCGCGGGGATTCCCCCGCTCCAGGCGAACGCGGCGCCGTCGGGACGGCACGTCAGCTCCACCGGAGCGCCCACCTGCCGCCAGTCCATCTCGTCTGACTGCAGGCTCGCCCGGCCCTGCACGCTCACGACGACCCGGCGGCTCGCGGCCGCGGCGACCGCCCCGGTGCCGCTCAGCTCACCGAGTTCGTTGTACGTCGCGGGGCCGGTCAGCCGGACGGAGAGCAGGTCGCCCTCCCGGCGGCCGGTGACCGAACGCGGTGGGACCATCTGCGAGAACTCGGCGCGCTCCACCTTCGACAGGTGCAACGGGTCCACCGAGTACGGCTGGTAGCGGGCCAGCGCGAACCGCACGTACGGGAAATACGTCGTCCCGGTGACGGCCGTGTCGGTGAAGTCCACGTCGATGTCGACGTACCAGAGCCGCCGCTCCGAGTGATACGTCGGCGCGAACGCCACCGCGTCGACCGCCACCGGCGCCGCGTCGGTCGACTCCGCGAGGCGCAGGCCGGTGAGGCGCTTCGCCGCGTTCGGGAAGTGGGCGGCCGCGGGGCTCGGCAGGACCGTCGTGTCGGCCCAGACGGGGTCCACGCCCCAGCGGGTGGCGAAGGTGTCCGGCAGGGCCGTGCCGCCCGGGTCGAGGAGCACGGCCAGCATCTCGTCGTCACCGGAGGAGAACCACGGCCGCTTCAGATAGACGCGGAGGCCCGCGGTCCTGCGGTGCCGGGTGACGGCGCCGCGAACCTCGTCGACGGTCCGCTGCCAGCGGAAGGTCGGCACGACATAGGCGATCGCCGGTGGCTCGGGCCGACGCGAACTGGGCACGGCCAGGGGCGCGACGGTCGGCCCGACGCGGGTGACGTTGGCCCGGTCGTCGGTGATGGTGGGGTGGAAGTACTCGCGGAACCGGGTGACGGCCGTCGGGGTGTAGCGGACATCGCGGTGCCTGGTGTCGCTGAACTCGTGTGTGCGGTCGACGTGTTCCTCGTCCGCGACGTAGGCCACCTTGATGTCCTCGAGGTGGGTGTGCCCGGCGATGCGGGTGGGCGCGGGCTGGGTGACGTCGTCCAGCCACTCGCTCCAGTGCGCGTCCAGCTCGACGTGACCACTGCTCTCGGCATGGCTGGTCAGCGTTCCCGTCAGCTGCGCCGCGGTCTGCTCGGCCGTGCGGTGGCAGGCCAGTCCGTCGAGCCTCGGCGGGCGCACCGGCTTCTCCACGGCGTGCACCAGGGTCAGTTCGACCCACGGCGTCAGTATCCAGTTCTCGCCGTCGGCGCTCGCCCGCGTGACGAAGGCCTTGTCGGCGTCGGACAGGTCCGCCCAGAAAGGCGAAGTGGTCAGCAGGTTCCACTGGCGCAGCAGCGGCAGCTTGTCCGCGTCGAGGTAGCAACTCAGCCTGACCGTGGCGATCTCGCCTTTCGTGAGGAACACGTCGAGCACCCGCTCGATCAGGCCGTCGCGCCAACGGGGTTCTCCGTCGCCCTCGTTGATGCGGATCCTGAACGGTTTGGCCTGCGGCCACGGGCCGGGGAACGGGATCTTGCGGTTCTCCGTGTCACCGGGCAGACCGCGCAGCATGACGCCGGCGGCCAGTACGTCCGGCAGGTACGGCAGGATCAGCTGGTCGGCGCTGTGCACCACGAACTCGCCCTGCTCCAGGCAGGCGCCGCGGCGGGGGAGGGGCAGCCGGGTGAGCGGCAGCGGATCGTGCACGTCGTGCTTGGCGATGTGGATCTCGCCCGCACGCAGCAGATCGTGTTCCAGGTACGGCCACTCGGGGTCCCGCACCTTGGTGTCCAGGAAGGAACCGGACTCGCGCGATGCGACGGCGACGTACTCCTCACGCACCTGATCGGGTTTGTCCGGGCCGAAGACGGCGTCGAACACGCCGTGCTCCTCGGCCATCTGCAGAGCGGTCTTCGGGGGCGCCACGTGCCGCTCTGAGATGGGCTTGTACCGCCGGTCCAGTCCGTCGACCTCCGAGCGCGCATCGTGGTCGGGGATGTCGGAGCGCCGCAGGGCGTACTCGTCGGTGGAGATCGCCCGGCCGTCGTCGGTGACGGTGCTGCGGATGACCAGGCGCTCGGTGGACTCGCCTTCGTTGAACGGCAGGAGTGGCATCACCACGGGCTGGGGCACCGGCTCCCAGCGGCCGTACGTGATCGCGTCCGAGTGCACGGCGTCCGGAGTGCTCGCCGTGTGCTCCAAGCCGTTGCCCGCCAGGTCGACGGCCCTGGCGCGCATGCGGTAGGTGCGGCCGAAGCGCAGCGCGGGCAGCGAGCCGGGCTCCGGGGCGAACTTCGTGTCCAGCGGCACGTCCGGCGACACCGGCGGGGCGGGCGCTTCCGGCTGGTCGTCCAGGCCGATGGTGCGGCCCGGGCGCGGAGCGGCCAGACTCCAGCCGTCCCAGCCGAACACGGCCTGGTGTCCGTACAGTTGCCGGTCGTCGGCCGCGTCGACGGTGACCGCGCTGGCGCGCACCAGGCCCTCGTCGGGGCGGACCTGGATCTTGACGGGAGGCTGTCCCGGCCTGCGGACGGTGTAGCGGCCCCTGCGCCGCAGCAGCGAACGCCACTGTGCCACCCGGCCGGTGGCGGGATCGACGACGCCGATGTCCACGCGGTAGCCGCGCAGCAGATCCATGGCGGTGAGGACCGCGTCACCCGTGGCGACCTGGCGGCTCAGGTCGGCACCGATGAGTCCGGCGAGATGCCGGTCGCGGTCGGTGTGCAGCAGGGTGATCCCGGCGCCGCGGGCCGCCGGTGTGCCGGTGCCCGACACCAGGTGGGCCACCGATTCCGGGCCCGTCGGCAGATCGCTGTTCCACAGGCTGTCGATCGAGCGGGCGTAGTCGACGTGCTTGAGCGCGGCCCCGTCCACGTCGAGCTCGGTGAGGTGCCAGGCCTCGCGGTCGCCGAGGTTCAGCATGCGGTCGCTGAGCGGTGTGCCGTCCGTGACGGCCGCCTGGAACACGCTGCCCCGGGTGAACCGGATCTGCGTCCACGGGCACTTGCCCGGAGCGTTCAGAGTGGCCGCGTCGGCGAGACTGTCGTCGAAGTGCACCCGGACCTTCGCGCCGTCCGCCACGCCGGCCGGCATCGCGAAGCTCAGGTCGAGCACGAGGCCGAACCGCCGCTGCAACTCCGGATAGTCGCCCAGCAGCCCGCACGCCTCGTGGAAGTCGACCCGGTGCGCCGGCTCATCGGCGAGCTCCGGAGCGTCCGGCTCCTTGCCCCGGTCGTAGAAGCGGGCGGCTTCGGCCAGTGGCAGCATCCTGCTGTTTTCGCCGGTGTACGCCTCGCTCGTACGGTCCATGTAACGGGGCCGGTGACCGTCGTCGTCCACCGCGTGCACGCCGCGCGGATCGAGGGCGCTCTCCAGGATGTCGTACCCGCACTTCAGGTCGCGCCCCAGTTCGAGCACCCGGTCCGAGACCATGTCGATGACCCGGTACAGCGCCGGGAGTTCCCAGCCGCGGTGATCCGTCGGCGGCTCCTCGCACAAGGAGCGCTCGTCACGGGCCCATTCGGTTTGCAGCCTGCTCCGTGTGGTGTCCACCGCGACCGCCTCGTACAGGCCGGTGACCTCGTCGTGCACCAGCTTGCCGGGATACGAGCGCAGCGTGCGCCGCTCGTCGGCGGCCAGCGTGGTGGGCGGTCGCGGCGGAGGGCGGACGAAGGTGTCGTCGCGGAACAGGGCGCGCCACAGGGTGGGATCGGCTGCCGGATAGCGGTCGGTCGGCCGGAGCCTCTTGACGACCGTGCCCGCCGGGCTGTCGAACTGCAGCCACAGCGCCGGCAGCAGGGTGGCGAGCCGCTCCGGCCACTGCGCGAAGTACGCGGACTGACCGAGCGCGCCGATCCCGGTCAGGCTGGGGCTGACAAGCACGGACACACATACCGTGTCCGCGTCGGCCACGCCGTCGGGCAGTACGGTCCATCGGATGCTGTCCATGGTCAGTCCACCTCCGCGAACGCGGTGCAGTAGTCGAGGACAGGGTCGACCCGGGCGCCGGTCACCGGGTCGGCGTACGGGGACATGAGGTCGACGAACGAGGGCGGGCTGATGGCGGGGCAGGGCGTGCCCGCCGCGAAGGCGGCGGTTCCGGCGCCGCTGCCCGCGAACTTCTTCTCGCAGCGGATCGTCACCGAGGTCTCGAAGAAGCCGATCTCGATGCTGATGGTCAGGCTGGCCCGGCCGATCGCGTAACCGTCCTTGTAGCCCAGCTCCATGTAGAGCTCGATGGAGGCGGAGACGATGCCGAGCACGTCGACCTCGCCGCGGGCCCGCAGATAGCCGACGAGCGTCACGGTGTCCTTGGCCAGGTCGAGCCGGAAGTAGATCCCAGCCATCACCGACAGGCTGCCGCTGGCCACGCCGAAGTTCATCGACACGGCGGCCCCGAACTCGAGGGCGGCGTCCAGCACGGCGATCTCTTTGGGATTCAGTACGATCCCGAAATAGCCGCCGCCGCCCAGCATCGACACCGTGAGCCGGAAGGGCGCCTCCCGTCGGCAGAACGCGAATCCGGCCTGGAGCGGTGTGTCACCGATGAACGGGACGGAGATCGCGGCGTTGAGCGAGAGGTTCTCCAGGCTGAAGACGCCGATGGCAGCGCTCGGCAGCTGCATGGAGTAGTTCGCGTGGATCCCGGACCCGTCGACCGTGATCGCCGGTGGATCGCTGAAACCGTCGAGGGGGATGATGTTGCGCAGGGTCTGGACGAAGGCCAGGTTCCCCACGAAGTCGACGCCGCCGAACTTGACCTCGACGTCGGGTTTCTGCCCGGCGCGCATGCTGAAGCGGATCTGGTCGAAGTGCAGCACGACGGCGTCGAAGCCGGGCACCATGCGCAGGTCGAACTTGCCCAGGGTGCACGTCACGTCCGCGGCCTGCGGCACGTCGGGCCGCAGCGAGCCGCGCAGGTCGGTGACGAGCGTCAGCTTCCCCGTCGGCCAGAACACGGCGTCCTCCGCCTTGGTCGGCGTCGGCTTGCCCGGCGTCCACGCCTTGATGTCGGGCTGCCACTGGAGGCGGGAGTTGACGACGTCCGGCAACTTGGCGCCGAGCGCGGCGAGCTCGACCGCCTTCTTCAGCGCGAGGGCCTGGCCGACCGCGCTGTCCCAGGTGGCGACCTGGTCGGCGATCCGGCCGAGCAGCTGCCGCACCCCGGCGTCGACCCCGGCGGGCAGGCCGAGCCGCAGCGCGGTGAGCGCGTCGGAGAACGCGGTGAAGGCGTTCTCGACCTCCTCGATGGTGGTCGGGTCCGGTGCGCCTTCCAGCTGGCTGGTGATGTAGTCGACGAGGATCTGCGCGAAGGCCGCCGCGGCGTCGGTCGCGCGCAGCACCAGGTCCACGGTCTCCGGGAACTGCTCCTCGACGGAGGCCAGAAGGTCGCGCAGACCGCGGAGGTCGCCGAGGAAGCCGGTGACCGCGTCGACGGTCGCGGAGAAGAAGTTCGGCGCCTTCAGGTTGTCGAGGCCGATCTCGCTCAGGATCTCGGTGAGCGGGAACATCCCGAAGAGCTTCGCCCCGGCCAGCTCCCCGAAGTAGTCGAGGGGGTTGAACCTGCCCTGGGCGAGCTTGGCCCACTTGTCGACGGGGTCGGCACCCGCCGCCGCGACCGGAGCCGTGGCGGCGACCGGTCCGGTGAGACGGGAGAGCCCTGCGACGGGGAAGTTGGGCTGGGCGAGCGCGCCGGCGGTCTGACCGGAGTGCCGGAAGGACAGGTCGACGGGCGCGGCCAGTTCGACGAAGACCTGCCCTTTGTTCGCCTCGCCGAAGGCGTTCCGCACGTACGGCTCCGGATAGAACACCGACTGCGTCCCGTCGCCTTCGAAGCCGCCGAACCGGGCGAGCGCGGGAACGACGGCCCGTGCCCAGCGCACGGTCGGCAGGAAGCGCGGATGATCCGTGGGATCCAGCGCCAGGATGGCTTCGGTGGTCACGGCGCCCCAGATCAGCTGTCCGGTCGACAGGGTCGTGTCGCCGGGTTTGCGGCTGGGCGCGTAGGCGATGGACTGGCCGCGCACGTCGGCGACGGCACGCCGGACGAGCGGACTGCTGAGGTCCGGCGGCTCCGGCGCCGGTTCCGACACAAGGCGCTCGTAGTAGTCGACGATGACCTGGACATCGGCCTTGTTCTCGTGGACGAGGTTGCCGACGAAGGCCATCGGCGTACGGAACTCGACGAGGCGCCCCTCCAGGTCGGTCATGCTCACCTGGAACGGGAAGGGGTCCTCGGTGGCGGAGACGGGGAAGAAGGCGAGCTTCTCGCCGGGGTGGCCACCGATCGGGGACAGGCCGGGGATCGGCTGCGGCTCCTGCAGGTCCGGCGTGATCAGGGTGAGCAGCCGCACGCTGGTGAACGGGAAGAGCCTGCGCAGCCGCTTCTGGTCGTCGTTGCCCTCCGACTGCCCGTAGCTGCGCACCGGTTCCCGCACCATGATGAAGAACCGCTGGTTGAGATAGGCGGCGTGGTCGGGGCGGGTGTGGTCGAACTTGCGCTCGGTGACCTTGACGAGGTCCGCGAGGTGTCCGAACGGCCAGAGACGGCCGCGGTACATGACGCGTACGTAGTGGTCCCGGCCCAGCGCGGCGCGGTGCCGCCACTGGGTGACGTCGAAGCCGGTCGGGGGCCTGTGCCACTGGCCGAGGGAGTCGAGCCAGCCGCCCATGGCGGACAGGATGAGATGGTCGACGTCCAGGGGGGCGGGGGAGAAGCCGCCCGACAGGTTCCGGTTGGAGCTCAGGTGCACCACGGAGGACCGGTCCTTGCGGTCCAGCGCCATGGTGAACTCGCTGCCTCCGGCGGGAAGGGCGCGCGGGTCGGCCGGATCGAACTCGGGGTCGCGGGTCCATACGGCACGGGCGTGTCCCGCCGGCATCCGGGTGTGCCACAGCTCGACCCGGTCGTCCGGGTCGGGCAGCGAGGTGGGGTGCGTCCAGGTCGCGGATCCGGGTGGGGAGAGGAGCAGCCGGTAGGGCAGTTCGATGCCGGTGCGGGGGTTGGCGGCGTCCGCCAGCGGGTTCTCCGGGCCGGGGCCGGCGACGGCGTCCGGGTCGGTGTCCGGGGTGGCCTCAGCAGTGGCGGGCACGGCGAGGAGTCCGGCGGCGAGGGGCCCGTCCGGCCCGTACCGCGCGGTCAGTTCCGCCGTCGTACGGGCCAGCCGCAGCGCCTGGAACACATCGAGGGAGCGACCGGTCACGGCACGGGCCGACCGGTCTGCCGAGGCGGGCTCCGCGGCGGCGTCCACCACCCGCATCGGGAGCGTCCGCATGGCGGTGAGCAGGCCGGACTCGGTGTACTCGACTATGGCGTCGGCCGCGACCGTGAACACCAGGAGGCTGCGGCCGCCGATGCGTGAGGCGACCGGTGGTGGCTTGTGGGGTTCGCTGCCGGCCGGTGTTGCCGCACCGGACACCGGCGTCCCCGAATCGGGCAGCCCCGGGCTCACTTCGAAGAAGGCCTGTTCGGCGACATGCTGGGGGCCGAACGTGACCACCAGAAAGGCCGGTTGCTCCGGATCCTTGCGCACCAGCCGTCGGGGTCCGATGAGGGGGCGCTCCAGGCGCAGTCCGAGGAACGCGAAGTGCAGATCGAGCAAGTCGGTCGCCCGCAACAGCTGGTACGGCTCGGGCGAGGGGGACGCGGCCATGTGACTCTCCCGTCAAGCGAGTCAGAAAACCTTCGAGCGTGCTGTCCCGTACTGCGATGCGGTTGTTCCCGTACTGTGCTGCGGTTGTTCCCGATACTGCGAAGCGTGCTGTTCCCGTACCGCGAAGCGTGCTGTCCCGCACAAATGGCGGCTCCCCAGCCTCGCGGACCCGCCCGACCTCACACCGACTGGCCCCCGAACACCACCCGAACGAGTGAAGGCGCGGAAAAGCTCGCGACGTACCGACCGCAACAGCGGAATACCCACGCCGACAGGGGAGTTGAGGATCATCACCAGCAGAAGCCTTCGAAGGAGATGCCCATGTCGCTCAGCGTCGAAGAGCGCGAACAGTTCCTTGCCGAGCCGCACATCGGCGCGCTGGCCGTGGCGGCGGGGGAGGGCCGGGCGCCGCTCACGCTGCCGATCTGGTACCAGTACGCGCCGGGCGGCGAGCTCTGGGTGATGACGGGCCGGCACTCGAAGAAGGGCCGGCTGATCGCCGCCGCGGGACGCTTCTCGCTGATGGTCGACCGCCTGGAGCCGACCGTCCGGTACGTCTCCGTGGAGGGCCCGGTGGTCCGCTCCGAGGACGCGACCATCGAGCGGCTGCGTGAGATCTCGGCGCGCTACCTCCCGGCCGACAAGGTCGAGTCGTACGTGGAGACCGCCTGGAAGGAGCACGGCGAGCAGGCCGTCTACTACCTGCGGCCCGAGCGCTGGTACTCGTCGGACCTGGGCTCCGTCTGACCCCCGGTGCGGCCTGACCCGTTCGGTTCACCGGGGCGTCACGGCTTGCGGGCGAGGCCTCCGTGCTCACCGATGGGTTCCTGGGCGGGAGAGCCGGGGTCGGGGCGCCAGAAGGGGACCGACACGACCCCGGGCGCCAAAAGCTCCAGGCCCTCGAAGAACGCCTCGATCCGGTCGACGGGGCGCAGGAAGTACGGGACGGCGCCGGACGCGTTGTAGGCGTCCTGGGCCGCCTCGTACGCTGCGTCGATGCCCCGTGAGCCGTCGTTGATGGAGAGATAGCTGCCCGACGGCAGACCGTCCATGAGCCGGGTGACGATGGCGCGCGCCTCGTCGTAGTCGGCGATGTGACCCAGGATGTTGCTGAGGATCAGGGCGGTGGGGCGGCCGAGGTCCAGTGTGTCGGCGGCGGCCGCCAGGATGCGGTCGGGATCGGACAGCTCGGCGTCGATGTAGGCCGTCGCCCCCTCCGGGGTCGAGGTGAGCAGGGCGCGGGCGTGGGTGAGGACCATGGGGTCGTGGTCCACATAGACGATCCTGGCCCGCGGGGCGAGGCGCTGGGCGACCTCGTGCGTGTTGTCCACCGTCGGCAGCCCGGTCCCGATGTCCAGGAACTGCCGGATGCCCGCCTCGGAGACCAGGTGGGTGATGTTGCGGCGCAGGAAGGCACGGCTGCTGCGGGCGACGGTGACGATGCCGGGGAAGACGGCGCTGTACGCGTCGCCCGCCGCCTCGTCGACGGGGTAGTTGTCCTTGCCTCCCAGCCAGTAGTTCCAGATCCGGGCCGAGTGCGGCACCGATGTGTCGATCTTCGGGTGCGCCGCCGGACCGGGCGTCGTGGCGTGGTCGGTCATGGGTACCGTCCGTCTTCAACCGTGGCGTGGACTGTTCGACGCACAACCTACGTCGCAACAGCCGTGGCGCGCACATCAGTTCACGCGGTGCTCCTCAACGGGTCATGTACGCCCCTCCGTTGACGTGCAGTACCTGGCCGGTGATGTGACGTGCTCCGGGGGAGGCGAGGAAGGCGACCGTTTCCGCGATGTCCTCCGGTGAACCGGCGCGGCCCGTCGAGGTCGCGGCCACGAGCTGCTCGCGCCGTTCGTCCGCGAGGTGGTCCCGGAAGAACTCGGTGTCCGCGATGTAGCCGGGCGCGACGATGTTGGCGGTGACGCCGCGCGGCCCGAGGGTGCGGGCCAGATCCAGGTTCCAGGCGGCGAGTCCGGCCTTGGCGGCGCCGTAGGCCCCGGCCCCCGACCCCTGGGCGCCGGCGATCGACCCGATGTGCACGACGGCTCCACCGGCCGCGAGCCGGCTGTCCAGCGCCCTGGTGGTCAGCGCGGCGCTGACGAGGTTCGCGTCCAGGTTGTCGCGGAAAGCCTGCCCGTACGCGACGAGATCGGCCTCTTCGCCGACTTCGAGGTCCTGCTTCGGGTCGGCGTCGAAGTCGGTGTTCCCGCCGGCGTTGTTGACGAGGACGTCGATCCGCTCCGGCAGCTGGGAGAGGAGCGCGGTGAGCGCCTCGGGGCGGGTGTGGTCGCACACCACGCCGCGTACACCGGTCTCGGCTGCCAGCAGGTGGAGGGGTTCGGGACGGCGGCCGGTGACGAACACGGTGTCGCCGCGCTCCGCGAAGTGCCGGGCGGTCGCGCGGCCGATTCCGGTGCCGCCGCCGGTGATCAGGACGGTGCGTGTCATAAGCTGAACTCCGAACATCCATTGAGGTCTAAATTTAGAGCTAAACGTACCACTGAGGAGGCGGGACATGAAGGAGGGGCCGGACATGAAGGCGGCGAACGAGAGGGGTGCAGATGCGAAGAGCGCAGGTCCGAGGGGCACGGGAGAGGGCGGACCAGGTCCAAAAATGGCGGAGGGGGGTGACTCCGTGCCGGGCGGGACTGCCGCGTACACCGCACGGGACATCGCTGCCGCCTGGGAGCGTGAGCGCCCCGGCACCCCCGCCACATCGATCGGCATCGTCACGCCGATCTGGCAGCTGGCCAAGCTCTTCGGCGACGACCGGCGACGCGTTCTCGCCCGCGCCGGCGTGGACACGGCGACACTCGACCTGCTCAGCGTGTTGCGCCGCAGCGGCACGCCCTACACCCTGACCACCCGCGAGCTGGGTCACCTGTCGATGGTCACGGCGGGCGCGGTCTCCCAGCGGGTGGCCCGTGCCGAACGCGAAGGCCTGGTCACCCGCCGCCCCGGGGAAGGCCGGCCTCGTACGGTCGAGGTCACCCTCACCGAGGCGGGCCACGCCCTCGTGGAGGCGACGGTCGACCAAGTGCTGGGCAGGGAAGCCGACTTGATCGGCGGCCTGACGCCCGACCAGCAGGCGCGGCTCACCGAACTGCTGGGCCTTCTCCTCGAAGACGTCCAGCGAAACCTCGGTGACGAACGGATCACGCAGGTGGGAGAGGCCTGATGCCTGCGCGGCGCCGGCCGGACATGTGTGATGGCAGGCCGGACATGTGTGATGGGGGAGACCCCGAACCCGCCCTCACTGCCCGGATCTGCACGTGGTGATGTGCTGTGCAAGGTGCACTGTCACCTGTACGCGGTGCTGAGCTGCACTGTCATCGGGGAATCGAACCCCTGCGTTGCTCTTCACGCGCCAGGAGTGGGCCGGAATCCGCCGGCCCGCGGTGTGTGCACGCCTCCGGAACAGCTACCTGCTCCCCATCGTCCGTACGGTCGGACCGCCCACTCGGTGCGGTCGGTCCTTCCGCTCAGTCCAGCAGGTCGGCCTCCCAGTTCGCGCGCTGGATGCGCACGTCGACCTCACGGATCTCCCGGGCGAGCACGTCCGCCTGACCGCGCAGTTCCGCGACCGGGAGGGCCGAGAGCATCATCAGCTCGGACCGCAGCTGCCGCCCGTAGCCCCGCTCGCCCGTGCCCGCCGCCGCGTCCGCGGCCGCGGTGACCACGGAGTGGCGCAGCCGCAGCACGTCCCGGCGCGCGAGCGCGTCGGTGAGCGTGCCGTGCTCTCCGAGCCGCACGGACGCGTTGGTCCGGTTGATGCGCCGGATCAACGATTCGAGGGTGTCGAGCACCTCGCCGGCATCGGCCAGCAGCTGGGCCGCGTCCTCAGGCGGAGTTTCACCCTCCTGATACCGCGCACTGCTGACGACGCGCGCCCGCAGCTGCTCCACGCGTCGCGTCGCCTCCGCGCGCTCTGCCAGCGCCTCGGCAAGTTTCACCGTCTTCCCCCTCGTTTTCCGAGCTCGCACGAGTATACGAAGACGAACCACCCCGCCCGCACCGGCTTTTCCACCCGACGCACCTGGCCGGCTCTGAAGGGCCCTACTTCTTCGGCTCCCGGAAGCGGCCGAAAGCCTTCGTGAGTGCGCTCAGGGGGGAGCCTTCCGGCTTGGCCTGGCCTGTCGCGGGCGGCCCGGGCACACCGTCTCCGCCGGTCACCTCGGCCAGCGCCGCCTGCGCCGCCTCGGCCGCCTCCCGGTACAGGTCGCGGGAGGTCGTCATGGCGTCGAGCGCCTCGGCGTACTTGGCGACCATGTCCTGGGCGTGGACCAGCTCCTCCTCGGGGGTGAGCAGATGCCAGCCCTGGCGCAGCCGCGTCAGGGCCCGCTCGGCCTCGGGCGGCATGGGCCGGGGGAGCGCGGCGAACTCCTTCACCCTGTCGAGGAGTTCGGTCGGCTCGGACCCGTCCAGGAAGACCGTGCGGACCGTGAAACGCTCCGCGTCGTACTCCGGACTCTGCGGATCCGTGGGCAGGACGACGGCGCCGCCGCGCGGCATCCGCACACCCAGCTCGCGCTTCATCGCGAAGTCGGCGATCTGCGCCTGCTCCGGCGTGCCCCGGTGCTCGACCACCTGGTGCCGCAGGCTGGGCGGCAGGAACGTCGAGATCGGCTGCTGCCCCTTGGCGTCCGGAGTCATCGCCTCGTGCACCACGACATGGATGAACCAGCTCTGCCGGGTGCAGTCCCGCAGCAGGTGGCGCAGCTCGTCGTCGTCCTTCGGCAGGTGGTTCGTCGACCGCAGGCGCACGCCTGCCACCGTGTCGTGATCCCAGGCGACCTGATCACTGTCGGGCCAGAACATGAGAGCGGGGGAGGGCCAGCGATCGTCCCACGCCTGCTCCGCCTCGGCGGCGAGGGTCCACGTGACGCCCTCGTCCTCCTTGCGGCGGACCTCGGGATCGTACGTGGTCAGCTGTGCGCGCACCGTGACGTCCTCGGCCACGCGCCAGCGGGCCTCGAAGAGGCGGCGGGCCGACGGGCCGGGGTCGGCGGACTCGTCGCGCGGGTGCAGGACGGTGGAGGCGGCCGCCGCCACGGGGTCGAGGTCCAGGAAGTCGTCGAGCACCCCGGCCGCCTTCAGGGCGATCAGGTTGCGCCGGACGTCCTGTTCGGGTTCGGGCCCCAGGTGGCGCCCGCGCCCGAGCCACGCGGTGTCGGGGACGGCGGTCGAGGAGGTGCTGTTCTTGGCCATGGATTCGTTCTGTAGGTGATCGGGGCCCGACCAGTATGGTCCGTTGCGCTGTCGATGGAAGACGGCGGTGCAGGCCCGTGTCACGGTTTGTAGGTTCTCGTTCGACTTCTCCGGTGTGAGTGCGATGACGAGTTCGGGGCGCGCGGGGCGGCAGCGCCGATCGGTGCGTGAACAGGGAGGTACGCCCGACGGTTGGCGGGTGATCTCCGGCCGGGCGCCGATGAGGATGGCGGCCATGCATCCCGACCTCACGGCTGCCACGCATCCCGACCTCGAAGCGCCGCAGCCAAGACAGACCGCACCACCACCGGACACGGGCCCGCCGAGCGTCGCGGCGCTGCTCCGCCCGTACATCTGGAGATTCGCCGCCGTCGTGTCCCTGCAGGTCATCGGCGCCCTCGCGGGCCTCGCGCCGCTGCTGGCCGTCGTCGAACTGGGCCGGGCACTGCTGTCACCCGACCCGATCGACCATGATCACGTCTGGTTCGCGGTGATCGCCGGAGCGGTCGGCCTGTTCGTCCGCCTGCTGTGCACGGCCGCGGCGTCCGGGATCGGACATCTGCTGGACGGCCAGGTGCAGCTGTCGTTCCGCCGTCGGCTGGCCGCGAGCCTCGGACGCGTACCCATCGGCTGGCTCTCCCGGCGCGGTACTGGCGAGCTGGCCAAGGTGGTGGGAGAGGACGTCGGCGCCGTACACCCGTTCATCGCGCACGCCCCCGGCGAGCTCGTCTCCGCGTTCGTGGTCCCGCTGGCGTCGCTGATCTACCTGTTCACGGTCGACTGGCTGCTCACCCTGATCACGCTGATACCCGTGGTGCTCGCGGTGGCGCTGGTGCCCCTGATGATGACACCGACCCGGCTGCGCGAGCAGGAGGAGTTCGACACGGCCATGGGGCGGATCTCGAGCTCCGTCGTCGAGTTCGTGCAGGGCATAGCGGTGGTGAAGACGTTCGGCGCCTCCGGTCGCGCCCACCGCAGGTTCCTGACGGCCACCGACGCGTTCGTCGCCACCTTCCACCGGTGGGTGCACGGCCTCTCCAGGGTGGCCGCGGGGATGCAGCTCGCACTCTCCCCGCCCTTCGTACTCCTGGTCGTACTCATCGGCGGCACGACCCTGATCACGAGCGGCGACCTGGCCCCGGCCGACCTGCTGCCCTTCCTGCTGCTCGGCCTCGGCCTCACCGCTCCGGTGGAGGCACTCGGCCACGGCTTCGACGACATGCAGGCCGCGAGACGCGCGGTCGGCCGCATCCGCGACGTCCTGGCGGTGCGGCCGCTGCCGGAACCCGCACAGCCCGTCACGCCCCAGGGGCACCGAGTGGAACTGCGGGACGTCCGATTCGCCTACGGAACCGAAGCCGGGACCGGAACCGAAGCCCACGTCGGTCACGAGGTGCTGCGCGGGATCGACCTGGTACTCGAACCGGGGACGGTCACCGCGATCGTCGGCCCCTCGGGCAGCGGTAAGTCGACGCTGGTCCAGCTGTTGCCACGGTTCTTCGACCCCACCCACGGTTCGGTCCTCCTCGGCGGCGTCGACCTCCGTGAGCTCGACAGCCGAGAGCTCTACCGGACGGTCTCCTTCGTCTTCCAGGACGTACGGCTGCTGCGCGCCTCCGTCGCCGACAACATCGCCCTGGCGGTACCGCATGCCGACCAGGACGACGTGGTGCGCGCCGCCCGGTCGGCGAACATCCACGACAGGATCCTCGAACTGCCCCGTGGCTACGAGTCCGTCATCGGCGAGGACGCCGGACTGTCGGGCGGCGAGGCACAGCGGATCGCCCTCGCCCGCGCGCTGCTCGCGGACACACCCGTACTCGTACTCGACGAGGCGACCGCCTTCGCCGACCCGAAGACGGAACAGGCGGTAAGACGGGCCCTGGCGACGCTGAAGGGCGAGCGGACGACCGTGGTCATCGCCCACCGCCTGGAGACCATCGCGGACGCCGACACCGTCGTGATGCTGGACGGCGGAGCGGTCGTCGAACGCGGCAGACCGGCCGAACTACGGGGGCGGGGCGGGAAGTTCGCCGAATTCTGGCACGCGCAGCATTCTGCTGAGTGTCCTGATCCGCATTCGGCCCCGCAGGCGGTCGCGGCGTCTGTCGAGCCCGGAGCACACGGGAACGTACACAAGGGAGGCGAGTCCCGATGATCCATCTGCTGCTCCGCGTACTGGGACGCGAGTACGGCCGGCCGCTGCGCCGCGCCGTGGCCCTGATGACGACGACAGCGGTGGCCGAGGGCCTGTCCTACGCCTTGCTGGTCCCGGTACTGCGGTCACTGTTCGGGAGCACACCCGAAGACGCCTGGCCGTGGCTGCTGGCCTTCGGGGCCGCGGTGGCGGTCTACGCCGGGCTGCGCTACGTGAGCGACCTGTCCGGGTTCCGCGTCGGCACCGCGCTGCTCCGCGGCATGTACCACCGGCTCGGGGACCACCTGGCCCGACTGCCCATCGGCTGGTACAGCGCGGGCCGCCTCGGAGAGGTGTCCGTCCTGGCCAGTCGCGGCGTCCTGGAGGCGATGGGTGTGATCGCGCACCTGCTGGTGCCTCTGATCTCCGCCAGTGTCCCCCCTGTGACGATCGTCGCCGTGATGCTCGCGATCAACTGGCAGATGGGACTGGCCGCGCTGGCCGCCGTGCCGGTCGTGGCGGCGATCCAGCTCTGGACGGCACGCTCGATGGCCGCGGGCGACGCGGAACGGTCCGCACGCGACGATGAGGCCACCGGGCGGGTCATCGAATTCCTGCAGGCTCAGCCGGTGCTGCGGGCCGGCGGGCGTACGGCAGAACGTTTCCAGCTGCTCGACGACTCGCTCCGCGCAGTCGAGCGCGCCGCTCGCCGAGCCACCCTGACCGCGCTGCCCGGAGTCGTCGGGCTGACGCTCGTGGTGCAGGCGGTGTTCACCGGTTCGCTGGTGCTGGGCACCTATCTCTCGCTGGGCGGGGACATCGGGACGGCGGAGGTCCTGACGCTCCTGGTCCTGGCCGCCCGCTGCGCGGACCCACTGCTCTCGCTGGCCGACCTCGGCGGCCAACTGCGCGGCGCGCGAGCAGTGTTGGCCCGGATCGACACGGTGCTGCGCACCGAGCCGCTGCCCGAACCCGCCGCCCCGGTCGAGCCGGTACGCCATGACCTGGAGTTCGATTCCGTCTCCTTCCGGCACGGTGACCGCACGGTGATCGACGACGTGTCGCTGTCCGTGGCCCAGGGGCAGCGCCTCGCCGTCGTCGGCCCGTCGGGCGCGGGCAAGAGCACGCTGCTGCACCTCCTCGCGCGCTTCTACGACGTGGACGCGGGCGCGGTACGCGTGGGAGGCGTGGACGTACGCGCGATCGACACGGAGGTGCTGATGGCGCGGATCTCCTTTGTCTTCCAGGACGCCTACCTCTTCGACGGCACGATCGAGGAGAACGTACGCCTCGGCCGCCCCGACGCGGACGAGGCCGATGTACGAGCGGCAGCCGCCGCAGCGCGGCTGGACGAGGTGATCGAACGGCTGCCCGCCGGGTGGGCGACGAACGTCGGCGAGGGCGGCGCCCTGCTGTCGGGCGGCGAACGCCAGCGCGTCTCGATCGCGCGAGCGCTGCTGAAGGACGCCCCGATCGTGCTGCTGGACGAGGTCACCTCCGCACTGGACCCGGTGAACGAGGCGGTCGTCCACGAAGGCATCGAACGCCTGATGGCGGGCCGGACGGTCGTGATGGTCGCGCACCGGATGCGGACGGTCCGACGCGCCGATCGCGTCGTCTTCCTCGACGACGGCCGAGTCGTGGAGGAGGGCAGCCATGACGAATTGCTGCACCACGGTCGCCGTTACGCCGAGTTCTGGAACCTGCCGCTGCAATCAGGGTGAGCCCGGTGTGCCTGCGACGTAACGACGTCAGTAAGAGGCGGCCGCACGTTCGGACGCGCTGCGCAGGACGCAGAACTCATTGCCTTCGGGGTCCGCGAGGACGGCCCATCCCGAGCCGTCCGGTTCCCGACGGTCGCCGACCAGGGTGGCGCCGAGACCCAGCAGCCGTTCCACCTCTGCCTCGCGCGTGGTGTCCGGGCGCAGGCACAGGTGGAGCCGGTTCTTCGTCGTCTTGGGTTCGGGCACCTGATTGAAGAACAGCAGAGGACCCGTCGGCAGCATCACCTGGGTCTCCTTGTCGCCGGGCTTGTCCTCCGGATGCAGCGGACGCCCGGTGACCTCGCTCCAGAACCGGGCCAGTCCATAGGCATCCGCACAGTCGATCGCCACGTTCTGCAACTCTGAAGGCATGGGTCGAGCCTGCCTCAGGGAACTCGGCCCCTCCACCCCTTTTCATCCGCACCCGGTGGAGGACCGGCGGGAGAGCAGCAGGGCCGCCCCTGCTGGACTCCTGGAATCATCGTCGGCCATGGACGATGACGACTGGTATCTGCAGACAGGCCACGGGGTCCGGTTCGAGTGGGGACCCACCGGTGCCGAACGGCTGGCGGCGGATGTCGCGTGCATGGTGGTCGTGGACGTGCTCTCGTTCACGACCTCGGTGACGGTCGCCGTCGAGGCGGGGACACGGGTCTTCCCGTACCGGTGGCGCGACGCGACCGCGTCCGCGTTCGCCGAGCAGGTGGGGGCGGACCTGGCGGTCGGACGCCGCATGGCCACCGCCTCGTCCCCCTGGTCCCTGTCACCCTCCGCCCTGCGACGCGCCCCCTTCACCCCCCGCCTGATACTTCCCTCACCCAACGGCTCCGCCATCGCCGCCTCGGCCGGTGAAGCACCCGTGATAGCCGGCGCCCTTAGGAACGCGACAGCCGTGAGCCACTGGCTCGTCCGCCACGGCTACGGGACGGCCGAGCGCCCGGTCGCGGTGATCGCCTCCGGCGAACGCTGGCCGGACGGAAGCCTCAGGCCCGCCATGGAGGACCTCTTGGGCGCAGGAGCGATCATCTCCGGACTGCTGTCCCACCTCTCTCTGCTGTCACCGCTGCCGCGTGAACGAGAACGACTCGGAAACGCACTGTCGCCGGAAGCGACGCTGGCCGCAGCCACCTTCCAGGCGACACCGGATGTCACCGCCGCGGTGGTCGCGAGCGCCTCAGGGCGCGAACTCATCAGAGGGGGTTACGCAGATGACGTCGCCGTCGCTACCGAAGCGGACGCCTGCACCGCGGTCCCTGTCCTCGTCGACGGGGCGTTCACCCTCGCCGAGTGAACCGCCGGGCTGCGCCTGGCCATGCCGAGGTGCAGCCCGGCGGGTACGGGCGCGTTCGAGACGACAGTCAGGCTCGGCCTGCCGCAAGTGGCTCGGCCGGCTCGTCGGAGTTGCCCGGCGGAGTGGCCAGGGGGCCGCTGCGCAGCAGTACGGCGGCCACGACGGCGCCGAAGACCAGGGCGTAACCGGCCCAGCAGAACACCGCGGCGTAGCCTTCGAGCGCCGCTTGGCGAAGTTCGCCGGGGGACGGTCGGCCTTGGACGTTGTCCGCCAGCCAACTGGTGGTCTTGTCTGCCGCGATCGTGTTGAACAGCGCGGTACCGACGGCACCGCCGATCTGCTGCCCGGTGTTGACACATGCCGAGGCGACCCCGGCGTCCTCGGGCGCCACCCCGGAGGTGCCGGTGTTCGCCACGGCGGAGTAGATCAGTCCCGTGCCGATGCCGATCACGACGAGCGGTCCGAGCAGTGCCCCGGCGTAGCTGGAGTCCACCTCGATGTACCACAGCCAGCCCATGCCGACCCCGCTGACCACCAGGCCGGTGGGAATCAGTGGCCTCGGGCCGAACTTGGGCACCAGCTTCGAGCCTCCGACGCCGGTCACCAGGATGGTGCACGCGACCGTCGGCAGCATGGCGCAGCCCGCGACGACGGCCGAGTAACCCAGCACGGTCTGCATGTAGTAGACGAGGAAAAGCAACAGGCTGAAGAAGCCGGCGCCGACGAACAGCATGGTGAGGTAGGCGCCGCCGCGATTGCGGTCCGCGACCACCCGGGGCGGCAGCAGCGGATTCCCGGCGCGTGTCTGCCACACCCCGAAGACGCACAGCAGCGCGGCACCGGCTACGAGAAAGCCCCAGGTGGAGGCCAGGCCCCACCCGTCCTCGGCGTTGGCGAAGCCGTAGACCAGGCAGAACATACCGCCGGACGCGGCGACCACGCCCGGGACGTCCATCCGTGCGCCCGCCTTCGGCTGCTTGGCCAGCAGCGTCACGCCGCCGATGAACGCCACACCGGCGAAGAGCAGGTTGATGTACATGCACCAGCGCCAGTCGAGGCTGTCCGTCAGCGCACCGCCGATGATCAGGCCCAGTCCGCCACCGGCAGCCATCACACCGCCGACGGCACCGAAGGCCTTGCCGCGCTCCTTCGGGTCGGTGAAGGTTGTGGACACGACGGACAGGCAGGCGGGCGACAGCAGTGCGGCGAAGGCTCCCTGGAAGGCCCGGGCCGTCACCAGCATGCCGAAGCTGTCCGCGGCGCCGCCCACGGCGGAGGCGACCGCGAAACCGGCGAGCCCGATGAGGAAGGCCTGCTTGCGGCCGATCAAGTCGGTCAGCCGCCCGCAGAACAGGAGCAGACTCCCCAACGGCAGCGCGTACGCGGTCACGATCCACTGACGGTCGCCGTCCGTGAAGCCGAGATCTTGCTGCGCGTCCGGAAGCGCGAGGTTCATCACGGCCAGGTCGAGGCCGACCATGAGGTAGGCGCAACAGATGACGGCGAGGACGAGCCAGCGCCTGGGGTGCGCAGCCGGTATCGGATCCGTAGCGCCTCCGGAGT
This sequence comes from Streptomyces sp. NPDC039480, assembly GCF_055597165.1. NCBI lineage: Bacteria > Bacillati > Actinomycetota > Actinomycetes > Kitasatosporales > Streptomycetaceae > Streptomyces > Streptomyces sp. NPDC039480. The sequence continues at coordinate 156,953 of NZ_JBVITX010000014.1, read as the reverse complement.
GCGGCCCAGTTCCGCCGGAGTGTGGCCCCGCCCCGCCGGAGTGTGGGCCAGTCGCTCCCCGCGGCGGCCCGGCCTCTCCCGGCTGCGGTCCAGCCCCTCCCGGTTGCGGCCCACCCGCGGAACCTGCGCTCTGTGTTGCCATGACCATCCCTTTCTGCGTGGCTGCTCGGTGTCCGGGCCTTCCGACGAGGCGGGGTCGCGGAATGTGCGACGAGGCGAGGGATGGGGCGGGTGACGGCACAGTTCGGGGCGGGGTCTCGTCGTACGGGTAAGACAGCCACCATTCGCCTATATGGCATTTGGCCTCCGCCATCTGTCATCGAGGGAGTCGACAGGACCATGACCACCACATCCGAGCCGGGGCACGAGCACGCCGACGGGAGCCTGAACGCGCTCATCAGCGAGCGGCGGCAGGTGACGAACCTCGCCTACCGGCTGCTGGGCTCCCTGACCGACGCCGAGGACGTCGTACAAGAGACCTACGTACGCTGGTATGCCATGTCCCAGCAGCAGCGGGACGACGTCGAGTCGGTCGGCGGCTGGCTGACGACGGTCGCCAGCCGCATCTGCCTGGACATCCTCCGCTCGGCCCGGGTCCGGCGTGAGCGCTACACGGGCGACTGGCTGCCCGAACCGCTGCCCGACCTCACCGAGAGGGGCACGGGGCTGACCGAGGGCACCACCGTCGACCCCGCCGACCGCGTCACGCTGGACGAGTCGGTCAGCATGGCCTTCCTGGTCGTCCTGGACTCGATGACCCCGGCCGAACGCGTCGCGTTCGTCCTCCACGACGTCTTCCGCTACCCGTTCGCCGACATAGCCGAGATCCTCGGCCGCACTCCGGTGGCCTGCCGCCACCTGGCCTCGTCGGCCCGCCGCCGGATCCGGTCCGCGGAGTCCCCCGCGGCCCCGATCACGCAACAAGCAGGCCTCGTCCGTGCGTTCAAGCAGGCATGGCAGGCCCAGGACATCAAAGCGCTCGTCGCCCTGCTCGACCCCGACGTCAAGGCGATCGCCGACACGGGCGGCCTGGCCAGCACGTCCGGCCCGGCCGAGGACGCCGAGCACATCGCGCTCGGCTTCGTCGACGTCGCCCGCAGGCTGTCCGGCCTGACGATCCTGGAACGCATGGTGAACGGCCGACCCGGCCTGGTGGCGCAGCGGAACGGTGTCACCGTGACGGTGGTGGCGTTCGACGGCACCGGCGACCGGATCACACGCATCTGGGCGATACGCAACCCTCACAAGCTGCGTCTGTGGACGACCCAGCCGCCGCAGGACTGACCGACCTCGGTCCGGCTCCGACGGTCAGCGGTGCTGGGGGGAGAGGGGCGGACTAGAGCCAGCCGGCTCTCATGCTGGTCACCGCTCCCGAATCCAGGCCGCTCCCCGGAAGGCCGAGGTCGCCGGCCCATACCCGGTCCAGCATCCGGCGGACGGTGTCCACGATCTCAGGAGCAGCTGTGCGGAGGCCGTCTGCGTCGACCGCAGAGATCTCGTCCGGAGAGATACCGGCCTCATCCAACAGGCTGGAGATGTCGGTGAGTTTCCCGGTCAGCCAGGCCAGCGGTTCGTTGGACAGCTCCTCGACGAACGTCCGCGGACCGGGTTCCCAGCCGACGATGTCGGGGTGATGGTGTGTGCGGTCGAATGTGTTCGGGGCGGCGTTCGCGTCCTGGAGGAGATCCACCCGCCACAGTGGGCGATCGATCGTGATGGGGCGTGCCGAGTACATCGAACCCGGCAGCTCACCACTCTCGAAAACTCGCAGTTCCAGCCGCACCCCGCGCTCGGGGGACTCCTGCCCGCGCAGCGGATTCGGATTCAGAAAATAGAGGTCACTCACCACGACGCCGACCCGCTCAAAGGCCAATGCGTACAGCACGCCAACCCCCAGGGGCTACTCGTGTGACAGGCGAGTCCTGTCCTGCCGAGCCTACGGAAGCTCAGCCTCGCCATACGATCCAGAACCGGCCAACGACGCACGTTTCTGGCGGCCCGAGGCATCCCGAGGCTTTACGAAGCGTCAGAGGCTTTACGTAGCGCCCGTTTGAGGTCGATCTGCCTCATGTCTTCCTTCCACAAGGCGTGTCGTCGTTGGGCCGGGTCAGCGAGAAGAATGTCCTCGTGATCCCAAAGGCGCAGCATTGCCTCTTTTTTTAGCGAGGAGCGCCGATCCGGCGACAGGTTGCCGAGTCGGGCGATGAAGCGGTTGAGATCGTCGACGAGCCGTAAGGCCTCTCTGGCCTCGTGTGCCGCGAAGTTCTCCATCACCTCGCGCTGCACTTTCTCGACATGCTCCGTGATGCTGTCGGCAGGCAGGTCGATGACCTTGTCCGGGTCGTGATAGTCGGGTCCCCCGAATGTCCAGCCCGACGCTCCGGTGCCGCTCGGACGGGCATGGATATCTCGTTTCCACTCCAAGACCGTCCGGTTCCCTTTACTGCTGTTGCAACTCCGGCACGCCGGAACGATGTTGCTGACGTCGTCCCGCCCACCGCTGTCCATGGGAATCACGTGATCTATCCCTTCAGCCAACCCCCAGGAGCAGTAGGTGCAACCTTCTGCGTTGGCTTCGAGGGCAGCTGCCCGGGCGGTACGGGGGAGCGATCCACTTGCGCTGGGTTCCATGGCGCGCAGTATGACCGCTACCACTGACAGTCACTGCCGACCGTCAGGCTCTGCGCGGTCGGCGGAAGCGGCACGCGATAAGAAGCGAACCTCGCAGGGTCCGCTCAACGATCCGCCTTCTCCCACGGTTTGACCCCGAGCTTGCCGGTGGTTCCGAGGTCGAGGTTCGGGGTCACCGTCACCGGGTCGGCACCGGCTTTTGCTCGGACCCGCACATTGGGTACGTTCACCGGCGTGCCGAACTCGGTGGTATTGCGCCAGACCAGGCTCGCGGTCGCCGACTCGCCGGGCTTGAGCGTGACGGGGCGGGGCTCCTTGTCGGGCCCGGCGCCAGTGGTGATCTCGCTGCTGCCGTCAAGGATCTTGACGCCCTCGACGGGCTTGAGGCCGTCGTCCAGGAGCTCCAGCAGCGGGTAGCCCTCGACGGTGTAGTCGCGCGTGCCGCAGTTGTCGAGGTGCAGGCCCACGACGCGCAGTCCCATGGCCGCGTCGCCCTTGTCGGCGCTGATCCGGATCCCGGAGGCGGGGCACGTGCCTGGTTCCGCCGGCGCCTCGCTCGCGGGGATCTTGGCCACTTCGAGCACCTTGGCCTGCGTCACTCGCGGCGCGGCGGGCGGCAGTTCCCCGGCCCGGACCGTGCCCCGCACGGTCTTCCCGGAGCGGACATCGCGCACGGTCACGGCTTGGTTGGTCACGGCCCCACCGTCACCGCTCATGAAGGTGAAGGTGACCGAGTAGGTCAGGGACTCGGCGCTCTCGTTGGTGACCTCGTAGGTGGCACTGATCCCCGAGTCCGTGGCGAGGCTGTCGACGGAGACCGAGTAGCTGCGGGTGGGCGAGGGAGAAGCGGAGGGGAGGGTCAGCGAGGTGATCCGTACGCCGTCCTTGCCTGCATCCTCGACCTGCGTACGGGACGGCGATTCGGCCGCACCGGCACCTGCGTGCTCCGTCCCGCAGGCCGTGAGCAGCAGAGCGATCGCGGCAAGAGCCGACAGGACCGCGGGGGTGCGGGCGAGAGCCGGACGGAGGCGGGCGGGTTTGGCCATCCGGTCATCTGATCAGGGTGCGAAGCCTGCACATGTGATGGAGGCCATAGTTCCGGTCACAGGGGTGTCACAAGTTTGAGGGGGGGGCTCAGCGGGTGGGCCTCGCTCACGCCATGCCCCACAAGGGGATCAGACGGTGAGGACGACCTTGCCTTGGAGGTGACCCCTGTCGAGCAGCCGGTGTGCGTCGGCGACGCGTTCGAACGGGAACGTCTCCTGTACGTGGACACGGAGCCTGCCTTGTTCGACGAGCTCCACGAGACCTCGTAGGGCGACCGGATCCTGGTCGACCGCGATGCCGCTGAAGCGCATGCCGGCCGCCTCGTACCTGGCGATGAGCTCCGCGTCCTCCTCGGCCACCGCCGTCACCAGGTGACCACCTGGGCGGAGCACAGCGAGCGACCGCTCGGCCGTGTCGCCGCCGATCGTGTCGAGCACGACATCGACGTCGCGGACCGCCTCGGTGAAGTCGACCGCCGTGTAGTCGATCACCTCGTCGGCGCGGAGCCCCTCGACGAACTGCCGCTTGCTCCCGCCCGCCGTCGTGATCACGTGCGCGCCGCGCGCTTTCGCGATCTGGATCGCGACGTGGCCGACTCCGCCACCACCGCCGTGGACCAGGACGCGATCGCCCTCCATCACGCCACCGAGGTCGACGAGACCCTGCCACGCCGTCAGCCCGACGATCGGCAACGCCGACGCCTCGACGTGCGAGAGCGAAGCCGGCTTGCGTGCCAGATGCAGCGCCGGTGCCGGCACGACTTCGGCGTACGCGTTCGCCGCCCGCGGGAACAGCGGCATCCCGAACACCTCGTCACCGGGCCTGAACCGCCACGTCCGCGGCGCCTGATCGACCACGCCGCTGACGTCCCAGCCGAGGACGAACGGCGGTCGGCCGATCAGCGGAAACTCACCGGCACGCAGGCGCGCCTCCAGCGGGTTCAGTCCGATCGCCTTGACGCGGACGAGGACCTCGGTCGGGAGCGGCTCCGGCTCGGGCGCATCCACGATGGTGAGCACCTCGGGACCGCCGAGCGTCTGCTGGGTGATGACTCGCATGCTTCGCACGCCTCTCCTGGCTTGGGTAAGGGGGAGAGAACCCACGCTAGGTTTCCGATAGGAACCAACAGGTACCTTTGGCGCCATGAGCGGTTTCCGTCCCGGTGATCCCTTTCTCGCCGACTGTCCGGCGCGTCTGGCGGTCGAACTGATCGCCGACAAGTGGACGGTGGTCGTGCTCGCCGGCCTCAGCAAGGGGCCGGTGCGCCATGGTGAGCTGATCGAGCTGATCGGCGGCATCTCCCGCAAGGTGCTCACACGTACGCTCCGACGGCTCGAGGCGCACGGACTCGTTCGCCGCCACGCCTACGCCGAGGCGCCGCCCCGCGTCGAGTACGAACTGACCCCGCTCGGGGAGACGCTGATCGAACCTATCCACGTGCTGACCGAGTGGGCGAGGGCGAACGGCGACGCAGTGCTCGACGCCCTCAACGCCGACACCGACACCGATGCGGCGCTTTGACGTGTGGCGGGCGGCGGGCACAGCGGAGCCTCTCAGCCCGTGTCGGCCAGAGCATGCACGGCGTAGGATGATCGAACTGCCGCGCGGTTGATCGCCGTGTGCGCGCGGCGCCCACACGGCCGCCGCGATGTCCCTGCGGCTCGGATCATGTGACGGAGGCAAACGTGCTGATCACTGTCGCGGACGTGGAAGCCGCAGCCGAGCGGCTCACCGGGCACGTCATTCGAACCCCGACGGTGCCGAGCCCCGGGCTGTCCGCGCTGCTGGGCGCGAATGTCACCGTAAAACTGGAGCTCCTGCAGCGCACCGGTTCCTTCAAGGCACGTGGCGCGGCGGCGAAGCTCCTCACACTCACCGAGGCTGAACGCGCCGCCGGGGTCGTGGCCGTGAGCGGCGGCAACCACGCCATCGCGACCGCGGTCATGGCCGGCGCGTTGGACATCAAGGCGACCGTCGTCATGCCACGGTCCGCCCCCGGCCACGCCGTGGACATCGCCGAAGCTGCCGGGGCGAGCGTCATCGTCGCCGACACCATGGACGACGCGTTCGCCCTCGTGGACGAACTCCGGGCCAAGGGGCTCACCCCGGTCCATCCCTTCGACGACCCTGTCGTCATCGCCGCCCAGGGCACGGTCGGCCTTGAGTTCGCGGAGGACGCCGGGGAGCTCACCGACGTACTCGTCAGCATCGGCGGCGGGGGTCTGATCTCCGGGGTCGCCACCGCGCTGCACGCGCGCCGTCCCGGTGTACGGATCTGGGGCGTGGAGACCGAAGGCGCGGCAGCAATGTCGGAGGCCCTGTCCTTCGGCGGACCCGTGCGGGCCGAACTGTCCTCCATCGTCTCGACGTTGAGCGCCCCCAGCGCCTCCCAGCTCACCTACGAACATGTCTCGGCGCTGGTCACCGATGTCCTCACGGTGACCGACGCCGAGGCCGTGCAGGGCACCCTCGACCTGGCCGACCACGCGAAGGTCTGGGCCGAACCGGCCGCCGGATGCTTGCTGCCCGCGGCACGCCAGGTACTGGAGCGCGTCGGCGAGGGTGCCAGGCTCGGCTTGGTGGTCTGCGGCGGCAATGCGACGACCGCCGATGTGACGGCCTGGGCCGAGCGCTTCGGGCTGCGGGCTTCCATGTCCTCCGAAAGCCCTTCGACGAGGAAGTCGTAGGCGGTGTCCCTGGAGGCCACGTTGTGTCCGTACCGGCCCCCTGCGCGCGGGTCGCTCCAGTCGATCCCATCCTTGAAACGCAGCCACACCAAGGCCATGCCCCGGGGAGGTGCGGTTTGCTCCGTGCCCACGTTACGTTCGGAGGATGACGCAGCCCTCGGAAAAGATTCCCGCGCTTCTCGACGGCCCGGCGGTGGACGTATCCGACGCCCATGAACTCCTCCTCGGCTATCTGGACTGGTACCGCGAGACGCTGATGCGCAAGCTCGCCGGACTGTCCGACGACGCCCTCCGCGCTCCTGTCGAACCGCTGGGCTGGTCGCCTCTCGGGCTGGTCCAGCACCTTGGGTGGGTCGAACGCCGGTGGCTGCGGTGGGGTTTCGGCGCCGTGGACGTCGTCGCCTGTCCACCCGGCGGAGACGCAGAGGAATGGACGGTCGCCGCCGGCACGCCCACCGCACGGGTCATGGCCGCCTATCAGGCGGAGGTGACCGCAGCGAACTCCCTGCTGACGGGCGCCGCCTTAAGCGACAAGGCACGTGTCGGTGGCCGCTTCAAGACACCGGATCAAGCCCCCTCACTCGGCCGGATCCTCTTCCATCTCCTCCAGGAGTACGCCCGCCACGTCGGCCACCTCGACGTCGCGCGCGAACTCATCGACGGCGCGACCGGCGAGTGAGGAACCCGGACTGCAACGTGTCGGCGCCTCCGCATAATTTGTATCAGGCGCGCCTCTGTGGCAGCGACGGCGTCCGCAGCCGCCGGCGGAAGCAACGAGGCGTACGAGGCAGGCGCCCACTCGGCCAAGCATCCGGTAAGCCGGACCCACACCGCGGTGATCCGCTCGATCTCGCTCTGCTCAGGCATCCGGCCAACCTACAAGGGCGTGGGGGCGGGTTTCCGGCAATCGAAATGTGCAACTGAACGCACGCCCGCAGCCCCCCGTATCAACTCAGTGAGACACGGACACACGGCGGCCTCGGTCAGGCCGTCCTCGCTGTGCGGCCCGGCTCGTCGAGTGAAGGGAATCTGAGGACCCATGCCTCCTGAGATTGTCAGTCGTCAAGGCGCCCTGGCCGGAGAGCGGTTCCGGATTGGCACGAAGCCCCTCACGTTCGGCCGCAAGCCGACGAACGACGTGGTGATCCGCGACGTGAGCATCTCGCGGTTCCACGCCGAGGTACGGCGTGAAGGGCACGGCTTCATGCTGTACGACCTGGGCAGCAGCAACGGCACGTACGTCAACGGAGAACGCGCGACCTCCCACGTGCTGCAGCCCGGCGACCTGATCACCATCGGGGAGGAAACGTTCCGTTTCGAGGCGGCGGATCCGATGGAAACCATCATCGACCTCTCCGTGCTCCAGGTGCTCACACCTCCCCCTGCCGAGCAGCCGGTACCGGTGCTCAAGGTCACGGTGTCGGGCGGCGGCCCCGTCGGGCTGGCCTTCGCCCTGCTGCTCGAATCCCTCATGGGTCCCCGGGGCGCGATCACGGTCTACGACGGTCGCTGGACCCGGGCTGGAGACAGGATCGTCTGGAAGGACGCGAAGCACGGCAACGTTCGGCGGCAGCAGGTCGTCACCGTCCAGAGCCGCCAGTATCTGGGCCTTCCCCAAGAGGTGCGGGCGAGGCTGTTCAGGGACGGGGCGTACAGCGAGATGTGGCCGGCAGGTCCGGACTCGATCGACGGGCACAACCCCCGGAACATCCGTATCGCCTACGTCGAGGACACCCTCCTCGAGCTGGCCAACGAGAAGCCGGACCGCATCCGCCTGATCCCGGAGCGGTTCGACGCGCTCCAGCACGAGAAGACCGCGTCCGCGGACCACGTGCTCGCCATCTGCGAAGGCGGCCGCTCCCGGACGCGCGAGCACTTCGCCGAGAAGTTCGGGCAGGCCGACAAGTCCATCTACTCACTGGAAGGCGCGCATCTCCAGGACGTAGTGCTCGGCCTGAAGGTGAAGTCGCGGCTCCCGGATCCGATGTCCGTGCTGCTCACAGTGGCCCAGAACCGCTTCCTCCTCAACTCCCTGCGTGGCGAGGGCTTTCTCAACATGCGGCTGACCGACGAGGAGGCGAGTGAAGTTGTGGGGATCGACCCCGTCCGGCAGGTGTTCGAGGAGTGCATCGCCTCACGCCCGTGCGTGATGAACCGGAGCGAGGACGGCGACTTCTGCTGTGACACCCACAGCACCCTCTTCCTGCCCGCCCTGATCAAAGGGTCGGCGCTGTGGAAGCGGGTCAAGGAGGGACTGGCGCTCTTCGCCGTGCCCGAGTCGGACCTGACGGCTGTCACTGCGTTCCGGCTCGACATGGTGCAGCGGCCCCGGTTCACCGCGCGGCTGTATCCGAGGACAGCCGCCGGCCCCGGTACGTACGGGTTCCTGCTCGGGGAGGCCGCCAACGCCATCCACTTCTGGCCGGGCCGCGGCCTCAACAGCGGCTGGGGATCGGTCATCTCGCTTGCCCGGTCCCTCAGCGGCACCTGGCGGGGGCGACCGTTCCGCGACGCGGACTTCGTCCGTCACGAGGCGGCCATGTCGATGCTCCAGTACCGGCACAAGAGCCGCGCCTGGAACTCCATGATCACTACGGATGAGCACGGGGTGACGCGGGCCATCAAGGACAAGATCCAGGAGAGTGTGTCGGAGTCCCTGGAGCCAGGGCGTGCCCTGGACCGGGAGGCCGACCTTGCTGCGCTCATGGCGCAACTTCGCACGATTCGCGACCGCTTGGCGCCCCGGGTCCCCGGCATGCCGGACGACGCGACGCTCCTGAAGCACTTGGACACGCTGCACAGTCAGACGCTGTACACCTTGGTCCGCAGCGGTGCGTGGGACACCCAGATCGTGGGCGGCGAGGAGGTCGACATCGACATCTTCTACCCGGCGGAGCGGTTGGACTCGTCCCCGGAGGGGTTGGACTCTTCGGCTGGGTGCGCCCGGCTTCCCGAACGCGTGGCCGAGCGTACTTGACGAGGCGTGTTCGGTCAGGCCCACGTGACGGCGAGTGGTTCAGGGACTCAGGGGGTTCACGGCGTGAGCAGAGTGCGCAGGTCGATGACGCGGTAGCCACGTGCGGTGACCGCGTCGAGGATACGAGGCAGGGCCTGGGCGTCGATGACCTCGGTGCGGCCCTGTGACGCGCCGACGTGCATCTGCAGGATCGCTCCCGGACGCAGAGCGTCCAGCGCCCTGCTCACCGCGCGGTCCACCGTCATGCCGCCTTCGGTCCCCTTCCACCCGTTGGTGTCGGCGGTGAACTCGATGTCTGCGAACCCGAGAGCGTTGACTTCCCTGATGTGGGCGGGACTGGTCTCGCTGTACGGGAACCGGAAGAACGGCGTCACCGCGCTGCCCGCCCCGGCCGCGCGGAGGGCCGCGCCCGCCGCCCTCACTTCGTGCTGTCGTCCCGCCGCGTCCAGGTCCTTGAAGTAGGGATGGCTGAAGGAATGGTTGCCCAGTCCGTGGCCGGACGCCGCGATCTTCCTCACCACCGCGGGGTGGCGGTCGGCGAAGTCGCCCGTCAGGAAGAACGTGGCGGGCGCGCGGTGGCGGGCGAGTTCACCGAGGATGGTGCCGAGGCCGGCGTCGTTCCAGGCCGCGTTGAAGGTCACGGCGATCACCCGTTCGTGCGTACGGATCACCCGGTTCTCCGAGCCGAACAACGCTCGGAGACCCTTGCCGTCCGCGGTCACCGCCGGGTGCGGCGTGACCGCCTCGGCCGGTCGGGCCGCGGGACTCTGCGCAAGGGCCAACAGCAAGATGGCGGACAGTCCGGCAACTGTCCCGAGCAGGCGCCGGGCGAGAGGGTGGCGATCCCTGATCACAGAAAGTGAGTGCATGCCTCAGCCATCGGCCGACCACGCCTCGCCCTTGAGCACCTTGCTCAGCCCAGCTGCTCGGCCAGTCCGACGATGATGCCCTCCGGGCCCCGGAGGTAGCAGAGCAGATAGCTGTCCTCGAACCGGGCGATCCCGCCGACGAGTTCGGCGCCGTGAGGGCGCAGACGGGCCACAGTGTCCTCGAGGTCGTCGACGGCGAACATCACGCGGTGCGTGCCCAGGATGTTGTGCGGCCGGTCGCGCGGCCCGGCGCCGACCGCCGCCGGGCTGCGGTACTTCGCCAGCTCGAGCCGGCTGTGGCCGTCCGGGGTCCGGACCATCGCGATGTCGCAGTGGACGCCGTCGAGTCCGGTGCACTGGTCGGCGACGGGACCCTCGACCTCCGCCCTGCCCTCCAGCTCCATACCCAGTTCCACGAAGAACGCGATGGCGGCGTCCATGTCCTCGACGACGATGCCGACGTTGTCCATCCGCTGAATCGCCATGCTGCTTTCTCCTTCTTCCTGGTGCGGCCGGCCGGTGGAGGGGCATGCTGCCGGAGAGAGTAGCGTCAAGGAGAAGACCCTCTCCGGGAGAGCACGTCGATGATTACGCTTCTCGTGTGGGCAGTACGGAGATCTGGGACAGATTGACGTGTCGCGGGCGTCCGACGGCGAAGGCGATGAGCTCGGCGACGTCGTCCCCGGAGGGGATGCCCTCGATGGAGCCCACGGCCTCCTGCACGGCGGCGCTGATGGCCGGGTCGTCGATGTGGTCACGGAACTCGGTGTCGACGGTGCCGGGTTCGATGTTCGTCACGCGTACGTCGGCGGGGCTGAGCCGGGCCCGCAGATTCCGGGAGAGGTGGCTGAAGGCGGCCTTGGAGGCGGCGTATCCGGCGAAGCCGGGCAGGACGGTCTGGGCGGCCGCGGACGAGATGTTGACCAGGTCCGCGTGGCCCCGCTCGGCCGCTGCCGCGAGCAGGTCCGGGACGAACACCTCCACGACGGCGAACGCGCCGGTGACGTTCACGTCGATCATCCGCTGCCAGTTGGCGCCGACGGTCCCGTCACCGTTCAGGAGGTCGGGCAGGGCGAGTCCGGCGTTGTTGACGACGAGATCCACTCGGCCGAGCCGGGCGTGGATGGCGGTGGCGGCCGCGGTGAGCGAGGCGGGGTCGGTCACGTCGGTCGGCAGGGCGAGGGCGGTGCCACCGGCGGCCTCGATCCGGGCCACGTGCTCTTCCAGACGATCGGTGCGCCGGGCCAGCAGGGCGACGCGCGCACCCTGCGCGGCCAGTTGGCGCGCGGTGGCCTCGCCGATACCGCTGGAGGCTCCGGTCACGACGGCCACCCGGCCCGTGAGGGGGCGGGTGAGGGAGGCTGTCTGCTCGGCGGTCTCGGTGGTCCCGGTGGTCTTGGTGGTCTCGGTGGTGATGGTCATGGTGGTCTCCCAGAAGTACGAGTGGTGAGGCGCGAGGCGCGAGGCGCCAGACCCGACGTGCGTGTCCGGACCGCGCTAGGCGCGAGGTCCTTCGCCGGCTCAGTGCGAGGTCCTTCGTCGGCTCACGGCGCATGCGCCGCCTTGCGGTACCGACTCTGACGGAGATCCACACGCCCACCCAGGGCTCCGCTCGACCCTGGGTCTGGCAGAACCACCCTGTGACGGACACTTGATCCATGGACTTCCGCACCGAGCTCTCCGCGTTCCTCCGCTCCCGCCGCGCCCGGCTGCGACCTGAGGACCTCGGCGTACGCCCGTTCGGCGGCCGTCGACGCGTGCCCGGCCTGCGCCGGGAGGAGCTGGCGGACCTGGCAGGGGTGAGCGTCGACTACTACGTACGGCTCGAACAGGGCCGCACCCAGAACGTCTCCGACAACGTCCTGGATGCCGTCGCCCGAGCCCTGCGCCTGGACGAAGCCGAACGCGCGCACCTGGGCCACCTCACCCGCGCCCTGCGTCACCCGTCCTCCACGCCGCCCGACCCGCAGCCGGTCAGGACGGGCGTGCGGGTGCTGCTCATGGCGCTCGGCGAGGTGCCCGCGTACGTCCTGGGACGCCGACTGGACATCCTGGACTCCAACGGAGCGGCACGGGCGCTGTTCACCGACTTCGACGCCCTGCCGCCCGGGCAGCGCAACGCGGCCTGGCTGATCTTCCTCGACCCGGCCGTGCGCGGCTTGTACCCGGACCGGGAGGCATGGGAGGAGACCGCGCGCGGCACCGTCGCGGCCCTGCGCATGGACCTGGGCCGGCACTCCTGCGACGACCGGCTGTGCGACCTGCTCGGCGAACTGTCCGTGCGCAGCGAGGACTTCCGCGCCCTGTGGGCCGAGCACCACGTGGGGGAGCACGCGCACGGCGTCGAGCGGCTGCGCCATCCCGCGGCCGGTGAGTTGACCCTGCGCCGCGAGACGCTGCGCCTGCCCGACGAGGGCGACCAGTGTCTGGTCACGTACGCGGCCGAACAGGACACCCCGTCCCACGCGGCCCTCGCCGACCTCGTGGCGACTCAGCGCTGCGGAGCGGGGAACGCCACAGGGCTGCGCAGGCCGGAGCGGCCGACCGCGCGTACGCCGAAGAAGACGTTGTCCTTGGACAGGTCGACGGTGTGACGGGTGGCGTCGCCGACGTCGATCACATGGGTCCAGTCGGTGTCGGTCGTCTCGCGCCACACGACTTCGTACCCGGCGAGATCGGCCTCGGTGCCGCGCTCCCACACCAGCTCGGTCTCGTTGGTCAGCGCGGCGGTGAGGATCTTCGCGCCGCGCGGGGTGCCGGGGGCCTGGGCGAGGCTCCACAAGGCGGCGGCGTTGACGCGGGCGACGCGCGCGACGAACGGGAAGTCGCAGAACTCCGGCAGGTCCCCGTACTGCTTGCCGTCCTCCACACGGACGTCCTGGTGCTGGTGGGCGTAGTCCTCGGCGGGCTCGGTGAACCGGGCCGCGGGGTAGGCGCGTTCGAGGAAGGGGATGTGGTCTCCGCCGCGCAGGTAGCGGTCGCGGCGGTAGACGACGCGCACCCGCATCCCGGTCGCGTCGTTCGCGGCCACATCCTCGACGAAGCGGGCGAGCTGGCGTGTCGGCGAGTCGTTCTCGCCGCCCACCGAACGTCTGACGGCGGCCTCCTCCGGTGTCTCGGACGAGGGCACGCCCTCCGCGAAGAGGCGGATCGTCCGCGGGTCGCGGGTGCCGTCGTCGGCGGTGGAGCTGCCGACGATGTCATTCGTGAACATTCCCTGCACGTCGGCCTTGCGCTGCTTGAACTGCTCCGCCATGTGCGCCGCACCGAACAGCCCCTGCTCCTCGCCCGCGACGGCCGCGAACACGAGCGTCGCGCCGACGCGCCGGGTCGCCATGACGCGTGCGAGCTCCATGACGACCGCGACCCCGGAAGCGTCGTCGTCCGCTCCGGGCGCGTCGCTCGTGAAGTCCATGACGTCACTGGCGCGCGAGTCGTAGTGCCCGGAGACGACGTACAGCCGGTCGGGGGACGCCGAACCGCGCAGGGTGGCCACGATGTTGGTGATGCGCGTCGGAGCGGGGATGCGGGGGCCCGGTTCCTGGACGTACGACTGGAGCTCGACGGTCATCCGGCCGCCCGAGGCCCGAGCGTGGCGCCGCAGCTCGGCGAGGATCCAGTCGCGGGCGGCGCCGATGCCGCGTACGGGGTCGTCCTGCGAGGACAGCGTGTGCCGGGTCCCGAACGCGGCGAGCCGCCGCACCGTCGCCTCGATGCGTCGGTGGTCGATCTCCCGCAGGATCGCGCGCAGCTCACGCGGCGGTTCCTGGGCCGTGGGCCTGCCGCCGTCACGCGCGGCGGCTGGGCCCGTCTGCAGACCGACGGCTCCGGCCGTGGTGGCGGCCGCGGCCGCGGTCAGGACGGTACGCCGGGAAGTGCCCGTCTGCTGCGACATGCGGCCCATGGTCATGGACATTCCAACAAGCCGCAAGGGCGCGTTCTCGTCCGCTTCTTCCTCACCCGGCTTCCTCAGCCGGCTTCCTCACCCGGCACGAGCCGCGTTCACCGATGGGCGGCCAGCACTGCGGCGAGACCCTCTTGCAGATCCTTGACGAAATACTCGGGAATCTCCAGCGACGGGAAATGGCCCCCGTTTTCGGGTGTCCTCCATCGGACGATCTGCCGGTACCGCTCCTGCGCCCAGGGGCGCGGGCACTTCTCGACGTCGTGGGGATACATGGTGAGTGCCGCCGGGACGTCGACGCGGAGTTCGGGGTCCAGTGAGTTGTGGCTTTCGTAATAGATGCGGGCCGCCGACGCACCGGTCCGTGTCAGCCAGTACAGGGTGACGTTGTCGAGGAGGGCGTCCATGGAAATCGTCTCGAACGGGCTGTCTTCGGTGTCCGACCATTCGGCGAACTTGTCGAGGATCCAGGCGAGGAGCCCGACCGGTGAATCGACGAGTGAGTAGCCGATGGTCTGCGGCCGGGTCGCCTGCTGCTTCGCGTACGCTGCGCGGTGGCGCCAGAAGTCACGGGTCTCCTCTGCCCACTGGCGCTCGACCGCCGTCAGCCCGTCCGTCGTCGACCCGGGCGGCGCCTCCGCGAACGTACTGTGGATGCCGATGACGTGCGCCGGGAACCTGCCGCCGAGAACCGTGGTGATATTGCCTCCCCAGTCACCGCCGTGGGCTACGAAGCGGCTGTAGCCGAGCCTTTCCATCAGCTCCACCCACGCGGCCGCGATCTTTTCGGTGCTCCACCCCGTGGTGGTCGGTTTGTCGCTGTAACCGAATCCCGGCAGCGACGGGACCACGACGTGGAAAGCCGGCGCGTCCGCATTCCGTGGATCCGCCAGCTCGTCCACCACATCGATGAAACGGACCATGCTGTCCGGCCAGCCGTGTGTCAGGAGCAGGGGAGTGGCATCCGCGCGCGCGGACCGGCGGTGCAGAAAGTGAATTCCCAGATCGTCGATGGTCGTACGGAACTGGCCGATTCGATTGAGGCGCTCTTCGAACGGCCGCCAGTCGTACTCAGTACGCCAGTAATTCACGACGTCGACGAGGTCGGCGAGAGGAACGCCCTGTTCCCATCGACGAGGGCCGGGCGCGGCGCCATGGACCGTCTCGGCCTCCGGCAGCCGCGCCGCGGCCAGTCGCGCGCGGAGATCGTCGAGGTCGGCGTCGGTCGCGTGGGTTTCAAATGCTTGTACGTCGCTGGTCGGGCGGGGCATGAGACCTCCTGGCCATCGCGGAACCGGCCACGATCCGTCGAGAACCGGCAATGACGGTTCTAGCAGCACATCGAGCCGCGCCGCAACCAGCTATGGTGGTTCCATGCGTGCAGCGTTCCCTGACTTCCGCCTCGGCAGTGTGCTGGCCACCAGCTTCACGGGCACTCTGTCGGAGCGTCATGGCGACGCGGTGGAACGCATTCCCACGCCGGAGCGACTCGTCGACTGGCTGGCGGTGAGCGGCCTCGCCGTGGACTCCTGCACCCCCGCCCAGCTCGACCTCGCCCGCGAGCTGAGGGAGTCGATTCACGCCGCCGCGACAGCCGCCGCGAGCCAGGACGCTCTCCCCGCTGCCGCTGTCCAGGTCATCAATGACCGCAGCGCTCAGGGCCGGGCCGCGGCGATCCTGACGCCCGAGGGCAAGCGGCGCTGGCAGCTCGGCTCGGCGTCCCGCGTGGAGGACGCCCTCAGCGTGATCGCCGCCGACGCGGTCAGCATCATCGCAGGCGAACGAGACGGAAAGCTGGCCTTGTGCGCGTCGCCGACGTGCCGAGCGGCCTTCTTCGACACGAGTCGGAGTCGCACCCGCAAGTGGTGCGACATGAACACGTGCGGGAACCGTGAGAAGAAGGCACGCTTCAACGCGAACCAGCGCAGGAAACCCGGATCAGCTGTGTGATCGGTGGTTCGGGAATCAGGGCGGCTGCCGCTGCGTTCGGCCAACAGCCCCTCTTACGCCCCTGCTTCGTCCAGGAGACCGCTCCCATGTCAAAGCTGGAGATCGATGCCGTCGTGTTCGACGTGCTCGGCACGCTCGTCGACGAACCCGCCGGTATCCGCGCCGGTATTCGCGAACTCGACCCGTCGATCGACGATCCCCAGGCCGAGCAGCTCTTGTCGCTGTGGCAGCAGCACATCGAGCGCGAGCAACGCCGCATCCTCGACGGCGTCCGGCCCTACCTCCCCAGTGACGCCCTCGATCTGGAAGCCGCCCGGCGCGTCGCCGACGCCGCCGGAGTCGACGACCCGGCCGCCGTAGCGGCGCTGGCCCTGTCAGGTCGCAGGCTCCCGCCGTGGCCTGACACCGTGGCAGGGCTCGCCCGACTCGCCGAACGCTTCCCGCTGATCGGACTCTCCAACGCGAGCCGGACGGCGCTGCTGGGACTCAACGCCCACGCCGGACTGCGCTGGCATCAGGCGCTGTCCGCCGAAGACGCCCAGACGTACAAGCCGAACCCAGCGGTCTACCAGCTGGCCGTCACCGTCTCCGGACGACCGCCGGAGCGGCTCCTGATGGTCGCCGCTCACGCCTGGGACCTGCGCGGAGCACAGAACCTCGGCCTGCGCACCGCATACGTCGCCCGTCCCGTCGGCGACCCGCCCACCTCCTCGGACAGGTTCGACATGCACGCCGACGACCTGGCTGACTTGGCCGACCAACTCGACTGTTGAAACTCAGGTCAGAAGTTTCGCGAGCTGGGCCATCTCGGTGGGTGGGTCGATCACCGGCTGGATGAGGAGTTCGTCGACGCCGGCCTGTTCCAGGGTGGTGATGCGGGCCAGGAGGTCGTCGCGGGTGCCGACCAGGGCCAGGGCGTTCATCAGTGAGGGCAGAACGAGGTCCCTGTCCTGCGGTGCGATGCGGCCGAGGTAGTTGGGGTAGAGCTTGGTGTGCCGGTCCGGCGCGGTGGAGGTGGTGCCGCGCCGGTCGAGAAGCCGCCGCACCGCGTCGCGTTCCTCGGGGCCGAGCTGCTCGGAGAAGGCGGGTGTGTCGGCGGCTGTGTCGGCGGCGAAGGCCAGCAGGGACAGGACGAGGTGACCTGTCGCGTCCCGGGCCGCGTCGCTGTGGGGGTGCTCGTCCTCGTCTAGCAGGTGGAGTGCAGTGAGCAAGTAGGAGTTCGCACGGGTGTCCGTAGGGGAGTCGGGGTCATGGGGCGCGGCGTGGTGGCGGGTTTCGTGCAGCGCGTGCCAGGCGGTGGGGTCCAGCAGGCCGACGGAGATGAGGCCGGCGCTGCGGCGCCCGGCGACGGCGGCGGCCTTCGGTCCGAGCAGCGCGGCCACGACGAACTCGATCGGGTCGACGGTGTTCACCTGCGCCCCGGTGTGCAGGAACCGGATGTCGCGGACCCGGTCACCTTCGCGGTACTCGGTCGAACGGCCGGCGCACAGGTCCTGCAGTGCGGCGGTGAAGTTCTCCAGCCGGGCCACCGTGGTCGGCCGCATGCCCAGGGTGCGCCGGGCGGTGTTTCCGGTGCCGACTCCGCAGCTGATCCGGCCCGGTGCCAGGGCGTTGATGCTGGCGAGCCCACTCGCGGCGGCCGGTGCCGAACGCAGCGCCGGCGAGGTCACGCCGATACCGAGCCTGATGCGGCTGGTGGCCTTCGCGCACAGGCTCAGGGCGACGAAGGGGTCGCCGTGGACCATCGGAGTGTCGTTGACCCAGAAGCTGTGCAAGCCCAACTCCTCGGCCCGCACAGCGAGTTCCTCGACACCGGGCTGCGCGGCGACAACGACGCCTGCACGCATCAAACCTCCAGGGTGTGAGGGTCGACTCGAACCTGCTCAGCATGGCAGGTCCCGGCGCAGGGCAGTTGCGGAATCACGTCATCTTGTGGCTGGCTGGCTGGCACGCTCGCCCGCTCACACCGGGTATCGAAAACCGGCCAAGCCTGCCTGCACCGCTTCGACCGGGCATGTGACCGCACCCCGAGTCCGTCGTAAATTCAGACGTCCGGCGTCCCAGCCCCCCCTCGAAAGGAACGCTGTGAACGTGCCACGGCCCTCTCGCCGCACTACCGGCTTCCTGCTGAGCGCGGTGCTCACCATCGTCGGCGTGGGCATCGTCATCGTCTCGATCGCCGTGTTCCGTGGCAGCACCACGCCCGACTCCGAGTCGTCCCGCGCCCCCACCAACACGATGGAAAGCGGCCCGAGCACCGTCCCGCCCCCGGAGACGAGTTGCCTGTTGTACGACTTCGAGTGCCAGGCCGAAGGCGGCTCCGCCGTCATCCCCCAGCAGTCGCCGACGCCACCCGACAGCACGGGTGGCCCCGGCGAAACGGCCGCCGGGACCGGGCAGCCGCCTTCTGCACTCCGTGAACGATGATCACCGAGTCGTGGTCAGCGACGTCGGGTCCGCTGTGCACCTCGTCGCATCCCCCTCTGTTACACATCTGTGCCAATTCGTCCTGCAACGAACCACGGGTCCGGCCTGTCTAGCAGGTGGAATCCGACCCGCGGACGAACGACGCATGCCGCGTGACGAATGAGGAGTGGGCAGCAGTGGGGGACATACGCAGATCAGGAGCCGTGGCGTTGGGGATCACCATGCTGGTGGCCCCGCTCACGGTGGCGGTGGGCGCCGGTAGCGCTCAGGCCGCATCGTGCTCGACGCAGACCGGGCCGTACCAGAAGCAGGTCGAGAAGTTCCTCGGCCGCCCGGTGGACGGCAAGCAGTCGCCGGCCGACTGCAAGGCCATCAAGGCCTTCCAGACGAAACACAAGATCAGCCCGAACGCCGGGTACGCGGGCAGCGTCACCTGGGGCGTCATGAACCTCATGAACAAGCAGAAGGCGGTGGGCGACAACCCCAACAAGGCGGGCAAGTGCCCGACCGACAAGGGGCGCATCGCCTGTGTCGACCTGACGCTCCAGCTCAGCTGGATCCAGGACGGCAAGAACCTCAAGTACGGTCCGGTGCCGGTGCGTACCGGCCGCAACGGCCACGAGACCCGCACGGGCCTGAAGAAGGTCTACTGGCGCAACATCGACCACGTGTCGAGCATCTACCACGTGCCGATGCCCTACAGCCAGTTCTTCGACGGCGGCCAGGCGTTCCACTCCGTCGGCATCAGCGTGTGGTCCCCGCCGGGGTCCCACGGCTGCGTCAACATGACGAAGAAGGACGCCGTGAAGTACTGGAACACGCTGCGCAAGGGCGACGACGTCTTCGTGTACGGCCGCAAGCCGGGGACCTGATCCACGGCAGCGACGAAGGGCTCACGGCTCAGGACGGGACGACGGCATAGCTGAGGTCCTGGGCCGTGAGCGAGGCGGGCGACAACCGCAGCCACATCGTGCCTCGCTCGCTCGGGTCGTCATACAGATAGCTCACGAACCGCGCATCCCACAGAGCCTCGTCCGCTCCCAGATAACGGGCCAGTTTGCGTCGACCCCGCGGCACGTCGAACGGCACAAGCTCAGCCTGCCCCCGGGCGATCACCTGCTGGACGCGACCCGTCACGAGATCGCACTCGTCCACCACGAGCGCGACGTTCGGGTCGTTCTTCACCCGGTCGAACAAGCGGGTCCACGGGCCCGTCAGCACCCAGAATGCGCCGTCCTCCCACAGGAACCAGACCGGGCGCACGGTCGGCCCGTCGGTGGCCATGCGAGCGATGAGCGGCTGCTGCAGGAACGTGTCCACGTCGAAGCTACGAGATGTCACGCCGCCAATCTTGGGGTGCCACGCGCCTCTTGCCCACCGACCTCCGACCTAGGACCACGTCAGCGGCCGGACGCGGCGTCGGCTGCTTTGGCGGCTCGTTCGATCTCCGCTCGACGAGCCTCCCAGAAGGCCGCATCGCCCTGCTGGGTCGCGTATTCGGCTGACGTCCCTGTCGAGCCGTCGAGCTGTTCGCGCAGGATGTCCGCGTGCCCGGCGTGCCGGCTGGTGTCGGTGAGCACGTGGACCAGGATGTTGAACAGCTGTACGTCGGGGCGTGGCCACCAGGGCACGTGGCCGGGGGAGTCGATGGCGAGGCTGGTGATCGTCGCGTCCGCGTGCTTCCAAACCCGACGGTAGCGGTCGACGATCTCCTCGCGGGTCTCGTGTTCGGTGGCCCACATGTCGGTGCCGAGCTCGGCGGTGTCGTCCCATCGGGGCAGCGCCTCGGGGAACGGCCGGTCGAAGACCTCGCCGAAATACCTGGACTCCCAGAGGGCCAGGTGCTTCACCAGGCCGAGGAGGTTGGTGCCGGTCGAGGTCAGCGGGCGTCGGATGTCGTACTCGGCGAGCCCGTCGAGCTTCCAGACCAGTGCCTCGCGCATCAGTCGCAGCTCGTTGTGCAGGTAATCCTTCGCGAAAGTATCGATCATGTGAGACGACTCTGCCACGAACGGCCACGGGCCGATGCGTGGACGACCTCGATCGTGACGCGGCGCCGGTGTCATGCCGGCGCCGCGTCACGTGGCGGCGCTAGCGGCGGATGACCGAGCGGATCCAGGAGAGCTGCTGGGACACCTCCCCGGCCTCTGCGCTCTTCTCCCGGTCCGAGCCGTTGAAGACGCCGATGAGAGTTTCGGTGCCACGCGGGCCGACGGTCATCACCGGGCCTCCGGAGTCGCCCCCGGCGGGAATCCCCGAGACCTTCTTCATGCAGAAGTCGGGGCCGCCCGGCGCGGTGTGGCCCGCGCACAGGGGGTCGTTGGGCCGGACGACCTTCAGGTTCGACTGCTTGAGGACGGGGGACTGGCAGGCGCTCTCGTCCGTGGTGCAGGTGGCACCCCATCCGTACACCCGCACGGCCTGGCCGCGTTTGACGCCGACCGTGGCCAGGCGCGCCGTGGGGATGTTCATCGGCGGAACCTTGACGAGCATCATGTCGGCGTGCGCGCTGCCCACGCGCTTGCGGGGTATGGGGCGGACCGTGGTGCCCCTCCGCATGTCGAGATTGCCGACCCGGAACGAGATCCGCTTGTCGGCGACCGGCTGCGCCTGCTCGTAGAAGCAGTGCGAGGCGGTGAGGATCCACTGGCGGGCGACCGCGGTTCCGGTGCACGCCGGTTTGCCGTCAACGAGCATGCGTACCGCCCACGGACCGTAGGTGCTCTTGGCTCCGCCGATGACGGCGAAGGCCGGAGGGGACGAGATGATCGAGCCCGTGACCAACACCAGCGCGGTCAGCAGCAGTACACGAAAGCGACGCATTGTGCAGAACAACTCCTCTCACAGGGGTACAGCCGTACAGGTAGTGAGAGGCCCTGCTGAGCAAAAGCGTTCCGTGTACTGAGAGAGTTGTCACGGCTTCGTGAAGCTGATCAGTTTCTCGCCGCCCATCCTGGTGATCGTGGGCGGATCAGCCCCCAGTTCCTCGTTCCAGAACCGCTTGTCCTCGAACACTTCGAGGACAAGGGGGAGATGGCCGTCCTGGGAGAAGACCCGGCCACCCGGTGACACCCACGGGTAGAGGTACTTCAGGCAGGCTCGTGTGGAGGCCGCCAGGTCGACGTCTAGGTACATGGCCGCGATCGGCCCGCTCCACGAGGGCAGCGACTCCTCGAACCAGCCGGGAACGTAGTCGCACACGTCGGGGGTGCCGAATCTCGCGACGCTCGTGCGGACCTCGTCCAAGGACCCCGCGAAGTCTCCCTCGTTGAAGATCACCGGTCGTCCGGTGATGCTCAGACCATGCTGCTCGTCGATACGGGGAAGCCCTTCGAAGGAGTCGCAGACGATCAGGCGCCGGCCCGCGAAGCCGGCCGCGATGCTGAACTTCGCCGAGCTCGACCCCTTGTAGCTGCCGGCTTCCACGACGCAGCCGGCGACCTCCGGCGGAGTCGTGAGAATCGTCCGGCAGAAGCCGAGGATCTCGCCGGTCGTGTGGGGACTGATGAGAGAGCGCGAAGCGAGGTAGTGCTGCTGGAGGAGGTGTCGACGCTGTCGCGTGGAGATTCCCAGGCTTCTGTCCCTCAGGAACTCCGCGGCGATACGACGTTCGGGGTCGGCGAGGGCGTCGAAGCAGGCCCGCAGCCCTCCGGGGAGCGGGGTCCGGCCGGTGGCCGTCATATGCGTGCTGCCAGCAGCTGGGCGGCGCGGGTGCGGACAACGTCGAGCTCCGCGGATTCCGCTAGCTCCCGAGCCCGCTCCAGCTGGACCGAGCACCATGCCTCGGCTTCCTCCATACGGTCGGCCGGCGTCAGACGGGCGATACGGGCCACGCTGGACGGCTTGAGGAAGAACGAGCAGTTGGCCAGCGCGTACAGCTCGTTGAGCTGCTTCTTCGACACCGCCTCACACACGGTCGGCAGTCCGTAGGGGGTTTCCGCGCCGAACAGGTCCGGCCGCGGCCGTATGTTCATCCGCGTACCTTCGTCGCCGAGGGAGTTCAGGAGGGGTATCCGCTTCTTCGCCCGGCTGAACTCGGCGGTGCCGATGTCCGGGGTGAGGATGGCCGAACTCAGGAAGACGATCGGCAGTTCGAGGACCCGGTCGATGTCGGACACGATGCTGTCCACCGTGTCGTGCGGGGCGCCGATGATGAAGCCGCAGACGACACCGATTCCGGCGGCGTCGAGCGCTCTCACCGCGTTCTGGTTCATCTCGACCGTCGTGCCTTTTCGGTAGTAGTCGAGTGTGCGCTGGTTCAGCGATTCGATGCCGAGGAACACCTTCCGGCAGCCCGCCCGGTACAGTTTTCCGGCGATCTCCGAGTCCATGAACTCGGCGCGAGCGTTGCAGCTCCAGGGCACGTGGCGCGCGCCGAGGGTGGCGAGGAGCTCGTCCAGCTCGTCGTGTTGCAGCAGATCGTCGTCGTGGAACTCGATCGAGTCATGGCCCAACTCGTCGATGATGTAGTCGAGATCGGCCGATACGAGCGCGGCCGGGCGTGAGACCAGGTTTCCGTGGATGACGTACGTCGAGCAGAACGAACAGCGGGAACGGCAGCTCTGGGTGCAGATGTAGATCTGCGGGCGCCTGCCGAGGGATTTCCACCAGCGTACGCGGACTCGCTCGACGGAGTTGTCCGGTGACCTGGTGAGGTCGTACCGGAAGGCCGGTGCGGGAATCGTGGCGAGGGACCGGTCGAACGCCGGCGGGCTCATATGGGACTCGCCGCCGCGGGTGAAGCAGATGCCGCGGGCCTCGGGGCCCTCCCCGAAGGACGGCTCCAGCAACTCGGTCAGGATGTGCCGCAGCGCGGCGCCGCCTTCCCCCCTGACCACCACATGGGCGAAGTCCGCCCGGGGAGCCATCGTGGGGTGCGCACCGCCGATGACGATGCACACCTCCGCAGGGTCCAGCGTCGCCAGCATTTTCGCGGTGCGCTCGAACGCCAGTGAATACAGACTGACCAGGACGAACCGTGCTTTCGCCGGGCGCAGCCACGCGGTGATGTCCTCGGCGAGCCGTGCGTCGTCCGCGTAGTGGTCTTCGTCGAAATACCGGAACTCGGGGCGGTACGGGATTCTTCTCGACTCGTGGTCCGCCTGTGCGGAGCGTGCCAGATTGAGGAGGCCCAGCGAGGCGTACCGGTCGGTGAAGCGGTCCTGCCGGGCGTCCGCGAACCCGATCTGATTCGCCCGGAATCCATGGTGCACGAGGGCCAGGCGGGGCGGGCCCTCGTGGAGGGAGAACCCGCTGCCGCGGCTGAGCGTATCCAGGTCAATCATCGCGATGACCTTTCGGTTCAGGCGCACAGAGGATCTGCCGGATCCCAACGGGCGAAGGCGGGGCGCGGTTTGCCCGCGAGGGCGCGTTGGGTCGACCGCCAGGATTCCGCCCACTGTTCCGGGTCCGTGAGCTCGGTTTCCGGGTGGGCGCGGCTCCGCGCGACGAATTCCGGGTACCAGCGGCGGCCGGTCGGCTGGCCGACAGGGCTGTATCGGAGGTCGAAACTCCACCGCCCACCGTCGCTGACGTTCGGGAGGGAGGCATGCATGATCAGGGGGTGCAGGAAGATGACGTCCCCCGGGGAAACGGGCAGGGGCACCTTTTTCTCGCCGATGAGGTGCTCGGGGATTCCCTGGAACGTCGGTGTGTCGCAGTGATGCACGAGGTTGAGCTTGTGGCTTCCCGGAATGACCAGCAGGCAGCCGTTCTCCGTGGTCGCCTCGTTGAGAGGGAGCCATACGCCGATCAGGTTCGTCTGATCCGCGTCTTCCGTCACGACGGCGAGATCCTGATGCCAGGACGTCTTACCGGTCAGCGTCAGCGTGTGCGCCTGGTTCTTCGCGGAGATGCTGCGCTGCGGAGGCTTGATCCGCATGTGCTGGACCGGGTTGGACAGGATCTCGGGGCCGATGAATGACTCCACACCGTCGAGCAGCGCTTCGTTCCGCAGCAGATGGAAGACCGCGGGGCCCAGATGCATCGGCGTGTCCGGGAGGATGTCGTCCTCGAGCGGAAGTGTGATGTCCATGGCCTGGAAGCAGGCGCCATGGGTTTCCCGCATCAGTTGCAGCATGCGCTCGATGGGGGGCGCGCTCGGGTCGTATGTGTCGGGGATCCATTGCTTCCCCAACCGGTCGACGACGGACGCGTATTCGTCGATGACGGGCTGCAGCACCGTATCCGGATCAAGGACGTTCCTGGCGATCACATAGCCCTGGTCCGCGAATTCTTCGAGCAGGTTCGAGCTCAGCATGTCACCTTCCGGAGATTTTCACCCGGGTGACGCACTCGGGTGTTCGGTGGGGACGCTACTTCTGCGACATCTCCTGGAGTTGATACAGCGACTTCGGGCTGCCTTTGGGCCGGTGGATCACCGGCTGCGGGCCGCCGAAACGCGCGACGGAAGACCGCTCGCCCCGGATGTGGTGTGCGCAGTTCTCCACGTCCACTACATGCGGCCCGGTGTAGATGGGGAACGCGTCGGCCGCTCGGTATTGGTAGATCAGCGCCCGGCGCCGTTCCGTCGAAACGTTCTTCGCGGACCGGTGCGGGGCCAGCGGATGCAGGAAGATCGCGCTGCCGGCCGTGCCCTCCACCGCGACCGGGGCGCCGTACCGTTCCTCGTCGAGGTCCTCGGTGATCCGGCCGGCGAAGGTGCCGTCCTTGAGGGTGTGGTCGAGGAAACGCCGGTGCCGCCGAGGCAGCACCTCGATGCAGCCGTTCTGCTCGGTGGCGTCGTCGAGGTAGATGAGGACTGCCACCAAGTCATCGTTCGTGTGCGGGAAATAGGTCAGATCCTGGTGCCAGTCGACCGGGGCCCCGACCTTGGCCGGTTTGAGGTTCAGCTTGCTGTGCTGCAACGCCAGGTCCGGGCCGAGCAGCGAGACCACGCAGTCGGTGATGCGTTCGTCCGCGGCGAGCTTCCGGAAGTTCTCGTGCTGCTCGTACGGGTTGTACAGGCGGCGGGGCACCCGTTTCCCGTCGACGGGTTCGTGCTCGAACTCGAAGACACGGTCGATCAGTTCGGCGTCCGTCTTCTCGGCGAGTTCCGCAATGGAGGCGTCGACGAGCCGGATTGTTTCCTCGGGCAGCAGCGCCGGAACTGCTACGAAGCCCTCTCTCCGGTAATGCTCCATCTGTTGCTGCGTGAGGCCGCGCATCAGGTGATCCAGACATCAGGAGGTGAGAAAGAGGCATGGAAAAGGCTGTCCAGCCGACTCCGGGCCGGCTGGACAGCGTCAGAGGGCTACACCGTCGCCGAGAGCGTCAGGGTGAAGGCCCGGATGAACTGGGTGGAGACGCCGCGGCGCCCCTCCAGATCCTTGGTGCTCTGGCCGCCGAACTGCAGGGCGAGTTCGTACAGCGTGTCAGCGCTTACGCTGCCGCCCAGCGAGGTGACCACCCTGGCCGCGACCTCGGGGGAGAACATGAGGTTCCGGCAGTAGTCCGGGAGGCTGTCCATGATGCGGTCGAACAGGGCGCGCTCTGTCGTGATGAGCTTTTCCGCGTTGCTGTCGTCGACCTCGCCCAGGGCCGTGCCGAGGTCGGAGAATCCACGCAGCACCAGGCAGGCGGCGTCCAGGGCATGGTAGGTGAACTCGGCGCGGGCGGCCTCGCCCGTCACCTTGTGCTCGACGTACGCGATGTCGCAGACACCGTCGTACACGCCGGAGACGACGTCATCGGAGAATCCGATGACGCTGAAGAGCCGTTCGACGGTCTCGCGGTCCAGGATGAACATCGCCTGGCCCCATGAATCCGTCAGTTCCATCGCCTTCTTGCCGAGGCCGTCGGCCTCGTCCCGCAAATAGGAAAGGCTTTCGGCGCCGACCTGGCCGACCGCCAACCTGGGTTTGGCATTGATGGAAGTACTCACTCTTGTGACCTCCCAATTGTGGGTGGTGCTTGCACGAGTAAGGGGAGCTCGAACGCTAGCAGCCCCTTCACATAGGGTCAACGGTCAACTACCGGCTAAGAGGAGGGATCGAGACATGGCATTTGTTGCGGTGTCGGCCCGTCCGCGACGATGACCAGTGGCGACGTCGTCGGTTGTTGCAGGTGGTCGAAGGTATTGATCAGCCCGCAATAGCCCGGGGTAATGCCCTTAGAGAATGCCGTTGATTTTGGCTACTTTGCGCCCGGCTTTGAGGTAGATACCGGCCACGGAGCCGGAAAGACCGGTTGTCGCAAGCGCCTCACTAATGGCCTCACGCAAGGGCCGTGCGATATCGTCCTCGGACAATGTGACATCCGTGGGGCCATTCTCCGTTTCGAGCACGAAGCGCAGCCCGTTCTGCTTCGCGAGGCGACGGCCTGCCGACATGCTGGTGGTGAACTCCAGCGTGGCCAGCACGGAGCCGACACTGTCGCCGCCATGAGACGCGTCGACGAGGGGCAAGGAGTCGACGTCCCCGAAACTGCGCCGGGAGAACTGGGCCGTGAAGTGCCGACGAGCGGCCATCGCCGCGTCCAGACCGTGCACGGCGGCGACGACTTCGCCGGCGAGGACCTTCTTGAGGTCCATCGGGTGCAGGCTCTTGTCCTCGACACGGGCGACGGCGGCGTCCACCTCGGCGTCCGTCCACTCGGTCCACGCCTTGAGGTAGGGGACCATGAGCCGGTCGGGGATCGACATGATCTTGCCGAAGATGTCGTCGGCCGTGGCGGTGAGCGCGATGTAGTTGTTCTTGCTCTTGCTCATCTTGGCGCCGGTGCCGTCGGTGCCCTCGATCAACGGCATGGTGATGACGAGCTGGGGCTTCTGCCCGGCGATCTCCATGACCTTGCGTCCCATCTGCATGTTCAGCAGCTGGTCGGAGCCCCCGAGCTCGATGTCGGCTTCGACGCGCTCGGAGTCGATCGCCATGACCACGGAGTAGATGAACTCCGACATGGCCAGGCCGTGCCCCTCGGCGAGGCGGGTACGGAAGTCCTCCCGCTGGAGTGACATCGACACGGGGATCTGCGACAGGATGCGGACGACTTCGGGCAGGCGGACTTCGGTGAGCCATTCGCTGTTGCGGCGGAACGCGGCCTTCTCGAAGTCGAAGAACGGCGCGACCTGGTCCCGGTAGGTCGCCAGGTTGTGCGCGATGTCCTCGTCCGTGAGCGGCGGGCGCTCGTCGGACCGGCCGGACGGATCACCGATCTTCGCCGTGATGTCACCGATGATCAGCACCACGTCGTGGCCCATGCGCTGGAAGCGACTGAGCACGATCATGGGCACGGCGTGCCCCAGATGGACATCGGCCGACGTGGGGTCGATGCCGAGCTTCACGCGCAGCGGCCGACCCTCCTCCCGCGCGGCCCGGACGGCCCCCGCGAGGGCGTCCTCGGAGGGCAGAACCCCCACGGCGCGGCCGGCGATCAGGCTCGCCTGCTCCTCCGGAGTGAGGTCGGCCAGGTCGAGCCGACGCCTCGCACCCGTCTCGTACAGCAGCGCCTCGACATACTGGTCGACCGAGAGGTCCTTCGCCAGCAGTTCCAGGGCTCGGGCTACGGATGCGCCAAGGCTCGTCATGGGGTTCCCATTTGGGTCGAAGGCTCGCACTTGAGGCGAGCGATGCTACCTCTAACGGGCCATCACTCTCTCCGAAGACGTGACGGTACGAAGGCCTTTTTGCCGGGCCTGCCGCCGCCGGGCGAGTTGGCCGAACCGGGCCGAGCACGCGGGATGCCGCCCCAACGGCCGTGCCGATTCCAGAGGTCTGCCGGGATCCGTTCACTCAAATAGTGGACGGCCCTCGCAGCGGCGCCGTCCACGTACCGGTCACCACACTGTCCGCCGCTGTTCATGAGCGGCCGGGCAACTCCGTTTCCAGGCCTCCTGTCTAACCGGGTGACCAAAGCACCACCGCACACGTACCTCTCGAAAGGTCACTTCCGCATGCGCATTCACCGGACCATCGCGGCCACCGCCACTCTTGCCCTGACTCTCGGCACGGCCGCCTTAACGGCGTCGACCGCCCAAGCCGCCGCCCCGTCCGCCGCTCGGTCCACGGCTTCCGTCGTCGTCGCGGACGGCGAGCTCTGGTACAAGGCGGCGCCGGGGCAGCAGAACAAGGTGACGGTCGACGAGAAGATCGACCACCGTGGCGAGAACGACTCCTACTACGTCCTCACCTTCCACGACCAGTACGACATCACCATCTCCGCCGACGCGGCGGAGTGGGACGAGTGCGCGTATCCCGAGGAGGGTGACCGCACCGCCGTGCGCTGCGCGGTGAAGATCCCGGAGAACTCGGACGACTCCGACAGCTACGACATCGACCTCGGCGACATGAACGACACCGCGTCCCTCGGGCTGGACAGCCAAGCCTGGGCCGGGGTCTACGGCGGCAAGGGCAACGATGTCATCAAGGCGTCGGAGTCCGCGCTCCTGCACGGCGGCGACGGCGACGACCGCCTCGACGGTGGCGGCGGCCCGATGGGCTTCGGCCCGTGGGGCGACGCCGGGAACGACACCCTCACCCGCTGCAGCCAGGATTGCTTCGGCGGCCCCGGCAACGACTCCCTGACCGGCACCGGCGAGGAGAACACGCTGCACGGCGAGGACGGCAACGACGTCCTGCACGGCAAGGGCGGCGACGACGTCCTCTACGGCGGCAAGGGCAACGACAAGCTGTACGGCGAGGCGGGCGACGACACGCTGTGGGGCAACAGCGGCGACGACGTCCTGTGGGGCGGGACGGGCACCGACAAGCTGTCAGGCGGGCCGGGCCGCAACGAAGTCCACCAGGACTGAACGGCCCCTCGAGCCGGGGTTCCGTCCGTTGCCGCGCGCCGGACACAGCTGCGTCAGCAGCCGGAAAGTCACCTTCCCGTAATCCCATCTCTGTACAAGGGCTCCGCCCTCACCGAGACACGCCGCCGCCCCGGGTGCACAACTCCCTGGGGCGGCGCGCGCGTTGCCGGTGCCGTCCGCGTTAACGGCCTGTTCGCATTGCGTATGTCGACCATCGCTCAACGGACCATATTCGGCCAACATCCAGCCCAAATGCTGACATGTACCTGGCTCGAATGGCACGCTTCCCCGCAACACGGTGCTCGTACAGCAACACGCTGCACGCCCGCGTCGCGTCTTTTTTCTGCCCCGGGCGGCACTCCATGCCTCCCGGGCCCCCACAGATGGAGCCCGCGTGACCTCTCACATATCCCGTAAGCGTTCGACACTCGCGATCGCCACCGCCGTTGTCGCCGGAGCGCTGCTCACCACCGGACTGACCACCGGTGCCTCGGCCCAGCCGGACAACGACACCGAGCCGTCCGGCTCCCCGGTCACCCTGTCGGTGTCGGCCCGCGCGGATCTCCTCCAGGACGCGAGCGCCGACAGATCGGCGACCGCGGACCGGATCGGTCTGGGTGCCAAGGAGAAGCTGGTCGTCCGTGACGTCATCAAGGACGCCGACGGTACGACCCACACCCGTTACGAGCGCACCTACGACGGTCTGCCCGTCCTCGGCGGCGACCTCGTCGTGCACACCGCCAAGAGCGGCAAGCTGAAGGGTGTCACCAAGGCGACCGAGGCCACCGTCAAGGTCGCCTCCACGGACGCGAAGCTGGCGAAGTCCTCCGTCGCCAAGTCCGCCGAGTCGTCCGCCGCGAAGGCGAAGACCGCCGAGGCCGACGCGCAGGCGCCGCGCAAGGTGATCTGGGCCGCCTCCGGCAAGCCCGTCCTCGCGTACGAGACCGTCGTCACCGGCGTGCAGAAGGACGGCACGCCCAGCCGGCTCCACGTCATCACGGACGCCGCGACCGGCAAGAAGCTGTACCAGTACCAGGACATCGAGAACGGCACCGGCAACAGCCAGTACAGCGGCAAGGTGAAGGTGGGCTCCAAGAAGGTCGCGAGCGGCTACGAGCTGACCGACAAGGCCCGTGGCGGCCACCGCACCTACGACATGAAGCACGCGGAGAGCGGCTCGGGCAAGCTCTTCAAGGACGCCAACGACGTCTGGGGCAACGGTCGGCCCTCGAGCGCGCAGACCGCCGCCGTCGACGCCGCCTACGGTGCCCAGCTCACCTGGGACTACTACAAGTCCGTCCACGGCCGCAAGGGCATCAACGGCGACGGCAAGGGCGCCACGTCGCGCGTGCACTTCGGCAACAACTTCGTCAACGCCTTCTGGGACGACAGCTGCTTCTGCATGACGTACGGCGACGGCGAGGGTAACAAGAAGCCCCTCACGTCGATCGACGTCGCGGCCCATGAGATGACGCACGGCGTCACCTCGGCCACCGGCAACATGGAGTACAGCGGTGAGTCCGGCGGCCTGAACGAGGCCACCTCGGACATCTTCGCCGCCGCCGTGGAGTTCAAGGCCAAGAATCCCAAGGACGTCGGTGACTACCTCATCGGCGAGAAGATCGACATCAACGGCGACGGCACCCCGCTGCGGTACATGGACAAGCCGAGCAAGGACGGCGGCTCCCTGGACAAGTGGAGCGCCAACGCCGGGAACGTCGACGTCCACTACTCCTCGGGCATCGCCAACCACTTCTTCTACCTGCTCTCCGAGGGCAGCGGCAAGAAGCGGATCAACGGCGTCGAGTACAACTCGCCGACCGCTGACGGCTCCAAGGTGCTGGGCATCGGACGCGGCAAGGCCGAGAAGATCTGGTACAAGGCCCTGACGACGTACTTCACCTCGACCACCGACTACAAGGCCGCCCGTAAGGGCACGCTGAAGGCGGCGAAGGACCTCTACGGCGCGAACTCCACCGAGTACAAGCGCGTGGCCGCCGCCTGGACCGGCGTCAACGTCAAGTAACCCCTGAATCGGTCAAGTGAGGGGCGGCGTCCGGAACGGGCGCCGCCCTTTTGGCCTGCCATTCACGTGCCGTAGGCCGAGCCGTCGGCCGACTGTCGTTACGATCATGGCCAGGCGGGCACCGACCGATGCCCGCTCTCTGAAGCGCATCGAGCGCACCAAAGGTGGGGGCAACACCTGATGACAAGAACCAAGTTCCGCCGTACCGCGACGGTGACCGTGACCGGTGCGGTGTTCGCCGCGCTCGGCGCGACGACGGCCGTGGCCGAGCCCGGGGGCAGCTCGCAGACCGACCCGGCGCCGGTGCGTGCCGCCCTCGACCGCACCGTCGCCGCGGGCGCCCCCGGCGCCTTCGCCGTCGTGCGCGACCGCGACGACGCGGGCCGGAACCTGCGTGTCGCCGTCGGCAAGTCGAATCTGAACGGCACGGCGATGAAGACCGACCGGCGGTTCCGGGTGGGCAGCAACACCAAGATGTTCACGTCCGTCCTCGTGCTGCGCCTCGCCGAGCAGGGACGCATCGACCTGGACAAACCGCTGCGCGACTACCTCCCGGCCGGCACCCTGCCCGCGGACTGGGACATGACGGGACGCCAGGTCCTCCAGCACCGCTCCGGGGTCTTCGACCACACGAACGACCTCCTGGAGCAGCCGGGGGAGGAGACCACCAGCGCGTTCGAGCAGCGCATCCGCAACACCGTCTACCGGCCCGCCGAGCTGGTGGCGTTGTCGGTGAAGCACGGCAAGCAGTTCACGCCGGGAGCGCGCTACTCGTACTCGAACACCAACTACGTCCTGCTCGGCATGGCCGTCGAGCACATCACCGGCACGTCCTACGCGCAGGCCCTGCGCAAGCAGATCATCGAGCCGCTCGGCCTGCGCAAGACGTCCTACGTGGTTCCCCGCAAGACCATCACAGGGGCGCACGTCACCGGCTACCTGACGAACGACGACCGCACCAAGCCGCTCCTGGACTCCACCGAGCAGAACGGCTCCTGGGTGGGCTCCGCCGGTGCCGTCATCTCCTCGGCAGCCGACTTGGACACCTTCCTGTCGGCGCTGCTCGCGGGCGACGCCGGCGGTCTGGTCTCCGACGAGTCGGTACGGCAGATGACGACCGCGCTGCCCACTCCGACGGCGAAGGTCTCCTACGGGCTCGGGCTGCGCGAGATCACCCTGTCCTGCGGAAAGGTGTACGGCCACGGCGGCATCGTCCAGGGCTACCAGACCCAGTCCTTCGCCACCCGCGACGGCCGCCGCACGGTCGTGGCGTTCGCCAACGCCTCCAACAACAGCGGGGTCACCCAGGCCCTGACCAACACCCTCGAACCGGCCTTCTGCGGCACCAAGCCCCCCGCTGCCGCCAAGTTCAAGCGCTCACCCGCCCCGGCCCCCGCCTCGGTCCCGGTGGCCGACGACACCCGGTTCTGACCCCGGCTCGGCCGTGTACTGAAGCCAAGTGCCGGCCGAGCAGACCGGCGCGGGGTGTGTGGGCAGGGCGTGTGTGAAACGTGAGCGAAACGTGAGCAGTGGGGTCGAGGCTGGGCTGTGTACAGCCCAGCTCTGGACAGGAGTCCCATGCTCAGCCCCACCCCCCGCGCCGTCGGTGCCGGACCGCGCAGACGGTCCCACCCGCTGGCACGTTCAGGGCCGAGTGCCCCTACAAGAACGCCGGCCCCTTCGAGGGCTACGTGGAGGACTACCCCGACCTCTTCCACGGTCCCCTTCGGCAACACGCCAACTCGGGCGGCAAGGTGACCCAGGAAACCTGCCCCAAGAAGTGACCCCTGGCACGCCGTCGGCCTTGTTCTCGGGTGCGATCGGGCACGCATAGTTGCACATGTTGCAACCAACCATGGCGTGACCGGCAGTTCGGACAGTTTTCTCATTGAAGCTATTGCGTCGCCCCTGCCTCGCTGGGCTAGTGTCGTGATCGATCATCGTTCGATGCGTCTTCAACTTCCCCTGCAACACGACCAGTTGGTGGAGTGTGTCCATGCGAAAGACAAACAAGACAATCGACTCTAGTGCGGAGAAGCGGGGCGGATCGGTAGGTCGAAGATCCCTCCTCACCGGCGCCGCCGCGGTCGCCGGCGGGGCGGCTCTGACCGCCGCTCCGTCCGCGGCCGCCCAGGCACCCGCGCGCCCCGGGGGAGTGGCCGCGACCGCCGTCGCCACCGGCGCGCAGACCACCCCCGCCACGCCCGACTACATCACCGTCGCCCCGGGCGACGCCCGCTTCCCCGACCTGGTGCGCGGCATCAACCAGCGCTGGGTCGCCAAGCCCGACTACGTCCGCCTGGTCACCACCACCGCCCAGGCCGTGCGGGCCGTCCAGGACGCGGTCGCCGCGGGCAAGCGGCTGACCGTCCGCAGCGGCGGCCACTGCTATGAGGACTTCGTCTTCAACAAGGACGTCCAGGTCGTCATCGACATGTCCGGGATGACGCAGGTCTACTACGACAGCGGCAGGAACGCCTTCGCGGTCGAGGGCGGCGCCTCCAACCTCCAGATATACGAGACGCTCTACAAGCTGTACGGCGTCACGCTCCCGGCGGGCTCCTGCGCCTCCGTCGGCGCCGGCGGCCACATATCCGGCGGCGGTTACGGCCTGCTCTCCCGCCTGCACGGCCTGACCGTCGACCACCTCTACGGCGTCGAGGTCGTCACCGTGGACAAGAACGGCACGGCCAAGGCCGTCGTCGCCACCCGTGACTCCACCGACACCGCGCTGAAGGACCTGTGGTGGGCCCACACCGGCGGCGGTGGCGGCAACTTCGGCCTGATCACCCGCTACTGGCTGCGCACGCCCGGCGCCACCGGCACCGACCCCTCCAAACTGCTACCGAAGCCGCCGTCCGAGGTCTTCGTGCACGCCACGGCCTTCCCCTGGAAGGACATGACCGAGGCGTCCTTCACCCGGCTCCTGCAGAACTGGGGCACCTGGCACGAGCGGAACAGTGCGCCGGACTCCAAGTACAACTCCCTGTTCGGCCTGCTCAAGCTGAACCAGCGCGCCAACGCCGAGCGGTCGGAGATCGTCCTGCTCACGCAGATGGACGCCACCGTCCCCGATGCCCAGGCCCTCCTGGACGACTATCTCGCCGCGGTCTCCGCGGGCGTGGGCGTCACCCGCCGGGCGATGACCCAGCGGTCCGGTGAGCACGCGGCCATGCCGCAGTTCGCCAAGCCGCGCACCCTGCCCTGGTACATCGCCACCGACTACCTCAGCGGCGGTAACCCCACGCTGTACGGCAAGTACAAGTCGGCGTACGCCCGCAAGGGCTTCTCCGCCACCCAGATCAAGGCGATGTACAAGCACCTGACGCGCACCGACTACAGCAACGGCGACGCGCTGCTCCAGGTCGACTCGTACGGTGGCCGCATCAACAGCGTCAAGCCCGGCGACACCGCGGTGCCGCAGCGCGACTCGGTGCTCAAGCTCCAGTACCAGACCTACTGGACCGACCCGGCCGACGAGGCCAGGCACCTGGCCTGGATCCGCGACTTCTACAAGGACGTGTACGCGGAGACCGGCGGCGTCCCGGTGCCGAACGACATCAACGACGGCTGCTACGTGAACTACCCCGACAAGGACCTCGGCGACGCCGCCTGGAACACCTCGTCGACCGCGTGGAACAGCCTCTACTACAAGGGCAACTACGCCCGCCTGCAGAAGGCGAAGGCGGCGTGGGACCCGAAGGACATCTTCCGGCACGCCCAGTCGGTCCGCCTGCCGTAACCCGGCACACGGCCCTGTGACCACCGCTCCTCATCGAGAGCGGTGGTCACAGGGGGTCCGGCCGGTCCGGCCGCTTCCGCAGCGCGAGGGTGCCCGGAGCGCAGCTGTTCCTCAGCTCGTCGAGTTCGGTGGCCGTCAACTGCTTCTCGGCCGAGCCGCGGCGGCCGGCGTCGAGCCGGGCACACGCCCCGTCCAGCCACTGAGGGGACGGCTCCACCCCGACGAACGCGGCGAGGCGGGTGAGTTGCTGGCGCGGCGCGTCGATGAGGTCCTCGTAGGCCAGCGCCATGCGCCGGTCGTGCGGCAGGTCGTCGAGGAAGCGGACCCCTTCGACGATGAGTTCGGACCACAGCTCACCGAAACGGCGCAGGGGAAATGCACGGTCTCGTACGATCGCCGGGTCGAAGCGGTCGCCGAGCAGGGCTGCGAGTTCCGGCGGCAGGGCCCGCACCTGCTCGGCCGTCAGATCGGCGAAGCTGTCGACCCCCGTCCGTTCCCGGATCTCACGCATCAAGGTGATCACGCGGTACCCGGGATGGCGGCTCATGGACAGGGCACAGTCCGGCCCGTCCCGGAAGAGATGCACGAATTTCGCGTACGGAAAGACCGCGCGCAGCCCCGCCGCCCAGCCCGTCGAGTAGCCGGAACGCTCCACGACGTGGGAGCGGCCGAACCGTGCGCCGAGCCATGCGAAGAGCGCCTCATGGTGTGCGGCGGCGGTGCGGTCGGGCCAGCCGAGGACCGCCGTACGGATCTCGTCGAGCAGACCGTCGGGATCGTCGGTGAGGTGGGGCAGCACCATCAGGGAGAGGGCAGGGATGCCCGTGGTCTCGGCCGCGTACCGCCCGGGGCGGCGGGTGTAGAGGAATTCCGGCATCAGCACCCCGCTGCGGATCATGCCCGCGAAGTACGGAGTGGGCCGGAAGAGGGCCTCCCAGAACTCCGCTCCCGACACGGAACCCTCGGGGAAGGCCGTGTCCCCGACCGAGGCCATGTATTCGTTGAGGCTGAGCACGTCGGGGTGGCTGTTGAGGATGCCCGACAGCGCGGTGGAGCCGCTTCGGCCCGTTCCGATGACGAAGGTCAGACTGCGCAAGGTCACTTCCTGTCCGGGTCCGGTTCTTCGAAGGTGTAGCCGTACAGCAGGATCAGTTTGACCGTTTCCAGAGCCAGCAGGCGGTCCGTTTCCTGCTCCTCGTGCGTCAGATCCGCGTACGGCACCAGCAGCGGATGGGTGCGTCTGCGGTCGCTGCGGCGGCGGCCGTGCCGCCAGCCCTCCGCCAGGCGCTGCCGCGCCCAGTTGTCGTGCGCGTGCTCCGCGAGGACCTCGACCAGCGCGTGCAGGCCCTCGGGGACCTCCACGCCGTCCGTCTTCGCCGGAGCGGGCACCCAACTCCCTTGCTCGGAGCGGTGGGTCCGGTGTCTGCGGAAGTTCATCCGGCGCTCCTCGGCGGGCTCGGCCACGCCCGTCGGATCGCTTCGACGAGCAGCGTGGCGGCGGCATCGGAGGCGTACGCCTTCCACAGTTTGTCCTGGTCCGGACGGTGCGAACCGGCCCCTGCCCCGGCTCCTTCCGTACCGGCCACCCCGCACACCAGCGAGACGGGGACATGGGTGCGACCGGCGCGGCGGACCTGGGTGACGGCCCCCGCCGCGTCGGAGCCGTCGAGCTCCACCGCGGCAAGGTCGGGCCACGTGGCGAGCAGCGGGCGCAGTGCCGGGTCCGCGCTCCCGCCGACGGGGGAGTCCCCCGAGGCGACGGCGCCGACGAGGATGCCGGGCCCGCCCTGCCGGGGCGGAGCGGCGGGCGGTTGCTCATAGATACTCGCGGCCCAGGAGGCGTGGTTGAGGTGCATGCTCTCACCCAGGGCCATGATCCCCTCGTGCGCCAGATGGCTGCGGTCGGTGCGCGGCAGGCAGGCCTGGTCGAGTTCGTCGAGGGTGTAGCCGTGGACGCGGCTGGAGATCACGACATCGCCCGGAGCCAGGTCCGCTCCGAGGCCGCAGCAGACACCGACGAAGACCACCGCCTCCGGCCGCCACTCCTCGATCGTGGCGGCGAACGCGCCCCCCACGCCGTCCGGGCCGCCGCAGGGCTCGGCCAGCACCAGTTCGTACGCGGTACTGCGGCCGACCGCCTCGATCCCGGCACGCAGCCAGGTGCGGCCGGCGCCGCGCCGTACGGACTCCATCCGCGCACCGGTGGTCTCCACATGCCGGCGCAGCGCCTGGTGCGCCTCGGGCAGCAGGCTGATGACGGCGATGTCGGCGTGCCGCCCGGCCGGGGCACCGTCCGGCGGCATGGAGCGCCCGGGATCCAGGCGCTCCCGGAGCCTGCGGCGCTCGACGAACTCACGGTCGACGTCCTGGCCGATGACGGCGACCTGTTCGTCGCGGCCCAGCAGGTCGACGGACCGCCCCTGGAAGCTGACCTGCCCGGCGACCCCGGCCTCCAGGAAATACGGAAGGATCACCAACTGGCCGTCCGCACGCAGGCGTTCGGCGATGCGGTACTCCTCCCGGCAGTACTTGCTGTCCCAGTAGCGCTGGCTGATCAGCGGGACGAAGACGCGGCAGGCCGCGACGTTCGCCGACAGTTGGCTGTGCCAGTCCGCGCCGAGCTCGATGGAGTTGCGGCGCAGGTAGTGGAAGTAGGGGAGGTTGTGGAGATCGAAGGCGCGGCATACCTGTTGCGCAAGGGAGTTGTCCTCGAAGGCGTTGCTGAGGAAGACGCTGCCCTCGGCGCGGCCCAGGCTGCGGAAGTAGCCGATGCCTTCCTCGTACGTCTCGAACTCGAGGCGTGGGCGGTAGAAGCGGTCCACCAGTTCCTGGAGCCGGCCGCCGAGCTGTTCGGGATGGGTCCAGTACACGGCGATGCGGTCGGCCTGCTCGACGGCCCGCAGGGCGGCGCCGCTGAGGAGAGGGGACGGACGCGGCACGTAACTCCCGTCCGGCGGCTCGTGGATCAGCTTGAGCGTGGGGACGAACCGGCCGTGCAGCAGCGGGAAGACCCAGTCCGCCGCGTGGGGCGAGGCCACATCGAGGATGACGAAGTCGCAGGCGTCGACCGCGAGCAGGAACTCGAACACGTCCTGGAAGTCCAGCGGAATCTCCCGTGATGCGTAGCCCGCGTGGGCGATCGAGTCCCGGATGTACGGCAGGGCGGCGCGGTACGCCGGATCGTCCGGCAGGATCAGCCCGACCGTGCCGATCAGCCCCTTGGCCGTATGCCCTTCCGGTCCGCTTCGCGCGGCCAACCGCGCGATGGCGGGGCGCAGTTCCTCCGGGCCTGGCAGCCGGCGCCGGTTGAAGACGACGCGCTGCTCGTCGGCGGCGGGGAAGAAGCCGGCCGAGACGCCGTTCTCCATGAAGACCAGGCGTGGCTTCTTCGCCTGCAGGGCCAAATCGTGCTCGTGGACCATGAACGGCGAGGCACGGTAACGCCGTTCCTCCTCGCGGCGGGTCACCACGCCCACCAGGCAGGCGCTCTGCCGCATCAGCAGTTCGAGGTGGGTCGGGGACAACGGATTCGTCTTCGGGTCGACGGCGAACGTGAAGCCCTCGTCCCAGAAGAGGTCCCAGAAGTATTCGTTCAGCTCCCGGTCCTCCGCCCAGTAGCTGTGGCTGAAATAGGCGGGGATGCGCGCCTGTTGGCGGATACGGCTACTGCCGGACATGTTCCTTTCCCTCCCCGTTTCGGGCGTGGAGTACACCATGGGGCGACGGAACCGCGGACGGAACCACGGGCGCTCGCGGACCGCTCCCGCGCCCCGGTGCCGTACGGCCCCACATGGCTAGACTGGAGCATGCCTTCGTCACACGCGCCGCGTCCGCTCATTGCCGTGATCGGCAGCGTGGACCCGAACCGTACGTTCGCCCACCCGCTCGTCGCGTCGCACCTCGCGCCCGAGGCCTGCCGTCAGCTGGGTGCGGAACTGGCCCGCGCGGGGTGCGACGTGGCGGTCTTCTCCAGCAACCCGGAGTACATCGAGACCGATGTCGTACGCGGCTACGCGGACGCCTGCACCGAGGGGCTGCCCGGCCGGGTGGCCGCGTACCCGCCGCGCCACCGCGACGTGGACTTCGGCCTGTCGCCGCGCGCGCACGTACGGGTGGAGATCCTGCGGGACACCAGCGGTGAGTGGGAAGTCGCCTTCTACCGCACGCTCTTGGTGTGCGACGGAGTCCTGCTGATGGGCGGCGGCCAGTCCACGAGGGTGGCGGGGATCGTCGCCCTGTCGCAGCGGCTGCCGCTGGTACCGGTCGCGGCCTTCGGCGGCGGAGCGGGCCAGGTGTGGGTCAACTTCGACCGGGTGCGCAACGACGCGGACGACGCCGACATCCGCCTCATGGGCGACAACTGGTCCGCGGATTCCGCCGCCAGGCTCGTCGCCTGCCTTCAGCGCCAGCGCGAGCGGAAACTGCGGCGGCTCGCGGAGGCCGAGAGCGAGCAGCACGCGGCGACGCGGCGTGCGGCGACCGGGCTGGCCGCGGCCGCCGTGTGCCTGGTCACGGCGCTGACGGGCCTGGTCACGGCCAGTCCGCCGCGCCCGGCCCGCGTGCAGGACCTGGTGGTCCTGGTGGGCGCCCCACTGGTGGCCGCGGCGGCGGGCGCCATCATCCGCAATTCCTTCGACGGCGACGCGCGATGGGGCCGGGCCTCGGTGCGGGGCCTGGGAGCGGGCCTGGTCTCGGTCCTGCTGTACTTCGCCTCCCAGCTCCTCAGCGTGCCCACGCTCCTCGACACCCTCGACGTGCGCCGCCTGCTGTTCTTCACCATCCCGCTCGGCTTCACGGCGGGCTTCACCTTCGACCTCGTCTTCGAACGCCTTCGCGAGGGCACGGTGGGGCCACCGCCGCCACCGCCCCCGGACCCGATGGCG
This sequence comes from Streptomyces sp. NPDC039480, assembly GCF_055597165.1. NCBI lineage: Bacteria > Bacillati > Actinomycetota > Actinomycetes > Kitasatosporales > Streptomycetaceae > Streptomyces > Streptomyces sp. NPDC039480. The sequence continues at coordinate 117,060 of NZ_JBVITX010000014.1, read as the reverse complement.
CCGGGGACGGCGGCACCTGGGCAGGGGGCGTCAGGGGCGAGGGAGTGAGCGGACCCGGCTGCCCGGGAGAGGCCTACTTCTCCCAGCCCACCGTCTCCGGCAGCGGGTTGTGGAAGATGGTCGCGCCCACGTTCGCCAGGCCCTTCTTCACGCCGTACGTCGAGGGGCCGCTGAACATCGGGAGCCGGGCGTAGTCCCGCAGGGCCTTCTGCTCCACCTTGTTCGCCGCCGCTGCCTGCTTGTCCGGGTCGGCGATGTCCGCCGTGGCGCGCATCTCCTCGTCCAGCGCCGGGGACCCGGCCCCGGTGAGGTTGGAGTCACGGTCCGAGCAGTACGTCTCGCACAGGTAGCGGGCCCCGAAGGGGTCCATGGAGCGGTTGCCCGAGAGGATCAGGTCGAACTTCCGCTCGTTGAGGATGCCGGCGAAGTCCGCCTGGTCGGCCTTCTTGACGGTGAGGCGTACGCCGACCGGCTTCAGCATCGCGGTCAGGGCGCCGGCCGTGGCCTTGTCCAGCGGGTCGTCGCCCAGCAGCGTGTAGCCGACCTCCAGCTTCTTGCCGCCCTTCTCCCGGATCCCGTCGCTCCCGGGCTTCCAGCCCGCCGCGTCGAGGTCCTTCTTCGCCTGGTCGGGCCCGTACTTCAGGACGGCCGAGACATTGTCCTCGTACCCCTTCTGGAAGCTGTAGAGCAGCGCCGAGCCGGGCAGCGGCTCCTTGTAGTCGAGGCCCTGGAACTGGATCTTCGCGATCTGGCTGCGGTCGACGCTCTCCTGGATCGCCTTGCGCACCGCCTTGTCCCCGAGAACCGACGACTTGGTGTTGAAGTAGAGCGAATACACGAACGGGCTGCCACCGCTCCGGGTCTCGGTGCCCTTGATCCCCTTCACCTGCTTCAGACTCTCGGCGTCGACCGCGGAGACGTAGTCGAGCTGACCGTTCTTGAAGGCGTTGACCGCCGCGGTCGACTCCAGGTTCACGTAGACACGTTTGTCGAGCTTGCCCTTCCTGCCCCACCACTTCGGATTGCGGACGAAGGTGATGTTGCCCGAGTGGGTGTCCCACTTGCCGACCGTGTACGGGCCCGCGCCCCACTCGGGATGCGCCTTCTTCACGTACGCCTTGTTGAAGTTGTCGACCTTCGCGGCCTTCGGATGCAGGAACGTGGAGAACAGGCTAGGCCAGGAGGCGTTGACGCCCTTGAAGGTGATGACGGCCTGCTTGTCGTCCTTGCCCCGCGCGACGTCGGTGATCTGGTCATAGCCGTCCGTGGTCGAGGCCGCGTAGTCCTTGTCGGAACCGTTGTTGGCCTTCCACGTGGCCTTGATCGCGGTCCAGTCGATGGGTGTTCCGTCGTTGAAAGTGGCCTTCTTGTTGATCGTCAGGACGACCTTCTGGTTGCCGCCCCTGACGGACACCTTCACATCGCTGAAGTAGTCCGGGTTGTAGTGGACTTCACCGGTCGGCGAGAAGGTGATCGCGTTCGCGTTGTACCAGGCCCACACCCGGGACGCCGTCAGAGTGCCGTTGACGTTGAACGGGTTGCCCTGCTCGTCGAACGTCCCCGCCGTCGTGTAGGTCCCGCCGTCCTTGAGCTTGTCGTACGCCGTCGGGTTGTAGTCGGCGGCTCCCGACGCGGCGGACGGGGTGCCCTTCCCGGCGGAGCCCGCGGCGCCGTCACCGGACGAGGACTGGCAGGCGGTGGCGGTGACGGAGATGGCTGCTATGAGGGCGACGGGCAGGGCCAGTCTTGCGCGCATGGGAGAGCATCCTTGTGTTGAAGGTCGGGTGGGACATCGAGGGGGAATGGGCGCCGCTCACGCGGCGTGGCAGGCGTACGTGTGGCCCGGCTGCCCCGGCACCGGCGTGGGCGCGGGGCGCTCCGTGCGGCAGCGCCCCCGGACGTCGTCGTCGGCGAGGCGGTACAGCGGGCAGCGGTCGATGAACACGCAGCCGCGCGGCAGGTCCGTGGCGCTGGGCTGCTCGCCCTTCAGGACGATCCGCTCACGGGTGCGCTCGCGTTCGGGGTCGGGGATGGGGATCGCGGACAACAGCGCCCGTGTGTAGGGGTGCTTCGGGTCGGAGAAGAGTGTCTCCGTGTCGCCGGTCTCGATGATGTGTCCCAGGTACATCACGGCGATGCGGTCGCAGATGTAGCGGACCACGGCGAGGTCGTGCGCGACCATGAGGTAGGCGAGGCCCAGCTCACGCTTGAGCCTGCCGAGGAGGTTGATCACCCCGGCCTGGACCGACACGTCCAGTGCGGACAGCGGTTCGTCGAGGGCGAGCAGCCTCGGGTCCGTGGCCAACGCGCGGGCGATGCCGACGCGTTGGCGCTGGCCTCCGGAGAGCGCGGCAGGGAAGCGGTCGCTCACCGCGGGGTCGAGACCGACGAGCGTCAGCAGTTCGCGGACGCGGGAACGGATCGCGTCGCGGTCGCGGCCGACGGCCCGCAGAGGTTCGGCGAGCAGTTCGTGGACGGGCAGGCGCGGGTCCAGCGCGCCCAGTGGGTCCTGCATGACGATTTGTACGTCGTGGCGCAGGGTGCGAGCGCGCCCGGTTGCGGAAGGAGTATCCGACGTACCGGCATCTGTTGCGGTCGTCGCGCCGACCTTCCTTCCCGCGATCTCGATCCGGCCGCCCTCCGGCCGTCTGAGCCGCAGGACCTCCATCAACGTCGTCGTCTTGCCGCTGCCCGACTCGCCGACCAGGCCCAGCGTCTCCCCGGCACGCAGTTCGAAGCTGACACCGTTGACCGCGTGCAGGGTTCCGACCCGGCGTTTGACGAACGCGCCCTTGGTGACGGGGAAGGTCTTGACGAGGTCCTCGACGCGCAGCACCACGTTGCCGTTGCCGTTGCCGTTGCCGTTGCTATCGCCGAGCTCGGCGCTCGCCGTGCCCGCCCGCCGGTCCACGGGTGTGATGCCTCCGGCCGGGTCCAGGGTCCCGTCGGCCACCTCGGCCGCGCGCAGGCACGCCACGTCCCCATGTCCCGTGACATGGCGCAGCTCCGGCTCCTCGGCGCGACACGCGTCGAGCGCGAGTGCGCAGCGGCTCGCGAAGGGGCAGCCGTCGGACAGGTCCGCGAGGGCAGGTGGCTCGCCGCCGATGGGGACGAGGGGGCGGCGCACCCCGCCGTCCACCGTCGGCACCGCTGCGAGGAGCCGCGCGGTGTACGGCATCGTCGGCCGGCGGAAGAGGGAGTGCACGTCCGCCTTCTCCACGAAGCGGCCCGCGTACATGACGGCGACGTCGTCCGCGTGCCCGGCCACGACGCCGAGGTCGTGGGTGATGAGGACGAGCCCCGCGCCGGTCTCCCGCTGTGCGAGGCGCAGGACGTCGAGGATCTGCGCCTGCACGGTGACGTCGAGCGCGGTGGTGGGCTCGTCGGCCACGAGGACGCTCGGCCGGTTGGCGATCGCCAGGGCGATGACCACGCGCTGGCGCATGCCGCCGGAGAACTCGTGGGGGAAGGCCGAGGCCCGGTTGCGGGGGTCGGGGATGCCGACGAGGTCGAGCAGTTCGACGGCCTGCTCCCACGCCGCCTTCTTGGACAGGTCCTGGTGGACCCGCAGTGCGTCGGAGAGCAGCCGGCCCACGGAGAAGATGGGGGTGAGCGCGGACAGGGGGTCCTGGAAGACCATGCCGATGGATCTGCCCCGTACCCGCGACAGCGCGCGGTCGTCGAGGCCGATCAGGTTCTGACCGCCGAGCAGCACCTGACCGTGCAGCTCGGCGGTGGGCGGCAGCAGGCCCATGACGCCCATCGCGGTGGCCGACTTGCCCGAGCCGGACTCGCCGACGATGCCGAGGGTGCGGCCCGGCAGCAGATCGAAGCTGACGCCGCGCACCGCCTCGACGGGCCCCGCCTCGGAGGGGAAGGAGACGCGCAGGTCGCGTACGGAGAGCACGGGGGTGGCGCCGGTGAGGGAGGCCTCGCCGTCGCGTACAGGGGTGGTGGTGAGTGTCATCGTCGGCCTCCCGCCGCGCCGGTCACAGAGGTGGGGTCGAGGGCGTCGCGCAGTCCGTCGCCGATGAAGGTCATCGACACGGTGAGCAGGACGACGAGGGCCGCGGGGAAGGCGAAGAGCCACGGGGCACTGGTCACGGTGGTCGCCCCGTCGGCGAGCATCGTGCCGAGGGAGACGTCCGGGGTCTGGACGCCGAAGCCGAGGAACGACAGCGCGGTTTCGCTGAGTACGGTCGCGACGACACCCAGCGTCAGGTTGACGATGAGCAGGGAGCCGAGGTTGGGGATGATGTGGCGCAGGATGATGCGCAGCGGGCTGACGCCCATGAACTCCGCCGCCGTCACGTAGTCCCGTTCGCGCAGCGAGGTCGAGACGGACCAGATGACCCGGGCGGTGGACATCCAGCCGAACACGGTGAGGACGACGATGAGGACGCGCCAGTCGCCGGCCAGCCGGTTGGAGACCAGGGCGAGGATGAGGAACGAGGGGACGATCAGCAGGAAGTGGATGACGGCGAGCGTCAGCCTCTCCACCCGGCCGCCGAAGTACGCGGCGCTGGAGCCGATGACCGCGGCGACGACGACCGTCAGGACGGACACGCTCACGGCGATCACCAGTGAGCGCCGCAGTCCGTGCACCGCGCTGGCGTAGATGTCGTTGCCGCCCTGGTTGGTGCCGAACCAGTGCACGTCGCTGGGTGGCTGGGTGAGGGCGGTGAAGTCGGCGTCGGTGTGGGTGTAGGAGGTGAACAGGCCGCCGAAGGCGCTGAACAGCACGAGCAGCGCGAAGATCACGACGCCGGCGACGGCGAGGCGGTTGCGCAGGAAGCGCCGCAGATAGAGCCGACCGCGCCCGAGCTCGGCGTGCGGCCCGGCCTGGTCGGTTCGCGGCAGGACGGCATCGGTCACTGTGTCGATCCCCGTCGCCATGTCAGTTCACCCGCACTCTCGGGTCGAGGAAGACGGTGGCGATGTCCGCGAGAATCGCGCCGATCGCGGTGAGCACCGCGGCGAACGCGGCGGTCGCGACCGTGCCGTGCACGTCGTTCTTGCTGATGGTCTGGATGAAGTAGCGGCCCATGCCGTTCCAGCCGAAGATCGTCTCGGTGATGATGGCTCCGGTGAAGATGGCGGGCACGCTGAACGCCACGGAGGCCGCCGTCGGGATCAGCGCGGCGCGCAGCGCGTGCCTGCGGACGGCCTGGCCGCGGGTCAGACCGGTGGCCTGGGCCGTGCGCACGAAGTCGGCGTTGATGGTGTCGAGCAGCAGCGAACGCTGCGTCAGGTGATAGCCCACGTAGCCCATCAGCGTCAGGGTGAGTGTCGGCAGGATCAGATGGAGGAGACGGTCACCGATCGTCGGGAGTAGTCCCTCTACGTTGGGGGAGCTCTCCCCGGCGACGTAGAGGAAGTCGAGGCCGGCGTGCTGGTTGATCCAGATGGCGACGAACACGACGGCGAGTGCGGCGACGGACGTCGGGACGTTGAACACGGCGATGGAGATGGCCTGTGAGACGCGGTCGGCAAGACCGTACTGGCGCGCGGCGGTGTAGACGGCGAGCGCGACACCGATGACGACGGACAGGATGGTCGCCGTGACGACCAACTGGGCGCTGACCAGCGCGCGGTAGCCCACCTCGCCGTTGACGGAGACACCGGTGGGCGACTTCCCCCAGTCGAAGTCGAGGGTCACGGAGGTGAGCCAGTGCCACCACCGTTGCACCAACGGCACGCCGGGGTCGAGGTTGTACGGGGCGAGGGCCCGCGAGATCTGTGCCTCGCTGCGGGCGGGACGCAGCTCTTTGAAGTTCGACCGGGGGTCCAGAAACCAACTGGACAGGAAATAGGTTGCGTTGGTCGCGACCACGATCATCAAGAGCCAGCCGCCCGCCTTGCGCACTACATAGCGCATGGGGCGGTCCACCCCCTCACCACACGTGTGAGGTGCGCCGGTACGGCGTCGGAGAGACAGGTCGAGTGCATGGCTGGTGGAGCTTTCTGGGGTCGTACGAGTACGGAACGGTGCCGCGAAGGGGCGAATGTCAGCTTGGTCCGTACTAAGCGGTCACGCCAGGTTGTGACCGGTTCCGCCATGAGCTCGCAACGTTGTCGTTGAACCCGCAACATCGCTGTAGGACTCGCAATGCGGCCGCAACAAAATGATCTTCCTTGAGTGATCATCTAGCCTGAGCACGGTGAACGAACAGCCAGCCGTCGGGACGACGGCTCGAAGGGGCAGGGGCGCCGTGGTGTGCGCCGTGGTCCTGCCGACAGCACTACTGGCCCTGCAACTCGGCCTCGGCACCGTGGCCCAGGCCCAGGAATCAGTCGGTACGGGGCCGCGCGCGGTGAGCGGCGTGATGGCATCCGACCGCGCGACGGTCACGGAGGGCCAGGTCAGGGAGGTGGCACCGGACGGCGTGATCACGTATCCGAGTGTGACCAGTTGCCTCACGGTGACCGTGCGGCTGCGGGACGGCGGCCTCGTCGGTGCGCACGCCAGCCTGTTCCAAGTGACGGGCGCACTGCGGTCCGACGAGATCCTGGCCGCGCTCAAGGGCCGCGTCGGCAACCGCTCGGTGACCGCGGTCGAGGTCAGGGGGGCCGTGGGTGCCTGGCACCCGAGTTACTTCGTCAAGGCGATCGAGAGTTACGGCGAAGGGGAGCAGGTGCCGGTCCCCACGGGCCGTGACCTGGACGGGACGGCCCGTGCGGTGGCGTCCGGGCTGGGCCTGCCCCGGAACGTCGTCACGGTTCAGGACGTGCCCGACGGGGATCAGGTCGTCACCTGACGAGGGCCGGGCCGGGTGGGGCGGGGCTCGAGGGCTCCGCGCCCGGCACCGGTCGGCGGGGCAACTGCGTGGGAGTCGTGAAGAGTTGGCGCTGGATCTTCAGGAATCGGTCACGAAAGCGGAAAACTCTGAGGCTCGCTCGGTGCTTTCGAACAGGCCGGGCGTCGACCCACGATGGGAGACCGATCAACGATGTTCAGTCTGGTACGGAGCAGAGCGCGGACGGCCGCGCTCGCCCTCTCGGCCGTCGCGGCCCTCGCCTTCGGCACGACCGCCACGACCGGTGCGGCAGCGGCCCCCGCTCCCGGCCCTGCCCCCGTCCCCGCTGCGGCGAAGCAGGGACCGACCTCGGTGGCGTACGTCGAGGTGAACAACAACAGCATGCGCAACGTCGGCAAGTACACCCTCGCCAACGGCGGTGACAACGTTTTCGACGTCGCCGTGATCTTCGCAGCGAACATCAACTACAACACGAGTACGAAGTCGGCGTACCTGCACTTCAACGAGAACGTCCAGCGCGTACTCGACAACGCAAAGACCGAGATACGGCCGCTGCAGGAGAAGGGCATCAAGGTCGTCCTCTCGGTGCTCGGCAACCACCAGGGCGCGGGCTTCGCCAACTTCCCCTCGCAGCGGGCGGCTTCCGCGTTCGCGAAGCAGCTGTCGGACACCGTGACCAAGTACGGCCTCGACGGCATCGACTTCGACGACGAGTACGCCGAATACGGCAAGAACGGCACCGGCCAGCCCAACGCCAGCTCGTTCGTGCACCTGGTGACGGCCCTGCGCACGAACATGCCGAACAAGATCATCAGCCTCTACAACATCGGCCCGGCCGCATCACGCCTCTCCTACGGCGGCGTCGACATCTCGTCCAAGTTCGACTACGCGTGGAATCCGTACTACGGCACCTGGCAGGTCCCGCGCATCGCCCTGCCCAAGTCGAAGCTGTCGCCGGCGGCCGTGGAGATCGGCGGGACCGCGCAGAGCACATCCGCAGCCCTCGCCCGTCGTACCGTCGCGGAGGGGTACGGCGTCTACCTGACGTACAACCTCGACGGCTCCGACCGCAGCGCCGACGTCTCCGCGTTCACCAGGGAGCTGTACGGCAGTAACGCCGTCTACACGCCGTAGGAAAACCGCGCGCGCCGCGCCTTCGACAACGATGTCGGGGCGCGGTCGCGGTCGCGTCGAAGTCTGGGGCTCGCGCTCGGCGATCCGGACCGACGGAGTGGAGCGGCTCTCCCGTCAGGTGAGGACCAATCTTTGTCTGCCGTCCATGAGTTCACGTACGGCGTCCAAGTGGCCGGCGTGGGTGGCGGTCTCGGTGATCACGTGCAGGACGACTTCGCGCAGGTTGTCGAGGCGCCAGTCGCCGAAGAAGTCGGGCCACCAGCTCGGGGCCGCGTTGAGGTCGGCGTCGGCCAGGAAGGCGTCGGAGAGTTCCCCCTCCTTCCGGTAGAGAGCGAAGACCTCCTCGGCGGTCTTCTCCGGGGCGGGCTGCCACGCGTTCTCCCCGGACCCGAGGATCTCTTCGATCGCTGCTCGCTCCCCTGCAGCGACCGCGCGGAACCAGAACTTCTCGTCGTCCAGGGCGAGATGGTGCACCAGTCCGAGGCAGGTCCAGCCGGAGGGGAGAACCGGGCGCCGCAGCGCCTCCTCGTCCAGGCCCTCCAGGATGTCCAGGACGTGCTCGCGCTTGCTGTTCAGGACGCTGAGCAGGGTCTTCAGTTCAGTGTCAGCCATGGGCCGGACCCTATGCGGCCCCACTGACATCGGGCTCGTTCGCTGAGCGCAGTGGCGGCGGCGCCGAGTGGGAGTGGGCGGCAGCAGTGGAACCACCCGCTCCCACAACGATCAGTCAGTCAAGGACGTCCCGCTGCGCCGTGCCCCAGTCCCACATGCTGTGCACCACTGGTTCGAGCGCCCGGCCTTGGCTGGTCAGGCTGTAGCGGACGCGGGGAGGCCAGCCCGGGGTGCGGTGACGCTCGATGACGCCCGCGCCGGTCAACTGGGCCAGCCGTTCCGAGAGGACCTTGTCCGAGAGGGCGGGCAAGGCGGCGGACAGTTCGGAGTACGTGGCCTGACCGCGGCGCAGGAACTCGCGGACCACTAGCGGCGTCCACCGACCGGACAGCGCGGCGAGGGTGATGTCGACGGGGCATCGCGGCTCGTGGCCCGGCGGAACGAGGGCGGTGTCCGGGCAGTCTGCGAGCGGGCCGCTCTGGTGTGCCGGCGCGCCGACCTGGTGTTCCGGCGGGCCTACCTGATGTGTCAGCGGGCCGCCCCGATCACCCCGCGTGGCGTGTCCAACCATTTGGTGAGTCACGAAGGCCCCTCCTAACGTCCGTCGAGAACACCCCGCCAGCTTGCCTCTAGGGGGCCTTGTGCGTATCCACCACCTCAACTGCGGTTCTCTCCGGAAGATTCCACTGCTCGGTGAAGAGGGCCCGGCCGACACCGCGTACGCCGACACCGCGTACGGCGAAGGCGAACGTGCCGTCGCCTGCCATTGCCTGCTCATCGAGACGGACTCGGACGGACTGATCCTGGTCGACACCGGCCTGGGTACCGCCGACCTACAGCACCCACACCGGTCGCTGGGCGAGGACTGGGTCGCCTACGCCCAGCCCACCCTGAACCCCGAGGAGAGCGCCCTGCGCCAAGTCGTCCGTCTGGGATACGCGCCCGAGGACGTACGGCACATCGTGCTCACCCATCTGCATCGCGACCACACGGGAGGGCTGCCGGATTTCCCTCACGCCCAGGTGCATGTGCACCCCGACGAGTACCGAGCCGTCACCGACTCCACGGCGGCGCACCACCGGCACAGCCTCGACAGCTTCATGCCGGCACACCGAGCGCACATCCCCCTGCTCACACCAGCACTTCTCGCGGACCGCACAGAGTGGTTCGGCTTCCCCGGCGTGGCGCGACCGCAGGGGCTGACACATAAGGTCCTGCTGGTGCCGTTGCCCGGCCACTCGGCGGGGCACTCGGGTGTCGCCGTGCGCGACGGCGACGGCCGGTGGCTGCTGCATGCGGGGGACGCGTACATGTATCACGGCGAGCTCGAGCACACGCCGCCCCGTGTCCACCCCGTCATGGAGCCGGTCCAGCAAGGAGCGCAAACCGACGTCGTGGCGCGCGAGGCGACCCGCGACCGACTGCGCTCCCTGCGACGCGACCACAGGGACGAGATCACCGTCTTCAGCGCACATGACCCGTGGGAGTTCGCCGCTCTCGCTGCCCCGAACACTCCTACGTCCGGTCAGCGCAGGGTGCGTATGAAGACATCTCCGATCAGATTGGTGTCGTCGGGGACCAGGCCGGGGTGGTAGGAGCTGAAGACGGCCGTCGACTCGTCTGTGCTCAGTGCCGCCCGGGCCACGGTGACGGGCTTGCCGTCCTGGCCGGGTGAGAGCAACTCCTCGCGGCCGGTGGGCAGATCGCGCAGGATCAGGCCCAGCGTCGTGCCGTTCATGTCGGCCGTGTTGAGGAGCAGCTTCGAGCCGTCCGCCGACAGATCCGACACCTGGGTGAGATCGGTGGGGGAGTGGCCGTCGTACCGCTGGAGCGTGCCGGTGCGCAGGTCGCGGACGAACGCGTTCCAGGACGTGCTGGTGTCCCCGTTGGGGTCGGTGCCCGGGACCAGGTTGGTGGCCACCGAGTTGAAGCCCACCTTGGATCCGTCGGCGCTCAGCACGGGAGCGAGTTCCGACCTGTCGGCCGGCGCTCCGTTGTGGGTGACGTCGGCTTGCACGGTCCGCCCGGTCACGCGGTCGTACACCAGAATGTCCGCCTGGTCGTCGTCGGACGGCCCCGAGTAGCCGACCCGGTAGGCCACCTTCCGGCCGTCGGCGCTCATGGAGATGTCCTGGCAATCGCGCTTCGTGGTGGGGCCGGCCCGCCACAGCTGCTGGGTCCGGCGGTCCAGGAGCATGATCCGGCAACGGGACGTGCCGTTCTCGTCGGCGGCGGTCTTCGCCACGAAGGCGACGTACCGGCCGTCCGCGCTGAGCGGGGCCGCGCCGAAGTCCGCGCGGTAGCCGCCGTCCAGCGCGGGCGCCACGGGGTCGATGCGACCGGTGCGCAGGTCCGTCACATGGACGGAGTACTTCTGGGTCGTGGCCGAGTACGAGGTGAACGTCAGGTGATGCCCCGCATCGGACACCCGGGGCAACATCGTGGACTCACCCGGCAGCACCACGCGCTTGAGTGGTGCGCCGGGGGCCGTCCGGTAGAAGACGTTGTTGGGCACGTCGATTCCGGGCACCAGGTTGGTCGCCGACGACATGAAGGCGACGACGCGTCCGTCGGCGCTGACGGTCGGATCCACCGAGTGATGGTTGCCGCCGGTGCCGTCGGGCGCCACGCTGATCCGTTCGGTGCGCAGGGCCCGGCCGTTGTCGCTCGCTGCCCCCGCTGCCCCCGCGGGCCAGGCGAGACAAGTGACGGCGGCCGCCGCCAAGGCGGTGCTCATGGAGATGCGTAAAGAAGGTCTCATCAGGTGGTCCCCCTTCGGCCCGAGGGCGGCCACAGCCACCCCGCGCGCCTCTCTGGTGCCTGTCCCGGTAACGCCCCGGCACGGTCTGTGCGGAGGACTCACGCGATGAAAGCGCGGTGTGTGCCGTGGGTCAATGCATGTGCGGACGACTTTTCACCTTCCCCCGGGTGGCACTCAGTGCCATAGTGCAGACATGAACTCTCCCATCACCTCCGGAACCTCGCAGGCTTGGGCGGCACTGGGTGCCGATGCTTCGCTGGTCAACCGGGTCTCCTACGGCGGACCTTCCGGCGGACTGCCGGCGCGGTTGCCCGTCATGGAGCTGGCGCGGGCCACCGTCGCGGTGTGCTCGCTCGCGGCCGCCGAGCTCACCTCCGTACGCACAGGGCGCCCCGTGCCACGCGTGCGGGTCGATGACGAGGCGGTCGCGACGGCGTTCCTCAGCGACCGGTTGGTGCGGGTCGACGGGCAGGCGTGGTCGACCTTCTCGCCGCTGTCCCGGTTCTGGCGGGCGACCGACGGATGGGTTCGTACGCATGCCAACTACCCACACCACCGGGCCCGGTTGCTCGCCGCTCTCGGAGTGCGGGAGGGCGTCGGCAAGGAGGCGGCGGACGTGGTGGACGTGGTGGGCCGGGCGATCGCGGGGCTCACTGCGCTGGAGGTGGAGGAGGCCGTGTACGCGGCGGGCGGCCTGGCCGTGGCGGCACGCGGCCCCAAGGAGTGGGCCAAGACCGAGCAGGGGATCGCGGTCGCGGGACAGCCGCTGCTGACGACGGCGCGCATCGGTGACGCTCCGGACCGGACGCTAGGTGGTGCCGCACTGCCGTGCGCGGGGCTGCGCGTCCTGGACCTGACCCGAGTGCTGGCGGGGCCGGTCGCCACCCGGACGCTGGCGCTGCTCGGCGCCGACGTGCTGCGGATCGACGCCCCACAGCTGCCGGAAAGTCAGGAAGCCCACAACGACACAGGGATGGGGAAACGCTCGACCACCCTGGACCTGGGGGAGGCCACCGACCGTAGGCGCTTCGAGGAACTGCTCGACGAGGCGGACGTGGTGGTCACCGGCTATCGGCCGGGCGCGCTGGAACGGTTCGGACTGACCCCCGAGGCGCTCGCCGAGCGCCGACCGGGCCTCGTGATAGCCCAGCTCTCCGCATGGGGACGTTACGGTCCGTGGCGCGAGCGGCGCGGCTTCGACAGCCTCGTCCAGGTGGCCACCGGCATCGCCGAGCTGGAGGGCTCACCGGACTCGCCCGGCGCGCTGCCCGCCCAGGCGCTCGATCACGGCACCGGCTATCTGCTCGCGGCCGGCGTACTGCGTGCGCTCACCGAGCAGCACCGCACGGGCGGCACCCGGCTGATCCGCCTGGCCCTGACACAGACCGCGCACTGGTTGGTCCACGACCTGACATCCGCGGTACCAGCGGCATCCGCGGTACCGGCAGCACCTGCGGCGTCCGCTCCGGGCGAGGGTGAGAGTGAGGGCTTCAACGCCGAATACTGGCTGACCGAGACCGACAGCCCCATGGGCAGACTGCGACACGCGCTGCCGCCGCTGTGGTACGAGGGGGGCCCGGTGAACTGGACACGCCCGTCGGGTCGATGGGGGACGGACGCCCCGATTTGGAGCGGCGCCTGACGGCAGTCACGACGACGATGACGACGGCAGTGACGGCGACAAGAGTCACGCCCACGGGGACTCAGGCCTCCACAGCCGGCCGCCGCTCCGTGCCACTGTCGCCGCGCAGTCGGCGGCGCAGCGCCGCGAGCCTCGGGTAGCGCTCGCTGTGCTCCGCCGCGCGGCGGTCCAGCTCCTGCAAGAGGCGCTCGGTGCGCTTGTCGAGGTCCAGCTCATCGAGGATCCGGTCGACCTCGGCGAGCAGCGCGCCGTGCAGCTGCCACTGCCTGGGGTGCTCCTGTACGTCTTCCAGCAGCATCTCGGCGACCCGGTCACGGGTGACTCGGCTCGCGGCCAACGCGGCGGTCAGCCGCTCCTCGGCCTGCTCCGCGTTGGCGGCCACCTGGGTGGTGATGAGCCGGGCGAAACTCTCGATGGCGTCGGCCAGCTGTTCGAACAGCTCCTGGAGGCCGGTCGACACGTCCGGTGGGAACAGCGACTCCTCCGTACGGAATTTCGCCAGGTCGGTCAGGCTCCGGGTCAGCACCCGCAGTACCACCGCACAGATCTCCAGGGTGTCAAGACCCGTCCGTAGCACCACCCGGGACAGCAGCCCTTCCCGTACGCGGGGGTTCATGCGCAGGCTCTCCTCCGCCTGCCGGAGCGAGGCGTCGACCTCCACGATGTCGTGGTCGAGGCGCCGCGCCTCGTGCAGCCGGGCGGCCGCGTGCGGAAAGGGGAGGTGACCCGCAGCGATCTCCGCACCCATGGTGCGGAACATGCCACCCATCCCGCGCGCAAGCCCGTCGATGGACGCTCCTGCCGACTGCGTCCACACCGGGGGAGCGAACAGCAGGTTGAACAGCAGCCCCACCCCCGCGCCGATCAGTGTCTCCAGCACCCGGTGCCAGGCCGCCGACGTGGCCTGGGAAACTCCCAGGACCAGCATCGCGCTGATCGCCACCTCGGGCACGAACTCGTTCACTCGTACGAAACGGCCGATGATCAGCGAGGTGAAGATCGTCAGGCCCAGGCTCCACCAGGTCAGTCCGACCAGGCTGGTGAAGCCGATGGCGATGAGGACACCCACGACGACGGAGTTCACGCGCCGGATACCGGTGGTGAGGGTCGCGTACAGGGTGACCTGGACGACCAGGAGTGCGGTCAGCGGGGCCGTCAGGGGAGCGGGTTGTGCGGGCAGGACCAGCAGGGCGACGACGAAGGAGATGACGGCGGCGGCCGTGGAGCGCAGCGTCTGCACCGCGACGGGCTCGGTGGTCCGCCGCACCAGTTTGATCACGGGGGCTGATACGTCCGGCATCCCCTTCACGTGCCCGATCATGAGCCTCTCACCACACTTCAGCACCAGGAACCCCTCGTACGCCGTGCTGCACCGCCAGTCACGTGACACGTCCACGAGCTCCGTTGTCAGGCCATGCGGGCGCGGAGTCGGCGCAGCATGCGTGGGTCTTCGAAACCGGCTGAGCGGGCGGCAGCGCCGATGGTCGCGCCGTGGCTGATCAGGTGCTGGGCGTGTTCGAGGCGGAGAGTCTGCTGATAGCGCAGTGGGGTCAGCCCGATGGCGCGGCTGAAGAGACGGGTGAGGGTGCGCTCGCTCACGCCGACGGCCGCTGCCAGGGCGGGGAGCGGGAGCGTTTGGTCGAAGCGGGCGTCGATGAGGTCCTGGGCGCGGTGCACGGTGTCGTCGAGATGGGACCGGTGCCGGAGCATCGCGCTGGACTGCGGCTCATGGCCGTTGCGGCGGGCGTAGACGACCATGTCGCGGGCCACCTGGGCGGCGACGGTCGGGCCGTGCCGGGTCGCGACCAGGTGCAGGGCCAGATCGATGCCGCTGGCGATGCCGGCCGAGGTGATCACCCGGTCATCGGCGGTGAACAGGACGTCACGGACGACCACCGCCCCGGGGTGGCGCAGAGCGAGCTCGTCCTGCAGATCGTGGTGGGTGGTGCAGTGACGGCCGTCGAGCAGGCCGGCCTGGCCGAGCGCCTCGGCCCCACTGCAGACACTGGCCACAGTCCCACCTGCGGCGTAATGATCCCGGAGGGCCTGCAAGGAGGCGACGCTGATGGCTGGGGCGTCGGCCAGGGCGGCTGCCCGCCAGCCGGGCACCACGACGAGATCGTCGGCCCCGAGCTCGGGCCAGTCGAGCTCCGCCACCACCGGCAGCCCCTGGGCGGTGAAGACCTGGCTCTGCTCGGCGACGTACGAGAGCGTGTAGGAATGCCCGAATCTGGCGGCCGTGGAGAAGACCTGTGCGGGCCCTGCCAGGTCCAGGAGGTGGACGCCGGGCACGAGGAAGAAGACGATGTGGCTCACGATTCGGTCATCATGACGGAAGCCCTGCCGCGGCCTCCAGTCGGTCGACCGTCGTGATGGTGGCGAAGCGTCCGGCGAGGGCGTATTCGGTGCGTCTGATGACCTCTTCGGCGGGCAGCGTACGGGGATCGGCCAGCAACTCGGCGACGCTCTGGTCGGCGGGAGCGTCGCGGTGCGGGATGGGGTTGGTCGCGGTCGCGTCGATGGCGACGGTGACCTGGTAGCCGAGGTCGCTGGCGACGCGGGTGGTGGTCTCCACGCACTGCTCGGTGCGGATGCCGCACACGGTGAGTTCGCGGATGCCGCGCTCGGTGAGGAGTTGCTGCAGGTTGGTGGTGGTGAAGGCATTGTGCGAGGTCTTATGGATGAGCGGCTCCCCACCCGCCCTCTCCAGTTCCTCCATCAGCCGCACATGGCCGAGGGCCCGATCGAAGACATCGCCGGCGCCGGGCTCGGAGTGCAGCACCCACACGACCAGGTCCCCGGCCCGACGGGCGAGCCGGACCAGTCGGTTCACCTGATCAGTGATCTTCAGGTCGGAGGTGGTCGCCCAGAGCGGACGGGCGCGGAAGGACTCTTGGACGTCGATGACGATCAGTGCTCGGGTCATGCCCCAAGCCTGAGCCGCCGGACGGTCCGACAGAAGGCCACATCGGGTCCCGAAGCGGACCGATCCGGTCATCACGAGCAGTACCGGAAGACCTGACGTCGAGCCCCGATGTACGTGTCGCGGAGGTGGTCGACGATTTCGGAGCCGGCGTCGAGCGTGCAGCCGCCCCGGCTGCGGGCGCTGTGGACGGGGCAGCCGAGCCCGCGCAGGCGGTCGATGTCACGGCGGACGGGTGCGCACGGTCACCTCCAGCCGTACGGGGAGGTCGGCGCCTGACCAGTCAAAGGACACCCACTGTCCTGAAAGGCGCCTACGGTGGATACGTCCACAGGGAACAAAACGGGAGATTCCACCATGAAGATCACTGTTCTCGGCACCGGCGGCGGTGCCCGCGCCCACATCGCCAAGCTCGCCGAGCTGGGCCACGAGGTCCACGTCGGTACCCGTGGCCCCCGGGCCACTCTCGCCCGTACCGAGCCCGACATGATGGGCACCCCACCCTTCAAGGACTTCCTTGCCGAACACCCCGGCGTCGAACTGCACTCCTTCGGCGACGCCGCGACTGCCTCCGACAGCGTGGTGATCAACGGCATCGACGGTCACAACGCAGTGGAGGCACTGTCCGCCATCGCCGACCGGCTCACCGACAAGACCCTCATCGATTACGCGGTCCCGTTCATCTACCAGCACACGCCTGAGTACCCATGGCCCACGCCGTGGGGGATCATGCCGAAGCTGGACCCCTGCGACAGTGACAGCCTCGGCGAACAGATCCAGCGTGCCCTGCCCCGGACCAAGGTCGTGAAGTCCTTCGTCACCCAGGAACAGAGCACCGTCGTCGACCCCAAGTCCGTCGGCGGCGGGGAACACACCATGTTCGTGGCCGGCGAATACGCGGACGCCAAGCAGCAGGCCACGGAGCTGCTGAAGTCCTACGGCTGGACCGACATCCTCGACCTCGGCCCGCTCGTCTGCGCCCGCGGCATGGAGATGTACGCGCACATGCACTCCGCCATCGGCTTCGGCCTGGGCCACCAGTTCGGCGGCCACTTCGGCATCAAAGTCGTCCGCTGAGCCGAGCTTGAGTCCTCACCACCGAGTCCCCTTCGTGGCCAGTCCGTGCGTGTGGGCTCACACTCTGCCCGATGCACTACGGCTCCATCCTGGGGAGAGTGGAGCAACGGCGGTGCGGACGCAACTCAGATGGTGTGCCGATACGACTCCCACGGACGGGTCTCCACACCGTCCCGCAGTGCCTGGACGCGGCGAAGCGGGCTGGCCAGTTCCGCCGATGTCGGCCGCAGTCCTGGGTGTTGCGGCAGGTGGATCCAGAACGTGGCGGGCATTCCGCTCGCCATCCTGAGCAGTTCGGCGATCAGTCGGCGCCCAGGAGGTTCAGTACGGCTTGGTGGTAGACGGCGTACACCTGGGGAAGCTCGGCCAGGTGAGGGCGGCTTGGGCAGGCGCATGACCCGGTCGGAGCGGACGCGGCCGACGAGTTCGACGGGCAGGTCACGCAGGACCCAGGCCAGGCGGGTGACGTCATAGTCGGCGTCGCTGACGATCACGATCTGCGGGTCGCCGTTCTGCCATTGGTCGGCCGCGACGAGCCGTTCAACGACTCTTTGGAGCTGGGCGGCGGTGACCGCGGTCGCGTCGTCTGCAGGTCTCAGCCGGACAGCGTCCAGGATCGCGGTCCAGGAGGTGGCACCCGGCTCCAGCACGGCGACAAAGGAGTACGGCCAGCTGGGGATGACCTGCGATGCCGTCTTCGCCCGGCCATAGACGCGGCAGAACAGCCGGTCCGCTGAGCACGGCGCATCCGAGCGAAGCCACGGACACATCGACTGCGAGGACCAGTCGGCCGTCGTCGAACTGCGGCAGAGACATTCCGGCCAGCACCCTCCGTAACCGACCAGCATCGACCCGGCCGTGGCTCAGGCCGCCATACATCGCTCCGTGCCCACGTCGGTGTTCGGGCAGCAGCGTCAGGTCGACCGGGGACTTCACCGCACCGTCCGCACACAGCACCGCGTCCACCAGCTCGAACAACTCGTCGCGCCGTGCGGTCAGGCACTCGTAGAACTCTCCCCGGAAGCGTGACGCTTCCGCGAACGCTTCCCTCCGGACAGCATCAGGCAGCAGACTCACCCGCACGGCCGTCGTCGTGGTCAGGTGCACCTTGGTCGGAGCACAGGATCAGACGAAGGCCGCCCCCGTGTCCGGCGAACCTCCATGTGAGCGAATCCGTCCGAGACGCCATTCGAGACCGTGGCACCATGTACCGCATGACGACGAACCGAAAGGTCCATGCCGCGTAGACGGCCAGGACAGATCCGTGCTGGCGCCGCTGGCAGCCACCGGCCAACGGGTGCACGGCCAGTCATCAACGGCCTGTCTTCGCATGCGATGTCCGAGATCACCCGTCTCGAGGACACCCGCAACTATCTGCAGCCAGGCGATGTCAGCACGGCTGTGAGCCTGTGGAAGAACTACGTCCACCAGCCCGAGCGGGATCTGTGGCACGACTACGAGTGGGGCAACGTGCACTGGTACTGCTGCGGCAACCCCCTCGAAGCTCGAGCCCTACTCGACACCGTGATGCAGGCTATGTCACCCGGAAGCGCCCGCGAACTGCGAAAGGTTGTCAGTCGGTCAGACGCTGTCTGGAACCGCCCGTCCCCGCCCTACGACGCAGACGGAAGATAAAGAACAAGCTCAGGCGGGACTGGTGCTCACCGGCCTTACGTCTACGCGTGAAGCTCATTGTCATGGGGGGTCCTTCTGTTGGGGGGCCTTCTGTGCTGAGAGCGGTTGATGAGTAACAGGGCGAAGCAGACGGTGGCACAGGCCAGCCCCATGTAAAGCAGGGGCGTGGTCCAGAACGACACATCGTTGGTGCTGTATCCGCTGCTCCAATGGCAGGTAACGGAAGGGGGGAAGTGGTGGATGGTCGCTGACGTCAAGGTGTAGTCCCGCCCGACGTCCATGTAGTCGCCACTGGTGGTCTTCGTTGCACAGAGGTCGAGAGGGTGCGTGTAGGCGAGACCATAGAAGGTCCCGGCACCGTAAGCGGCGAGAGCTACTCCACTTCCGACGGCAGCCAGGCGAGCCGTCCGTGTGGGCTTCTTCCTGGTCACCCACAGTGCGTATGGGAAGGCTGCGATGATGAAGAGGAGGAGCGTGATCGCGGGCGGGCCGAAGAGTGCGAAAAGTTCCATGCACCCTGACGCTACTAGCCAGTAAGTGCCTGTTCATGAATCCGTTTTGAGATTGTAGGCGTGTTGTCGCTCTGGAGGCTGGTCGGTGATGCTGGCGGGCTGAGGGGAGCGATCTCTTACGCATAGCGCGACCCCATCGCTGACGAGGAGACGGTCGACCTTGTCCGCTCCCATGGCGGCAACGCCGTTGTCGGCTGGTGGAGCAAGGTCAATGAGTACAGCCTCGGCTGGATTGGGGGGCCGTGATGGCGAGGGAGTCCTTGTCGGTTTCGTGAACGTGGGCAGGGACGGTGGAGACCACCGCCTTTTTGATCGACACGAAGACCCGGGGCTCGCACCAGCATCGCGGTATCGGGACAGCAGTTGTCCGTCTGGCGGCGGCCCATGCGCGTGTGTCGGGGTGCGAGTGGCTGCACGTTGACTTCGAGCCCCGGCTGCGGGACTTCTATTTCGACAAGGTGGCTGCGGTATTGCATTTAACGGAGTCCGTGCCGAAGGGCGTGCATCAGGTGGTCGGGGTCGGCCGGCAGGAAGCAGCAGGTGCGCCAATCGTGGGCGTCGGTGAACGCCTTCATCCGGGCGTCTTTGTGCACGTTCAGGTTGTCCCGTACGAGCACGATCAGCACAGCGAGTTGTTGGCGGGCGGCGGTCAGCAGCTCGCGATAATCGGCCCAGGTGAAACTACGTCTGCCGCCCCGCTTGTGATCGACGTGCCGCTTGGGCCGGTAGATCAGACGGGAACGTTCGCCCTTCTCGTAACAGGCCAGAGCAGCGATGGAGGAGCGGCGCTGGGAGCGTCCCCGTACCCGGATGATGGGTGTGTGTCCGCGCCTGGCCCAGGTGCGGGTGGTCGGTGGCGTCATCGAGAAGCCGGCTTCGTCTTCGAAGTAGAGCCAGGGGTCCCGAGCGCTGTCACGGTGTTTCCACCTGTGGCCAGGTCGGTCTCCTTCACTCAGCCGTGACGGATTCCTCATTGCTCTCTACCGTGCGGCGGGTCCGGCCAACCGTGCGCTACCGGCCCCTTGGCCAGCTCCTGCTTGAGCACCTCAAACAGTCCCTCACTCGGCTCGGGCCTGGACGCCGGACCCCTCGACTCCAAGGCTGACCTTCCACCCCGTTCCCATGCCTGGTGCCACCGTTGTACCGATCGCACGCTGACGCGCAACTACTTGGCGACCGCGGCATTGTCGTGTCCCACGGCGAACAACTCGGCCGCCTGCATCCGGATGTTCTCCCCAAACGCCGGTCGCTCCGCGGTCAGACCGCCCCCTTGCGGGTTCCTCAAATGACCGGCCTATCGCGACCACCACAGCTTGTCAGCCCCCGCGACATCACATCCGCAAGGTCAGTAGTTGCACGTCAACGGCCGTCAGCCGGTTACCGCGCAACCAGACGCGGCTCGGCGGCCCGGCAGTGGGCGCGGCGCCGAGGGGATCGGACCTGGCGGAGGTGTCGACCGGTTCGCCTTGGGCGGTGATCGACGGCTCCTACGTCAGGCAACCACGGATCATTCGTCAAGGATCCGGGCACGGGCCGGGGCTCGACACATAACGCAACGCCGGGTCGCCGAGCCCGCGTTCTTCCATCTGCGCCGTTCGGGTTCTGTCACCTGCGGGACCGGGAGGATCCGGCGCTTCCGTCGCTGTTTTCGTTAGTGGTTCTAGCGGCCGCCGTCGTCCACACGCCCGTCCTCGGTGGTACGTCGGATACGCCACACGGCGAATGCCCCTCCCAGAACCCCACCCGTAAGAGTCGCCACACCTGTCCCCACCTCACTGCGCCAGACACCCGCAGCGACCAAGGCAGCCAACGTGGCTCCGATCAGCAGATACATGACGACGATGAAACCCATGGCGAGCTTTCGGTCCCGCATCGGTGGTATGCCCCCGTTCACCGGCTTCCTCCCGCAGTAACGGCGCCCACTACGTCCTAAGTCAACCAGAACCTACCCAACTCCCCTGCTCGCGCCATGGGGTTGGCCGGTCCGACGTCACCGACCCTACGCGTGGGGCTGGCCGGTCCGGCAGCGAGCACGAGGTCCGTCTTTGTCTTCGGCGAGTGCCAAACGTATCGTTATTCGATAACATCGTTTTTCGATAACAAGCTCAACGGGATGGTAGTCATGGTCGATGACCGCAAGTTGCTCGAGCCCCTCTTCAGCGCCGTATCCCTGGTCCTCCGCGTGGTGCTCGGCTTGGTCGTAGCGGGCTTCATCATGAGCCTGTTCGTCGGCGGCGTCCATGTCGCCTCCATCGGAGGTGACGTATGCCTTACTGCGGACGGAATATCAGGCAGCTCATCCGACACCGACGCGATGTTCGGTGCACGAGAGGGGGTCACCGTCAACACATCCCCTGAGTACTGCACATCGGATCCCTCTCGCGGGCAGCAGGCCCTTGAGGTCCTTCGTGACCTGCCGTCGTTCATCTTGATGTTCGGCGGGCTGCTGCTGCTCAACAGGCTGCTCAGGGGAGCGGCCCGGGACGGGGTCTACACCGCGCAAACCGCTTCCCGGCTGCGGATGCTGGGTTGGTGGTTGCTGGCCGGCAGCCTGACCACCGCAGTCGCGCAGGCCATCGCCAAGGCGGAACTGTTTGCGACATTCGTGGAGGAGGACATGGCCGATGCTCTCGGCAACGTGTGGGACGTCCCTTTCCTCTCCATCTTCACGGCCCTGGGTCTGTTCACCTTCGCCCGGATCGTGCGCGCGGGCGTCGTGATGCGTGAAGACGTCGAGGCCACCATTTGATGGCGGACGAACAGTCGCCGGACGGCCACGCGATCGAAGTGCACCTCGATCGCCTCCTCGCAGAGCGAGGGCTGACTCTGACCGAACTGGCGGACCGCGTCGGCGTGACCATCGCCAATCTCTCCATCCTCAAAAACGGCCGGGCCAAAGCCATCCGCTTCACCACCCTCACCCGTATCTGCCAGGTACTGGACTGCCAGCCGGGGGACCTGCTCAGCCATCATCCGGCCCATGCCCAACGGCCGGATGATGGCTGAACAACATGCTGATCATCGTGCTCAGCTTGCCCCCAACCTCGTTCGTGTCGTTGCGTGATGGCCGACGGGGCGCTGCCGCTTACTGCATCGGCCGTTGTAAGTGTCGCGTACTTGCCATCCCTGTAGGGGCTGGTTACTGGAGCAGTTGGAAGTGGGGGTGCCTCGGAGAGGCGGGGTATACGTAGAGTTGCGGGTTGTTGCCAGCGGTTCATGTCGTCCAGCTGGTTCCGAAGTTCCTCGCTCAGTTCCGAGGGGTTGGGGTAGTCGGTGACGGTGGTGGCGGAGCGTCAGAACAGGGCTGTTGGGGGTGGGCGGCCTCTGCGTGGTCGAAGGGGCACCACAGGACCTGGAGGAGGTCCGGTGACGAAGCTGCCCCGGCCGTGCACGACGTCAACCAGCCCTTCGGCGCGCAGTAGGCGCTGCTCCCGGAGGCGCTGTACGGAGGGCAGTTGTTCGCCCGGCCGCAGTTGTCCCGACAGGATCTGCCGCCTGAGGGCTGCGGCGGTCCGTTGGTAGGGAGGCAGCTGGGTGATGGAGTCCGGTGAGGTTGCCGCGGCCTTGTCGCCGTGTTCACCCGCTACCCCGGCTGCACGTCGGTTCGGCCGGTTCGGCTCCCGGCCGATCTGCACGGCAACTTGTTTCATATCCGCCTCGCCGTAGAGAACCCGTCTCGGAACCTGCTGCTTAGAGAGTTCCTCGCCCTGCCGCGAGCGAAGAGTGGCTCTCGACCACGATCGCGTCGAGAGCCACCCTCCTGCCTGTACGGGTCGTATGGACGCACGGGCCGTACGGGATGCGCGGTTTGGGCACCCGGCCTCCGTGCTGGTCGGCGCAGGCGCGCCCTTACTGACTCAGCGCTTCGCCACGAAGACGTGCGAGGCGGCCCGCGTGGGGAGTTCGGCGGCCGTACCGCCACTGTGGACCAGCACACCGGCGGGCGAGGACGTCACGCTCACGACCGCGCCGGGCCGCACCCCGGCGTGCCGCATGGCATACATCAGCTGGGAGTCGGTCTGGATGAGCTCCCTGATGTGCCGTACGACTGCGCTCGTGCCGTTCGGTCCGGGCGCGAGGTCGCTGAGACTGACCACGCTCTCGTCGGGGGACGGGTCCACCGTGCTCTTCTCGCCGAGCTCCTCCAGGCCCGGGATCGGGTTGCCGTAAGGCGACATGGTCGGGTGCAACAGCAGTTTGAGGAGGCGGCGTTCGACTGCCTCGCTCATCACGTGCTCCCAGCGGCAGGCCTCGGCGTGGGCCTGCTCCCACTCCAGCCCGATCACGTCGACGAGCAGGCACTCGGCTAGCCGGTGCTTGCGCATCACGCGCATGGCCAGCCGTCGGCCGTCCGCGGTCAGTTCCAGGTGCCGGTCGGCGGCGACACGCAGCAGGCCGTCGCGCTCCAGGCGGGCGACGGTCTGGCTTACTGTCGGCCCGCTCTGGTCCAGGCGCTCGGCGATGCGGGCGCGCATGGGGACCGCGCCCTCCTCTTCGAGCTCCAGGATGGTGCGGAGATACATCTGTGTGGCGTCGATGAGTCGGGACATGCTGCTCGTCAGTCGGCAGTCTTCGCGGTGGGCGTCTCTGCGGTGCGGGTCTTCGCTGAAGGGGTCTCGGCTGTGGCGGTCAGGACCGCGCGGCCGAGTATGTGGCCGGTCATGGTGAAGCCGAGGGCGGCCGGGGTGGCGTCGGACGGGACACCGATGGAGGCGGCATCGAGGGCGTGCACCACGACGAAGTAGCGGTGTGGGCCGTGCCCGGCAGGGGGCGCGGCGCCGATGAAGCGGGCCGCTCGGACGTCGTTGGGCAGCTGGAAGGCGCCCTCGGGCAGGCCTGAGCCCGTGTCGTCGCCGGCTCCCTCGGGCAGCTCGGTGACGGCGGCGGGGATGTCGGCGACCGCCCAGTGCCAGAACCCGGACCCGGTGGGGGCGTCGGGGTCGTACACGGTCACGGCGTAACTCTTGGTGCCTTCCGGGGCGCCGCGCCAGGACAGCTGCGGGGAGACGTCCTTCCCGCCGGGGACGCCGGATGAGTACTGCTCGGGCGACCAGGTGGCTCCGTCGGCGACGTTTGTACTGGTCACGGTGAAGGAGGCCGCCTCGGGGAGGCGGGCGAAGGGGTCGTTGGCGCTCATCGCGTCGTTCCTTTCAGGTCGTGGTGTGGGAGGGAGGGCGAGATCTGCCAGTTCGGGGGCACACGGCGACGCCATGAGGCCAAGCGGCCACGAGGCCAGAAGGTCGCCAGACGCCACGAAGCCGAATGGACACCTGCTCCAGGGCCAGACGAGCGTTGCCACGTCGCAGGCCGGCCGGCACCCTCCCGGTGGCCGACTCGGAAGGGCAACGAGGCGACCGCACCAACCATGGCGGGTCAGACCGATAGGATTCTCGTCGGAGTCGAGAAGATCACAGGGAGCCAGCGTCATGCCGGAAGTCATATCCGTCCAGCATCAGGCTGCTCTGAGCCAGTTGGCGCCGGGTGAGCGGCTCCTCGCCTACGGAATCGTCGTTCCGGTGAAGAGTGCTGAAGGTGTCAAAATCAAGCACGGCAAGATCGGCGGGATGCTCGGTGACCACCTGATGCACCGGTACGGCGCCCAATCTGGCGGTGCGCGAAGCATCGCGGCGGCCATGCCGGCCACGTCCGGGGCGCTGCTGATGCGGGTGACGGACCAGCGGGTCGGTCTCGTACGGCACCTGGATGGCACTCCCGTCTGGGAAGTCCCCCGCACCTGGACCGCCCGTGTGGAGCGCCGCCCCCGCCTGCAGCTCATGGCACGTTTCCGCGTCCACTACGCGGATGGCACATGGCTCGCCTTCCTCACCGCGCGTCGCCGCACGATCGAGGCATTCGCCACCGCATTGAACAACGGCGGCAGCACCGGCGGTTTCTGAGGCCCCGTCAACTCAACCGCAGGGCCAAGGATGTGCACGGGCGGCCATCCTCAGCGTCATGCCCTTCCACCGGCCGGGCGTACGGCGTCTACGTCGCCATGCGGAACGGGGCGGTCGCCGCCTGCGCGGTCGAGCCACGGACGACGAGCTCCGGTTCGAAGAGGAGTTCACCCGGGTGGGTGTGGCTGCCCTGGATCTGGGCACACAGCAGGTCCACCGCCGCGCGGCCCATGGCCTCGATGGGCTGGCGCACCGTCGACAGAGGCGGCTCCGTGCACGTCATGAAGGCCGAGTCGTCGAACCCGACGACCGACACGTCCGACGGGACGGAGAGCCCTCGCCGGCGGGCCGCCCTGATGGCCCCCAGAGCCAGCGGGTCGCTCCCGCACACGATGCCGGTGACCCCGCGCCCCAGCAGGCGGGTGGCGGCGGCCTGACCGCCCTCCAGGGAGAAGATCGACCGCTCGACGTGCTCGTCGGCCAGTTTCGCGCCCGCGGCCTTCGCCACGTTTCGTGCGGCCTCCAACTTGCGGCGTGACGGGATGTGGTCGGAGGGGCCGAGCAGCAGGCCGATCCGCTCGTGTCCGAGGGAGGCGAGATGGCGCCAGGCCTGCTCGACGGCGACGGCGTCGTCGCACGCGACGCAGGGATAGTCGAGGCCCTCGATCGACGCGTTGATGAGGACGACCGGGATGTTCCGCTCCGCCAGCTGGTGGTAGTGGTCGTGCGGAGCGTCGATCTCCGCGAAGAAGCCCCCTGCGAACACCACACCGGATACCTGTTGTTGCAGCAGCAGTTCCACGTAATCGGCTTCGGACACGCCACCCCTGGTCTGCGTGCACAGCACGGGCGTGAGCCCTTGTTGTGCGAGTGCGCCCCCGATGACCTCGGCGAACGCGGGAAAGATGGGGTTCTGCAACTCCGGTAGAACGAGGCCGACGAGCCGGGCGCGCTCTCCGCGCAACTGCGTCGGCCGTTCGTACCCGAGGACGTCAAGTGCTGTCAGTACGGACTGTCGTGTCGCTGCGGAGACGCCGGGCTTGTCGTTGAGAACACGGCTGACCGTGGCCTCGCTGACCCCCACCTTCTTCGCAACTTGAGCAAGTCGTCGCGCCATACACGCAACAGTATCGCAAGGAGCGCAAGCCGGTTGCGCTCCCGGGCATTCGCGCGATCGAGGACGTGCGCCGCTCTGCGAGGGGTCGAGGGGCGCGGGAAGCGAGCCGACGCCGAGTCGAGCAAGCCTGGGGCCGCCGTGGCAGCTCGGGAACTGCTGCCCGGCCGATCGCTCTCGCCACTTGCAACGGAGCGCAAGTTTTGCGTTGATGCGGCGATAGTTTGCGTTTCACCCCGGTCCGCCTACGGGGGCGCAGTCCAGTGGTGCAGGGCAGTCATTACGCCTGCACGGGGCACAGTTGGCAGGTGCCTGGCTCGGCGGAGTTCGATGGGTGCCGCGTTCGGTGCCTCGCCCGCAATCAATTTTTTGCAGTCTATGCGCGAGTTATTGTGCTCCGCTGTTGCTGGTGGTTGAGTGTGCGCGCAACCGACAGCCACAGCACCACGGCGGGCCGTATGTGCCCGTCCGGGGCCCACGCGGCGCGCCAACGCGCTGGCGCGCTGGGGGAAGCGCGCGCTGTGCAGCACGACCCGGAGGGGGTCTCCCGATGACATTCACGAGCAGTCGTACGCTCGCGCTCGCCACCGTCACTGTTCTCGCGCTGGTCGCCACGTCCGCCTGCGGTACCAGCAGCGACGGAGGTGACACGGACACGGGCGGCAAGGTGACGCTCGACGTCAACGGGCAACCGCCCAAGACCCAGGCATTCGAACGCAAGCTCTTCGACAAGCACGTGGCGCGGTTCGAGAAGGCCAACCCGGACATCGACATCGTGCCGCACGAGGGCTTCATGGACCCGAAGACCTTCAACGCGAAGCTGGCCGGCGGCAAGTTGGAGGACGTCTTCTACGTCTACTTCACCGATGTCCGGTCGCTGATAGAGAAGAAGCAGGCCGCGGACATCACAGAGGCCGTCGAGGACATGCCGCGACGCGGCGACATCCAGGACCCGCTGCTGAAGATCTTCCAGGATGAGCAGGGGCGCCAGTACGGTCTTCCGACCTCGAACTACTCCATGGGCCTGGTCTACAACCGCGCGCTGTTCAAGAAGGCCGGCCTCGACCCCGACCAGGCGCCGAAAACCTGGGCGGATGTCCGCGAGGCGGCCAAGAAGATCGCCGGGCTCGGGAACAACACCGTCGGATACGCCGACTTCTCCGCGAACAACCAGGGCGGCTGGCACTTCACCGCCGAGCTGTACTCCCGTGGCGGCCGGGTCGCGCGGCAGGACGGGGACCAGTGGAAGGCGGCGTTCAACACGGCCGAGGGCAAGGCCACCCTCCAGGACCTGTACGACATGCGCTGGAAGGACGACTCGATGGGCAGCAAGCAGCTGCTCCAGGTCGAGGACGTGCAGCGGATGATGGGCTCGGGCAGGCTCGGGATGTACGTCTCGGCCGCCGACAACATCACCGTCATCGCCAAGCAGTTCGGCGGGAAGTACGAGGACTACGCCCTCGCACCCGTGCCGGACGCGAAGGGCACGCTGCTGGGCGGCGAGGGGTACATGTTCAACCCCAAGGCATCGCCGGAGAAGATCAAGGCCGGAGTCAAGTGGGTGCAGTGGCGGTACCTCAACCCCGACCTCATCGAGAAGAACGTCGCCGACTACGCCAAGGCCGACCTCCCCGTCGGCATCCCCATGCCCACCGTCCCTGACATCTTCGAGGGCGCGGTCCGCGACCGGATCGAGAAGGTCAAGCAGGACAACGCCAACATGCCGACCGGCAACTACCAGGCCTTCATGGACGCCGCACCGAAGGTGCCCGGCGTGATCGAACCCCCGAAGGCGCAACAGGTCTACGCGGTGCTCGACTCCGTGATGCAGGCCGTCCTCACCAAGAAGGACGCCGACATCGACGCCCTCCTCGACAACGCCGAGGACAAGGTCAACGCGGTCTACGGCGCCTCCTGATGAGCATGTCGCTGAAGACCCCGCCCCCGCGCACGGCCGCGCCCTCGCCGCCGCTCGCTCCCCATCGGCGGCAGACCGCACGGCGGCGCGCCCTGCGCGAGCACGTCACGGCGTACGGGTTCCTCTGCGCCGCCGTGGTGATCTTCGCGCTGTTCTCCTGGTGGCCGATCGTCCGCAACATCATCCTCGGCTTCCAGCACGTCAATTTCGCCACCGGCAACACCTGGGCCGGCTTCGCCAACTTCGAGAAGCTCTTCGCCGACCCGCTGTTCCTCACCGCCTGGCGCAACACCGGCCTGTTCACCCTGTACGCGCTGGTGCTCGGCTTCGCGGTGCCGTTCCTGACCGCGGTTCTCCTGAACGAGTTCCGGCACGCGAGGGCGTACTTCCGGGTGTTGGTCTATCTGCCGGTGATGCTGCCGCCGGTCGTGGTGGCGCTGATGTGGAAGTGGTTCTACGACCCGGGCCCCGGGCTGCTCAACGAAGTCCTGCGCACGCTGCACCTGCCGACCTCCGCCTGGCTCGACTCCTCGTCCACCTCGCTGGTCTCCCTGGTCATCGTCTCGACCTGGGCCAACATGGGCACCACGACTCTGATCTACCTGGCCGCGCTCCAGACGATCCCCGGCGAGCTCTACGAGGCCGCGGAGCTGGACGGCGCGGGCGTGTGGCAGCGGCTGCGGCACGTCACCGTCCCGCAGACCCGGTTCGTGCTGCTCGTCCTGCTGCTGCTCCAGATCGTCGCGACGATGCAGGTGTTCACGGAGCCGTACGTGATGACCGGCGGCGGCCCCGAGGACTCCACAGTCACCGTCATGTTCCTGGTCTACCGCTATGCCTTCGTCTACAACGACTTCGGCACCGCCAGCGCACTCAGCCTGATGCTCCTGCTCGTCCTGGGCGCCTTCTCCGCCCTCTATCTGCGGGTCACCCGCGCCGCGAAGGAGTGAGCAGGATGTCCGCCTCGATGCGTACCCTCGTCCGCCCCGCCGTACTGCGGACAACCAAGGGACGACTGATCTACTGGTCGGTGCTCGCCCTCGCGCTCGCGTTGTTCACGGTGGCCTTTCTCGTGCCGCTGTACTGGGCGGCGACCGGCGCCATGAAGTCCTCCGCGGAGCTGGCGCAGTCCCCGCCCACCTACGTACCGCAGTCCTGGCACCCGGAGAACTACGCCAAGGCGTGGCGGGAGATGGACCTGGCGGGCTACTTCCTGAACACAGTCGTCCTGGCCGGCGGCGCCTGGCTCGTCCAGCTGGCGGTGCAGGTCCCCGCCGCGTACGCCCTGTCGAAACTGCACCC
Source organism: Streptomyces sp. NPDC039480 (assembly GCF_055597165.1). Classification (NCBI taxonomy): domain Bacteria; kingdom Bacillati; phylum Actinomycetota; class Actinomycetes; order Kitasatosporales; family Streptomycetaceae; genus Streptomyces; species Streptomyces sp. NPDC039480. Next base: position 87,775 of record NZ_JBVITX010000014.1, on the reverse strand, counting down.
GCGGTTCGGGAACCTGCTGCTCGGGCTGATGCTGCTGACCTTGATGATGCCGGCCACCGCACTGCTGGTGCCCGTGTACCTCACGGTCGTCGACGTCCCCCTGTTCAACCGCAACCTGATCAACAGCCCGAGCGCCGTCTGGCTCCCGGCCGCGGCCAACGCCTTCAACATTTACATCCTGAAGAACTTCTTCGACCGGATTCCCGACGAGCTCCTCGACGCCGCGAAGATGGACGGCGCGGGGACGCTGACGACCATGTGGCGCGTGGTGCTCCCGCTGTCCCGGCCGATCCTCGCGGTGGTCTCCATCCTCTCCATCGTCACGGCCTGGAAGGACTTCCTCTGGCCGCTGCTCGTCCTGCCGGACCCGGCCCGGCAGCCGCTGAGCGTCTTCCTCCAACGAGTGGCGCAGGACACCCCGCTCAATTCCCTGGTCGCGGGGATGGTGATGGCCTCTCTGCCGCTGATCGCCCTCTTCCTGGTGTTCCAGCGCCAGATCATCGCCGGACTGAGCGCCGGGAGCCTCAAGGGCTGAGCGGCGGCCGACCGCCCGCACTCACCCCGACCACGAGTCCGTACGCGTCCGCGTCTCGCACGAAAGGACACTCTCTTGTCCAGCACGGAGTGGTGGCGCAGTGCTGCCATCTATCAGGTGTACGTCCGCTCCTTCGCCGACGGTAACGGCGACGGCACTGGCGATCTGGCCGGACTGCGGGCCCGGTTGCCCTACCTGGCCGAAATGGGCGTGGACGCACTGTGGTTCACCCCGTGGTACCAGTCGCCGTTCGCGGACGGCGGGTACGACGTCGCCGACTACCGCGCCATCGACCCCGCCTTCGGCACGCTCGGCGAGGCCGAGAAACTGATGGCCGAGGCCCAGGAGGCCGGGCTGCGCTGCATCGTGGACGTCGTCCCGAACCATGTCTCGGACCAGCACGAGTGGTTCAAGGCCGCTCTGGCGGCGGGCCCTGGTTCCCCGGAGCGGGAACGGTTCCACTTCCGCCCGTACTCGCCGGATCTGCCCAACGACTGGGTCGGCGAGTTCGGCGGGGTGCCGTGGTCCCGTACGGAGGACGGCGAGTGGTACCTCCACCTCTTCGCCCCCGAGCAGCCGGACCTCAACTGGAACCACCCCGAGGTCCGGCAGGAACACGAGGACGTGCTGCGCTTCTGGCTGGAGCGCGGCGCGGCCGGAGTGCGGATCGACTCCGCGGCACTGCTCGTCAAGGAGGACGGGCTGCCCTCGATGGACCCCACGCGCCCGCACCCTTTCCACGACCGGCCCGAACTGCACGACATCTACCGCTCCTGGCGACGGATCGCCGATGAGTACGGGGCGGCACTGATCGGTGAGATCTGGCTGCCGGACACCGAGCGGTTCGCCCGCTACCTGCGCCCCGACGAGCTGCACACCGCGTTCAATTTCGACTTCCTCTCCCGCCCCTGGGACCGGGCGGCGCTGTGGGAGTCGATCGACCTCACGCTCTCCTCCCACGCTCCGGTCGGGGCGCCCGCCACCTGGGTTCTCGCCAACCACGACGTGACCCGTACCGTCACCCGCTACGGCCGGAGCGAGGACACCGGCTTCGCCTTCGCCCGCAAGCGCTTCGGGGTCCCCACCGACCTGGCACTCGGCACCCGCAGGGCCCGCGCCGCCGCCCTGCTCACCCTGGCCCTGCCCGGCTCCGTCTACCTCTACCAGGGCGAGGAGCTGGGGCTGCCCGAGGTCGAGATCCCACGGGAGTTCATCCAGGACCCGATGCACGCGCGCTCCGGCGGCCTCGACCCCGGCCGGGACGGCTGCCGGGTACCGCTGCCCTGGGACGGCGTCCCTGAGCCGAGCTGGCTCCCGGCCCCGCCCGACTGGGCCGGGTACGCCGCCGAACGGCAGGAACGGGACCCCGACTCGATGCTCTCCCTGTACCGCGCGGCACTACGGCTGCGGCGGTCCCTGAGCGACGCGGGTCCGCTTCGCCGGCTGCGCGCGGACGAACCCGGCGTCCTCTCCTTCGCCCGCACCTCGGAGCGGGACGGGGCCACCTGGATCACCCTGGTCAATCTCGGCCCCGACGACGTCGCGCTGCCGTCGGGCTGTGAACTCCTGCTGGCCAGCAGCCCTTTGTCCCCGCTGGGGCTGTTGCCGCAGGACACAGCGGTCTGGTTGCGGGCCTGAGCGTCCGCGACCGGACCGCTCCCTCCGAGCACCACTCCACCCCCCGCCCGGAAGGACGGTTATGCACAAAGATGTCATGAACGCACCAACGAGCCGCGCCGGTGGCACCGCCAGATGGCGTACCGCCCTGGCCGCGACACTGGGCGCCGGTCTGCTGCTGTCCCAGGGGCAGCCGGTGTCGGCCGAGCCGGCCGCGGAGCCGGAGCCCCTCGCGGTACGGCTCACCGGTGAGAACGCCGACCGCGCCCAGGACGGGGCGAAGGCCACGTACGCCAAGGGCAGCAGCAAGAGCTGGGTCACCGCGGACTTGGGGGAGACCCGGCGCCTTGACCGCGTCGTGGTCCACCTGCCCGGCCCGGCACAGACCGTGCGCCTCGAGGGCTCCGCGAACGGCGAGGACTACAACGAACTGTCCGACGTCAAGGCCCGCGAGGGGACGGTCACCTTCACGCTGAAAGGCGCCGCCGTGCGCCGACTGCGCCTCGTCGGCCCGACAAAGGTGGGCGAAATCGCCGTGTACGCGGCGCGGGCCGGTGACACCACACCGCCCCGGGCCCCCGCCGGTACCGCGCTGAAGGGCACCACGCTCAGCTGGCACAGGACCGCCGACGCCGTCGCGTACGACGTCCACGCGGACGGTGACCTGCGGGCCAGTCTCCCGGCGGAGCAGCTCCGCTGGAAGGACACCACCGCACCCGGGCCCGACTCCGAGAAGGTCACCTACTCGGTACGGGCCAGAGACGCGGCCGGTAACCAGTCCGCGGACAGCCGCACGGTGACCCGGGAGATTCCGGCCGGGCCCGCGGCACGCTCCCGGGCCGCGTTCACGCCACCGAAGAGTGGTGCGGCCCTGGCAGGCCGGGCCGCCGCGCGGACCAAGGGGGCCGAGGGGAGTGCGGCGACGCGTGGCGCCGGCATGCCGTACACGACCGTCGAGGCCGAGTCGGCTTCAGTGGGCGGCGGTGCGCAGGTGGTCGGGCCCAACCGGAAGATCGGCGACCTGGCGGGCGAGGCGTCGGGCCGTAAGGCGGTGACGCTGAACGCGACCGGTCAGTATGTGGAGTTCACCACCTCGGTCGAGACCAACACCCTCGTCACCCGCTTCTCCATCCCGGACCGCACGAACGCCACCCTCAACGTCTACGTGAACGGCGTGAAGACCAAGGCGCTCGACCTGACCTCCAAGTACGCCTGGCTGTATGGCCCTGAGGCGTCTCCGGGCAACGACCCGGGCGCGGGGGCGCCCCGGCACATCTACGACGAGGCGCATGTCAACCTGGGCCGCACCGTCCCGGCGGGTACGAAGATCCGCCTGCAGAAGGACGGTGACAACTCCTCGGCGTACGCGATCGACTTCGCCGACTTCGAGAAGGTGACAGCCGCGGCGAACCCGGACCCGGCCGCGTATGTGGAGCCGTCCGGCACCACCCACCAGGACGTGCAGAACGCGCTCGACAAGGCACGCATGGACACCACGGGCAAGATTCAGGGCGTCTATCTGCCGCCGGGGGAGTACCGGACGAACAGCAAGTTCCAGGTCTACGGCAAGCCCGTGAAGGTGATCGGCGCCGGACCGTGGTTCACGCGCTTCCACGCGCCGACGGACCAGGAGAACACCGATGTCGGCTTCCGCGCCGACCAGCAGGCGAGCGGCTCGGTCTTCTCCGGCTTCGCGTACTTCGGCAACTACACCTCGCGCATCGACGGCCCGGGCAAGGTCTTCGACTTCCAGAACGTCTCCGGCATCACCATTGAGAATATCTGGGCCGAGCACGTGGTCTGCCTGTACTGGGGCGCCAACACGGACCGCATGACGCTGCGGAACAACCGCATCCGCAACACCTTCGCCGACGGCGTCAACATGACCAACGGCTCCGCCGGGAACCTGGTCGCCAACTCGGAGGCCCGCGCCACCGGGGACGACTCGTTCGCCCTCTTCTCGGCGACCGACGCGGGCGGCGGTGAGCAGACGGGCAACATCTACGAGAACCTCACCGCCAAGCTCACCTGGCGGGCGGCCGGTCTGGCGGTGTACGGCGGCCGTCTCAACACCTTCCGCCACATCCACATCGCCGACACGCTGGTCTACTCCGGAATCACCATCTCCTCCCTCGACTTCGGCTACCCGACGAACGGGTTCGGCCCCGACCCGACGAACCTCGCGGACATCACCGTCGACCGGGTCGGCGGTCACTTCTGGAACGGGCAGACCTTCCCCGGCATCTGGCTCTTCTCCGCCTCGAAACCGTTCCGTGCCATCCGGGTGGACAACGTGCGGATCACCGATCCGACCTACCACGGTGTCATGTTCCAGACGAATTACGTGGGCGGTCGGCCACAGAACCCGGTGGAGGACACGGTCCTGTCGAACATCGCGATCTCCGGCGCGCGGAAGTCCGGTGACGCGTTCGACGCGAAGTCCGGCTTCGGCATCTGGGCCAACGAGATGCCCGAACCGGGCCAGGGCCCGGCGGTCGGCGAGGCCACCTTCAGGGGACTCACGCTCAGGGACAACGCCCAGGACATCCGGAACACCACCTCCACATTCAAGATCAACGTGCAATGAGCCCCCACCCTCGCAACCCCAGGGACCTGTAACCCCACGGAACAGAGGAATCATTCATGAGACACAAGCAAGGGAGTCGCCTCCTGGCGGCAGCGCTCGGGGCCGGACTGGCGGCCTCCGTACTCCTCCCCACGGCGGCCGGCGCCGCCGACGGCCCCTCCGGCGGCAACCCGGCGAAGACCTCCGCGCGCACGCAGGCCGACGTACGCGGAGCTGCCCTGCCGTACGTGGAGTACGAGGCGGAGAACGGCACGTACAACGGCACGCTCCTGGAAGCCGAACCTCACCGTCCCTTCGGGCACACCAACTTCGCCACGGAGTCCTCGGGCCGCAAGTCGGTGCGCCTCAACTCCACCGGGCAGTACGTGGAGTTCACCTCGGCCAACAGCACGAACTCGATCGTGGTGCGCAACGCGATACCGGACGCGCCGGGCGGTGGCGGCCAGGAGAAGACGCTGAGTCTGTACGCGAACGGCACGTTCGTGCAGAAGGTGGCGCTGTCGTCGAAGCACAGCTGGTTGTACGGCAACACCGACAGTCCGGAAGGGCTGACCAACCGTCCCGGCGGGGACGCGCGGCGGCTGTTCGACGAGTCGCACGCGCTGCTGAAGAAGTCCTACCCGCAGGGCACCAAGTTCCGGCTGCAACGGGATGCCGGGGACGACGCCGCGTACTACATCATCGACCTGATCGACCTGGAGGAGGTGGCTCCGCCCGCGGCCAAACCGGCTGAGTGTACGTCGATCACCCAGTACGGCGCCGTCCCGGACGACGGGAAGGACGACACCACCGCGATCCAGAACGCGGTGACCGCCGACCAGAAGGGCGACATCGCCTGCGTCTGGATACCGGCGGGACGCTGGCGGCAGGAGAAGAAGATCCTCACCGACGACCCGCACAACCGGGGCGAGTACAACCAGCTGGGCATCCGCGACGTCACGATCCGCGGCGCGGGCATGTGGCACTCCCAGCTCTACACCCTGACCCCGCCGCACGAGGCGGGCGGCATCAACCACCCGCACGAGGGCAACTTCGGCTTCGACATCGACGACAACACCAAGATCTCCGACATCGCCATCTTCGGCTCGGGCACCATCCGCGGCGGAGACGGCAATCATGAGGGCGGAGTGGGCCTCAACGGCCGCTTCGGCAAGAACACCAAGATCAGCAACGTGTGGATCGAGCACGCCAACGTCGGCGCGTGGGTGGGCCGCGACTACAGCAACATTCCCGAGCTGTGGGGGCCGGGCGACGGCCTGGAGTTCAGCGGTATGCGGATCCGCAACACCTACGCGGACGGCGTGAACTTCACCAACGGCACGCGCAATTCCTCGGTCGTCAACTCCTCGTTCCGCAACACCGGTGACGACGCCCTCGCCGTATGGGCCAACCGGTACGTGAAGGACCCGTCGGTGGACATCGGTCACGACAACACCTTCCGCGACAATACGGTCCAGCTGCCGTGGCGTGCCAACGGCATCGCCATCTACGGCGGTTACGGCAACAAGATCGAGAACAACACCGTCTCCGACACGATGAACTACCCCGGCATCATGCTCGCGACGGATCACGACCCGCTGCCCTTCTCCGGGCAGACGTTGATCGCGAACAACGGGCTGTACCGCACAGGCGGCGCGTTCTGGGGAGAGGCGCAGGAGTTCGGCGCCATCACCCTGTTCGCGCAGGGGCAGAACATCCCCGGAGTGACCATCCGCGACACGGTCATCCATGACTCGACGTACGACGGCATCCAGTTCAAGTCGGGCGGCGGCGCCACGCCGGACGTGAAGATCAGCAACGTGAAGATCTCGAAGTCCAACAACGGTGCGGGCATCCGCGCCCACGGTGGGGCACGTGGCAGCGCGACGCTGTCGAACGTGACGATCAGCGGGTCGGCCGACGGCGACATCCTCGTCGAACCCGGTTCGCAGTTCGTGATCAACAAGGTGGCGGCGAAGGCCGCGTCCTCCGCGAAGAAGTCCGGGCAGCGCAAGTAGACACCCTCGGGGAGCGTGAGGGACCCGTCCTGCCGGGCGGGTCCCGTCACCTGCGACGGTCTGCCGGTCAAGCTACCGCGAGCCGACGATGCCGGCGGTGCGCGGTCGTCCAGTGGCGGTTGTCAGGGCACCCAATGTAGCGGCCGAGGACGACGACCCGCTCACCATCGACGACGTAGGTGTCGTCGTGGGTGATCCAGTCGTCCCAGGCGGCGGCCAACTGCTCGAACACGCCGCTGATCACGCCGTCCGGACTGCGGTAGGTGCCCGCCAGCGGGAACCCGTCCGCCTCGATCCACTCCACGTCAGGAGCAACCGAGGTACGCCACAGGTCGAGGTCCCCGGTGGCCGATGCCAGATACTGGCGACGCACCACAGCGGCGGGCGTGTCAGCCGTCTCGGGCGGGAGGGGCGGCGTGGGCATCAGAACATGCCATTGTTGTTGGCCGCGTGAGCGGGAACGTCCTGGATGACGTCCCAGTGCTCGACGACCTTGCCGTCTTCCAAGCGGAAGAAGTCCGCCAGCGCGCGACCAGGGTTGTCGGGTTCGAGGTCGAGGTGGGAGTGGGTGACCACCATGTCGCCTTCGGCGATGATCCGCTTGATGTCCAGACGCAGGTTCGGGTACTCGCTGCGCAGCCAGTTCACGAAGCCGGTGAACGCCTCGGGGCCGTCCTGGGCATCGGGGTTGTGCTGGACGTAGACCGGGCCGAAGTGATCGGCGATGGCCTTGGCCGGATTGCCGCCGAACGCGGTCTGGTAGTAGTCGACGACGACCTGCTTGTTGCGCTCGATGTCAGACATGAAGGGTGTCCGTTTCCGCGAGGGGTTCCCGGAAACCTCGGCCTCGACAAAGAAGATCCGTACGTAGAACCGGGAACCCAGGATTACTCGACTGGGTTCGCCCACGCGTCACAAGCGGCTGCCTGGGCGGGCACGCCGACGCTGGTTCTACTTTCTCTTGCTGCCCCGCACGGATAGGGGGCGTGCAGCGGGATCTGTCGCCATCCGGCGGTGGTCTCCTGTCGCACTCACGACACTACCCAGTCCGTATGCACCACGCCTGCCGCAGAGGGCCCCGCTCAGTGGGCCGAAAGTCCCCTGGCCCCTCCCCGGCCGTCGCGGCAGCCGGTCATTCCGGCTCGGCCCGGCCGATGGGGCCGCCGGGGACTTCTTCAGGGGGCTTGGCTGCCCTGTGCCGGGCCCCACGCCGTGGGCGAGCGCCCCCGGCGCTTTGTCGCCGGCTGGTTACGGTGTGGCGGGCGGGACGGCGCAGGTGTCGTCCGGGCCACATACGGCTCCTGCCGGGGTGGTCTCGACGGGCGGGCGCTCGGCCCAGGCGATGTTCAGCACCTGGGTGAAGGCTTCGACAGGCTGGCCTCCGGAGAGGGCGTAGCGGCGGTCGATGACAGCACTCCGCCTACGGATGGTTCGGCCCCGACAACCTTGACCAGCGCACAGAGAACCGTGTGCCTGGCGAGTTCTTGGTCCACGACCTGATCGCACGAGCCCTGCAAGATCGCCCAAGACAAGTCCTAGTAGGACTTTGTTAGGTGGTGTCGTAGGTCTGCCAGGGTGCGGGTTGGTGACAGGTCGGGCAACGTCCTGACCAGGTGGCCAGCAGATGTTGGAGTTGGGCGAGGGCCTGATAGAGGGTCAGGCCCCGGCAAGGGCTTTTGGGTCGGTGCGCTGTTCGGTCGAGAACAGGTGGGCCGCCGTCACGAGGGTGACGTGGCGGTGCCAGCCGTCCCAGGAACGGCCCTCGGTCGGCTTCGGCCTGTCGGGCGTGACCGTCTTCTGCCGGTTCACCGAGTGGACCGAGGCCCGGGTGTGGGCCAAGCTCCACCGGCTCCACCGCCTGGTCCTGGACGAACCTGGTTCCCAGGGCGGGGTGGACTGGTCGCGGTGTGCAATCGACTCCGTCAGCGTCCGGGCGCTCAAAGGGGGCAGCTGGCGGGACCGAATCCGACCGACCGCGGCAAGAAGGGCCGCAGCCACCGGTAAAAAGGACCAGGCGGCTAAGAATGCACGTAAGGCTGCTCGGAAGAAGCCCGATCAGCCAGCATCGGGACCGACGCTGGTCGAATTGGTTCACCGCCACCTTGGCCAGCAGAGCGAGCCTCGCTCGGCCGCCGAAATCACCACAGCCCTCGCCGAGGCCCATCCCGATCGGAACATCAAGGTCACCGTCGTGCGCACCACGGTAGAGAACCTGGTTGCCAAGGGCCGGGCTGAGCGCACCAAGCAGGGTTCGGCGGTCTTCTACACTGCGGCTTCCCTGGCCGGGGCGGCCGCCGTACCGCATGCAGAGGCGTCCAGCAGCTGAGCCAGCAGACCTCAGTTCCTGACCCCGGCCCAACACCTCGGGGGCGTCAGGCCAGGTCGAGCGCTGTTCCAGGCCCTCATGTGCGTAGCTGGTCCAGGCTCAGTGCGCGCGCCTAGAGCACGTCAGCGAGTGTCAGGGCCAGGGCCAGCAGCCCGAAGGACACCGGTGTCACCGCGAAGACGGCCAACAGCGGCAGGAAGCCGATCAGCCCCGGGCGAATTCTGCGGCCGGCCCGGATCCGGCCCTGCGGGCGGGCCAGTTCCTTGTGCAGGTCGAGGCGTTCAGCGGCGCGGTCCGATACGACCACGGCGGCGCCGGGCGGCCGCGCCATCAGTGCCCGACGAACGAGTGCGTCGACGGTGTCGTCACCGCCCTTGAGCTTGTTCAGGATGAGCCGCACTTCGTGCGTATCCGTCAGGATCAGCCGATCGTCGGTCCGCACCTGGCCTGGCACCTCAAGGCGGCCGATCTTGGTGAGCCGGGCCAGATCGACCGTGCGCCGCCCGGTGAGGGTGCGGGCGGAGAGGAGGTGACCATCGTGCAGTCGGGCGTGCCAGCCCATGTGGGCATAGGCCGCCACCATGCCGCTGATCAACAGCGAGGCCACGTTGAGGAGGAGGAACCCTTCATGAATCAGCTCAGCCCGGACCATAGCCACGGGAACAGCGAACATGACGATGGGCACCAGTACAACGGTGATGTCGGAAGCCAGCCGGGCAGTGCTCCCTTGGCCGGCGCAGGTCGCAGTGGCCTCGGCGGAGTTGGCGGTGAGCCCGCGGGTGTCGATCGTCACGGCCGTGACGGTATCGGCCCTGGCATCGCCCCTTCAAGACTGAATTCGCCCGGGGCTGATCGCTACCGGATCTAGGGGCGGCAGTACTCCGTCAGCCCCGACCGGCCCGACATGAACAGCAGCTTCGTCTACCGGGCGGACGGCCCGATGGCCATCCGGGCCACGAGGCCGACACCGTCGCCCCGTTCCTCCAGGCCCTCGGCGCGTACTGGCGGGTCGCCGCCACACCGCCGACCAGTTTGCTGGCTGGCCTGGCCGGTCACTACGGCTACCAGCGCGACCTGCAGTTCCGCACCTCGTCCTACCTGGAAATCAACTGGTACCTCCGCGACACCGACCGGCTGGCGGCCTGATGGGCCTGGTCGTCGGGCCAGGCCAGGTTGGCCGCGCGGAGCTTGTTTGCGTACTCCTCGAAGTGACGCCGCTGCCGGTCGGGCGGGCTGTAGCCCTCGATGAGGAGCAGGCGCAGCCCGTCGGGCAGGAGCGACTGGGCATGGACGAGCCGATCCAGGACGCCGCGGCACAGATAGGCGTACGAGCCGGTCGTGTCGGCTCTGCGGTCGTCGACCAGCAGGGCTCCCTGTCCGTCGATGAGCGGCTCGCCGCAGTCGGCGACGGGGATGGCCGCCAGGCGCGGGTCGGACATCAGGACGATCTGATCGGGCGCGATGGTGACGTGCAGGCCACAGGGGGCGTGTTCAGGGCGGGTGATGTGTCGCTCATGCGAGTCCTCACTTCGAGATGGGCCGGGGGGCTACAAGGTGGTGAGGTCGGTGGCGTGCGGCAGTTCGGTGAGGGGCTGCCGGGCGGCACGGGTGATCCCGAGCCGTGCGCGGGCCTGGTGGACGGCGGCGAGCTGGTCGGCCGCCGGGAGCCCCCAGTCGAAGAGCTTCAGGGCCTGCTCGGGTGTGGCCAGGGCCCGGATGTGGGTGCGGCCGGTGGCCGGGCCGACGGAGGGCGGGCCGAGGCGGGTGAGGGGCGCGGCGTAGCGGAGGCGGGCGTACGACTTGTCGGGGTCGCAGAGGTGGCCGAGGAACAGCGGCTCGCCGAACTCAGCCGCGGCTCCCTCGCGTACCTCCCGGCGCAGTGTGACGAGGGGGTTGCCGCGGTCTGGGAGTTCAGGGGCGCCGCCCGGCAGGAGAGCCGTGCCGGTGTCCGGTTCGAAAAGCACCAAGACGCGGCCGTCGGGGCCCAGGAGCCAGCCCCCGACCTGGCCCACCGAGAGCTGCTCTGCGGCGGGGTCGGCGTGGAAGGGCAGGTGGTGGCGCGGGCGGTGCGAAGGGCGCCGGCCCGGTCCAGGACGGTTGGGGTGATCGGGAGGCCGTTCTCCAGCAGGGCGGGCCCGGCGGCGTTGATGCGGGCGCGCAGGGCGGACAGGGCCCGGCGGGCGTCGCCGGGGGACATCAGGTCCGGTAGCCGGGCGGGTTCGACGAATTCGATGGACTTGATCTCGCGGTCGGGCAGCCGGATGGCGGCGATCTGCTCGTTGTCCCACGTGCCGCCGTCGTAGACGTGCAGGATCTCGCCGGGAAAGCGCATGCTGGCGGGCGCGTTGAGGCTGTCGGCGCTGACCCAGTCGATGGCGAGCCCTTGGTTGACGGTAGTGGTGACGCCGAGCTCCTCGCGCAGTTCCCGCGCGGCGCCCTGGGCTGGGGGCTCGTTCGCGTCGACGGCGCCGCCCGGCAGGAGGCAGGTCGTGCGGTAGTCGACGTGCTGGATCAGGACCCGGCCGCGCTGGTCGGTGATCAGGACGGATGTATCGGCCCACAAGGCGGCAGAGGCGCGTAGGGCCCCGTACTCCTCGTCGGTCATCATCGTGCTGGGCGGCGCATTAGGGAAGGGCGTGGCGGTCATCTCGTCTCCGATCGTGCGGGCGGAACCATGTGAACAGCGGTCGGTCAGGCGACGAGCCGGTGAGGGTCATCCGGCGCGGGGCCGGGGGTGAGCCGGGTGAAGGACTCGGTGCGGATGATCTCGTCGCGTTTTGCTTCGGGCAGGCGGGCGAGCAGGCCGGGCAGAGGCCGCTCGCGGGCGGCTTCGCTGCGGTGCGCGAGGATCGCCTCCATCTTCACCGCGGCCCACGGGGAGACGTCGACGGTCGTGGTCACGTACGCGTCCGGCACCGCGAGGAGCGTCTTCCCGACGCTCTGAAGGAGCGGGCCGAGCCGGCCCACACCGGATTGCGAGTGCGTGGCCGCGTACAGGGCCGCAGGCTGCCAGGGCTCGCCGGCGTCGGGATACAGGTGCGGCAGGCCGGCGGCCTCGACGGCGAGGAGGGTGATCTGGTGGGCGCGCCGGTGGTCCGGGTGCCCGGTGAGCTGGCCCAGGGCGTCGTGGCCGACGACGATGTCGGGCCGGACCTCACGGATGTGTGCGACCAGGCGGCCGACGGCTTCGTCGAGGGGCGCGCCGACGAGGCGGACGGCGCCGTCGGGGGCCGAGGCGGGGTTGCGGGCATCGGCGTAGCCGAGCAGCCGCGGGGTCCTGGCGCCCAAGATGTTCAGGGCGTCGGCGAGTTCGGGGACTCGGTGGCTCGTCGGGGCCCAGGTGGCGGTGACGACAGAGGTGCGGGCGCCGGCGGCGTGGTGCTGTGCGAGCACACCGCCGGCCAGCAGGCTCTCGTCATCGGGATGGGCGAACACCCCCATCAGCGAAGGCAACGACGGCTGGTTCATGGCGAAGAGGACTCCTCGAAGTGGCGGACGGGGCGAAGAGGTCAGACACCTCACGATGCCAACGCGTCAAGCTGCAGCGGCGAGTTCAGTGGGGAACGCGGTTTGCTCGTCGAACAGTTCGTCGTGCTGCAGGCAGTAGTAGAGCTGGCCGATCATGCGGTTGAAGAGGTTCCTCTGGGCGGCTGCGTGCCAGTCTCCGTGCTCGCGTCGTCGCCGATAGTGGGTGTTGGCCCCGGCGGAAGCTCGGAGCGAGGAGAAGGCCCAGAGATAGCCGGCGTGGTTGAGTCGATCGTTCTTCACCCAGCGGCGGGTGTTGGATTTCTTCTTGCCGGAGGCCCCGGTGATGGGCGAGGAGCCGGCGTAGGCCTTCAAGCCGCGGGCGTCGGCGAAGCAGGTGTGGTCGTCCCCGATCTCAGCGAGAATCCGGGCGGCGAGCTGGATGCCGAGCCCGGGGAAGCTCAGCAGGATCTCGGCGTCCGGGTGCTGGGGGAACGCCTCCTCGACCGCCCTTGCGAGGTCGTCGGCGGCGGTGCAGGCGGCTTCCAGCTGGACGAGGAGGGCGAGCATCTGCTTGCCCAGTGCGTCCTCGACCAGCGGCGGCTGGTGGGCCCACTCGGCGCGGAAGACGTCACGGAGGCGGTCGGCCTCCGCTTCGATGCCGCGCTTGCGGCCGGCCCGCTTCAGGGTGGCCTGGAGCTGGGAACGGGTCAGCCGCGTGGCCCGAGCGGGCGTCGGGGCCGCCCTCAGGAGCGCCGCGGGCCTCAGGACGGCACAGGCCATTGGTCCAGATGGCGAAGGCGTCCAGGGCGGCCGGGTAGTAGTCCCGAAGCAGGGATTGGAGCTGGTTGGCGAGCTGCTGCCGGTTCCACAGCGAGTCCTGCTCCGCCCATGCCACCAAGTCGTGCCGGACCTCTGGAACATCACAAGCCCGCAGATGAGTCGTTGCCACAACCCGTCAACGAAGTTCCACTGCACGCGATACGGCGCACCAGCTACTGACGGCATCGCGTATTGACATGTCGGGAGTTGCCTTCAAGGCGGTGGCGTCCGGGCTACCGCAGACGCGTGGCGCACAGCCCAGCTCGTCGATGCACAAGAGATCGACGCTGTCGCACCGCTACTGACCCTCCGCACCGCTGCACACCTTGTCGTGGCTACGCTGCCCCTGTCCTGCCGCCGCTGATTCGGAACGGTCCTTAGGGGTGGAGGCACGGAAGCCGTACTATCCCCAGACAGTTGAGGTTGGCGTGCTTCAGCGGGGAGATTCGGGCAACGTCCTCGTCCAGGACCTCGTGCTCTCGCTCGTCGGCGGGCAGCCTCCCGCGAGGTCGTGACTGCGGCGTCGAGGTGGCGGGTCGTCCACAGCACTGCGGCGGTGAGGACCAGGCCGAGCTGGTCCTCCTGTCCCTCGCGGTACGCCTGCATGATCTGCCCGCGCTTGCCGTGGCAGATATCCCGGGCCAGCTTGTGGCGGGATTCCTGGACGGTGAGTTGCCGGTTCATCGGCCGGCGGTAGGTGTCATCGACGGGGGTGACCACGCGCAGCAGGTGCAGCGTCTTGGCGATGCGCTCGTACTCGGCGAACGCCTGTCCCAGCGGGGTGGGGCGTCCATCGCGGCCGAACATCCGCAGCAGGTCGTACGCCCTCACTTGGCCGGTCATCAGGGAGCCAGCCACCCGCAGCATGTCCGGCCAGTGCGTGATCACCTTCTTCAGGTTCACCCGGTTGCGTGCCACGGCCTCCAGCGGACCGTAGCCACCGGTCGCTGCCCCGCTTCACCGTGGACCGTCTTCCGGCCATGCGGGACGTCCTGGTGCAGATGCGGGCCGCTCGAACCTCTGCCCGCCATCTCCGCCCAGAAGGCGGCAGCGGCCGCGCAGCAGGGCAAGCACGGGCCGCTCGCATACCTGGCAGCCAGCCGTCTCGGCCGCAAGATCGGGGTACAGGAGCTCAGCCGCTCCGAGCCGTACCAGCAGCTCAAAGAGGATCCCGCACTGCTTCAACTCGCCGCCGAGGTCGGCTTCGCCGGAGCGTGGGCTCGTGATGCCGCTCCGATTCCCCGGGCCGACACCAAGCAGCCGGTGCCCTGGACCACACCGCTGGCCGACGGAGACGTGGAGATCATGGCGGGCTACGTGCTCACGGCCTGCCTCGTGCTGACCTGTGCCCTCAGTGGGATGCGGACCAGCGAGCTGGCCGAAATTGCGGTCGGGGGCCGCTCCAGCAAGCCGACGGCTCCGGGCCGCCGGGGCGCGGTTCCGGCTGGCCAGCCGGGTGAACAAGTGGAAGCCGTTCGGCGGGGTGCCGGACGAGTGGGTGGTCATCGAGGAAGTCGACCTTGCCGTCGCCCTGGCCGAGCGTCTCGTCGGCCGCCCCGCCGGCACCCCTCTATTCGGCGCGGCCTTGATCGGTGACCGGCTGGCCAAGCTGCGCAAGTGGCTGGAGAAGTTTGGTAATCGCGAGCGGTGGGGTCTGCCGCTCATCCCCGCGGGACCGGTCAACGCCCGCATGCTCCGGCGCACGCTGGCGCTGGCCATCGCCGAGCGGCCGGGCGGTCTGCTCGCCGCGAAGATTGCCCTCAAGCACATCTCCGTAGCCACCACGGAGGGCTACGCCGCGCGACCGGGCGGATCACAGCGGCGGTTCCACGCCGAGATCGCGGAGACCGAGGGGAAGGAACATGTCCAGCTCACCGTGCAGGCGTTCCGCGACGTCCAGGCCGGCCGCCTGCCCGCCGGCCCCGGGACGCGGAGCGTGATCGAGGCGTTCGCCCAGGTGGATGCCGAACTGGCCGAAGCGGCCCTGTCCGACCCCAAGGTCCTCACCGACGACGCCCACCTGGAGAACCTGCTGAGCAAGCTGGCCCAGACCCTGCACGTCGGGCCGGCCAACTTCTGCTGGTTCCGTGACCCGGCCAAGGCCCTGTGCCTCCGGCTCGCCGGGACCCCGGAGGCGACGAAGCCGCTGGTGGGTATGTGCGACTCAGCGCGCTGTCCGCAGGCCACGCACCACCCGTGCCACCGACCGGTCTGGGCGGGGCAAGCCGCCTCACTCACCGTATTCATCGAGAGTCCGCGGGTGCCCCGCGGCGAACGGCAACGTCTGATCCCCGAACGTGAGCGGGCCCTGCTCGCGGTCGCCGACCTCGATGCCGCGATGTCGCAAGGGATGGCGTGACGTGCCCCGCTTGAACGCACAGGACAAGGCCAGTAACGAAGCGGCCGTACGGGCCGCCATGGAGCGGATCCTGCGGGGCGACCTCCCGCCTGGCGCCAAGGCCGATCTGAAGACCCTTGCCGAGCTCGCCGGCGTGACCCGCACCGGCTTCTCCCCGAAGCGCAACCGCGACGGCACGAGCCGGCCCGGCGCCTACCAACACCTGGCCGAGGAGTTCACGTCCCGCCTCCAGGCGCTGCAGGACGCGGACGAGATCGTCGACCCGCGCACCTCACAGCTTGAGCGCCTCAAGAAGCAGAACGCCGAGCTGACGGACCGGGTCACCCGACGGGACGCCGAGGTGGCGAAGCTGACCGAGTTCAAGACCCTGGCTATCTCCCGGTTGGCTGCCCAGTACGACGAGATCGAACGGCTGCGCTCACTGCTGACGCAGCAGGCCGAGGCCGGCGACGTGGTCGCCCGTCTGCCTCCGCGCACGCCCGGCGGGGGGCGCGGCGTTCGGGTCCTGCAGCTGATGCAGGCGGCGACACCGAGTTCCTTGAGGGTGCGCTGGACGAAGTCGCGGACGGACGGCTCGCGCCGCCAGGCGGCGAAGGCCGCGTTGAACTCCCGGTCCTTCGCCCGGCTCGACTGGACGCGGGCGAGGATGTCCACAGAGCGGTTGCCGTGCTCGAGTCCATAGTCGTGCCCGGTCTCGAAGGCGTACTACGACCGGAAGAGGAAGGAGGGCAAGGAGTACAAACAGGCTGTCCTTGCCCTCGCCCGGCGTCGCGTCAACGTCCTCTGTGCCATGATCCGGGACCAAACCCTCGACACCGCAGCACCCCGGATCGTCACAGCGGCTTGACCGTCTTCGCCTACTCCATCTCGATGACGACCTGCTCCTGCCACATCTGGGAAAGCTTGCTAAGGGTGGATTCCCAGCCCTCGGCGTTCTTGATCGGCTGAGCGGCCGAGTAGGCACTGGTGTCCTGGCTCAGACACCAGCCGCAAAGTAGCGATCTGCCCCTGGGGGTCAGCTGTCGACGGGCGCCCCTACTTCGGGAAGGTGCTGCGAGGCTCGCCGAGTGGCACCCGGCTGGCCCGCGCACAGGCGCTGACCACGTACTTCCTGTTCCTGGAGCTGCGGCACAAGGTCGAGATCCATCGGATGACCGGGCGGGTCGTCGAGTGCCCACGGGATCAACGTGTTCCGGGGCATGAACTCAGGGCCGGGAGCTGGGTGTCGAGAGACTCGCGATTGTCTGGCACGGGTGTGTGCTGCATCGATAAGGTCGTAGTTCTGACTGCAGGAGACAGGTGGTTGGACCTACGGGGAGGGTGTCATCGATGCAGCAGCGCCAGATGGCCCTGCGTGATGTGGTCGAGGACGGCGTGCAGTTCGCCGTCGAAAGCGGCCATGTTCCCGCAGAGGAGCAACAGATATTGAGCGCACTGCTGACGACAGCGGACGATGCGCGTATCGTTCGGCGGCTGCGGCGGCGGCGCAGGAACGGTGACCCTCTCGGATTCAACCTGGGCGAGGCCGTAGGCGTACTCGGTCCGGCGCTGATGATGGCGCTCGAGGAGAGCTATCGCACGGTGGTAGCGGGCGTTACTGGAGTGCTGCTGGGGACTTGGCTGCAGCGGCTGTTCCGTCGTGAGCCCGTTGTCACGAGTCTGCACGAACTGCCCCGTGAGCGGCTGCGTGCCGTACACGACCTAATGCTGGACAAGCTGGTGGAGGCGGGGATCTCCGACGACACCGCTCGCGTGGTCGCCGAACGCGTCGTCGGGTGTCTGGCGCTCGGAAGGGAAGCCGTAGCGGAGGGCGAGGCAGACACAGCCCGCGGCGACGGCGACGACAGCTCCGACGAGCAGACCAGCAGGACATAGCGGTGCGTCGGGGGTTGGACACCGGCACCACCTTCCGTTTCCTTCTGCTGCTGGCACTCATCTCGGTTTCTACGCTCGGGTCGTTGTTCGAGATGGCGGAACAGAGCCGTGCCCCGGAAGTCGTCAAAGAGCGCCAGTGCCGCATCGCCACCCAGGACAGCGGCGGTTTCGAGCGCTGCCTGGAGGGTCAGGATCTCGTTCTCGGTCTGGTCAGGGAGCAGGCACTGCTTTCCCTGTCCGGTGTCATCGTCGTCGCCCTCCTCATTTACGTGCTGCTGCCTACCTGGAAGTGCCGCAGATCTCGGCTGGTCGACCTGGGTGCATCGTGGGATGGCGGCCAGGCCACGAGCGCCAAGTTGCTGCCGGGCGAGCTCGATGAGCTGTGCACCCTCACCGGCGTGCCCCGCAAACGCGTGCGCTTCATGATCAACCCGTATGACCTGAGTTGCAGTGCGGTGGTATTCGGGCGCTTCGGTCGGCACACCATTGCGCTGAATGCCGGGCTATTGCGCAATTATGCGGCGGCATTGAACAGGCGCGACGGCGCTGCGTCGGTTGCGCGCCGGGGTCCGGATCTCAAGGCGTGCCGGGGCGTGGTGCTGCACGAACTGAACCACGCTGCCAACCACGACGTGGGCCTGACCTATGCCACCATCGCGCTCTGGCGGGCATTTCTGCTCGTGGTCATGGGGCCGGTGCTAGTGTGGTACGTGGCTCCGGTATTCTCCGACACCTCGCGCGGCTTTGAGGAGCCGTTGCAGAATCTGGTGCGCGTCGTCGGTGTGGTCGCGGCTGTCTATATAGCGCGCGCGGACATTCTGCGGCTCCGTGAATATCACGCCGATGTTCTGGAGCCGGGCTGGCGAGGTGACGTGCGAAGCCTGCTGGCCGCGTCCGGTGGCAAAGCGGAGTCGCGCTCGTGGCGCATGCGGCTGCGGGACGAGTCGCGTCGGCTGTGGCACCCGAGCGACGCGGCGCGCCTGCGAATGCTTGCGGAAGACGGCCGCCTGTACCGTACGAACCTGGTGCCCATCGGCCTCGTCGGCATCCTGACCGGCCTGGCCGCCAGCAGACAGAGCAGTCTGGAGGAGTTCGGGCTGGACACCGTCCTGCTGTGGCTGAGCGTGGCCTTGGCGCTGTTGGCAGTGGCCGCGCCGATCTGGCGGGCCGTGATGTATGCGGCGGACAAAGAAGCAGCCCCGCCCCGCGGCTGGCGCGAGGGAGCCGCATTAGGCGTCGGCCTGGTGTGCGGCACCGTGCTCTCCCTCCCTGCCGACGCCGGGGTCTGGCTACCGGACAACTACTGGTTTCTCGGTGTGCTCTTCGCGGGCGCGGTGGTGGCCGGCGTATGGCTTGCCCAGGTGGCCCACCTGGCAACCGACCTGGTGCCCGTCCGCGCGCGGACCGCCGCATTCTGGTCCTGCACGGCAGCGAGCATCGTGACCATCGGTGCGCCGCTGATCGTGTTCTACTTCTGGGGGCCACTACTTCTGGTGAGCCCGCAGCAAGCCGGACAGGGGCTAGGCGCCAGCGGAGTCTTCGCGGACGGTGCGTGGCTGCCCCTCCCGCGCGCCGCAGCGCTGCTGCACCAGAGTTCGCTGCTGCTCTCTCTGGACGCGGCTGCGGTGGCAGGTTCCGTGCTGTTGTGGCTGGTGCCGGCGATTCTCCTGGTCCTGGTACTGCTGCGGCCCCGGGAGCGGGGCCGCCCGCCGGTTCTGCTGCGGATCACGGTCCCGGGCATCGCCGGCGGTGCCGTCGCGCTGGCGTCCGTGGTAGTGATCAACAACTGGTGGCACGAGGAGCTGGTGCGACCTGACGCGGGATCCGCGACCGTCTGGCTCTACCAGGCCTGGTGGGTCGGTGCATTGATCGTTGCTGCGGCATTCGCCGCTCTGCTTGCCGCCTTCGTGCTGCCCAGAACCGCCGTCCCGTACGCGGTACTCTCCGGGGGCCTGGCTGTACTCCTCGGCCTCGTCGGCTGTGGCCTTCTGTGGATGTTCGATGGCTGCGTCGGACCGGCGAACGCCAACTTCTCGGCCTGCCCGGACGATGAAGTGCGTCGGGCGGCGCCGGATATCGTGACGTTCCTGCGCCCCGCACTCGCCGTTCCCGTGCTGGGAGCGCTGGCCGTAGTGGTGGCGGCAGTGGGGGGTCTGGCGGTACGCGATGCCGTATCCAGCTACCAGCGCAGGCTGGCGCGAGAAGTCGGAGCTGCCCCGCGCCGCACCAGCGATGCCCCGGACCGACCTGGTCGCCGGCGTTGGACGGCCTCCGTGGCCCTGGTCACTCTCACCGCCGTGCTGATATCCCTCACTGCCCTGGGCACGGACGACTCCGGTTCCGAGCGCGACTCGGCCGGCAGCCCGTCCACACAGCAGACTTCTGCCGCACAGGTCGCCGGCTGGTACTACGCGGGCGGCTTCGACATCTACGCCAGGATGGGCATCGATTCCTCGTATCTGGTCCTGCTCGCAGGCCACTGGGCCAAGCTTCCCAAACTGACCGAGAAGACGACAGCAGGGCAGACTGTCGCGATCTACCGCACGCACTTCCGCGTCTTGAGAGACGCCGCCCGGGTCTGCCGCAGACTGGCCGCCACTGTGGAGCGCGCCGAGCGCTTCATTCCCATACCTGACCGCAGGGCGCAGGTGAAGTGGACAGCCATCTCTTCCGATGTCCGCGGCATGAGCCAAAGGTGCAGCAAAGGCCTTGAGGATGGCGACGTATCGCTCTACGACATCTCAGATGAGTCCAGCAAATTGGACTTCGATTCCCTGGATGACCTCTTCAGACGGATCGGTGTCGCGGAATGAAGAATCTCAGGCTTCGCCTTGTGTGCGCTACAGCTGCGCTCACGGTCGGACTGGGTGCGTGCTCTCCCACCCCCAAGCAGCCTTCATTGCCGAAGGTGAAGACGCCTACGGCGACCGCCACCATATCGGCGCTGCCGACGCCCTCCGACTACATGGAGTTTCTGTGCACCAGGTACCTCATGGAGTGGCAGCCATGGATGTACGGGGAGAAGGTGACGTACGCCATGAATCTCACCCTCAAAGACCTTGCCCGCCCCGGTTCGAAGTACCGCAAGCAGGCGCGTGAGTTGAAGGACGCTCTCGAGTTCGCGGAGATCGAGATCGAGGACCCGGGCCTGCGCCGGGATGTGGAGGGCCTCGTCAGGCTGCGACTCGTGGTAGCCATAGGCGACTTGAATGACGCTTGCATGACGGAGACGCAGTAGCGGCGGGATGTGACGACCTGTATGCGGAGCTTTGGCCTGGATCAGGCCAGGGCAACTGCCCGGGCCGGAGGACGACGTCGCAGGGCTCGGGTACGGGCGTGGTAGGGGCTGCGGACCGGGTCTGCGACATCCCGTGTGTTCCTCTGAGCCCTGCTGAGTCCTTGCCCCCGTGGCCAGGGTGTTTCTGTCTCCTTGGCCCTCGACCTGCCCCTGGGGGGTCAGCTGTCGACGGGCGCCGCTGCCGGGGTGAGGGTCATGTGTACGACGCTGACGGACACTTTGACGGCGGCGGCGATCTGGCGGATTGAGTGGCCTTCGGCTCGGCGGGCGAGGATCACGCGGCGCTTGTCGTCGTCGACGACGGGGCGTCGGCCGCCGACGCGGCCGTGTGCGCGGGCGGAGTCGAGGCCGTTCTTCGTCTTCTTCAGGATGTCGCGGCGCCGGTCTTCGGAAAGGGCGAGGGCCAGGTCGAGGATGAGCGAGCGTTCGGTGTGCTCGCCGGTGGCGATGCCGTCCAGCACCTTGACCGAGATGCTGCGTTGGAAGAGGTCGTTGAGGACGATCAGCCCTTCGAGGAGGTTGCGGCCGAGGCGGTCGACTTCCTGGACGGTGCTGTGAGCAGGGAGTCCAGGCCCACCGCGCCCGGGTCGCGCTTGAGCGCGGCCAGCAGGGCGGTACCCGCCTCGTTGTCCTCGGCCACCAAGGACAGAAGCCGGGCCGTGCACGCCTCGCCGAGGCGGTCGATCGTGCGGGCGCAGAACGTCTTCTCCCACTTGCCCCGCGGCGCGACGAGTACCTTCTCGACCCGGGTACGGCCCGGCGGCTCGATCTTCCGGGCCCGGCACTCGACCAGCAGGGCCCCGCGCTGCCGGTCCTCCACCAGCTTGACCGGACAGACCTCCGCGGCCAGCCACTCGGCCAGCGCCCTCTCGTCCACGACCGTTGAGGGCCGAAAGCCCAGGGCCTCACGGATCTGCTTGCGGTGGTACTCAGCAGTCCGGTCGCCGCGCGCCAGCCAGAACTGCCCAGCGCCACTGCCTTCGCCCGCCGCACCGCCCCGTGCTCAGAACCCCTCTCGGAACCCGGGGTGCATTGGGTCGGCGAGCCGGGCAGCATGGCGGCGTGGCTGATCTGCTGTGGGATGACGTGAGTTCCTTCTTCGATCCGGACTTGATGGGGTTGTTGCCGGGCGTGCGTGTCCCGGATGCCTCGGTTGAGGCCTGGCAGGCGGTTCTCGACCTTGTCGCGGAGAAGGGCTGGAAGTGCCAGTACTCCGAGGGCGAGACGGTGCTTCCGGTGCCTCGGGCAGAGGCCGTTCTGTCCCGCCCGGCGGATGCAGAGTGCCCGGACCTGCAGGTCTGGCCGACTGCCGATGTGTTGGCGATCTTCCGTTTTCATGCCGACGATGAAGTTGACTTCGACGTCGACCTGCGGGAGTTGCAGGGCCAGGGTCGACTTGATGTGCTCTGCGGCTTCCTCCGGGAGATCGGGCGGCGGCTGGGCAAGCCTGTGCTGATGGACCCGGAAGGCGACTATGGCCATCCGGTGCTCGGCTTCGATGTCGAGGCCGATCGAGTCGTTCTCCTTGCAGACCCGCAGGTCAGATGACTGCGGCCGACGACTGCGGTTCGTAGAAGGTGCCGGGAGCATTGCGAACAGCACGTCGGCCCGGCGTCTGGCGAGGCAGAGCAGGGCTTGGGTGTGGTGCTTGCCCTGGGCGATCTTCTTGTCGTAGTAGGCCCGCGATGCCGGGCCGCCCAGGGCGGCGAACGCAGAGAGGAAGAAGGCTGCCCGTCCGTTCGGATCGAGGGCCGAATGGTCGGTCGCGGGGGAGTGTTCGTGGGTCTGTGTGCGAAGTGGACAGGGCCAGTTGTTGTACTGGCCGTCCTGCCGACGTGGCTTCTCACCGACCTGCCACGCCCCGACCGGACCGAGTCGCGCGCAGCAGCCGCCCAGCGTCGCGGTCGTGGTGGGGCCCGGACCGTCGCTGCGGGGGAATGAGCGGCGGTCCGGGCGGTCGGGGTCCGGCGCGGGTGACCGGTCGGACGGGCTGTCAGGCGCCGGTCAGGCGGGCTGCTCGGTGTCGGGGATCCAGTGGCCGTGGATGCCCGCGGGCACCCGGCGCGGGAGTTCGACGGCGGCCACGGTGCTGAGGTCTCCCGCGTCCAGGACGAGCAGCTCGGAGGTGTCGGCGGCGAGGTCGCTGACGATGGTGAGCAGGTATCCGTCGTCCTCCGCGGTGCCGCCCGCGGCGGGGGCGAAGACAGCCTCGCCCGGCATTCGGCCCTCGCCGTGCGCCAGCAGCCGCTCCCGGCCGGTTCGGGTGTCGAACTTGACGGTGTGGTAGCCGGAGAGGCCCGCGCCGGGGAAGGCGATCGCGTAGCTGTAGCGGTAGTCGCTGCCGGTGCGGGCGTCGTTGATCGACGGGAACTCGGTGACCAGGCCGTTGAGGGGCTCGGAGGTGACCGTGCCGGTGGCCGGGTCGATGACCCACCGCCGGAACGTGGACCCGGTGGCCGGGCTGCTGCCGAACCCGGGGGCGCCGACCCACCACTTCCAGGAACTCTCCCAGGCCGACCGGTCGAAGCCGGGCGCTTCGAGGACGATCCGGCCGCGTGCGTCGGTGTAGGCGTTGGCCACGTGGAGCAGGGCCGCCTGGTCGGGCACCTCGAACCAGCGGGCCGGCCCTCCGGCGCGCGGCACCACGCCGAGGCGCAGCGGGACGTCGTCGTGCCAGCGGTAGGGGATGCCGGAGTGTTCCGCATGGTCGAAGACGACGGGTGAGTCGATGAAGACGACGTGTTCGCGGGTGAGGGCGAAGTCGTGCATGAGGGAGGGGCCGGCGCCTTCGACGACCTCCGAGCGGATGACGGCGCCGGAGGCGTCGGCCACGTAGTAGGTCAGGTGGGGCGGGAAGGGGCCGTAGCCGAAGAAGTGCAGCTCGCCGGTGACCGGGTCCTCCTTGGGGTGGGCGGTCATCGCGCCGGTGAGCTTCCCTCCGAAGTCGTGGACGCCGATCGTGTCCAGCTCCGCGCTGACCTCGTAGGGCAGGTTGGCCTCCTGGAGGGCCAGGTAGCGTCCGCCGTGGAAGATGATGTTGGTGGCCGCGGCGCTGACGTCGAGTTCGGTTCCGGTGAACGGTACTCCGTCCAGGAAGGGGGTGCGCACCCAGCGGTTGCGGTACCACTCGGCGCGGCCGTCCCTGAGGCGAATGCCGTGGATCATTCCTTCGCCCCTGAACCAGTGGCTGGGGGTGATGCCCGGCTTGGGGTTGTGGCCGTTGCGGAAGTATCGGCCCTTCAGTTCGGGCGGAAGGGCGCCGCGTACCTTCAGGTCGTGTCCGGTGATCTCGTCGATCACGGGGGTGAAGTGGCCGGTGATGTACGCCTTGTCGAGGTCCGCGGTCGTGGTCGTAGTCGTGGAGAGGGACGTGGTCATGGTCAGGCCTTTCGCGTGGGCTGCGCCGTGAGGGCGGAGAGGAGGGAGATCACGAGGGTCAGGGCGGCGCAGGCGAGGAAGGCCGCGCCGTAGGAGGGGAGCAGGGTCAGGAAGGACAGGCCGACGGCGCCGCCGATCTGCCGGGTGGCGTTGACCAGGCCGCCGGCCAGGCCGTTGTCCGAAGCGGCGACGCCCGCCGAGGACAGTGCGGTGAGCCGTACGAAGGCCACTCCGAGCCCGGTGCCTATCAGGAGGGTGGGGCCGAGCAGGTCCGCGGGGAACCCGCCGTCGGCCGGTGTCCGCGACAGCCAGGCCAGTCCGGCCGCGAGGACCAGCAGGCCCAGGGGCAGTACCCGCCGGCCGGAGAGCCTGCCGGTGGCCCACGAGGACAGGCTGGTCATGAGGGCGAGGGGCAGTTGGGTCAGCCCCGCCTCCAGGGGCGAGTATCCGAGGACGCGCTGCTGGTAGAGGGGGAGGAAGTAGAAGAGGCCGAGCCAGACCGCGCCGAGCAGGGCCATCAGGACACCGGGCAGCGCCACCGCCTTCATGCGGGCCGGCACCAGGGGTGCGGGCGATCGGCGCTGAAGGGCCGCGAACACCCCGAGCAGTGCCAGTCCGGCCAGGGCGATCGGCCATGGGCCCGACAGGCCGTAGGCGAGGGCGACCAGACCCGCCGTCACCGTGACCGCGCCGGGTGCGTCCAGGCTTCCGCCGCGCGGCCGATCGGCTCGGACGAGCATCCGTGTCGCCACCAGTACGGCCAGGGCGAGGGGCACCATGACCGCGAACACCGCACGCCACCCGTACAGCCCGGTGAGCACTCCGCCGAGCAGGACGCCGGCCGCCCCGCCCGCCCCGGAGACGGCCCCCCACACGCCGAGTGCGGTGTTACGTGCCCTGCCGCTCGGATGGAGGGTCAGGACAAGGGCCAGGGAGGTGGGAGCCAACAGCGCGGCGCCGATCCCCTGCACCGCCCGGGAGGCGATCAGCACAGCCGCCGAGGGCGCCAGGGCGGCCCCGAGGGAGGAGAGGGCGAACAGGGCGGTGCCGGTGAGGAACACCCGGCGGAGCCCGTGGACGTCCCCCGCTCGCCCGCCGACCAGCAGCAGCGCGCCGAAGGAGAGGACGTAGGCGTTGACCGTCCAGGCCTGGCCCGTCTCCGACAGCCCGAGCCCGCTCCGGATGTCCGGGAGGGCGACGTTCACGATCGAGGCGCTCAGGACGACCAGGAACTGGGCGGTGGCCAGGACCGCCAGCGGTGTCCGGCCGGTGGCGGTCCGCGGTGCCGGGCCGGTACCGGCCGGTAGCGGTGCGGTGCGTTTCATGGCCCCAGCTTCGCGACCGGAGCGGGTCGTTCGCGTCGGTGGTCATCACCTATACGTAGGCCGGATCTCGATCCCGTAGGCAGCCGCCGTGGGCAGGGCGGGGGGCGTGGGCAAGGGCGTGGGCGGGGCGGGGGATGGGCGGGGGTGTGGACAGGGGCGAGGGTGCGGTGCCTGGGGCGCACTCCTCCGTACCCGGGCTCGGCGGCAGGAGCGGAACGACTCGCTCCCCGATTCCCGCGCGGCGTACGACCGCATAGGTTGTCGATCATGCCCGCAACGAACACGGACACCGATGTACCGCTCGGCCGCCAGGACGAGATTCGCCGGCTCGACGCGCTGCTCGACGAGGCACGCCAGGGGCGGGGAGGTGCCCTGGTCCTGCGTGGTGAGCCGGGCATCGGCAAGAGCGCGCTGCTGGAGCATCTGCGCCGCAGCGCGAGCGGGTTCCGCACGCTGGGGGCGTCCGGCGCGGAGTTCGAGATGGAGCTGCCGTTCGCCGCGCTGCACCAGCTGCTCGCACCGGTCACCGACGGGCTGGCAGCCCTGCCCGGCCCCCACCGCACCGCGCTCCGGGTCGCCTTCGGTCTTGAGTCCGGCGTAGCCGACCCTTTCCTGGTCGGCGTCGGTTCGCTGGGCCTGCTCACGGAAACCGCGGCGGAACGCCCGCTCCTGTGCGTCGTCGACGACGCACAGTGGCTGGACCGGGCCTCCGCCAAGGCGCTGGCCTTCCTGGCCCGCCGTGTCGCGGCCGAGCCGGTCGCCCTCGTCTTCGCCGCCCGCGAGGCGAGCACCATGCCCGAACTGGCCGGGCTCCCCGCTCACCACCTCCGCGGCCTCAGCGAGGCGGACGCCCGGGCGCTGCTGGGCGCGGCGCTGCGCGCCCCCCTGGACGAGCGGGTGCGCGACCGGATCCTGGCCGAGGCGCGCGGCAACCCCCTGGCCCTGGTGGAGCTGCCCAGGACGGCCGGGCTCGCCGGGATGGCGGGCGGATTCGCGCAGCCCGACTCGGTGCCCGCCGTCATCGAGCAGAGCTTCCGGACCCGGCTGGAGCTCCTGGCACCGTCCGCGCGGCTGCTGGTGACCGTCGCCGCCGCCGACCCGATCGGGGACCCTGGCCTGCTGTGGCGTGCGGCCGAGCTGCTGGGCATCGACCCGTCCGCCGCCGCCGGTTCGGTGCCGCTGGTCGAGTTCGGTACCCGGATCCGCTTCAGCCACCCCCTCGCCCGCTCCGCCGCCTACCGGGCCGCCGCGCCGGAGGACCGGCGCCGGGCGCACGAGGCGCTGGCCGCCGCGACCGATCCGCTCGCCGACCCCGACCGGCGGGCCTGGCACCGCGCCCAGGCCGCCGCCGGACCCGACGAGGAGGTCGCCGCGGCGCTCGAGGCCTCGGCGACCCGCGCCCAGGAAAGAGGCGGTGTCGCAGCGGCGGCGGCCTTCCTCGAACGTGCGGCCGCCCTCACGGCCGGTCCGGTCCGGCGGGCCGAACGGGCCCTGGCCGCCGCCCGGGCCAAGCTGGCGGTCGGCGAGTTCGACGCGGCGGCCGACCTGCTGACCACGGTGACCGGGGAGGATCCCGGGACGGCCGCCCAGGCCGACCTGCTGCGCGGGAAACTGTCGTTCGCCCGCCGCCGCGGGGACGAGGGCCCCACCGCCCACCTCCTGCGTGCCGCCGCGCGGCTGGCGGCCGTCGACCCCGACCGGTCACGGGAGTGCTACCTGGACGCCGTCGAGATGGGCATCCTGCTCGGCGGCCTCGACCAAGTGGTGGAGGCCGCCAGGAACGCCTCCCTGCCGGACGGGCCCTCGACCAGCGCGACCGGACTCCTCGCCGGTGCGATCGCCCTGGTGGGCGAGGGGCACCGGGCGGCGGGAGAGATCCTCGGGCCCGTCGTCGGCGACCCCGACGACGAAGTCTGGGCCGCACGGCCGTCGCTGGGCTACCTGCTGGCCGCCGAGTTCTGGAACTTCGACGCCATGCATGGCATCGCCGCCCGGGCCGCCGCGGCCGGCCGCCGCTCCGGCTCGTTCCACGCCCTGCCCGCCGGACTGGCCATGCAGGCCACCACGACCGCGCACACCGGCGACCTCGGCGCCGCGACGGAGCTGATCTCGGAGGAGGAGGCCATCGCCGACGCCACCGGCGCCGCCCCCCTCGTCTACCCGCGCCTTCACCTGGCCGCGCTGCGCGGCCGGCGCCCGGAGGCCCTCGAACTTTTCGCGTCCGTGGACCAGCGGATGAGCCTGAGCGTGCAGTGGGCGACAGCCGTGCTCTGCAACGGCCTGGGCGACTATGCCGCCGCGCTGGAGGCGGCCCGGCGGGCGGTGGAGTACGGGGCCGTCGGCACCGCCGGCCTCGCCCTGCCGGAGCTGATCGAGGCGGCCGTGCGCTGCGGCCGGCCCGGGACCGCGGCGGCAGCGCTGTCGGACCTCCAGGAGCGCACCCAAGCCGGCGGGCACGCCTGGGGGCTGGGTGTGGAGGCCTACGCCCGCGCCCTGGTGACCGACGACGAGAACGCCTACCGGGAGGCGATCGACCTCCTGCAGGACAGCACCCTGACCGTCTACCGGGCCAGAGCCCACCTGCTGTACGGGGAATGGCTGCGCCGCCAGGGCCGGCGGCGGGACGCCCGCGCCGCACTGCGCAGCGCGCACGAGCCGCTGACCGACCTCGGCATCGAGTCGTTCGCCGAACGTGCCGCCGGGGAACTGCGCGCCACCGGCGAGCAGGCACGCAGCCGTACCTCGCAGGCGTCGGACCAGCTGACGTTGCAGGAGACGCACATCGCACGCCTGGTGGCCGAGGGCGCCACCTCCAAGGAGGTGGCCGCCACGCTCTTCCTCAGCCCTCGGACGGTCGACGCGCACCTGCGCAACATCTTCCGCAAGCTCGGGCTCACCTCACGCAGGCAGCTGCGCGGGCTTCCCGGCATCCGTTAGCCACAGGGTGGTGGCCGCGGCCTCGTCGCCGTTCACGGACTCGACCGGCCCCGGCCACTGCAGCCCGTACTCGCCCCGGCAGGCCTCGGACACCAGCGCGACGAGCGCGGGATCCGCCACCACACGCCTGCCACCCAGGCGGCCACTCCTGGTGGTCATGTGGCGGACAGGGCTTCGGTCGGTGGGAGGCGTGAGGCGCGTACGGCGGGGAAGACGCCGGCCAGGATGCCGACGGCGAGCGCGGCGCCGAGACCGGCTGCCGCCGCGGGCAGCGGGATGACCGGAGGCCATGCCCGGTAACCGGCATAGCCCACGGTGGCCAGTACGCCGAGGACGACGCCGGCGATGCCTCCGAGAGCGGACAGGGCGACGGACTCGGTGAGGAACTGGCTGCGGATCTGGCCCCGGCCGGCGCCCAGAGCGCGCCGCAGGCCGATCTCGCGGCGGCGTTCGAGTACGGAGATCACCATGGTGTTGGCGACACCGATCCCCCCGACCAGCAGGGCCACCCCGGCCAGACCGACGAAGAGGCCGGAGAAGGTGGCCTGCGCCGAGCGCTTCGCGGCGAGCGCGTCCGAGGGGCGGCTGACCTGGACCAGTCCGGGGTTTTCCGGGGCGACGGTCTCGGGCAGTACCCCGTGGACGTCCTCCATGGCCGACTCCTGCGCCTCGACGAAGAGTTGGGTCGGACAGCCGTCGAAGCCCAGGTTGTCGCGTGCGGCATCCCAGCCGACCAGGACCGAGCGGTCGATGTCGGGCGCGAGCGGGATGCTGCGCAGGATGCCGACGACGCTGAACCAGCGGTTGTCGAGCAGGACTTGAGGAGGCGGCTCACCGGGTACGAGGTCAAGGTGGCCGAGACGCGCTGCCGCGGTCGAGCCGAGCACGGCCGTGGGGAACTTCTCGGTCGCCTTCGTCAGGTAAGTGCCGGACCGGACTTCGGCGTTGAGCACGTCGGGGAGGTCGCGCCTGGCGGCCAGGACCATCAGACCTGCGGCGTTCCTGGTGTCGATCCGGTCCGAGCGGCGGACCTTCGCACCGGTGTTGGCGACATCGGTGACGGCCTCGACCGGACCGATGCGGGACACCATCGCGGCGGCCTCTTGAGGGAAGGCCGCCGTTTCGCCCGGCGCGACGAGACTGGAGTCGGCCACGGCTTTGAGCCGGTTGGTGCCCAGGGCGGTCAGCTCCGCTTCCAACGCGCGTTGGCTGGACACCGGAATGCCGGTGACCACGATCATGGTCGCGATGCCGATGGAGATACCGAGGGCCGAGAGCGCGGCCCGCATACGGCGGGTGCGGATACCGATCATGCCCAGGAGCAACAGGTCGGACAGAGCCAGCCTGACCGGCCGGGGCAAGGGCGGGGAAGGGCGCATGGAGGAGGAGCGAGTGGCGGTCTGGTCGGGGGGTGCGTTCATGACGTCATCGCTCGGGCATCGTCATGGGCGCCCGGGACCGGACCGGTGTCGGTGACGACGTGTCCGTCGAGGATCTCCACCCGGCGCGGCAGCCGGCGGGCGATGTCGCGGTCATGGGTGATGAGCGCGATGGTGGTGCCCTCCTGGTTGAGCTGGACGAGGAGTTGGAGCACGGACTGTCCGTTCGCGGTGTCGAGTGCGCCGGTCGGTTCGTCGGCCAGCACGAGTGAGGGCCGGTGGACCAGGGCCCGGGCTATGGCGACCCGCTGGCGTTCACCTCCCGAGAGCTGGTGGGGCAGGTGGTCGAAGCGATGGGCGAGGCCGACCCGGTCCAGCGCAGCCCGTGCCGACCGGCGCCGCCTGCGCCTCGGTACGCCGGCGTAGAGCAGGCCGGTGGCGACGTTCTCGGTGGCGGTGAGTCCCTCGGACAGGTGGAAGTGCTGGAAGACGAAGCCGAGTCGGCGCCCGCGCAGCGCAGACAGCTGCCGGTCACCGAGGCCGGCGACGTCGTGGCCGTCGATCGCGACGTGACCGCTGGTGGGCAGGGCGAGCGTGCCCATGACGTTCAGCAGAGTGGACTTGCCCGAGCCGGAAGGACCGGCGATGGCGAGGAATTCTCCCGGATGGATGTCCAGCGAGACTGCGTCGAGGGCTTTGACGCCGCCCGGATAGGCGACGGTCACCTCCCGTACGGAGAGCACCGCGGTCATGACGCGACCACCACCCGGTCGCCCTCGGCTATGCCTTCCCCGGTGATCTCGACCTGCCCACCGGCGAAGAGTCCCGTCGTGACAGCGGCCAGCCTCCCGTCCTTGTACTGGACCGCGTACCCGCCCTCGCGCAGCGCAAGGAGCGTGGTGACGGGGACGATGAGCACGTTGCGGCGGGTCTCGTGGACGAATTCGACCTTCACCGGCGTGGAGTCGAACTTCTTGGCCCGGGCCGGTTCGTCGAGCGTCACGATGACATCGACCTGGGGGGTCTGGTCGCCGCCCGGTTCTTCCTGGGGGGCTTCAGCGCTGGTGGCGACGGAAGCGACCTTGCCCTTGAGGGGGGTTCCGTCCGGGAGGCGGACGCTGACGCGGCCGCCACGCTTGATGGGCCCTGACTCGTCGGCATCCACCGGTATGGTAACGGCCTTGCCCGTCGGGGTGACCCGGAGCAACGGCCCTTCCGCCGGCTGCCCGACCTGGACCTGCGCGCTGTCCACCCGTACGGGGCCGTTGAGCACGACCGCGTCGGACAACTTCACCACCCCGCTGGCCGGTACGCCGAGAGCGGTCTGCCAGCGCTTGACCGCGTTGATCAGGGCCTGAGTGAGGACGGCTTCGCCCTGTTTGACCGTCACCCGCGTGGGCGCGGGGGAGGTGCGGCCGGCGGACGGCGTCGCGCCCGCACTGTCCCCGGCTTTGGGCTCTTCCTGACGGGTGTTCCCCGCCCCAGGATCCTCCGCCGGTCCGATCGCGCCGGGAGCGGGGGGCGCGCCCGCACCGTCCCCGGCTCCTTCCGGCCGCACGAGGACCGTCTGACCAGGTGAGGGCTGGCTGCCGATGGAGTAGCCCAGGGCCCGCAGGTTGTCGGCGAGCACACGGACGTCACGGCCTACGGTGTTGGGCGTGGCGAGTCTGCGGTACAGCGGCAGGTCGCCGTAGAGGACGGACACGGGCCGGTCGTCGACGCGGTAGAGGGCCTTGCCCCGGGAGACCCTCGTGCCGTTCGGGGCGAGCCAGGTCACCGTGCCGCCGCCACCTGCGGCGCGTACGGTCGCCGGAACGCCGAATCCCAAAGTGCCGTCCAGGGTCTGGCTGTTGCTGAGGTCACCCCGGGTGATCGTGGCGGTCTGCGCGGTCGGCTCGGACCGCGTTCCTGCCGGGCTGCCCCCGTCGCGGTTCCACACAATGGCTCCGGCCGTTCCCGTCACGAGCAGGGCCGCTGCGCTCACGGAGACGAGGATCCGCGTACGGCGGCGCTGAGGTCCCTGGTCGGCATCGGTCCCGGTGGTCACGAAAGTGACCTCCGTACGCGTTCTGATGTGGACGCCCACCTGCGCGGTCGGTAGTCCGTCACTTGTAGGACACCGAATAGCACTTGCGGTAGACCTCTTGCTTGTTCGTCACCTTCGGGTCGACCTTTCCGAACGTGAAGAAGTCGTCGTCCCAGTTGCCGCTGACTTCGATGCCCTCGCGATTCACACAGACCAGCCATGCCTTCGTCTGTTCCGCGTACTTGGGATTGCCGTCCTTGGTGTACAGCGGGTCGAGATAGGGCTCCTTCGTCTCGCAGGCCGTGTACGCCGCCGCCGGCTGTCGCTTGTCCAGGTCCTTGACGACCTCCGTATCGCCCTTCATGGCCATCGGGGCGCCCTTGGCCTTCAGGCAGGCGTACCAGGCGTCGTGGATGCCGTCCTTCTCCTCGTCGGTCATGGTCATGCTGATCATGACACCCTTCTTTCCGGAGCCGGATGATCCGCCGGAAGTCTTCGCCTCGGAGGATCCGTCGGATTCCTTCCCTCCGGGTGTTTTCACGGAGGCGACATGCGAATCCGTTCCCTCGTCGGATGCACTGCCGTCACCTTGTGAGCAGCCCGTGAGCAGGCCGAGGCATACAGGAGTCGCGAGAAGGGCGAACACCGGGCGCCACGTCGAATCTCGTTTCATGGCGCCGACTTTGGCAGCGCGTCGTCAGAGCGCGGTCAGTGAAAAGTATCGAACTTGTCAGACTCTCCCGACCTGGGCGAATGCCTGCCGGCCGCCCTTAGGATCGCCTGATGAACCACAACGTGCTGATCGCCGAGGACGACGCGCGTCAGGCGGAGGTGCTGCGCATGTACCTGAGCGCCGAGGGATACGACGTCTTCGTGGTCCACGACGGTCGCGCCGCCATCGATGCCGTCCGCCGACTGCGCCCCCAGCTCCTCGTGCTCGACGTGATGATGCCGGGGGTCGACGGACTGGACGTGGCGCGCGTCCTGCGGCAGGAGACATCGATGCCCATGCTCATGCTGACTGCACGCACGAGCGAGGACGATCTGCTGCTCGGGCTCGATCTGGGGGCCGACGACTACATGACGAAGCCCTACAGCCCACGCGAGCTCACGGCTCGGGTACGGACGCTCCTTCGCAGGGTCGAACGGGCGGCTCCCCCGGACGACGGAATACTGCGGGCGGGCCGGATATCCGTGGATCCCGCACGGCACGAGGTGCGTGTGGACGGGCGGCTGATCGGCTGCACGCCCGGTGAGTTCACCGTGCTGGCGACGATGGCCGCCGAACCGGGGCGTGTCTTCACCCGGCAGCAACTGCTTGAGCGGACGCGCGGCTGGGACACCATGTCCACCCTCCGCACGATCGACATGTACATCATGAATCTACGCAAGAAGCTGGAAGCCGACCCGCGCCGCCCCGTGCACCTGCTGACCGTCCACGGCATCGGCTACAAGATGCCCTCCGGCCCGGCAGACGGCTCCCGGGCGACCTCGCCCTCCGCGTCCGACGGCGGCTGACATGCGTCGACGCAGGGTGCCACTGCACCGCAGCCTTCTCGCCCGACTGCTCGCCGCGTCCGTCCTCGTCGCCGTCTGCGCGGTGGCGGCGACGGCCTGGATCGCCGTCACCACCACCACGAGCGCGCTGCGCACCGAGCAGGGCCAGTCCCTCGCCGACGACATCAGGATCCACGACACACTCATCGGCTACGCGGCCGAGCACCGGAGCTGGGACGGAGTCCAAGGGCTGGTCACCGCTCTTGCCGCCGACACCGGGCGGGCGATCACGCTCACCACTCCGTCGCGTACCCGGATCGCGGCCTCCGCGTCCGGACCGCGTCCGCTGCCGGCCCGTCCCTCGGCCCAGGTCGATCCCCTGCACCCGGACACCGCACTGGCGGACGACCGCGCTTCCATCGATCCGCGAGCCGTCGGACCGTACCGCCTCACGACACAAGAACACCGCCGCGTACGCGAAGCCGTGACGGAGGCGACCCCGTGTCTGAGGGAGAGCGGCGCTCCCCCTCAGGTCGTCGAGTTGCCCAGCGGCCGCTTCGACATCCGGTTCTCCGATCCCGGCCTGGGGCAGAAGGCGTCAGCAGTCTGCAACCTGACCATTCATCAGGAGCCTCAGCCCTCCCAGCGCGCGGTGCTGCGGGAGCTGACAACACTCACCGCCACCTGCCTGAGGCTGCGGAAACCGGACGTCATCAAAGTCGCGGACGACCTCACCTGGCAGATCGAGGGACCGGCACGGGAGACGGTGACCGACACAGCGGCCCAGGCATGTGTCGACGACTCACGCCGCAAGCAGCTCCGCCCCTACGTCGCACCGCCCGCCCTGCTCTTCGTCGCCACCTCCGGCGATCTCGACGAGTCGATCGGGTTCACACCGTCCGACGGCACTGTGGGCCGGATCGCCGCTGCCGCCGCCCTTGTCCTGGCCGTCGCCGTCGCCCTCACCGTCGCCATCGGGCTCCGGCTCATCCACCCGCTGCGTTCGCTCATCACCGCCGCCCAGCAGCCCGCCGAGCACATCGTGCAGGTCCCGGTGAAGACCAACGACGAGATCGGACACCTCGCTGTGGCCTTCAACGATCTCGCCGAACGCCGCAAGCAGCTTGAGGAGCAGCGCAAGTCGATGGTCGCCGACGTCGCCCACGAACTGCGCAGTCCACTGACCAGCATCCGCAGCTGGCTGGAAGCGGCCCAGGACGGCCTCACCCCGACGGACGACCGACTCCTCGCCCTCCTCCTCGACGAGGCGGTGCTGCTCCAGCACGTCATCGACGACCTGTCCGATCTGGCCGCCGCGGACGCCGGGAAGCTGACTCTGCGCATCGAGTCGGTACGGACCGCCGATGTGCTCGGCCGGGCCGCCTCCGCCCACAGCAGCACCGCCGAGCAGGCAGGTGTGCGACTCGACCAGCACCTCGCCGGCGGCATCCACGAGGTGTACGCCGACCCGATGCGACTCCAGCAAATCATCAGCAACCTGGTGAGCAACGCCGTACGCCACACCCCGAGCGGTGGCAGGGTCACGCTGCGCTCCCGGCAGGAGGAGCACGGCATCGTCCTGGAGGTCGAGGACACCGGGACGGGCATCGCACCACAGGACCTCCCGCACCTCTTCGACCGGTTCTGGCGCGCGGAGAAGTCCCGCAGCCGCCGGACCGGAGGCAGCGGCCTCGGGCTGTCCATCGCACGCAAGTTGGCCGAGGCCCACGGAGGATCGATCACGGTCCGCAGCACTCTCGGCGAAGGCAGCACCTTCACCCTGCGCCTCCCGCACGACCGACAGCCGACGGCGGCCCCTTGATGTCCTCACCTACTTCTACCTCAACACGTGACCGCAGTCGCAGGGCGAGCCGTGGATCAGGGTCTACCTGCGCGAACTTCCCCGGTTATCGAGGTGATCGAGGCAGCGAGCCGCTTCTGCCCGCGCGCTCCGGCGTGAACAAGGCGCCGGTGTCGGACGTCATCCCGGCGGCTGTGACCCGCGGCCCCGAGCAGGAAAGCCAGGTCACCGGCGCAAAGCCGGCGCGCTTCTCCTTGCCCTGCCACCAGGCGTATGGGGGTTTGCCGTCGTGCCATTGGTGGCCATTCCGGCAACTCATGGACTGCGGGCGCGTGCGAATGTGAGCGGAGCCCGTTAATCGTGACCGGGAGCGACGACAGAAGGAACTGACTTCTGACGTCAACGTTACTGCGCCGCGATTCGCCCGCGACGAGCAGAGCTCGGTGATTGCGAAGGGTCTGCGGGTCAGCGTCCGGTAGGTGCCATGCTGGCGGAAGTCGTGGACCAAGGGCGGCCCGCGGGCCTTGCGTTCGACTGGCTCGGCCTTCCCACCGCGACTGAGCGAGGACCAATTCGGCCAGCTGGACGCAGAGTTGGCCAGAGTGCCTGCGTCTCCCAGCCGAACTCCACGGATTCCTCCTCGGGCAGCGCGGCGAGGACCGCGCCGACGTCAGGGGACAGCTCTGGCCCGACGGTCAGCACAGCTCGCGGGCTAGGACCGGCCCGCACCGCGTCGAGGTCTTGCTCCGTAAGACGGTGCCAGCGTGCGGCGTTACGAACGTAGGCCTCCAGAAGTGCCGTCTGGCCCGAAGCCAACACCGTGCGTACCCGCCCCTAGAAGTCCG
The DNA here is from genome assembly GCF_055597165.1 of Streptomyces sp. NPDC039480. Taxonomy (NCBI): domain Bacteria; kingdom Bacillati; phylum Actinomycetota; class Actinomycetes; order Kitasatosporales; family Streptomycetaceae; genus Streptomyces; species Streptomyces sp. NPDC039480. Next base: position 51,706 of record NZ_JBVITX010000014.1, on the reverse strand, counting down.
CGTCGGCTACCTCCGTCACCTCCGGTTCCTCAGGCTCGACGGCGTACGGCGAGGTCGCGACCGATTCCGGGAAGAGGCCGAGCTCCCGTGTGCGAGCCATAGCCTCCGAGGAGGGCCGCTCGCTGCCTACGTACACGTACTTGTCCCAGCCGACGTGTACCGCAAAGCTGCTTCCCGCTTCCAGCCGGCACCAGGCACCTTGGTCGCGGAACATGGCCCGCACCAGCCCCAGAGCCACCGGAAGGGAGACCTCCGCCCCGTCGTGGTGACCAGGCAGGTCGGACTGTCATCGCCCGCAGGCCGGCCGGCCAGGCCGCATGGTGCACCAGTGGTCATGCTGTGCGCTGTGCCGTGTCGTGGAGGTGCTGAACCATCGAGAACTCACGGACCTGTGCACCGCCCCCGGTCATCGCCGAGGCAAGGTCGCTGAGGACGTCCGGCAGGCGGTTGGCCGGGGTGGGCAGGTGGGCGGCGACGCACTGGGCGAGGGCGTCGAAGACGACGGCCTGACGGAAGACGAGGTGTGATGCACGCTCCCACTCGACTTCGACTTCCTCAGGCTCCTTGTCCAGCATCGCAAACGCCCGCGGGAGCGCCCGGTCGTGGGCGGCCACGAGATCCTCGCGCAGCCGCTCGCGCGCCGCGGCCGGGAGGGCGTCCGCGGTGAGGGCGGCCAGGGTCAGGGGATGCTCGCGCAGGCCGGCGTGGGCCAGGGCCAGGTCTAGGGCGTGGCGGCGCATCCGCCCCAGCATGGCGGGCCCCAGAGCGGCCAGGTAGCTGAGGAAGGGCTCCCGCTTCAGCAGGGGGGAGTGGATGAGCTCCTGCCCGAGCAGATAGTCAGGCACCGGCGTGATCTGCACGCCGCGGTGCGTGCCCTGTACCCACGCCTGGTCGAACCGTGCGCCCGTGGCGCGCTCGACGGCCACCAGGCTCGCGCCGCAGCCTCTCCTGCCTTCCAGGCCAAGGCCGTGCAGCAGAGGCCGCCAGGCGTCGGGGCGCGCACCGTAGACGCTCTCGGGATCGAGCGTGTCGAAGGAGGAGGAGATCAGGCCGTTGTCGGCCAGGCTCAGGCGGCAGGCTGCGTTGACGCTCCAGTGAGCACTGGCGGTACGGCCAAGGCGGGACAGTGGGCGCAGCACTTCCTCACGCGAACCCTGATAGTCGTTGTGCTCAACGACGACGACCGCCGGCCCTGACCGGGAGACCAGGATCAAATCCCCGTCGTAGTACTCGCCCAAGTCCACCAGGCGTAAGGGGCGGGTTCGTCCGGGAGCACCGCCAAAGAGGCGGATCACGGCGTCCTCGTCGGCGCCGTGCACGGCCGTGAACGTGGCGGCCTCCTCCAAGTGCATGTGAGTGAGAAGCTCGTCGAGGCGTTGGGGTGAGGTCATAGGGGGATTGTGGCCACTCCCACTGACAACTGTGCCCGGCCGGGCGGACTGTGTCCGCTGCCGCGCGGCTGCTTTTTAGCGTGGGAAGCGATCTCGGTGGGCACAGCGGACTCCTGGCCGGGTGAGGATCGGCTGGGTCAGCCAGTGGCCGGCGCTTGTCCGAAGACCCCGGACGGCTGGCGGCCGGAGCGTGTGGCGCTGGTCTGCGGCCGGCTCGGGGCGTCGGGTTGCAGATGCCCCGCTGTCCTGTCACTACCGGCGGGCTCCACCGGCGACGCCCAGCCGCACCCGGTGACGCTGGAGGTCAACCTCGGCAGAGCCTTCAACGAGAGGGTGACCTACCTGGAGCGCGTCTCGGCAATGATCACCTCAGCGGTGATCCACTGGCTGGCTTCGACCGCCTCGGAGGGATGGCTGATCCAGCCCCAGGTCAGGTCCGGCACCCGGATGAAGCCGGTGCACAAGCCCTACCGAGCGCGGCAACCGGATCGAACTGACCGCGTCCACCGACGGTCCGCGCACGCTGGCCCCTGGAGCCCAGGTCTCCTGCGTCCTGGCCGCAGAAGAAGCATCCGCCGACCTGCCCTTCCGCCACCTCGTCCCGGCCGACATCCGCTTCAACGACACACGGCTCGCCATCTGAGAAGCTGCCTCCGATCCTCGACCGCGCGACTCGTGCATACCGGCGGGAACTGCCCGATATCAACATTGAGGGTGCCGCCGCGCCGACGAAGGGGACGATGCCCACTGTCCGTCCGTGGGCCGGTAGAAGGGAGGGGCATCCGGAATGCCGCCTCTGGGCGGCCTCGCCCTCGCTCTCGGCGGCGCCGTTCTCACCGAGCCCACCGCGAACGCCGACGACTGATCCCCCGTTATGACCGAGGTCAACCAGAACACACCTCAGAACAGCCTCTGGTGCGCCGGCAACCCCACCGGGCTGGTCAACACCGGCTTTTCCCCCGGTCACCTCTGACCCCAGCGACACAAATGTGACTTAGCGCTCTATTTGACCCTTATGGCCAACCCGAACGCTCAGCGTTGGGACCGATGAGCTTGGCCTTCGGGTGAGCCGAAGCTCAGGAGTTGTCACCGGTGACGCCGGATGAGCTGGCGGAGAGGACTGGTCAAGGCACGTTGGTTGTCACCGACTAGGCATCCCGCTTGTCACAACCGCCCGTTCGGCAGACTTTCTGTCACCAGTACCGAAGATCCTGAGTTCTCGGACACCTCAGCGATGCCGGGCTCAGGGCTGAGCCCTTCCACAGCGAGGCGGAAGAGGCGGTCGGCCTGGGTCTCGGGGGCCTTGTGGTGCTCGGTGGCCAGGGCGATGCCGACGGCGAGGGTCAGCAGGTCGTGAAAGGTGACGTGGGGTGCAACCGCCTTGTCGCGAATGGCCCGCTGGAGCAAGGGAGTTCCGGCCGCTGCGAGTCTGCTGCCGCAGGAGTGCGGGGAGGGTTCCTCGGCGGGAGGCTCGTAGCTGAGGGTGTCGGCGAATCCGCGGGCTGAGACGGCGTAGAGGACAAGGGCGTGGAGCCACTCCAGGAGGGCAGTGCGGCCGTCCTCGGTCGCACTTAGCCGGTGGGCGTGCTCGCGCAGGCCCTCGATGCGCTCCTGAAAGACGGCTTCGAGCAGGGCGCGGCGGGTGGGGAAGTGACGGCGCACGGTCGCCGAACCGACGCCTGCGGTGCGGGCGATCTGCTCCAGGGATGCCTCGGCGCCGTGCGCGGCGACCTCGGCTTCGGCGACGGCGAGGATGCGCTGGTAATTGCGTCGGGCATCCGAGCGCTGACCGGTCATGATCTCCTCATTGCTAAACGGCGGTCCCCGCCATATCTTAGCGGCAGACAAAACGGCGGGCCCCGCCGTTTTCTCTCCGGTCCGTGAGGAGCAGCAACCATGCCCATCGATAGCGAGACAGTCTTGGTCACCGGAGCCACCGGTCGGCAAGGCGGGGCCACGGCCCGCGCACTCCTGGCCGCCGAGGTGCCCGTACGCGCACTCGTACGCGATCCGCGGTCGACGTCCGCCCAAGCGCTCGAGGCGCTGGGCGCCGAACTGGTGCGGGCGGATCTCTCCGACCCGGCCTCCCTCGGCCCGGCGGTCGAGGGGGTCCGCGCGGTGTTCTCGGTGCAGATGCCGCCCATGACCGAGACCAGCGTGGACTTCGCGGGCGAACTCGCCCAAGCCGCCAACCTGGTGGACGCGGCGAAGGCTGAGGGAGTACGGCAGTTCGTGCAGTCCTCGACCAGCGGAGTCGGTGTGCACACCCGGGCCCCCGGCTGGGCCGAGGGCCGCTGGGCGGCGATGGCGGACTACTTCCACACCAAGCAGGCGATCATGGATGCGGTGCGGGGTGCGGGCTTTGCCCGCTGGATGGTGATCAAGCCCGCCTTCTTCATGGAGAACCTGCTCCTGCTGGCGCCCAAGGGGCCGCGCGGCGGACTGCTGACGGTATTGAAGCCGGAGACCGAACTGGCCCTGGTGGCCGTGCGGGACATCGGCACGGCTGCGGCGTACGCCCTTCGAGACCCTGACCGGTTCCACCAGATGGAACTGGAACTGGCCGGTGACCTGCGCACGATGGAGCAGATCACGCAGACCTTGTCCGCCGCCTGGGGCGTGCCCGTGACCGTGCCCTCCATGAGCCTGGAAGAGGCCCTCGACGCGGGTATGCCGACGTGGGGAGCCGGACACGAGTGGAACAACGCGGTTCTCCAGCCCGCCCGGCCCGAGTTTGCCCGGGAGTTGGGCATCCCGGTCACCACCTTCGCCCAGTGGGCGGATGAGCAGCTGACACCCGTGTCCGGCTAGTACTCCAGTGTGACTTCACGACCTTGCAGTGATCCTGGTCGGGAACGGGTGCGGTCGCCATGTGATCATCGGGGTGTGTGAACTCCTTTTGCCTGACCAGGCCAGCAAGGTGATCACAGGACGAGCATGAGCTTGCCGCCGGGGCGCCGGGATTGGCTGAGCTCGGCCGCTTCCTGGATCTGGTCGAGGGTGTAGGTGCGGGCGATCGGTACGACCAGGATGTCTTCGCCGGCGAGCCTGGCGAACTCGTTCATCTGGGCGTAGCGGATCTCGGTAGGGATCCGGACGCCCAGTTCGGCTGCGGCGGCGAAGTCCGAGACGGTGAGGACACGGTCGGGATCTCCGGCCAGCCCGATCAAGGTCGGTAGCGAGCCGCCGGCCGGACTGGGCTGGTCGGCGCGGTCGATCCGGCCCCCGGCCGGCGTGGTGTCCAGCGCGCGGTCCACGAGGCCTGGGGTCAGTGCGCTGACGCGTTCAGCCATGCCCTCGCCGTAGGCGGTCACCTGGGCGCCGATCTCCTCCAGGGCGGCGGCCCGAGCCGGCCCGGCTGTGGCGATCACCCGAATACCCCGGTGCAGCGCGAAGCGCACCGCCGCCTCACCTACGGTGGTGCCCGCGCCGTGGACGAGCAGCAGGGCAGCCGACCCGGGCCTCACCCCGATCGCGCCGAGGAGATCTTCCGCCCACGCGAGTTCCTGCTGCGCCGGGGAAGAGTGATCGCCGCCAACCCGGCACTGGCCGAGCGCGATCTGATCAAGCTCGCCGACATCGCCGACGCGCTGGCACCGGCGCTCGAGCGCCGCGGCGTCGAGCCCGGAAAAGCACGCCTCATCATCGACGTGGTACTGGCGATCCACCGGCGCGCCATGCCCCGCTGGCTAGCCGAGCCGGACACCACCCTCGCTCAGCTCATGGCTCAGGCCGCCGCCGAGCTGCGCGAAGTGGTCGCGCCACCAGCTCCAACGATCCGCTGAGTCGGCCGCAAACACGCCTCGCAGGTAAGCGTAGAACCGGTTGTCCCGGAAACGGCCTTACCTCAGTGCGGCTTCCTGGTCCATCTAGTGGGTTCCTTGAGAGATCGTCGCCGGCAGGGACTGCGTCCGGCCGCTGACTGATGGTGTCGGCGCCAACTGGACCAGTGCAGCAGTTTGGCCGTGGTGATGGCCGACGCAGTGAGCAGGCGAGCATGGCGAGGGTCATGTGCCGGTGCCAGTTCGGTCAGCGTCACTTCGGTGGGTGACCAGCACCGGTAGAAGGCGAGTTCGCCGGTGGTCCGGTTGCGGCGGATCAGCAAATGGCGGTGGCTGCCAGTGCCGATGTGGACCCAGGCCCAATCGTAGTAGCGCGGGCCCTTCGCGCCCCTGCCGGCACTGTGCCGTTGCCAGGCCGTGGCAGGCAGACGGCCGGCGACGGTGTCCGCGCGGGCAGGGGCGCGGCCCTTGTTGATCCGCACTCTCGTCGAGCAGGCGACGGCGAGCACGTAGCCGGTTTCGCGTGTCTCCAGAGCAAGCTGTAGATGAGGGTCCTGTCCGTAAGCTTCGTCGCCGGTCACCCGGGAGGCGGTGATCCTGGCGTCCAGCGCGGTCTCGATCATCTCCCAGGCCGCCGACCTGTGAGTTCTCGATGCGTCCCTCGGTGCCGGTGCACTGCCGTTGACGCCCGCCGAGGCTGGCCCTGCCGAGGTGGTCGACGGCATAGGCGCGTAGGTTGTCACGGACGGCATCGGCGTCCCAGCGGGGGTAACGCAGCAGGCGCTGCATCGGTCCGGGCCGGACATGGCCAGCCTGTTCGGCCAGCTGCCAGCCTCGATGATCGCGCGGTGGCCGTACGCGTCCCCAGCCGGGTTCGCAGCAAGATCGCGAAGTCAGACTGGATAACTAGGGCGTATCCGGCGCTGTAACCCTCGGCAGCGCCCGCCGGGGCGGACTGGGGTGAGGAGTTGGAGTGGCCCTGCCCCGGCATCCCCACCGCGGTGGTCGCCGAATTCGCCGGACACCCGTTGGCTACCCTGCCGTTCTTCACTCCAGAGACGGTGACGACCGACCACCGATTCGTGCACCGCAACCACTACCTGGTCAAGACCAACGGTGACAGCAAGCCTGCCTATATGACAACTAACGTGCTCCGGCTCATCGGGGGTCAGGTGCCACCCAGGCCCCACGCATCGAGTCCGCCGTAGATGTGGGCCCTGAGGCAGTAGGGGGCGTCAAAGCCCGAGGCTACGCCGCGGTAGACGGCGATCAGGGAGTCCTTGCCCCGCCACCAGGTGTCAGCAAGTCCCTGGACTTCAGGTACCGGCTCGAATCCGTCGAGGTCCAGCTCCTCAACGGCGCCGCCCTTGATCTTCGTGATCGTCTTGGCCCAGAAACCCGCATGGTCGGCCAGAGCCAGGGCTTCCACCCAACCCTCTGTGCTGGCGTGCAGCGGTGTCCAGTGGTCGGCGTCGATCCCGAACTCGCCTCCCGGCCCGATCATGAACCCGTAGGCCATCGAGACGCGACAGCCACCTGCCGAGAACCGCCACCCGCTCCCGGCCGAGCCTTCGGGCACATCGGCTTCCAGAACCCGCGGGCCGCCCTCGTACTCGGGGGCCGGGGGCAGGGCCAGACCGCCCCAGAGCTCTTGAAAGGCGACAGCCCGGTCGATCTCGTCATCCGGAATCCCATGCTTGCGCCATACCTCCCGATCGAGCGTGAGGTCACGGTGTGGAACACGCAGCCCGTGCCCCTCGACGAAGTAACGGGCTCGTCGGCTCAGGCCTTCAGGCGCCTGAGGAATCAGTGGCAATCGAGTGTCCGCCGTCATCACTTCTGCCTTTCGCAGGGAGGGGTTGGTACGGCCGGGCGCGGCGGTGCGAACGGCTGCGGAGCGCGGGCAACGGGCGGGGTCGCCGCCGGCGCAGGTGAGCCAGGAACCGTCACCCAGGGGCACCAGCTCGTACGGGTCGCTCACCTCGACGGTGAACTCGCCGCTGAGGGTGCCCGTGTGTACGTCGACCAGGTGGTAACGGAACCACTCCTCCTCGTCCTGACTCTCACCGCCCAGGGTGACGATGGCCGTGTCCTCGGTCAGGTAGCCGCCGCTCCATTCCACGAAGGAATCCTCCGGGTCGTACCCGAAGACTTCAATGGGGAGGGTGAAGAGCACGTCCCCGTCGGGGTGATCGTGGAAGGCGACGTCCGCCTGCCCGTGGTCCACGGTCATGAACTGCTGCCCTGACGGCGCGAGGTCGACCAGGCGGCGGTCCGGCCACGGGTACCTACCTGTCTGAGCGGGGCAACAACGGGGTGTGCAGCGAAGGAGGTTTGAGGTATTGCTGCCGCGCGGCATTGTGGGCAAGGGCGGGCAGTATCTGGCTTGTTCTGCCGTCTTGTTTCCCTTTGAGCCCTTCCGTACTTTCGGCCTCACCGAACGCGCTCAGGTGCGAACGGTCCGTGCCTGATCAGGGAGGTTTTTGCATGCCTGAAAACAGTGAGCCCATCGAGCCGTCGTCGTTCATCACCGCAGCCAACCGCGCGGTGCAGGAGGCTCTGCCGTTCAACGACTCGACCGACTTCCAGGACGCGTCCCGGAACCAGGTGGCGGTGCCGCGCCAGAACGCCATCTACTCGCACACCGCCAGCGACCGCGTGGTGTGGAGCTTCACTGAATACGACTTCCTCGACCCGTCGCTGCGGATGGAGCTCCCGACCGTCAACCCGAGCCTGTTACGGCAGAGCCAACTCGCCAACATTGCCGGACTGTTCCAGGTCACCAACGGCGTCTACCAGGTGCGCGGCTACGACCTGTCGAACATGACGATCATCAAGGGGCAGGCGGGTCTCGTCGTCATCGACCCCCTCGCCTCCCGCGAGACCGCCCACGCCGCGCTCCAGCTCTACCGCGACGCCCAGGAAGACCAGAGCCCGGTCAGCGCGGTGATCTACACACATAGCCACGTCGACCACTTCGGCGGTGTACGCGGCCTGTTCGGCCTCGAAGGGGAGAGCGTCCCGGAGATCCCGTTCATCGCGCCCGACGGATTCCTGGAACACGCGGTCAGCGAGAACATCTACGCCGGCCCGGCGATGGCCCGCCGCGCTTCCTTCATGTACGCGGCCGCACTGGAGAAGTCTCCCTCCGGGCAGGTGGGCTCGGGCCTCGGCATGACCGTCTCCACCGGCGAAGTCACTCTCATCCCGCCGAACCAGACCATCAGCCAGGAGACCGCCGTCCCGCGCGAGCAGTGGCAGGCCGAGGACGTCATCCCCTGGCGTGCCGGGCTCACTCGCGTCGTCGTGGACGGGGTCCGCCTCATCTTCCAGCTCACGCCCGGCACCGAGGCCCCTGCGGAGATGAACATCTACCTCCCAGAGCAGCGCACCCTGTGCATGGCGGAGAACGCCACCCACACCCTGCACAACCTCCTCACCCTGCGCGGCGCCCAGGTACGCGACCCGCACGCCTGGTCCAAGTACCTCACCGAGGCGATCCAGACCTTCGCCGAGCACACCGACGTCGCCTTCGCCTCCCACCACTGGCCCACCTGGGGCAACGAGAACGTCACCAACTTCCTCAGCAACCAGCGGGACCTGTACGCCTACCTCAACGACCAGACCCTGCGCCTGATCAACACCGGGTCCACCGGCATCGAGGCCGCCGAGAACTTCGAACTGCCCGACACCCTGGCGGCCCACTGGTACAACCGCGGCTACTACGGCTCGATCAACCACGACGTCAAGGCCGTCTACCAACGCTACATCGGCTGGTTCGACGGCAACCCCGCCCACCTGTGGACCTACCCGCCCACCGAGGCCGGCCGACGCTACGTCGAGGCCATCGGCGGCATCGACAACCTCCTGGCCAAGGCCCAGGTCGCATACGACGAGGGCGACTACCGCTGGGTGGTCGAGCTCGTCAACCACGCCGTCTTCGCACCCGGCATCCCCGACGACCAGGCAGGCAGGGCCAAGCAGCTCCAGGCCCAGGCCCTGACCCAGCTCGGCTACGGCGCCGAGAACGGCACCTGGCGCAACTTCTTCCTCACCGGCGCCAAGGAAGTCCTCGACGGCCCCGGCGGCACCCCGAGCCAGGCCGGACTCGACCTGATCCAGAGCCTCAGCCTCGACCAGATCTTCGACACCCTGGCCCAGGCCATCGACGGCCCCAAAGCCGCACGCGAACAACGCGAGCCGGTCGCCCTGCAGTGGCACCTGACCGAACCACAGCAGCAGGCGGCCACCACTACGCTACGCAACGGCGCCCTCATCCACCTGGCGGGCGTGGACGTTCTCGCTCCCAAGCCTCGGGCCACCATCACTCTGGCCCGGAACGCGCTCAACAAGGTGCTGATCAAAGCGGCCCTGCCCGGCGGCTCCCTGCAGGCTGCTTTCCAATCCGCCGTGTCCGACGGCGATATCACCGTCACGGGCGACGACCCCACCGCCCCTGCGACCGTGTTCGGCTACGTGACCAAGCCCGACACCAACTTCGCCATCGTCACCCCATGACCCGATGACCCCAAAGCCCGCGCCTGGCCCCTTCCCCCGGAAGGGGCCAGGCGCATCGGCGGCCCACCCCAGGACAACCGAATCCGCCCGAGGCGTTGCTGTCGGCAGCGTTGCACCTCAGGAGCAGAAAACCGCAGAGTTCCGGCAGCGGTGTTTCGTACCGGGCAGGGGAGAGAGTTGGGTCCGCGGTAGCCCCACCATCACCTGAATGAGGCATAGCACCACAGCTGTTGCCATGGATAGAGTCAGCCGCACCAGCGTTGAGCTGCATCAGTGCGGAGCCACTTGGTAACGGCAACAGCTGGGCCCCCAGGGAACAGGCGACCGCCCGGCACCCGGACATGAGCCGGTGAATCGCCTCGCTGAGAGGGACGGAGGCCAGCCCGTGACCGCGCCACCGGGGCTCCAAAGTCACCCGGTCCATGACGAGCAGAGCAGACCCGACGTACTCCAGCAGTTCGCTGACCTCACTCGTGAACGACCCGGTCTCTGGATCAAGGAGTACCTGCGCCGTCGCATACAGGTCCTCGGATTCTTCCGCCATGGCCCAAAGGCATTCCGGCCGCGGTCGAGATGGACACGGTAGAAGGTCATCGACCCGACAGCGGCCTCCTCCACGGTGCACGAGGCGCAGTTCTCATCGACGCAGCGGCAGCCGGAGCGGATGCGTCGCTATGGGTGCGCCGACAGTGAAGAATCGACACGTCCCACCGCTCGAGGGTGTCGGCCTGCGGAGTGTCGCCGAGGTCGTCGTCGTAGGAGATGCGCAGGCGCAGCTCGGTAGGATCGCCGGGAAGCGAGGAAGACTCATTCACCGCGGCAGACTACCGAGACGCGACCAGCGCAGCGATCGGACCTCTGGGCTTTCAGACCCTCGACCTAGGGTCCGCTTGTGGCCCCTGAACTCCTTGCCTCACTGGCTGTCCCGCTCCCGCAAGGCCGGATGATCACATCCGACGAAGGCGACGGTGCTGTGCAGCCAGTATGGCTGAGCGAGCCCCCGGCCTCCGCCGAGCTGTGGGCTCGTCTGCTGGCCGAACACGGCACCTCGGGCCTGTGGCCACTCCTTCTCGACGCCCACGGCCAAGGCAACGAGTTCAGGCCCTGGGCGTCCGGCGAGCTGTTTCCCGAGCAATTGTCGTCACCCCACGTGCACGACCCGGCCGTTCTCCTGGCGCAATGGTGGAGCCAATACACGAAGACCGGCGAGGACGATGACCTGCTCACGCAGGACCAACGTGCCACTGTCACCGCACCGTTCGGGCAGGCCTGGCCGTATCCAGTTCTCCACAACGAGCCCGTGATCGGCTCTGATGAGATGGCCGCTCAGTATGCACGGGTCTTCAGCGAGCAACATCCTCAGGCACGTCTCGGGCTCGTCGCTGCTGCCTGCGGTGCACACGCCCTCACGGCTCTCGGCTGGGACGGCCCTGCCAACTACGACAATGACACCACCAAGTTCTCTGCCGTCGTACGCGATTGGAGCACCGTTTTGGGGTCCGCGTCGTAGCCGTCGGCGTTGACACCCTCCACCTCAGCGTCGCGGCACCGCCGATGGGGACCGGGGACGCCCTCTTGGTCGCCGCCGAGCATTTCGCCTTCTGCCCGGACAACGTCTGGCAGGGCTCCCCTCCCTACACCCTGGCCGCCTACGCCGAACGCATCGTCGGTATGAACAGCTGGGACTTCTGGTGGGACTGAGCCGAACGGCATGAGTGCCCGCGCCGATGGTTGGGGCGTCGACCTGGCGCTGTGGGCGGACGCCGCCCTTGCGGCCCGTGCTGGCCATGACGTTTGTGTCGGCCCCGGCCGGGCGGTTGGAACCGGTCCCGGCAAGGGGCGGGTCCAGGGGTGGTGGCGGCCTGATGCGGACCCAGGTCTCCGCGTAATGCGGCCCCGGCGGATAGGTCGCTGTCTTTTGCTGGGAGAATCAACTGGTTCGAGTGCGGGCAGTGAAATGACCGGAGGTTCGAGTGACTGCTCAGCAGCCCCTTGACGAGGTCCCCGCGTCGGTCGTCACGGACGCCGGAATGCTCGTCTTGTGGGATCCGCAGAGGTTCGAGGCGGTCGTCGATTACGACACGTGGGAGGACGAGCTCCTGGAGGACGAGGACATCGTCCGTCATATCCAGGCGGGTGCTCTGGTTCCGCTCAATGTCGGCGGAGACGGCTCGTTCGCTGTGCTGGTCCGGTCGGGCACTGCGGCCGCGCCGGCTGCTTTGACCGAGCGGGAGACAGCCCATCAGCTGGTCGCTTCCCAGCCCTACCTCTTCGTCTCCCGTGGTCGCGCGCTCGTGGGTGGCATCGAAGATGTCAGCGCGGATACCTCGGACGGCGTGATCGAACATCCAGTGCCCGAGGGCCGCTATGCCGCGGTCGTCCACTTGATCGACTGGCAGGCCGAAGCCGACAGCCAGGACCAGGACGCGGTCGGGCACCCCGGTCCGGGAGCCCTTCCGGACTTCGTGGTGCTGATCAACCCTGCTCAGCCCGGTCAGGGAACCTTCCGGACTGCGGTGAATACGTTCGAGGCCCCGAACGGTTGACGCCCACGGATCCGGTTCAGACAGCCTCAGCTGCTGCTGAGCCCTGGTGTGGGCAAGGCGGTAGGACTCAGTGCCGGTTTCGATGATCGCACCGTTGCAGTGAGGTGGTCGACGATGGCAGCGCAGAGCCGGGGGTCGCTGATGGTCTTGGTCCAGCGTCCGAACGATTCGCTCGAAGCGATGGCCACACTGTCCTTCCTCCCTTTCGGTCAAAACCCGGAAGAGCATCTCGGCACCCGCCGGTCGAGTTCGAGCACGCAGAGCGGATGAGCCTACCCGCGGGCCGCTCTCGCGGGCTTCAGGAACTGCCAAAACCACGAACGACCCCACACAAGTCCTGGCGGTCGACCGCCAGGGCCTGCCGCGAGGACCGCGGTGGTGACCCCTGCGTGGGGATCAGCCAGAGACGACGTCACGTTCGTGGGCAACGGCCCACGTCCAGTACTCGGCCACCGTCCGATTCACTGCTTCCTAGAACAACCGGCTCAATCACGCTGGCTACCTCTGGGCGTTCTCAGCGATCACTGCCTCGCCCGGGGCCAAAGCCCACTACCGGCGGCGACGTGACGACCACGGAGACTGGCACGCCGCTGGCCAGCGCAATCTGGTTCAACCGACTGCTAGGTCAAGCTCCACCACTGCCCAAGAACCGCTGCCTGTTCGATGAGCACACCGCGTTCCCCGCACCGCAGGCCCCAGGGTCGACGGTGGCGTAAGTGATACCGCTCATGACTCACCGCCCCCGGAGATCGCTCCGCAGCGTGCTTGAATCACAGGATGATCGACTGGTCCACCCTCCACGACGCCTACGGTCCGGCACACGCGATACCCGGGCTGCTGGATCGAGCCATTGGTCGTGACCAAGGGGCCATCGACAGGCTTTGGGGGCGTTTGTGCCACCAGGGGACGATCACCCCGGCAAGCATCGCCGCGCTGCCGCAGCTGGCAGACATCGCGAAGACCGAGGACGCCGGCGACTGGGCGCTCGATCTGGGAGCCATAGCGAGTGGCCTCCTTCAGCATCACGGCGCCGACGAAGAAGTCGCCCGCTGTGCGGCGACCTTGGCCGAGCTTCGCGCCATGGCCGCTGCCCGGCTGCGGTCTGGCCTGGACGGGAAAATCTACCTGAGCCTGCTGCGGGCCATGCTCGCGTTCGATAGCCAGCCCTTGTGGTTCGAGGCCCTGGACGACTTCACCGATTCCTTCCTCACTGTCGCCTGCCCGCACTGCGACGCACCGGTAACGATCGCGGTCGGCGACTACGGCTGCTACTCCTCGATCCGGGACTGGAACCTGGGGGACGTCCACCAGATCCCCCTCCGGCCGGCCGTCCCGCACGAGCTGACCGGCGCCGGGAGAATGTTGCACGAGTCGGCCGTACGGGATGGCCAGCAACGGCGCGCCTGGGGCCTGACGCACCTGTTCGGCCAGGCGGAATGCCCAGGATGCGGGAGCGTCTTCGGCATCGCAGACGAGTACGCGGCTGCCAATGCACCCGCTCCATGGGACTTCGCCCAAGGCCACACCAAGGACGCTCTCCAGCAGTCTCACCGAGGGCGCACGGGGTCGGGTGCGTCGGCCAGGTGAGCGATGGCAGTTTGAGGGAACGCACCGAGAACCACGCGGCCCGGGGAGAATGGCACGATGACCGTCACCGTCACGGACACCTACGGCACGAACGCCTATGCTGCCCAGCAACTGGCCGACCTCCTCGCCGAGCTGCTGCCAGCGGTATTTGCCGAGCGCGAGAGCGACTACTTCGGGGTCTACTTCCTCGCCACCCTGGCGGACACGACCCGCATCAAGGTCCAGTCGAACGCCATTCCTGGAGACGACGGCGAAGACGAACTCCTCGAGGACGACTACCCCGACGTGACTGTTCTCCTTATCGTCACCGCACCAGCCGGAGATCAGCTCCTGAGCACCGAACTTGCAGCAATCGACGGACTCACCCGGCTCAGGTCATCTGGAGAATGAAAAGCCGCCGATGCGCAGGTATTGACGTCCTCTCAGGAGGATGGGCAGAAGATGCTCTCCACGGCCTTGCCCAAGTCGAGCTGCACGGCGTTGGGCTTGACGCTCAGGGTGAACGACAACGCGAGCTGGCGACGTCCGTCCGCCGAGTAGAAGGTCATGGCCACGGAGCCTGGGGCCGAACCGCCTGTGACGGAGAAGTCATCGCTGCAACTGCTGTTGCTGTTGTTGCCTCGGAGATGTGCGGCGGTCGGCCGGTCGGTCAGGATTCGCTGCAGTTCTGGCGGCAGCAGCTTGCCCTGGGAGAACGCCCGGTTGAAGGTGCTCACGTCGTGCGCGGTGGAGACGACCCCGCCGGCCCCTGCCCCCGCGAGGCCGGCGTTGTACCGGTCCACGTCGCGCGGCCTGCCATCGGTGTCGGGGTAGTAGCCGTGGCCGTGCGGCCCCTTGACGCCGTCCGGCGGCTTGACCATCAGGTAGCTCCTGGTCATCCCGAGCGGCTCGAAGAGGCGCGTGCGCAGCTCGGTGGCCAGATCATGGCCGGTCACCCTCTCGATGATCATGCCGAGAAGGGTGTAATTGGTGTTGGAGTAGGTCCACTTCTCGCCCGGCTCCCCGGTCCGGGGCCGATCACGGCTCCACCGCACCAGATCCAGCGGCCGGTAGGGGGTCGTAAAGTCGAACACGTCGAACGAGGGGTCTCCCTCGCTCCCGTCCGGGTTCGGCTTCTCGGCGTACCAGTCGGGAATGCCGGAGGTGTGCCGGATCATCTGCCGTACAGTGATCTCGTCGGCCCGCGTCACCAGGCCCTTCTCCGCCACCTCCGGCAGCAGGTCACCGAGCTTGTCATCCACCCCCAACTCGCCCTTTTCGACGAGTTTCAGTACCACGGTGGCCACCATCTGCTTGGTCTGTGACCAGATCCGGAAGCGGGCGTTCGCGGGGATCCTCCCGCCCTCCCCGTCCAGCAGCCGGGAGCCTGCACTGCCCAGACCGAGGGACTTCCCGTCGGTGTAGGCCCCGCCCACGACTCCGACAACCCCGGGAATCTGGGCCAGCTCCTCCATCGCCTTCTGCACGTTCCCACCACTTTGCGCCGGGACGGCGGTGCCGGTGGCGGGCCCGGCATGGGCCACCATCAGCATGGCGACACCGGCGGCCAGCACGGCCTTCCTCAGCCCCCAACGAGCGTTCCCAGATAACACGGCACATGCCCCTTCGTAAGCACCTTCCCGAAGCCGGAGCACAATGCCCTCGGCACGGCCCTCTGTGGTCCGTACCTCCATGGAAACAGGGGACAGTTACGGTGACGTACGCGTTTCTCGATACGTCGGTACCGAGGGCCGCTAGTGGGCGGAGCACCGTGCGAAGCGCGGTTCAGTACACGGCGCACAGTCGGCGTCGGAGCGGGCACCGGGTCGTCCCAGGCATCGAAGAGCACCGGGTCCGATGCGGGCCAGGCGCAACACGCGGGACTCCGAACGCCTCATGTCCTAGGCCGAAGCCCATATCCAGTGGGCCTTCATCACCCTCATGACCCGCCGGCTCGCCCGCCAGCACCGCCGCTCCGCGGCGGTGCTGGCGCAGGAACAGCTCACGGCAGCCGCCTGACTCCTGCCGTTCGGCCGTCTGTCATCGACGCCAAACCGAACGGCAACCAGGATCACCTTCCCAGATCATGCCCGTGACCTGCGCAAAGGGATGTGACACAGCTTCTGAGCTGGTCGCGTTCGGTGATGCTTTCGGAGCGTCTGGTGGTCTTGCCAACGTCGGATCCAGTGGGGCCCGGGCGGCTCAGCGGTGGGTGAGCCAGAAGACGATGAGAGTGATCAGGCCGCTGCCGCTGCCGAAGCAGATACCGCGCAGCAGCTGGCTGAGTGCGGTACGGCGGCGGGCGCGGGCCCAGCCGCGGAGGCGGCGGCCGCGGTAGGTGAGCGCGCAGCCGACAGCGGCGCCGGTGTCTCGGACGTGGTGTACAGCGCGGCGCCAGGGGCTAGTCTGCATGGTGGATGTCCTTCGCTGCTTGTGAGTTGGTGGGGGATGTCGTGCGATGCGAGGAGCCCTGCGTCCCGTTGGCCTAGGAAACCGGGGGCGCGTGCTGGGGCTCCTTGCTGCTGTCCGGGTCAGGCGCGGGTGAGCTCGCGCAGAGCCTGGGCCAGGCGCCGGTCCGGGCGGGGCACGATCATGCAAGGGGCGCCGTCGTCGGCGAGGCGGTCGACTTCCATCTCCAAGCCGCCGGTGAGCGGCGCGGCGCTGTCGGGGCGGGGATAGACGTAGCGGGCGATCGCCTCGACCGTGTCGAAGAAGCCGTCGTCGAGCCTGTCTCCGAGGTCGTAGAGGACCTGGTGCAGCCAGTGGGCGGCTTCGCGCTGCTCGCCCAGAGAGGTGTGCTGCAGGTGGAGGCAGTACGCGGAGGCGCGGTGGCCGGCGCCCGCGGCCAGCTGCCACCAGAATTGTGCGGATTCGGGGTGCTGTCCGGTCAGGTGAAGGAGCGAGGCGAACACGGCGGCCCCCTCGACGTCGAGGTTGTCCTCCTCGACCGGCACGTCAGGGTCACCTTGGGCGAGCCGGTCGACGTGATGGGCGGCGTGCGGAGCGTTGAGGATCCACCGGGCGATCACCGTCAGCCGCCGCCCGGCCTGAGCCGCGCGCCGGGAGTCCATGGTGGACCTGGCCTTGTCCCGGCCGGCGTCGGCGGCCAGCTTCCTGAGCGCCGCCCCGACGTCGAACCTGCTGGGCGTGCGCACCGGCATGGCGCCCTCGGCCAGCACATCATCGAGCGTCTTCATCGCTTCCCCTGTTCTCCTTGGCGTTCTTGGCCGGGGCGGCCTTCTTGCGGCGGTCCTGCTCGGCGGGCAAGTCCAGCAGCACGCGCAGGCGTTCACGGCCCTTGCGGATGTGGTAGTCCACGGTCCGCGGATCCAGCCCCATGTAGCAGGCGATGCGCGTCACCGGGTAGTTGAGGACGTACCGCAGCACGATCACGTTGTACTGGGGCGTCGGCAGCTCCAACATCGCCTCATACAGCCCGGTGTTGCTCGGCGCGAGCTCCATCTCGGCGCGGACCGCGGCCCGGTTGCGCGATATCGGGGCGTTGATGACGAACGCCGGCGGCCGCTTCTCCGCCTCCAGGCGCTCACGCACGTGACGGCTCCGGACCGCCATCGCACGCTGCTCGAGGTCGGCCTCGGACAGCAGCTCATCCCATGTCGCCAGTATCTCCAGGAACACGTCATGCACCACCAGTTCGGCGGCGCTGCGGTGACCGAGGTGGAGTTCGGCGAAGGCGTGGAAGAACTCCTGCTGGGCCAGGAAGAAGCCCTCGAAGTCGATCGGCAGCTTGCTGCGGGGCGCAGCGGGCGGGTCGGAACGGCGCTGGAGCGGCACCCCGAACGCATCCGTCAGCGCGTGATCGTCATTGCTCACGCGGGTCTCACAGTGGTCATCACACGTCCCTGTACGTACGGAAGTTGGTGCACGCGTGTCCCACCGGGGCGCTCACCAGTGAGCCGGGCGGCTCTACGACCACCTTGTCGAGAATCGGGGCCGCTCACTCAACGCGACCCGGAAAAATGTGACGGCGTGATCATGCGCCACTGCCGAACGTGTTCACGAAGGGTGCGCATCAGTCCAGAATGACGCCGTGAGCAGCCGAGGTGAACGGCCGTTTACGGATGCGTGAAGGGTTCCCGCCAGTAAGTGGCGTGCATCACACGGAAGTTGCGCCAAGTCGGGCAGCGGCCACGCAAAACCCATGCGCCGAACGCTCATACTGCGCGACCAAGACGGCAGGAGTGGCGACCCTCGATGCCGCGCGTCAGCTGGCCGCCAAGTACGCCAAAAGATCAATGGAGAACCGCACGGGTGGTCACGTGCACGCCAGCCTGGCGAGATGCGTGAAACAGATCCCGCACAGGGCGAGGCCAATCGACGGGTCCCAAGACGTCTTCGTGGCGGAGTCGCGCAGCAGGCCGCCGTCAACTGGGCGAACTCCCGCAGGCCTTCGGCCAGGGCGACCGGAGCCTCGTGCCGTCCAGGCGGGCGCCGAGCAGGACCAGGACGCACGAGTGGGCCGGAACTTCGGGTGTATCCCGTCGGCCAGACGTAGGCGTAGTCGCGGTCGGACAGATCCCGGGCCTGGTCACCCGCTACGACAAGACCGCCCCCATCTACCTCGCAGGGATCTTCTTCTGGTCGGGCAGATGACCCGGAGGTGTGGCTAATCTGCCCGGTCGAGCGTGACTTCGACGTCGATCGGAGCAGACCGCCACATCGCGCTGAGGAGCGGATCCTGGTCGATGAAAAGGCGTGTCCCGGCGAGCACATCCGCTCTGGGCTCACCGATGGCAGCGTGATCGAAGCCGCTGTCTCCGCCACCGCTGATGTGCAGGTCCGCCCAGGCGGGGTCCTCGGCGAAGCATGCCTGGAACTCAACCTTCCAGTACTGGGGCTGCCCGTAGGGGCCCTGCCGATCGCCCGTCCTCGTTGACCGCCGGCAGTCGCCCAAGAGACAGCGCGGGCCGGTTGCAGGTCCAGTCCCAGACGCCCCACTCAACGATGAAGCCGTCCCCGTCGTCCTCAGGCCCCTCAATGCCCTCGACCGGTACCTGCACGAACTCCTCAAAGGCAGCCCACGCCGCAGGCACCAGCGGCGACGCCATGCCGACCCAGTATGTGCTCGAACGCTGCGGCGCTGGACCGCCAGGAGATGGACACGCCGCCAGGCTAGCTGCACCGATCGCCCCCTTCAGGCTGGCGACAGAGGCTCCCGCTTCGCGATCCGAAGGAAGCAGCCTAAATCGACTCTAAACACCGCCCCTTGCTGTTGAACATTGTTGTGCGGGTCAAGGCGCCAGCGCGGTGGCCACCTGAGCCAGGCGATCGGCTGACAAGGCCGAGAGGTTGGTGGGGTTGCGGAAGGAGTACTCGCCATCGTTCACGGGGAATCCGCGCCCGGCTGCCGTCCAGCGCGCGGGTCCGGGTGCTCCTTGATCCTCCAGGAGAGCAGCGGCGAGTAGCTCGGGGTCTTCCACGCTCGTGCGGGCACATAGCGCACCCGCCAGGCGGCCAACAGCGTCGTCGGGTAGTGCAGCATCGCCGAACGCGGGCAGCAGGAGCAACAGACGGGAGTGGGGATCGGTGGTGCTGCCGCCGGGCAGCATGTTGTCCGCGGCTGCCACGAGTTCAGGCCAGGACAGACCCGGGCCCATGAAGTGCCCGTCATCCCGAGCGAGGACCTCGGCCTGGCCCCAGTCGGGGTGGTGGAGGAGGTAGTCGGTTCCGGTGCCGTCTGCAACTGTCCGGTAGACCACGTGAAGACGGTGATCAGCAGCGAGCGGAACCGTGAATGCCGGCACTCCGCCCGCTCCCACAGCTGCCGCTGGAAGTCACCGGCCGCGTCATAGTCCGCGCCGAACAGCAGTTCCTCGGCCTCCTCGCTCTGGACACACGAGGACAGGCGCCCCAGCCAGAAGAGCGGCTCGCCCAAGAGCCCGACCTGGTACGTGAGGGGACCGCCGCCGTAACCCGGTATCTGGGCAGGATGCAGGTCTGCACTGTTCATCACGCAGGACATCATGCCGCCCTGGCTCCGTGTCCTGGAGCCCGGGCGCACCAGCCGTTCAGGCAGCCCTTAGGCGTGGCTCTCGATGCCGTCACTTCACCCGCCGCATCACGCCTGAGCGTCCCCGCGTGGAGTTTGGCGACGGCGCCGCCGAGAGCGAGCAGGCCACGGCGACAACCCTCGACCTGCTCGCCCGTGCGGGCGAAGGTGAAGATCCTTCACCCGGAGTGGGACGACACCGACGTACAGGATGAGGTCGCCGCGATTCTGCGGGAGACCGGCGCCGCAGACGCGCCAGATCCAGGGGGTACGTACCCGCTCGCCGCGTAAAGCAGGTGTGGCCGTACATTGCGCCGCTCAGGATGCCTGGGCCATGTTCGTGACCACGGGGCACCGGGTGATGTTTTCTTGGTCCGCCCCACCGCATCCGTTAGGGCATTCCGGCTGAGGCCCATGTTTCAGTGTCCACATTCCAGTGGAACATCACGCTGTCGCCCGTTGGGTCGATGCCTGTAAGGAGCCATTGTCCGTTCACCCAGAAGAGACTCGGTATGGGTGGCGTCCGCATGTCAGGAGTGGGCGCATCGTGGAGAACGAGGAGCTGAGCGATTGCCTCCGCTGGCACGCCAGCGTTGAGCGTTACTGTCCAACCGCGTGAACTCTCCAGACGCACCGACTGCATGATCACCCGGTTTGTATCGCCTTCCCTTGCCTGTTCCTCTCCAAGCTCCTTCCGCAGGAAGCGCCGCAAGGCACGCTGCGTGCTCTCATCGATCTTCTGAGCTAATCGCCCGCCGAAGTGCTGAGAGATCGCCTGCACGAACGGAGCCAGGGCCATGCCTGTGGTCACGCTGACTACCAATTCGAGGTTGCCGGCGTTGTGTTGAGTCACCGTCCGACGAGGCGCCGACGGCGTGTGCTCATCTGTCATTGATCCCTCCCCTCGACAAGAGTTGCAGTGCTGGGCCCAAATCGTCAGCAACTTACCGAAATCCCTGGGGGCGAGTATGCCGATCCACCCAGGCATGGTTGAGCCCCTTGCTGAGCGGACCCGCGACCTGTACGCACAGGCCGAGAGAGCGAGCAGAACACGGCGACCACCCTCGACCTGCTCGCCCGCACAGGTGCCGTGTCGACGTCGACGAAGGTGAAGATCCTTCACCCGGAGTGGGACGACGTAGACGTGCAGGCCGAGGTCGCCGCGATCCTTCGAGAGACCGGCGCAATGGTGCCTGATCCTGTCGGACCTATCCCAGTTGATCAACGGACAGTCCGGGGCTTCACCGTTCAGACCCTCCAGACACCGTGAATCCACTCGCTACGGGCTGGGTCCCAGCGCGATGCTGCAAGCCGTCCTTGGCACGCACCCTGCGCCCACCATGTGTCGCTAGCCGCGTCCCATTCCACTGAGGCGGCACCAAGGTCGTAATGATCTTCCAAGGCTGCGTAGTCAAGCTCTACGAGTCGGACCAGTGTCTCTGCGGGAATATCCGCGTTCACGGACACCACAATGTGATTGCGTGTGAGAACCAGGGGCCGGGGCCGTGCTCTGAACCAGCGCGACGGATCTCACCGCGCACGAGCCCACGGAGCCGCATACGTGTCCAAGGGTCGACGGCATTGGTGAATCTCGTCCCCAGCGTCGCAGCCACCGCCTGAACGAACGGCATGAGAGTTGCCGTGGCTAGGACTAGCAGCACGTCATGGGTCTGATCCAGGGGATGGTTCCCAGAGAACCGCTGCAAGGCTGCTTCCGGGTCATCTTCTGCAAAGGCAAGCATGGGTTGCCGCGCGGCCGGCACCGGCCAGACCCTGGCCGAGGGCCGATGGCAAACAGCCTGTCCGGCCTTGTCCACGATGAAGAGGCGGTTGGCAACGGGACATCCCGCAGGGCTTCACGGAGGGCCCTTACAGCCGCTTCATATGCATGCCAGCTATCGGCGTCGACTCGTTTGGGCACCAAAGCCCCCTCCACGCAACGGCTTTCATCATGCCGCATCGGGGAGGGGGTAGCCCATGCCGATTCATCCCGGCATGCTGGAACCCCTCGCCGACCGCACCCGTTGCGCATGGTCAGCCGGCCTGTTCGACATCGAGCACCACGAGCAGGCCACCGAGTGCTGCGCAGACGATCCAGCACCGTCCCCGCAGCACCGGCGTCGGCCGCTGCCATCGGCCCGGCGCCACGCTCGCGCTCGTCGGCCACGGAGTCGATGAGCGCGAGCGCCTCCTCATGGACTTCGTCCGGCATCGCGGCCAGCGCCTCGTCGGCCGTGCGCGTGAACTCCACCCGCTTCACCCAGGCCCCCTCGTGATCGTAGGAGCAGCACGGTAGAGCCGACCTCCAGGGAACGTGCGTTCCTGTGGATAAGCGGTACGTGTAGGTTCCTGCCGGGGGTGCCTATGGACCGGGACTGGGACGACGATCGCGACTACCGGGAGGCCGTCGACCGCGCGAAGCACCTGACGGGGGTCGCCTGGCGCATCATCGGGTGGGTGACTGGACTCACCGCTCTTGCGCAGCAGTGCCGGATCAGTGGACGGTTTCTCCCAGGTCAGCGAGTACCGGCGCAGCACATGCCGGCGGTAGCGCACGTCGGGCAGCAGCCCGTAGCTCATCTGCGGGTCGGCGACCGGCATGCCCTGCGGGCCACGCGCGCGACGCCGTACCTTCGTGATCCGCACGATCGGGGCAGCCGCGATCAACGCCGCCCACTCCGTCACGCTCGCCTCGCGGGCCAGACCGACCACAACCAGGGTGCCGCCAGGCCGCAGCAGCTCACGCATGCGGACGAGTGCCGCTTCGAATGGGCCGGCCGCGGCGGGCGGGGAGGTTGGCGCTGGCCTGGTCCGTCAGGGGTACCACTGATCGCCCTGCGGCCAGTGCCTATCCCACTCGCGTGACGTCGGGTTCCAAAAAACGTCGACAATCTCCCCGTCCTTGATGCTGACGGCGTGCCATCGGTCGGAGATCCAGCGGACGGTTGCAGGTACGTTCCCAAGCCCGTCCAGCCCCGAGAAGTCGATCTGAGGGAGCGCGGTCAAGGCATCGACCGGTGTCCAGGAGCTGATCTCGATCCGGGAACCGTTTTCCGAGGTGACCTTCAGGGTGGAGGGCTCAACCTCGGTGTCGAGGCTGGCACTCCTGTGCAAAATCGCGGGCTTGGGGACACGGCGCAAAAGCGGCGTCAGGGCCTGTCGTATGCGCTCGCCCAAGTCGGTTCCGAGCTGGCTGGCTATCGCTGTGACGAAAGGAGTGATCGTGACGGTGACCAGCACCTCAGGCACCGCGGGATTTCTGCCCTGGGCGCTGAGCTTGGCGACTTCCGCACTTTCCTCTGCCTGGGAGCAGTATTTTGTGAGCTTGTCCTGCAACATGCATCCCCCGTTCGCACGGCAGCTTTTCCCGTGAGTCTTTCCTAACCTGAGCGCCTCGCGGTGAACCCCGTCCGGGGGGGGCCGG
This sequence comes from Streptomyces sp. NPDC039480, assembly GCF_055597165.1. Lineage (NCBI taxonomy): Bacteria > Bacillati > Actinomycetota > Actinomycetes > Kitasatosporales > Streptomycetaceae > Streptomyces > Streptomyces sp. NPDC039480. The sequence continues at coordinate 28,469 of NZ_JBVITX010000014.1, read as the reverse complement.
TTTCGGCATTGGTGGAGGCCGCGATGGAGGCGCTCACAGGGTCGGTCGGGCCCGCGACCGGCCCGATGTCAGTACCAGGTGGCAGGCTCTGCCTCCATGAACAAGCAGCAGTTCTGGCAGCTCGTTGAGGCAGCCCGCAATCAGGCGTCCAACCCGAATGACGGCGAAGCGGTTGCTCGCGAGGCGACCTCGCTGCTGGCCTCCCGGCCGGTCGAGGAGATCGTCGCAGCTGAGCGGGTTCTGTGGGACCTGATGGTCGACTCCTACACCAATCCTCTGTGGGCCGCTGCTTACATCGCCAACGGTGGATGCTCTGACGACGGCTTCGACTACTTCCGCGGCTGGCTGATCGCTCAGGGCCGTCAAGTCTTCGAGCGCGTAGTCACTGATCCCGATGCCCTGGCAGAACTGCCCATCGTTCGAGCCTCCGCAGCCGACGGTGTCGACCTGGAGGGTGAGGACATGCTGGGCATCGCCTGGGACGCACACATCTCGGCGACCGGTCATCAACTCCCCGCGAGCCCACCCACCCTCCGCTACCGGGAGCTGGAGCCCACCTGGAACTTCGATTTCGATGACCACGACGAAATGACTCGCCGACTGCCCCGCTTGGCAGCTCTCTACCTGGAGTAAACGGAAGCTCGCCATCACAAGACAAGGTCAAGCAGGCGCGAGGCACCGTGGCTCCCCTTCTGCCGGGCCTCGCGCGAAGTGCCCTCCGGGTGGCCGGACGACGGCAGTTGCCCCGCCGCCAGGGCTCGCGACGTTCTGTCCTCCCCGCCCCGCCCCAGCGGGTGAACCACTCGGGGGCTGCCCCGTCCATCAGAGCTAACACCCCCCTGCCAAGGAAGCCGAAAGACGTCCCTGACCGGCGGCCGCGCCCGCTCAGGCCCGAGCGGCCGACGCCGTTTCCACCTCCGCGAGATGCTTCCTGTAGGCCGGGCCGACGCGCAGGAGGCCGTGCATCTGCACCAGCCAGCCAGTCTGCGTGAGACGCCCGAGCGCCTGAGCCACCGGCGTGCCGTCCTGCCACCCCAGGAGAACGGCAAGTTCCTGCGCGGTGGGCGGGCGCCCCTTGGACCTCTCGAACTGAGCGGCGCGAGAACAGATCATCGGGCCCTTGCCGCGCACCACACCCCACAACCGCCGACGCAGCCTCATCTGCGCAGACAACGTCGACCATCCCGGGCCGCGCCTGGCTCGCCGGGATCGTCTCGGCCGCTCCAGGATCGGGCGCATCCGCGAATCTGTCCCGTGCCGAGGGAACCAGGGACCCGGCAGCGGGGCCGACCGGCTCGCTCTGCGGGCCGCGGTCCGGCCGCGGCTGATAGCCGGCCACGCGCACGCTCAGCGGCGCGTGCAGGACATCGGTTGCTCCGTGGACTCCGAGCAGGCCGCTGTCGGCCAGACCCTGTCTGACCTTCACAGCCGTACGCACTCCGATGAAGTCACCGTTGGGCATCGAGAGCCGGCCGATGTCGCGGTAGCTGACGGCCCGGTGCGCGGCCGAGGCCCAGGCCAGGTGGGCGAATGCCCGCAGTTCCAGCGGGGACATCCTGCTGACTACGGCCGGTGCCAGTGCTTCCTTGCGAGGTGCCACGTCGTCCTCTCTCAGATGAGGGTCAGCTGCTCGGCGGGCGGCGTATGCCCGGGCCAGCATCATGCACGGCAGCGCGGTGCCCGTAGGGGGCGAGCCGGGGGCCCCTATGTCTTTGGTTAAGGGAAACGCGAGTGCATTGGGTCGGCGAGCTGGGCAATATGGCGGGGTGGCTGACCTGCTGTGGGATGACGTGAGTTCCTTCTTCGACCCGGACTTGATGGGGGCGTTGCCGGACATGCGTGTTCCTGATGCCTCGGTGGAGGACTGGCAGGCAGTTGTCGATCTTGTCGCGGAGAAGGGATGGAAGTGCCAGTATTCCGGGGGAGAGGCAGTGCTCCCGGCGCCCCGGGCGGAGGCCGTGCTGTCCTGTCCGGCGGACGCCGAGTGCCCGAATCTGCGGGTCTGGCCGACTGCCGATGTGTTGGCGATCTTCCGGTTCTATGCTGACGATGAACTCGACTTCGACGTCGACCTGCGGGAGTTGCAAGGCCAGGATCGACTTGATGTGTTCTGTGGCTTCCTCCGAGCGATTGGACGACGGCTGGCCAAGCCCGTGCTGATGGACCCTGAAGGCCACCATGGCCACCCAGTGCTCGGCTTCGATGTTGAGGCCGATCGAGTCGTTCTCCTCACAGACCCGTAGGTCAGGTGACCGAGGCAGACGGTCGGGGTTCGTAGAAGGTTCCGTCGCGGAGTATGGCGAACAGCACGTCGGCCCGGCGTCGGGCGAGGCAGAGCAGGGCTTGGGTGTGGTGCTTCCCTTGGGCGATCTTCGTGTCGTAGTAGGCCCGCGATGCCGGGTCGCCCGTAGTGGCGAACGCGGAGAGGAAGAAGGCCCGTTTGAGCTGCTTGTTTCCCCGTCTGGAGGACTGTTCGCCGCGGGTCGATGAGCCCAAGCTGCGGGTCGCGGGGGCGAGGCCGACGCCGACGTAGGCGGCGAGGTGGCCGGCGGTCGGGAAGTTACTGCCGTCACCGACCTCGATCAGGATCCTGGCTCCAGTCCTGACGCCGACTCCTGGCATCGACGTCAGGGCCTCGGAAAGAGGGTGTGCCTCCAGGAGTTCCTCGATCCGCCCGGCCAGCAGCTTGCGCCGGTCCATGACGGCCGTGAGCGAGGCGGCGAGGCTAGGGACGTCCAGCGCGGCCGCCTCCGTCCCTGGGACGGTGACGGTCTGCTCGTCCAACGCGGCGAAGATTTCCTCGACCAGCCGTTCGGCCATCCCGGGGGCCTTCGGCCGTAACAGGGTGACCAACCGCCGACGGCCGGCCTTGCGTATCTGGTCCGGTGACCCGAACTGCTCCAGCAGCGCGAGGACGGCTGGGTGCTGCAACCGCGGACCCAGCACCCGTTCCAGCGACGGATGAATCTGGGTCAGCAGATCGTGCAGCCGGTTCGCGCCCCAGGTTGCTTCCCCTGCGAGATCGTCGTCGAACCCGATGATCATCTCCAGCTCCGCGATCGTCTCGTCCTCGCCGTCGATCGTCCGCAGCGTGTGCGGCATCCCGCGGGCCGCGTCCGTGATGATGAACGCGTCCCTCGCGTCCGTCTGCGCCTCACCTGGATAGAGGTCGGCGATCCGCCGCATCGTCAGACCCGGCAGATAGGCGACCGGGCAGTCCATGTCGCGGGCGAGCGCCAGAGGAAGAGCCCCGATCGAGGCCGGCTGATCGACCACGACCAGCACTGTTCCGTGCTTGGCCTGCAGCTTGGCGAACAGCTCGCGGAGCTTGGGCTCGGTGTTGGGAAGCCGCTTGTCGAACGCCTTCTTCCCGGCCTGGGTGACGGCGGTGGCGTGGTGTTCGCCCTTGCCGACGTCCAGGCCGAGGAAGACGTCGATGCCGCCGGTGTCGATCATGTGCAGGCCCCTCCATCACGCTTTCGTCCGGCCTTGCCAGGGCACTGAGCAGACACCAAACTCGATGTCGCCCGCCGCGTCCGCTTTCGCCTGCGTGGCCCGCAGCATCCGGTCGAACGTCCCGTCCGCCGCCCACCTGCGAAAGCGCGTAGGGAGCGTGGCCCACGGTCCGTAACGCTCGGGCACGTCCCGCCAGGCTGTCCCGGTCCGGAACTTCCACACGATCCCGTTCAGGACCCTGCGGTCGTCCAGCCGCTTCCGCCCCAGCAAGGACTCGGGCAGCAACGGCCGGACAAACTCCGACTCGGCATCGGGCAGTCGCCCGAGTTGAACAGGGCTGTTGTCCGGTTGAGGTTGGTGATGCTCTCAGACAACGAACCCCGCAGCGCGATGGCGTCGTCCCCGGCGACGCCACTCATTGACTGGACCCCGCAGTGACTGAGGTTGATCCCGAACCGGCCGGCCCTCATCGAGCCACGAGGCGACGCAGTCAGTCCGGGCGTGTGGGTAAGTGGTACAGGTGGCGGAACGCGAAACAATCAGCTGTTCTAACCCGCACCCCGCTCTGCTGGAGTTCGTGACGCATTCGGGCGGTCCCCTTCATCTGACAGTTTCCAACACTCCCGGTTACTCTCGTGTCTACGATGTCATCAGGGTTGGAAATGCCCTTTACTTCACGGGCATCGATCTAGCGTCGTCGACACAGGAGCCGTGTTTTTGCATCTATGTCACCATGAGGGAAAAGTCGGGCGCCCCGCAGAGCGTAACTTGAGTGTGTCGTTCTACGTGGCGGGGGCCACTTCGAATTCCAGCGATTTCCATCGCAAGTTAGTCGATAAGCTGCCGACCGCCGATGTCCCGCCGGCAAGGCGCGGCCAGCGAACCCACCATCCGACGGATGCTCCAGAACGTCGACGCCGCCCACACTTGCTGCGCCGCCGGTGCCTACCTGGTGGAACAGCGTCACACGCGCACTGCGTCCTGGCGGTCAAGGCCAAGCGGGCAGCCCTGCTCGCCCGTGTCCAGTCAGCTCTGTCACCCGCGGTCCCCGAAGTGGGGGAGCAGGTCCACACCGAGCGTTCCCATGGTCGGATTACCCGCCCGTCGGTCTGGACCGCCCCGCTACCTGACCAACTGACTTTGACGCTGCCCTGGGGGTACATGGCTGAATCCCGCAATTCTGTCATTCATTCAGGATGGTGGATCGCGAAGTGAAGCGGACAGCGGACTCGGTCGTCAGCAAATGTGCTGGCCGAATCGATTCTCGGAACGGCCCTTCGCTCAAGCGTCCGCTTTCGGTGGCGCGTAAAATATCCTAAATCCCCTCACATGCGTGAAATCATGTTTGGCGGGAAAGAGGTGCCCATTTTCAGGTTCCTGGCCGGTGTTTTCCAGACGTGATGGCCGAATGGCTATACCATGCGCACACTCCTTATTGATGTTTCCGTGCCCCTCGCCTATTTTATTTTCCGTAACGGCACATAACGGCACAGGGGCCCCGCATTTCCGCGGGCGCCTCAACCAACCGTGTCCACAGGCGGGGGTCACCCATGGCGCTGACGGTCGACGAACTAGTTGCACTCTTCCCGGCGGGGGGTGCCGGTACGTTCGAGCTCGACACCGGGCGGCTCGGGCTGACCGGCGAGTCCGAGGCCCTGGAGCACCTGCCCAGCGGCATTCTGACCCTCACTCAGGCGACTGCCGACAGCACCGCTCTGACAGTGACCGGCAAAGTCACTTTGGCCGGTGAGGAGATGCCGGCCAGTGCCCGGTTCTTCGCCACCGGCACGGCGGTCGACGCGCTGCTCTTCGAGGCGAGCCCGGCGACCTGGCTGCTCCAGACCGCCGTCGCCCGCGTCGACTTGTCCGGACTGTCCGGCGGCCGGTCACTGCGGGTCCTGCTGGCCGCCGGACAGGCCGCGGCCGCGGCCGGACGGTGCCCCGGCAACGGGCCCTGGGTGGGCTTCCAGCTCGGCGGGGCAGTCGCCGAACCGCTGGAGTTCCGCGCCGAACTGCGCAAGGAGTCCATCGGCACGGCCCAGCCCCTCGACGGACCGCCGCTGCTGATCACCCCGCTGCTCGAAGCCCTCGGCGAGTACGGCGTGGAACTGCCCGGACCGCTGGTCGACTGGCTGGAGCGGGTCCAGCTGCACCAGCACCCGATGGGCAAGATGGACAACCTGATGGTCACCGCCGAAGCGCCGGTGGACCATGGCACCGGCGCGAACCCGGTGGAACTGCTGGTGCTGCGGACCACGGCGCTCGGCCGCACCGGCCAGGACGGCAAACCCAAGGCCACCACCGTCGCCATGGTCCGGGTCCGCACGGACTGGGGCGGTTCCGGGCTGCCGGTGGTCGGACCGATGATCGGCAACGGGCTGCTGTCCCTGCCCGCGCTCCAGATCATGTACGTCTCCGAGAACCTCAGCGCCGAAGACGTCATCAAGATCAACCGGGTCGTCACGGAGTACAACCTCGGCCCGCTCCAGCAGTTGCCGGTGGTGAACGCGGCAGCTGGGGTCCCGCTGGGCAAGAAGGTGAGTGCGGCGGTCTACCTGGCGGTCATGGGCAAGCCGACCCCGGCGCTGGTGATCACCGTCCCGCCGAAGTTCGGACCGGATCCGCAGAGCCCGGAGAAGCCGAAGCTCGAATACGAGTTTGTGATCGGCAAGCAGTTCGGTCCGGTCTACCTCTCGTCGATCGTATTCCGCTACGACTTCAAAAAGGGCCTGCTGATCGAGCTTCAGGGCCAGGTCACGATCGGTTCTCTCACCTGGCAGGTCGCCGGACTCGGCTTCTACGTCGGCATGAGCGGCGGCTTCCCGCTGCTGCCTTTCCTGCACGGCATGAACATCGAAGCCACCGCCGCCGACGGGCTCATCGGCTTCAAGGGCGGACTGCTCAACAAGACACCTGACGACCCCACCCTCGACTTCGAACTCGCCGGACTGATCCTGGTCCAGGCGATGGCGGTCGAACTCGGCGCCCAGGCCGTGTGGGCACGCAGCGTCGAAGGCTGGCACTCAGTCTTCATCTACGGTGAGATCTCCCTCCTCGGTGGCGCCTCAGTCTTCGGCCCGCCGCCCTTCACCGTCACCGGCTTCTCCGCCGGATTCGGGATCAACAGCTCCTTCAAGAAGGTCCCCACCGGCGCCGAGATCGCCGAATTCCCTCTGGTGGCACGGCTGGACGCGGCCCAGGCCCTGCCCGGCCTGCCGGCCCCGACGCCGTACACCCCCGAGGACGCGCTCAAGGCCCTGACCGGACCCACCGGCTGGATCCGCCCCACCGAGGGCCAGTACTGGGTCGCCGCCGGGGTGAAGTTCACCAGTTTCGGCTTCATCGAGACCAAGGCCCTCGCCGTCATCGAATTCGGCGACTCCGTCAAGGCCATGCTGCTCGGCCGCACCTCCGTCAGCCTGCCGCGGACCCTCAACCCGAGCGCCCGGGCCATCGCCAGGGTGAACATCGGTCTGAGCCTCGGCTTCAGCTCCGCCGAGCACTGCCTGTCCATGGACGTGGCCCTGCTGCCCGGCAGCTATGTGCTCGATCCGTCGATCGAACTCACCGGTGGCATTGCCGTCTATGTCTGGACCGGCGGAGGCCGCGCCGGGGACTTCGCCATCAGCCTCGGCGGCTACCACCCCGACTACAACGTCCCCGCCCACTACCCCCGGCCCAAGCGACTCGGGTTCGTGTGGTCCCCGGCCAGCGACATCACCGTGCGGGCCGAGGCCTACGCCGCGATCACCCCCGCCGCGCTCATGTTCGGCGGGCGCCTGGCCGCCGTCTACGACAAGGGCATCTTCTCCGCGTGGTTCACCGCACACCTCGAGGTGCTGGTCCAGTGGAAGCCCTTCTACCTCGATCTCCGGCTCGGTATCAGCATCGGTGTCGCGGCCACCATCAAGGTCTGGTTCGTCCGGGTCCGCATCTCCGTCGAGGTCGGCATCGACCTCCACCTGTGGCTGCCGCCCTTCGGGGGCCGGGCCACCGTCAAACTCTGGTTCATCTCCTTCAGCTTCGGCTTCGGCTCCTCCCGCGACAACACCCCCACCGTGGACTGGCCCGAGTTCCGCACCCAGATCCCCGCACCCGCCCGGGTCATCCCCAACGAGGGCCTGCTCGCCGACGCCGACCAAGGCGAGATCGCCCGGCGAGAGGCCACCAAGGAACCGACCCTCGTCTCCTCGGCCGGATTCACCTTCACTACCGAATCCGGCATCCCCGCCTCGCACCTGTACATCAATGAACGGCTGATCAAGCAGTCCGATGAGGGGAGCATCGACATCCGCCCCATGCGGAAGACCGGTGTCACCTCCGCCCACGGGGTCACCATCACCAAGGACGGCACGACCTTCCACCCCACCGACCATCACTGGGTGGTCAAGCCGGTCACCGGCACGGTCGCCCCCGGCCTGTGGGGCAAGCCCCTGGCCAAACCCGGTGATGCGCTCGACGGCGACCAGCTGCTCGAAAACCGCCTCACCGGACTGAGGATCACCCTCCCCACGCCGGACTACGGCACCGACACCGGGCCCGTCACCTCGAAGGCGCTGTCGTACGAAGGACTCCCGGACGGGCGCATGCCCCTGCGCGTGTCCGACCCCGCCGGGCCCGAGCCGCGGGCCGACGACCAGAGCGTCCGGATCATCGTCGACACCGTCGCCGCCCCCACCGTCAAGGCCCGCCGTACCGCCGTGCTCAGCACCCTCGCCCGGCTCGGCGCGGGGCCCGGCGCCGACAGCGACAGTCCGCTCACCGGCTACGCCGCACTCGCCGGCCGCAGCCTGACCACCCCGCCCCTGACCACCACCGCGACGAGGTGACCGGCCGTGCCCGCTGAACCGGATCTGCGCATCCACTTCCTCGACCACCTGATCCCGCGTGCCACCCCCGGCGACTACCGGGTCGTGGTCAAGAACACCCTCAGCGACCCCGGCGGCGAACTGGACGCCCAGGACAAGCTGCTCCCTTCCGAGGAGACCTTCGAGATCAAGGCCGTCCGCTTCGTGCTCAGCGAAGCGTCCGTCCACGCCTACTACCCGCCGCGCGAGAGCACCGGCGCCTACACCAGGACCCTGCCGCACATCACGCTCAGCCGGTCGATCCTGCCCTGGGAACGCAACCTCGCCGGAACCCGCGCCGAGCAGCCCCCGGCCCGCCCGCCCTGGCTCGCCCTGCTCGTCTTCGGCGAGAACGAACTGCCCGACGACCCCGCCGCGTCCGGGAACACCGTGCTGCGCACCGTCGAGGAGCTCCGCAACCCTGCCGAGGCGGGGGTCAAGGGCCCGAACCTGCCGTCCGGCGGTGTCGACGAGACTGAGGCTCGGAGCAAGTGCCAGACCATCGACGTCCCGGCGGACCTCTTCAACGCGGTCGCCCCGCGCGACGACGAGATGTACTACCTCGCCCACGTCCGCAAGGTCGTCGACGCGAACAAGACCCGGGCCGACGGCGAAGTCCTCGAAGAAGGGGAGTACGCGGTCGTCAACGCCAACCGCTTCCCCCACAACCCCGGTAACTACGCCGTCCACCTCGTCTCCCTCGAAGGCTTCGAGGGCCGCCTGTCCGGCACCCTGCCCGGCGGCACCACCGCCGTCCGCCTGTGCTCGCTGCACAGCTGGAGCTTCACCAGCAGCGAAGGGCCCGCCGCCGACCCCGGAGCGCTGCTGGAGAACCTCGTCGCCCCCGGCGCCGCGGACCCCGAAGACCTCGCCCTGCGCCTGCCGGTGACCGCACCGGTCACCGACGACACCGAGGACGACTACGTCCGCGACCGCCTCGCCCTCGGCTACACCGCCGTCCCGCAGCTGACCTTCTCCGGCGAACGCACCTTCGCCTGGTACCGCGGCCCGGCCACGCCGGTCACCGCTTTCGACGTGCCCACCGAGCACAGCCCCGGCCCGCACACCACCTCCGACCACGCGCTCATCTACGAGCCCGAGCACGGGATCTTCGACGTCAGCTATGCCGTCGCCTGGACTCTCGGTCGCACCATCGGCCTGGCCGACCCCGAATACACCACCGCCGTCGGCCGGGCCCGCCGCGAACTCGCCAACCGGGCGACGACACTGATGGCGCTGGCCGGTGATCCGGCGCGGGCCTCGGTCGACCCGGATGTCCCGCCCGCCCTCGGCGCGCTGCGCGAACTCGCTTCCGCAGGCTTCCGCGAGCGGCTCAGCTCCGGGCTCACGAGCCCGCAGCTCCCGGACGACGCCGGACGCAGGACACCGCAGTTGAGAATGACACGTGCACAGTCAAGGTCCGTGCTCGCGGAAGAACGCGCCGTCTCCCTGCTGCGGACCACCGCGGAACGCAACGCCGAGACCATCGCCGCCTGGCAGGCCCGCCTCGGCCTGCTCCAGGGCGTGCCGTTCCACCACCTCGTGCCCGACCCGCGCATGCTGCCCCTGGAATCCCTGCGGATGTTCCGCCTCGACCACGGCTGGCTGGACGCGCTCGTCGCCGGAGCCGCCGACGTCGGCGTGCACACCTCCGTCGACAGCCGCCTCGCCCCCGAACTCAACCGGGCCACCGCCCGGTCGGGCAACACGAAGCGGGCCGCCGGCGGGCTGCTCATCCACTCCGAACTCATCCCCGCCTGGCTGGACATCAAGGTCAACGCCTACCTCGAGGACGGCACCGTCCTCACCGAACTGCGCCGCGCCAAACCGGACAAGAGGATCCTGCTCGTCCTCTGGGACGGCGTTCCCGACAAGGTCGTCATCCGCGAACCGGGACAGGGCATCCACTACGGCATCGACGCCGGGAACCGCCTCGGCCTGCGCAGCCTGGCCACCGACCCGCCGATCGGCACCCCGCTGGAGACCTACTACCCCGCCACCGGCAGCCTTTTCGACCTCCACCTGCGCTCCGACCCGGACACCGGACCCGCGGTGCTTCAGATGTTCGGCACCGGCGGCCTGGTGCCCGCCCTGGCCCGGGAATTCGGGCTCACCGACCTGGACCCCGGACAACTGGCCCTGGAACTCGTCAATGCCCCGCTGGAACAGGAAATCCTCAGCCCCACCGGCACCCCTGCCCGGACGGAGACCGCCTGATGAGCGCCACGGACCTGATCGTCCCCGTCAAGGTGAACGCCCTTGTCGTCAACCGGCTGACCCGCACCGCCGAGACGTTCAACCGGTGGACGCCGAACTTCGACGCCATGATCGAGGAGGGCGCGGGCGCGGAGCCGCCCCCCGGCGTCGGCACCGAGACCATGGGCCCGGACAGCGAAGGCGTCTACGTCCACTGGCAGCTGCCCGAGGCGCTGGCCAACGGGCACTACGACCAGACGACAGGGGAGACGACCTTCCCCTTCGTCCCCAACCGCTGGCTGGTCGTGCGCTACAGCACCACAGCGGCGGCGGCGGACCGCAAGGCCGTCGGGTGGATCGTGCAGAGCGACTACCTGGAGAGCCGCCCGGTCCAGGACGCCGACGGCAACGACGTCTACGGCACCACCAAGCACCCGAACCCCGATTCGCCGGAGGGCGCTCCGCTGGAGCTGACCTTCCTCGGCCGCCGCCACGACCTCACCCAGGCGCCTTGGACCGAACCACCTGCCCAGAAGCCGCACCTGACCGCGGCCGGGCCCGGGCTGCCCGGCTTCGCGGCCTACCAGCCGTACAACAAAGACGTGTTCTCGATCCACGACACCCTTGAGGACCTCAAAGGCGACCTGGACAACTACCCACCCGACGCGACGCTGAGCTACTTCGTCGTCGGCTGGTACAGCGACGACGCACTCGACTACCTCAACCGCGCCGCGTCCGTGCCCGGCCTGCTCCCGCCGGGCGCGGGCGGGACGGCCGACCTCCTCGAAGCCCTCGGCTGGGACACCCCCGAAGACACCGCCGCCGAAGCCCTTGACCGCACCCTCTACAGCGGCTCGGCGCTGGGAGTCGACTGGCAGCGCGAAGGTGCCACCTATGAGTCCGAAAAACCGAGCAACATCGAGCTCAGCAAGATCCTCACGCTGGGCAGCAGCAGCGCCGAAGCCCTCGGCCGGCTGGCCGCCCGCCAGACCCGGTCCGCGCGCACCGGGGACCTCGTACGCTCGCTCTTCCACGGCACCCTCGAAACACTCGACACCGCCGACGGCCAAGAGGACCTCGACACCCTCACCCATCACTCCTGGTTCTCCGGCTCCGACGGCGGCCATGTGTGGCAGGTGACCGCGCGCCCCGTCGAAGGCGACGACGAGCTGCCGCCCCCGCCGCCGGAACCCGGGTGGCTGACCGAACTCAACGATGTCCAACGGCAGTACGACGACCTCACGCCCAGGCTCCGCCGCTCTCAGCAGCGCCTGTGGAACATCTGGTGGCTGCGCAACAAGCCGGTTCCCGCGTTCACCCCTGAGCACCCCGCAGGGTTCGACGCCGCAGCTGATGTCCAACTCAACGAGAGCGATGCGACGAGTTTGGCCGGGCGGACCAAGGCCTTGCTCGGCGAACAGTTCGTGCTGTTGAGGCAACTGCCCACCGGAGGCACCCCGGAGGAACTCGCGGCCGACATCGGGAAGTACGCGACCGAACGCGGACTCGACCCGCGCTACCAACTGGAGCGCACCGCCCGCGAGTCCTACTACCGCCCCGCCGACCCGGTCGTGCTCATCAAGGACACCGGCGCCAAGGAACCCCTCACCCGGGACACCCCGCTGCCCTGCCGCCTTCCCGAGGCCCTGATCACCCGGATCACCGTCGACGGCAAAACCTACGACCGGCCCACCACTCCGCCCAGCCCGGGACTGGCCGGACTTCCCGACGCCTGCACCCCGCTGCTCGCCGAGTTCGCCCTCCTGGACCAGGTGGCCCGGGTCCCCGGCGCTCTCGACGCGGCTCTCGCGGACCCCGCCGCCGTCGCCGGGCCCGTCCCCGAGTACACCGCGCCGTGGCGGCAGCCCTGGTTGCCCATGCACCTCGAATACGAACTGAAGTACTGCCCCACGCCCTTCCAGGCCGGCGACACCACCTACTGGAGCTTCAACGGCAGCCGCTACGAATGGTCCGGCCGAGGAGCCCAACCCGGCAGCGGCGAAGCGAACTTGCGGTGGCTCACCTTCAAGAACCGGGCGTTCCTCACCCCGAGTGCGCCGTTCGTCCTGCAGAAGCAGATCGACCGCTACCTCGACACCTACTCCGGCGCCCCCACCGAAGGCCTGCTCGCCCTGCGCGAGGAACTCGGCGACCCCGGAATGCTCTCCCAGCGCCTCGACGGTTTCCACGACTGGCTCGTCCAGCAGGACGGCACCGCCAGGACCACCGTGCACGTCCCCGAGGCCACCGCCAGGCTCGTCGGCGACATCCAGAGCGTCCCGGAAGGCGGCCCGCTCGAACCGCCCGCCGACGACCCCGGAACACCGTTCCAGCCGGTCCGCGCCGGCCAGTTCACCTTCCACGACCTGCGCATCGTCGACCGCTTCGGCCGCACCTACGACATCGTCAACAGCGGCAACCACGAACAGGTCTCCCTCACCCTCGCCGAGAGCGTTGCCCCTGACCGCGTCCTGCACGAAGACCTCATCGGCACGGCCCGCTTCGTCCAGCTCGGCCCGCGTCTCCTCCAGGGCGCCCGCGTCCGGCTGGAGACCGTACGCGCCGTGGACGGACAGCGGCTCTCGCCGATGGCCCGCGCGGCCACGACGGAAAACCCCCTGGCCGGCTGGCTGCTGCTCAACCATCTCGACCAGACCCTCGTCGTCCACGGCCCCGACGGCGTCTCCCTCGGCGAACTCCGCGTCGTCAAGGACATCGACGGCACGGACGACAGCGTGTGGCTACCGCTCCCCGGCTCGCCCCATCCCGACGTCGACGCCCAGGAGTTCGAGGACGCCATGCCGCACCTGGCCCGGTTCGTCCGCACCCTGAAGGACAAACCCGCCACCGCACTCACCGGTCTGCTCGCCACCATCGACCAGACCCTCGACACCATCCTCGACGACGCGGCCCAGGAGGACGGCTCTCCGCTGCGGCTCATCGGCCGCCCGCTCGCACTGGTGCGCGCCGATCTGGGCGTCGAGCTCGAAGGGCCGCTGCTGAGCAACCCGAGCTGGGACCAGGTACTGGGGGAGTCGGAGGAGGAGTACGACGGCTACCGCTGGCCGGTCCGGCTCGGCAACGAGAAGCGGCTCGGCGACGGCCTCATCGGATACTTCGCCGGGGCGACCGGGCCCGACCAGGAGACCTCATACGAACTCTTCCACGCGGTCATGCCGCAGGGCGGCGGGGGCTACCTGACCCCGATCGACAAAGGCCACGGCCTGGCCGTGCCCGCCCGCACCCCGGACCAGCCGGTGACGCACCACCTGACGCTGCTGATGGATCCGTACGCGGCGGTGCATGCCACCACGGACATCCTCCCGGTGACCAAGGTGCAGCTGCCCGACGACCTGGTGTCCGAGGCGATGCGGCGGATCCGGGCGTCTTTCCGGCTCGGCCCACTGCTCGCGGCCGAGCGGGTCGACAAGGCCGAGGAAGCCCGGCGGGCACGGGCGGGGGAGGAGCCGACGGAGGCAGGTGTGGTGCTACCGCAGCCCGCGTCGTGGCACGGAGCGTGGAGTTGGGCTGAGCCGCGCGGATCGGAGACCGAGTGGGTGGAGCTGCCGATCGTTCCGGCTGATTCCGCGGCGCACTTCGGGGATCCGCAGGCGGAGGCCCGGTACGGATACCTGCTGCTCGACGCAACCGAAACATCCTGAACCTCCGTTTACAGAAAGGCCGTTGCATGAGCGTTGTCATGGTGAACGCCACCAACCTGCTGCCGTACGAACCATCGACCGACCCGAAGCCGTTGCGGGTGAGCTCCGCCGAGGAAACCGAATACGGCTCCGTCAACATCAATGTCGGCGGCGGCATCACCACGTCGGCCTGGTGCAACAAAATCACCGTCCGGGTGCCGGTCGGCGCGGGGGCCGAGCACCTCACCACCGAAGGCGCCGACATCAAGACCGGTGCCAGCACCGGCTGGACGCCGTCCGCCCCCACCGTCTCCGGCGGCTTCGCGGTCATCACCTTCACCCCGGCCCGCGCGGTGCAGTTCACCGGGCAGATCGTCACCCTCACCCTGTCCAACATCGCAGTCAACCGCACGGCGGGTCAGGTCTCCATCGCGATCGTCGAGAGTTCGTCAAGGACGAACGGGAGTTTCACCAACAAGGACGCTGCGGTCGAGGTGGACAAGTTCCCGGCCGGGTTCGTGTTCCGGAATTTCGCGCCCGAGAAGATCATGGTGGAGAACGGTGAAGTCGCCGTGCTCCGTTGGGAGGGTTCGGACGCGAAGTACACGATGCACTGGGGCGACACCCCCGCCGGAGTCTCCCTCGACAAGGAACGTGTCTGGTCCACCCCGCGCGGTCTGACCACCGTCACCGGTTTCATGCTGCGCGCCGAAGTCACAGCCGGTGGCGTCACCCTCACCCACACCCTGACCACGGCGGTCACCGTACGCATTCCTGACCTCGTCGTCAGGAACCTCACCGTCCAGGGCCCGGCCACATTCGCCGACAGCGTCAGCCTCAGCAACACCGCCAAGGACCTGACGGTCGCCGGATCGGTGCGCGGTGCGGGCAGCAACCCGCTGCGGGTCAGCCAGAACGCGGGCCTGAAGGTCGACGCGGTCCTGAACGTCACCGGGGCGAGCACCTTCAACAACAGCATCACGACCATCAGAGATGTCACCGCCGCAGGCAATATCAAGGCCGGAGGAAATCGGGTGCTCCGGGCGGGCGACACGCTCCGCTTCGTAAGCCACAAGAATAGGTACCTGCAGGAGGGGCCCGACTATGGCGGCGAGAAGGAGGTAGCCCAAACCTCTAGGACCCTCTACAGCAACGCCGCCTGGCGGACACAGCATCTCTCCTCTGCCAGCTCGTTCGGAAAGGAGCCGGAGGAAATGCAGGAGCCGGAAGACCTCGCACAGGATGAGCGGACCGTCACCCCAGACCCGGAACTCTGACCCGGCCGCCGGGGGGGGGCGCCGGTGCAGCTCACGCATTGGCCCCGGTCACCGTCAGTTCTGCCGGCGCGGGCACCATTCTGATCGGCGATGCGTAACAGTGGAGGCGTTCCGCCCCCCAGGCTACCGGCGCTCCTGGTCACAGGGCGTGCCGGGCTACAGCAACTGGTTCCTCGCGGACGCCCCCACTGACGGAATCCTGACCGGTACACGTGAGGCGTGCGAGCGGCGTCTCCGGCACCAATGCCAGTCTGATTGTCTATAGCGTGGGCCGCTACAACTACGTCACCCCTCCGGCGCTTGCCAGCATGGCATCGCTCTCGATTCCGCTGCGCAAGGACCAGGCGTTCTACGTATACTCAGAAGTGATCTCTGACGTCTGGCGCTATTTCAAGACGCTGACCCTGTTCTGGTCCCGGCGGGGCCAGTCCGTCGACCTCCGGGTGCACTCCGCGGGAGCTCCGGCACCGACGGCAGAGGCCGCGCAGGAGCCCGTCGAGCCTGGAAATGGTTCATGCCCGTCCCCGTTCCTCACCTGGTGTCCGCTTCCCGTCCCGGTATGACCGTCTGCAACGACAAGCTGTACTCCGTCTACCGGGACGCCGCCGAAGGTACCGCTGCGGACGTCGCGCAGACACCGCCTTCGTACCTCCAGGCCCATGTCGCCGGGCGTCAATCAGACCGAGCCGACTCCAGGAGACAGCCACCGCATGTCAACCGGTGCGGGCTCGCGCACCGAGTTCCTGCGGCGGCTGTGCTTCCTGTTGCGTGGCAGCGTCACTGACCGGCGGGCGCTACATGCGCAGCAGCAATTCTGTGGTCTCCTTGTACTGCCTCAGCGCGAGCCGCAGTTCTTCCGTCCGCGCTTCAGTGCCCTGATCCCGCCAGCCTGCATGCAGGACACGGTGCCGCTCGGCAAGGGTCGCGGTCAGCTGGGTGACGGCTTCGTCGAGGACGCCGTCGGCCTCCTCCAGCGCCTGTCGTGGGCTTTCCACGAAGGTGCTGAGGGCCTGTTGGAGCCGCATGGTGAGCTTGTCCCGATCGCTTCGGGGGAGAAGCACGAGGCTGGGAGTGTGGTCGGGGTCGGTGGTGCTGATGACCGGCTGACCGAGTGTGCGAGCCGGCTCGGAGCGGGGCAACTGCGAGGCATGCTGCTCGGCGAGGTTCGGCCTGTCGGTCTGAGGCTGCTGTGCGCGTTCCTGGTCGTACATCATCGTGTGCCAGTTCCCTTCGCGTGGCGCCGGCTCTGTGTCGACGGTGTGTGGCTGCGGGCGTCGGGGGTTTGCGGATGGCGCCGGCGCGAGCCCGCCGACTGATCGGTGACCAAGGCCTCGAAGAGGGGGCGGGCGTCGAACATGGCCTCCCGCATTTCTTCGGTGCTGCTCTGGCCGCGGGCGACCGTGTGCAGGCTGCGGTAGCCGTGGACGTAGTGGGCGTGGTGGACGGAGAGCGCGGCGAGCTGCTCCTCGAACCGGTCGCCGTCGGGATAGCCGCGGTCCTCTACCAGCCGTGCGAGGAGCGCGTCGGCCACGGCGACAGCCTTGTGTGGTGACTCGACGAACTGCTCCCGGCAGTCCGCCCATTGGGCCGCATAGCGTGCGCGGGCCTCGGGTGGCAGCGTCTGCTCGTGGAGCGAAGGGTGATGCTTGACGCGCTCGCCGAGTTCCCGCCCGGCCGCTTTCACGTCGCCGTCGTGGCGGTCGACGGACCGCTGATACTCGGGGCCGAATCGCCGCTGCAGGCTGCGCCTGCCACCGCCGGGAGCCCGGGTGCGTCCGATGAAGAGGAGAGTGCCTGCCGCGATGGCCACCACGGCGATGATCACGACGGTGATCATGGCTGCCCTCTGCGGCTCGGGCCTCGTGCGCTGCTGTGCTCCATTTCCCTCAACCTCTTTTAGCGCCCTAAGAGTTGGCTGTCCTTGGTTCGTCCACCGGGTGGGGCGGGTGTGAGGTCACCTGCCGCTGCGGCTGAACCGGCGCCGCCCGCCGCTGCTGCGACTGCCACCGCGGCCTCGCATGAGGAAGCCGATGACCCACAGGGCCAGCAGTACAGCCGCGACCCACCAGAGGATCTGCATGGCGAAGCCGGCCCCGAAGATCACCAGGATCAGCAGAAGGAGGAGAATCCACATGAGCATCGCCGGGCCTCCAGATCGCGCGGAATGGTTCCTGATATCCGCGGGGTCCGGGCGAAGCGGGAAGGTGGAATGCGTCGCCGAACGGTCCGGAGTGGCATCGCCCTACGCCGTGCCGTCAGTCAACGCCTGTCCGGCTCCTGTGTCAACGGCCCTTGAGCAGGGCGGGGTCGGACGCCTGGTCCGGGGCTGTTGAGGTTGCCCGGACCGTGCCGGGAGCGTCGTCCGGATCGGTGGACGGCAGGATGCGGTCCTCCCACCAGGACAGGCCCATCACCGTGGCGAGCAGTACGAAGGGAACGAGAACGACCAGCGCGTACATGGGTACCGCCTGCTGAAGCGTGCGTGCGGTGGGACGGGCACCGGCGGGGCTGCCCGCGCGGGGCGCATCGGGCCTGAGCCGCAATCGCTGTGGGGGCGGCGGAGGGTGGAGGCGGCGCCGCGCGTGATCGTGCCGCGGTGGATGCCTGCTCCGATACGCGGGGGCGCCCTGGGGCGCGACAACCAAGGGATGCCTGCCGGGGACCGGGGCGGCACCGCGCACGCTAGCCTCCGCCACATGCACTGAACAGGTCGCAAGCAGCCAGCCCGATAGGCGGTGCCGGAAGGCAGCAGAGGCAAGGACGAGGGCTGACGCACCCCGCAGCCCGGTTCCCGCCGACGGGACGAGCCGGGCGGTCACGACCCACAGGAGGGCTGGACGGCGGGCGACGAGTGGCTTGCCGGGACGTGACCGAGGACGCCGCGGACACCATCCGCACGCCGCGATGAGACGGCGCTCGAGTGGGCCGACCGGAACTACGGCGAGCCGCTGCAGGAACTGAGGAACATCCAAAGCGGGGTCGAGATCCTGTTCGCGTGCCTGCTGACGTCGGCGCTCACCCTCCGATTTCAACAGCATGGTGAGGTACATCGCGCGCCGTGCGGATCCAGTTCGGGCGGGGGCCGAGCGTTCTGATGCGGGCTCTCACCGGTTCCGCCCTGCTCGTCGTCGGTCCGGGCGTATCCACAGCCTCTTGAAAGGACTACGCTGTGCAGCGAGGCCCAAGCCCCCGGCAGCGAGGTTCCGTTCCGCCCGGGGAGGCCCACCGTGATCGCCTTGTTCGCCATCCTGATCGTGGTCCTGTTCGGCCTCGGCTTCCTCAATCCCCTGTGGTGGGCCGTCGCGGCCGTGCTGATGTTCGTGGCCGTGCGCTACGGCCGGGGGCGTGGGGGCAGCCGGGTGCAGGGCGGAAATTTCGAGTACCGCGACTACCGGGACCACAGAGACCGCGAGAACCGATGGGACCGTCGCTACCGGCGACAGCGCCAGGGACTCTGGAGGCGCCAGGACCGTCGGGACGAGCAGCACCACCGGTGACCGATTCGGATTCCGGTGCCCATGCGTCCCGCGCCGACTTGGTCGGGCGGGCGCATTCAGTGCGTGGTGAGGCAGGTGTCATGAAGCAGAAACTCAGGATCCAGGAAGACCGGTGGATGATGGCAACCGAGGTGGCCTGGGGCGATGCAGCCCTGGACCCGGCTGTCGTCGAACTGCACACCGAGATTGCGCGGTTGCGCCGGGCCCTGGGCGACCGGGCGGTGATCGACCGGGCCCTCGGGATGATGATGGCCTTGGTTCCGTGCCCCCGCAGGGAGGCCGGCACCCTGTTGACGGACGTCGCGCGGCACAGTGGTCTCTCACGCCGAGAGGTGGCTGCCGCTCTCGTCGCCACCTCCGAGGGAAGCCCCTTCCCCAAGCACCTGGACCAGGCGCTACGCGGTGCGCTGGGGCGCCTGCACGCGACAGACCGGACATGACCAACTTGCGCCGAGCACGCGTCACCCAGCGGATGAACCCAGACAGGAGAAGACCATGATCCAGTCAGCCGATGTCCGTGAGTGGCGCGGCCTCGACGTGGTGGACACGGACTCGCGCAAGATCGGTGTCCTGGAATCGATCTACGTGGACACCACCACCGACGAACCGGCCATGGCCACCGTGAGGACCGGGCTGCCCACCCGGCACCAGCTGATGTTCGTCCCCCTCGACGACGCGATCACCGGGCCGGGCTACCTCAAGGTCGCCTATGCCAAAGCACTGGTGAAGACGGCTCCCTCGATCGGCACCGATGACGTTCTGCCCGCCGAGGACGAGGCGGGGATCTTCAAGCACTACGGGCTGCCTTACGAGCCCGGTGCGGCCGGGGAGCGGCAACTCGCCCGCCGCTGACCGCTTGTGGCACCCAGGAAGGCATGCCTAGGCCATGGCTCCTGATCACTGCGTTGTGAGGTAGGCACCATGCGTCGAGCAACCATGCCCCACGCCGCACAGCAGGTGACGTCTGGGGCTTCGGCAGGGGATGCGTCTCTGGTGGCCGAGCTCATCAAACTGCGCGCGGAGAACGATCAGTTGGCCATGGCGCTGTCGAGCCGTGCGGTGATCGACCAGGCGCGCGGCATGCTGATGGCCCTGGCTCCGTGTGACAGTGAGCGGGCCTGGGGCCTGCTGGTGGACGTGTCGCAGCACTGCAACGTGAAGCTCCGTGACGTGGCGGCGGCTCTGGTCGCCACGACGCGAGAGGAGGAGCTCCCCGAGCAGATGCGGCGGGAACTGCGCCGTGCGCTGAGGCGCCTCCATGACCGCTGGTGACGGCTCGGGTGTCCAGCGGGCGGCACCGGGAGCTGTGAACTCAACTCTCCGGTGCCTTCGTCCCGGCCGATCGGCGGACGCCCTCATCGGGTGGCCCTGCACATGGATCCCAAACCTTTACGGGGAGGGGCATGCTGGTGCGGGCGGTGCCCGTTGCGCCGGAGGGCACTCCGGCCGGTGTCGTCGAGCTCGCGCTCAGGGCGAGGAGCGCGACCCAGGCGCGGCCAAGGAGGACTCGACGAAGAGGTCCGCCAGATCCTCACTCGGGTCCTCGGCCTGCCAGCGGTTCAGCCGGCGCGGACGCACGGCGTCCATGGCGGACGGCTCTGAGCTGTCGATTTCGTGTGGGTGCTGCTGAGTGTGCATGGGGCGCCTCGGTTCAGGTGCCCGAAAGACGTGCTGGACAGGCATCGTGCCCGACTGGCAGTGCGTGGCCGGGGTCTGGGGCGTCTGCTTTGCGGCATTGCCCCGGACGGGCATTGTGTTGCCGTGTGCCGATGGCACGGGATCACTGAGGGGCGGGCAAGTAGACGGTGAGGGCGCGGCTCCTCTTGTCGAGGACGAGGGTGTCGGCGGCCGGACTCACTTCGCCGTCCCGGGTGTAGTCGCCTGCCTTGCCCACACCGTCGATGCGCAGCCGGGTGGCGGTGGTTTCCTGGTAGACGCGGGAGCGGGCGAGAGTGCCGGTGAGGAAGGCCGCGACGAGGCGGGTGCGGGCGAAGGGGTGCTTTCCGTCGACGATGCGCAGGTCGAGGAGTCCGTCGTCCAGGGTCGGGCGGTAGGAGGGGGCGAAGCCGGGCGGGTCGTAGCGGCTGTTTCCGGCGAACAGCAGCCACAGCCGCCGGGGCCGTCCGTCGAGGGTGACGTCGACAGGGGTGCCGTCGGCCAGGACGCGGAGCAGGCCGATGGCGAGGGCCGGCCATTTGCCCAGGGACGTCTCGCGCGCTTCGCGGGCCCGGACGAGTTCGGGGTAGACGCCGATGCTGAAGGTGTTGAGGAAATAGGTGCAGGTGCCGTCGCCGGTGATCCGGCCGAGGTCGACGGTTCCGCCGCGGCCCGCCTCCACGGCCTCGGCGGCCTCCCGCAAGGTCGAAAGGCCGAGGTCGGCGGCGAAGTGGTTGAGGGTGCCGCCGGGGAACACCGCGAGCGGCAGTCGGTTGTCGACGGCCAGTACGGCCGCCGCGTTGACCGTGCCGTCGCCCCCGACCACCCCGAGCGCGCCGCCGCGCGCCTGTACCTGCGCGGCGGCCTGTCGCAGCACGGTGTACAGGTCCGCGCCGGCTTCACAGACCCGCAGGTCCGCTTTGGGCAGCAGGGTGCGCAGTTCGACTTCGGCCGGGACCTCGCCGCCGGCGTCGCTGTTGACGACGACGACAAGACCCTCGCCGGACGGCAGAGCGGGGACCGGGAGCTTCGGCCAGGCGCTGTCTGCGGGCTCGTCGCGGTGCAGCGGCCACCAGCGGCAGGTTGCCGCGGCGATGCCCACGCCGAACGCGGCATCCGCCAGCACGCGGCCGGGAGGGTGTGCTCCCGCGCGAAGGCGGGAGACGGCGATGCCCGCGGCGACGGGAAGGAGGATGGCCCCCAGCCGGGGTGTCTCGAAGGTGGCAGCCGTCGCGAAGGCGGCCGCACCGGCCGTGCGGTGGGAGGACGCCGCCCCGCTCGGCGGATGCCGCAGCGGTCGACGCTTGTCGAGCACCTTGGTAGCGACCTGGATGGCGGCGCAGGCAAGGGCCAGCGAGCCGGTGCCGCGCAGGGCGGCCCGGCGCGCGCTGCGGTTGCCGGTCAGGCGCTTCGCGGTCAAAGAGGCGAGCTTCGTGCGTTCACTGGGACGCGGCTCATGGGTTCGCATACCGGCCGAGTACCCCTGCCAACGGTGAACAGGCTGCTGCGAGTACGGCATCACGTCGCCTTCCGGGGGTACTCAGGGGCCAGGACGCGCATTGCGCGCTCCATGGCCGTGGGGAGGACCTCGTGACGTCGTCTCATGCACAGGACAGGGGTGGGGGCGCAGGTTCTGCCGCCCATGCCGCCAAGGAGGAGACGCTGACCGCCGCGGGCCGGGCGGGTTTCATGGCGCGTGGTGTCGTGTACGTCCTCATCGGCGCCCTGGCGATCCAGCTGGCCCTGGGGAGCGGCGGGGAGTCGGCGGACCGCCAAGGAGCGCTGGACCAGGTCGCGGAGCAGCCCTTCGGGAAGGTGATGCTGTGGGCGCTGGCCGTGGGCTTCGGTTGCATGGCGCTGTGGCGGGGATCCCGCGCGGTGCTCAGCAGGGGGCCCGAGCGGAAGGCCGCCTCGCGGCTTCTGGACGGCGGCCGGGCGGTCTTCTACGCCTCGGTCTGCTGGGCGACCGCGGCGTTTGCCGCCGGTGGTGGCCAGGGTTCCAGCGGCAATGCGAAGTCGAAGGACTGGACTGCGTCGGTGCTGAAGCTGTCGTACGGTCAAGTCCTTGTGGGGGCCGCCGGTTGCCTCCTGATAGGCATCGGTGTCGTGCTCGCGGCCCGGGCGGCGATGCGCAAGTTCCTGCGACAGCTGGACGTGGGCGCGATGAGTCACCGTACACGGCAGATCGTGACAGGCCTGGGGGTGGGCGGGGGCGTGGCCCGCGGCACGGTGTTCGCGGCGGCCGGCATCTTCATCCTGACCGCAGCCGTCCAGTTCGATGCGGACGAGGCCAAGGGGGTGGACGCCACGCTCCGCAGCTTCACGCAGACCCCGGTGGGCCCCTGGCTCCTGGTCGTCGTGGCGATCGGGCTGATCCTCTTCGGAGCCTTCTCCTTCGCCTCGGCCCGCTGGCGCCGCCTGTGAGCAGGGGCCACCACGGCCGCCCTTCTCCGGCACTCGCGGTCGGGCTCACCTCGATCATGGACGGGGGTGGCGCGAGAGTACATGGGCACCCATGGGAGTCCTCTGTTCCGAGATGGGCCGGTGCGGCGTTCGCGGCAGAAGGCCGCACCGGGCCGGGAGACAGATCCGTGCCTGGGTCAGGACACCAGCCCGGCCAGGGGCTCGCTGTCGTCTATGAGGGCGCGGGCAACGTCGGACAGGCGGCGGTTGTGGGCGCGGGCGTAGCGGCGTAGAGCGCTGAATGCCTGTTCCATGTCGACGCCGTGGCGTTCGGCGAGTTTGCCCTTGGCCTGCTCGATCAGTACGCGGCTGTTCAGCGCGGTCTGCAACTGCTCGTTGAGGACCGTGGTGCGCTGGGCGGACCGTTGTTGCAGCAGGCTGATGGTGGCGACATCGGCGAGGGCCTGGGCGATGGACGTGCCGACCGGGTCGAAGGGGCCGGGAGTGGACCGGAAGAGATTCAGCGCGCCGACGACCTCGTCGCGCAACCGCATGGGCAAGGCCTGGACCGCGCCGAACCCGCGGAGCTGGGCCTGGGCGGCGAAGCGAGGCCAGCGGGCGGCCTCCCTCCGCAGATCGGGGGCGGACACCGGGGCGCCCGTGCGGAAGCAGTCCAGGCAGGGTCCCTTGTCGTTCTGCAGCTGGAAGAGTTCCAGGAGGCGCACCTGTTCGTCGGAGGCTGCCATCACGCGCAATTCGCCGTCCCGGTCCGCGAGCAGCACTCCGGCGGCGCTCGCCCCGAGCATCCCCACGCAGCGGTCGGTCAGCAGGCGCAGGAAGTCGATCAGGTCGAAGTCGGCGACCAGATTGTCCGCCAACTCGACGAAGGTCTTGGCCAGGAGCCGTTCATTCATCGTCAACACCCTTGATAGAAACTAGTCCCGCCGGAGTGGGGCGGGAAGTGCGGGGCGTCATGCGCTCCTCGGACCCGGCGAGGGCATCAGGTGTCCTCGCCGGTCCGGGTCGGCTCCGCACCCGGAGGGAAGCGGAGCCGACGGGCCACCACGTCGGCGGCCACGTCGGTGAGCCGGTGCCCCCGGGCATAGGCGTGGGCGCGCAGTCGGACAAAGGCTTCGTCCATGCCGACGCCGAGCTGGACGGTGAGCATGCCGGTGGCCTGGGAGATCTCCGCCCGGTAGCCGCCCAGGTCCTCGATGTGCCTTTTGGTCGCGTCGTCGGGTGGTGCGCCCGTCGCGTCGATCCGGGCGTCGAGCAGGACCAGCGTAGCGAACTCGGCGAAGGCCAGTGCGTCGGCCAGTTCCTCCGCGTTCAGCCGGACCGGGTCCTGCGCGTACAGATCCAGGACGCCGGAACTGATGGCTCCTATCTGCAGAGGGAGCGCGAAGACCGCACGTGCTCCGGTTTCCAGAGCCGCATCGGCGAACACGGGCCAGCTGTTCTGCAGTTCACCGGCCTGCAGGTCGGGCGTCAGGACGGCTTCGCCGTGTGTGAAGGCGTCCACGCACGGCCCCTCGCCCAGGGTGAGCTGCAGCTCCTCCAGCCGTTCGCTGATGTCGTCGGTACTGCACAGCGGATGACTCGCCGCAGTCCTGGACATCGCCGATATCCCGGCCCCGCCGACCGGCAGCGAGGTCACCGCCGCGGTGCACACATCCATCACGCCCACCCGGGCACCGCGTCGGGCCGCCTGTTCGGCGACCAGCACGCGGATCCGGGACGACCGGCGGTTGGGTGTCACCCCGGCCACCGGGTCCAGGCGTGATGGCCCAGCCCTTCCAGCCGCTCCACGGTTCGCTCTCCGAGGGGAAGCACCAGCACGCGGAACGTCGTGGGCAGGCCCGGCCGCCAGATCTCTCCGATGTCCTGCCATCCCCAGGACCGGAAGGCATTCAGCGCCGGGTGATCGGTCGGATCCACCAAGGTCGTCCCGAGCGACGCCTGATGGCCGGCCAGCAGCCGCTCCTGCAGACGGCGTGCCAGGTCATCGTCCTGCGGGTGAGGGCGGACCAGGACGTTGGTGACCGCGAAAACTACATCGGACTTCGTGAGTTGCTCGATACTGCGGGGCAACGCACCTTCGAAGCCGTGCCACCAGGTGCCGTCGCCGCGGACCGGGAATCCGAAGGCACAGCCCACCAGGCCGTCCGTCTCCGCGATCACCATGGCGAACCCCGGCCGACGGATGTCACCGGTGAGGCGGCTCAGGAACTCCTCCCGACCGTGACCGCGGTACTCCTCCTCGGGTTCGGTCTCATCGGAAGCCGTGTGCAGATCCGCCAGATCCTGGCGCATGCCCTCTGCCAGCCAGCGGTTCACCCGCCGTAGCCGTACTCCGGCCATGTCGGACGATCCGTCGCCAACGGGCGCCCGTGAAGAATCCCGCCGGGGCCAGGCCATCACAGCACACCTCCCGAAACAGTGGGGGTGCCCGGAACCAGCCGACGAGACGTCTCGAAGCCCGCTACGGCAAGCGGGACCGGCGCGGTGGCGAAGAGAGCAGCAGGGCGAGGAACCGGGCCCGGTACGGCCGAAGGACCATCGAGCAAGAAGCCGGAACCGGTGAAGTCGATCACCCGGGCCAGCGTGGGCGGCGGGTAGTGCAGACGCAGCGTCCCACCGGCCATGGCGGTGTGCAGGAACATCTCGATGAAGGCGTTGAGGCCGCTGCAGTCGCAGAAGGTGACAGGGGTGAGGTCGACGTGGATGGTGCGCACGCCATCGCGCAGACACCGCTCAAAGCTCGTACGTATCAGCGGCACCGTCTCCAGGTCGATCTCGCCCGCGAGGGTGATCAGGGCCCGGGTCCTTCTGTCGTGCCGATAGATGTTCAACGGGGGCAGGGGCATGACGCCTCGTTCCAGAGACTTGCCGGCAGAGCCATGGGATGGGGCCGGACCACTGGCTCCTCCACGGTCGCTCACGGCAAGGGAATGCATTCGGCGGAGGCAGTGAACGGATGGTCCGGCAATCTGTCCAGGGGGACAGAGAGCCCGCCCCGTTCCCTCCAGGGGATGCGCCAGGTGATCGGACGAAGGAGCCCGATCCCCGCAGCCATCTGTGTCGAGCAACAACAGGTCCGCCGGGGTCCAGGACGTCCGTACCTCAGGATAGCCCCCATCCCGCACCAAGCAGGCGGCTGGAAGCCACCCGTCCTCATGGGCTGGACGGCGGCCTGGTTCAGCGGCACCCGGATTGCATGTCCGCTGTGCCACAAGGCACTTGGAGACTGGTACGACACGCGGCGGCCGACAGCCGCCTGCGTGGGGAAACCCTTGAACCCCAAGGAGGCGGCTTCGCGACCGTCGTAGGCACGAGGCTGTAACCCTGAGCGAGAGAGCTGGCGGCCACCCGCGGCAAGACGGCCATCGCGGACGGAACCGTGGAGAAGATCGCCGGGATCGCCGCACGCGAAGTGACCGGAATCCATGCTCCGGAAGGCGGATTCAGGCGCACCATGGGCGCGATGCGCGATGCGCGACCGCGGCCCCGGCGCACGCGCCGGCGCGGGACGCGGTGTCGAGGTCGGCGAGAAGCAGACCGCCATCGACCTGGAGGTGGTCGTCGAGTGCATGGCGAGAAGGGCGAGCCCTACGAGCATGAGGCTCGTAGGGCTGAAGCTCGCCTCGGTAACGTCTCGGTGGCTCGGACGGCGACTGCGATGACGAAGAGCACAGCCTGGTTGGTCGGTGGTGAGCGCCTCGACGGCTTCCGTGTCGGTCGAGGCGGAGGGCTTTCTGCGCAGGTTGGGAACGTGCGTCAAGAGATCGCACATAGCGCCTGCAGTGCACGTAATGCACCGTGCCTCTGTTCGGCTTGCTCCCGACCTGTCCTGACCTGCGATCTTCTTTCACTTGTTTGCGCCGCAACGGTCTTCGGCGTGACTGGTTGCCAGGCTGTTCGCCGGCCCGGGCATGGATGGGGTCTTGGTGATGTCAGGGCGTAAAGGGGAGGCTAGCGAGGTGCCGCGAGTACGTCCCGGAGTACGTTCGCGAGCGTGACGCGGGCCAGCTCGTGTCTCAGGGTCTCCTCGATGCCCTCGTAGATGCTCTGCATCGCCGGCTGGATGCCGTGACCCACCACGCATCCCTGGTCCGGGGTGGTGCGGTGCATTGCGAACAGCGGGCCGGGTTCCACTGCTTCGTACACGTCGAGCAGGGTCATCGACTCCAGCTTGCGCGCCAGCGACCAGCCCGCGCCCACGCCCCGCCGGGACTCCACGAGCCCGGCCCGGCGCAGCTCGCCGAGCAGCCGTCTGATCACCACCGGGTTGGTGTTCGCGCTGGTCGCGATCTGCTCGGAGGTGGCGACCTCATGGCCCTGGCGCTGGTAGAGGCCGATCCAGGCCAGCGC
Source organism: Streptomyces sp. NPDC039480 (assembly GCF_055597165.1). Classification (NCBI taxonomy): domain Bacteria; kingdom Bacillati; phylum Actinomycetota; class Actinomycetes; order Kitasatosporales; family Streptomycetaceae; genus Streptomyces; species Streptomyces sp. NPDC039480. The sequence goes on along the minus strand of NZ_JBVITX010000014.1, from coordinate 1,125 downwards.
GTGGGCGGCGATGGTCAGCCTGCTGTTGGCGCTCATGGACTCCTCCTCTGGACCGCGACGCTTCATATTACCGCAGTCGTAACAGCGAAGGTTGCAACATCCTGTCGTAACAATTAACGTTGCGACGGCCGGGAAGGGTCAATCAACGAGGTGAGAAGAATGAGCAAGCCACTCACGGGCAAAGTCGCCCTGGTCACCGGGGGGTCGCGCGGACTGGGAGCCGCGACCGTACGACTGCTGGCCGAGCAGGGCGCCGACGTCGCCTTCACCTACGTCAGCTCCGAAAAACGGGCGCAGGCCGTCGTCGACGAGGTGCACGGCAAGGGAGCCAAGGCCGTCGCCTTCCAGTCCGACCAGGCGGACACGAGCCGAGCGTCGGCGCTGATCGACGATGTGGTCGCGCACTTCGGCGGCCTGGACATCCTCGTCAACAACGCAGCGATCTCCGTGGCGGGCACGGTGGACGACCCGGACGCCGACACCGCCGCACTGGACCGGATGCACGCCACCAACTACCTCGGCGTGATCGCCGTCATCCGGGCCGCCTCCCGAGTGCTGCGCGAGAATGGCCGCATCATCACAGTGAGTTCCGGACTGGGCTCCCGGGTCGGCGCCCCGGGCCTTGCCGACTACTCGGCGACCAAGTCCGGGATCGAGAGGTACACCATGGGCGTCGCACGCGACCTCGGGCCCCGGAACATCACGGCCAACGTCGTGGAGGCCGGACTGATGGAGGGCGGCATGCAACCGCCGGACCCCGAGACCCTCAAGTCCCTGGTCAGCTCGCTGTCCCTGCAACGCATGGGGCACCCCGACGAAATCGCCGCGGCGATCGCCTTCCTGGCGAGCCCCGCCGCGTCGTACGTCACGGGCGCAGTGCTGGACGCCCACGGCGGCTACAACGCCTGAACCCGAACGCCTGCCGCGCGCTCCGAAGGACATCGCGCCTTCGGGGCGCGCACCGCCAACGACCCGCGTGTGCGTGGACACACCTCAAGAAGCCCGGATCGTGATCGTGTTACGAGCTCTTACTGAGTGTTTCGCCCTGTGAGGTGTGTTTGATCCCGGGTTAGGTTCCGCGCCAGTTCAGGGTGCTTTCGCCGGTGAGGCGGCGGGTCATGAGGT
>NZ_JBVITX010000013.1:0-261195 GCF_055597165.1 Streptomyces sp. NPDC039480 | reverse complement strand
CGGTGAGCAGTCCCATCGGCTCGGCGGGCGGGGTGCGGAACTGGGGGAAGTCCACCTCCACGGTGCCCGTCAACGTCTCCGAACGCCGCGAGGGAACCCGGCCGTTGGCCGGCGCGGTGGTGGCGGTGCCGTTGGTCTTCTGGGACGGCTCAGACATGAATCGTTCCTTCGATCGTGACGACGCCGTGGCCCGAGACCTCGACCGAGTCGACCCGGTCGCCCTCGCCCTGGGCCAGCGCCCTCATGGGGGAGGGGCGGCCGATCTCGATGCCCTGGGTGATCTCGATGAGCTGCCCGTACGAGCCGAGGCCGTGCCGGGCGATGTGGATCGCGATGGGGCCGGCCACCGAGCCGGTGGCGGCGTCCTCCACGACTCCGTACGCGGGCGAGAACATGCGGTTGCGCCAAGTGGTCCCGGACCCGGCGATGCAGTTGGTCGCCATGTCGGGGAAGCTCGCGAGGGCGCGGTGGTCGGGGTCCACCTTCGACAGGGCCTCGAAGCTCTCGAAGCCGACCAGGACGTGCCGCGGGCCGTTGCGGTAGATCTCGACCGGCAGCGTCGACTCGCGGACGCCCAGCGCCTCCAGGAGCTCGTCGGCGCGGTCGAAGGGCTCCCAGACGGGCACCGGCTGGCGCATGCTCGTCGAGACGACCTGCCCGCCGGCGCGCTGCAGCTCGAAGGGGATCACGCCCATCGCGGTCTCGATCCGCAGCCGGTCAGCGTCGGTGCGCCGGCCCAGGGCGATGGCCGTACCCAGCAACGGGTGTCCGGCGAAGGGGAGTTCGTTGACGGGTGTGAAGATCCGTACGTGGACGTCGCCGCCCTGCTTGGGGGCCAGTACGAACGTGGTCTCGGAAAGGTTCATCTCCCGTGCGATGCGCTGCATCTGCTCGGCCGTCAGGTCGTCGGCGTCGAAGAACACAGCCACCGGATTACCGGTGAGGGGCTCTCGGGCGAACGCGTCGACAACTACGTAGTTGTGCATCTGCTCTCCACTGTCATTGGGGGGCGGCCGTGCCGTGCCGGGACGACGACCACGATGCGCGGTCCTTCTTTGGTTGACCCTGATTCCAGCTGGAATGGCGCGGAAAGCCCCGGCCACGGGGCCTGACGGGCCTTACGGCCTGGGTCGGACAGGCCGGAACCGTCAGGCGGGTCAGGCAGGCCAGGCGTTGACGGCGTGCAGGGCCTGGGTGGGGTTGAGGCGGGGGTCGCAGCACGAGGTGTAGCGCTCGCCCACCCGCTCCAGGTCGGCCTCGGTGCTGGCGCACTCGGTGACGTCGTCGGGGGTGGTCTCCAGGTGCAGGCCGCCGGCGATGCCGCCCGCGTTCTGCACTGCCTGGACGAAGCCGGTGATCTCGCGGGCGACGGTGTCGACCATGCGGGTCTTGTAACCGCCGGGCGCGGTGACGGTGTTGCCGTGCACCGGGTCGCTCAGCCAGATCGCGGGGTGGCCGGCCTCGCGGACCGCTTCCACCAGGCGGGGCAGGCGCTCGGTGACCTTGTCCGCGCCCATCCGGGCGATCAGCGTGAGCCGGCCCGGGTCGCGCCAGGGGTCCAGCTTCTCGCACAGCGCCAGCAGCTCGTCCACCTCCATGGCGGGCCCGACCTTGCAGGCCACCGGGTTGCTCACCTCGGCGAGCAGGGCGACATGGGCGCCCTCGACCTGGCGGGTGCGCTCCCCGATCCACGGCCAGTGCGTGGACCCCAGGAAGAGGCGGCCCTTGTCGTCGGTGCGCAGCATGGGCATCTCGTAGTCCAGCAGCAGCGCCTCATGGCTGGTCCACACCGGCGGGCCCACCGTCTCGCGGCCCGCCGCCCGCTCGCGCCAGCCCAGATTCTCCAGGATGTCCCCGGCCGCCATATATCCCGTGATGATCCTGAGCGGATCGGGGCGGCGGCTCTCGGCGTCGGGCTCGGGGCCGTTGACCATGTGGCCGCGGAAGACGGGCAGTTCGAGGCCGTCGACGATCTCGGTGGGCTTGGAGCGGGGCTTGGCGAACTGGCCCGCGATGCGTCCCACGCGCAGCACCGGGCGGCCGGTGATGAGGCCGAGCCGGCCGGCCAGCAGGTCGAGCAGGGCGGCCTTGCGGGCCACATGGCGGGGGGTGCACTCCTGGGGGTCCTCGGCGCAGTCGCCGGACTGCAGGACCATCGCCTCGCCGCGGGCGACCTTGCCCAGCAGGGTGCGCAGGGTGGCCAGGTCGTCGCCCTGGACGAGCGGCGGGCGGGCGGCCAGGGCCTCGCCCACCCGGTTCAGCTGAGAAAGGTCGCTCCAGTCGGGTTGCTGAAGTGCCCCGCGGATACGAATCTCCCGTATGACGTCTTCCATGACGTACTCCGATCCAGCGGTGAAGTGATACTCGGGCGGGTATTTCCCGTGCGCTTGATCTCCCGGTAACGGAGTCTTCGGCAACGGAATGCCGAGCGCGTGCATCTGCTGGAACGAAATGCGCAGGCGCCGAAAGCCCCCCGTTGGCCTCGAGCGATCCTGCCTGATTCAACGAAGCAAATCAACAGCGTTTCGATGTTTTATCAGTGAACGCGATGTAACAACATTCAACCATAAAGAAGGCGCACTGAGATAAACTCAGTGCGCCTTTTTTATAAATCACTCGCGGCGAATCCCCGCGCTATATCCGCCGGTGTCAGAGCGGCACCGGCGCCTCCGTCCCGCGCCTGGCGAGGCTCCGGAGATGCTCCCTGAGGCTGAATCCCGGCGCCGACGCCTCCTCGGGCGTCAGGGTGGTGCCCTGCGTCAGGAGGCGGCGGGCCGCGAGGTGGTCGGCGGGCCGGTTGACGGACTCGACCGCCTGCAGATCCTGCCCGCGGAAGAGCAGCACCGAGAAGGCGTCGGGGTCGTCACCGAGCACGACCTCGGAGTCGTGCCCTTCGTTGAACCCCGCGATCTGCACGGTGGTGGCGAACTGGTCGCTCCAGAACCACGGCAATTCGTCGTACGCGCGAGGCGACCCGGTCAGCCGCTGGGCGACCGACTGGGCGTGCCCCACGGCGTTCTGCACCGATTCGAGCCGCAGCCGGTTGCCGGAGCGCACCTGCGGGAACGCCGCACAGTCGCCGATGGCCGAGATGTGCGGATCACCGGTCAGCAGCCGGGAGTCGACGGTGATGCCGCCGTCCACGGGGAGACCGGCCGCCGCGGCCAGCTCCGTGCGCGGGGTGACACCGACACCGACCAGGACCAGGTCGGCGGGGAGCCGGCGGCCGTCGGCGAGCTCCACCGCCGTGACCCCCGAGCGGCCGTCGCCGTGCAGAGCCGTGACGCCCTGGCCGAACAGCAGCTCCGTGCCCCTGCCGCGGTGCAGCCGCGTGAAGTGTTCCGCGGTCGGCGCCGACGCGACCCGCGCGAGCGGCCGGTCCAGCGCCTCCACGACGGTCACCTCGACGCCCGACTCCCGCGCCACGGCGGCGAATTCGAGGCCGATGAACCCGGCCCCCACCACCACCGCGCGCCGCGCCCCCGCCAGCGACGACTGCAGCGCGGCGGCGTCCCGCGCGGTGCGCAGGGTGTGCACGCCGCGCAGCTCCGCACCCGGCACGGGAAGCGTGCGGGGCGTGGCGCCGGTGGCGAGGACGAGATGGCCGTAGCCGTACGTGGAGCCGTCGGTGAGGCGTACCGTGCGGGCGGCCGGGTCGATCTCCGTCACGGTGCCCGCGACGAGGTCGATGGACTGGCGTACGTAGTACGTCGCGGGCCGCAGCCACAGCTCCGCCTCGTCCGCCTCACCCTTGAGGTACGCCTTGGACAGCGGCGGACGCTCGTAGGGGAGCGCGTCCTCGGCGCTGATGAGCGTGATGCTCCCCGTGTAGCCGTGCTCCCGCAGGGAGGCCGCGGTCTGGTAGCCGCCCTGGCCGGCGCCGACCACGACGACCGAGTCGGGCCGGGTGTGCTCCGTCATCAGTTCTGCCGTTCGGGGGTGTGGACGATGAGGCCGTCCAGGGCGTCGCTCGACTTGAGCTGGCAGCTCAGCCGGCTGTTGGGCTTGCGGGGGCACGCCGTGAAGTCGAGCATCTCGTCCTCGCGCTCCTTCGGCGGCTCCAGCTTGTCGAGGGTGGTCTCGTCCACGTAGACGTGGCAGGTGGCGCACTGCATGTTGCCGCCGCACTGGGCGACGATGCCGTCGATGTCGTTGAAGACGGCGCCGCGCATGACGCTCGTGCCGGCCGGGACGTCGATCGTGGTCTGGTTTCCATCGACGGCGACATACGTGATTTTGGGCATGACGGAGCTCCTCGATGGCATCCGGAAGCGCGCGTGGGTGCGCCGTGACACGGATGCCTGGCAAGTGAATGACGGAAGGTGGAGAGGGTGCGGCCAGCGGTCGGCAGGGGACGCGACACCCGTGCCGACTCGCCATCACCCGCTGGCCGTTCGGACACGCGACTGTCCTGGACCACGGTTATGGCAGCGCGTTGGAGAGTACCAAACAAATTTCGGCCAAGCCAGGACCCGTTGGGAACCCGGGGTGCGGTGGACGCGTCAGGAGCGGTGGCCGCGGCCGCGCCGGGGGTCCGGCAGGCGGTGGGTCATGAAGGGCCTGCTGGTGGTGAACTCCCGGAACTTCGTGGCGGCGTCGGAGAGGTAGGTGTCGCGGTTCCACACCAGGGTGAGGATCCGGTGGCAGTCGGGCGCGTTCAAGTGCACCCAGGCGACCGGGACTTGGGAGTCGGTGCCGGCCTGTCGGGAGATCGCCGGAATCAGGCCGATGCCGAGCCCCGCACTGATCATGTCCTGGCTCGCGCCCGGCTCGTCGCCCTCGCAGGACAGCCGCGGCGTGAGCCCTTCGGAGGCGAACAGCCGGTCAAGGAGCGTGCGTTGCCACTGCCCGGGGCGGGTGGTGACGAACGGCTCGGCGGCGATCTCACGGACCGTCACGCTCTCCTGCCCGTCGAGCCAGTGGCCGCGCGGGACGGCGAGCAGCACCTCCTCGCGGGCGAGCTCGATCGAGTCGAGGTTCGCGCCGGTCAGGGGCTGTGAGGCAACACAGAAGTCGACCTCCCTGGCGCGCAGCTGACGGTCCATCTCCTCCGCGTTCGACTGGTAGAGCCTGACGTCGGCGCGGGGGTAGGCGGCGCGGAAGCTGCCGAGGAGATGGGTGATCGTCAGAAGGGTCTCGGAGGCGACGCTGACCCGGCCGAACGCCGTGTCGCGCGCGTCGCTCAGGGCCCGGCGGGCGTCGTCGAGCTCGCTCAGGGCGCGGTCCACGTGGCCCAGGAACACCACGCCGTACTGGTTGAGACGGATGCGGCGGCCCTGCCGGTCGAACAGCGGGGTGCCGAGGTCGGCCTCCAGGCGCGCGATGGTGCGGCTGAGGGAGGGCTGGGCGACGCGCAGCTCCTCCGCGGCCCGGCTGATGTGCTCGAAACGGGCGACGGCCTGGAAGTAGCGCAACTGCAGAAGATCCATGATCCACCTTCACTTATGCCTTCGCGGACATCATCACATGGCAAAACAAGTCTTGGAATGCATAAGGAATTCTCTCTACCGTTCTCGACGAGGTCACCGCACAGGTGGCGGGCAACGGCGCCCGGCAGCTGCACGCGAAGCGGCGACCCCGTCCACCGTCCGCACCACCGCACACACTCACAGACCCACCGCCCGCACCCAACCCCCCACCGCCGTCCCAACCGGCCACCGTCCCCCAGGAAGGTCGCATCATGAGCGCTGCGGATCTGGCCCGACTCCAGTTCGCGGCCACGACCGGCATCCACTGGCTGTTCGTGATCCTCACCATGGGACTCGTCCCCATCGTGGCGATCATGCACACCCGGGCCGCGTTCACCCGTGATCCCGCCAAGAGAGCAGTCCGGGAGCGTATGACCCGCTTCTGGGGCCAGCTCTACGTCATCAACTACGCGGTCGGCATCGTCACCGGCCTCGTCATGGAGTTCCAGTTCGGGCTCAGCTGGAGCGGCCTGAGCAAGTTCGCGGGCAACGTCTTCGGCGCCCCGCTGGCCCTCGAGACCCTCATCGCCTTCTTCGCCGAGTCCACCTTCCTCGGCATGTGGATCTTCGGCTGGGGCCGGCTGCGCAGAGGCGTGCACGTCACGCTCATCTGGCTGGTCGCCCTGACCGCGTACGCCTCCGGATACTGGATCCTGATCGCCAACGGCTTCATGCAGCACCCGGTCGGCTACGAGGTCCGTGACGGCGTCGCGTACCTGACCGACTTCGGGGCGCTGCTCACCAACTCCAGCGCTCTGATGGCCCTCTTCCACCTCTCGCTGGGCGCCCTCACCACGGGCGGCTGCTTCGTCGCCGGCGTCAGCGCCTGGCACTACCTGCGCGGCACCAAGGAGACCGAGCTCTTCCGGCCCTCCCTGAAGCTCGGTCTCTGGGTGTCGACCGTCGCCTCCTTCTTCGTGGTCGTCGTCGGCGAGATGCAGCGCCCCATCATCGAGCGCACCCAGCCCATGAAGGACGCGGTCCTGGAGAACCACGGCGTCGCCGAGCTGCAGGCCGAGCTCGTCAAGGAGCACGGGCCCGGCAACTACGTGCCCTGGCAGGACACGATGCGGATCTCGATGGACGTCATGACGATCATCGGCAACACCGTCTCCACCATCACCTTCATCGCCCTCATCCTTCTCTGGAAGAACCGGCTGATGCGCTGGCGCTGGGCCTCCTGGATCCTGGTCGCGACGATCCCCTTCCCGTTCATCGCCTCCGTGGGCGGCTGGATCGTCCGCGAGGTCGGCCGCCAGCCCTGGATCATCTACGGCGAACTGACCGTCGAGGACGCGCTGTCCCACGTCGGGAAGACCTCGCTGCTCCTGTCCTGCGTCCTGTTCATCGCCATCTTCGTCGCGCTGGCCGTGACGAACTGGACCCTGATCACTCGGTTCGCGCTCCGCGGCCCTGACGCCACCCAGCTCGGCGTCAGCGAGCCCCTGCCGGACGACCTGCCCGAGGGGCCGGGCGGCAGCACCAGCGAGAAGCAGCCGGTGCCCGCGCTCTGAGCCGGGCCGACCCGGCACCCCCCACCGAGATGATCCCCCTGCTGTAACGGAAAGTTGAGCGAGATGAGTCTGGAGACCGTCTGGCTGGCCCTCCTGGGCCTGCTACTCGCCGGGTACTTTGTGCTCGGCGGCTACGACTACGGCGCACAGATGCTGCACCCCTTCCTCGGCCACGGCCGAGACGGCCAGGAGGAGAAGCGCACCAGCGGAAACGCCGCCCTCGACGCCATCGCGCCGTTCTTCCTGGGCAACGAGGTCTGGCTGGTCGCCTTCGCCGGAGTCATGTTCGGTGCCTTCCCGCACCTCGAAGGCACCCTCCTGTCCGGCATGTACCCGCTGATCGTGGCGATCCTCGCCGGCCTGGTACTCGGCAACGCCGCGGTCCAGCTCCGCCGCCGCTCCCACAGCGCACGCGGCCGCCGGATGTGGGACGCCCTGATCGTCTTCGGCGGCGTCGTCCCCGCCGTGGCGTGGGGCCTCATCGTGGGGCTGCTGCTGCACGGCGTGCCCCGCCGCGCCGACGGCAGCTTCCACATCGGGTTCGGCGACGTGTTCACGCCGTTCGTGCTCGCCTGCGGAGCCACCACCGTGCTGCTCTTCGCGGCCCACGGCGCGACCTTCGTCGCCCTCCGCTCGGAGCCCGAACTCGCCGCGCGGGCACGGCAGCTGGCCGCCAAACTGCTCGTCGGGGTCGCCGCGGCGGGCGCCCTCGCCCTGCTCCTCACGCTCTTCGGAGCGGGCGCCTCGATGACGAACCGCGCGACCTCGGCGGTCATCGCCGTCCTGATCGTCGCGGCCCTCGCCGCCGCCCGGTGGTACCTCGACCGCGGACACAACGTCCTCGCGTTCGCCGCCACCTGCGCCGCGACCGCGCTGCCCGTCCTGCTCATCGGCGCCGGCCACTACCCGTACCTCCTGATCACCGACGCGGGCTCGGGCCTCGACATCGACCACGCCATCACCGACGACGCCACGCTGAAGATCCTCAGCGGCTTCGGGATCCTGGTGATCCCGACGATCCTCGCCTACCAGTTCTGGAGCTGGTGGGCCTTCCGGGGGCGGACGGGACAGCGTCACCCCAGCTACTTCTGACCCCCGGAAAGCGACGAGAGGGACCCCACGATGAAGCCCGTCGAACGCCGTCTGACGCGGGAGATACCGGCACTGCGGCGCCATATGACGTACTCCTCGGTGCTGGCACTCGCGGGCGCCGGGCTCATCGTCACCCAGGCGGTCCTGCTGGCCACGGCGCTCGCCGACGGCTTCGCCGGACACGGCCTGCGCACCGGCACACTGGCCGCGCTCGGCGCCGTCATGGCGCTGCGCGCGCTCCTCACCTGGCTCCGCGGCGTGCTCGCCCAGCGCGCCGCGGCCGACGCCAAGCGCACCCTGCGGGACCGGATCACCGGACGGCTGCAGCGGACGGGACCGCTGCGGCTGACCGCCCGCCGCCACGGCGAGACGGCCACGCTGCTCACCCGCGGCCTCGACGCCCTCGACCCGTACATCGTCGGCTACCTGCCCACGATGGCGGCCACCGCCGTCGTGCCCCTCACGGTCGTCGGCTGGGTGTGGTGGACCGACTGGACCTCCGCGCTGATCATCGTCATCACCCTGCCGCTGATCCCCGTGTTCGGCGCGCTGGTCGGCATGCACACCGCCCAACGCACCGCCCGCCAGTGGCGGTTGCTGTCCCGCCTCGGCGGCCACTTCCTGGACGTGGTGGCCGGCCTGCCGACCCTCCGCGCCTTCGGCCGCGAGCGGCACCAGACCAAGGTCGTGCACGAGATGGCGGACGCCCACCGGCGCGCCACCATGCGCACCCTCCGCGTCGCCTTCCTCTCCTCCCTCGTCCTGGAAACCGTCGCCACCCTCTCCGTGGCGCTGGTCGCCGTCCCCGTCGGGCTGCGGCTGCTCCACGGCGACGTCGGCCTGCACACCGCCCTGGTCGTCCTGTTCCTCGCCCCCGAGGCGTATCTGCCGCTGCGCGCCATGGGCGCCGCCTTCCACGACAGCGCCGAGGGCATCGCCGTGGCCGAACGCGTCTTCGCCGTCCTCGACGAAGAGGACACCGCGCCGGCGCCCGCCGACCGCGTCCCCGCCCCCGACGCCCGCACGGCCCGCCTCACCCTCGACGACGTCACCGTCCACTACCCGGGCCGCACCGAGCCCGCCCTGCGCAACGTCTCCCTGACCATCGCCCCCGGCGAGCACATCGCCCTGGTCGGCCCGAGCGGCGCGGGCAAGTCCACGCTGCTCTCGCTCCTCCTCGGCTTCGTCACCCCCGCATCGGGCCGGGTCGAGGCCGGCGGCACCGACCTCGCGGGACTCGACCCCGACGACTGGTGCACCCAGGTGGCATGGGTGCCGCAGCGCCCCCACCTCGTCGCCGGGACCGTCGCCGAGAACATCCGCCTCGGACGCCCCGACGCGAGCGACGCCGAGGTGCGGGATGCGGCCCGCGCCGCGTCCGCCGACCTCTTCGTCGACGAGCTGCCCCAGGGGTACGACACGGTGCTCGGCGAGCACGGCGCCGGACTCTCCGCCGGTCAGCGCCAACGGATCGCACTGGCCCGTGCCTTCCTCAAGGACGCCCCCGTACTGCTCCTCGACGAACCGACCGCCCACCTCGACCCCGAGAGCGAGGCCGCCGTCACCCGCGCCACCGTCGCCCTCATGCGCGGCCGCACCTCGATCGTCGTCGCCCACCGCACCAGCCTGCTCCCGCACGCGGACCGCGTCATCACGGTACGAGGGGGTGGCATCTCCGTACCCGGGGCGACGCCCGCGCCCGAGGCCGCACCCGCGCACGAACCGGCGCCGGAATTCGGGCCGGCGCCCGCCCCCGATCCGGTGCCCGCCCCCGATCCGGTGCCCGCCCCCAATCCGGTGCCTGCGCACGATCCGGTGCCTGTGCACGAACAGCCACCCACCCCCCGAGCATCCCCCGCTCCCGAACTCATGCCCACCGAAAGGCTGGTGGCCTCATGACCGTGTACGCCGAGGCCGTCGTCCCGCGCGCCGACGTCCCCGGGCCGCCCGCCCGGGGCACCCGCCCCACCGTCCGCCTCCTGCGCCACCTCCTGCCGTACTGGCGCAGGCTGCTGCCCGCCGCGCTCGCCGCCGCAGGCAGTGAACTCGCCGCCGCCGCGCTGATGGCCACCGCCGCCTGGCTCATCACCCGCGCGGCCGAACAGCCGCCGCTCGCCGCCGTGAGCGTCGCCATCGTCGCCGTGCGGGCGCTGGCCCTCGGGCGCGGCGCGCTGCGCTACATCGACCGGCTCCTCGGCCACGACGGCGTGCTGCGGGCCGTCGCGGGGTTCCGCGCCCGGGTGTACGAGGCGCTGATACCGCTCGCCCCGGCCGGCACGCCCGCCTTCCGCAGCGGCGACCTGCTGACCCGCCTCGTCGACGACGTGGACGCCGCCCAGGACCTGCTGCTGCGCGTCATGATCCCGGCCACGGCGGCCTGCGTCGTCGCCGCGAGCGCCACCGGCCTGACCCTGGTGCTGCTGCCGGAGGCCGGGCTGCTGCTCGGACTGCTGCTCGCCGTGGCGGGGCTGCTCGTGCCCGCCCTCGTGCTCGCCCTGTCCCGCCGCGCCGGCCGGGACGAGAAGACGGCGCGTGCCGAACTCGCCGCCGTCACCGTCGACCTGACGCAGGGAGCCGCGGACCTCGCCGCGTACGGCGCCCGCGGCCGCACCCACGACAGGGCCCGCCACGTCACGGCCCGGATCGCCGGACTGGAGCGCCACAAGGCCCTGACCACCTCGCTCGCCCAGGCCGTGGTGCTGGTGCTGCAGGCCGCGGCGACGGTCGGCGTCACCTGGCTCGCGCTGCGCGCCCACGCGGCGGGCGACCTGCCCGCCGTACAGCTCACCGTCCTCGCCGTCCTCGCGCTCGTCTCCTTCGAGGCCCTCGCACCGCTGCCCGCCGCCGCCCGCCGCTTCGCCGAGGTCCGGGCCTCCGCGCTGCGCCTTGCCGACCTGTTCGACACGCCGGCGCCCGTCGCCGACCCCACAGCCCCGGACCCGCTGCCCACCGACGCACCGCTCGACGTGACCATCGCCGACCTGCGGGTCCGCCACATCCAGGACGGCCCCCCGGCCCTGGACGGGGCGAGCCTGCGGCTGCCGGCCGGTCGCCGCGTGGTGCTCCTCGGGGCCAGCGGGTCCGGCAAGTCGACGCTGATCGCCGCACTCATGCGGTTCGTGCCGTACGAGGCCGGCAGCATCCGCGTCGGCGGCCGCGAACTCAGCGATTGCTCGGGCGCCGACGCCCGCCGCGCGATCACCGGCATGACGCAGGACGCGCACGTCTTCCACGCCACCATCCGCGCCAACCTGCTCCTCGCCGCGCCCGACGCCACCGACGCCGACCTGCGCGAGGCGGCCCGCAGGGCGCGCATCCTGGACTGGATCGAGTTGCTGCCGGACGGCTGGGAGACCGTACTCGGCGGGGACGGCGCCACCGTCTCGGGCGGCCAGCGCCGACGCCTGCTCCTGGCCCGCGCGCTGCTCGCCGACCCGCCCGTCCTCGTCCTGGACGAACCCACCGAGGGCCTCGACCCGGACACCGCCGCCGAGGTGCTCGCCGACATCCTCGACGCCACCCGCGGCCGCACCACGCTCCTCGTCACGCACGAGCGTTCGGGCCTCGCCGCGGCCGACGCGATCGTCACCCTCGACCGGGGCAGGATCCGTCCCGCCACCCACGAGGACCTCGACTCCACGACCGGCGGCCCGGCCGCCCCGGCGCTCTGAGTCCCTCTTGCCAAGCTCCGGCGGGCGGCCGAAGATTGTCCCTCCTCGGACGACCTTCGAGGGGTGCTCGTGCCAGGAGTCTGAGGGCGCTCGACCTGAGTGAGGAGCGAAGGCCATGGATTTTGGGCTCGTACTGCAGACCGACCCGCCCGCCTCGGAGGTCGTCGGACTCATGAGGCGCGCGGAGCGCAACGGCTTCGACTACGGCTGGACGTTCGACTCGTCGGTGCTGTGGCAGGAGCCGTTCGTCATCTACAGCCGCATCCTCGAACACACCTCGCGGCTGACCGTCGGCCCCATGGTCACCAACCCGGGCACCAGGACCTGGGAGGTCACCGCCTCCACCTTCGCCACGCTCAACGACATGTACGGCAACCGCACCGTGTGCGGCATCGGGCGCGGCGACTCCGCGATGCGCGTCGCGGGACGCAAGCCCAACACCCTCGCCCGGCTCGCCGAGGCGATCGACGTCATCCGTGACCTCGCCGAGGGCCGCGAGGCCGACGTCGGCGGGCAGCGGCTGCGGCTGCCGTGGGTGCGGGACGGGAAACTGCCGGTGTGGATGGCGGCGTACGGTCCGAAGGCGCTCGCGCTCGCCGGGCAGAAGGCCGACGGGTTCATCCTCCAGCTCGCCGACCCGTATCTGACGCAGTGGATGGTCAAGGCCGTGCGGGACGCGGCCGCGGACGCCGGGCGCGACCCGGCGGACGTCAAGATCTGCGTGGCCGCGCCCGCGTACGTGGGGGACGACCTCGCGCACGCCAGGGAGCAGTGCAGGTGGTTCGGCGGGATGGTCGGCAACCACGTCGCGGACCTGGTCGCCAGGTACGGCGAGCACTCTTCGATGGTGCCCGAGGCCCTCACCGCGTACATCAAGGCCCGCCAGGGCTACGACTACAGCCACCACGGTCGGGCCGGGAACCCGGACACGGCCTTCGTGCCGGACGAGATCGTCGACCGGTTCTGTCTGCTGGGTCCCGTCGAGGCGCACCTCGAACGGCTGGCGCAGCTACGGGAGTTGGGCGTCGACCAGTTCGCGGTGTACGCGATGCACGACGCCCGGGAGGACGTCATCGACGCGTACGGCGCCTCGGTCATCCCCGCGCTCTCCTGAGCCGCCCGCGCGCGGCGCCTATCAGGGGACGCGGGCCGTCCACTCGGCGGTCGTGAACTTGGTCCGCACGAGGTCCTGGGCGCGCGCCATCTCCTCCTCGGTGACCTTCCCGTCGACGAGGCCGTAGCGGCCGCGGAACGAGTCGACCATGCGCCCGATGACCGCCTCGCGGGGCAGCCCGGTCTGGCGGCGCAGCGGGTCGACCCGCTTCTTGGCGCTCCGCGTGCCCTTGTCGGACAGCTTCTCCTTGCCGATGCGCAGCACGTCGAGCATCTTGTCCGCGTCGATGTCGTACGACATCGTCACGTGGTGCAGCACCGCGCCCGGGCCGCCGCCGGGCGCCACCATGCGCTTCTGCGCGGCACCCGCGATCTTCCCCGCGTCCGTCGCGATGTCGTTCAGCGGCTGGTACCACGCCTTGATGCCCATGTCGGCGAGCGCGCCGAGCACCCAGTCGTCGAGGTAGGCGTAACTGTCCTGGAAGGAGAGCCCCTGCACGAGGGCGTCCGGGACGGAGAGGGAGTACGTGATGGTGTTGCCGGGCTCCACGAACATCGCCCCGCCGCCGGAGATCCGCCGCACCACGTCGATGCCGTGCCGCGCCGCGCCCTCCGCGTCGACCTCGTTGGCGAGCGACTGGAAACTGCCGATGATCACCGAGGGCGAGGCCCACTCCCACACGCGCAGCGTCGGCGGCCGCCGGCCCGCCGCGACCTCCTGCGTGAGCACCTCGTCGAGGGCCATGTGCAGCGCGGGCGGCTGCGGCTCCTCGTGGATCAGCTGCCAGTCGTAATCGGTCCAGTCCGTCGCGTGCGCGAGGGCACGGCGGACGGCGATCCCGACGCCCTCCGACGTCAGGCCGTACATGACCGTGCCCTCGGGGAGCGCGGCGTCGACGCGGGCGGCGAGACCCTGGGCGTCCGTGTCGGCGGGAGCGCCGTCCAGCGCGCCGTTGATCGCGTCGAGCGCCTCGTCGGGCTCCAGGAAGAAGTCACCGGCCACGCGCGTGTTCCGCAGCGCACCGCCCTCGACGTCCAGATCCACCACGACGAGCTTGCCGCCGGGGACCTTGTACTCACCGTGCACCTTGCTGCCTCCATGCCCTGTTCCGAATCGTCCCCCAACGCTAGCCCAGCGCGGGAATGTCCCGTTGTGTGCGCCGTGCGGGGGACCGCACCCCGTACGGCGCATCCCCGCACTCCGGACCGGCCGAAGGACAGGAGGAAGGAACCGCAACGGACCGGCCCACGCACCCTGGAGTACGCACCATGCACATCTCGGTCGTCCTGTTCACCTCCGACCTGCGGGTGCACGACCACCCTCCGCTGCGTGCCGCCCGCACGGGCGCGGACGCCGTGGTGCCGCTCTTCGTCCGCGACCGGGCCATCGCGGACCTCGGCCTCGCGGGGCCGAACCGGGAGGCGTTCCTCGCCGACTGCCTGAGCGAGCTCGACCGGATGCTGCGGGACCGCGGCGGCAGGCTCGTGGTGCGCGAGGGCGACCTCGTCGAGCAGGTGCGGTCCGTCGTCGAGGCGGCGGACGCCGACGAGGTCCACATGGCGGCGGGCGCCAGCCGGTACGCGCACGCCCGTGAGCAGCGGCTCCGCGAGGCGCTGGAGCGCGACGGCAGACGCCTGTACGTCCACGACGCCGTGGTCACCGCGGTCGCCCCCGGCACGGTGACCCCTGCCGGCTCCGACCACTTCGCCGTCTTCACCCCGTACTACCGCCGCTGGTCGGCGCAGGGCGTACGAGCCGTGCTCCCCGCCCCGCGCTCCGTGCCCGTCCCGGACCACATCCGCTCCGGCCCGCTCCCCGCCCGCGACGGCATGGACGGCCTCTCGCCGGGGCTCGCCAGGGGCGGCGAGAGCGTCGGCCGAGCGCTCTGGAAGGCCTGGCTGCGCGACGGCATCGACCGGTACCTGGAGACCCACGACGACCTCGCGGCCGACGCCACGTCGAAGCTCTCGCCGCACCTGCACTTCGGCACGCTGTCCGCCGCCGAACTCGTCCACACGGCCCGCGACCGGGCGACCGCGGGCGCCGAGGGCTTCGTCCGGCAGCTGTGCTGGCGCGACTTCCACCACCAGGTGCTCGCCGCCAGACCGGCCGCGGCCACCGCCGACTACCGCCCCCGCGGCGACCGCTGGCGCTCCGAGGAGTCGGCGCGGGAGGACATCCTTGCCTGGCAGGAGGGGCGCACGGGCTACCCGGTCGTCGACGCCGCCATGCGCCAGCTGCGCCACGAGGGGTGGATGCACAACCGGGGCAGACTGCTGACCGCGAGCTTTCTGACCAAGACGCTGTACGTCGACTGGCGGGTGGGCGCCCGGTACTTCCAGCGGCTCCTCGTCGACGGCGACACCGCCAACAACCAGCTCAACTGGCAGTGGGTGGCCGGGACCGGCACGGACAGCCGCCCCAACCGGGTGCTCAACCCCGTCCTCCAGGCGAAGCGTTACGACCCGGAGGGCACGTACGTACGCCGTTGGGTGCCCGAGCTCGGCGCGCTGCGGGGCGCGGCGGTCCACGAGCCCTGGAAGCTGCCGGACCGGGAGAGGGAACGGTACGACTACCCCGAGCCGCTCGTCGGGCTGGCCGACGGGCTGAGCCGTTTCAAGCGGGGCCGGGGCATCGCGTGACGGGCCGGCCAGGGGGGGAGCAGGCCCGCTCAGGCCGTGGCGATCCGCTCCACCAGGGAGCGCACCACCTCCAGCGTGTCGGCCCCGGGCGGCAGCGAGGACGGCTCGTCCAGGTGCGGGGAGCCGATGTCGTGCACCGCGACGGACCGCGGCGCGAGCTCCTCGGCGAGCACGCGGAGCCAGCTGCTCAACGCCGCCTTGGAGGCGGTGTAGTCGGCGGTTCCCGCGCGGGGCCCACATGGGGTTGTACGCGACCGGGGCGCCGTCGGCCCGCCGGTGGCCGCCAGCAGGAACCCCTTGTCCGCCACCACCGGAGCCGCGCCCCGCAGCACGGCCATGGGGCAGAGCGCGTTCACCGTCAGGAGATGCCCGGCCACGTCGTTCGACACGTCCTCGACGGCGCCGAAACCCGCGGCCCCGACCGTCACGAGCACCCCGTCGAGCCCCGGCAGGACCCGCTCCGCCCACGGGCCCAGCGCGGAACACTGGTCCAGGTCGGACGCCTCGAAGCACCGGGCGGGAGGCCCGCCGAGGTCCCGTGCGAGCGCGGCCAGACGCACGGGATTGCGCCCGGCCAGCGCGACCTGGGCACCGAGCTCGGCCAGGGCGCGGGCCGCGAGACCACCGAGGAGGCCGGTGGCCCCGACCACCAGAACGCGCGCACCCGAGATTTCCATGTCTGCCTCCCAGCTTTTCGGATGTACGGAACTTCACGCGGGACGGCCAGGACGGATGCACGGCTCGCGAGCCATTCGTGAGGGATCAAGGGCGTGCGGCGTCAGGGGCGGCGGGTCCGGCCGGCCCGGTCGTCCCGGCGGGGGCCAGGCAGTGCCGCAGGGCGCGCAGTCCGCGCCTCATGTGGCTCTTGACGGTGCCGAGCGGCAGGCCGGTCCGCTCCGAGATCTGGCTCTGCGTCAGGTCCCCGTAGAACGCCAGGCGCAGCACCAACTGCTGCGCCGAGGGCAGATTGGCGAGTTCGCGCTGGACGAGGAGCCGGTCCAGGATCTGCTCAGGGCAGGAGCCCGCGGCCACCGGGACCGCCTCCTGCCGGGCGCCCACGGCCGCCACGAGCACGGCGCGCCGGGCCCTTGCGGTGAGCGCGTCGGCGACCTTGTGCCGCGTGATGCCGACCAGCCAGCCGCCCAGGCCGCCCGCGCCCGGACGGTATCCGCGCCGACCGCGCCAGGCGGCGAGGAACACCTGCTGCGTCACGTCCTCGGCGTCCGCGCCGTCGCCCAGCGCACGCCCGGCGAGCCGGTGGACGAGCCGGCCCCAACGGCGGTAGACGGCCGCGAGACAGAGTTCGTCACCGGCGGCGAAGCCCGCCGCGAGCTGCTCGTCCCCGAGCAGGTCCTCGGGGTGCAGGATGCCGTCGTGGGTCCCGGGGTCGACCGTCACCATGATGCGTACTCCTCGTGCGGGGGCCGGAGTTGACCCCAGCCTGGTGACAGTCCGTGAGAGACGACAACTTGCAGCGATTGTGCGTCGTATCGTCGCGGGATGGGAGCTACCCGGCGACCGGGCCACACCCGGCAGAACGACCACGATCCAGGGCTGACCACCGGGACCGTCGCCCGCAGACTGGGCGTCGCACCGACCACGCTGCGCTCGTGGGAACGGCGGTACGGAATCGGGCCCGCCGACCGCGAACAGGGCCGCCACCGCCGCTGGACCGCCGTCGACGTGGGGCGGGTGGAGGAGATGTGCCGGCTGACCGCGCTCGGCGTGCCGCCCGCGGAGGCGGCGCGCGCCGCACTCCGGGAGGCCGAGACCGAAGCCGCGGTCCCGGCCCCGCGCTCCTCGCGGCACGGCGGCGGCCGCGGCACCCTCTCTCTCCCGCTCGGCCACGTCCGTCAGGAGTGCCGCGGCCTCGCCAGGGCCGCGGTGCGGCTCGACGCCCCCGCCGTCGAGGCGCAACTGCGGACCACCCTGGGCGAGTACGGCTTCACCACGGGCTGGGAGGAGGTCATGGCACCGGCCCTGCACGCCGTCGGACGCAAGTGGGCGTCGTCGGGCGAGCGGTATGTGGAGGTCGAGCACCTGCTGTCATGGCACGTCTCGTCCGCCCTGCGGCGCGCCCCGGGCGTCGGCGCCCCGGGGGGCGCGGCGAGGGCCGCCGCGCCCGTGGTGCTGACCTGCGTACCGGGGGAGCAGCACACCCTCCCCCTGGAGGCACTCACCGCCGTTCTCGGCGAACGGGGCCTGCCCACGCGGATGTTCGGCGCCGCCCTCCCCGCGGAGGCGCTGTACGAGGCGGTGCGGCGCATCGGCCCGTCGGCCGTGGTGCTCTGGGCGCACTCGCGCAACACCGCCGACCGTGCGCTGGTACGCCTCGTCGCCGACGCGGAGTGGGGCGTACGAGGGGCCCGGACCCACCCCGCCGTGCTCGTCGCGGGGCCCGGCTGGTCGCCGACCGCGGGCGCGTACGCACCCGGGGTCGAGCGTCTGACGGGGCTGCGGACGGCGGCGGACCGGATCGAGGCGCTCCTGGCGGTCTGACCCGGCGGGGGCGGGCCGGGCCCTCGTTCACGCCGTCGTGTCCGCCATGGTCACGCGGCAGGAGAACGCCTCGATGTCCTCCTGGAGGGCGGTGACCGACACGCTGGGGTGGCCTCCGGGGCGGGCGGCGGGCTCGACGCAGGCGGTGATCACGCAGGGGGCGTCGAACTCGACGTAGCGGAAGAACGCCGACTCGAAGCGGACCGGGACGACGGTGTCCGCGCGGTGGCCCTGGACGGCGTGGGCCGCCTGCCGGGCGGCCTCCAGGAGCAGCATGCCCGGGGCGTGGTCGACGGGGTGGTCGAACAGGATGGGGTGCGAGTGGTCGACGCGCAGCTGCCACCGGTCCGGTCTCGCGGTGGGCGCGAGCACGACGTCGGCGGCGTGCTCGCGGTTCACGAGAACGGGCTGGACCACCCCGAGCGCGCCGCCGGGCGGCACCGGGGCCGCAGCGGCGAGCTCGCCCGGCGCCGTGTACCGGTCGCCGCGCAGCCTGCGGTAGATCGACGGGGCGTGGCTGCTGAACCGCGTGTGCGCGGTGCCGAGGCGCAGACCGTCCCGCAGGATCTCGACGTCCATCGTGAGGGCCGCGAGACGACCGCCGCGCCGGACGATGTCGTGGCAGCCGATGCGGAGTTCGACGTCCATCGGTCCGCCGTCCGCCCACATCGCCTCGTGCGCGACCTCGTAGGTGAAGTGCTGCCAGATGAGGTGGTGGCCGAGCGGCACGTCGTAGCAGGCGTGTGAGATCAGCGGGATGCTCTGCCGCAGGGTCTCTGCGAGCAGCATCGGATCGTGCCGCCCGGCGACGGACGCGTAGAAGGAGTGGGTGCGCGGCCACCGGGCGGTGACCGTCACGCGGTCCTCGCCCGCGGGCTCCCAGCCGGTGAGCAGGACTTCGGTGCGGGCGAGCTTGTGGGTGAACTCCTGTGGAACAGGCCGGAGTTGGGCGGTGCGCGTGGTCTGTGCATGCGAAACGAGAGTCATGGGTCCCCCCCAGGGATGAGTGACGTCGTTACCCGAACGGTTGCGCGAGCTCTGGTGTCCCAGAACCATGCGGAGTAAAGTAACGTGCGTTCTTTTTGTTTGTCGAGAGAGGCCGTCCGAATGCCGGAACCGAAGCAGGAGCGGGCCCAGAAGACGCGCGACGAGATCCTTCGCGCCGCTGCTGAGGTCTTCGACGAGCGTGGGTACAGCGGCGCCAGCATGCGGGAGATCATGAACCGCGCCGGTGTGACGCTCGGAGCCGTCTACTTCCACTTCCCCAACAAGGAGGCGCTGGCCCTGGCCGTCATGCGGGCCCAGCCGGCGAGCATCGTGCCCGCCCTGAAGTCGCGGGGCCTGCAGCGCCTGGTGGACATCACGTTCGTGTGGGCGCACAAGCTCCAGACGGACCCGACGCTGCGCGCGGGCGTCCGGCTCACCAGCGAGCAGACGGGTTTCGGCCTCGACGACGCCACTCCGTACCGCGAGTGGGCCCAGATCATGGAGGAGTGCCTGGCCGACGGGCTCGCGGCGGGCGACGTCCGCCCGGACGTCGACGTCCGCACGCTGGCCGAGTTCGTCGTGTCGGCGTGCACGGGCCTCCAGGCGTACTCCCTCCTGGCCACCGGCCGCGAGGACCTGCCCGAGCGGACCCGGGCGATGTGGCGCCTGCTCATGCCCGCCATCGCCACGGACGAGGCCGCCCACAGCATCGACGTGAGCGAGGCGCGGGAAGCCGCTGTCAACGCCTGACGGCGCGCCCCGGCCGACGGCCGCACCCCTTGTCACCCATAAATCCGCCCGACCGAACAGCAGCCAAGGACGTTCCATGCACCAGCACTTCGACCGACTGCGTCTCGTGGCGCTCAACATCGACGGCGTTCTGCTCAACGACACGTTCAGCCCCGTCATCGGCAACTTCATCACCAGCCGCGGGGGTGTGTACGACGCCGGGACCGAGCGCCGCATCCTCTCCCAGCCGCGCCGCGTCGCGGGCGTCGAGATGGCCCGCGCGGCGGGCCTCGACGTGACGGGCGAGCAGGCGCTGGAGCTCTACTTCGCCGAGCGCGACCGCTATGTCGCCGACCACCCGGTGCGGCCGAACCCCGGCGCCGCCGAACTGCTCCACCGCGTACGCGACCTGGGGCTTCGAGTCGTCTGCTACGGAGGCCTGAGCAAGCCCCATTTCGACACCCACCTGGGCGCCTGGTCCCACCTCTTCGACGGTCCCGGTTACGTCTGCACCGACTCGTTCCGGCCGGGCATCGAGGAGATCGCCGGGGACGTCTTCGGTCTCCGCCTCGACGAGGTGCTGTTCGTGGACGACGTCGCCCGGGTCGCCGAGGCGGCCAAGGGACTCGACGTGCCGTTCATCGGCCACCCCTGCAGCTTCCAGCGCACGTTCATGGAAGAGCTGGCGACGCGGCACATCGTCGACTCACTGGACGCGATCGACGAGGAACTGCTGCGCACCGTCGACGCGGAGGCCGCGGCGGGCACGATCTGGCGCTCCCCGGTGCCGAGTTGAGCCACGGACAGGAACCCACGATGAACGACACCACCACGGTCGGCACCACGAGAGACGGCGCGATGACGAACACCGGACACGGCCTGCTGGCCGGCAAGACCATCATGATCACCGGTGCCTCCAGCGGCATCGGCGCGGCGGCGGCCCGGCTGTTCGCCGCCGAAGGGGCGGCCGTCGTCGTCACGGCGCGCAGGGAGGGGCACATCGAGAAACTCGCCGCGGAGATAGCGGAGACCGGGGGCCAGGCACTCGCGGTGGCCGGGGACGTGACGGTCCCGGCGGACGTCAAGCGGGTGGTCGACGCGGCGGTGCGGACGTACGGCCGTCTCGACGGGGGCTTCAACAACGCGGGATGGGCCACGGCGGGCACGCCGATGCACGAGACCGACGACGCCGTCTTCGACCGGGTCATGGACGTGAACGTACGTGGTGTCTGGAACTGCATGAAGGCGCAGATCAGCGCGATGCTGGCCGACGGCCGAGGGGGAGCCGTCGTCAACACCGCGAGCGCGGCGGGCGTCGTCGCGACCGGTGCCACGGCGTCCTACATCGCGGCGAAGCACGCGGTGATCGGTCTGACGAAGGCGGGCGGCGACGAGTACGGCCGCCGCGGGATCCGGGTGAACGCCCTGGTGGTGGGGAGCACGCGGACGGAGCTCATGGACCAGGTGCTGACGGAGACGCCCTCGCTGGAGGAGAGTTTCATCTCCCGCTCCATGCAGAAGCGCATGGCCGAGCCGGTGGAGGTGGCGCAGGCCGCGGCGTGGCTGCTCAGCGACCGGTCCTCCTTCGTCACGGGCGGCTCGGTGCCGGTCGACGGCGGGTGGACGGCGGCCTGACGCCGACGTGACACCCGACGGCAGCGTGCGCGGGCGGGGATGGGCGCCCCTCGCCCGAACGCGTGCGCGTTGTCGGTGAGTTGCCAAAGGCGGGAGCGGTTCGGGCGCAGGGGCCCGGTGGGGCGGTGCGGGGCCGGTAGCGTCCGGTCCGCAGCTGTCCGTCCCTGGATTCGGAAGGTCTCACCGGTGCCCCTGCTCATCTCTCCCGTCCCGACGTCCTCCCCCCTTGCGGTGCCCGCGGAGGCTCCCGACCGCAACCTCGCCCTGGAGCTCGTCCGGGTCACCGAGGCGGCCGCCATGGCGGCGGGCCGCTGGGTCGGCCGCGGCGACAAGAACGGCGCGGACGGCGCCGCGGTCAGGGCCATGCGGACCCTCGTCCACACCGTCTCGATGAACGGCGTCGTCGTCATCGGCGAGGGCGAGAAGGACGAAGCCCCGATGCTCTTCAACGGAGAGCGCATCGGTGATGGCACCGGTGCCGAGGTCGACATCGCCGTCGACCCCATCGACGGCACCACACTGACTGCCAAGGGCATGCCCAACGCGATCGCCGTGCTGGCCGCCGCCGACCGCGGCGCCATGTTCGACCCCTCCGCCGTCTTCTACATGGACAAGCTGGTCACCGGCCCCGAAGCCGCGGACTACGTGGACATCAACGCGCCCGCCTCGGTCAACATCCGCCGCGTCGCCAAGGCCAAGAACTCCTCGCCCGAGGACGTCACGGTCATGATCCTGGACCGCCCCCGCCACGAGGGCATCGTCAAGGAGATCCGCGAGACCGGCGCCCGCATCAAGTTCATCTCCGACGGCGATGTCGCCGGATCGGTCATGGCCGTGCGCGAAGGCACCGGCGTCGACCTGCTCATGGGCATCGGCGGCACCCCCGAGGGCATCATCTCGGCCTGCGCCATCAAGTGCCTGGGCGGCGTCATCCAGGGCAAGCTCTGGCCCAAGGACGACGCCGAACGCCGGCGCGCCCTGGACGCCGGACACGACCTGGACCGCACCCTGTCCACCGACGACCTGGTCAAGGGCGACAACGTCTTCTTCGTCGCGACCGGCATCACCGACGGCGAACTGCTCCAGGGTGTCCGCTACCGCGCGGCCACCGCCTCCACGTCCTCGCTGGTCATGCGCTCCAAGTCGGGCACGATCCGCAAGATCGACTCCGACCACCGGCTCTCGAAGCTGCGCGCCTACAGCGCCATCGACTTCGACCAGGCGAGCTGAGGGCCCGGGCCGACGGCCCCGGCGGTCCGGCCTCCCGCGATGAGCCGGTGGTACGCGTACGCGGCGGAAGTCAGCGTCATGTGGTGGTGCCAGCCGGGATACGAACGCCCCTCGAAGTCGCGCAGGCCGTAGTTCTCCGTGAGGTCCGCGAGGGCGGCGACGGTGCCGGACTGCGTCTGTACCAGGGGCAGCAGGTCGTGCAGCGGCGGGCGTACCAGGCTGGTGAGCCAGACGCGTCCGACCCCCTGGGCCCCGGGGCGCCGGCGGGCGAAGAGACGGTAGACGCCGGGGGAGACACCGCGCCGCCCCGGCAGGCGGACCAGGGCGGAGACCAGGCGGTCGCCGCGCGGCGGGCCGTGCCTGGGGTCGGCCGGGGTGGCCACCGCCCCCTTGGGCGCGAGGAGTTGGAGGAGCCGTCCGGCGGTGAGCACCCCGTCGGGTGAGCCCGGCGCGACCACGCGCTGGCCCTCCGGCACGACCCGCAGGCCGTGCGGCACGGCGATCACGCAGTCGCGCCCGCGCGCGGTCAGCTCTGTGGCCAGGTGCGCCCCGGACGTCGGGTGGTGGCTCGTGTCGGCGACGACCGGCACCGGTTCACGGCGGCTGAAGGGGGTGAGCGAGTCGACGAGGTCCAGGACGTGCTCCACGGAGGAACGGTGCCGCACGGTCTCCGGGATGCGCGTCCGCGCACGCAGCTCCTCGTCCTCGTGCCACTCCTTGGAGAGTCGCAGCCGCCAGTCCACGGGGACGTGTGCGGTGTCGGACGACAGGAACAGGCCTATTCCCATCTGGCAGTTGACCGTACGGCCGGTGGTCCGCTCGAACCGCTGGTGCACCCCGCAGGAGTGGCTGCCGCGCTTGGGCAGCACCGCGACGCCGACGGTCCAGGCACGCACCCGGAGGCGGCTCTCGGCAAGGCGCAGCAGCTCACGGCGGGCCGGCTCCCAGTCCCAGGGGCTGGCGTTGGCGAACTGGTGCAGGGACTGGGCGGCCGTCGGGCCCGCGTGCAGCTGGGCCGCGAGCCGCCTGACCGACTTCCTGCCGGGCGTGGTGAGCAGTCCCAGCACATAGGCGGCGGCCCAGCGCCGCTGATCCGCGCGGCGCAGGTGCCCGAAGACGGTCTCCGCGTACGAGCTGATCGACATGTCCGCGATCAGCTCGGGCAGCCGGTGGTCCTGGAGCTCTGTCATGGCATTCCCTCCCCGTGATGGCGCCTGACTCCGGCAATAATAGAGAACGTTCGTTTTCTTTTGAAGTCCCGGGGGCAGGTGGTCGCTACTTGGCCAACTTCAGTGCCACCCGACAACCGGAGGGGCGACTTTCGGAAGTCGGCGTTGTCGGCGCTCCGCCCAGTGCCCACAGTGGCTGTGGCGTGCAGGACCGGAGCGAAATGTGGGACTCCGGGGAACAGGGAAGGGTGCGATGGTGAAGCAGGAACGGGCCGCGAGGACCAGGGAGGCCCTGGTCCGCGCGGCGGCCCGCGAGTTCGAACACACGGGATACGAGGGCACATCCCTGGGCCGCGTCGCCCGGTCGGCCGGCATCTCGGTCGGCGCCCTCACCTTCCACTTCGCCTCCAAGGCAGGTCTAGCCGAGGCGGTGCGGACGCGCGGGGACGCCGCCGTCCGCGCCTGTGTGGCGCAGGCGAGCGCGGCCACGACGCCGCCGCTCGACACCGTGGTCGCGCTGACTCTTGACCTGGCGCGGCTGCTCGAACGGGACGAGGTGGTGCGGGCGGCGACCCGTCTGTGGCGTGAACTCCCCGAGGAGGACGGCACATGGTCCGCGCTCTGGCTGCCCACGGTGGCCGAGACCCTGGCCCGTGCGGACAGGGGCGGACTCGGCCCCGCCGTCAGCGAGGACGACGTGGTGCTCCTCGCCGAATACCTCCTGGCCGGCGCGGAGTCCCGCCTCTCGGGGCGGCTGCACGGTATGCCGGACGGGGGCGAGGACGCGAATGCGGGGGCCGGCGAGGAAGAGAGCGGCGACAGCGTGGAGCGGCACCTCTCCCGCCTCTGGGCGCTCGTCCTCCCGGGGCTCTCCGCCTCGT
The DNA here is from genome assembly GCF_055597165.1 of Streptomyces sp. NPDC039480. NCBI lineage: Bacteria > Bacillati > Actinomycetota > Actinomycetes > Kitasatosporales > Streptomycetaceae > Streptomyces > Streptomyces sp. NPDC039480. Next base: position 236,564 of record NZ_JBVITX010000013.1, on the reverse strand, counting down.
CGTAACGCGGCGGAGGCGCGCAACCACCGCTGAAAGCACGGCTGTTGTCCCGGGCGGTGACGCGCGGGTGACGCGCGGGCGGCGCGCCGCGCAAGCGAAGAGATCCAAGACCCGGCGGGCCGACGTGGCCCCGCCACCGTGCGGCCCCTGCGCGCACGGCAGTTGGTCCGGCACGTATCTGGAAGGTGGGTCGGTGAGCAGACGGAGTGAACCCGCTGTCCTCGCACGCGAGTCGGCTGTCCCCTGGGGCGGACCCGGCGGCGGACCGGCGTGGGGGAGGGGCGGCGGACCGGGACGGGGGATGGGTGGCGGACAGGCGCGACGGGCGTCCGGCGACCTGTTGTGGGCGACGGCGCACGGGGCGCCACCCGAGCGCGTCGACGGGTGCGACCGCGACGTGCTCGCCGTGGACGACCTCCTGGAACGGCTGCGCGAGGACGGTGACGCGGACGCCGTCGGACTGCGCTTCCTGCCGGCGCTCGACCGGCTCCTGCACTCCCTCGACACCGAGGCCGACCTACACGCCGAGGGCCGCAGGGCCGCCCGCGCCGAGCTGCTGTCGGCCCTCCAGAAGCAGCAGCAGATGATCCGGCTGCTCCGGGACCGGCCCGAGATCACACTGAACGACATCCGGGCCCCGGTCTTCGTCACCGGACTCCCGGGCAGCGGCGCCGCGCTGCTGCACAACGCCCTCGCGGAGCACCCCGGGCTCGACGCCCCGACCCTGGCCGAACTGCACGACCCGGCGGGCCGCCCCGCCACCCTCCGGCAGCGCCGCGCCGCACTGGACCGCGCGGGGAGCGTCGCGCGGAACCTGACGCGCGCCACCGCGGGGCGGGGCTCCGGGCTCCTCGTCGGCGCCACCCGGCCCGGCGGCTGCCACCGGCTCCTCGGCAACGCGTTCCACGGCATGGCGGCGACGCTCGCCTGGCGTGTGCCCGGTTACGCCGCATGGCTGGAGAGCGCGGACCCGACGGAGGCGTACGCGTTCCACCGCGCCCAGCTCCAGGCGGTCACCTGGCGGATCCCGGCCTCCCGGCTCGTCCTGCGCGACTCCTTCCACGCCCGCGGTCTGAAGCAGCTGCTCCGGGTCTACCCCGACGCCAAGGTGGTCCAGGTGCACCGTGATCCGGCGGACACGGTCGCCGCGTGCGCCGGCATCGCGACGGCCCTGCGCGGACGGACGGCCCGTCGGGTACGGCCCGCCGGGCAGGAGTGGGCCGACCGCGTCGAGCGCCATCTCGTGGCGGCCGAGCGGGCGCGGCTCGACGTGCCCCGGGGGCGGCTGCTGGACGTGCGCTTCGACGACCTGGTGGCGGACCCGGCCGGGCAGGTGCGTGCCGTGCTCGCCTTCGCCGGCGTCACCGCGACGCCGATGTTCGACCGGGTGGCGTCGACGTTCATCGACGGAACGGCCCGCGAGGCACGCCGTGCCCGCCCCTTCCAGCCCGCCGAATTCGGTCTCTCCCGCCGGGAGTTGACCAGCCGCTTCGCCCTGTACCGGGCGAGGTACGGGGTCTGAGCCCCCCGAAGCCCCTACACGTTCGCAGATACACGTACGCAGACATACGTATGCAGACTCGAGAAAGCGAGTGCCGTCGGTGACCGTGCACATTGACCAGGCGACGCGACCGCCCCTGCGGGTGGCGCCCGAAAGCGCCGAACCGGCCGTCCCGCCCTGGCGGCTGGCGCTCACCGTGGGCGTCGTCGCCCTGGGCGGGCTGCTCTTCGGCTTCGACACGGGCGTCATCTCGGGCGCCCTGCTGTTCCTCAAGGAGGACTTCCACCTCACGTCGTTCCAGGAAGGCGCGGTCATCTCGTCCCTGCTCCTCGGCGCGGCGGCCGGTGCGCTCTGGAGCGGCGGCCCCGCCGACCGCTGGGGGCGCCGCAAGACGCTGATCGCCGTCGCCGCCACCTTCACTCTGGGGCTCGCCCTCGCCACCCTGGCCACCGGCTTCTGGACCCTGGTGGCCGCGCGGGTGATCCTCGGCGTCGCCGTGGGCTCCGCGTCCTCGCTCGTCCCGCTGTACCTGGCCGAGGTGGCGCCGCCCAGGCTGCGCGGCCGCCTCATCACGGTTAACCAGATCCTGCTCACCGCGGGCATCCTCGTCTCGTACCTGATCAACCTCTGGTTCGCCGGGGACGCCAACTGGCGGGCGATGTTCGGCGTGGGCCTGGTCCCGTCCGTCCTGATGCTGGCCGGCCTCTTCTTCGTGCCCGAGAGCCCCGTGTGGACCGAGCGGAAGCGACGCACCGGGCTCCGGGACCAGACGGCGAGCCGGGGTGACGGGCCCGCCGCCGCGTCGGCCGCAGGCTCCGCCACCCCGCGCGGGATGCTGGCCGAGCCCGTCGTGCGGCGCGCGCTGCTGATCGGCGTCACGATCGGGGCGGTGCAGCAGTTCGCCGGGATCAACACGATCATCTACTACGCCCCCAGCATCATGCAGCGGGCCGGCCTGCCGGCCACCAACTCGATCCTGTACTCCGTCGCCATCGGCGTGGCCAACCTGCTCATGACGGTCGCCGCGATCCCGCTGGTCGACCGGGCGGGCCGCAAGCCGCTCCTCGTCTTCTCCCTGGTCGGCATGGCGGCGGCGCTCGTGCCGCTCGGCTGCGCCCTGAACGGGGCGTTCGGCGGGGCCTCGCACGGGGTCAGCTTGGTCTCCATGGGGCTCTACGTGTCCGCCTTCGCGGTCGGCATCGGCCCGGTCTTCTGGATCCTCGCCGCGGAGATCTTCCCGCCGGCCGTGCGCGCCAGGGGCGTGGCGCTGTGCGTCCTCGTCAACTGGTCCGCCAACTTCGTCGTGGGCCAGCTCTTCCTGCCCGCCGCCGACCTGTTCGGCGAGGCCGCCGTCTTCTGGTTCTTCGCCGCGGTCTGCGCCGTCGCCCTGGTCTTCGTGGTGCGCGTGGTCCCCGAGACGAAGAACCGCTCCTTCGCCGCGATCCAACGGGATCTGACGGCACGCGCAAAGCAGCTTTGACTCTGACTCTTGCATCAGCATGCATTGACTCCAGCGTGCACTGACTCTTCCGGAGGTTCCCATGGCGACGAACGTCGCACCCCTGGGCAGTACGTCCCTCGGCAGTAAGCTCCCCGTCCCGCCCACCGGCCCCAAGGGCTTCGCCCGGCTGCCCTCGCTGACCGGTCTGCGCTTCATCGCCGCGATGATGGTCTTCCTCTTCCACGCGTCCCTGACGACGGAGCCGCCCCTGAACCCCTTCAGCGGCGGGGTCTCGGACTTCTTCCACGCGGCCGCCAGCAAGACGGGGTGGATGGGCGTCACCTTCTTCTTCCTGCTCAGCGGCTTCATCCTCACCTACTCCGCGCGCCCGGACGACACCCCCCGCAGATTCTGGCGCCGCCGTCTCGTCAAGCTCTACCCCAGCCACGTGGCCGGCTGGATCGGGGCGATGGTGCTGTTCGCCGCGGCGACCGCGACCTGGCAGCAGTGGCTGCCCAACCTGCTCCTGCTGCAGACGTGGATCCCGGACTACCACACGTACCTGAGCATCAACCCGCCGAGCTGGTCGCTGTCCTGCGAGGTCTTCTTCTACCTCTGCTTCCCCCTGCTGCACCGGTGGATCGCGCGCATCCGCCCCGAGCGGCTGTGGGCGTGGGCCGGCGGCCTCGTCGTCACCATCACCGCGATCCCGGCCCTCGGCTACCTCCTGCTGCCCGACGGCACCATGTCCAACGGCTTCCCGGTCTCGGAGGTCCAGTACTGGGCCGTCTACATGCTGCCGCCGGTGCGCACCCTCGACTTCGTCCTGGGCATCGTCATGGCGCGCATCCTCATGACCGGCCGCTGGATCGGCCTGGGGCTGCTGCCCGCGTGCGGTCTCGTCGTCGTGGGCTACGCGATCGCCAACGCCACGCCCTGGCTCTTCGGGCTCAACGCGGCGGCGCTCGTCCCGTTCGCGCTGCTCATCCCCGCCGTCGCCGCCACCGACCTGCGCGGCGACCGCTCTCCCTTCCGGGGCCGCGTCATGGTGTGGCTGGGCGAGGTGTCGTTCGCCTTCTACATCGTGCACAACGTCCTGCTCGTGCACGTCCGTTCGCTGATCGGTGAGACGCGCCAGTTCGGGCTCGCCGGGGGCCTGGGCGTCATGGCCCTGTACTTCGTGGTGTGCCTCGGCTTCGCGTGGCTGCTGCACAAGGGCGTCGAGATGCCGATGATGCGCAGGTTCGCCAAGCCCCGCGCCGAGCGGCGGCCCCGTACCGAGCGGGGGTCCCGCGCCGTCCCGAAGTAGGCGCTCCTCCCGGCGGCGAGCGAGCCGGCGCACCCCGCTCCAGGGGTGCGCCGGCTCGCTCGCTTTCCGTGCGCCCTGGTCCTCGCCGCCCCGCTGTCCTATGCTTGCAAAGGCAAGTATTCACTGCTGTGACGACACCGTGGGGCGCGGAACCGCCTCGAGGGGGCCGGGGTCCGGGCGCAGGCGAAGGACAGGACGGTGAGGACGGCATGGCGACTGCCGCACGCGGACGACTCGGTGGCGAACTCGAGCTGTGGAGGCAGCTGTTGCTTCTGGTGAACGGGGTGAGTACGACACTCGACAAGAAGCTGCAGCGGCAACACGGCGTCACCGCATCGGAGTTCACGGCCCTGTCGGTCCTGGCGCGCGGCGCGCTGCGCATGCAGGAGCTGGCCGACTCGGTGGGCTCGAGCCAGTCCACGATGAGCCGCCTGGTCAGCCGCCTGGAGAACGAGGGCCTCGTGGCCCGTACGGTCGGCGAGGAGGACCGGCGCGTGATGTTCGCGCACCTCACGGCGGAGGGCCGCAGACTCGTCGGCCAGGCGCAGGGCACGTTCGCCAAGGAGCTGGCGCTCGCGCTCGACATGGCCTCCTTCGAGCCGGAGACGGCGTCGTTGGTCAACCGGCTCCGGCACACCCCGACGCCTCCCGCGTCCTAGGACCAGGGCCAGGACCAGGACCAGGACACGACAGAGCCCGGTGGGGGCGGCCCGAGCCGCCCCCACCGGGCTCTGTGCGTACGTGCGCGCTACGCGCAGGGTCAGGCCGCGGCGGTCGCGGCGGCCTCGCCCTCGACGCCGTCCGTGCCGGCGGCGTCGTCTGCCTCCAGGAACTCCTGGACCAGCTCGGCCAGTTCGGCGGGCTTCTCGAAGACCGCGAAGTGACCCGCCTCCAGCTCGGCGTACCGGCTGCCCTTGATCGCCGCGTGCAGCGCGCGGGAGTGCTCGACCGGGATCATGTTGTCGTGCGTGGCACCGATCACCAGGGTCGGCGCGGTGATCCTGGGCAGGTGCTCGGTGATGTCGAGCTCCAGGTTGAGCGCGATCTGCCGGCCGATGCCCGCGGGGACGCCGCCCGACACCATCTCCTCGACGCCCGCGACGCCGAAGGAATTCACCTGCTGCGTGGTCCAGCCGTTCAGCTGGAGGAACCGGCCGAAGGTCTCGTGGTCGAGCTGGTCGAGGCGGTGCCACAGGTCGAAGTAGAGCTGCTGGCGCGCATCGTTCTTGATCCACCCCGTGAGCAGCACCAGACGCCGCACCTTCTCCGGGTGCACGGCGGCGTAGGCGGCGACGGCCAGCGCGCCCTGCGACCAGCCGAGCAGGTCCACCGGGCCCTCGGCGCTGCTGTCCTCGATCGCGGCGTCGATCTGGGCGATGAGCAGTTCCAGGGTCAGCGGGCCGCCCTCGTCCTCGGTGGCGCCGCTGCCCGAGTAGTTGGGGACGACGACGGTGCGGCGGTCACTGAAGGTGTCGCGCAGCTGGTCGTACGTTCCCGCGTCGCCGCCGGTGCCGTGCACCAGGACGAGACCGGGGCCGGTGCCGGTCTCGAAGTACTCCACCTTGGAACCGTGCGTGGAAGCGAAAGGCATCGCTTTCTCCTTGCTGTCGTGTCGCTGTCGTGCGGGAGGGGAGGCCGCGCCGGTGACCCCGGCGCGGCACCGCGGTCCGGTGAGGGACCGCGGAAGTCAGGGGGCGGGTCAGCCCGCGGAGGGCTCGACGGACTGGGCGTGGCGCAGGATGCCGCGCGGGTCCCAGTCGGCCTTCACCCGTTGCAGGCGGGGGTAGTTGCCCTTGTAGTAGAGGGAGTGCCAGGGCGTCTTCGAGGTGTTGTGCGCCGGGTCGCCGAGGTCGACGTCGGCGTAGTTGACGAAGCAGCCGTCGTTCACCCGGCCCGGCACCGGAACTCCGCCGGAGGCTCCGTAGACGTCCCGGTAGAACTCGCGCACCCACGAAAGGTGGCGCTCGTCCTCCGCGGCGTCCTGCCAGAACGCGAGGTACTGGAGCTTCATCACCGAGTCCCGCTGGGCGACGGCGGTCGCGTCCGGCGCGACGGCGTTGACGCGGCCGCCGTACCCCGCGATCAGCAGCAGCGCCGCCGGGTTGGTGTAGTCGGTGCGGGTCAGGTGGTGGTACGCGGCCGAGAGCTGGTCGTCGGGGAAGCCCGCCCGCATGTACGCGGACTTGTCCTCGAAGCGCAGCGTGGGGTCACCGCCCGCGAACCCCGGCCACTTGGTGGCGTGCAGGAACGGCAGCCGCTGCGTGCTGACCCGCGGGGTGCTGGGCACCCCCGCGCCGACCGCGGCGACGAACGCGTCCAGGTCGGCCGCGGCCCCGGCGCGGGTGGCGTCGAGCTGCGTCACCATCGTGATCGCGCCCGCCGACCGGTGCGCCGCCTTGAGTTGGCTGAACAGGTCGAGGTGTGCGGCGTCGGGCCCGCCGTGGGCCACGAACCAGTCGCCGTAGTTCTTCACCAGACGCTTGAAGCCCGTCTGCGTCAGGCCGTCCCAGGACCAGGTGGCGGTGCTGGTCAGCAGCTCCGCCGGCGGGCGGGGGAGGAGCCCGGCCGGGGCGGAGCCGGTGGCGCCCGGCGTGCGCAGCAGGTACTTGGTGACGATGCCGAAGTTGCCGCCGCCGCCTCCGGTGTGCGCCCACCACAGGTCGCGCAGCCGGGCGTCGGCGGCGTCGCGCGTCGCGACGACCTTGCGCACGGTCCCGTCCTTGTCCACCGTCACGACCTCGACGCCGTACAAGTGGTCGACGGTGAGCCCGAACAGCCGGGACAGCGCGCCGTAGCCGCCGCCGACGATGTGGCCGCCGGCCGCCACCGACGGGCACGAGCCACCGGGCAGGGTGACCCCCCAGCGCTTGAACAAAGTGCTGTAGACGTCGGAGAGCCAGGCGCCGGGCTCCACCACGAAGACCCGCCGTTCGGCGTCGTAGTCCACCGTCGTCAGCTGCGACAAATCAATGAGGACCTTGATGTCGGAGCTGGTGGTGAAGTTCTCGTAGCAGTGGCCGCCGCTGCGCACCGCCACGCGCTTGCCCGCGGCGACGGCCTCCTTGACGGCGTCGACCACCTGGTCGGCGGAGGAGACGAGGCGTACGTACTCGGGCTTGCCGACCCAGCGCTGGTTGGTGCCGCGGATCAGCTCCGGGTAACGGGCGTCGTCGGGGCGCACGGTGACCGCCGAAGCCGCGGCGGACGCGGTGCGCGCGGCCGTGACCCGGACGGGCGCGGCCTGCGCGGGACCCGTGACGGGCAGCGTCGCGCCCAGGGCCGCGCCGCCCGCCACGGCGGACCGCCGCAGGACCTTGCGCCGGGTGAGCTCACTCATCAGTACTACTCCAGAAGAAGTCGGGTGCCGCAGCTGGTTGCTGCAGCGGGAGGTGGCCGGGGTCGGCCGCCCTCAGTCGGCCGAGGCGTCGGCCGCGGCGGGGACGGGCGAAGTCGGAACGGGGGCCGGGGCGGCGGCCGGTGCGGGCGCGGCGGCACCGCGCACGGCGCGCCGGTCCTTCCTGAGCTCGCCGACCGCGACGGCCGTCGCGAGCCAGGAGAGGAGGGCCGAGGCGGCGATGACCACGCGCAGCCCGAGGTCCAGGCCGAGGAGCTGGCCGCCGAACCAGGCGCCGAAGGCGATGCCGATGTTGAAGGCGCCGATGTTGATGGCGATGGCGAGCGTGGGCGCCCCGTCCCCGGCCCCGGTCAGGATGCGTGCCTGCAGCCCCGGCATGACGGCGAAGTAGGCGGCGCCGAAGACGACGAGCAGGACGAGCAGGAGCCAGGGCACGCTGCCGCCGAGCGCCATCAGGGCGAGGTCGGCGCCGAGCACCGCGAGGACGCCGACGAGGGAGGGCATCAGCGCCCGGTCGGCCAGCTTGCCGCCGATGAGGTTGCCGACGAGGGAGCCGCAGCCGACGAGCAGCAGCAGCCAGCTGACGGTCGAGTCGGCGAACCCGCCCATCGAGGTGAGGATGGGGTTCACGAAGGTGTACGCGGTGAAGACGCCCGCCATCGCCAGCGCGGTGAGCAGGATGGCCGTCTGGACCGTGCGGCTGCGCAGCACCCGCAGTTCGGCACCGACGCCACCGGACCCGCCGGCGACCGGCGTGGGAGTGACGGGCGGCCGCCAGGCGACCAGGGCGAGGGCGAACAGGCTCAGCCCGGCGATGCTCCAGAACGCCGACCGCCAGCCGAAGTGCTCCTCGAGGAGGACGCCGAGCGGCACACCGAGCACGGTGGCGAGGTTGAGGCCGACGGCGACCCGCGACACGGCCGAGGCCTCCTTGCCCTTCTCCGCCAGCGATCCCGCGACGACGATGCAGACCGCGAACAGCGTGCAGTGGGTGATCGCCGAGAGGACGCGGGCGGTCATCAGGACCGGGTAGGTGGGGGCCAGGGCGGCGAGCACGTTGCTCGCCGCGAACAGGCCCATCAGGCCGAGCAGCAGGGGAGTGCGGGGCGCCCGGCTGGTGGCGAGGGTGACGAGCGGGCCGAGGACCACGACGCCGAGCGCGTACGCCGTCACGAGCAGGCCCGCGTCGGACAGGGACACGTCCAGGTCACCGGCGATGGCGGGCAGCACACCGGCGACGACCAGCTCCGCGCTGCCGACGCTGAAGACGCAGAGCATCAAGGGGAAGAGGGCAAACGGCATGGCTGTTCCAGTCACGGGGTCGGGGTCGGGATCAGGTCACGTCACGTCACGACAGGCGCCGGGCTCGGAGCCGGGGTCATGAATCGGGCGCTCACTCCCAGGGGGAGATCAGCAGCTTGCCGCGGGAGCCGCCCGCCGCCAGGCGCCGGTGCGCCTCGCCCACCTCGGCCAGCGGGAACGTCGCGGCCACCCGCAGGGTGAGCACGCCCTCGTCCACCAGGGCGGAGAGCTCTTCGAGGCGCCGGCCGTCCTGCTCCACGAACGACATGCGTACGTCGATGCCGCGTTCCGCGACGGGCGGGGCCGTCGGCACGATCGAGACGGCGCGGCCGCCGTCGCGCACCCCGGCGATGGAGGCGGGCAGTCCCGCTGTCTCCAGGAGGGCGTCTGCGGCGCCGGGCGGCACGGGGCGCTCGTCGGAGTACGTCTCGTGGGCGCCCAGCGCGCGCAGCCGGTCGGTGTCGCCCGGTCGCCCGAAGGCGAGCACCTTCAGGCCGCGGGAGACGGCCAGTTGGACGGCGAAGCCGCCCACGGCGCCGGTCGCGCCGGTGACGAGCAGGGTGCCGCCCGCCGGTGGGGCGAGGGCTTCGAGCGCCTGGTGGGCGGTGAGTCCGGCGAGCGGCAGCGCGGCCGCGTGCGGGAGTTCGGCGGTGCTCGGGGCGGGCGCGGCGAGTGCGGCGTCGAGCGCGACGTACTGCGCGTGGGTGCCGACCCCGGTGGCCATCTGGGCCGACATGGCGACGACCCGGTCGCCCGCGGTGAAGCGGTCCACCCCGGGGCCGCACTCCTCCACGACGCCGGAGAGATCCCAGCCGAGGATCATCGGGAAGCCGTGGCCGATGTTGTCGGCCGCCGCCCCCGAACGCACTTCGAGGTCGACCGGGTTCACCGCCGACGCCGCGACGCGGACCAGGATCTGTCCCGGCGCGGGCGTGGGGCGGGGCAGCTCGGCCACGGTCAGCAGTTCGGGGCCCCCGTAGCGGGGAAGGGAGCTGGCACGCACGTGTGTCCTCCTGCAGATGTGTGATTACGGGAGAACGTAGCAGTCGTTCTGTTCTTCTCTCGCGCCCTGGAGAGCCCTGCGTTGCTACTTCGCCAAGTCCAGGAAATGGCCGATCGGCCTTGCAGGTGATTGCTTGAGAATGCATAGATTAGATCGCTCTCCCACACCGAGAGGCTCTCTCCGCACCGCTTACCGAACCACTCTCCGAACCAGTTGAGGTGATCCGTGTCCGGCAACATTTCGGCGCTTCTGGGCCGACCCAGCGAGCGCGCCAACGCCACCGAGTACGGGGCGGCCGGCTCTGCCGGTGACGCAGTCGTCGCGGCGCAGCCCGGCGCGGGGCTGTACGCCTACAGCGAGCGCATCGACGCGTGGGTGGTCCGCACCGCCAAGCCGGTCAGCTACGAAGTGCGCGTCGCCGACGGCCTGTTCGACTTCGAGCGCACGGACCTGCTCGAACCGGCGGCCGCTCCCGGCAAGCGCCTGCGCCGCTTCGTGGTCCTCGACTCCGACGTCGACCTGCTGCACGGCAACCGTATCCGCGCCTACTTCGACTACCACGACGTCGAGCACGTCATCTGTGTCGTCCCCGCCGACGAGACCGTCAAGAGCTTCGAGACCGCGGCCCGGATCGTCGAGGAGCTCGACGCCTTCGGCGTGGACCGGCGCAGGGAGCCCCTCATCGTCATCGGCGGCGGCGTCCTCATGGACATCGTCGGCCTGGCGAGCAGCCTCTACCGCCGCGGCACCCCCTTCATCCGCGTCCCCACCACCCTGATCGGCCTGGTGGACGCGGGCGTGGGCGCCAAGACCGGGGTCAACTTCAACGGGCACAAGAACCGGCTCGGCACCTACTTCCCTGCCGACCTCACCCTCCTGGACCGCACCTTCCTCGCCACGCTCGACCGCCGCCACATCGGCAACGGCCTCGCCGAGATCCTCAAGATCGCCCTGATCAAGGACGCGCGGCTCTTCGACGTCCTGGAGCGCTACGGCCCGCTGCTGCTGAACGAGAAGTTCCAGGGCGAGAGCGAAGCGGGCGAGGACGCCGCGCGCGAGGTCGTGCGCCGCGCCATCCAGGGCATGCTCGAAGAGCTGCAGCCCAACCTGTGGGAAGCCAAGCTGGAGCGCTCGGTCGACTACGGGCACACCTTCAGCCCGACCGTCGAGATGCGCGCCCTGCCCGCGCTGCTGCACGGCGAGGCGGTCTGCGTCGACATGGCACTCACCACGGCCCTCGCCCGGCGGCGCGGCCTGATCGACGACGTGGACGCACAGCGCGTCTACGACGTGATGCACGCACTGGAACTGCCCGCCTGGGACGACCTGTTGGACCAGCCGGAGCTCCTCACCGCCGCGCTGCGCGACACCGTCCGCCACCGCGACGGCCGGCAGCGCCTCCCGCTCCCGGTGGGCATCGGCGACGTCACCTTCGTCAACGACCTCACCGAACAGGAACTGCTGGACGGCGTGGCGGAGCTGCGCACAGCGGGCCGCCGCGTGGGAGGTCCGCAGCATGTCTGAGACCGCCTACGCGCCGGCCCCGGTCCGGGGAGCGACCTCCGGTGCCGCAGTGATCGTCGGCGATGTCAGCGGCCCCGCCGAGATCCACGGCGTGCACGGCACCACGGGGGTGACCCGCTGGAAGGCCCTCGCGTCCGGCGCGGATCTGCGCGGGGGCTGGGAAGCCGTCGAATGGGCGTGCGTCCCGCCGGGCGGCGTCAGCGGTGAACACCTGCACACCCGGACCGAGGAGGTCTACTTCATCCTCTCCGGCACCGGCGAGATCTACCTCGACGGCACCGCCCACCCGATCGCGCCCGGCTCGCTGATCCTCACCGGCCTCGGCACCGTCCACGGCCTGCGCAACACGGGCGACAGCGACCTGGCCTGGCTGGTCATCGAGATGCGTTCGCCCCGCTTCAGCGCGGCACTCGGCGCCGACGGCCCGGACACGCCCACCGCCACCCCCACCCCTGCCCACACCCCCGCCAAGGAGGAGCGCCCGGTGCGCACCGCACGCCTGCACGACCTGCGAGCCGAGCGCTCGGTCTCCCCGTCCGACGTCTTCACCGGCCCCATGCGTTCCGTCGCCCTGGAGACCGTCGACGCCTCCGGCACCGTCGAGCTGACGGCGGACGGGCGCGAGCACATGGTGTTCGTGGTCTCCGGCACGGGCTGGGTCGAAAACGGCAGCGGCACCGCCGAGCTCCACCCGGGCACGGCCGTGACGCTGCCGCTGGGCACGCGGGCCCGCATCGGCGCCGACCGCGAGGGCGGCCTCGAACTGTTCCACGCCGAGGTCGCCGTCGCGTCGTCGGAGGCCGCCCGGTGATCGTCAGCACCCCCGCCCCGCCCTCCTTCCGCCTCCGCCCGGCCGCCCCGGACTCCGGTGCCACGGGCGCCACTTGGCGCTGCCTCGCCCGCCGGGGCATGTTGCACAGCGAGTGCGAGGCCTTCGAGCAACTGTGGCTGGCCCCCGGCGCCACCTGGACGCACGAGCCGGCCCACGGCACCGAGGCCGCCCTCTACGCGGTCGCCGGATCGGCGTCGGTGCACACCGAGGCCGCGGCCGGGACCGAGGCCGACGACGGCGGCGGTGCTGGTGCGGAGAACACGCTCGACGCCGGTGGCGCGCTGCTCGTCGGAGCCCGTGCCGCGGTGCGGGTCACCGCGGGAGCCGAGGGGCTCGACCTCCTCGCCGTACGTGTGCTGCCGGCCGACGTCTCCTCCCGACTGCCGGCCCGGGTGCCGGAGTTGCCGGCGCGTGAGCAGACCCCGATTTTCCGCCCGCCGATCGACGGCGGGCACTGACCGAGGAGCGGATACGTTGGCTGAACACCACGAAAAGGTGCTGCCCCCCACGGACGACCTGCTGTGCGGGCGCTGGCCGCACGGCTCCATGAGCGCTGCCGCGATCATGGACGCCAACAAGGTCGGCCAGGTGGAGGTGGAGATACCGGGCCCCGAGCTCGGGTACGTCCTGGTGGCCCCCACGACGGTCGGCATCTGCGGCACCGACCTCGAACTCCTGCACGGCACGGCCAGTTATGTGCGGGACGGCCGGGCCACGATGCCCCACGTGTTCGGCCACGAGTGGGTCGGACGTGTGGTGGCGATCGCCGGGAACTGCCAGTACTCACGGCAGCTGGAGATCGGCGACCGGGTCGTCGGGCAGACCATGCTCTCCTGCGGGGGCTGCCGCGCCTGCCAGCGCGGCCACCGCAACGAGTGCTCGCAACTGAAGGAGGTCGGCCTCTACGGACAGCAGGGCGCGGCGGCGGAGTTCATCCGGCTCCCCGCCCAGTCCCTGACGAAGGTCCCGCCGGGCGTCGACGACTTCGCGGCGGCGCTCGCGGAGCCGGCGGTCACGGTGCTCGCGGCGCTGGACAAGGTCGGGGTCTTCCCCGGCGAGCGCGTCCTCGTCTTCGGCACCGGCACCATGGGCCTGCTCGCCGTCCAGATGGCCCGCCGCGTGGCCGGCACGGTCGACGTGGTCGGCATCGACGACGCGGGCATCGGCGCGGCGCTGCGGATGGGGGCGGAACACGCCTTCCTGCCAGGTGAGGCGCGCGACGGCGAGTACGACGTCGTCATCGAGGCGTCCGGCGCGGTGCCCGCTCTCCTGGAGGCGCTGCGGGTGGCGGACGTCGGAGGCCGCATCGCGGCGGTCGGCGTGCCCAACGACCCGCTGCCGGCCGTCGACGCCTCCGAGCTGGTGCTGCGCGGCGTCACCATGACCGGCGTACGGCACGGGCTCGACTACTACGAGCGCGCGCTGCGGCTCTTCGCCGAGGGTGTCCTCTCGGCGAAGGGCATGATCGCCGACGTCTTCGCGCTCACCGACGTCGACAAGGCGTTCGAACTCCTGGAGAGGGGGCGTCGGGCCGCACCCAAGGTGGCCCTCTCGCTGACGCCCCGCCCCTGAAGGGGCATGGCCGGCGACCGCCCCTGACGCATCCTCCCCCCGGCTGCGTCAGGGGCTCCCCTGCCCACCCTCTCCACTCCACTGACCTCATACATCTCACCAGAAAGGGCACCCCATGAATCGCCCCATCGCCGTCGTCACCGGCGCCAGTTCGGGTATCGGCGCGGCCGTGGCCGAGGCGCTCGCCGCGGCCGGCTTCGACCTCGTCATCGGTTACGGGCGACAGGCGGCCGCGGCCAAGGAGATCGCCGACGGGCTCGCCGTGCGGCACGGCGTACGGGCCGAGACCCTCGGGCTCGACCTCACCGACCCGGCGGCGGCGGGGGAGACCCTGCGGGCCTGCGTCGACGCGCTCGGCGGCATCGACGTCCTGGTCAACAACGCGGGCCTGAACCGACGCGCGACCGTCGTCGAGGAGACCCTCGAGGACTGGCAGCGCATCCTCGACGTCAATCTGACCAGCCCGTTCCGGCTGAGCCAGATCGCGGCCGCGCGCATGATCGAGCAGGGCCGCGGCGGCCGCATCATCAACATCACCAGCATCCACGAGCACATCCCGATCGGGGAGGGCAGCACCTACTGCGCCGCCAAGGGCGGCCTGGGCGCGCTGACCAAGGCGATGGCGCTGGACCTCGCCGAGCACGGCATCACCGTGAACGCCGTGGCGCCCGGCGAGACCGCCACCCCGATGAACAACGTCCCGGCCGGCATGGACGCCGCCGATATCGCCCGTCCCGCCATCCCCGCGGGCCGCCCCGGCCGCCCGGACGAGGTCGCCGCCCTCGTCGCCTACCTGGCGTCGCCCGCGGCCGCCTACACCACGGGCACGTCGACCCTGATCGACGGCGGCATGGCGCTCTCCGCGGCGGTCGCCAACGCAGCCCACGCCGGCACCGTCTGACCCCCGCCGCCCCTCCCCGCGTGCACCCCGCGTCGTACCCCGGGTGCACCCCGCAACCCTGGAGCAGAGTCATGTCACTCACCGCCCCGACGGCGCCCACCACGGACACCTCGGCCGCCACGTCCATCCCCACCGCCCGCAACGTCGACCACTACGCCTACACCGTCGCGGACCTGGACGCGGCCGTGGAGTTCTGCACCACGGTGCTCGGCGCCGACGTCCTCTACCGGCTCGGCCCGGTCGAGGAGCCGGACAGCGACTGGATGGCCCGCCAGCTCGGCGTCCACCCGCGCGCCAGCGCGCACATCGCGATGCTGCGCCTCGGACCGGACAGCAACCTGGAGCTGTTCGAGTACACCGCGCCCGGACAGCGGCGCACCGCACCGGAGTTCACCGACGTGGGCGGGCACCACATCGGCATCCACGTGAGCGACCTGGACGAGGCGCTCGCCGCGGCCACGCGGTCCCCCCAGGTCCAGGCCGTCGGCGAGCCCTGGACGGACGAGAGCGGCCCGACGGCCGGCAACCGCCGCGTCCACCTGCTCACCGACTGGGGCATGCGCATCGAACTGCGCCAAACGGCGGCCGTGCTGCCGTACGAGCAGGAGACCGAGGCACGCGTGTACCGGCCCGCGGGCGACTGGGCGGGTGGGCTGCCCGGCGCCCTCGGCGTCGGCCACGTCGGCTACTCGGTGGCCGACCTCGACGAGGCCGTCGCCTTCTTCACCGGCCCGATGGGCGGCGAACTCGTGTACCGCACCGCCGAGTCGGTGGACGCCGGGACGGCACGGCGCCGGTACGCGGTGTCCGGGCCGTTCCGCAAGGACACCGCGGCGATCCGGCTCGGCCCGGTCACCACCGTCGAGCTCAGCGGCTTCGAGGCCGAGGGCCGCCGCACCGAGCGGCCGCGCAACAGCGACGTGGGCGGCCACCACCTCGCGTTCTTCGTCGACGACGTCGAGCGCGCCGCCGCGTGGCTCGCCGGGACGGACGGCGCCGAGGTGCTCGGCGACCCCCAGCTGATCGAGGACGGCGGCCCGATCCACGGTGACCGGTGGGTCTACTTCCGCGGTGTGGGCGGATTCCAGCTGGAGGTGCTCAACATGCCGCCCGGCATGCCGTACGAGCGCCGCACGGACGCACGCAGGTTCGGCCCGAGCCCGCGGTGGAGCAACCGCTGAGCCGCACGGGCCGAGGACGAGGACCGGATCAGGAAGGGGTGGGCGAGTGCGCTGGGACGACATCTATGTGGAGGGCGCGGCCGCCGAGTTCGGGGAGCTGCAGACCGGCGGGGAGGCGGTGGCCGCCGGCCTGCTGCCCGCCGAGGAGATCGAGCGGAGCGAGCAGCGCTCCGTGTCGGTGAGCGACGGGCGGAGCGCGCCCGAGCTCGCCGTCGCCGCGGGCCGCGCGGCGCTCGCCCGCAGCGGCAGGGACGCACAGGACGTGGGGCTGCTGATCCACGCGAACTGCTGGTACCAGGGCCTGGAGTTCTGGAACACGGCGGCGTACATCCAGGACCGGGTGCTCGGCCACGGCGACTGCGTGGCGTACGAGCTGCGCCAGATGTCCAACGGGGGGATGAGCGCGCTGGAGAACGCGGCGGCGCGTCTCACGGCGGTCCCCGCCACGCGGGCGGCCCTGGTCACCACGGGCGACCGGTTCGCCGACCCGGCCTTCCCGCGCTGGAGCACCGACCGGGGTCTCGCGTTCGGCGACGCGGGCACGGGCGTCGTCCTCTCCCGCACGCCGGGGACGCTGCGCCTGGTCGCCACGTCGTCCTTCTCGCAGCCGATGCTGGAAGGGCTGCACCGCGGGGACGAGCCGTTCCTGCCGAGCGGGAGCCAGGCGGGGCCGCTCGACCTGGTCGCGCGCAAGAAGGGGTTCCTGCGCGGGCGCTCCCAGGAGGAGGTCACGACGCGCAACGAGACGGGCATGATGTCCGCCGTCAAGAACTGCCTCGCGGAGGCCGGCGCCGACATCCACGAGATGGCGGCCGTGATCGTCCCCTTCTTCGGTGCCCGGCTCTCCCGGCTGCAGTGCCTGGCTCCGCTCGGCATACAGCCCGAGGTGACGCTCCAGGAATACGGCCTGACAGTGGGCCACTTGGGCGCAGGGGACCAGGCGGCCGGTCTTGCGAAGCTCCTGGCGGACGACGCGCTGAAGAGCGGCGACCGGGTGTTGCTCGTGGGTGTGGGCGCGGGCTTCAGCTGGACCTGCGCGGTCCTGGAAAAGAGCTGACGGAGCGTCACGGCCGCGCGGGTGCGCGGGCATCGACGTGACGGGATTCGACGCGACGATTACGAGGAGAGGGACGGGGCGATGAATCACGCCTGGAAGCGGTTGAGGGCCGAGGGTGTCGACGTATGGATCGACGTGTCGGCCACCACCGAGGGTGCGGCGCGCGAGGTCCGCCGCGCGCTCGCACAGGGGGACGTGGCGGGAGCCCGCATGGGCGCCCCACAAGCCGGTTCCGCGGCCGGGGCCGACCCCGCCGACGAGATCAGGAGGGTCTGCGACCACCTGCTGCCGCGGCACCGGGCGAGCGCCGGAGCCAGGGGCCTGGTCTCCATCCCCCTGCCCGCACCACCGGCACCCGGAGCCGTCGCCTGGGTCGCGCGGGCCCGTGCCGTGCGCGACGAGATCGGCCGTCCCAACCTGGTCGTCCGCCTCCCCGCCGAGGCGGCCGACACGGCGACCCTGCGGGCGCTGTGCACGCTGGGCATCGCCGTCGAGGTGTCCGGGGTGCGCTCGCCGCGCCAGTACGGGCGTGCGGCCGCCGCCCTGCTGGCGGCACTGGACGAGTCGACCCGCGCACCCTCCTTCATCTCCTTCGACGTGACCGGCCTCGACGCGGACATCGACGCCCGCCTGGACCTCATCGGCTCCGACGAGGCCAAGGCGCTCCGGGGCCGCGCGGGACTGGCGTGCGCCCGCCTCGCGCACCGTACGCACGAGATGACGTTCTCCTCGGCGCGCTGGGGAGCGCTGGCGGCCGCAGGCACCCCCGAGCCGAAGCCGATCTGGGTGACCGGCACGGCTTCCCCGTCCCGCGCGGCGCACGCCGTGCAGGAACTGGTGACGAGGAGGACGGCCGCGGCGATGACCCCGGCCGCGGCGCACACCCTCGCGGAGTCCGGCACGGTGAGCGGCGACCGGGTGTGGCGCCACTACGCCGACGCCGAGCGGACGCTGGCGTACCTGGACTGGTTCGGCGTCTCGGTGGAATCTTTGGCCACGCAGGCCCCTAAGGCCACGGAACTCCGGGAGGCCACGGTGGCTCCGGAGGCCCTGGAGGCAGAGGTCATGCCCGCCTCGGAGCGGCACGCCGGCGCACCCACGGGTGTCGCCCGGTGGGCCGGGCCGGTCGGGAGAAGCGCACACCGGTCGCTGACACCGGCCTGACAGAAGGTGCGGGGCGGCGATCGATAGCCTGCTGGGGCTGCCCCCGAGCGTCCAACTCCCGTCCCGACACCAAGAAGCAGCGAGGCACGAGGTCCTGTGTTCACCACCCGCCCCACCCTCCAGGGCACCTTCGGCATGGTGTCGTCCACCCACTGGCTCGCCTCCCAGTCCGCGATGGCCGTGCTGGAAGACGGCGGCAACGCCTTCGACGCCGCGGTCGCCGCGGGGTTCGTGCTGCACGTCGTCGAACCGCACCTGAACGGTCCCGCCGGCGAGGTGCCGATCATCCTCGCGCCCGCCGGGGGCGAGGTCCGCGTGCTCTGCGGGCAGGGCTGCGCGCCCGCGGGCGCCACCGTGGCCCACTACCGTTTCCTCGGGCTCGACCTGGTGCCCGGCACCGGACCGCTCGCCGCGGCCGTGCCCGGCGCCTTCGACGCGTGGCTGCTGCTCCTGCGGGACCACGGCACGAAGTCGCTCGCGGACGTCCTCAAGTACGCCATCGGATACGCCGAGGACGGGCACGCGCCCGTGGAGCGGGTCGTCGAGACCGTGGAGACGGTACGGGAGCTCTTCGAGCGCGAGTGGCCCTCGTCGGCCGAGGTCTACCTCCCCGGGGGCACGCCACCGCGCCCCGGCGAACTGTTCCGCAACCCCGCGCTCGCGGCGACCTGGCGGCGGCTGCTCGCGGAGGCGGAGGCCGGTGCTGCCGACGGATCACGGGTGGCGCGGATCGAGGCCGCGCGCGAGGTGTGGCGCGGCGGCTTCATCGCCGAAGCGCTCGTACGGCAGGCCGGGCGGCCCACCATGGACACCAGCGGTGAGCGGCACGTGGGGACGCTCTCGGCGGAGGACCTGCGCGGGTGGAGCGCCTCCTACGAAGCGCCCGCCACCTACGACTGGAACGGGTGGACCCTGTGCAAGGCCGGCGGCTGGAGCCAAGGGCCCGCGTTCCTGCAGCAGTTCGCGCTGCTGCCCCGGACCGTCGACGAACTTCCGGCGTACGGCTCCGCCGAGTACGTCCATCTCCTCGTCGAGGGCTGCAAGTTGGCCATGGCGGACCGGGAGGCCTGGTACGGCGACGCGGGGGAAGAGGGCGTGCCGGTGCGGGAGTTGCTCTCCGCCGAGTACAGCGCGGTGCGGCGGCGGCTGATCGGGGACGAGGCGTCGTACCGGTTGCGGCCCGGGTCGCCGGGCGGGCGCGAGCCGCGGCTCTCCGCGCACGCGTACGCGGTGGCTTCGGGAGAGGCGGTGGACCTCGAGAGGTGGGGCGGTACCGCGGCCGCCGGCGCGGGGGAGCCGACGGTGGCGGGCGACGGAGGTACGCGCGGCGACACCTGCCATGTCGACATCGTCGACCGCTGGGGGAACATGCTGTCCGCCACGCCCAGCGGTGGATGGCTCCAGTCCAACCCCGTCGTGCCCGAACTGGGCTTCCCGCTGGGGACGCGTTTGCAGATGGCATGGCTGGAGGAGGGCCTGCCCAACTCCCTTACGCCGGGCAGGCGCCCGCGCACGACACTCTCGCCGGCTCTGGCGCTGAAGGACGGGGTGCCGGTCCTCGCCTTCGGCACACCGGGCGGCGATCAGCAGGACCAGTGGCAGGTGCACTTCTTCCTGGGGGTGGTGCTGCGGGAGACCGTGCGGGGCGGACTCGACCTCCAGGGCGCGATCGACGCGCCCAACTGGCATACGGAGTCGTTCCCCGGGTCCTTCCATCCGCGGGGCATGCGGCCCGGCAGCCTCACGGTCGAATCACGCATGGCCCCGGAAGTGGTGGACGAACTGCGGCGGAGGGGGCATGACGTGACGGTGGGCGGCGCGTGGTCGGAGGGGCGGCTGTGCGCGGTGGCGCGGGACGCGGGGAGCGGGGTGCTGTACGGGGCGGCCAACGCCCGCGGGATGCAGGGGTACGCCGTGGGGCGCTAGCCGGGGTTCTAGGAGCGGGTGGCGGTCGCGCAGTCGTCGTTCGGGGATGTCGTCTCGACCGGCTCGCTGCGGTCGTACGGGTCGATCCGGTGGGACTCGTCGGCGGATCGTTCGTCGGCCTCGCCGAAGGGCGGCTCGAAGTAGCCGGTCGGGTCGGAGCAGCCGCCGTTGGTCATGTCGAGCGCGTACGAGACGAGGGACATGGTGCCCGGTTCGGTGTTGACCTCGGCCGGGTCGTCCCAGCTCATCACCACCTCGCGCCGCACGATCGTACGGACGACCCGCGTGCCGTCGTCCGCCGGCATGACCGGGTACACGAAGGTGACGTCCGCCGTCACCTCGACCGCGCCCCGCTTCCCTTCCCGGTACGTGAGCCCGCCGCGCGTCTTCACGACGTCACCGACCAGGCGGGTCTCCTCGGGCCGGAAGCGGCTGAACAGGAGGAGGGGGTTGTTCTTGGGCGTGGGTGCCTTCGACGTCAGGGCGGTGCGGAGGTACTTCTGGACGTCCTTCTGGTGCGGGCTCAGCAGCGCGATCGCCTTCTTGGGCCGCTCGCCGCGGAGTACGCCGGGATCGAGCCCCGCGTCGACCATGAAGTCCCGGCTCCGCCGAAGCGCTCGTTCCACCTCGGCGGCGTCCATCCAGCCGGTCGCCTTGGCCGCCGGCACCTCGATACCGGCCGCTCCGTCGGCCCACCGGGCGGCGGGCGAGCCCCGGAAAGGGGCGGCACGGGTGGGCAGGTCCGACTCGGCGGCCGACGTCGTGCTGTCCCGGTCGTTGTCGTCGCCGCCGAACCAGCCGAGGATCTGCTGGGGGAAGAGCGCCGCGGCCAGCAGGGCCACGGCCACCAGGAGTCCCGCCACGTACCGGCCCGTTCTGCGCCGGGGCCGGGGCGGCGAGTAGGTGCGCCAACCCTCCGGCCGCTCGGAGCGCAGTCGGCGCTCCACCTCACGGGCGCGCGCCGACGGCTCCACGGGAGCCCCGCTCCCGCCCGCCTCCGCTTCACGGAGGAACCGCTCCCACTCCTCGTCGGACAAGGACGACCCGTCCTGCCCCCCGGCTCCACTCACGCCGCACTCCCCATCTCGCATGCCCCCTGATCGATCGCACGCATGATCGCATGAGCCGTCGGGGTGCGGAGCCGGGGGTTCACCGGGGGTTAAGGAGGCGTTTGCCGGAGGCGTACGGGATGTCAGTGCGGCGTGCTCTCATGGGGGCATGATCGAAGAGTTTTTGACGCACGGGGTGCGCGACGTGGAAGAGGCACTCCGCAAGGCCGCCGCGGCGGAGGTCACCCCTCGGTTCCGGCAGCTCGCCGCGGGCGACGTCCTGGAGAAGAGCGGCCCGCACGACATGGTGACGGTCGCCGACCGCCGCGCGGAGGAGCAGCTGACCGTCGACCTCGCCGCCCTTCTTCCGGGGTCGGTCGTCGTGGGCGAGGAAGCGGTCCACGCCGACCCGTCGACGTACGAGGCGATACGCGGCGACGCGCCCGTGTGGATCGTCGACCCGGTCGACGGGACGCGCCAGTTCGTCAACGGGGACCCGGGCTTCTGCATGCTCGTCGCCCTCGCGGTGCACGGCGAGGTGTACGCCTCCTGGACGTACGCGCCCATGCTCGACCAGTTCGCCGTGGCGGTCCGCGGCCGCGGCGCCTGGCTGAACGGGCAGCGGCTGACGGCCGGCTCGCCGGAGGCGGGAGCGGACGTGGAGGTGGCCACCTCCCACCCGGACTACACCACGGACGAGCAGAAGCGGGCCCTGCTGGGGCTGGGGGTCGACGGCGTGAAGCCGCGGCCGTGCGGCTCGGCCGGGCTCGAGTACCTCGCCATAGCCAAGGGCGAGCTGGACGCCATCGCGTTCTCGTGGGAGCTGGACTGGGACCACGCCGCGGGGCTGCTGCTCGTGTCCGAGGCGGGCGGCACCGACCTGACGCTGACGGGGGAGCCGTTCCGCCTCGGCGGGGGAAACGCCCTGCCGTTCACCGCGGCCCGCGACGCCGCCACCGCCCGCCGGGTCGCCGGCCTCCTCGCGGGCGCCGCCTGACCCGGCGGGGGCCCCGGGGGCGGGGCGGGTGCCCCGTCCTATCCTGGGCGGCACAGGCCATCGGCTGACAAAGGAGTCCGAAGGTGCCGTCGATGCTTGACGCCGTCGTCGTGGGAGCGGGACCGAACGGGCTGACCGCTGCCGTCGAGCTGGCCCGCCGCGGCTTCTCCGTCGCCGTCTTCGAGGCGAAGAGCACGGTGGGAGGCGGTGCGCGGACGCAGGAGCTGACGCTCCCCGGGTTCCGGCACGACCCCTGTTCCGCCGCCCATCCGCTGGGCGTCAACTCCCCGGCGTTCCGCGCCATGCCCCTGAACCGGTACGGCCTGGAGTGGCTCCAGCCCCCGCTGCCCATGGCCCACCCCTTCCCGGACGGCACGGCCGCCGTCCTGTCCCGTTCCGTCGCCGAGACCGCCGCCTCCTTCGGACCGCGCGACGCGGGGGCGTACCGAAGACTGGTGGAGCCCTTCCTGCCGCACTGGGACGTGCTGCTGCGGGACTTCATGTCGCTGCCGATGAGCTCGCTGCCGCGGGACCCGGTGACCCTCGCCCGGTTCGGCCTCGCGGGGCTGCCGCCGTCGACGTGGCTGATGCGCCGCTTCCGCGACGACCGGGCGCGCGCCCTGTTCGCGGGCCTCGTCGCGCACGTCATCGCGCCGCTCGACGGCATCGTCACCGGCGGCGTGGGCATGGTCTTCGCGCTGGCCGCGCACGCCCGCGGCTGGCCCGTCGCCCGCGGCGGCTCGCAGTCCATCTCCGACGCCCTCACCGCGTATCTGAAGGACCTCGGCGGCTCCGTCCACACGGACTACGAGGTCAAGCGGCTCGACGACCTGCCGCCCGCCCGCGCCTACGTCTTCGACACCTCGCCGACCGCGCTCGCAAGGATCGCCGGGCTCGGCCGCGCCTATGAGGGATACCGGTACGGAGCCAGCGTCTTCAAGATCGACTACGCGCTCGACGGCCCCGTCCCCTGGACCGCCGAGGAGCCGCGGACCGCAGGAACGGTGCAGATCGGCCCGGGCAGCAAGGACATCAGCGCCGCCCTGCACGCCGCATCGCGCACGCGGTACGCGCCGGAGGCCCCCTTCCTCATCACCGTGCAGCCCAGCGTCGTCGACCCCTCCAGGGCCCCGGAGGGCAAACACGTCTTCTGGGCGTACGGCCACGTCCCGAACGGCTGGGACGGTGACCTCACCGACGCGATCGAGCGCCAGCTGGAGCGCTTCGCGCCCGGCTTCCGCGACCGCGTCCTCGCCCGCGCCACGGCGGGTCCCCGCGAACTCGCCGCGCACAACGCGAATTACGTCGGCGGCGACATCGCCTGCGGCGCCGCGAGCGGACTGCAGCTGCTGCTGCGGCCCAAGCTCTCCCTCTTCCCGTACGCCACCCGGCACCCCGCCGTCTTCCTCTGCTCGTCCGCGACACCGCCGGGCCCCGGCGTGCACGGCATGTCGGGGCACAACGCCGCGAAGGCCGTATGGAAGACGCTCAGGAGACAGCAGTGACCGTCCGGATCACCCTCGTCCAGGGGGACATCACCCAGCAGCGCGCCGACGCGATCGTGAACGCCGCCAACTCCTCGCTGCTGGGCGGCGGAGGCGTCGACGGCGCCATCCACCGGCGCGGCGGGCCCGACATCCTCGCCGACTGCCGACGCCTGCGCGCCGCACACCTCGGCAAGGGGCTGTCCACCGGCCACGCCGTCGCCACCACCGCGGGACAGCTCGACGCCGGGCATGTCATCCACACCGTCGGCCCCGTCTGGTCCGCCACCGAGGACCGCTCCGAGCTGCTCGCCTCCTGCCACCGCGAGTCCCTGCGCGTCGCCGCCGAGCTCGGCGCGCGCACGGTCGCCCTCCCCGCGATCTCGACCGGCGTCTACCGCTGGCCCCTCGACGACGCGGCCCGCATCGCGGTCGGCACGGTCCGGGAGGCCGCCGATCCCGCGCTCTTCGACGAGGTGCGGTTCGTGCTCTTCGACCGGGCCGCCCACGACGCGTTCGCGGCGGAGCTCGCGGAAGTGGAGCGAGGCTAAAGAGACCCCGGCTAAGAGACCCCCCTGGCAGTGCGACGTCGATGTCGGATTCTCGCCAGCCATGCGGGCCGGGACCCGCGATCCTTGACGGCATGCACACCGACACAGAGCGCTGTGTACGCGCCGTTCAGTCGAAGGACGCCCGCTTCGACGGCTGGTTCTTCACGGCTGTCGTCACCACCCGGATCTACTGCCGCCCCAGCTGCCCCGTCGTACCGCCCAAGGCCGAGAACATGACGTTCTACCCGAGCGCCGCCGCCTGCCAGCAGGCCGGCTTCCGGGCCTGCAAGCGGTGCCGCCCGGACAGCAGCCCGGGCTCCCCCGAGTGGAACCAGCGGGCCGACCTCGTGGCCCGCGCCATGCGCCTCATCGGTGACGGCGTCGTCGACCGCGACGGCGTCCCCGGCCTCGCGGCCCGCCTCGGCTACAGCACCCGGCAGGTCGAGCGGCAACTGCTCGCCGAGCTCGGCGCCGGACCGCTCGCGCTCGCCCGCGCCCAGCGCGCGCAGACCGCCCGGCTGCTCATCGAGACCACTGAACTGCCCATGGCGGAGATCGCCTTCGCCGCCGGCTTCTCCTCGATCCGCACCTTCAACGACACGGTCCGCGAGGTCTTCGCCCTTGCCCCCGGAGAGCTCCGCGCCCGTGGGCCGAAGGGGGCCGGCGCCGCACCGGCCGGGGCACCGGGTGGGGTCCTCTCGCTGCGGCTGCCGTTCCGCGCGCCCCTCAACCCCGACAACCTCTTCGGACACCTCGCCGCCACCGCGGTGCCCGGCGTCGAGGAGTGGCGGAACGGGGCGTACCGCAGAACCCTGAACCTCCCCTACGGGCACGGCGTCGTCGCCCTCACCCCGCACCCCGAGCACATCGGCTGCCGGCTGAGCCTCACCGACCTGCGCGACCTGACCATCGCCATCAGCCGCTGCCGCCGCATGCTCGACCTGGACGCCGACCCGGCCGCCGTCGACGGCCGGCTGCGGACCGACCCGCTGCTCGCGCCGCTCGTCGACAAGGCCCCGGGGCGGCGCGTGCCGCGCACCGTCGACGAGGCCGAGTTCGCCGTACGCGCCGTCCTCGGCCAGCAGGTCTCCACGGCCGCCGCCCGCACCCACGCCGCCCGCCTCGTCACCGCGCACGGCCGTCCTGTCGACGACCCCGAGGGCGGCCTCACCCACCTCTTCCCCACCCCGGACCGCCTCGCCGCGCTGGACCCCGACTCCCTCGCCCTGCCCCGCAGCCGCCGCGCCACCCTGACGACGCTGGTGCGCCACCTCGCCGACGGCAGCATCGGCCTCGGCGTGGAGAGCGACTGGGACGAGGCCCGCGCCCGGCTCACCGAGCTCCCCGGCTTCGGCCCCTGGACGGTCGAGGTCATCGCGATGCGGGCGCTCGGCGACCCCGACGCGTTCCTCCCCTCCGACCTCGGCATCCGCCGCGCGGTGCAGGAGCTCGGGCTGCCGCACACCCCCGCCGCGCTCACCGCGCGCGCCGCCGCCTGGCGGCCCTGGCGGGCGTACGCGGTCCAGTACCTGTGGGCCACCGACGACCACCCGATCAACTCGATCCCCGAGTAAGGGACTTCACGCATGGAACCCATGGAACGCACGGAACGCACGGCCCGAAGGGAACGCACAGAGCGTATGGAACGTCTGCACACCCTCATCGACAGCCCCTACGGGCCGCTCACCCTCGTCGCCACCGACGGCGTGCTCAGCGGTCTCTACATGACCGAGCAGCGGCACCGCCCGCCAGAGGAGACCTTCGGCGCCCGGGACCCGGCACCGTTCGGTGCGGTGATCAGCCAGCTGGAGGCCTACTTCGCCGGGGAGCTGACGGAGTTCGACGTGCCGCTGCGGCTCGACGGCACGCCGTTCCAGCGCACGGTCTGGCGCGAGCTCCAGCGGATCCCCTACGGCGAGACCCGTACGTACGGTGAACTCGCCGAAGCCCTCGGCAAACCCAACGCGTCCCGCGCGGTCGGCCTCGCCAACGGGAAGAACCCGATCGGTGTCATCGTGCCCTGCCACCGCGTCATCGGCGCCAACGGCAGCCTGACGGGGTACGGCGGCGGGCTCGACCGCAAGCAGCGGCTGCTCGCCTTCGAGGGAGGGCCGGCGAGGGTCACCGAGGACGCCCTGTTCTGACCGTGCCGACGGCCCCGCTCGCGTGCGCGGGCACCGGGTCAGCGTCCGACCCGGTGCCCGTCCTCCAGCTCCGCCGGACCATTGCCCCGCGCCAGCACGTCGAGCGCGGCGGCGACCCGGCGCCCGAGCTCGCCCGGCAGATGCGCGGCGAGGTCTTCCGGGGCCACCAGCCGCCAGGAGAGCAGCTCCTCCTCCTGGAGTCGGATCGCCTTCAGCTGCTCGGTGTCGAGCACGCCACCGTCGTACAGGTATGCGATCACCGGCGGCCGGGGCTGCAGGGGGCCCGGCGGCACCCAGTCGACCGCGAGCAGCGGTCCCGGCTCCACGTCGAGCCCTATCTCCTCCAGGGTCTCCCGGCGCGCCCCCTGTCGCGGTGTCTCCCCGGCGTCCGACTCGACGGTCCCGCCGGGCAGCGCCCAGCCCTCGCGGTAGTTGGGCTCGACGAGCAGGACCCGGCCGTCGGCGTCCCGGAAGAGCGCGGCGGCTCCCACGAGGACGCGGGGGAGTCCTGCGACGTACGTGGCGAAGTCCTGCGCGTTATGAGTGGTCACGGAGAAAGGGTAGCCAGCGCGGGAGGGGGCTGATCGATCATTTCCCGGCTCAGGCACACCACTATGGGGCGGAATGAGGGGATATTCCGCCGTGGTGTGCCGTCTCGCGTCACGGTCGGCCATGGGCAGCGGGCCCTGTCTGCGGTTATGGTCGCAGCGGCGCGACTGCCTTGACGCGAGCAAGGCCCGGAAAGCAAGGGGAATGCAAGGTGGCGGACGCTGCAGGAACGACGGGACACGAGCAGCGTGTCCTCATCGCCGCGGACAAGTTCAAGGGTTCGCTCACGGCCGTGCAGGTCGCCGAGCGGGTGACGGCCGGAATCCACCGGGTCGCCCCCGGCACGGAGGTCGAGGCGCTGCCCGTCGCCGACGGCGGCGACGGCACGGTCGCCGCGGCCGTCGCGGGCGGCTTCGAGCGCCGCGAGGTGCGGGTCACGGGACCGCTCGGCAACGCGGTGACGGCGGCGTACGCCCTGAAGGACGGCACCGCCGTGGTGGAGATGGCCGAGGCCTCCGGCCTCCAGCTGCTCCCCGAGGGCGTCTTCGCGCCGCTCACGGCGACCACGTACGGCTCCGGGGAGCTGATCCGCGCCGCGCTCGACGCGGGCGCCCGCACCATCGTCTTCGGCGTCGGCGGCAGCGCCACGACCGACGGCGGCGCGGGCATGCTCGCCGCGCTCGGCGCGCGCTTCCTGGACGCGGGCGGCGAGCCCGTCGCGCCGGGCGGCGGCCCGCTGAAGGACCTGGCCAGCGCGGACCTGACGGGCCTCGACCCGCGGCTCAAGGACGTCGAGATCGTGCTCGCAAGCGATGTGGACAACCCGCTGACCGGGCCGAAGGGCGCGCCCGCGGTGTACGGGCCGCAGAAGGGCGCCTGTCCCGAGGACGTCGCCGCGCTGGACGCCGCGCTCGCCCACTTCGCCGCGGTCCTGGAGAAGTCCATCGGCCCCAAGGCCGCCGAGTACGCCAAGTCGCCGGGCGCCGGCGCCGCGGGCGGCATCGGGTACGGCGCGCTGGTCGGGCTCGGTGCGGGCTTCCGGCCCGGCATCGAGGTCATGCTCGACGTGCTCGGTTTCGCGCCCGCCCTGGAGCGGGCCACGCTCGTCATCACCGGCGAGGGCTCCCTCGACGAGCAGACCCTGCACGGCAAGGCCCCCGCCGGGGTGGCCGCCGCCGCGCGGGCCGCCGGGGTCGAGGTCGTCGCGGTCTGCGGCCGCCTCGCGCTGCCCCCGGAGGCACTCGGCAAGGCCGGCATCCGCCGTGCGTACGCCCTGACGGACATCGAGCCGGACGTGGCGCGGTGCATCGCCGAGGCGGGGCCGATCCTGGAGACGCTGGCGGAGCGGCTGGGCCGGGACTACTTGGCGTAGGCCTGGCGGGTTCCGGGGGCGTCTGCCTGGTTCGGGGCGGTCGCGGGGTGCGGGTTGTGTTGGGTTGCTCGCGCAGTTCCCCGCGCCCCTGGGCCCGCGTCCCCTGGCCTGCGCCGCTAGGCCCGCGCCCCCTGGGCCGCGCCAGGCCCGCGATCCCCGGCCTGCGCCCCCTGGGCCCGCGCCCCCTGGGCCTGCGCCGCTAGGCCTGCGCCCCCTGGGCCGCGCCAGGCCCGCGATCCCCGGCCCGCGCCCCTGGCCCGCGCCCCTTGAGGGGCACAGCTCCCCCTGCCCCTCAGGGGGCGCCCGTCCCGCCCGGGGTCAGGCGGTGTGCCTCTACCGCCAGGGCCACCTCCACCAGGTCGCGGGGGCGGGCCAGGGAGCGGGCGGTCAGTTGTTCCAGGCGGCGCAGGCGGTTGAAGACCGTGTTGCGGTGGCAGTAGAGCCGGCCTGCCGCCCGGCCGGCCGAACCCTCGCAGGCCAGCCACGCGTCCAGCGTCTCCAACAGCACCGCCTGGTCCGCCGGTTCGAGGGCGAGGACCTCGCCGAGCACGTCCTTCACCAGGCGCCCCGCCAGCTCGGGCTGGCTCACCACCAGGGCCGTCGGCATCCGCCGGTCCAGGCGCACGATGTCCGTCGCGCCGGGCGGGCAGGTGCGCAGCGCGAGCTCCGCGAGCCGCCGGGCGCGGCCCAGCTCCGCGAGCCCGCCGACCACGGGGCTGATCCCGCCCGGCCCCGGACAGCGTCCGTCCAGGAGCCGGGCGAGCCCGTCCAGGCCGCCCGCCTCACCCGCCTCGCTCTCCCCGCCGCCCCCGGCAGGGCCGAGCGCCACCACGCCGACCTCGCAGTCCGTCCGCATCCGCCAGATGAAGCGGAACCCCGTCCGCTGGATCTGCCGGTGGAACGCCTCGCGGCCGTCGCGCCGGTCCACGCGCAGCACCACCACCGCGTACGGGCCGTGCTCGGGCAGGTCGAGCCCGGCCGCCGCGCGCGCCGCGAGCCCCGGCGCCGAACGGCCCTCCAGGAGCGCGTCGAGCAGCGCCTGCAACTGCTCGTCCGTGCGCCGCCGCAGCTCCAGCTCCGTCGCGCGGTACGCGTCGGACGCCACCGCGGCCTGCGCGTCCACCGCCGACCACACCATCGTCGCCGAGCGCATCAGGACCGCGAGCTTCTCCGGGTCCTTGCCCGCCGTCCCCTCCAGGAGCGAGTCCCACACCAGATAGCCCGCGTTGCGGTACGAGTGCACCACCAGGTCGAGCGGCAGGCCCTGCTGGGCCCGGCGCCGCCCGGCCTCCTCCGCGTACTCCAGGTCGCGGCGCGGCGAGGCCCGCGGGGCGGAGATCGCCTCGATGCCGATCCGCATCGCCTCCTCGGCCTCCCGCCACTGCACGTCGTACGGCAGCACACGCCCGTATACCGGCGAGTGCTCGCCGAGCTGCCGCAGATGCTCGTCGACCAGCTCGGGCAGCCGCGGCAGGAGAGCCGTGCACGCCTCCTTGAGGAGTTTCCAGTCGTGTCCGGTCCTGGGCCTGCGTCCGCTCT
The DNA here is from genome assembly GCF_055597165.1 of Streptomyces sp. NPDC039480. Classification (NCBI taxonomy): domain Bacteria; kingdom Bacillati; phylum Actinomycetota; class Actinomycetes; order Kitasatosporales; family Streptomycetaceae; genus Streptomyces; species Streptomyces sp. NPDC039480. The sequence continues at coordinate 206,811 of NZ_JBVITX010000013.1, read as the reverse complement.
TGGTTCCGGTCATCGTCGCCCCCGTCGCCGCGCTCCAAGACGTCGTCGTCCGGAGGATGCCACTCGTCGGGCCACTCCGGCAGGCCCCTGACACGCGGTGTTGTGCGCGTGCACAACCGGGGGACGCCGCCACTGGTCCCCCGCAGCGTTTCGCCCGCTGCCCGTGGACGGGCCGCTCCCGCGGTGCTGGGGTGAGCGCCACGCGACGGCGGACGGCCGGACGGGACGAGAGGGCGATATGGCTGGATCCGATGTGAAGGGCGCCGGGAAGGCCGGGCCCGGCGCCCGCGGCGGGGGGCTCGTCGTGCGGGACGTGTCGGTGGGGTACGGGCCCGTGCGGGCCCTGCGCCGTGTCTCGCTCGACCTGCCCGACGGCGCCGTCGTCGCCGTGCTCGGCGGCAACGGCGCGGGCAAGTCGACGCTGCTGCGCGCGATCTCGCGCACCCTCTCCTTCCAGGGCGGGACGCTCACCTCGGGCGACATCCACTTCGACGGGCGGCGCGTCGACGGCCTCGCGCCGGACCGGGTGGTGGCCGCCGGGATCTCCCACGTGCCCGAGGGGAGGCAGGTGTTCGCCCGGATGTCCGTCACCGACAACCTGCGGGCCGGGGCGCTCGGCTCCACCGGTTCGCGCACAGCCAAGGCTGCCGCCCTGCGGCGCGTCCACGACCTCTTCCCCGTCCTCGCCGAGCGCGGCGCCCAGCGCGCCGGACTCCTCTCCGGCGGCGAGCAGCAGATGCTCGCCGTGGGCAGGGCGCTGATGGCGTCCCCGCGCCTGCTCCTCCTGGACGAACCGTCCCTCGGCCTCGCACCGCTGATGGCCGCCCGCATCGCCGACACCATCCAGGAGATCAACGCACAGGGCATCTCGGTGCTCCTCGTCGAGCAGAACGCCGCCCTCGCGCTGCGGCTCGCCTCCATGGCGTACGTCCTCGACGTCGGCGAGGTCGCCCTCGCGGGGCCCGCCGACGAGCTCGCCGCCTCCGACGAGGTGCGCCGCCGCTATCTCGGCGTGGTCGACGAGGACGCGGCGGCCGACGCCACCCGCGGTCTCGGCGCGCTGCCGACGCTGCCGCGCTGGGAGGCCGACCGGTGACCGGAACGACCGTACCGCCCCTCGAAGTACGGGACCTGACGGTCCGCTTCGCCGGGCTCACCGCCCTCGACGCCGTCAGCTTCACCGTCCGCCCCGGCACCGTGCACGCCGTCATCGGACCCAACGGCGCCGGCAAGTCGACCTGCTTCAACGTCCTGTCCGGCGTCTACCGGGCGAGCGGCGGCAGCGTCCGCTTCGGCGAGCACGAGCTCACCGGCATGCGGCCGCACCAGATCGCGGGACTCGGCGTCGCCCGGATCTTCCAGAACCTCGCCCTGCCGCCGCGCGCCACCGTCGCCGACAGCCTGCTCCTCGGCCGCCACCGCCTGACCCGCACCGGCTTCGTGGCCGCCGGGATCCGGCTGCCGTCGGCCGCCCGCGAGGAACGCAGGCACCGCGAACGCGTCCGAGAGATCGCCGCGTTCGTCGGCCTCGAACACCAACTCGGCCTGCCCGCGGGCGCCCTGCCCTACGGACAGCAGAAACTCGCCGAGCTGGCCCGCGCCCTGTGCATGGAGCCGCGGCTGCTGCTCCTCGACGAGCCCGTCGCCGGCATGACCGCCGACGAACGGCGCCGCACCGCGGCCGTCATCGCGGGCGTCCGCGACAGCCTCGGCATCTCGATCGTCCTGGTGGAACACGACATGGGGGTGGTGATGCGGCTCGCGGACGCGGTGACCGTACTCGACTTCGGGCGCCGGATCGCCGACGGCGCACCCGGCGACGTACAGAACGATCCGGCGGTCGTACGCGCCTATCTGGGCGAGGGCGGCCGGACCGGTGAAGGGGAGGAGCGACCGTGACCACCTTCACCGAACTCCTCCTCAACGGGGTCTCGATGGGCTCCGTCTACGCCCTCATCGCCCTCGGCTTCGTCGTCATCTTCCGCGCCACCGAGGTGGTCAACTTCGCCCACGCCTCGCTGCTCCTCGCGGGCGGCTACGTCACCGCCTCGCTCCACGACGACCTCGGCTTCTGGGCGGCGCTGCTCGTCGGCATCGCGGGCGCCGCGGTGGTCGGTGCGGCCGTCGAGTTCCTCGTCATGCGCCGCTACCGCGGCTCCGACCACAGCGTCCTCGCCATCGTCACCATCGGCGTCGACATCCTGCTCACCACCGAACTGACCCGCCGCCTCGGCACCGACGTCCTGCCGCTCGGCGACCCGTGGGGCGACGACGTGCTGACCGTCGGCGCGATCTCCCTCGCGCACACCCGGATCGCGGCGTTCGTCGCGGCGGCGCTGCTCATCACCGTCTTCCTCCTCGCCTTCCGCTACACGTCGTGGGGCGTGGCGATGCGGGCCGCCGCCGAGAGCCCGGAGACCGCCGCGCTGATGGGCGTACGGCTCGGCAGGGTGTCGCTCGGGGCGTGGGCGGTGGCGGGCGCGCTCGCGGCCGTGGCCGCGCTGTTCCTCACCGTCTTCCCGACGCCCGGACTCGAACGCGCCACGTCCCTCGCGGCGCTCAAGGCGTTCCCCGCCGCGATCCTCGGCGGCCTCGACTCGACGACGGGCGCCCTGGTCGGCGGCCTTGTCGTGGGCGTCACGGAGTCCCTCGCCACCGGCTACCAGAGCGAGCTCAGCTTCCTCGGCCGCGGGCTCGGCGACCTGGCGCCCTACCTCGTCATGACCGTCATCCTGCTGCTGCGACCCGCCGGGCTGTTCGGCACGAAGGAGCTCTCCCGTGTCTGAGGTCTCCGAGGCCACCACCCGCCCGGCCCGCCCCGCCCCCACCGTCACCCGTACAAGGCTCGGCCGCCCCCGCACCTACGTGTGGGCCGCCCTCGCGGTCCTCCTCCTCGCCGTGCCGTTCTATCTGGACCGCTTCTGGCTCCAGGCGGGCCTCTTCGCGATGGCCGCCGCCATCGGCGCGATCGGCCTCAACCTTCTCACCGGCGCGACGGGCCAGCTCTCCATGGGCCACGCCTTCTTCCTGGCCATCGGGGCGTACGGCTACTGCGTCCTCGCCGGCGACGGCGGCGAAGGCCTGACGGGGCTCGGCCTGCCCACCTGGCTGGCCGCGACCCTCGCGGTGGCTGTCGCCGGACTCGCGGGCGGCCTCTTCAGCCCCATCGCGGGCCGCCTGAGCGGCGCCTACCTCGGCATCGCGACCCTCGCGCTGATCATTATCGGGCAGCACGTGCTCTTCAACGCCCACGACCTGACGGGCGGCTCCAACGGGCGTGACGTGCCGCCCCTGAACCTCTTCGGCATCACCTTCGACGAGAGCGAGGCCGTGATCGCGGCCGTGCCGTTCGGCGCCGCGGAGAAGCTCTGGTACGTCGGACTCGTCCTGCTCCTCGGCTGCGGTCTCTTCGCCCGCGGTGTGCTGCGCGGCCGCCCGGGGCGCGCCATGAACGCGATCCGCGACCACCGGGTCGCCGCGGGCGTGATCGGTGTCCCTGTGGCCCGCTACCGCGCCGGTGTCTTCGTCCTGTCGTCGATGTACGCGGGCCTCGCCGGGGTCCTGCTCGCCCTGGTCTTCCAGCGCACCGTACCGGACTACTTCGGCATGACGCTCTCCCTGGAGTACCTCGCGATGATCGTCATCGGCGGCCTCGGCTCGGTCGCCGGCGCGGTCGCGGGCGCCGCACTCGTCTCGCTGCTGCCGCAGCTGCTCACCCGGTACAGCGACGCGCTGCCCCTCGTCTCGGCGCCCGGCACCGGCGGGATCTCACCGGGTGAGGCGTCCCGGTATCTGTACGGCGCCGCCGTCGTGGCGGTGGTGCTCTTCCTGCCCGGCGGCCTGGCGAGGATCGCCGCCCGGCGCAGCAAGCCAAGACCAGGCACTCCAGGGGAGGAAGCATGAGAACACCGAAGACGCTCACGAGGGCCACAGCGGCCGCCACAGCGCTCGCCGCGCTGCTCGCGCTCACCGCGTGCAGTTCCAAGGCGAAGGACGACGACAAGGGCGACGAGGGCGCGGGAGGGGTGAAGTCCGGCGAGGGCGTGACGAGCGAGACCATCGATCTCGGCGTGCTCACCGACATGACCGGCGTCTACGCCACCCTCGGCAAGAGCGTCACCCAGGCCCAGCAGCTCTACGTCGACCAGACCAACGCGGACGGCGGCATCTGCGGCCGCAAGCTGAAGCTGACCGTCCGCGACCACGGCTACGACCCGCAGAAGGCCGTCGCCGCCTACACCGAGCTGGAGCCGAAGGTCCTCGGCTTCGCCCAGTTCATCGGCTCCCCGTTCGTCGCCGCCGTGAAGCAGCGCATCGACGGCAGCAAGGCCCTCGTCCTGCCGCAGGCCTGGTCGGCGAACCTGCTGGGCAGCCCCTACGTGCGCGTGATCGGCTCCACGTACGACCTGGAGACGATCAACGCGATCGACTTCCTGATGAAGGAGAAGGGCCTCAAGAAGGGCGACAAGCTGGGCCACGTCTACTTCGAGGGCGACTACGGAGAGAGCGCCCTCAAGGGTTCGCAGTACATGGCCGAGGAGGCGGACCTCACCGTCGTCGAGCAGAAGATCAAGCCCACGGACAACGACATGACCGCCCAGGTCTCCGCTCTGAAGAAGGCAGGCGTCAAGGCCGTCGTCGTCAGCGCGGGCCCCCGCCAGGCCGCGTCCCTGGTCGGCGTCGCGGCGGCGGGGCGCTTCGACGTCCCCGTCATCGGCAACAACTCGGCGTTCGCCCCGCAGCTCCTCGCCACCCAGTCGGGCCCGGCCCTCATGAAGAACTACTACGTGGCCTCGCCCACGCTGCCCATCGGCGCGGACACGACGGCGGCGAAGAAGCTCGTCGCCGACTACAAGAAGGCCCACCCCAAGGACTCCCTGGACAACGGCGTCGTGGCGGGCTGGACGGCCGCGTCCGTCTTCGGAGAGGCCCTGAAGAAGGCGTGCGAGGACAAGGACCTCACACGTGAGGGTGTGGACAAGGCCCTCCTCACGCTGGACGACTTCGACTCCGGCTTCGGCGTCACCCAGAACTTCACCGACCCGAAGGCACCCTCCTCCAAGGAGAGCGTGATCCTCCAGCCGGACAAGAAGGCGACGGGCGGCATGAAGGTGGTCCGCGAGCCGGGCGCGGCGGAGGCGGCGAAGGGTTACACCGTGGAGAACTGAGGCACGCAAAGGGGGCCTGAACCATACGGTTCAGGCCCCCTGGGCTACGTACGAAAAGCTACGGCAACTGCGCCGCCCGCGCTTCCCTGCGGTTGCCCCGGAAGTTGTTCACCCTCCGAGCCGTGGCGAAGAGGGGAATCACCGCTCCGAGGACGAGCTGCAGCGCACACCCCGTCTGGAGGAGCAGCTGGCCGCCCGGCGCGTCGAACGCCCAGGCCGCGAGGAGCCCCATGGCCGCGACGATCCACGAGAGCATGGCCACCGCGAGGGGGCCCCGCGGCTTCGGGTACTCGACGCGGCTGACCATGAGCCACGCCGTGCCGATGATCGCGAGGAGCGTCGCCACGAAGGGCAGCTCCAGGAGCACGATCGAGACGACCGTCAGCGCCCCGAAGGGCGACGGCATGCCCTGGAAGGTGCCGTCCTTCACGGTCACGCACGAGAACCGCGCAAGCCGCAGCACCACCGCCAACAGCACGACGATCGCACCGACCGCCGCCACCCGCTGGTGGGCGTCGTCGGCGACCATGCCGTAGACGAGGACGAAGTACGCCGGTGCCAGACCGAAGCTGATCAGGTCCGACAGGTTGTCCAGCTCCGCGCCCATCGGCGAGGACCGCAGCTTTCGGGCCACGAGCCCGTCGAACAGGTCGAAGACGGCCGCGCAGAGCATCAGGATCACGGCGGTCGCGGCGGAGTGCCGCGCCATGCCGCTCTCGGTGCTGCCCTGCACGTACGGGATGAGGATGCCGGTGGTGGTGAAGTACACCGCCATGAACCCGCACGTGGCGTTGCCGAGCGTGAGGGTGTCCGCTATCGACAGGCGCAGTGAGAGAGGCATCTCCTCGTCGGCCTCGTCCTGCACCGCCTCGGGCACCCAGCCCGCTTGTGTCTCGGGATCAACCACGGTCAATGCGAGTCACCCCAGCCACGGTCTTCTGACCGACCTCGACGTCCACCTCGACACCCTCGGGGAGGTAGATGTCGACGCGCGAGCCGAAGCGGATCAGGCCGATCCGCTCGCCCTGCTCCACCTTCGACCCCTGCGGCACGTACGGCACGATGCGCCGGGCGACCGCGCCCGCGATCTGGATCATCTCGATGTCGCCGAGCTCGGTGTCGAAGTGCCAGACAACGCGTTCGTTGTTCTCGCTCTCCTTGTTGAACGCCGGGACGAACCCGCCGGGGATGTGCTCCACGGACGTCACCGTGCCGGCCAGCGGCGCGCGGTTGACGTGGACGTTCAGGGGGCTCATGAAGATGGCGACGCGGGTCCGCCCGTCCTTCCACGGCATGATGCTCTGCACCACGCCGTCGGCGGGGGAGATGACCCGGCCCTGAGCGATCTCGCGCTCGGGGTCGCGGAAGAACCACAGCATGCCCGCCGCGAGAGCGGTGGCGGGTACAGCCACGGCCGCGGCGCTCTTGGAGCGGCGCGCGCGGGCGAGGCTGAGTGCGGCGGTGGCGACGGTCGGCAGGAGCCACGGCGATGCTCCGCGAGCAAGGCGTCCCTGAAGAATGCCGTCGCGTGGTGCAGAGGTTTGGCTGTGGGGCATGGATGACCTTCGTAGCGGATGATGCCGCGCAGTGAACGGGGGACGGCGGCTTTTTCCGGATGTTATCGGTTGCGAGCCACAACTGGGCAAGCCAGGAAGCCGAGTCAGCGGCCGAAGAGTGTTGACAGGGTGTGATCTTCTTCTCGGCGAAAGTGGCCCAAACCGGGCATCTAGCCCTGGAATCGATACTCTTCGAGTAGCCGTCGGCCAATGATCATTTTCTGGATCTCGGCGGTACCTTCACCGATCAGCAGCATGGGGGCCTCCCGGTAGAGACGCTCGATCTCGTACTCCTTCGAGAAGCCGTAGCCACCGTGAATCCGGAACGCGTCCTCCACGACTTCCTTGCAGTACTCGGAGGCGAGGTACTTCGCCATCCCTGCTTCGAGGTCGTTTCGCTCCCCTGAGTCCTTTTTGCGCGCTGCGTTCACCATCATCGCATGGGCGGCCTCGACCTTGGTAGCCATCTCGGCCAGCTTGAACTGAATCGCCTGGTGCTGGGCGATGGCCTTGCCGAAAGTGTGACGTTGCTGGGCATACGAGACGCCGAGCTCGAACGCACGCTGAGCGACGCCGCAGCCACGCGCCGCGACATTCACGCGGCCGACCTCGACACCGTCCATCATTTGGTAAAACCCTCGGCCGGTGACCCCACCGAGCACGCGATTGGCCGGAATTCGCAGGCCATCCATGATGAGTTCGGTGGTGTCGACACCCTTATAGCCCATTTTGTCGATCTTGCCCGGAATGGTGAGCCCGGGGCGGACCTCCCCGAAACCGGGCTCCTTCTCCACGAGGAACGTCGTCATGGACTTGTGGGGTGCCGTCCCCTCGGGGTGTCCTTCGTCACTCCGGCACAGCACGGCCACCAGAGTGGACGTGCCACCGTTGGTCAGCCACATCTTCTGACCGTTGAGAACGTACTCGTCGCCCTCCTTCACGCCCTTCGACGTGATGGCCGACACATCGGAGCCGAGCGCCGGCTCCGACATGGAGAACGCGCCCCGCACCTCGCCGGCCGCCATGCGCGGCAGGAAGGTCTCCTTCTGCTCCTGCGTGCCGTGCTGCTTGAGCATGTAGGCGACGATGAAGTGGGTGTTGATGATGCCGGAGACCGACATCCAGCCGCGCGCGATCTCCTCGACGCACAGCGCGTACGTGAGCAGCGACTCGCCCAGGCCGCCGTACTCCTCCGGGATCATGAGGCCGAAGAGCCCCAACTCCTTGAGGCCGTCGACGATCTGCTGCGGGTACTCGTCGCGGTGCTCCAGTTCGGTCGCGACAGGAATGATCTCCTTGTCGACGAAGTCCCGGACGGTGGACAGGATCTCCCGCTGGATGTCGGTGAGACCGGCGGTCTGCGCGAGTCGGCTCATGGGTTCACTTCTCCGTGCTCTTGGAAGGGGCGTTCAGCTCCGGGCGGCCGGGCTGCTCGCCGCCGCGCTCCTTGATGTACGTCTCGGTGGGCACCATCACCTTGCGGCGGAACACGCAGACGAGCGTGCCGTCCTGCTTGTAGCCCTTGGTCTCCACGTAGACGATCCCGCGGTCCGACTTGGACTTCGAGGGCGTCTTGTCGAGGACGGTCGTCTCGCCGTAGATCGTGTCGCCGTGGAAGGTCGGCGCCACGTGCTTGAGCGACTCGACCTCCAGGTTGGCGATCGCCTTGCCGGAGACGTCCGGCACGGACATGCCGAGGAGCAGCGAGTAGATGTAGTTGCCCACGACGACGTTCTTCCCGAAGTCCGTCGTCTTCTCCGCATAGTTCGCGTCCATGTGGAGGGGGTGGTGGTTCATGGTGAGCAGACAGAAGAGGTGGTCGTCGTACTCGGTGACCGTCTTTCCGGGCCAGTGCTTGTACACGGCGCCGACTTCGAACTCTTCGTAGGTGCGGCCGAACTGCATGATGTCCTACGCCTCCGGGGCCTCGAACTTGGACGTGCGGGTCATCCCGGCCGCACGGCCCTTCCCGGAGATGACCAGCGCCATCTTCCGGCTGGCTTCGTCGATCATCTCGTCGCCGAGCATCGCGGAGCCCTTCTTGCCGCCCGCCTCGGACGTGTAGTACTCGTACGCGTCCAGGATCAGTTCGGCGTGGTCGAAGTCCTCCTGGGAGGGCGAGAAGACCTCGTTGGCGGCCTCCACCTGGCCGGGGTGCAGGACCCACTTGCCGTCGAAGCCGAGCGCGGCGGCGCGGTTCGCGACCTCGCGGTAGCCGTCCACGTTCTTGATCTGGAGGTAGGGGCCGTCGATCGCCTGGAGGTTGTTGGCGCGGGCGGCCATCAGGATCTTCATCAGGATGAAGTGGTAGGCGTCCGCCGGGTAGCCGGGCGGCTGCTCGCCGACGACCAGGGACTTCATGTTGATCGACGCCATGAAGTCGGCCGGGCCGAAGATGATCGTCTCGACGCGCGGGGAGGCCTCGGCGATCGCGTTGACGTTGTTGAGGCCGCGGGCGTTCTCGATCTGCGCCTCGATGCCGATCTTGCCGACCTCGAAGCCCATCGTCTTCTCGATCTGGGTGAGGAGCAGGTCGAGCGCGACGATCTGGTCGGCCGTCTGGACCTTCGGCAGCATGATGCAGTCGAGGTTCTGGCCCGCGCCCTCGACGACCGTGACGACGTCGCGGTACGTCCACTCGGTCGTCCAGTCGTTGACGCGCACGACCCGCGTCTTGCCCGTCCAGTCGCCCTCGTTGAGGAACTTCACGATGGTGTGCCGGGCCTCCGGCTTGGCGAGCGGCGCGCAGGCGTCCTCCAGGTCGAGGAAGACCTGGTCGGCGGGGAGGCCCTGGGCCTTCTCCAGGAAGCGCGGGTTCGAGCCCGGTACCGCCAGACACGAACGGCGGGGGCGGAGACGGTTGATGGGGGCGGTCATGCGGGGACCTCCAGAGGGTCGAGGTGGTTCGCTTTCCGGATCTCGTCGACGATACGGCCGATGATCTCGGTGATGCCGAAGTCCTTGGGGGTGAAGACGGCGGCCACACCCGCCGCCTTCAGGTCCTCGGCGTCGCTGTTGGGGATGATGCCCCCGGCGATGACGGGGATGTCGGGGGCGCCGGCCTCGCGGAGCCGCACGAGGACGTCCGGCACGAGCTCCGCGTGGGAGCCGGAGAGGATCGACAGGCCGACCGCGTGCACGTCCTCGGCGAGCGCCGCGTCGACGATCTGCTCGGGCGTGAGGCGGATGCCCTGGTAGACCACTTCGAAGCCGGCGTCCCGCGCGCGCACCGCGATCTGCTCGGCGCCGTTGGAGTGCCCGTCGAGGCCGGGCTTGCCGACCAGGAAGCGGAGCCGGCCGCCGCCGAGGTCCTCGGCGGTCCGTGCGACCTTCTCGCGGACGAGGGCGAGCGGCGTGCCCTCCTCCGCGGTGACCGCCACGGGAGCGCTGGAGACGCCCGTGGGGGCCCGGAACTCCCCGAAGACCTCCCGGAGGGCCCCCGCCCACTCCCCGGTCGTCACACCGGCGCGTGCGCACTCCAGGGTGGCCTCCATGAGGTTGCCCGTCCCGGCGGCCACCTCCTTGAGCCGCTGCAGGGCCTTGCAGGGGCGCGGGTGGTTGAACGGCGGCTGGTAGCGGGTGTCCCGCCAGTGCTTGAGCGCGCTGACGACACGCGCCTCGACCGCCGGGTCGACCGTCATGATCGCCGCGTCCAGGTCCGAGGTGAGGGGGCTCGGCTCCGTGGACTCGTACGAGTTCACACCGACGATCTTCTCCTGGCCCGACTCGATGCGGGCCCTGCGCTCCGCGTGCGAGGAGACGAGCTGCGACTTCAGGTAGCCGGACTCGACGGCGGCCATCGCGCCGCCCATCTTCTCGATCCGGTCCATCTCGGCGAGGGACTCGTCGACGAGCGAGGCCACCTTGGCCTCGACGACGTGCGAGCCGTCGAAGATGTCCTCGTACTCCAGGAGGTCGCTCTCGTGCGCGAGGACCTGCTGGATGCGCAGCGACCACTGCTGGTCCCAGGGCCGGGGGAGCCCGAGCGCCTCGTTCCAGGCGGGCAGCTGCACGGCACGCGCGCGTGCGTCCTTCGAGAGCGTCACGGCCAGCATCTCGAGGACGATGCGCTGGACGTTGTTCTCCGGCTGGGCCTCGGTCAGACCCAGGGAGTTGACCTGCACGCCGTAGCGGAACCGGCGGTGTTTCGGGTTCTCGATGCCGTACCGCTCGCGCGTGACCTGATCCCAGATCCGCCCGAACGCCCGCATCTTGCACATCTCCTCGATGAAGCGGACACCCGCGTTCACGAAGAAGGAGATGCGGGCCACGACGTCCCCGAACTTCTCCTCGGGAACCTGCCCCGAGTCGCGTACGGCATCGAGAACCGCGATGGCGGTGGACATCGCGTACGCGATCTCCTGGACCGGTGTGGCCCCCGCCTCCTGGAGGTGGTAGCTGCAGATGTTGATCGGGTTCCACTTGGGGATGTGGGCCACCGTGTACGTGATCATGTCGGTGGTCAGCCGCAAGGAGGGTCCCGGCGGGAAGACGTGCGTCCCGCGCGAGAGGTACTCCTTGACGATGTCGTTCTGCGTCGTCCCCTGGAGCTTGGTGATGTCGGCACCCTGCTCCTCGGCGACCACCTGGTAGAGCGCCAGGAGCCACATGGCGGTGGCATTGATCGTCATCGAGGTGTTCATCTGCTCCAGGGGGATGTCCTGGAACAGCCGCCGCATGTCGCCGAGGTGCGAGACCGGCACGCCGACCCGGCCGACCTCGCCGCGGGCGAGGATGTGGTCGGGGTCGTAGCCGGTCTGCGTGGGCAGGTCGAAGGCGACCGAGAGGCCCGTCTGCCCCTTGGCGAGGTTGCGCCGGTACAACTCGTTGGACGCTTCCGCCGTGGAGTGACCGGCGTAGGTCCGCATGAGCCACGGCCGGTCCTTCTGACGCTCTGTCATGTTCCGCTGCTCCTCAGTGCGTTCAGATCAGTGCGTTCAGACGTTGCGGAAACGGTTGATCGCGTCGATGTGCTGGGCGCGCTTCTCCGGGTCGCGCACGCCCAGGCCCTCCTCGGGGGCGAGGGCGAGGACGCCGACCTTGCCCTGGTGGAGGTTGCGGTGGACGTCGTAGGCGGCCTGGCCGGTGTCCTCCAGGCGGTACGTCTTGGAGAGCGTCGGGTGGATCTTGCCCTTGGCGATCAGGCGGTTGGCCTCCCACGCCTCGCGGTAGTTGGCGAAGTGCGAGCCGATGATGCGCTTCAGGGACATCCACAGGTAGCGGTTGTCGTACTCGTGCATGTAGCCCGAGGTCGAGGCGCAGGTGGTGATGGTGCCGCCCTTGCGCGTGACGTAGACCGAGGCGCCGAAGGTCTCGCGGCCGGGGTGCTCGAAGACGATGTCGATGTCCTCGCCGCCGGTCAGCTCGCGGATGCGCTTGCCGAAGCGCTTCCACTCCTTGGGGTCCTGGGTCCGCTCGTCCTTCCAGAACTTGTAGCCCTCGGCGTTGCGGTCGATGATCGCGTCGGCGCCCATGGCGCGGCAGATCTCCGCCTTCTGGGGGCTGGAGACGACACAGATCGGGTTGGCGCCGCCGGCGAGCGCGAACTGCGTGGCGTACGACCCGAGTCCGCCGCTCGCGCCCCAGATCAGGACGTTGTCGCCCTGCTTCATGCCGGCGCCGTTGCGGGACACCAGCTGGCGGTACGCGGTGGAGTTCACCAGGCCGGGGGAGGCGGCCTCCTCCCAGCTCAGGTGGTCCGGCTTCGGCATCAGCTGGTTGGACTTGACGAGCGCGATCTCGGCGAGGCCGCCGAAGTTGGTCTCGAAGCCCCAGATGCGCTGCTCGGGGTCGAGCATCGTGTCGTTGTGGCCGTCGGAGGACTCCAGCTCGACGCTCAGGCAGTGCGCGACGACCTCGTCGCCCGGGTTCCAGGAGTTCACGCCGGGACCGGTGCGCAGCACGACGCCCGCCAGGTCGGAGCCGATGATGTGGTACGGCAGGTCATGACGCTTGCTCAGGTCGCTGAGCCGGCCGTAGCGCTCCAGGAAGCTGAAGGTGGAGACCGGCTCGAAGATCGAGGTCCACACGGAGTTGTAGTTGACCGAGGAGGCCATGACGGCCACCAGGGCCTCGCCCGGGCCGAGTTCGGGGATCGGCACGTCGTCCAGGTGGAGCGACTTGCGCGGGTCCTTGTCGCGGGTCTCGAGGCCCGCGAACATCTCCGTCTCGTCCTTGTGCACGGTGATCGCGCGGTACGAGTCGGGCAGGGGGAGAGCGGCGAAGTCGGCGGACGTGACCGCGGCGGAGCCGCTCGCGGTCGCGGTCTGGGCCTGAATCGCGTCCAGGATTTCCTTCACGGTTTTGCCTCCGGCGAAGAAGCGTCTGAGGGGAACGCTCTTAAGGGTTGCGTCGGGTGCTGAAGTTGCGGTGGAGGGTGTGCCGTCGGTTCGGCGAAGGGTGGTGCTCGGCGACGCCTTGGTGGGGCGTGGGAGGTGCCTGTGACGCAGGCGTCCGGGCGCACAAACCGTGGCTTGAGGGGACAGCCGACGTACGGATGATCTCTGCACGCCGGCCGCCCGGACAACATCAACGTATGGCACCGCGTGCCAGTCGGCAAGACACTGGGTGCCAGAAGTTTTTGACCGATGATCGATCAGTGCAGGTCAGAGGGGGTGACGGCATGACGGAGGGGGCGCTACCGGTCGGTAGCGCCCCCGCAAAAGCCAAGGACGAAATAGCTCAAATGGTGACTATGGGCGCTCGCGCAGCGCCTTCTCGATGGTGCGCATGACCTCGTCGAGCGGCGCGTCCGTGCGGGCCACCGTGACGAGGACCTCACCCTGTGCGGACACCGTCGCCGGGCCCGATGCGGGCAGGGTGTCGCGGCCCGCGCCGATCCCCGTGCCGAAGGTGCGGCGGACGATCGCGAAGGCGTGGTCCAGCTGGTTCTCCACGTCGCCCTGGCCGCCGGCCCGCAGCCAGCGCCGCAGCACGTGGTTGTGGGCGGTGACCACCGCGGAGGCGGCGACCTCGGCGAGCAGCGGGTCGTCGTTGCCGTCGTGGTGCGCGTGCTCGTCGAAGTGGCCGAGGAGATAGCGCGTGAAGAGCCGTTCGTAACGGGCCACCGAGGCGATCTCGCGCTCCCGGAGCGTGGGGACCTCACGGGTGAGGCGGTAGCGCTCCACGGAGACGGCGGGCGACGCCGCGTACATCTTCATGACCTCCTTGATGCCACGGCACACCGTGTCCAGCGGGTGCTCGTGCGGCGGCGCCGCGTTGAGCACGGCCTCCGCGCGGATCAAGGTGTCGTCGTGGTCGGGGAAGATCGCCTCTTCCTTGGAGCGGAAGTGCCGGAAGAAGGTCCGGCGGGCGACGCCCGCGGCGGCGGCGATCTCGTCGACCGTCGTCGCCTCGTACCCCTTGGACGCGAAGAGCTCCATGGCCGCGGCCGCCAGCTCCCTGCGCATCTTGAGCCGCTGGGCGGCGGCACGGTTGCCCGCGGCGCTCTCGGGGGCGTCGGGGCTTGCGTTGCGTGAGGACTTGGCGGCCTTGGACATGCCACGAACGTACTGCATATGCGCGCCGCGGTGCTCCTGAGGGACGGGGCCGCACTCCTGGGGGAGAGGGCTGCCCGGGGGTTCGAGCAGCCCGCCCCAGCCCGTCCGTTCGCCCGGGAGGCCCTCCGCCGGCTCAGCGCCGGGCATGTTCGCGGAAGCCACGGCCCGTCTTGCGGCCGAGGCAGCCCGCGGCCACCAGGTGTTCGAGCAGCGGCGCCGGGGCCAGGCCCGGGTCGCGGAACTCACGGTGCAGGACCTTCTCGATGGCCAGTGAGACGTCCAGACCGACGACGTCCAGGAGCTCGAAGGGGCCCATGGGGTAGCCGCCGCCGAGCTTCATCGCGGCGTCGATGTCGTCCAGCGAGGCGTAGTGCTGCTCGACCATCTTGATCGCGTTGTTGAGGTACGGGAACAGCAGCGCGTTCACGATGAAACCGGCGCGGTCGCCGCAGTCCACCGGGTGCTTGCGGATCTTCGTGCAGACCTCGCGGACCGTGGCGTGCACGTCGTCCGCGGTCACCACCGTGCGGACCACCTCGACCAGCTTCATCGCCGGCGCCGGGTTGAAGAAGTGCATGCCGATCACGTCACGCGGCCGCGACGTGGCGCGGGCGCAGGCGACGACCGGCAGCGACGACGTCGTGGTCGCCAGGATCGCGCCCGGCTTGCACACCTTGTCGAGCGTCGCGAAGAGCTGCCGCTTGATGTCCAGGTCCTCGGCGACGGCCTCCAGGGCCAGGTCGACGTCGGCGAACGCCTCGTACGACCCGGCGGGCGTGATCCGCTCCAGCGCCTGCGCGGCGGCCTCGGCCGTCATCCTGCCCTTGTCGACGGAGCGCGCGAGGGACTTGCCGATCCGGGCCTTGGCGGTCTCGGCCTTCTCGTCCGTGCGCGCGGCGAGCACCACGTCGAAGCCGGCCTTGGCGAAGACCTCCGCGATGCCGGACGCCATGGTCCCGGAGCCGGCGACACCGACCGAGCGGACCGTGCGCCCCCGCGCCCGCTCCTCGCCCGCCGCCGGGGTCAGCGCGTCGTCCACCACCTGGTCGCTGCCGGGTTCGGCGTACGTGTAGAAGCCGCGGCCCGCCTTGCGCCCGGTCAGCCCCGCCTCGCTGAGCTGCTTCAGGATCGGGGCGGGGGCGTGCAGACGGTCCTGCGACTCGGCGTACATGGCGTCGAGGACCGTGCGGGCGGTGTCCACGCCGATCAGGTCGAGCAGCGCGAGCGGCCCCATCGGCAGTCCGCAGCCGAGCCGCATCGCGGCGTCGATGTCCTCCCGGGACGCGTACTTCGCCTCGTACATCGCGGCGGCCTGGTTGAGGTAGCCGAAGAGCAGGCCGTCGGCGACGAAGCCCGGCCGGTCGCCGACCGCGACGGGCTCCTTGCCCAGGGCGTGCGCGAGCTCGGTGACCGCGGCGACGGCGGCGGGCGAGGTCAGCACGGACGAGACGACCTCGACGAGCTTCATCGCGGGCGCCGGGTTGAAGAAGTGCAGGCCCAACACCCGCTCGGGACGCGCCGATTCGGCGGCGAGCCGGGTCACCGACAGCGCGTTCGTGCCGGTCGCGACGATCGTCTCGGGGCGCACGACGGCGTCCAGCTCACGGAAGACCTGCTGCTTGATCTCGTACGACTCCGGGACGACCTCGATGACCAGGTCGGCGTCGGCGGCGGCCCGCAGCTCGGTGAAGGTGCGGAAGCGGGAGAGGACGCCGCGGCGCTCCTCCTCGGTGAGGCGTCCCCGGTGCACGGCACGCGCCGTCGAGGCCTCCAGCGACTCGACGGCCCGGGTGGCCGCCGCCTGGCTGATGTCGATGCCGATGACCTCGCGGCCCGCCCGGGCCAGGACCTCGGTGATGCCGGTGCCCATCGTGCCGAGACCGATGACGGCGACGGTGTTCAAGGGAGCGTCCATGCGTGGACTCCAGGAAGAGAGTGACGACTGAGGGGCGCGCGGGTGCGGCGAGCGCACGGCGAGCGGGGAGTGGTGCCTGGTGTGTCCGGGCGGCGCGCGAAGGGCACGCCCGGTGAGAGAAGCCGACCGGCTCTGTCCCGGAGCCGCGTCGTACTGAGGTACTGCACGTACCGAACCGACCTGCACTCGCCTTGGCTGCGTCACCAGGCCACGGCGAGGAAAGGAACTGCTACGGGGAGTGTGCCCCGCTCACATGAGACTAACCGGCGAGTAACGAGCGCGCCAGCCCGCGATGTTCTCCGATGTCTGTGATCTACATCGCGACCGCTGGGTAAGGCTTAGGCTCGCGACCATGGATGAGGAGTTGCGGACGGTGACGGAACGCTTACGGGCCGAGGCGGGTGGTTCGAAGGAGTACGAGAGGCTGGTCGCCACGGACGACCTCGATGAACTCGCCGAGGCGCTCGTCTCCCCGGGGCAGCCCCTGTGGGCCCGGGAGTTGGTGGCGGTCAGACTCGGCGTCGCCGGCGACCGCAGGGCCTTCGAGTCGCTCGTCCTCCTCCTCAACCACCGGGACCCGCCGCGGTGCGCCGCCGCGGCCCACGCCCTGGCCCGCCTCGGCGACCCGCGCACGGCGCGCGCGGCGGCCGCCCTCGCGACCAACGAACTCCGCGTCGCGTACGCCCTGTATCCGGTGCGCCTCCTCACGGAGCTGCGCGCCCCCGAGTCGGCGCCCGCGCTGATCACCACGCTGCAGCGCAGACTCGCGCCGCACGATCCGTACGGCAAGATCGCCCTCGCGTGCGTGGAAGGACTCGGGGCGCTCGGCGACGCGCGGGCCAGACCGGTCCTGATGGCCGCCCGCGTCCACCCCCGCCTCGCGGCGGCGGCCTCGGCGGCACTGGCGCGGCTGCCGGAGTGAGGACTTCCGGGGGCCGGAGCGCGGACTCGGGGGAGAGGGCTCAGGAGAGAGGGCGGCTGTAGCGGACCTCGGGCACGGGCATGCCGTCCATCTCCTGGGGGTCGCGGGCGCCGTCCGGGGTGAACCCGGCGCGTTCGTAGAACCGGCGGGCGCGGGTGTTGGCCTCCAGGACCCAGAGGCGCATCCGGCCGTGGCCCGCCGCGGCGCAGCGGGCCACGCACTCCCCGAGCAGTGCGCGGCCCACACCCGTGGAGTAGTGCTCCGGGTGCGCGTACAGCGCGTACAACTCGGCCTCGCCCGGCGGAAGATCGTCGTCGCGGGCCGGGCCGCAGCAGGCCCAGCCGACGATCCGCCCGGCGCGCACGGCGACCAGGTCCACCGAGCCCGAGCCCGAGTCCGCCCCGCCCGGCGCCAGCCGCTCGCGGAGCTGCGCCGCGCTCTCCTCGACGCTGAGCGCGTCCAGGTGCGGCTGGGGCATGAGGCCGGCGTACGCCGACTGCCAGCCGCGGACGCGGAGTTCGGCGACGGCGGCGCAGTCGGCCTCGCCCATCTCCCGTATCCGCACGCCCGCTTCGCGTATCCGCATGTCCGCGTCTCGTGCCCGCATGCCCGCCGCCCCCTACTCCGGCACCACCGCGAACGCCTCTATCTCCATCAGGAACTCGGGACGGACCAGCGACACCACCTGCACCGCCGAGGACGCGGGGAGCCGCTCGGGGTCCAGGAATTCGTCCCGCGCGGACCGCACGCCGGGCATGTGCGCCATGTCCGTCACGAAGTACGTCAGCTTCACGACGTCGTCGAAGGTCGCGCCCGCCGCCGCGAGACAGCGCCGCAGGTTCTCGAAGACCTGCCGGGCCTGCGCCGCCGCGTCGCCCTCGCCGACCGGCTTGCCGTCCTCGTCCAGGGGCAACTGGCCGGATATCGCCACGAAGCGGCCCGATCCCATGACGACGTGGGTGTACGCGGTGGCGGGGGCGACGCCCTCGGGGGCGCTGATGTGGGTCAGTCGGCTCATGACCCCATCGTGGACCATGGGTGTGACAACGCCCTGCGCGCGGGGGTGCTCCGCGGCTTCGGCTCGGGCAGCGCCTCGCACACCGCGTCGACCTCGCCGCCGCCGGCCGGTACCTCCCCGGTCGTCAGATAGGCGGCCAAGTGCCGGTCGAGGCAGGGGTTTCCGCGCAGGGTGACACCGTGGTTGCCGCCGCCCCGCTCGACCACCAGGCGGGAACCACGCAGCTTGCGGTGCAGGCTGACGGCGCCGTCGTACGGGGTGGCGGGGTCGTCGGTCGCCTGGAACAGCAGCACGGGCGGCAGCGCGGAGCCGCCGACGTCCGGCGGGGTCAGGGGAGGCGTCGGCCAGAACGCGCACGGCGCGTTGTACCACGCGTTGTTCCAGGTGGAGAACGGCGCCTTCGCGTGCACCCGCGCGTTGTCGTCGCGCCACGTCCGCCAGTCGCGCGGCCACCACGCGTCCCGGCACTGCACGGCCGCGTAGACGCTGTAGCTGTTGTCGCCCGCGGCGTCGACCGCTCCGATGCTCTCGTACGCGGCGACGAGCGGCCCGGTCTCCCCGTCGTTCACGTACGCCGCGAACGCCGTCGCGAGGCGGGGCCAGTAGCCGTTGAAGTAGCCGCCGGGGATGAAGGTGTCCTCCAGCTCGGCGGCGCCCACCTTCTCGCCGGCGGGCTTCACGGCGACCGCGTCCCGCATCGCGTGCCACGCCGCCTCGACCTCCTCGGGGGCCTTGCCCAGACCGTACGTCGCGTCGTGCCGGGCGATCCAGGCCATGAACGCCTTGTGGCGGGCGTCGAAGGCGAGGTCCTGGCGGAGATTGTTGCCGTACCAGACGCCCGTCGGGTCGACGAGGGAGTCGAGCGCCATGCGGCGCACCCGGTGCGGATGGAGCTTTCCGTAGAGCGCGCCCAGATAGCTGCCGTACGAGTAGCCGAAGAAGTTGATGTGCTCCGCGCCGAGGGCCGCGCGGATGGCGTCCATGTCCTGGGCAGTGCTCACCGAGTCGATGAAGGGCAGGATGTCCGCGTACTTCGAAGAGCACGCCCGCGCGAACGCCTCCGCCCGCCGGAGGTTGGCCCGCTCCAACTCGGGCGTGGCCGGGACGGCGGCGGGCCGCACGGGGGAGAAGTGCCCGGGGCGGCAGTTCAGCGCGGGCCTGCTCCGGCCCACGCCGCGCGGGTCGAAGCCGATGACGTCGTACTGGGCGGCCACCTCGTCGGGCAGCGCCTCGGCGACGAACGCCGCCATGGTCAGTCCGCTGCCGCCGGGACCGCCGGGGTTCACCAGGAGCGGCCCCTGGGAGGTCTTCGCGGTGTGCGGGACGCGGGACAGGGCGAGGGTGATCTGCCGGCCGTCCGGCCGCCGGTGGTCGAGCGGGACCTCCAACGACGCGCACTGGAGCGTCGGGTGCTCCTTGATGTCGCACGGTTTCCACGCGAGAGGGGCGTGCTGCCGCGTGTGGGCGGCGGGCGGGGCGCCGGGGCCGGACGGGGTGCCCGCCGCGGGCGGTACCGCGATGACCGTCCCCGTCACCGCCACCGCGGCGGCGACTGAACCGAGTACGACGGCACGCTTCTTCATCCGGCCTCCCGGGGCGGCGACTCGGGGCCCCGCAGGCCGTGACCCTCGGCGCATCTTCCCGGAAAGCCGTCCCGGTCAGGGCCGCCCTGCCGAGAAGCAACCCGAAAGGGGCACGCGGCTCACAACAGGGTGAGCTGAGTGGGCCCCGCTGCGGGCTCGGGTTGCTCGGGGAGCCGGACGCGCCGCGGGGCGCCCGCGCGCGTGGGGCCGATGCCGAACTCCTCGGCCAGCTCGTGCACGTGCCGGGTGATGCGGCGCTGGTACCACTTCGGGGCGTAGGCGCCCTCCGCGTACAACCGCTCGTACCGCCGCACCAGATGCGGGTGGTGCCGTCCGAGCCACGCCATGAACCACTCGCGCGCCCCCGGCCGCAGATGCAGCACCAGCGGCGTCACGGACGTCGCGCCGGACGAGGCGATGGCCCGCACGGTGGCACGCAGCTGGTCCGGGTGGTCCCCCAGGAAGGGGATGACGGGCGCCATCAGGACGCCGCAGCCGATGCCGTGCCCGGTCAGGGTGCGGACGACGTCGAGGCGCCGCTCCGGGGCGGGCGTGCCCGGCTCGACGGTGCGCCACAGCTCCTGGTCGGTGAAGCCCACGGAGACGGAGATCCCGACCTCCGTCACGGCGGCGGCCTGCCGCAGCAGATCGAGGTCGCGCAGGATCAGGGTGCCCTTAGTGAGGATCGAGAAGGGGTTGCCGCAGTCGCGCAGCGCCTCGATGATCCCCGGCATCAGGCGGTAGCGGCCCTCCGCGCGCTGGTAGCAGTCCACGTTCGTGCCCATGGCGATGTGGTCGCCGTGCCAGCGCGGCGAGGCGAGCTGGCGCCGCAGCAGCTCGGCGGCGTTGACCTTGACGACGATCTGGCTGTCGAACCCGAGGCCGGTGTCCAGGTCGAGGTAGCTGTGCGTCTTGCGCGCGAAACAGTAGACGCACGCGTGCGTGCACCCCCGGTACGGGTTGACCGTCCATTCGAACGGCATGCGGGACGCCCCCGGCACCCGGTTCACGATCGACCTGGCCCGGATCTCGTGAAAGGTGATCCCGGCGAATTCGGGGGTGTCGAAGGTCCGCGTGACCACCGCGTCCGCGCCGAACAGCGCGGCATCCGCGGTGCCCCGGCGCGGCCCGTCGGAAAGGTTCTCCCAGCGCATGACGCCTCCTCGGTAGCACTGGCCACACAATAGAACACTTGTTCCCTTGATCGTGCGGACGGAACATCGCGGTCTGTTCGGTCGGTCTCTGCGGCCGCTCTCTCCGGGTCGGCCTCTCCGGAGGCGTGCTTGGTAGGGTCATGTCAGGCGCGACACGCGCGACCGCTGTGTGACGAGGGAGGTTGATGAATATGGCCCGCCGGACGCCTCATCAGCATGCCCTTGTCCGGGTCGCGCGAGCCTGACGCAACAGAGCTCGTCGAGAGCGGCCCGGTCGTCCGCACGACCTGGAGTGTCGCGTGTCTTCTCTTCCTGTTCTCTCCCTCGCCGGTACCGACCTGATCACCGAGCGCCTCGTCCTCCGGGACTGGTCCGCCGGCGAGATCTCCGCCGTCGTCCGCGACGAGCGGCTCGTCCACTGGGCGGCGGACTTCCCCGCCGACGGCGACCGCGTCATCGCGGGCTTCGTCGCCGAACAGACCGGCCCGTCCGGCGCCCCGGGCGCGTACGGCCACCGGCTGATCGTCGAACGTGCGAGCGGTGCCGTCGTCGGCTCCATCAGCCTGCTCTGGCCGCCCAATGAGGGCTCCGTAGAGCTCGGGTACGGCGTGGTGCCCTCCCGGCGGGGGCGCGGTTACGCCCCCGAGGCCGCCCGCGCCCTCGTGACGGCCGCCCTGGCCCTACCGCAGGTCACCAGGGTCCACGCCGACGTCGAACTGTCCAACCCGGCCTCCATCCGCGTCCTGGAGAAGGCCGGGCTGCGCCGCTGGAGCGACGACGGGACGGTGGCCCGCTTCAGCGCCACCGCGCCCGAGCCGACCGGCGGCAAGCGGTAGGAACCCGGCCCCGCCGGGGCGGCGAACGGGCAGGACCGGGTGCGATGCATGATCGAAGACATGCTCGTCGAGTCCTTGTCCGTCGCCGCCCTGGCCGTGGTCCTCGTCTGCGCCGTCGTCCGCCCCTTCCGCTGGCCCGAAGCCGCCTTCGCCGTGCCCGCCGCCGGAGTCGTCGTCGCGGCCGGGGCGATCCCGCTCGACGACGTGCGGGACGAGGCCGCCCGGCTCGGCCCCGTGATCGGTTTCCTCGCGGGCGTCCTCGTGCTCGCCAAGCTCTGCGCCGACGAAGGGCTCTTCCACGCCTGCGGCACCTGGATGGCGCGCCGGGCCGCCGGCCGGCCCCGCACACTGCTCGCCGCCGTCTTCGGGCTCGCCTCCGTGATCACCGCGGCCCTGAGCCTGGACGCCACCGTGGTCCTGCTGACGCCGGTCGTCTTCGCCACCGCGGCCCGCATGGGCGCCCGCCCCGCGCCGCACGTCTACGCCAGTGCCCATCTGTCCAACACGGCGTCCCTCCTGCTGCCCGTCTCGAACCTGACGAACCTCCTCGCCTTCACCGCGACGGGCCTGAGCTTCACGCGGTTCGCCCTGCTCATGACGCTGCCCTGGCTGGTCGCCATCGCGGTCGAGTACGCCGTCTTCCGGCGGTTCTTCGCCGCCGACCTCGACGCCCCCGTCGAGGGGACCGACGTCGTGGAGCCGCCGCGGATGCCGCGGTTCGCCCTGGTGACCGTCGCCGCCACGCTCGCCGGGTTCGCCGTGGCGTCCGGCGTCGGCGTCGACCCCGCCTGGTCGGCGGCGGCCGGTGCGGCCGTCCTCGCCGTGCGGGCCCTCGCACACCGTCGTACGACACCGGTGGCGATCCTGCGCTCGGTCCAGCTGCCGTTCCTCGCCTTCGTCCTCGCCCTCGGCGTCGTCGTCAGGGCCGTCGTCGACAACGGACTCGGCGACGCCCTCGGCCGGGTCGTCCCCGACGGCACCTCGCTGCCCGCGCTGCTCGGCACCGCCGCCGTCGCCGCGCTGCTCGCCAACCTGATCAACAACCTGCCGGCCGTCCTCGCCCTCGTCCCGCTCGCCGCACCGTCCGGACCCGGCGCCGTCCTCGCCGTGCTCATCGGCGTGAACGTCGGACCCAACCTCACCTACGCCGGATCCCTCGCCACGCTCCTCTGGCGCCGCATCGCCCACCAGCACGAACACGACGTCAGCCTCGGCCGGTTCACCCGCCTCGGGCTGCTCACCACCCCCGCAGCCCTGGCCCTTTCGACCCTCGCGCTGTGGCTCTCGCTGCGGCTCCTGCCGGGCTGAGCGCGCCCTCCAAAGGGGACCCGATTTGGGAGGCCGGTGGCCCGGGTGGTTGGCTTTCCGCGAAGCCCCCCGAGAAACAAGTGCTGGAGGAAGTGCAATGGCGCAGGTCGAGGCGGTCACGGAGCGGATCATCACGGCAAAGCCGGACGACGTCTTCGACGCGCTGGCCGACTACAACGGCACGCGGCAGAAGCTCCTTTCGGAGCACTTCAGCGAGTACGAGGTGCGCGAGGGCGGCGACGGCGAGGGCACCCTCGTCCACTGGAAGCTGCAGGCCACCAGCAAGCGGATCCGCGACTGCCTCCTGGAGGTCAGCGAGCCCACCGACGGCGAACTGGTCGAGAAGGACCGCAACTCCTCGATGGTCACGACCTGGACGGTGACCCCGGCCGGCGAGGGCAGGTCCCGCGTGGTCGTCTCCACCGTGTGGAACGGCGCGGGCGGCATCGGCGGCTTCTTCGAGAAGACCTTCGCCCCCAAGGGCCTCGGCCGGATCTACGACGTCGTGCTCGGCAACCTCGCCACCGAGGTCGAGAAGTAGTCAACTCCCCTGTAGTCCATCAGGGTTGTCGTTACGCTCACCGTTTCGAGTGGTTTTCCGCTCGGCCCCGTTGTACGCCGTAGGGCTCCGACCGGCGCTTACGTCCGCAGGGCCCCACACGAGGGCGACTCGTCGCGCTTGCTCGCAGTTGTCGCGTAATGCGAGAAATGCGTCGCAGGCGCGACGAGGGGAGCAGGACGTGGGCGGGACGACGCTGGTCAAGGTCGCCGGGCAGGACGAGCGGAACGGACGGCACCGCGACGAGGGGGCCAACGGGCCCGCGACGCCCGGCGGTCGGGACCCGGGACAGGCACAGGCGCCACCCGCGGCCCCCGACCCGGCCGCACACGGGCTCAGCCCCGCCCGCGTCCGCATGGTCTTCGTCGGGCTCATGCTCGCGCTGCTGCTCGCCGCGCTGGAGCAGATGATCGTCGCCACCGCGCTCCCGAAGATCGTCGGCGAGCTGCACGGCCTCGACAAGATGTCCTGGGCGATCACCGCCTACCTCCTCACCTCCACGGTCGGCCTGCCGATCTACGGCAAGCTCGGCGACCTCTTCGGACGCAAGGGCGTCTTCCAGTTCGCGATCGTCATCTTCGTCATCGGCTCGGCACTCGCCGGCTGGTCGCGGACGATGGACCAGCTCATCGCCTTCCGCGCGATCCAGGGCGTCGGCGCGGGCGGCCTGATGATCGGCGTCCAGGCGATCATCGCGGACATCGTGCCGCCCCGGCAGCGCGGCCGCTACATGGGCCTGATCGGCGCCGCGTTCGGCCTCGCCTCGGTCGCGGGCCCGCTGCTCGGCGGCTTCTTCACCGACCACGCCTCCTGGCGCTGGTGCTTCTACTTCAACGTGCCCTTCGGCCTCGTCACCCTCCTCGTCGTCTCGCTCGTCCTGAAGCTGCCCAAGCCCACCGGCAGGGCCCGGCTCGACGTGCTCGGCGCGCTCCTGCTCGCCGCCGCGTCCACCTGCCTCGTGCTGCTGACCAGTTGGGGCGGGACCGAGTACGCGTGGGGCGACCGGATGATCCTCGGGCTCGGCGCCGGTGCGGTCGTGGCGAGCGTGCTCTTCCTCGTCGCCGAGAAGTTCGCGGCAGAACCGATCATTCCGCTGCACCTGTTCCGTGATCCGGTCTTCAACATCACCGGTCTTGTGGGCATGGTCGTCGGAATCGCCCTCTTCGGAGCGGCCAGTTATCTGCCGACCTTCCTGCAGATGGTCGACGGCGCGAGCGCCACCGAGTCCGGCCTCCTGATGCTGCCGATGATGGGCGGCATCGTGGGCGCGTCGATCGTCTCCGGCCAGCTCATCAGCCACACCGGGCGCTACAAGGTGTACCCGATCGTCGGAGGCATCCTCTCCGTAGTCGGCATGTGGCTGCTCTCACGGCTCGAAGCGGACACCTCCCGGCTGGAGTACAGCGCCTGGATGGCCGTGCTCGGCGCGGGCATCGGCCTGGTCATGCCGGTGCTCGTCCTCGCCGTGCAGAACGCGGTCCGCCCCGCCGACCTGGGCACCGCCACCAGCGCCAACAACTACTTCCGGCAGATCGGCGGCAGCGTCGGAGCTGCCATCTTCGGCACGCTCTTCGCCGACCGGCTCGCCGACGCGCTCCGGGACCGGCTCCCCGCCGGGTCGGACGAGGCCGTGCCCGACGCCGAGTCCATCACCCCGCAGCTCGTCCACGCGCTGCCCGCGCCGCTGCGCGAGGGCTACATCCAGGCCTATGCCGACGCGATGCCGCGGATCTTCCTCTACCTGGTGCCGGTGCTCGTCCTCGGCATGCTGCTCGCCTTCTTCCTCAAGGAGACCCCCCTGTTGTCCAGCACCGCCTCCCACAACGCACCCGCCGCCGAGCCGATGGCCGTGCCCCGGGCCCGTACGACGACGTACGCCGCCGGGGTCCCGGTCTGCGGCACCGTGCAGCACCCCGACGGCACCGTCGTGCCCCGTGCCGCCCTCACCCTCATCGACGTGGCGGGACAGCAGATCGGGCGTGGCGCGAGCGGCGAGGACGGGCGGTACGCGCTCGCCACCCCTGGCTCGGGTTCGTTCGTGCTGATCGCGGCGGCGGGCGGGCACCAGCCGCAGGCCGTCACCGTCACCGTGGGGGAGCGGCCCGTCGAGCTCGACGTCGTCCTTGGCGGGGCGGGCCGCCTCGCGGGGGCCGTGGTGACCGCCGACGGAACGCCCGTCAGGGACGCGGCCGTCACCCTCACCGACGTCCGCGGAGAGGTCGTCGCCACCACCCGCAGCGGTCGCGAGGGCGGCTATGTCATCACGGAGCTGGTGGCGGGCGAGTACACCCTCGCCGCCAGCGCGCCCGCGTTCCGCCCCGCCGCGCTGCCCGTATCCGTGCAGGCCTCGCGCGAGACCCGGCAGGACGTGGAGCTCGCGGGCGGCGCCGTGCTGCGCGGCACCGTGCGGGCCGGCGGCGGGCGGCCCGTCGAGGACGCGCGCGTGACGCTGCTCGACGCGGCAGGGAACGTCGTCGACACCCTGACCACCGGAGCGGACGGCTCCTTCCGCTTCGTCGACCTGTCGTCGGGCGAATACACCGTGATCGCGGCCGGTTACCCGCCGGTCGCCACGGTCCTCCAGGTCGCGGGCGGCGGCCGCACCGAGCGGGACCTGCAGCTCGGCCACGAGGACTGAGAGCTCGCGCCATGACCCCGGCCGGCGCACCGCACGGTGCCCGGCGCAGGGGGCGTGCGCCGGTGGCCCGGCCCGTCCGGCCAATTCCCGTATTGCCCCGCACGGCAACCTCCGTCGGCCGTACGGTGGTTGGTGGCGGTGCAGAATCTTGCGCCGCCGCGGGAAGGAGCATGAGCCATGGAACGAGGCACTCCGGGCGAGCCACCGGCGCAGAGTGCCGCGTCCGGCCGCATTCCGCTGGCCGTGGTCGTCGTCGACGGTGCCGGGCTCGTCTCGCACTGGAGCGTCGGCGCGCGCCGCCTCTTCGGGTACGGCAAGGAGGAGGCCGTCGGCCGTCCCGTGGGCGATCTGCTCCCGGTGCACGGCGCGATCCCGGAGGACCGCGGGTCCTATGGAGCCTTCGACGGACTCGGCCCCGACCTGGAGACCTCCCTCGACGGACGCATCTCCTACCCGGCCGCCGGGCGTGCCCGGCTGACCGGCTCGGCGGGCGGGGCGGGCGGTGTCCGCGGCCGCGCCCGGGTCGACGTGCTGTGGTGGGCGTACCCCCTGGTGGGCCCCGGCCCCGAGCGGCTCCTCGTGCTCGCCGCCGACGCCGCGCGACTGGCCGCGGCCGACGGACCGGACGGCGAGCGGGGCGGACGGGACGAGCGCGACGAGAGGGACCAGCGCGACGAGCAGGTCGAGCGGATCGCGCCGGGCTTCGCGCTGCACACCGACTTCCCCGGCGCGGACGAGCTCGCCGCGAGGCTCCCCGAGATCCTGCCCAGCATGAGCGTGGAGGAAAGCGCCCGCATCGTCGCCCAGGTCCTCGAACTGGGCTATCCCGTCCTGGAGTTCAGCAGGCACGACCGGGTGCCCGTCACCCCGGACTGGGGCGTCGCCCGCCGGATCGAGCGCAAGGAGCGCAGGGAGCGCGCCGCGCAGGCGGCCGCCCGCGGACTGCCGGTGACCCCGGAAGCGGTGGACGACGAGGGCGAGGACCTCGAACTACGCCGCCGTCCGCGAACACCTCGAATTCCTCAACGAGGTCAGCGGGCGCATCGGCTCCTCGCTCGACCTGTCGCGGACGATCATCGAGGTGAGCAGGGCGGTCGTGCCGCGCTTCACGGACGTGGCGGGCACCTACCTCCGCGAGCAGGTCGTCGCGGGCGAGGGCTTCCCCGAGGGCGCGCCGGACGAGACCACGATGTGGCACCGGGTCGCGGTCGAGCACACCGACGAGCCGGGCCGCTGGGACGACGTGGTGCCGGTCGGCGAGTCCATGCCGTTCCCCGCGCACACGCCCTTCTTCCAGTGCATGACCTCCGGCGACCCGGTGCTCGTGCCCCGCATCACCGAGGAGATGGGCAACGCCATCGCCTCCCAGTTCGAGAAGCGCGACATCCGCCCGCTGATCAACCACCGTTCGATGCTCGTCGTACCGCTCAAGGCGCGCAATGTGGTGCTCGGCTTCATGATCCTGCTCCGCCACCGGGAGCGGCCCGTCTTCAACGACATGGACCGCGTCACCGGCGCCGAACTGGCCGCCCGCGCGGGCCTCGTGCTCGACAACGCCCGCATGTACACGTACCAGGAGAGCGTCGCCGACACCCTCCAGGACAGCATGCTGCCGCACATCCAGCCCCGGATGCCCGGCTGCGACATCGCCACCCGCTATCTGCCGGGAACGCTCCTCGGCCGGGTCGGCGGCGACTGGTTCGACTCCGTCAAGCTGCCCGGCTCCAGGACCGCGTTCGTCGTCGGCGACGTGATGGGCCACGGCCTCAACTCCGCCGCGATGATGGGCCAGTTGCGCACGGCCGTACAGACCATGGCCGCCCTCGACCTGCCGCCCGAGCAGCTCCTGCGCAACCTCGACGACCTCGCGCAGCGCCTCGGCGAGCACTACCTCGCGACATGCCTGTACGCGGTCTACGACCCGATCGCGGGCGAGCTGCACCTCGCCAACGCAGGCCACATCCCGCCCGTCCTGGTCCGCGCCGCGGACGGCCGCAGCGAACTCCTCGACCTGCCCACCGGGGCGCCCATCGGCGTCGGCGGTGTGCCCTTCGAGTCGGTCGTGGTGCGCGTGGCGCCCGGCGACCGGCTGCTGATGTGCACCGACGGCCTCGTCGAGGTGCGCGGCGAGGACATCGGCGTCGGTCTCGCCACGCTCACCGAGTCGGCCGCGCACCCGGCCGCCTCCATGGACGACGCCTGCGACACCATCATCCGCGCCCTCAACCCGCGCGAGGGCCGCAAGGACGACGTGGCGCTCCTGATGGCCCGGCTCAACGGCATCTCGATGGAGAACGTCGCGCACTGGCGGCTCGCCGTCGACCCCGCCGAAGTGGGCAGGGCCCGCGAGATGGTCCGCGCCCAGCTGCGGGCCTGGTCCCTGCAACCCCTCTCCGAGACGGCCGAGTTGCTCGTCAGCGAGCTCGTCACCAATGTCGTGCGCCACTCCCGCAGCAACAGGATCGACCTGCGGCTCGTCCGCTCCGGGGCGCTGGTGTGCGAGGTCGAGGACGACGACCAGACCCTGCCGACGCTGCTCAGCGCGGGCCCCGGCGACGAGTTCGGGCGCGGCCTGCGCGTCGTCAGCTCGCTGGCGGGGGAGTGGGGCACGAGCCGCACGCGCGCCGGCAAGACGGTCTGGTGCGAACTGCCGCTCCCTCGCCGCTAGAAGGAGTGCGCGGGTGGTTGTCCGTGCGCCCCGGGCGCGATAGACCGATCTCGTCGTCGGCATCGGCGGCTCTCGTCGCACCCCGGGGAGTACGGACATGAGCGTCACGAGCCGGTACAGAGAGGCGTGGGAGGGGTTCTGGCGGGAGGCGCCCGACGAGCCCGGTGCGGTCTTCTGGGACGCCGAGCCGGCCCTCACCGCGGGCCTCCACCTCGCGCTCTTCGAACCGCACATGACCGCCGCGGGACTCCCCGTCGTCGACATCGGCTGCGGCAACGGCACCCAGACGCGCTTCCTCGCCGACCGCTTCCCGCGCGTCCTCGGCGTCGACCTGTCGGCGGCCGCCCTCGGCCACGCCCGGCGCGCCGACGCGGCAGGGCAGGTCGACTTCCGGCAGCTCGACGCGGGCGAGAGGCGCGAGACGGAGCAGCTGCACGCCGAGGTCGGCGACATGAACGTGTACATGCGGGGCGTCCTGCACCAGTGCGAGCCCGCCGGCCGGCAGCCGCTGCTCGACGGTGTCGCCACGCTGCTCGGCGAGCGCGGGCGCGCCTTCGTCGTCGAGCTCTCGGAGGCGGCGCGGTCCGTGCTGCTGGGGCTCGTGCGGAGCCCCGCGGGGCCGCCGCCGAAGCTGGCGCCGGTCTTCGCGCACGGGATCGCGCCCGCGGAGGTCGTCGACGCGGCGGTGGACGGGTACGTCGCGTCGGCCGGGCTCACGATCGTCGCCGCGGGTGAGCTGCCGCTGGCGACGACGGAGTTCGCCGCGGACGGCACGCGCA
Organism: Streptomyces sp. NPDC039480; assembly: GCF_055597165.1. Taxonomy (NCBI): domain Bacteria; kingdom Bacillati; phylum Actinomycetota; class Actinomycetes; order Kitasatosporales; family Streptomycetaceae; genus Streptomyces; species Streptomyces sp. NPDC039480. Next base: position 177,208 of record NZ_JBVITX010000013.1, on the reverse strand, counting down.
TCGAGCTGCCGTCGCGGTGGCTGGTGCTCGCGGCCTCCTGACGGGCGGCCGCTTGATAGGCAAGTCGCTGCTTGCATATGGTCGGGTCATGGAAGAGGATGTTTTCAAGGCGCTGGCCGATCCCACCCGTCGGCGCATCCTCGACGAGCTCGTGGACCGGAACGGCCAGACGCTGTTCGAGATCTGCGCACGGCTGGCGACCAAGCACGGCCTGGGGCTGTCCCGCCAGGCGATCAGCCAGCACCTCGCCGTACTCGAAACGGCGGGCCTGGTCCTCACCCGCCGCGAGGGCCGTTACAAGTTCCACGACCTCGACACCGCACCCCTTGAGCGCGTCATGCACAGATGGCTCAGGCCCGACGCACCGGAGAGCACCCCATGAGAATCAACCTGACCAGCGTATTCGTCGACGACCAGCTCAAGGCCCTGGCCTTCTACACCGACGTCCTCGGCTTCGTGGCGAAGTCCAAGGTCGCGATCGGCGACGACTGGTGGCTGACCGTGGTCTCGCCGGAGGACCCTGACGGGACGGAGCTGCTCCTCGAGCCCGACGGGCACCCCGCGGTGAAGCCGTACAAGGACGCGCTGGTCGCGGACGGCATCCCGGCGGCCGCCTTCGCCGTGGACGACGTCACCGCGGAGTTCGAACGGCTGCGCGGGCTGGGGGTGCGCTTCACCCAGGAGCCGGTGCGGATGGACAAGGTCACCGTCGCGGTCCTGGACGACACCTGCGGCAACCTGATCCAGATCATGCACACCGAGTAGGACCGCGACGGGGGCCGGGGCAGATCGTTTGGGGCAGCGTCTCGCGGGCAACCCTGGAGGCTGAGCGCGACCATGAGAGGGCGAGCGCGACACCCCCGAGACCCCGAAGCGCGAGGTAGTCATGAGCGACCAGAACATGGCGGACGACGCCTACCAGCCCACCGGCGACAACGAGGAGCAGGCGGACGCGGCTCCGCTGGACCTCCAGGACGCGGTGGACGAGCGTACGTACGACGACATGCTCGACGAGGGCTACTCGCCGCCGGAGAAGCCGCTGGGCGTCACCAAGACCGGCACCACGGCGGCCGAGCAGTACGAGGGCGAGACGCTCGACGAGCGGCTGCGGCAGGAGGTGCCGGACACCGAGGTGCCCGACCCCGAGCAGCCCGTCCGCGACACCATCGGCGACCTGCCGGACGGCGACGGCGAGCCCGTGGACCCGGAGGCGGGACAGGAGCGTGCGGGCCGCCTGGTGGCCCCCGACGAAGGCGCCCACCCGGACACCACCAAAGAGGTGATTGCCAGGGACGAGGGCATCGACGGCGGCGCGGCGGGCGCGGAGGAGGCGGCGGTCCACGTCGTCCCGGACGAGGACCTGCCACCGGCGTACTAGGTCGTGGAGCCGCCACCGGCCTCTCGGAGCCCGTCCGGACCAGGAGCCGCCACCGGCTCCCGGGTCACGGGCGGGGATTCGTCCGGCGCCACGGCGGCCGGGCGTCCGCCCCGGCGCGGCCCGCCACAGACGCGCACCGGTGGCACAGCCGCTGTACGCGGTCGGCCGAACCGCCGGACTCCGGGATGGCGTCCGTCCACGGCACGTGCGGGAAACGGGTGAGGCGGGAGCGGCTCAGGGAGAGCCCGCAGACGGTCTCGTTCCTGCCCGGCTGCCACGCGTGCGCCTCACCGGCGGGCAGCCGCTCCCGGCCGTCCTCCTCGTCGACCCACTGGCCCGAGGCCGCCACCGCGTACCGCACCGCCCTGACCATCGGGACCACCTCCGGCCTCCCAGCGTACGAGCAGCACACGGGCGCGCGATGCGCGCGAAGCGCGTGGCTGCCCGAAGCTGGACAGAGGGCGATGAGCGATCCGACGAGGGATCCGCCGAGCGATCCGTTCGACGAACAGGAGGACCCATGACCGTCCCCACCGCCTCCGGCACCGGAGTGGCCGTCGTCACGGGCGCGGACTCCGGCATCGGCCGGGCCACGGCCGTCCGGCTCGCGGCGGCCGGAATGGATGTCGGGATCACCTGGCACTCCGACGAGGAGGGCGCCGAGCGCACGGCGGAGGAAGTGGGCCGGCACGGCCGCCGCGCGGCCGTCGCCCAAATGGACCTGACCCGGCTCCCCGATGCCGCGCAGGTCGTCGACGACCTCGCCGAGCGCCTCGGCCGCATCGACGTCCTGGTCAACAACGCGGGAACGGGCACCGCCACCCCCTTCCTCGACCTCGAACACGCCGACGTCAGGCGCGTCGTCGACGTCGACCTGATCGGCCCCTTCCTGTGCGGCCAGCACGCCGCGCGCCGCATGATCCGGCAGGGCGACGGCGGCCGCATCGTCAACGTCACGTCGGTGCACGAGCACCAGCCCCGGGTCGGCGCGGCCCCCTACTGCGCCGCCAAGGGCGGCCTCGGACTGCTGACGCAGGTCATGGCCCTGGAGCTCGCGGAGCACGGCATCACCGTCAACGCCGTCGCGCCCGGCGAGATCGCCACGCCCATGACCGGGCAGGAGGACACGGACGTGCACAGCGAGCACCGCCCCGGCATTCCGCTCGGCAGGCCCGGTGACGCCCGGGAGATCGCCGCCGTCATCGTCTTCCTCGCCGGGCCCGACGCCTCGTACGTGACGGGCGCGTCCTGGGTGGCCGACGGCGGCATGGTGCGCATGGGCCCGCAGGCGGGATCGCACCTGCGCAGCGACGAGTGGCGGCGCCCCTGAGGCCGGCCCGCGGGCCCGCCGTGTCCGCGGCGCCCCGCATCACATGCCTCCAGGCCCGTGTCGAACCCGGTGGCCCGGGTACCGGTGCTGCCTGGGAAAGGGATCGTCGGAGACCACGGGACCGCGCGAACGGTGCGGGGGCCCGTCTCCGGAAACGGAGCAGAAGGTGACGTCGAACGCAGAAGACACCACGCCCGACGCGCGGCGCCGGGCCACCGCGCCGTGCCCGGCGGGACCACCGGCCGGGGGATCCACGCACGAGGCGCCCGCGGAGGAGCTGCCGCCCGACCTGCACCAGGCAATCCTGGAGGCGGCTAAGCAGGTCGCCGCAATCCTCAAGCGGCGCGACCACGACTTCGCCCTGGCCGGCAGCGTCGCCGTGTACGCGCACGGCGGGACCGGCAACCTCCAGCACGACGCCGACTTCTGCATCAGGCCGGAGGACGCCGAAGCGGTCGCGGCCTCACTGGAAGAGGCGGGCCTCACGGTGTACGCGCCGCCCGAGGACTGGCTGCTCAAGGCCAAGTGCCTGGGCCAGGACATCGACCTCATCTTCGAACTGGCCGCCCAGCCGGTCACCACGGAGCTCCTGGACCGCGCCGTACAACTGCCGATGGACTCGGTGCACATGCCGGTCCTGTCGCCGACCGACCTGGTGCGGGCCCTGCTCGCCGCCTTCTCCGAGCACCACTGCGACTTCGGCGCCGTCCTGCCGATCGCACGGCAGCTGCGGGAGAAGGTCGACTGGGAGGCGCTCCGCGGCGAGTACGGAAACGTGCCGATGCCCGCCGCCTTCCTCTTCCTGCTGGAACGCCTGGAAGTCATCGCACCGCGAGGAGCAGACCGATGAACGACCACGCCCACGTCGAATACCGCATCGCCCATCTGAAGGAACGGCTCGCCGCGGAGGAACTCGGCGAACTGGGCATCCGCGTCGAGTCCCGCGGCTCGTCCGTCGCGGTCGTCGGGACCGTGCCCACGACACACTGCCGCGAAGAGCTGCTGCGTACCGTCAACGAGGAACTGGCAGGCCAGACCGTCCACTTCGACGTCGTGGTGACCGAGTCTGCAGCACCGGACCACCCGGAGGAAGTGTCATGATCCGCATCGCCGCCGTCGGGGACATCCACATGGGCCTGGACAGCCAGGGAATGCTCAGGCCCGCCTTCGAGACGCTGCACAACTGCGCGGACCTGCTGCTCCTCGCCGGGGACCTCACCCGCCACGGCACTCCGGAGGAGGCGCGGATCGTCGCCCAGGAGGTGACCGGCCTGCCGGTGCCCGTCGTCGCCGTGCTCGGCAACCACGACCACCACGACGAGCAGCCCGAGAAGGTCACCGCCATCCTGCGCGAAGCGGGCGTACGGGTCCTCGAAGGGGAGGGCACGGTCGTCGACGTCGACGGGGCACGGGTGGGCATCGCAGGCACCAAGGGGTTCGGCGGCGGCTTCGTCGGCCGCAGCGGAAGCGAATTCGGTGAACCCCTGATGAAGGAGTTCATCCGGTACACCCGGCGCTGCGCCGACGGCCTGCGGACCTCGCTGGAGGAGCTGGCCGAGCAGGGCTGCGGCACACGGGTGGCGCTCACGCACTTCGCGCCCGTGCCGGACACGCTCGCGGGCGAACCCCTGGAGATCTACCCGTTCCTCGGCAGCTATCTGCTGGCGGAGGCGGTCGATGAGGCGGGCGCCGACCTGGCCGTCCACGGCCACGCGCACGCGGGCACCGAGCACGGCATGACCAACGGCGGCGTACCGGTGCGCAATGTCGCCCAGCCCGTCATCCGCAAGGCGTTCAACGTCTACCACCTGCAGGACCACCGCAGCGCGGAACCGGCGACGGCCGCCCGTAACGGCTAGGCGCTCGGCGGGCAGGCGGCCAGGCGGACCGAGGCGGCCAGGCGGCTAGGGCTGAGGCTGCGGTCTGTCCGGCAGCGCGTCGCCGGAGGAGAGTTCCGCCCGCCACGACCGCGGCCACTCTCCCGGCGGCGGCGGGTCCCCCGCGATGCCGAGGTCCCGCCGCGCGCTCTCGTAGAAGGCGTCGCGCGCCGCGCTCGTCAGCTGATGGGCCCTGGCCCACATCCGGTCGTCGACAGGGCCCTCCCGCACGAGCAGTTCGACGGTCCAGACCATCTCGTGCCAGCGCCGCGCCGCCGCGATCGTCGCCGAATCCCCGACGAGCAGCACGGACTCCCACTCCGTCGCGCGGTGGGACTCCGCCTCGGCGAGGAGAGGCAGCCCTTCGGCCGGCTGCAACGGGTCGGCCACGTCGGCGAATCCGATGGCGGCGCCGATGCGCTGGGCGATGCGGAGCTGCGACTTGAGGGCGTTGCCGTAACGGCCGTAGGTCTCGAAGCGTTTCTCGTCCCACCGCTCCTCCCGCTGCCGCGTCCACCGGCGACGCTCGGTCAGGCTCTGCACGGCGTACGAGCCGAGCGTGCCGATCACGACGCCTATGAGAGCGGGCAGTTGATCCACCAGCGCCACAGTGCCTCCCCGTTCGGTTTCCGTTGCCGCACGGTACCCACTCATGGGTGATCGCGCGCCGGCCCGGGACCGTTATGTGCGAAGGCACCTCCCGTCGGGTGGAGAGGAGTAGGTTTCGACTACGGAACGTAGCCGTTCTCCAGAGCCGGTTCGCTTTTCGGCGTGGAAGGCTCAGTGATGGGGCACCAGGTGTCTGTGCAGGAGCTGATTGCCGGTCTGGAGCGGGCCGCCGAAGCCGGGGAGCACCGCATGTGGGCGGTGCGATGCGCGCATGCGCTGGGGCTGGAGGGAATCGCGGTCTCCTTGCGGTGGGGCGCGGAGCTGGTGTGGTTCAGCGACGACACCAGCGCGCGGCTGCTGGACGCGCAGTTCACCCTGGGGCAGGGACCGGGCATAACGGGGAACTTGAGCGAAGGACCGTGCCAGGTCGCGGACCTGGGCGCGGACGCGGGTGGACAGTGGGGGCAGTTCGCCGCCGAGGCCCAGGCCCTGGGCGTGCGGGCCGTGTTCGTGTGGCCCGTCAGGACGGGGGCGGCACTGTTCGGCACGCTGACCGGATACCGCCGGTCGCCGGGACCCCTGACCACGCGGCAAGCGGCGGACGGGCTGCGGGTGGCCGACGCCCTGACCGGCCGGCTGCTGGCCTGGCAGCCGGGCACCGAAGCCCCCCAGGGCGGGCCGGGGCGGGCGGGCGCCGTCGACCTGCACTGGGCGGAGGTGCACCAGGCCACCGGCGTGCTCAGCTACCGGCTCGGTGTGCCACTGGAGGAGGCGCTGATCCGGCTGCGCGCCCGGGCCTACGCCTCCGGCCGGCCCCTGACCGAGGCAGCCCGCGAGATCCTGCGGGAGCTGCCGTCGTGAACCCGCTGTCCGGTGCGGGCCGCCGAAAGGCGCCCGTGCACCGAGGAGTCAAGGCATGAGCCGAGAACGTAAAATCGCCGACACCTTCGTCGAACTCGCCGACACCTTCGTCGCCGACTTCGACGTCATCGACTTTCTGCAGCAACTGACCGTCCGCTGCTGTGACATCTTCGCCGTCACCGACGTCGCGGTCCTGCTGGCCTACCCCGGTCCACAGTTGTACAGTCCCGCCCCGTGCGACCCCAGCCCCGCCCTGGCCGGGCTGCTGGAGCTGGCCCTGCGCGAGGGCCCGGCCCTGGACGCCTACCGCGCGGCCGACACCGTCGCGCCGGGGGACCTCGCCAACGCCCCCGCCGACTGGCACGACTTCACCGCGCTGGCCCGCGCATCCGGCTACGCCTACGCCAGCGCGGTCCCCCTGCGGCTTCGCCGGGAGACCCTCGGCAGCCTGCTGCTCCTGCGCACCGTCGACAGTCCGCTGCCCGCCGACGACCTCGCCATGGCCCAGGCCTTCGCCGACGCGGCCACCATCGGGCTGCTCCACGCCCGCACCCTGCGGCAGGCCGAAACCGTCAACGGCCAGCTCCACACTGCTCTGCACAGCCGCATCGTCATCGAGCAGGCCAAGGGTTTCCTCGCCGCCCACCGCACCATCGCCCCCGACGAGGCCTTCACCGTCATGCGCCGCCACGCCCGCCACCACCGCCTCCTGCTGACCACCGTCGCCCGGCACGTCGTCGACACGGGAGAACTCCCACTCCCCAGCCGTGCGACCGACGGCGCGTCGAAGGGGTAGCGGGAGGGCCCCGCTGAGGGCCCTCGGATGAATCGATTCATGCCGGGCTGGGGCGGGCAGGGAGCACTGTCCGGTCGGCCTCCTGCGGTGGGCGCGTCGGGCAGGGGGGCACGCCGGGTCGGCGGCGGGCGTAGCGCCGGGGGCCCTGGGTGTGGCGCGCCTGGCGGGCGTTTCGCCGCAGGCGCGTCGGCTGGGGGGGGCTGCTGTCGGGCTGGTCTCCTGCGGTGGAGGCGTCGGGGAGGGGGCATGTCGGGGCGGCCGGGCCGGCGGGTGAGGGCGGGCGTGCGGCGGATGTAGCGCCGGGGGCGCCCTGGGTGTGGCGTGCTTGGCGGGTGTCTCGCCGTAGGTGCGTCGGGTGGGTGGGCCGCTGTTGGGCTGGGCGCCTGTGGTGGACCGTCGCCGTCGGGGAGGGGGAATGCCGGGGGCGGCCCGGCCTATGGGTGAGGGCGGCGTACGGCGGACGTAGCGCACGGGGCGGGCACCCAGGGCGTGGCGTGCCAAGCGGGCGTCTCGCCGCATACGCGTCCGGGCCGCGGCTCGCTCCCTCGGACGCGCCCGTACCGTGCCCCGCGCGCCATTTTGCAGGCGACCCGCAGCAGGATCGCGGGCCGCGATGCGCTCCCTCGACCGCCTCCGTCCTGTGTCCGCGCGCCCTTTGCGGGCGGCCCGCAGCAGGACCGCGGGCCGCGTGCACTCCCTCGGCCGCCTCCGTACCGCGCCTCCGCGCCAGTTGTGGGCGGCCCGCGCAGCAGGAGCGTCCGGCTGCCCGTCCTGGACACGCGCAACCCGGCCTTCGCGTACTTGGCCGTGGCCGCCGAACGCCCGGGCCCGTGGCCCGGGGCTCGGCGTGGTGCGCTGCGACGGCGCGCGGGACGTGGGGGAGTGGCCGTCCGCCTGGGTCTCTTCGCTGAGTAGCGGGTGCGAGCCCCCCTGGCGTGACCTGCGGAGCTGGGCGGCGCGACGCCGCGCGCGTGGCCGCCGAACGCCCGGTCCGTGACGTGGGGCTGTATGTGGCGTGCTGCGACGTCGCGTGGGACGCGGGTGAGGAGGCCGGCCGCCTGGGCCTCTTCGCGGAACAGCGGTTGTGGGCCCTCCTGAAAGGACCTGCGGAGCTGGACGGCGTGACGTCGCGCGTGGCCGGGCGGCACGGTACTCCGTACGTTGCCGTGGACCGCGCGGTGAGGGACCGCGGCGCCCGCCACCTGCCGAGCACCCGGTATCGCGCTCCCGCCTTCGTCGCCGGTGCGGCGCACGTGGCGCAGCGCAGGGGGGCGCGTGCGTCACCGTGTGCTCTCCGCGCACGAAGCCCACCACCTCCCGCGAGCCCCGTGCCAACAGCGCGCCGACACCCGGCGCCGCAGGCGTTGTTCGCCGCCGGCGACCCCGCCGCGCCGACCCACGCGCCGGACGCGCACCCCGCGGCGGTTCCGGCCCGCCGCTCCGGCCGGCACCCCGGCGAAGCGCTTCGACGAATTTCCTGTCCGAACCGTTGACGTACGAACGCCCTCTCCCTACGTTGGCCCGGAAAGCGCTTGCCTAAAACGATTCAACTCGCGTCTCGAGGGGCTAACTGTGCCTGTACAAGGGGAACTTGACCGACGCGGCCTGCTCAAGTTCGCGGGCGGCTCGCTGGCCGCCGTCGGCCTGACGGCGGCGGGCTGCGGTTCCGGTGACGGGTCCGGGAACGGCACGGTCACGCTCCGGTACGCGTGGTGGGGGTCGGACGACCGGGCCCAGCGGATCAACAAGACGATCGCCCTCTTCGAGAAGAAGCACCCGAAGATCAAGATCAAGACGGACTTCCAGCCCTACCTCGACTTCTGGAAGAAGTTCAACACGCAGGCGGCGGGCGGCAATCCGCCCGACGTCTTCCAGAACGCGATCGGTTTCCTGCGCAAGTACGACGAGCGCAATGTGCTGCTCGACCTGAACGCGCAGGCGAAGGCGGGCAACCTGCGGCTCGACGGCTTCCGGGCCGGCCTGGAGAAGTTCGGCGAGGTCGACGGCAAGCTGCTCGGTGTGCCCGTCGGCAGCAACTCCATGGCCCTGGTGATCGACAAGCCGCTCTTCGCGAAGGCGGGCGTCACCCCGAAGATGGGCTGGACCTGGGACGACTTCCACGCCGCGATGAAGAAGATCCGCGACAGGGGCGGGCGGCCGGGCGACAGCGGGCTCTACGGCGTCATGTACCTGTACGACCTCTACCTCCGCCAGCACGGCAAGGCCTTCTTCACCGAGGACGGCCTGGGCTTCACCGAGGCCGATCTGAAGGAGTGGTGGGCGAAGGGGTACGAGGGCGTCAAGTCTGGTGTCTACGCCGACCCCAAGAAGGTCGCCCAGGTCAAGCCCAAGTCCGCGGTCGCCGCCGAGCTCGCGGCCGCCGAGTTCACCTGGGACAACTTCACCGTCCGCTACTCCGCCGAGGGCAAGAGCAGTTACGGTCTCGCCCCCATCCCGACGACCGACGGCGAGAAGACCGGCCAGTACCTCGGTTCCCTGATGCTCAGCGGCTCCCGGCGCACCAGGCATCCCAAGGAGGTCGCGCGGTTCATCGACTTCATGGTGCACGACCCGGAGGTCGCCAGGATCATGGGGTACGACCGCGGGGTGCCGACGACGACGGCGCAGTACGAGGCGTACAAGCCGGCGCAGGAGAGCGACAGGACGATCGCGTCGGTGAACAAGGAGATCGCCGCGTACGAGGAGAGCCTCGTCGACGCGGGGGTCCTGGAGACCATCACCCCGCATCCGGCGGGCGCCGACGTCTGCGAGGCGGGCTTCCTGCGCATCGCCGAGGAACTCGCCCTCGGGAAGCGGTCGGTCGGCGAAGCGGTGGAGCAGTATTTCGCCGAGTGCAAGACGGCCCTCGGTTCCCGATGAGCGCCACCATGACCCCTGTGGGCGCGGCCCGGCGCGGCCGGAGTGACCCGGACGGCGGGCCTGGCGGACGCGGTCGGCGCGGGCGGCGCGGCCGGCGTGGTGAGAATCTCGCGGGATACCTCTTCATGTCGCCCTGGATCGCCGGGTTCCTGCTGCTCACGGCAGGCCCGATGGTCGCCTCGCTCTACTTCGCGTTCACCGACTACAACCTCTTCGACGCGCCCACGTGGGTCGGCCTGGACAACTTCACCGAGATGTTCGGCGACCCGCGCTGGCGCACGTCGGTAGAGGTGACGCTCTGGTACGTGGTCATCGGCACCCCGCTGAAGCTGGCCGCCGCACTCGGTGTGGCGCTGCTCCTCAGCCAGCGGCGACGCGGCCAGGGCTTCTACCGCGCCGCGTTCTACGCCCCCTCGCTGATCGGCGCCAGCGTGTCGGTCGCCGTCGTCTGGAAGGCGATCTTCTCGGACGACGCGATCGTCGACCGCACCCAGCGCGCCCTGTTCGGCGTGGACGTCGGCGGCTGGACCGGCGACCCCGACTGGATCATCTACAGCCTGGTGGCGCTCACCGTCTGGCAGTTCGGCGCGCCGATGGTCATCTTCCTGGCCGGCCTCAAACAGGTGCCGCGCGAACTGTACGAGGCGGCCGCGATGGACGGCGCGGGCAGCTGGCGCCGGTTCTGGCACATCACCCTGCCGATGATTTCCCCGGTGCTGTTCTTCAACGTCCTCCTGGAGACCATCCACTCCTTCCAGATCTTCGCCTCCGCGTACATCGTCGGCGGTGGCGCGGGCGGCAACGCCTGCGGTCCGGCGGACGGTTCGCTCGTCTACACCTGCTACCTCTACGTCCAGGGCTTCGAGAACAGCCGGATGGGCTTCGCCTCGGCCATGGCCTGGATGCTGCTGCTCGCCGTCGGCCTGGTCACGGCGGTCCTGTTCTGGTCGCAGAAGCGCTGGGTGCACTACGAGGAGGGGGCCCGATGAGTACAACGCGTGTGACGAGTACATCGCGTGTGACGAGTACGTCGCGTGTGACGGCCGGAGCCCGTGAGGGCCGCGCCGGCTCCCTCGCCTGGCACATCGGGGCGCTCGCCGTGCTCGCCGTGGTCCTCTACCCCGTGGTATGGCTGATCGGCGGCTCGTTCAAGCCCAATGACAAGATCGTCGGCAGTCTGGATCTGCTCCCGACGGACCCGGTCGTCTCCAACTACACCGGTCTCGCCGACGGCCTCGCCGACATCTCGATCACCACCTTCTTCACCAACTCCCTCTTTCTGGCCGGGGGTTCGGTGGTGGGGGTGCTGGTCTCCTGCTCGCTCGCCGCCTACGCCTTCGCCCGGATCAGGTTCGCGGGCCGCAATCTGCTCTTCGCCCTGATGATCGGCACGCTGCTCCTGCCGTACCACGTGCTCCTCATCCCGCAGTACGTGCTGTTCCAGAAGCTCGGCCTGATCAACACCTACACGCCGCTGCTGCTCGGCAAGTACCTCGCCGTCGACGCCTTCTTCGTCTTCCTGATGGTGCAGTTCATGCGGAGCCTGCCGCGCGAACTCGACGAGGCGGCGCGGCTCGACGGCTGCGGCCATCTGCGGATCTACTGGTCGATCGTGCTGCCGCTGTGCCGGCCTGCGCTGATCACCAGCGCGATCTTCACGTTCATCAACGCGTGGAACGACTTCATGGGCCCGTTGATCTACCTCAACGACCCCTCCAAGTACACCGTTTCGCTCGGTCTGAAGATGTTCGTCGACCAGGAGGGCCTCGCCAACTACGGTGGCATGATCGCGATGTCGCTGGTGGCGCTGCTGCCGGTGCTCGCCTTCTTCCTGGCCTTCCAGAGGTATCTGATCGACGGCATGGCCACGTCGGGGCTGAAGTGACAGGCACGCGCGGCAGACGGTTCGGGGTCTTCGCCGAGTGCCTGCTCACCGGGGTGTGGATCGCGGTCGCCGCGCTGCCGCTGGTGACGGTGCCCGCCGCCCTGGCCGCGGGCGCCGCCCACCTGCGGCGGCATCTGGCTCATGAGGCGGGCGGTTGGCGGGAGTTCGCCGCCGACGTGCGGGATGCCGCCGTGCGGCGCGGGTGGCTCGTGGGGGTCGCCGGGTGGGCGGCGCTCGGGCTGCTCTGGCTCGACCTGTCCGTCGTGCGGTCGGGGGAGCTGCCCGGTGGGGCGGCCGTCGGAGTGGTGGGCGTGCTGGTGCTGCTCGTGCTGGTGGTCACGGGCGTGCGGGGGGCCGTGGCCTGGCGGCCCGGGGCGTCCTGGCGGGAGCTGCTGACCGGCGCGGTCCGCCGTACGGTCCGTGACCCCGCCGGGTCGCTGGTGCTGGTGTGCGGGCTCGCCGTGGTGGCGGTGTCCGGGTGGTTCGCGGCGCCGCTTGCCGCTCCTGCGGTGGGGGTCCTCGCGGCTGCGGGGGTGGCGGTGGAGCGGCGCGGCTGAGTTGTTCTCTTGGCTGCGGGCCGCGTGTGGCTGGTCGCGCCCCGCGGCGGAGCCGCACATGTCGGAGTCCCGCGCCCCTGGAGGGGCGCCCATGTCCTGTCAGCGCATTGGTACCGGTGAGGAAGTCGAGGGATCGTATGCCGCCCGTAACCCGTAGATCTCTGCTCAAGGCCGCCACCACGGCCGGCGTGGCCGCGCAGTTCAGCTGGGCGCTCGGGCGTGGCGAGGCCCGCGCCGACGCGCCCGGGGCGCCTGCGGCCGGCGCCCCCGCCGACATCCGCTGGCTGGAGGACGGCGGGCTCGGTGCCGCGCCCGGCTCCACCTTCGGGGTGCCCTGGCCCAAGGGCGTGCACGACGCGGACACCACGTTCGCGCTGGTCGCGGGCGACGGCACCGGCGTTCCGGTGCAGAGCTGGCCCACCGCGTACTGGCCCGACGGATCGTTGAAGTGGACGGCACACGCGGTCGGCCCCGGGGGCGCCGACGCCGAACGGTTCACGCTCGCGGCCGGGACCCCGGCGACGTACGAGAAGAAGCTCACCGTCTCCCGGACCGGCCGCGAGGTCACCGTGGACACCGGGGTCATCACGGCGGTGATCGGCGAGGGCGGCGAGCGGCTCGTGCGGTCGGTGACGCGCGGGGGCAGGAAGGTCGCCACCGACGGGCGGCTCGTCCTGCTGCGGCAGGGCGACGTCGACGACGGGGACTCGGGCAGTGCGAAGTGGGAGCGGTTCGACGGTGAGATCGGCGACGTGCGGGTCGAGCAGGACGGGCCGGTGCGCGCGGTCGTCCGCATCGACGGCAAGCACCGCAGGGGAAGGCGGAGTTGGCTGCCCTTCAGCGTCCGCCTCTACTTCTACGCGGGCGCCGAATCCTTCCGCATGGTGCACACCATCACCTACGACGGGAACCAGGAGAAGGACTTCATCCGCGGGCTCGGCGTGCGCTTCACCGTGCCGATGCGGGACGCGGCGTACGACCGGCACATCCGGATCGCGGGCGAGGGGAAGGGGTTCCTCACCGAGGCCGTGAAGGGGATCACCGGGCTGCGCCGCGACCCGGGCGCCGCCGTGCGCGCCGCGCAGGTCAAGGGCGAGAAACTGCCGGACCCGGCCACCTGGGACCAGCGGGTCACCAGCAGGCTTCAGTACATCCCGACCTGGGGCGACTACACGCTCGCGCAGCTCTCCGCCGACGGGTTCACGCTCCGCAAGCGCACCGAGGAGGGCCGGGGCTGGATCACCGCGGGCGGCGGCGGGCGGGCAGCCGGCTTCGGTTACGTCGGCGGGGTGAGCGGCGGATTCTCCTTCGGGCTGCGGGACTTCTGGGAGAAGCACCCCGCCCAGCTCGACATCCGGGGAGCCGCGGGCGACGCCGCCGAGGTCACCCTCTGGCTCTGGTCCCCCGAAGCACCCCCGATGGACCTGCGCTTCTACCACGACGGCCTGGGCCAGGACACGTACCCCGAGCAGCTCGAAGGCCTCAACATCACCTACGAGGACTACGAACCCGGCTTCGGCACGCCCTACGGCATCGCCCGCACCAGCGAGCTGATGTTCTGGGCCGACGCCGCGACACCGTCCGCCGCGGCGCTCGTCGCCCGGTCCGCCGCGGTCCGCACCCCGCCCCAGCTCGTCGCCGCGCCCGAGCACCTGAGCAGGGCCAAGGTCTTCGGCGGGCTCTTCGCGCCCGTCGACCGCTCCACGCCCGCGAGGGCCGAGATCGAGGACCACCTCGACTTCCTCTTCACGTACTACAAGGACCAGGCCGAACAGCGCCGCTGGTACGGCTTCTGGGACTACGGCGACATCATGCACACCTACGATGAGGACCGGCACCAGTGGCGGTACGACGTCGGGGGATACGCCTGGGACAACTCCGAGCTCTCGCCCGACCTCTGGCTCTGGTACGCCTACCTGCGCTCGGGCCGCGCCGACATCTTCCGCTTCGCCGAGGCGATGACCCGGCACACCGGCGAGGTCGACGCCTACCACCTCGGCGAGTGGGCCGGGCTCGGCACCCGGCACGGCGTGCAGCACTTCGCGGACAGCGCCAAGCAGCAGCGCATCTCGACGGCCGTCTACCGCCGCCCCTACTACTTCCTCACCGCCGACGAACGCGTCGGCGACCTCATGCACGCCCTCGTCGACTCCGACGAGACGTTCCTCGCCCTCGACCCGCTCCGCAAGGTTCGCACAGAACCGTACGAGCCGGACCGGCACGCCCTGTCCATCGGCTTCGGCACCGACTGGAGCGGCCTCGCGGGCGCGTGGCTCACCGAGTGGGAGCGCCGGGGCCCGAAGGCGAAGAAGGCGGAGGCGCGGCTGCGCTCCACGATGCGGACCATCGCCGCGCAACCCAACGGCTTCGTGCAGGGCAGCGGCCTCTACGACCTCGACACGGGCGAGTTCGCCGTCGCGGCCGACCCCGCGGTGAACGTCTCGCACCTCTCCGCGATGTTCGGCCTCGTCGAGATGTGCGCCGAGCTGATCGACCTCATCGACCTGCCCGGCTTCAGGACGGCCTGGCTGGACTACTGCCGCTACTTCAACGCGACCAAGACCGAACAGAAGGGCCGGTACGGCAAGGACTTCGGCAGCCTGCTCCTGTTCCAGGGCCACTCCCGCCAGGACGCGTACGCGGCAGCACAACTGCGGGACGACCAGCTGGCCGCACGCGCCTGGCGGAAGTTCCACGACAGCGACGGCTACACCCGCGCCATGAAGTGGGAACGCACGAGGATCGAGGGCCCCGCCACCCTGGAGCCGGGCCACGAGCACCCACGCGTCAGCACCAACGAAACGGCCCTGTTCGCCCTCGCCGCGATCCAGAACCTCGCCCTCATCGGCGACAGGCTGCCCGGCTAGCCGACTGCCGAGGTCACGCGGACCCCCGCCGCACCAGCCGGCAACGCCTGGGAGAACCAGGTGCTGTTCGGCTACGGCCGTCAACTACCTCCGGCGGCCCGCTGGTTCGGGCGCCGCTGGTGCCGCCGGGAAGGTCGTCGGTGCTTCTTTTGTCAGAAGCGTTGACGAAGACGTGGCGCCCTCTTAGCTTCTACGCGTCGTACTTCGTACGTCATATATGAGACGTGATACGCGATACGTGAGATCTGAGGGTGCCCATGACGTCCGTGCCGACCCCGATCCCCTCGCGCACGCAGTTCGTGCTCGAAGCGATCAAACACCGCATCCTCGCCGGCGAGTTGAGACCGGGACAGCCCCTGGTCGAGACGGAGCTCGCCGGTGAGTTCGGGGTCTCCAAGACGCCCGTCCGCGAGGCCCTCAAGACGCTGGCGGGCACCGGGCTCGTCGCGATGAGCCAGTACAAGGGCGCCGCCGTACGCACCGTGGACGCGGCCATGGCGCGTGAGGTGTACGACGTACGGCTGCTCCTGGAGCCCGAGGCGCTGCGCCGCACCGTCCGGCGCGGCGCGGCGCTCGACACCGCGCGCGAGGCTCTGGCGCGGGCCGACCTCGCCGAGGACGCTGCCGAACGCTCCCTGGCCAACCGGGAGTTCCACCGCACGCTGTACTCCGCCTGCGGCAACCCGCTCCTCGGCCGCCTCCTCGACGAGGTGCGGGACCAGGCCGCCCTCGTCTCGGCCGTCGCCTGGGCGGCCGACCCCTCGTGGGCCCGCGAGGCCACCGAGCACCAGGAGATCCTGCGGCTCGCCCTCGCCGGGGACGCCGACGGCGCCGCCGAGGCGCTGCACCGCCACATCGCGTCGTTCGTGCAGCGCGCCTTTCCCTCGGAAGGGGACCTCCAGTGACCCTCGTGACACCGCGGACCTTCGCGGACCGGCGCGCCGCGCTCGCCGACGTGGTGGCGATTCCGGTGACGCCCTTCGCCGAGGACGGCTCGATCGACCACGGCGCCCTCCGCAAGCTGCTGCGCCGGCAGCTCGACGCCGGGGTGCGGACCCTCACGCCGAACGGCAACACGGGCGAGTTCTACGCCCTCACTCCCGACGAGCGCCGCGCCGTCGTCGAGTCGACCGTCGAGGAGGCTGCGGGACGCGCCGCGATCCTCGTCGGGGTCGGCCACGACGTGCCCACCGCGGTGGCCGCCGCCCGGCACGCCGCGACGGTCGGTGCACACATGGTGATGGTCCATCAGCCCGTGCACCCCTACGTCTCCGACGACGGCTGGGTCGACTACCACCGGGCGATCGCCGAAGCAGTGCCCGGGCTCGGCGTCGTCCCCTATCTGCGCGACGCCGCCCTGCCCGGCGCCCGCCTCGCGGAACTCGCCGACGTCTGCCCCAACGTGATCGGCGTGAAGTACGCCGTGCCGGACGCGGTCCGCTTCGCCGGGTTCGCACGCGACGCCGGGCTCGAACGGTTCGTATGGGTCGCCGGACTCGCCGAGCCGTACGCCCCCTCGTACTTCTCGGCGGGCGCCACCGGCTTCACCTCCGGGCTCGTCAACGTCGCCCCGAGCCTTTCGCTGCACATGATCGAAGCGCTTCGATCCGGTGACTACGGGGCAGCCATGGCGGTCTGGGCGCGGATCCGCCGCTTCGAGGAGCTGCGCGCGGCCGACGGCTCCGCGAACAACGTCACCGTCGTCAAGGAAGCCCTCGCCACCCTGGGTCTCTGCCGCCGGGACGTGCGCGCCCCGAGCAGCCTCCTGCCGGAGGCGGAGCGGGCCGAGGTCGCCGCCATCGTCGCGGGGTGGTCCCTATGACCGGCACGGGCGGGCAGCCGCCCCGCGAGCTGCGCAGCAGCCAGTGGTACGGCGACAGCGTCTCCGCCGGGCTGCGGTCCTTCAGCCACCGTGCCCGCACCCGGCAGCTCGGATATCTCCCCGAGGAGCACCTGGGCAAGCCCGTCATCGCGGTGCTCAACACCTGGTCCGACATCAACCCCTGCCACTCCCACCTGCGCGACCGCGCCCAGGCCGTCAAGCGGGGCGTGTGGCAGGCGGGCGGCTTCCCCCTCGAGTTCCCGGTCGCCACGCTCAGCGAGACCTTCCAGAAGCCGACCCCCATGCTCTACCGGAACCTCCTCGCCATGGAGACCGAGGAGCTGCTCCGCTCCTATCCGGTCGACGGCGCCGTGCTGCTCGGCGGCTGCGACAAGACGACGCCCGCGCTGCTCATGGGCGCCGCGAGCGCCGACCTGCCGGCCGTGTTCGTGCCCGCGGGGCCCATGCTGCCGGGGCACTGGCGGGGCGAGACCCTCGGCTCCGGCACGGACATGTGGAAGTACTGGGACGACCACCGCGCCGGACTCGTCGGCGACTGCGAGCTGACCGAACTGGAGAGCGGGCTCGCCCGTTCCCCGGGACACTGCATGACCATGGGCACCGCCTCGACGCTCACCGCCGCGGCCGAGGCGCTCGGGGTGACCGTGCCCGGCGCCTCGTCCATCCCCGCCGTCGACTCCGGGCACGACAGGATGGCGGCCGCGGCGGGACTGCGGATCGTCGAACTCGTCCGCCGCGACCTGCGGCTGTCGCACCTCCTGACCCCGGACGCCTTCGCGGACGCCGTCACCACCGTCCTCGGACTCGGCGGCTCCACCAACGCCGTCATCCACCTCATCGCGCTCGCCGGCCGCGCCGGGGTGAAGCTCACCCTCGACGACTTCGACCGGATCGCCCGCACCGTGCCCGTCCTCGCCAACGTCAGGCCGGGCGGCGACACGTACCTGATGGAGGACTTCCACTTCGCGGGCGGGCTGCCCGGATTCCTCTCCCGGATCACGGACCTGCTGCACCTGGACCGCCCCACCGTCGCGCACGACACCCTGCGCGAGCAGCTCGCGGGCGCCCGCGTCCACAACGACGACGTGATCCGCCCCCGCGACAACCCCGTCGCCGGGGAGGGCGGCGTCGCCGTCCTGCGCGGCAACCTCTGCCCGGACGGCGCCGTCATCAAGCACATCGCCGCCGACCCGCGGCTGCTCCGGCACACCGGCCCGGCCGTCGTGTTCGACGACTACCGCACGATGCAGCGCACCATCCACGACCCGGCGCTCGGCATCACCCCCGACCACGTGCTCGTCCTGCGCGGCGCTGGACCCAAGGGCGGCCCCGGCATGCCCGAGTACGGCATGCTGCCCATCCCGGACCACCTGCTGAAGCAGGGCGTGCGCGACATGGTGCGGATCTCCGACGCGCGGATGAGCGGCACCTCGTACGGCACATGCGTCCTGCACATCGCGCCCGAGTCGCACGTCGGCGGGCCGCTCGCCCTGGTGCGCACCGGCGACCTCATCACCCTCGACGTCGCGGCACGCAGCCTTCGACTGGAGGTGGATGAGGGGGAGTTGGCGCGGCGACGGGCCGAGTGGACCGCGCCGCCCGAGCGCTACGAGCGCGGCTACGGCGCGCTCTACAACGAGCAGATCACCCAGGCCGACACCGGGTGCGACTTCGCGTTCCTGGCCAGGCCGGGCACGGTGCCGGACCCGTACGCGGGCTGACCACCCCCCTTTTTTTTCTGTTCGGTACCTCGAACGACGTACGCGAAGCGCTTCACCGCACCGTCTCGTCACGCCTCTCAGCACCTCGTACCTCCACGATCGGAGAAGTGTCATGGCCCACGCCGCAGCCGTGGCGAAGCCACCGCCCCGCACCGCAGGGGCGCCGCCACCCCCGCAGAAGAAGCGGCGCAGGACCGGGACGACCCCGCGCCGCCTGCCCTACCTGCTGATCGCCCCCGCCGCCCTGCTGATGCTCGGCTTCATCGCCTACCCGGTGATCAGCGTCTTCTACTACAGCCTGCGCCACTACAACCCCACCAAGCCGTGGCGCAACGGCTACGCGGGCTTCGAGAACTTCGTGACGGCGTTCACCGACGACCCGGACTTCTGGCGCACCCTCGGCTTCAGCTTCCAGTGGGTGGCCGTCGAGGTCGTCCTGCAACTGCTTCTCGGGCTCGCGCTCGCCCTGCTCGTCAACCAGACCTTCGTCGGCCGTGCCATGGCCCGCGCCCTCGTCTTCTCGCCGTGGGCCGTCTCCGGTGTGCTGACCTCCACGATCTGGCTGCTGATCTTCAACTCCCAGACCGGCATCACCCGTTACCTCGCAGATGCCGGCATCGGCTCCTACGGCACGTCCTGGCTCTCCGACACCGGCACCGTCTTCCCCGCCGTCGTCGTCGCCGAACTCTGGCGCGGCGTCCCCTTCTTCGCGATCCTCATTCTCGCCGACCTCCAGTCCGTATCGAAGGACCTGTACGAGGCGGCCGAGGTGGACGGCGCGAGCCGCGTCCGGCAGTTCTTCCACATCACGCTGCCGCACCTGAAGGACGCGATCATCCTGTCCACGCTGCTCCGCGCGGTCTGGGAGTTCAACAACGTCGACCTGCTCTACACCCTCACCGGCGGCGGCCCCGCGGGCGAGACCACGACCCTGCCGCTGCGCATCGCGTCCATCGCCGTCGACTCCCACGACTTCGGCTACGCCTCCGCGCTGACCGCCATCGCCTTCGTGATTCTTCTCTTCTGCTCGCTGCTCTATCTGCGGCTCAGCAAGTTCGGGGGGCAGGACAAGTGACCGCAGCCATCACCGCCACCACCACCGCGGCCGAGGACATCCGGCGGGGCAGGAAGCGTGCCTGGGACGAGGCGCCCCGCTGGCAGATCTACCTCCCCCTCGGCCTCTACCTCCTCTTCACCCTCATCCCCTTCTACTGGATCCTCCTCTTCGCCCTGCGGCCCAGCGGCTCCACATCCCTCCTGCCGTGGCCCGTCACCTTCGAGCACTTCGACAAGGTGTGGACCGAGCGCAGCTTCGCCACCTTCTTCCAGAACAGCCTGCTCGTCGGCGTGGCCTCCATGGTGATGACCACGCTCGTCGCCCTCGCCGGCGGCTACGCCCTGGCCCGCTTCGACTTCCGGATCAAGCGCGGCTTCATGCTGGCGCTGCTGTGCTCGCAGTTCATCCCCGGCGCCCTGATGCTCGTGCCGCTCTTCCAGATCTTCGCCGAGCTCCAGATGATCAACTCGCTCGGCAGCGTGATCATCGCGGAGACCGTCTTCCAGCTCCCGCTCTCCATGATCCTGATCAGCGGCTTCATCAGGAACGTGCCGTACTCCCTGGAAGAGGCCGCCTGGGTCGACGGCTGCGGGCGCTTCCGTGCCTTCTGCGCGATCGTCCTGCCGATGCTGCGGCCCGGCCTCATCGCCGTGGGGTCCTTCGCCTTCGTGCACAGCTGGAACCACTTCCTGTTCGCCCTGATGTTCCTCAGCGACCAGGGCAAGCAGACGATCCCGGTGGGCCTCGCCACCCTGATGGGCGCCGACAGCGTCGACCTGGGCGCGCTCGCCGCGGGCGGTGTCGTCGCCGCCGTGCCCGTGGTGATCGTCTTCGCCTTCATCCAGAAATGGCTGGTCACCGGGTTCAGCGCCGGGGCGGTGAAGGGATGAGGGGTCTTCGGCTGCCGCTGCCCGTCGTCCTGGCCGGGGCGCGCGGTCACGGTGCCTGGCACCTGGAGAACATCCGCCGCCTCCAGCACGCCGGTCTCGTACGTCTCGTCGGTGTATGCGAACTGCGGCCGCTCGACGCGGCGGAACTCGCCGGGTTCGGCGCGGTCGAGCAGTCCGAGGACTTCGCCGGGCTGCTCGACTCCACGGGCGCCGCCGTCGCCGTCGTCTGCACCCCCATCCCCACCCACACGCCCCTGGCCCTCACCGCCGCCACCCGCGGAGTCCACCTGCTCCTGGAGAAGCCGCCCGCCCCCTCCTACGCGGAGTTCCGGCGGATGGCCGACGGCGCGGCCGCGGCGGACACCGCGGTCCAGATCGGCTTCCAGTCGCTCGGCTCGCACGCGATCCCCGCGATCCGCCGGCTGCTCGCCGAAGGGGCGGTCGGCGAGGTCACCGGCGTCGGCGGGGCGGGGGCCTGGGTGCGGGACGAGGCGTACTTCCGCCGCGCGCCGTGGGCGGGGCGCCGCCGCCTCGACGGGGTGGACGTCGTCGACGGCGTCCTGACGAACCCCCTCGCGCACGCCGTCGCCACCGCCCTCGCCCTGGCGGACGCCGGCGCGGCAGAGGACGTCACCTCGGTGGAGACCGAACTGTTCCGGGCCAACGCCATCGAGTCCGACGACACCTCGTGCGTACGCGTCCACACGGCGGGCGGCGCCCGGATCACCGTGGCGGCGACGCTGTGCGCGGACACGAGCGAGGAACCGTACGTCGTCGTGCACGGCACCCGGGGACGCATCACCCTCTGGTACCGACAGGACCGGGTGGAGGTGCGCCGCGAGGGTACGGGGCCGACCTCCGTGCACGCCACCCTGTACGGCAGGACCGACCTCCTGGAGAACCTGGTCGAACACCTCACAGGCCGGGCCCGGCTCCTCGTCCCGCCCGCCGCGACCGGCGCCTTCATGCGGGTCGTCGAGGCCGTCAGGACCGCCCCCGACCCGGTCGAACTGCCCGCGACGGTCTGGCGCACGGCCCCGGGCGAGCGCGCGGACCGCCGCGTCGTGCACGGCATCGACGGCCTCGTCACGGTCGCCGCCGACACCCTCTGCCTCTACTCCGAGCTGGGCACCGACTGGGCCCGGCCCGCTCCGACGACATTCACAACGAGGTGAGTACGTCATGAACCAGTCCCTCGTCCTGCGCTGCGCGGGACGGCCCGTCGGCCGCTACGCCTACCGGCCGGAGCTGGACCCGCACCTGTCCCCGCGCCCCTACCTGCACCCCGTCACCACCCTCGCGGGCACCCCGGTCAGCGAACTGCGCCCCGCCGACCACCCGCACCACCTCGGCGTCGGCGTGGCCGTCCCCGACGTGGCGGGCCACAACTTCTGGGGCGGCCGCACCTTCGTACGGGACCGGGGCCCCGTCGACCTCGACAACCACGGGGTCCAGCGCCACCAGGGGTTCAAGCTCCACGACCCCGACGGCTTCGTGGAGGACCTGACCTGGTCGGCCGGGGGAGAGGCGCTGCTGAGCGAGCGCCGCACCGTCGCCGCCGTCGAACTGACCGCCACCGCCTGGGCGTTGGACTTCACCTTCTCCCTCACCAACAGCACCGGCGAGGAGCTGTCCCTCGGCAGCCCCGCCACCAACGGCCGCCCCGGCGCCGGATACGGCGGCTTCTTCTGGCGCGCCCCGAAGGAGCCCGCACCCCCGCGCGTGTTCACCGCGGGCACCGACGGCGAGGCGTCCGGGCACGCCGCCCGCGCGGACTGGCTCGCCCTCTCCGGTGACGGCTGGACCCTGGTGTTCGCCGGAGCCACCGCGACGACCCGCCACGACCTGTGGTTCGTGCGCGCCGCCGAGTACCCCGGCGTCGGCTCCTCCCTCGCCGCCGACGCCCGGCTCCCCGTCGCGCCCGGCGACACCGTCGTACGCCGCGTGGTGACCGTCGTCGCCGACGGCACCCTGGACCGCGACGAGGCGGCGGCGCTGGTGCGCAAGGCGGTGACGGCGTGAACGCGCCCGGACCCGGCCGGGCCACCGGTGACCTCGGCGACGGCACCTACCGCAACCCCGTGCTCGCCGCCGACTGGTCCGACCCCGACGTCCTGCGGGTCGGCGACGACTTCTACCTCACCGCGTCCAGCTTCGGCCGGGCACCCGGACTGCCCCTGCTGCACTCGCGCGACCTGGTCAACTGGACGCTGATCGGGCACGCCGTCGGCCGCCTGGAACCCGCGGAGGCCTTCGCCGTGCCCCGGCACGACTGCGGCATCTGGGCACCGGCCCTGCGCCACCACGGCGGACGATTCTGGATCTTCTGGGGTGACCCCGACCACGGCGTCTTCCAGGTCAACGCCCCCGAGATCCGCGGCCCCTGGACCCGGCCGCACCTCCTCAAGCCCGGCAAGGGCCTCATCGACGCGTGCCCCCTGTGGGACGAGGAGACCGGCGCCGCCTACCTCGTGCACGCCTGGGCCAAGTCGCGGTCCGGCGTGAAGAACCGCGTCACGGGGCACCTCATGAGCGCCGACGGCCGCGAACTCCTCGACGAGGGGCGGGTGTTGATCGACGGCGACCGGATCCCCGGCTGGTTCACCCTCGAAGGGCCCAAGATCTACCGGCACGACGGATGGTTCTGGATCCTCGCCCCGGCCGGCGGGGTCGGAACCGGCTGGCAGGGCGCCTTCCGCGCCCGCCGCTTCCACGGCCCCTACGAGGAACGGACCGTGCTCCAGCAGGGCGACACCGACGTCAACGGGCCCCACCAGGGCGGCTGGGTGCGCACCGCGCGCGGCGAGGACTGGTTCCTGCACTTCCAGCAGCGCGGCGCGTACGGGCGGGTCGTCCACCTCCAGCCGATGCGCTGGGACGCCGAAGGATGGCCGGTGCTCGGCGCCGACGGCACCCCCGTCGACGTACACAGAAAGCCCCAGCTCCCGGAGCAGCCCCGGTCCGCGCCCGCCACCGACGACGACTTCCCCGGCGGGCGGCACGGGCGGCAGTGGCAGTGGGCCGCCAACCCCCGTGACGGGTGGGCGACTTCGCACTCCGGGGACGGGCTGCGACTGGCGTGCGTGCGCACCCCGGGGGCGGACGACCCGCGCACCCTGCCGCACGTGCTCACGCAGCGCCTCCCGCTCGCGCCGTGCGTCGCGGAGACCTGGCTGACCCTCGCCGCGAAGGCGCCGGGCGCGCGGGCCGGCTTCGCGGTGCTCGGCGACGCGTACTCCTGGATCGGCCTGGAGCGGGACACCGACGGCACGGTCCGGCTCGTGCACCGGTTCGCCGAGCGGGACGGCCGGGAGCGCGACGCCGAGCGCCCGCGAGCGGCGCCGGACGGCACGGCCCTGCTCCGCGTCGAGGTCACCGAGGGCGCACGCTGCCGCTTCCACGCCGACACCGGCGACGGATTCCGCCCCTCGGGCCCCGTCTTCGCCGCCACCCCCTGGAACTGGGTCGGCGCCCTGCTCGGCCTGTTCGCGGCCGCGCCCGACGGCACGGGCCCCGCCGGTACGGGCCCTGCGGGCACGGCCCTGTTCACGCACTTCCGGATCACCCACTGAAGAAGAGAGCCGAAGATGAACACGAGAGCCACCACGACCGCCGTCGCCCTGACCGCCCTCCTCGCCCT
Organism: Streptomyces sp. NPDC039480; assembly: GCF_055597165.1. Taxonomy (NCBI): domain Bacteria; kingdom Bacillati; phylum Actinomycetota; class Actinomycetes; order Kitasatosporales; family Streptomycetaceae; genus Streptomyces; species Streptomyces sp. NPDC039480. Next base: position 153,017 of record NZ_JBVITX010000013.1, on the reverse strand, counting down.
GACCGTCACCGCCTGCGGCGACGACGGGAGCGGCGCGGCGGGGGACAGCGGCGGTGAGGGTCCCGGCAAGGGCGAGATCACCTTCTGGGACAACAACACGGCCGTCCGGCACGACATCTGGCAGGAGATCATCAAGGACTTCGAGAAGGCGAACCCCGACATCGACGTCAAGTACGTCGGGGTGCCCGCGGAGAGCGTCCAGTCCAAGTACGACACCGCCATCCAGGGCGGCGGCCTGCCCGACGTCGGCGGTGTCGGCGCCGCCATGCTCGCCGGGATCGCCGCGCAGGACGCCCTGGAACCGCTGGACAAGCGCCTCGACGGCAGCGCGCTGAACGGCAAGCTGAACACGGGCATGGTGGACAGCGTCCGCGCGGCGGGCGGCGGCGGTCAGCTGTACACGGTGCCGACCTCCGCCAGCAACGGCGTCCTCTACTACCGCACCGACCTGTTCCAGGCGGCCGGCCTCGATGCGCCCACCACCTGGTCCAAGTTCTACGAGGCGGCGCAGAAACTCACCGACCAGAAGGCCAACCGCTTCGGCTACACCATCCGCGGCGGCGAGGGCTCCATCGCGCAGGCGCTCGACGCGATGTACGGCCAGTCGGGCATCGGCTCCTTCTGGGACGGCGACGAGACCACCGTCAACCACCCCAAGAACGTCGCCGCGTTGAAGAAGTACGCCGCCCTCTACAAGAAGGCCACGCCCTCCGCCGACCTCAACAACGACTTCACCAAGATGAACGCCCAGTGGGACAACGGGCAGATCGGCATGCTCAGCCACAACCTCGGCTCATACGCCGACCACGTGAAGGCGCTCGGCAAGGACAAGTTCCGCGGCCTGCCCAACCCGACGACCGACGCCGGGGTCCGCGTCCAGGTCTCCAACCCGGTCGACGGCCTCGGCCTCTTCAAGTCGAGCAAGAAGAAGAAGGCCGCCTGGAAGTTCATCGAGTTCGCCGCCTCGCACGCCTCCAACAGCAAGTGGAACGAGTCGGCCGGCGCCATCCCCGCCAACACCGAGGCCGCCAAGGACAGTTGGGTCAAGAAGGCGGAGCCCACCAAGCTCGCGGCCGCCGCGCTGAACGACGGCTCCACGAAGATCGTGCAGCTGCCCTACTACCTGCCCGACTGGAACACCATCAGCAAGGCGGAGAACGAGCCCGACTTCCAGAAGGTGCTGCTCGGCAAGATGTCCGCGAAGGACTTCCTCGACAGCCTCGCCGAGCAGCTCGACAAGGCGCAGGCCGAGTGGCAGGAGCAGGAGCGGAACCGGTGACGGCGGCGGGTCCGGGCGTGCGCACCCTGTACGTGGCAGGGGACTCCACCGCCGCCCAGAAGTACGCGGCCGCCGCACCCGAGACCGGGTGGGGCACGGCCCTGCGCTTCTTTCTGCGCGACTGGCTGCCGGTCGCCAACCACGCGGTGAACGGGCGCAGTTCGAAGAGCTTCGTCGACGAGGGCCGCCTCGACGCGATCCTCGACGTGCTCACCCCCGGCGACTTCCTCCTCGTCCAGTTCGGGCACAACGACCAGAAGAAGGACGACCCGGCCCGCTTCACCGAGCCCTGGACGACCTACCAGGGCTATCTGCGGCGGTACGTCGACGGGGCGCGGGCACGCGGGGCCAGACCGGTGCTCCTCACACCGGTGGAGCGCAGGAGATTCGACTCGGCGGGCAACGCGCTGCCCACCCACGGCGACTATCCGGCGGCGATGCGCGCCCTCGCCGGGGAGGCGGGCGTCGCGCTCCTCGACATCCAGGAGCTGTCGCGGGCGCTGTGGCGGAAGCTCGGCGCCGAGGAGACGAAGAAGTACTTCAACTGGACGGCGACCGAGCAGGACAACACCCACTTCAATCCGCCCGGCGCGATCGCCGTGGCCCGCCTCGTCGCCGCCGAGCTGCTGCACCGCCGGGTGCTCGCCCCCGGCGACGTGCGCCGCCTCGACGACGAGATCCCCGAGTCCTGGATCACCTGGCCACAAGGAGCCTGACCATGCGTACGTCTCACGCGGTCCTCGCGGGCTGCACAGCGCTCGTCCTCGGCACCACGGCCACAGCCACGGCTACGACTAAGGCCAAGGTCACCGCCACCACGGCGCAGGCCGCGCCCGGGCAGGCGCGCCACGTCCTGCCCCCGCACGACGGCTGGGCGTCCACAGACGGCGGCACCACCGGCGGCGCGGGCGCCGATACCGCGCACACCTTCACGGTCACCACCTGGGAGGAGTTCCGCGCGGCACTGGCCGCGGGCGGCGACGCCCCCAGAGTCATCAGGGTCAAGGGCGTCCTGCGCGCCGACGCCGCGGGCTGCGGGGCTTTCGAGGCCGAGGGGTACGACTTCGCGAAGTACCTCGCCGCCTACGACCCCGCCGTGTGGGGCAGGGACCGGCCGGTCAGCGGGGAACAGGAGGAGCTGCGCGCCGCGTCGGCCACCCGGCAGGCCGCGGCCGTCAAGGCGTACATCCCCTCCGACACGACCGTCGTCGGGGTGGGCGGGAACGCTGGGATCACCGGCGGCAGTCTCCAGATCAAGGACGCCGACAACGTCGTCGTCCGCGGTCTCACCCTGGAGAGCCCGCTGGACTGCTTCCCGCAGTGGGACCCCACGGACGGCGCCACCGGGGCGTGGAACTCGGAGTACGACAGCGCGGTCGTGCACGGCTCGACGCACGTGTGGCTGGACCACAACACGTTCACCGACGGCGCCCACCCCGACAGCACGCTGCCGTCCTACTACGGAGAGCTGTATCAGCGGCACGACGGCGAACTCGACATCGTGCGCGGCGCGGACCTCGTGACCGTCTCCTGGAACGTCTTCGCCGACCACGACAAGACCCTCATGATCGGCAACAGCGACAGCGCGGGCGCCACCGACCGCGGCAGGCTCCGCGTCACCCTGCACCACAACCTCTTCCGGAACGTCATCGAGCGGGCCCCGCGCGTCCGCTTCGGCAAGGTCGACGCCTACAACAACCACTTCGTGGCCCCGGCGAGCGGCTACCAGTACAGCTTCGGCATCGGAGCGGAGTCCCGGCTCGTGGCCGAGGCCAACGCGTTCACGCTGCCCGCCGGGGTCGGCGCGGGACGCGTCCTCAAGAAGTGGAAGGAGGCCCCGGTCACCGCGGTCGGCAACCGCGTCAACGGCAGGACCGTCGACCTGATCGCCGCCCACAACGCGGAGCACCCGACAGAACCCCTGCAGTCCGGTGCGGGCTGGACCCCGACCCTGCGGACCGGCGTGGACGACGCGCGGCACGTGCCGCACATCGTCGGCCGGCACGCGGGCGCGGCCCGGCTCCGCTGACGCCCGGCCGCTGTCAGGCGGGCTGAATCCGCGCGCGCAGCAGGCAGAACTCATTGCCCTCCGGGTCGGCCAGGACGTGCCAGCTCTCGCTGCCGGTCTGGCCGACGTCGGCGGGCTTCGCACCGAGCGCGAGCAGCCGCTCCAGCTCGGCGTCCTGGTCCCGGTCGGTGGCGCTGACGTCGATGTGCAGCGGCAGCTTCGCGGCGCGCGGGGCGCTGCTGGGGCTGAGGATCAGGGTGGGCTGCGGTCCGCCGAAGCCGGCGTCGGGCGGCCCGATCTCGATGCTTCCGTCGTCCTCCCTGCCGAGTTCGACGAATCCGAGGACCTCGCTCCAGAACGCGGCGAGACGCTCGGGGTCGGCGGCGTCGAGGACGAGCTCACTGATGCGGCATGCCATGTGCGTCAGTGTACGGAGATCACCCGCAACCCGGCGCGCACGACGAGGCGTTGTACGCCCCGTACATGGCGACTCCGTCCTCGCTCAGCCGGTGTGCAGGACCCGGAAGCGCTCGGGTTGCGCCGGGTCCCGGTCGACGACCTGGATCGGCGGCCGGTCCCACTGCCAGACATGGCTGTCCGGCGTGCGGGAGAACCGGATCGTCCCGCGGGTTCCCTCGACCGCGACGCGGGGCCACGCGGCGGCGGTGCGGGCCCGGTCCACGCCGTGGGAGCGCAGCACGTCCGCGAGGACGGTGACCGTGTCGTAGCCCTCGAAGGCGACGAAGGAGGGCGCTTCGGCAAGCCGCTCACGGAGGGCCGTCCCGACGCGCGCGCCGAGCGGTGTGAGGTGCTCGGGCAGATAGCGCAGGAACGGGACGGCGGCGCCCTCCGTGCCCAGCGTCGTCGCCCATTCGGCGAACTCCGGCTGCCCGGGCGGAGCGCCGATCGTGAGGTCGGCGAGCCGCGGGTCGCGGCGGACGGCGCGGACGACCGACATCGCCGGTTCCGGGTGGCCGAGGAGAAGGAGGAGGGCGGTCGTCCGCTCGGCGACGAGGGCGTCGCACACGTCGGCGGGGGTGAGCGCGGTCAGGTCCAGTTCGCCGACAGTGCCGCCGCGTAGCGCGAGGCGGTCGCGCAGGATGCGGGTCCCCGCCGCCCAGTAGACGCTCGGCTGGGCCGCCACGGCGATACGGCGGTGGCCCGCGCCGAGGAGGAAGTCCGCGTAGACCTGCCAGCCGCGGGACTGCGGCGGGGGAAGGCGCGCGACCCACTCCGTCGGCCCGTCGGTGAGCGCGTCGAGCACCGCGGACGAGCAGAGGTACGGCAGGCCGAGGGCGTCGGCGGCGGTCGCGGCCGCGCGGGCGACGACGCTGTGGTACTCGCCGGCCAGCGCGGCCACGCCCAGACCGGCCAGTTCCGCCACGGCCGCCTCGGCCCGCCGCGGATCGGCGGCGGTGTCCCTGACCACCAGTTCGAGCGGCCTGCCGGTGATTCCACCGGCGTCGTTGACGTCACGGACGGCCAGTTCGAGTCCGGCCAGCAGCTGCCGGCCCGCCGCGGTCCAGCCGGGCCGGGTCAGCGGCACGAGCGCGCCGATCCGGACGGCCGACGCGTCGGCCCGCTCCACTCCGGGCGGCGGTGGCGGCGTACTCATGTGGGGCGTCTCCCGGGTGCCGGCGCGATCGCGGTGCGGCCCCGGATCGCGGAGTGAACGTCAGAGGCGCCGAGCGTAACCGAGCCGAACTCGGCTCAGCTCGGCGCCCCGTCCGGGCGTCAACGCCACCGTCACCACCACAGCCGCTGTCGCGCTACCGCGAGCGACGCACCGCCGTGTCGCCGTAGATCACCCCGCGCCCGTTCGTCGCCACGTAGACCCGGCCGAAGACCTTGGGGTCGCCGGTGATGGCCGCGCCGGTCCAACCCCACTGGTGGCGGTCGTCGTTGACCCGTACCCAGGTCGCGCCCGTGTCCGTGGAGCGGAAGATGCCGCGTACCCCGCCGATCTTCGCGCTGGTGTAGAGCGTCTGGTACGAGGCGCCGGGCGCCGCCTTGCCGAAGCCGATGGTGTCGGCCTCCTGGACCCCCTCGATCTTCTTGAACGTGGCGCCGGCGTCGGTGGAGCGCCACAGGCCGTACGTCGCACCGGCCTTGCCGCCCGCCAGCCAGATGTCGCCCTTCTTGCCGGGCACCGCCTGGAACTTCACGGGTCCTTCGGCGGGCAGTCCGGCCGACGCCTTCGCGGTGAAGGTCGCGCCGCCGTCCGAACTCACGTAGAACGTGCCCGACTTGAAGCCGTAGAACGTCTTCGGATCCGAGCGGTCCGCCTCGACGACGGCTCCCTGCGGGATGCCCTTCGACGCCGTCCACGACGAGCCGAAGCCAGCGGCCGTGTGCACGCCCGTGCCGTCCGGGCTCCACACGAAGCGGCTGCCGTCGGCCGCCGCGGCGACCGTGCCGCCGCCCATCACACCGGCGGGCTCCTGCCCGGCGAACCAGTTGGCACCGTTGTCCGTGGAGAAGCCGATGCGGGGTGCCGCCTCGGCGTTGCCGACCCGCACCACCGTGTTCGGGTTCGACGCGGCGTAGTCGAGGCTGGTCGTGGTGGAGAGGTTCGGCTGGGTGTACATGAGGGACGGCACCTTGGTCACGTCCGTGTGGCGGAAGCCGCCGATGTCGCCGAGCGCGCTGAGCAGCGGCGCCCCGGACGGGGGAGCGGCGAGGTCGTTGACCGCGGTCTCCTCAAGTCCCCTCACCATCGGCCTGATGGTGAATCTGCCGCCGCTGTCGTCCCATGCGGTGAGGTCGTCCGTGCCGTAGACGGTGGCTCCCGTGCCGTACATCATCCGGTCCGAGTCGAACGGGTCGATCTCCAGGGCCTCCGTCATCCAGCCGAGCTTGGGCGTCTGCTCGGGCGGCGTGGGGTGTGCGCCCCAGGAGAGCCACGGCACGGACGAGACGTCCATCGTGTAGCGGTTCTCGCGGTTCGGATACGACGAATAGCTCCACGCCGACGTCCACTCGGCGCCGCTGTCCGTGGTGCGGAAGATCTGGGTGTCCGGCCACCAGGAGCTGTAGCCGGTGACCATGACCGTGCCGGGACGCTGCCGGTCGACGGTCAGTCCGCCGTAGCCGTAGGACGTGTCGGCCTCGGCCACCGGGCTGATGTTCTTCCACTCCCCGCTCTTCGTCGTGTACCGCCACACCTGGCCCTTCCCTCCGTCGTAAGGGCCGCCCTTGTCGCTGTACGCGAGATAGAGGTATCCGTTCTCCGCGTCGAGGACGCCCTTGTGCGGCAGATAGCCGGTCGGCTGGCCACCGACCCGAGCCCAACTCCCGCCGCCGTCAGTCGACTTGTAGACGGCGTTCTGCTTGTCGGCGACCCCGACGTAGATGGTCTGTGTCCTGCCGCCGCTCTTCCCCGTCGACTCGTCGAAGGTCACCCAGACGACGCCCTGGTTGTCGGAGGCGTAGCCGCTGGTGTCGGCAGGGTTCTCCGCGTAGTTGCCGGGGTTGGGGAAGCTCGTGAGCTGCCGCCAGGTGGCGCCCGAGTCCGTGGAGCGCCACAGGCCCTTGCCACTCGGCGCGCCCAGGTACAGCACCCTGTTGTCGTGCGGGTCGACGGCGAGGCGCTCGCCCATGCCGCGCCCGGGCATGTTGCCGCCCAGCTTGAAGGGCAGGTCGGCCTTGCGCCAGGTCTCGCCCCGGTCGGCGGAGCGCAGCACGGCGCCGTTGCCGGGGTCCCAGCCGTTCGTGTACGTGCCGACGGCCGCGTACACCTTGTCGGGGTCGACGGAGTCGGAGGCGAGGCTCGCGACGCCGGTGTGCCCCCAGTCGTCCCAGCCGACCGAGTCGAGCAGCGGCTTCCAGGACCGGGTGGACTCCTGCCAGCGGTAGGCGCCGCCGATGTCGGTGCGGGCGTAGGCGAGGCCGGGCTCGGAGCGGTTGAAGACGATGCCGGGGACGAAGCCGCCCCCGTCGACGCGCACGTTCTTCCAGGAGTACGGCACGGCGGCGGGGGCGGACGCCGTGGCGGCGGAGGCGTCCGCGTCCGCCGATGTCACGGGACCGCCGGCGAGGAAGCCGACCAGCAGGCCGAAGAGGGCGGGGAGCGTGCGCGCTCGACGGGCACGGGCACGGGGGGACACGCGGGGGCCAGGGGACATGGGGGTTCCCTTCACGAGGAGGACGGGAGGGGCCGGCCGGCGCCCCCGGCGGGGGATTCCGGCCGGCCCGTACACGGAGCGGCAGGGCTAGACGAGGAGCTCCGCGTACGCCCCGAGCGCGAGGGCGATGTCCGCCTGCGCCCAGAACCGGTGGTACGTGAAGGTGGGCGCCGCGCCGCCCGCCAGATATGCCTCGACCTTCGGCCAGTCGGGGTCCTTCTTGTAGAAGGAGCGGATGGAGAGGAACGTCGACGACGTGTTGATCGGGTCGCCGTTCGGCATCGTGCCGCTCCAGCCGTTCGGCACGTACACGGCGTCCTTGAAGCGGCTGAAGTCGGCCCGCTGCTCCGGCACCGCGATGCCCCGCGCGTCCTGGTGGTGCGTCCACATGCCGTCGAGGAGCGCCTTGGCGGTCCTCTTCGCCGCCGCGTGGCCGGACTTGGCGGCGTAGTAGACGAGGGTGCGCGCATAGGCACCGGCGACGCCGACGTCGTTGGTGCGGTCCACGACCGATACATGAAGCCCGCTGTTGCGGCCGGGATTCGACGGGTTCCAGGTGTCGGGCGCGCCGCTCCACCGCAGGGTGGAGGGGAACGTGTACGTGCCGTCGGCGGCGACCCGCGTCTCCGACAGCGCCCAGGTCACCCACTTGTCGAGGACGGCCTTGGCGTCGGCCGCGCCCGTCTGGTGGTAGTACTCGGCGACCCGCTCCATCGACCAGGCCTGGAAGCCGAACCACTGGTTGGACGGCGGGTCGTGGTAGACCGGCTTCTCGTCGTAGTACATGCCGTAGAAGGTGGGCGTGCCCGCCGGCGGCTGCGCGTACCTGCCCTGCCAGCTGTTGGTCGCGCCGCCCGCGATGGCGCCCTCGGCGGACTGCAGCCAGCGGTAGAACTCCAGCTGCCGGGTGAGGCTCTGGCGCCAGTCCGCCCTGCCGGTCGGCGACTTGGGGGCGAGCGCCGCGTACGAGCTCAGGGCGTAGGCCGCCAGGGGGTTCTGGTAGCCGCCGTGGCTGTGGCTGCAGCCGATGCGCCAGGCCCAGCCCGCCGAGGTGTCGAGCGCGCCGCCCCACGCGTAGTACCAGGACAGCAGGTAGTGCGAGCTGTTCTTGCCGCTGCCCGGGGCGCACCCGGACGGGCTCGTGCAGTCGCCGACCTTCTTGAAGTACTTGTCGAACAGGGCGTACCGGAGGTAGTCGCCCATCTTGGCGGCCTTGGCGACTCGCCGCCACCTGGCCCGCCTTGCCCTGCGCGGAGGCCCACTTGTGCGCCCAGTAGGCGGCCTGGACGGCGCGCGCGTCGGCGTCGGGGGCGTTGGTGAACTTCCACTGCTTCGCGTACGAGGAGTCGCCGGTGAAGAGGTCCAGATAGCCGTTCCTGCCGCCGTAGGTGAAGGCGTCGCGGCAGGGCTGCGGGACCGTCTCCCACACGGACTCCTGCGAACCGCGCTGGAAGGTGTTGATGTACGTCGGCGGAGTGCCGGAGCCGCCCAGGCCGTACGTGTTGTCGACGTCCTGCAGCCAGTGCATGCCGTAGACGTCGTCGGTGCCGTACGCGCTCCTCAGCTCGGCCGCGAGCGGGTCGGCGCCGGTGGCGACCGACGGATCGAGACGGGCCGGATACTGGGAGGGCTGATCCCATTCGGGAGCATAGGTGGCCGGTTTCGAGGGATTGTAGAAACTGTTCGTCGGCTGGTCCGCACGGGTCGGGATCATGAATTTCTCCATGGTTTCCCACGCCGCGTTGAAACGGCTCCAATCGCCCGTGACCTTGCCGTACATGGCCTGCAGCCAGATCAGATAGCTGTACGCCTCGGACGTCGTCTCGTGGCCGTGGTCGGGGGCCTCGACGATGAGTGTCTCGACGGAGTGGTACGGAATGCCCTCCGGCGAGAAATAGCCGTTCGCCGGGCTGGTGATCTTCGCGTAGAGGTCGAGGAAGCGCTGCTCGTACTCGTTCGCGGCGGCCCGGGCCTCGGCCGCGTGGGCCGTCTGACCTGCGGACGTCAGGGAGGTCGTGGCGGGGACGGCGACGGCGGCGGCGCCGATCGCGAGCAGCCGGCGTCGGCTGAGCGGGGGTCTGGACTCGTCGGGTTCCGGTGATCCGGGGAAGGCGCGCATGCGCTGGTCCCTCCTGTCGGTGCGTCGGGGGGTGAGTTCCAAGAGGTGGGAACGGGGAACCAGTGGGAGCGCTCCCAAAGTCAACGTGTTACAAGAACATGTCAAGGGAGTGGGCGAGCATTGGGCCGTCGAATTCATTCGACGGCCGGCCTGTCGAATGAATTCGACAAGTAAATCTCCGAAGAATGCGTGAACCCATCTGGCCCCGGCGGCAACTCACTGATAGCTTCCGCGTTCAACAGTGGGAGCGATTCCGTTCAGTTGACCTCGAAATCGGCTGCGTCGATGTCGAGTTGACCTCGAAGGAGTCGCTCATGCGACACGTCCAGGGCTGGGGCGTCTTCGACGGCCCCGCCGACGACGCCTCCGTCAGCCGATGCCGAACGCCCGGTACGCCCCGGCGTTCCGGCGCGACGGCGGCCGCTGCCCCGGCATCGGCGACGAAGTCGCCGGAACGCAGGCCCTGTTGCACGCCGTCCGAGCCACGGGCGCACCCTCGCCCCCCCGTCGCCGCCCGAGTCCCGCTCGTCGCGGGTGAGATCGGCGAGAACACCTGCTCCCACGGGTCCATCGACCGCGTCATGAAGTGGTGCGACGACCGCGGGCTCTCGTAACCCGACACCCGATGGGGCACCGCCCCCGGCACCCGCCCCCGACACCCGAGAGGCACCGAACTCATCATGAGCCGCACAGACCGCACAGACCGCACAGACCACATACACCGCCCAGACCGCTCGTACCGCAGACCACGCACCCTCCTCCTCGCACTCGCCACGGCGCTCGCCGTGAGCGGCGGCACCGCCGTCGCCCTCACCGGCGGCACCGCCGCCGAGGCCGCCGCAGCCGCACGCGTCGACAACCCCTACGCCGGCGTCAAGGGCTATGTGAACCCGGAGTGGAAGGCGAAGGCCGACGCCGAACCGGGCGGCAGCCGGATCTCGAACCAGCCCACCGGCGTCTGGCTCGACCGGATCGCCGCGATCGAGGGCGGCAACGGCAAGATGGGCCTGCGCGCCCACCTCGACACGGCCGTCCGGCAGGGCGCCGGCGTCATCCAGCTGGTCATCTACAACCTGCCGGGCAGGGACTGCGCGGCACTCGCCTCCAACGGCGAGCTCGGCCCCACCGAGATCGACAAGTACAAGACGGCCTACATCGACCCGATCGCGCGGATCCTCGCCGACCCGAAGTACGCGAACCTCCGCATCGTCACGACCGTCGAGATCGATTCCCTGCCCAACCTCGTCACCAACACCGGGGGCCGCCCCACCGCGACCCCCCAGTGCGACGTGATGAAGGCCAACGGCAACTACGTGAAGGGCGTCGGCTACGCCCTGAACAAGCTCGGCGCCGTCCCGAACGTCTACAACTACGTCGACGCGGGCCACCACGGCTGGATCGGCTGGGACGACAACTTCGGCCCCTCCGCGCAGATCTTCCGCGAGGCGGCCACCGCCGAGGGCAGCACGGTCGACAAGGTGCACGGCTTCATCACCAACACCGCCAACTACAGCGCGCTGAAGGAGGAGAACTTCCGGATCGGCGACTCGGTCAACGGCAGGTCGGTCCGCGAGTCCAAGTGGGTCGACTGGAACCGCTACACCGACGAGCTCTCCTTCGCCCAGGCCTTCCGCAACCAGCTGGTGTCCACCGGCTTCCGGTCCGACATCGGCATGCTGATCGACACCTCCCGCAACGGCTGGGGCGGCACGGCACGGCCCACCCAGCCGGGTCCGACCACCGACGTGGACTCCTACGTCAACGGCGGCCGCTACGACCGCCGCATCCACATCGGCAACTGGTGCAACCAGTCGGGCGCGGGCCTCGGCGAACGCCCGAGGACCGCACCCGCGGCCGGCATCGACGCCTACGTGTGGATGAAGCCGCCGGGCGAGTCCGACGGCTCCAGCAAGGAGATCCCGAACGACGAGGGCAAGGGCTTCGACCGGATGTGTGACCCCACGTACGGCGGGAACGCGCGCAACGGTTACAACAAGCCCGGCGCGCTGCCCGATGCGCCGGTCTCCGGGCACTGGTTCTCGGCACAGTTCCAGGAGCTCATGAGGAACGCCCACCCGAAGCTGTAGGGCGCGGCCGGCACAGGGAAACCACCAAGGGGGTGGGCCGGGCTCCCAGCGGCCCGCCCCCTGTCGAAGCGCTTCGACAGGCCTCTGGACAGGTCATGCCCGCCCCCATAGGGTCGGTGGGCGGTCCGCATCGAAGCGGTTCACCGCCCAGGCCGCTCAAGCAGCTCAGGCAGCTCAGTGGGAGGAGCGCTCCATGGTCACCCTAGCCGAGGTAGCCAAGCACGCCGGGGTCTCGGCCAGCACGGTCAGCTATGTGCTCAGCGGCAAGCGGTCGATCTCCCGGGGCACCCGCGAGCGTGTGGAGCGCAGCATCGAGCAGCTCGGCTACCACCCGAACGCGGGCGCGCGTGCCCTGGCCAGCGCCAAGTCGAACGTCATCGCGCTGATGATGCCGCTGCGCACCGACATGTACGTGCCGGTGATGATGGAGATCGCCCTCGCGGTCACCACGACGGCGCGGACCTACGGGTACGACGTCCTGCTCCTCACCGGTGCGGAGGGCCCGGCCGCCGTGCGCCGCGTCACCGGCAGCGGCATCGCCGACGCGATGATCCTCATGGACGTCGAACTCGACGACGAGCGGCTGCCGTTGCTGCGCGCCAGCGACCGGCCCGCCGTCCTCATCGGCCTGCCCGCCGACCCCGACGGGCTGACCTGTGTGGACCTCGACTTCGCGGCGACGGGCGCGCTCTGCGTCGAGCACCTGGCGGGGCTCGGCCACCGCGACATCGCCGTCATCGGCGAGGCGCCCGCCGTGTACGAACGGCACACCGGCTTCGCCGAGCGCACCCTCGACGGGCTCCGCGCCCGCGCCCGCGAGCTGGACGTGCGGCTCCTGCACCGCCCCAGCGACGGCGGCTACGACGCGATGGCGACGACGCTCTCCCGTATCTTCGACGAGCGCCCCGGCACCACGGGCTTCGTCGTCCAGAACGAGTCGGCCGTCGAACCCCTCCTCGCCCTGCTGCGCCAGCAGGGCCGCGCGGTCCCCGAGGACGTCTCGGTGGTGGCGATCTGCCCCGACCAGGTCGCGGTCGGGGCCTCCGTGCGACTCACCTCCGTCTCCATCCCCGCCCAGGAGATGGGCCGCAGAGCGGTGGACCGAACCATCGCCAAACTGGAGGCCCGCGGCACGGACGACGTAGAACTCCTACCCCCCACCCTCACCCCACGATCCAGCACGGGCCCGCTCCCTCAACAGGCCCTGTCGAACTCGGGTTGACCTTTCTCCGCCGAGGTCGTCATCGACCCGGCGCACGCCACGGGTGGGAATACCCCTCCATCAACGGCCCCCCGAACAGGTCGAGCGCCTGCCTCACCGCGGTGGCCAACGGCAGGGGGTCGGCGCGCTCGGCCACGGCCTGATGGCCGTCCAACAGGGCTTTGCCCAGCACTGGGTCCGCGCTCAGCAACCGGCGGGGGACCCATTTGCCGATACCGGTCCAGGCACCGTGGTGGGCGGTGACCAGGTCCGCCGCTTTACGCAGCACCTGATCGGCGAGGGAGAGCTGTTCGTACCGGTCGCCCGACGGAGTGTCGACCAGGTCGTCCAGGAAGCAGGTCAGCACATAGCGACCGTGTTCCCACTCGGCGGTGGTGAGCGGAGGAGGCCCGGAGGCGAGGACGTCCCGGGCCAGCCGCCGCGCACCGGCGACATGCCCGTGCGGATCGGTCAGAGGCAGACCCTGGGCATAGACGAAGAGGACGGTTCCACGGCGCCGGGCGCGGTCCCATGCGAAGAATTCCGGCACGTCCGCGAGGGTGTTCAGGAACAACTCGACGATGCGGCCCTCGTAACGGATCACCTCCCGGCGGCTGGTCTCCGGGTCGGGGAGGAGGACGGCCACATCCAGATCGCTGGACGGTGTGGCGCGTCCTTGGGCGGCGGAGCCTCCGAGCACGGAGCCGAGGGCATGCGGAAAGAGCTCTGTGACCACACGCAGAGCGTGGGCTCGGACGGTTTCCTGATCTTCCATGGAGGCTCATCGTGCCAGTTCCCCGAGAGGGGATCACTTCGTGCCGAGGTAGTAGCTCACCTGGGGTGGCTGGTTGTAGCCGGTGTTCTGCCAGGTGATGCCCAGGCGGTAGACCGGGTCGTGCATCAGGGTCGGGAGGCGGTGGGTCGTGGGGTGGGGGGTGGTGTACAGACGTAGTGTCGTCGAGTCTGCGGTGCGCCAGAGCATTTCCTCGCGCCAGTCGCCGAGCAGGTCGGCGGACAGGACCGGGTTGCCCTTGGTCCAGTTGTTGGAGCGGGTCTCGGTGTCCGACCAGATCCGGGTCAGTTCCGTGTCGCCGTCGTATTTGAGGATCTGGCCGTAGCCGGTGCCTGCCGAGCCCGACCAGCGGTGGTCTAGGAGTTCGCGGTGGGCGTCGCCGTCCCACCAGATCGCCGCGTTGTACGAGGCTCCGCCGCCGAAGGACGGCACGGTGTCGCTGAGCTTCGTGCCGCTGGCGGCGTACAGGCCGCCGCCGCTCGACCAGCACTCCGCGCCCGCGTGCGCGCGCGTCAGGTCGGCGCAGAGGCCACGGCCGACGTCAGTGCCGGTCCTTGCGCCCCACAGGATGCGGCCGGTCCGCGCGTCGTGCATCTCGTAGCCGTATGCCGCGTCCTTGTGCTCGTGCACGTTGAAGGATTCCAGGCCGGGGCGGGCCGGATCGAGGTCACCGACGTGCAGGGCGTCGCCGTGGCCGAGCTTCGTGGTCCACAGTCCGCTGCCGTCGTCGTCCACGGCCATCGCGCCGTAGACGATCTCGTCCTTTCCGTCGTCGTCCACGTCGGCGACCGCGAGGTTGTGGTTGCCCTGCTTGTCGTAGCCCTTGCCGAGGTTGGTGGAGCTGTTGCTGTCGAACTTCCAGCGGCGGGTCAGCTCGGTGCCGTTCCAGTCGTACGCGGCGAGCGCGACGCGTTCGTAGATGCCCCGGCTGAAGATCATGCTGGGCCGGGATCCGCTGACGTGCGCGGTCGCGGAGAGCAGTCTGCCCTCCCGGTTGCCCCAGGTGTCGCCCCAGTCGGAGACCTTGCCGCGGGCCGGCTCGAAGGGCACGGAGTCCAGCACCCTGCCGGTCCGCCCGTCGAAGACGGAAAGGAACTCGGGGCCGGACAGCACGCCGCAGTTGTCGGCCAGGTGCGAGGCGCCCGCGTCGCCGATGACCGTGCCCGCGGAGTCCTTCGAGCCGTCGGAGGTCCGCACGGCCATCTCGGCCCTGCCGTCGCCGTCGTAGTCGTACACCTGGAAGGAGTCGTAGTGCGAACCGCTGCGCACGTTCGTGCCGAGGTTCACGCGCCACAGCCGCCTGCCGGTCAGCTCGTACGCGTCGTAGACCGTCGGGCCCGTGCACGTACCGGAGTTGGCGGAGTCGGTGGCGTTCGACGGCGCCCACTTGAGGACCAGTTCGTACTGCCCGTCGCCGTCCAGGTCGGCGGCCGACGCGTCGTTGGCGGAGTAGGTGTAGGCCACGCCGTCGCGGGTGGTGCCGCCCGGCGGCTTGTCGAGCGGGATGTCGCGGCGGCTCGCGGCCCACACCGACGCCTTCTCGCCGGGCCGCTCGGTACCGCCGACGACGGCTCGGATCTCGTACGTGGACGAGGTGCTGCCGCCGCTGTCCAGGTAGTTCGTCTTCGTCGTCTCCTCGATCAGGGTGCCTCCCCGGTAGAGCCTGAAGGAGAGGTCCGCCGGGTCGTCGCCGCTCAGCCGCCAGGTGACCAGGACGCCGCCGCTCGCGGGCACGGCCACCAGGCCGCGGTCGAGCCGCTCGGCCACGCGGCTCGCGGCACGCGCATCGACTTCGACACTGGACGGGGCGGCGGGTGAGGCGGTGGCCGCACCGCCGGTCAGGAGCGCGGCGAGCGCCGCCGCGATGAGTGGCCTGGGCATGACCGTCAGCCGCCCGAGACGGTCAGCGAGTTGGTCCTGAAGTCCAGGCCGCCGGCCGAACCGCTGATCTCGTAGCCGAACTGCACGTCACCGATGGTCTCGTTGCCCATCCAGCCCTTGGTGTCCTTGATCCACTTGAGGATCGGGAGGATGTCGACGGTGCCGGCCGACGAGTCGGAGGTGCGCAGGAACGAGAAGACCTCGTTGTGGCCGTTGCTGCCCTTGTAGACGTTCCAGGTGTGGCCGCCGCGCGTGACGGTGCCCTGCGGGGTGCCGAGCGGTCCGACGTTGCCGTGGTGATTGACCCACAGCATTATCTCGTAGTCGTAGTCGTAGTCGGTGTCCCAGATGTCGTACGAGGAGTTGTAGTCGCCCGCCGCCGGCACCGTGACGTTGTACGAGCTCTTCAGCGACGACAGCGAGTCGACCGGCTTGCCGATCACCTTCTTGGAGTTGGGGTAGGACTTGATGCCGCTCGTGTTCGGGTGGTCGGCGCGCACGCTCCACTTGGTGCCGGAGTCGGCGGAGACGCACTGGCTGCCCGCCCCCGAGCCCCAGATGTTGTTGTAGAGGGTGTAGCCGTTGAGCGTGGTGTTGCCCCACTGTTCGCAGCTGCTCCACACGGCTGCCTGGGCGGGCGCGGAGGTGAGTCCGACGGTCACGCCCGCGGCCAGCGCGGGCGCGAGGAGCAGACGGAGCACGGTGGTGCGGCGGGTGTGTCGTCCCATGGTGTTCTCTCCAGGGGTGGGGGGATGGCTCCGCGGGCTCAGGGCGAGCTCGCGGGTCGTGCGTCCTCGCGCAGTACGGCCACGCCGTGCCGGCCGAGCGTGACCGTGCCGTCGACCGGTTCGCCGGTCAGCAGGTCGCGGTGCCGGCCCGGCACGGTCACGGTCACCTCGGCGCGGCCGTGGTGCAGGAGGAAGAGCAGGTCACCGCGGCGTACGGCCTCGACTCCGTGGGGGAGGCCGGGGAGCGGAGGCCGTACGCCGGCTTCGGTGGCCGCGCGGACGAGCAGGCCGCGCAGGGCGTCGGGGGCGGGGAGCGTGGACACGTACCAGGCGCGGCCGCGGCGCAGCACCGCGGGCAGCCCTTCGAGCTCGCCGCCCCGGTGGGCGGCGACCGTCTCGGCCCCGTCGTCGGCCGTCAGCTCCTCGGACCAGAGAGTGCCGGTGAACTCCCCGCAGTCCACGCTCTCTTCCGCGTCCAGCGGCCACCACTCGTGAAGGGTGCGGACGCCGAGCAGGGCGCGCAGCCGCGCGTCCATTCCGCCCGGCCGCACCCGGTCGTCCGCATCGGCCACCCCCGTGAAGAAGCCGCAGACGAGCGTGCCGCCCTCGCGGACGTAGGTGACGAGGCCGTCGATCGCGGTGTCGGTGAGGAGATAGAGGTGCGGCACGACGACCAGGCGGTACGCCGACAGGTCGTGTTCCGGGTGGGCGAAGT
The DNA here is from genome assembly GCF_055597165.1 of Streptomyces sp. NPDC039480. Taxonomy (NCBI): domain Bacteria; kingdom Bacillati; phylum Actinomycetota; class Actinomycetes; order Kitasatosporales; family Streptomycetaceae; genus Streptomyces; species Streptomyces sp. NPDC039480. The sequence continues at coordinate 136,082 of NZ_JBVITX010000013.1, read as the reverse complement.
CGGCCGGGAGGTTCGCCTCCCACAGGGCGCGGTGCCAGGCGCGGAGGAGTTCCGCGTGGTCGAGCAGGGAGGAGGGGCGGCCGTCCTGCCGGCCCGCCCACCACGCGTCCCAGTCGTGCAGGATCGCCACCTCGGCGGTCGTGCGGGTGCCCGCCACCTCCGGCCCCAGCGCGCGCAGTTCGGCGCCGATCCGGCCGACCTCCCGGAAGGTTCGGCCCTCCTCGCCCGCGTGGCTCAGCATCCCCGAGTGGAACTTCTCCGCGCCCTGCCGGGACTGCCGCCACTGGAAGTAGCAGACGGCGTCTGCGCCGCGCGCCACGGCCTGCCAGGTCCAGAGCCGGTTGAGCCCGGCGGGCTTGGGGTGGTTCACGCCGCGCCAGTTGACGGGCCCCGCGGCCTGCTCCATCAGCATCCAGGGCCCGCCGCCCGCCTGCGAGCGCGTCAGGTCCTGGACCAGCGCCCCGTACTGGCCGCCCAGCGGGTCCCTCGGGTCGGGGTACAGGTCCACGGACACCACGTCCTCCTCCGCCGCCCACTTCCAGCCGTCCTGGCCCTGCCACAGCGGCATGAAATTGGTGGTCACCGGCAGGTGCGGGGTGTGCGCGCGGACGATGTCGCGTTCGGCGGCGTAGCACTCCAGCAGGGCGTCGGACGTGAAGCGCTTGAAGTCGAGGACCTGCGTCGGGTTCTTCATGTAGTGGGCGCGGCGGGGCGGCAGGATCTCCTCCCACGCGTCGTAGCCCTGCCCCCAGAACGCCGACCCCCAGGCGGAGTTGAGCGCAGCCAGGTTGCCGTACCGCTCCCTGAGCCAGCGGCGGAACGCGGTCGCGGCCTCGTCGCCCCAGTCGTAGGTGCAGTATTCGTTGTTGATGTGCCACATGGTGAGCGCGGGGTGGTGCGCGTACCGGGCGGCCAGGTCCTCGGTGATGGCGGCCGCGTAGCGGCGGTAGGCGGCGCTGGAGTGCGCGAAGTGCTGGCGTGAACCCCACCACTCGACGTTGCCGTCCTCGTCGCGCGGCAGCGTCTCGGGGTGCAGCCGGCCGAGCCAGGGCGGGGGAGCGGAGGTCGGCGTGGCGAGGACGACGCCGATGCCGTGCTCGTGCATGAGGCCCATCAGCCGGTCGAGCCAGCCGAACTCCCGGGCACCCGGGCGTGGTTCGAGCTTCGCCCAGGAGAAGACGCCGAGGGTGACGGTGGTGACGCCGGCCTCTTTCATCAGCCGGACGTCGTCGTGCCAGACCTCCTCGGGCCACTGCTCGGGGTTGTAGTCGCCGCCGAAGAGGATCCGGCCGCGGGTGACGTCCTGGAGGGAAGGCATCGTGGTCAGCCCTTCACTGCGCCGGTGAGCATGCCCTGCTTGAAATGCCGCTGCACGAACGGCGAGAGGACGGCCACGGGGATCAGTGCGAGCACCATCACGGCCATCTGGATGGCGAGCGGCGACAGGTGGCCCGTGTTGATGGCCTGGCTCAGACCGGTCGGCTTCTGCTGCTTGAGCACCAGCTGCTGCATGACGTTCTGCAACGGCATCATGTCGGGGTCACTGAGGTAGATCGACGCGTTGAACCACGCGCTCCAGTAGCCCACCGCGTAGAAGAGGGTGATCACCGCGAGCACCGCGCGCGAGAGGGGCATGACGATCCGCCACAGGATGCGCAGGTCCCCGGCCCCGTCGATGCGGGCACTCTCGACCAGCTCCTGCGCCGTGCCCATGAAGAACGCGCGCAGCACGAGGATGTTGAACACGTTCACGGCGCTCGGCAGGATCAGGGAGAGATACGTGTCGGTGAGGCCGAGGCCCTGCACCACCAGATACGTGGGGATCAGCCCGGCGCCGAAGAACATCGTCGCGACGATCACCAGGAGGATCGGGCGGTGCAGCACGGACCCGGGCCGCGAGAGACCGTATGCGCAGAGGACCGACACGACCATGCTGAACAGCGTCCCGACGACCGTGACGCCCACGCTGACCAGCGCGGCCCGCGACACCTGCCCGCCGCTGAGCAGCTCCTGGTAGTGGATGAACGTGACGCCCCGTGGGATCACCACGAGGCCGCCCGTCTCGGTGATCGTCCGCACCGAGGAGAGACTGGTGACGACCACCACCCACACCGGGAAGAGCACCGCCAGGCACACCAGTGTCAGGGTGACGCCCTTGGTGGCGAGCCCGGCCCTGGTCGGCGGCTCCTCCCACACGGGGCGCAGACCGGTCCTGCTGCCCGGCTTGACGCCGAAGTTCAGTACGTCGAGAGAGCTCACCGCTTGTACACCCCCTGCTCGCCCATGAGGTGGGCGGCCTTGTTGGCGCCGAGCACGAGGAGCAGACCGAAGACGCCCTTCACGATGCCGATCGCGGCGCCGTAGCCGAAGTTGCCGTTGTCCAGACCGGTGTTCCACACATACGTGTCGAGGACCTCGGAGGCCGCGGCGCCGACCGCCGCGCGCTGCAGGAGGATCTGCTCGAAGCCGACCGTGAGCGCGTTGCCGACCTGGAGGACCAGGAGCAGGGCGACGACCGGGCGCAGCGCCGGGAGCTGGATGTGCCACATGCGGCGCCAGCGGTTCGCGCCGTCCATCGCCGCGGCCTCGTACAGGTCGGGGCTGACGGCGGCGAGCGCGGCGAGGAAGACGATGACACCCCAGCCCGCGTCCTTCCAGATCATCTCGAAGGTCAGCAGGAACTTGAACAGGCCCGGGTCGGTCATCAGGTCGAAGCCGTCGTGCCCGTGGTCCCGAAGCACCTGGGCGACCAGGCCCGCACCGCCGAACATCTGCTGGAAGACCGTGATCACGAGGACCCAGGAGAAGAAGTGCGGCAGATACAGGATCGCCTGCGCCACCGCCCGCACCCGGGGCCGCACGAAGCTGTTGACGAACAGCGCGAGCGCGATCGGCACCGGGAAGAACAGGGTCAGCTGGATCGCGAAGATGGCGAGGGTGTTCCTGACCGCCTGCCAGAACAGCCGGTCGTCCACCATGTGCCGGAAGTGCTCGAAGCCGATCCACGGACTCTGCGACATCGCCTGGAACGCGTTGTCCGCGATGTACGGGTCGTAGTCCTGGAACGCGACGACGTTGCCGATCAGCGGGACGTAGTTGAAGACGAGGAGCAGCAGCAGCGCGGGCAGCACCATCAGGAGCAGGACGCGGTCGCGGCGCAGCCGGTGCCGGAGCGGGACACGCGCCGGGCGCGCCTTGGCGGGCCGGTCCTGGGACGCCTTCGATGGCGGCGCGGCCTCTCCGGAGGCGGGGACGGGGGAGGGGGCGGCGGCGCGTGCGTCGGTCGTACCGTGCGCCATGTCAGGACGCCGATCCGCCGGACTCGTCGAGCAGCTTCTTGTACCAGTCGCGCAGCTTGTCGCCGCCGCCCGACTTCCAGTCCGACGCCGCCCGCTGCATGTCGGAGACCTTCCTGCGGCCGCGCACGATGTCCTTCTCCAGGTCCTCGAACTCGGCGTTCAGCTCGGTGTACCGGGTCGGCTCGATGATCATCATGCCGTGGAAGAGCGGCTTCTTCGCGTGCGCGCCCTGGCGCTGTTGCCAGCCGACCATGCCCTCGGTGACGTCCGGCAGGTCGGGATAGGCGACGAAGGGAGCGGGCGACGCCAGATACTCGTACGTCGAGAAGACCTCGTTGTTGCCCTTGCCGTTCTTGGTGAGGACACCGTCGTCGAACGTGTGGTGGACGCCCTCGACGCCGTACATGCGCAGCCGCTGCTCCTTGGAGCCGTAGGGCGCGGCGGTGAAGTTGGCGAGGGCGAGGATGTCGCGGACGGTTTTCTCGTCGGCCTTCTCGCTGATGAACGTCCAGATGTCGGCCGGCGGGCGCTGATAGAGGGTGGGCGCTCCGCCGTCGGGGGCGAAGTAGTCGAACGCCTCCATCCGGAACTTCTTGTTGTCGACGCGCTGCACGGCGGCCTTGCCGTACCAGTCGGACAGGTCCTGGCAGTACATCCAGACCTTGCCCGCGGCGCACAGGTCGCCGACGTTGCCGGTCTCGGCCTTCGCGTCGGGGTGCACGAAGCCCGCCGAGTAGAGCTTGCGCGACCACTCCAGGGCTTCCAGGTACTCGTCGGTCTCGTAGCGGTTGACCAGCTTGCCGCCGACGAGCTTCCAGTAGTACGGCTTCTCGGGCAGTACGCCGAAGATGTGCCAGGCCGCCCATGTCATGTCGCCGCACGCCCAGACCCCGCTCCGCGGGGCGTTGAGCTGCTTGCACAGGTCGTGGAACTCCTGGGCGCTTGTGGGCGGTTCGATGCCCTCCTTCGCGAAGAGGTCGGTGCGGTGGAAGGGCGCGATGTTCGGGGTGGTCGCCGCGGGCATCGGCAGGCCGCGGAGCTTGCCGCCGAAGACCGAGCGCCGCCAGGCACCGGTCGGGATCGCCGCGAGGTTCGGGTACCGCTCGACCTTGTCGCCGCTCAGGTAGGGGCCGAGGTCGGCGAACTTGTTGGCGATGGCGCTCGGTATCTTGCCGGTCAGCTCCCAGCCGGGCACGACCACGGCGTCCGGCACACGGCTGGAGGCGAGGACCGCGCCCAGCTTCTGGCCGTACGTGTCGCCCTGCTGGTTCTGCCACGTGACCCGGACGCCCGCGGCCCTGTCCATCGCCGTCCAGTACGGGTTGCCCTGCTTGGGGACGTTGCCCCAGATGGGGGCCATGACGGTGAACCGGCCGCCCTTGCCGAGCCGCTCCGGCACGGACACCTTCAGCTCGGCCGCGGGCAGGGCCTTGGTGAAACCCGCGGCCGAGCCGTTCTCGGCCGGGATGTCCGGCGCGGCGACGTCCGACGCGACGTACGCGGGCAGCAGGTCCTTGAGCTTCTTCCCCGTCGTGGTGCCCTCGTTCTTCGAACCGCTGCCGCCGCACGCCGTGAGCAGCGGGGCGCCGCCCGCCAGGGCGAGCGCGGCGAGCCCGGAGGAGGCGAGGAAGCCCCTGCGGGAGGGGGAGTTCGGCGTCATTGCGTCAACCCTTCGTGGGGCGCACTCGAAACCCATGTCGAAGCGCTTCGATTTCGGAGCGAGAGTAGGTGAAGGGGAGGGGCGGGACAAGGCTTCGGTACCGAATTCGTCTGCTGCGCCATTGAGTTGGTGTCCCCAGTCGCCACAAGGCCACTGGGTTCTTCTAGCGGCCCGCCCCGATCCTTCCCTTGACATGGACGCCATCGAACGCAGAGCATCGAAGCGCTTCGAAGGAGCCCGTCGCCCGCCCGGAGGACCCTGACGTGACCGACAACCCGCCGCCGTTCCGCGACCCCGGCCTGCCGCCGGACAAGCGGGTGGACGACCTCCTCGCGCGGCTGACCACCGACGAACGCGTCGCGCTCCTGCACCAGTTCGCGTCCGCGGTCGAGCGGCTCGGCATCGCCGCGTTCCGCACCGGGCAGGAAGGCCTGCACGGCGTCGCCTGGATGGGCCCCGCGACCGTCTTCCCGCAGGCCGTCGGGCTCGGCGCGACCTGGCACGACGACCTGCTGAAGCGCGTCGGCGAGGCCGTCGGCACCGAAGCGCGGGCCATGCGCGCACGGGACGACCGCGTCGGCCTCAACCTCTGGGCGCCCACCGTCAACCTCCTGCGCCACCCGCTGTGGGGCAGGAACGAGGAGGGGTACGCCGAGGACCCCCACCTCACCTCCGCACTTGCCGTCGCCTACACGCGCGGCCTGCGCGGCGACCACCCCACGCGCTGGCGCACCGCCCCCGTCCTCAAGCACTGGCTCGCCCACAACAACGAGACGCACCGGGACACGTCGAACTCCTCCGTGCGCCCGCGCGTCCTGCACGAGTACGACCTGCGCGCCTTCCGTACCGCCGTCGAGGCGGGCGCGGTCGCCGGTGTGATGCCCGCCTACAACCTGGTCAACGGCCGCCCCAACCACGTATCGCCGTACCTGCGCGAGCAGTTGCGCCGCTGGACCGACGAGGACCTGCTCGTCTGCTCCGACGCGGGCGCGCCCAGCAACCTGGTCGACTCCGAGGAGTACTTCGACTCCCACGAAGAGGCCGTCGCCGCCGCGCTCGTCGCGGGCGTGGACAGCTTCACCGACCACGGCACCGACTCGACGGTCATCGTCGGCCGCCTCCAACGAGCCCTGCGCAGCGGCTTGTTGACGGCTGCCGAGATCGACGCCGCGGTGCGCAGGCAGCTGTCCGTGCGGCTGCGGCTCGGCGAGTTCGACCCGGACGGCGGCCCGTACGCGGCCGCTTCCCCCGACGACATCGACACGCCCGCCCACCGCGAACTCGCTCTGGAGGCCGCCGAACAGGCCGTCGTCCTGCTCAAGAACGACGACGCCCTGCTCCCGCTCGCCGAAGGCACCCGCATCGCGGTCGTCGGACTGCTCGCCGACGAGTGCAAGACCGACTGGTACAGCGGCACCCTCATCCGCCGCAGCACCCCACTCGACGGCCTCCGCGACCGCTTCGGCGCCGACCGTGTCGTCTTCGCCGAGGGCGCGGACCGCGTACGCCTGAAGTGCGCGGCGGGGTGGCTGCGGGTGCCCGCCCCTGCGGGCCCGGCCGACCGGGCGCCGGACGCCGCGGGCGCCCTCGACCCCGCACTGCTCGCGGGCCGCACCGACCTGCCGCCGCTGACCGTCTGCGGGGATCCGGCCGACGCCACCGAGTTCGCCCTCGTCGACTGGGGCGAGGGGGCGTGGACCCTGCGGGCGGCGGACGGGCGCTACCTCTCGGTCGCCGACGACGGCTTCGTGCGCGCCTCGGCGGACCGGCCGGGCGGCTGGGTCGTGCAGGAGACGTTCGGTCTTGTCGAGCACGGGGAGGGCTGCCTCATCAAGCATGCGGGGACGGGTGGATACGTCTCTGTCGCCGCCGGTGCCGTGAAGGTTGCCGCGGAGGAGGAACTTTTCACCGTCGAGGTCTTCGAGCGCGGCGAGGACGCCGTGGCCCGGGCCGCCGCCGACGCGGACGTCGTGGTCGTCGTCGCGGGCAACGACCCGCACATCAACGGCCGCGAGACCCAGGACCGCACCACCCTCGCCCTGCCGCCCCACCAGGAGCGGCTGTGGCGCGCGGCCCGCGCCGCCAACCCGCGCACCGCGCTGGTGCTCACCTCCTCCTATCCGTACGCGGTCGCCGACGCGCACGCGGAACTGCCCGCGCTGCTGTGGACCGCGCACGGCGGACAGGCCGCGGGCACCGCGCTCGCCCGCGTCCTCGCCGGCGACGTCTCCCCGGCCGGACGCCTCCCGCAGACCTGGTACGCCGCCGACGCCGACCTGCCGGACCTGCTCGACTACGACATCGTCGGCTCGCGCCAGACGTACCTGTACGCGGACCCGCATGCGGCGGACCGCCGCCCGCTGTACCCCTTCGGGCACGGGCTCGGCTACTCCTCTTTCGTGTACGAGGGCCTCACGGCCGCACGCGAGGGCGATGTGCTGCGGGCCGCGTTCACCGTCACCAACACCGGGTCCTTCGCCGCGGACGAGGTGGCGCAGCTCTACGTACGCCCGCCCCGGAACGCCGCGGCGGGCCTCACCCTGCCGGAGAGGCAACTGGTCGCCCACCGCCGCGTGCACCTCGCTGCCGGGGCGTCGTCCCGGTTGGAGTTCGAACTGCCGGTGACGAGCCTGGAGTTCTGGGACGTGCGGCACGACCGCTGGGCGCTGGCACCCGGCACGTACGACCTGCTCGCCGGGGCCTCCAGCCAGGACGTCCGGCTCACCGCGCCCGTCGTTCTCGGCGGCGCCCCGGTCGCCGCCAGGCCGACGCGGAGGGACGGCCTGGCGGCGACCGGCTACGACACGCAGACCGGCACCGAGATCGTCGACCGCACGAGGGCATCGGGTGACGCGGTGCGCGCCCTGCACGACGACACCGGTGAACTGCTCTTCTGCGCCTGCGACTTCGGGCCCGGCGTGCGCGGCGTCTCGGTCGAGGCCGCGGGCGAAGGCGCCGTCGACCTCATCGCGGGCAGCACCGCGACCACCGTGACGGTCCCGCCGACGGGCGGCAGGTACGACTACGTCCTCCACGGGGCGGTCTTCGCCGCCTCAGGGGTGCGTGACCTGCGCGTCCGCCTGCGCGGGGCCGTCAGGCTCGCGCGGATCACCTTCACGGCCGGCGACGAGGGCGAGGGCACGGCATGAGGTTCACCGACGGATTCTGGCTGATGCGGGACGGAGTGCACGCTTCGTACGCGACCGACGTGCGCGAAGTGCGGGAGAGCGACGGCGGGTTCACGGCGTACGCCGCCGTCAAACCGGTGCGCGAGCGGGGCGACACGCTCAACTCGCCGCTGATCACGGTCGAATGCTTCTCGCCCGCCGAAGGGGTGATCGGCGTCCGGACGACCCACCACGCGGGGAAGGCGCACCACGGCCCTGACTTCACCCTCTTCGCCAGCGGGGGGGCGGCGGCCTCGGAGGAGCTGCCCCGCATCCGCCGGGGCGGCACCGTCACCGAACTCACCAGCGGCCCCCTCACCCTCCGCCTGGACAGCGCGGCACCCTGGGGCCTGGAGTTCCTGGACGGCGAAGGGCAGCCCCTGACCGCTGTCGAGCGGCGCGGCACCGCCTTCGCCACCGCCCCCGACGGCACCCACCACATGATCGCCCAACTGACTCTGGGGGTGGGTGAGTTCATCTACGGGTTGGGTGAGCGCTTCACGCCGTACGTCAAGAACGGCCAGAGCGTCGACATCTGGCAAGCCGACGGCGGCACCAGCAGCGAGCAGGCCTACAAGAACATCCCCTTCCACCTCTCCTCACGCGGCTACGGCGTCTTCGTCAACCACCCCGGCAAGGTCTCGTACGAGATCGGCTCCGAGTCCGTCGGCCAGCTCCAGTTCAGCGTCGAGGACCAGTCGCTGGAGTACTACGTCGTCGCGGGCCCCACCCCCAAGGACGTCCTGCGCCGCTACACCGCGCTCACCGGCCGGCCCGCCCTGCCGCCCGCCTGGTCCTTCGGCCTCTGGCTGACCACCTCCTTCTGCACGCCGTACGACGAGGAGACCGTCACCGGATTCGTCGACGGCATGGCGGAGCGCGACATCCCGCTCAGCGTCTTCCACTTCGACTGCTTCTGGATGCGCGAACACCAGTGGACCGACTTCCAGTGGGACCCGGACGTCTTCCCCGACCCCGAGGGCATGCTGCGCAGACTCCGTGAGCGCGGACTGAAGGTCAGCGTCTGGATCAACCCGTACATCGCCCAGAAGTCCCCGCTGTTCGCCGAGGCCGCGGCCGAGGGCTTCCTCGTGCGGCGCCCGAACGGCGACATCTGGCAGTGGGACCTGTGGCAGCCCGGCATGGCGCTCGTCGACTTCACCCACCCCGGCGCCCGCGCGTGGTACGCGGCCAAGCTGCGCACCCTGCTCGACCAGGGCGTCGACTGCTTCAAGACCGACTTCGGCGAACGCGTCCCCACGGACGTCGTCTGGCACGACGGCTCCGACCCGCACCGCATGCACAACTACTACACGCAGCTCTACAACAGCACCGTCTTCGAGCTCCTGGAGAAGGAGCGCGGCACGGGCGAAGCGGTCCTCTTCGCGCGCTCCGCGACCGCCGGCGGCCAGCAGTTCCCCGTGCACTGGGGCGGCGACTGCTTCGCGTCGCTCGGCGCCATGGCCGAGTCGCTGCGCGGCGGCCTGTCCCTCTCGCTGAGCGGCTTCGGGTTCTGGAGCCACGACATCGGCGGCTTCGAGGGCACCCCGGACCCGGCGGTCTTCAAACGCTGGCTCGCCTTCGGCCTGCTCTCCTCGCACAGCCGCCTGCACGGCAACGTCTCCTACCGGGTGCCGTGGGCGTTCGGCGAGGAAGCCGTCGACGTGGCACGCAAGTTCACCCGCCTCAAGCACCGTCTGATGCCCTATCTGTACGGCGCGGCCGCCGAGGCCCACCACGACGGCGTGCCCGTGATGCGCCCGATGCTCCTCGAGTTCCCCGACGACCCGGCCTGCCGCACGCTCGACCGGCAGTACATGCTCGGCCCCGACCTGCTGGTCGCCCCCGTCTTCAGCGCGGCGGGCGACGTCGAGTTCTACGTCCCCGAAGGCACCTGGACACACCTCCTGACCGGCGAGACCGTGCAGGGCCCAGGCTGGCGGCGCGAGACCCACGGATTCGACAGCCTGCCGCTGTACGTGCGGCCCGGCGCCCTGCTGCCGCTCGGCGCCGACGAGCAGCGGCCCGACGGCGACTGGCTCGACGGCCTGACCCTGCTGGTCGCCCCCGGAGCGGCGCCCCGGAGCGAGCTCACCGTCCCCGACCACGAAGGGCGGCCCGCGGCGGTCTTCCGCGCGACACGGCACGGCACCGGGGTCCGCGTCCTCGCCTCCGGCACCCGACGGCCCTTCCGGGTGCGGACGGCCGACGGGCGCGCGACCGCCGAGGGAGTGGGGGAGGTGGTCCTGCCCGATGCCCGCACGCACGGAGAGACCCGCTAGAGTGCCCGCTCCCACCGCGACGACGGAAGACCGCGCGGCGCAGGCGGAAGAGAGGCCACCCATGACGCCGGCCGCGGACGACGCGGCCGCCGAGTTCCACGCCTTCTTCGAGCGGCACTACGCCGAACTCGCGCGCCTCGCCCACCTGCTGACCGGCGAGGCCGACGGCGCGGACGACCTGGCGGCCGACGCGCTCCTCGCCCTCTGGCACCGCTGGGACCGGGTGCGGGCCGCGGACCACCCGGCCGCGTACGCCAGGGGCGTCGTCGCGAACATGGCGCGCAGCCGCATCCGCAGCGCCGTGCGCGAGCGGCGCCGCATCACGCTCTTCTGGTCGGGCCGCGACGAGGACGTCGCGGACCCCGACATACCGGCGGTCGTCGACGTGCGGGACGCGCTGCGCGCGCTGCCCTTCCGCAAGCGGGCCTGCGTGGTCCTGCGGCACGCCTTCGACCTCTCGGAGAAGGACACCGCACTGGCCCTCGGGGTCTCGGTGGGTACGGTGAAGAGCCAGACGTCGAAGGGAATGGCTGAGCTGCAACGACGCCTCGGCCCGCACCCCGCCCTCGCACGGGTGCGCACGGTCGCGGCGGACACGGGGGGAAACCCATGAGGGACGACGGACACGACGACGAGGGCGTGCGCCGGAGGCTGCGCGGCGCGGCGCAGGCGCACCGGCCCGACCGGGAGCGGATGCGGGCCCGCATCGAGCGCGGCATGGCCGAGGGGCAGCGGCCGGAGCGCCGCTCCAAGGCCACCCGCCGGGCGGTGGGTGCGTCCTGGCTGCGCGTGGTGAGCGCGACCGCCGCCGTGGCGGGCGTCTGCGCGGTCGTCGGATACGGCGTGGCCGCCGCACTGCGCGACGAGGAACCGGCCCCGCAGTCCGTGGCGACGAGCACCACGCCCATGCCGCCGACGGCGACACCGGACCCGGACCGGGACCGCACCCCCGACGCACCCACGCGCCGCCCCAGCGGCACACCGCCGACGCCCCCCAAGTCGCCCAAGGAGCCGAAGCCGCCGAAGTCACCGAAGTCACCGAAGGGAACGCAGGCGCCGGACGCGCCGAAGGACGTGCCCGCGGACCGCCTCCTGTGGGCCGACGGCTCGATCGACCCCGGCTCCAGCACGTACTGGTCGCAGAGCGACATCACCGTCAAGGCGAAGAAGCCGCTGACCGCGCTCACCGTCGAGGTGCGCGTCGCCGGCAGCGGCGAGGTCGCCGACACCGGCAACTGGCGCTCCCTGCCCGAGGACGACTTCGCCGTCTCGGCCGTGGAGCGGGACGGTTTCCTCGTCTACCGCTGGACGCTCAGGCCGGGCAAGACCGTGCCCGTCGGTGAACACGTCTTCGCCGGGCAGTTCAACCACCCGGCGGGCAAGCGGGACGCGGGCGGCGACACATATACGGTCCATGCGGGCACATCGGACGAACGGACCCTCTGGCGGGGCGACTTCTACTGAGTCCACAGAAATTTCCGGCACGGCGGCAACCCATTCCCGCTCGGCGGAGACCACGCAGCGAAGAAGCTCTCCCCCCACGCACGAGGAATGGGACACATGACAGCACGAGCTGAACTGCGCAAGGGCCGCAAGCGGCGCCTGACCAAGCGCCGGGCCATCGGCGCGGCGGCCGCCGCACTCGCCCTCACGGGTGCCGGCGTCGCGACGAACATCATGCTGTCGCCCGCGGGCGCGGCCACCACGGCCGCGGCCTGGCCGGAGGCCAGGGGCCAGGCCCCGACGGCCCAGACCATCGAGGTCTCCGGCACCCGCGACGGCGGCCTGAAGCGCTACTACGGCACCGGTGACCTGGGCGGCGACGGCCAGAACGAGGGCCAGGACCCGATCTTCAAGCTGAAGGACGGCGCGGTCCTCAAGAACGTCATCATCGGCTCGCCCGCCGCGGACGGCATCCACTGCCAGGGAAGCTGCACCCTGCAGAACGTGTGGTGGGAGGACGTCGGCGAGGACGCGGCCACCTTCAAGGGGACCTCGCCGAGCTCGACGTACACCGTCCACGGCGGTGGCGCGCGGAAGGCCGACGACAAGGTCCTCCAGTTCAACGGCGCCGGCAAACTCGTCGTGACCAAGTTCCAGGTCTCCGACTTCGGCAAGCTGGTGCGCTCCTGCGGCAACTGCTCCAAGCAGTACAAGCGGTCGATCATCATCAACGACGTGGACGTCACCGCGCCCGGCAAGTCCATCGTCGGCATCAACACCAACTACGGCGACACGGCCGCGCTGCGCAACGTCCGCATCCACGGCGACGGCAACAAGAAGATCGCCACGTGCGACCGGTTCACCGGCAACAACACCGGTGCGGAGCCGACCAAGACCGGCTCGGGTCCCGACGGCACGTACTGCAAGTTCACGGCCGCGGACATCAGCTACCAGTAAGTACCAGTAAGTACCGGGTGAGCGCCTCCCCGCGAAGGGAGGCGCTCTTCCGCGTGCGTGCTCCCTGTCACTGCCCGGCGAGGCCGGTGTGCGCCACCCCCGCCACGATCTGCCGCTGGAAGAAGACGAACACGACGATCAGCGGCAGGCCGGCCATCAGACCTCCCGCCATCAGCTGTGCCCACTGGATGCCGTAGGAGTTCATGACGGTCGCGATGCCGTTCGGCATGGTCATCAGCTCGGGGTTGTTGGTCACCATGTACGGCCACAGGAAGTTGTTCCAGGAGCCGATGAAGGTGAAGATGCCGACCGCGGAGAGCGAGGGGCGGGCCAGCGGGAGGACGATGGTGAAGAAGATCCGCCACCGTCCCGCGCCGTCGCAGAACGCCGCCTCCTCCAGCTCCTTCGGGATGCCCTGGAAGAACTTGTAGAGGATGTAGACCATCGCGGCCGGCGCGCACTGCGGCAGGATCATGCCCCAATAGGTGTCGACCATCCCCAGGGACTGGACCGTGGTGAACAGCGGGACGCCGAGGACCGCGGGGGAGATCATCAGGCCCGCCATGACGAGACCCATCAGCGCGCCCTTGCCGCGGAACTCCGTGCGCGCGAAGCCGTAGCCCGCGAGGGCGCCGGTCAGCACGACGACGAAGGTGACGCAGACCGAGACGACGACCGAGTTCACGAACCAGTTCGTGATGTTGCCGGTCTCGAAGATGCTCCGCCAGGCCTGCGCGGTCCACTCCTCGGGCAGCCACCTCACCGGTACGGCGACGGCCTCCGCCTCCGACTTGAACGAGGTGAACAGGGTCCAGAAGAGCGGCGCGGTCATCACCGCGGAGACCAGCAGGCCGAGGGCGGTCAGGACGACCTGGCTCGGCCGCCACCCGCGGCGCGCACTTGTGACGGTTTTCGTGGCGGTGCTCACTGGACGCCCTCCTCACGCTTGCGCAGCAGCCACATGCGGCCCAGCGCGATGACCGCGATCAGCAGGAAGAACAGGATCGAGATCGCGGAGGCATAGCCCACGCGGTAGCTGGTGAAGCCCTGTTCGAGGGTGTACTGGACCATGGTCCGGGTCGATTCCTCCGGTCCGGGGCCGAACTCGTACATCACGACGACCTGGTCGAAGACCTGGAGCGAGGCGAGGATCTGGAGGGCCACGACCAGGCCCGTGATGGAGCGCAGCATGGGCAGGGTGATGTGCACGGTCTTGTGCCAGGCGTTCGCGCCGTCCAGCGCGGCGGCCTCGTACAGATGCCGCGGGATGTTCTGCAGCGCGGCGAGGTAGAGCAGGAAGCTGAAGCCGACGGTCCACCAGAGGGTGGCGACGACGACGGCCGTCATCGCCGTGTCCTTCTCGGTGAGCCAGGCCGACTCCATGCCGAAGACGTGGTCGAGGAGACCGGTGTCCGGGTTGAACATCCAGCGCCACATGTTGCCGACGACGGTCGAGGGCAGCAGGAAGGGCGCGAAGAAGCAGAGCCGCCACAGCCACTTGGCGTGCTCGAGGTGGTGCGCGAGCAGCGCGAGCAGCAGGGCGACGAGCACGATGCAGGGCACCACGAGCAGCGTGAAGTACGCGCTGTGGCCCAGCGAGTCCCACACCAGGGGGTCCTGGAGCGCCTCGGAGTAGTTGTCGAGGCCCACGAAGCGGGCGCCGTCGCCGGAGATGTTGGCGTCGGTGAAGCTCAGCCACACGCCGCGCAGCACGGGCACGATCACGAAGAGCAGGAAGAGCAGCAGGAACGGCGCCACGAACCAGCCGCCGTGCTGGAAGCCGCCGCCGGCGCGGGCCCGCCCACGGCGTTCGGCGGTAGGGCGGACGGCCGGTGGCTCGGTGGTGGCCGGGGCGGTGGCCTCGGCGCTGGCCGTGGTCATGCCGATCCCCCTTCGGCCGCGGTTCTGCCTTCCATGGGGTTCTTCATCTCCAGGAGCTTCTCCAGGACGCCGCGCATCCGGCGGGCCGCCGCGGCGGGCTTGGCCGAGCCGAGGTTGGCGGAGACGACGACCGGGCCGACGCGTTGCGCGAGCGTGCCGGTGGAGCCCGCGAACCAGGCCTCCGGTTCGAGGGCCAGCTGGTCCATCACCGAGACGTACTCGGACTGGGGGTGCAGCTTCCGGTACGCGGCGGTCTTCAGGGTCGGCAGGTGGGCGGGGATGTGGCCGCCGCGCGCCCAGTCCGCGCCATGCCGCACGATGTACGCGGCCAGGCGGTGCGCGGCCTCGTTGGCGGGCCCGCCCCGGTCGGCCTGGCGGGGCAGCACGAAGCAGTGCGACTCGGCCTGGGTGGCGGGCCGGCCGAAGAGCGCCGGCATCGGGGTGGCCCCGTACGTCACCTTCGCCCCCGAGTAGACCGGCACGGACCAGCCGCCCTCCCAGACGAAGGCGCCGCCGTTGATGAAGTGCTCGGCGTCGGGGGCGCCCGTGGTGGCGTACCCGTCGACGATGTGGCGGCGCAGGAACTCCAGGACCTCCTCGGCCTTGTCCTCGTCGAACGTGACGTCGGTGAGGCCCGGGTCGTAATAGGTGCCGCCGGCCTGCGCGTAGAACGACATGAAGAACCACCAGGGGTGGTTCTGGTTGGAGGCGTGCAGGCCGAGGGTCTGCACGCCCGGCCGCACCGCCTTCTTGGCGGCCTTGAGCCCGTCGAACCACTCGTCGACGGACGTGAAAGGGACGAGGTTCCCGTCGTCCCCGAGGAGTCCGGCCTTCTCGCAGACGTCCTTGCGGTAGAAGGTGAGTTGCGGGTGGATGTCGAGGGGGACGGCGTAGAGCTTTCCGTCGACGACGGACCGTTTCCACAGGGCGGGGTTGAAGTCCTCCTGGCGTACGCCGTAGCGGGCGAGGAGCTCCACGTCGAAGGGGTCGAGCAGCCGCTCCGGGGCGAAGCCGGTGAGCCGTCCCAGGTGCAGCACACCGAGCTCGGGGGCGCGGTTCCCGGAGGCGGCCATGGCGAGTTTCGTGTAGTACGGATTGCCCCAGAGCAGCGTCGAGTCCAGCACGTCGACGCCCGGGTTCGCCCGCCGGAAGGCGTCCAGCATCGCGATCATGTTCACGCCGTCGCCGCCGCTGAACAGGTTCCAGTAGCGCAGCCGCGCGTCCGCGCCGGAGGTCAGCGCGGAGGCGCTCCGGTTCGCGGCGGCCAGCCCGAAGCTGCCCGCGACGGCGAGTGCTCCGAGCCCGCCGAGCACACCGCGGCGGCTCGGGAGGGAGGGTGACATGACGCCTCTCTTCTCTCTTGTGCTTCTCGCTTGCGCTTGTTCGATATATCGAATAGTGATCGCAACTTCGAACGGACCGTAAGGTCGAACATCGTGCGCGTCAACGGTTCGGACGAAGTCCCCGTGAAATGCGGGGTGTTCTGCGCGATGCGTTGACGTGCTGAAGCTCCGCTGCCTAAGTTGCCGTTCGTAATCCTGATCAGCGTCCGAAATATCGAACGCTGGATGTCGAACGCGAGTATCGAGAACGGCAGAGGTGGACATGGCGCGCAGGAAATGGAAACTCGGGCTCACCGTCGGGGCGTTGGGGTCCCTGCTCGCGGGGACGCTCGCCGCGAGCCCCGGCGCGGCGGCCGGTCCCGCCGCACCGGACGAGCCGGCCGACTACACGCTCGACGTCGACACGTCCCGCACCGGAGCGAAGATCGACGACTCGATGTACGGCGTCTTCTACGAGGACATCAACCGTGCGGCCGACGGCGGGCTCTACGCGGAGCTCGTGCAGAACAGGTCCTTCGAGTACACCACCGACGACAACAAGGCCTATACGCCGCTCACTTCGTGGGACGCGTCGGGCGCCGCCCGCGTCCGCAACGACGACGGCCGCCTGAACACCCGCAACCGCAACTACCTGTCGCTGGACGCCGGTTCGGCCGTCACGAACTCCGGCTACAACACCGGCATCGCGGTCGCCAAGGGCAAGCGGTACGACTTCTCGGTCTGGGCCCGCACCGACGGGACGGCACGCGCGCCGCTGACCATCGGCATCCGGGACGCCGCCGGTGAACTGGCCGCCGCCCGCCGCGTCACCGCACGCGGCGGCTGGGCCAAGTACAAGGTGTCCTTCACCGCCACCCGCACCTCGGCGACCGGACGGCTCACCGTCACCGCGGGCGCTCCCGTCGCCCTCGACGAGATCTCCCTCTTCCCGCGCGACACCTACAAGGGCCGCGAGAACGGCCTGCGCAAGGACCTCGCCGAGAAGATCGCCGACCTGCACCCCGGTTTCCTGCGTTTCCCCGGCGGCTGCCTGGTCAACACCGGGAGCCACGAGGCGTACGACGAGAAGTCGGGCTGGCAGCGCAAGCGCTCCTACCAGTGGAAGGACACCATCGGCCCGGTCGAGCAGCGTGCCACCAACAGCAACTTCTGGGGCTACAACCAGAGTTACGGCCTCGGCTACTACGAGTACTTCCAGTTCGCCGAGGACACCGGCGCCATGCCGCTGCCCGTCGTGCCCGCCCTGGTCACCGGCTGCGGCCAGAACAAGGCCACCGACGACGACGCGCTCCTGAAGCGGCACATCCAGGACACCCTGGACCTCATCGAGTTCGCCAACGGACCCGTGACGAGCGAGTGGGGCAAGAAGCGCGCCCGGATGGGCCACCCGAAGCCCTTCCACCTCACGCATCTGGCGGTCGGCAACGAGGAGAACCTGCCCCACGAGTACTTCGCCCGCTTCAAGCAGTTCCGCGCGGCCATCGAGGCCGAGTACCCGGACATCACCGTCGTCTCCAACTCCGGGCCCGACGACAGCGGCGCGATATTCGACACCGCTTGGAAGCTCAACCGCGAAGCGGACGTCGACATGGTCGACGAGCACTACTACAACAGCCCCCAGTGGTTCCTGGAGAACAACGACCGCTACGACTCCTACGACCGCCAGGGCCCGAAGGTCTTCCTCGGTGAATACGCCTCCCAGGGCAACAAGTTCTCCAACGCCCTCGCCGAAGCCGCGTTCATGACCGGCCTGGAGCGCAACGCCGACATCGTGAAGCTCGCCTCGTACGCGCCGCTGCTCGCCAATGAGGACTACGTGCAGTGGAAGCCGAACATGATCTGGTTCGACAACGACCAGTCGTGGGGCTCGGCCAACTACGAGACGCAGAAGCTCTTCATGCGCAACGTCGGCGACGAGGTCGTACCTTCCACCGCCTCCGGCACCCCGGCCACCTCGGGCCCGATCACCGGTGCCGTCGGCCTGTCCACCTGGGCGACGAGCGCCGCGTACGACGATGTGAAGGTCACGTCTGCCGACGGCAGGACCCTGCTGGCCGACGACTTCTCGGCTGGTGACAGCCAGTGGAAGAAGGCTTCGGAGAAGGGCAGTTGGGCCGTCCGGGACGGCGCGTACGTCCAGTCCGACGAGGCCGCCGAGAACACCCTGGTCACGGCCGGCGACAAGAGCTGGCAGAACTACAACCTGAACGTGAAGGCCACCAAGAAGGCGGGCAAGGAAGGCTTCATGGTCGCCTTCGGCGTCAAGGACACCGGCAACCACTACTGGTGGAACGTCGGCGGCTGGAACAACACCCAGTCGGCCGTGGAGAAGACCACCGACGGCGGCAAGCAGACGATGATCCAGGACACCACGACCGTCGAGACCGGCCGCAGCTACGACCTGCGCGTCGAGGTCCGCGGCCGCCAGGTGACGCTCTACCTCGACGGAAAGAAGTGGGGTGCCTTCACCGACGACAAGCCCGCCGAGCCCTTCCGCCAGGTCGTCACCCGAGACAAGGCCACCGGTGAGCTGATCGTCAAGGTCGTCAACGCCCAGGGCACACCGGCCCGCACGCAGGTCGACCTCGGCGACGGCGTGAAGGTCGCCCCGAAGGCGCGGGTGACCACCCTGACCGCGGACCCGGCCGCCGAGAACACCAAGGACGCCCGGCCCGTCGCACCCAGGACGTCCACCTTCGACGGGGTGGACGACAGGTTCTCGTACACCTTCCCCGCGAACTCGGTGACGTTCCTGCGGATCAGGACCGAGTAACCCGGAGCCGTCCGCACGGACGGCCGCTCGACAGCCGCAATCCCAGATCAGGTCGAGGGAGTCATGACCCGTTCCGCCCGCTTCACCCTGCACCCGGACTTCGCCGTCGGCGACGTCGACCCGCGCCTCTTCGGCTCCTTCGTCGAACACCTCGGCCGGTGCGTCTACACCGGCATCCACGAGCCCGGCCACCCCACGGCGGACGAGACGGGCCTGCGCGGGGACGTCCTCGACCTGATCCGCGAACTCGGGGTCACCACCGTCCGCTACCCCGGCGGCAACTTCGTCTCCGGCTACAAGTGGGAGGACTCCGTCGGCCCGGTCGAGGACCGGCCCCGCCGCCTCGACCTGGCCTGGCGCTCCACGGAGTCCAACCGCTTCGGCCTCTCCGAGTACATCGCCTTCCTCAAGAAGATCGGCCCGCAGGCCGAGCCGATGATGGCGGTCAACCTCGGCACCAGGGGAGTGGCCGAGGCGCTGGAGCTGCAGGAGTACGCCAACCACCCCGCCGGGACCGCCCTGTCGGACCTGCGTGCCGCGCACGGCGACAAGGACCCCTTCGGCATCCGGCTCTGGTGCCTCGGCAACGAGATGGACGGCCCCTGGCAGACCGGCCACAAGACCGCCGAGGAGTACGGGCGGCTCGCCGCCGAGACCGCCCGCGCCATGCGGCAGATCGACCCCTCCCTGGAACTCGTCGCCTGCGGATCGTCCAGCCAGGCCATGGACACGTTCGGCGCGTGGGAGGCCACCGTCCTCGCCGAGACGTACGAACTCGTCGACCACATATCCCTGCACGCCTACTACGAAGAGACCGACGGCGACCGCGACTCGTTCCTCGCCTCCGCCGTCGACATGGAGTCCTTCATCGAGAACGTCGTCGCGACCTGCGACCACGTGGGAGCGCGCCTCAAGTCGAAGAAGAGGATCAACCTCTCCTTCGACGAATGGAACGTCTGGTACCTGACCAGGAGCCAGGAGGAGGCGGCGGCCGCCCGCCTCGACGGGACGCCGGACTGGCCCGAGGCCCCCCGCCTCCTGGAGGACAACTACTCCGTCACGGACGCCGTCGTCTTCGGCTCCCTGCTCATCGCGCTGCTCCGGCACGCGGACCGGGTGGCCGTCGCCTGCCTCGCCCAGCTCGTCAACGTGATCGCGCCGATCCTGACGGAGCCGGGCGGCCCCGCGTGGCGGCAGACCACGTTCTTCCCCTTCGCCCAGGCGTCGCGGCACGGACGCGGACGGGTCCTCGACGTGCGGGTGGACTCACCGACGTACGACACGGCGAAGTTCGGCGAGGTGCCGCTGCTGCACGCCACGGCGGTACGCGCCGACGACGGCACCGTCACCGTCTTCGCCGTCAACCGCCACCAGTCCGAGCCGCTGCCCCTCGAAGTGGCCCTGAGCGGCCTCGACGTGACGTCCGTCGTCGAACACAGCGCCCTCGCGGACGCCGACCCGGAGGCCCGCAACACCCTGGCCGAGCCGGAGCGGGTCGCCCCGCACGAGGTCACGGGCACGGAGCTCCGGGACGGCACGCTGACCGCCACGCTGGAGCCGCTGTCCTGGAACATGATCCGCCTCAGGTGACCCCAGCTTTCCAGGCCCGACCGGCAACCCGGTGACGGGTGGCGGCGACTACCCGGCGTACCCCCCAATGAGCCGCTCTGAAGGGACGTCCGTATGAGCACGCACCGCCGGGGCCACCACCGCCGCCACCTGATCCTGTTCACCGGAGCCGGCGCCGCCGCGCTCGCGCTCGGCGCCGCACTGCCGCACCTCGCAGCGGCGGAGCCCGCGCGGGCGGCGGAGGCCCGGTCCGCGCAGGCCGAGAACGCCCCGATCGGCTTCGGCGCGGGCACGACGGGCGGCGGCAACGCCACCCCGGTCACCGTCACCACGCTCGCCGCCTTCAAGTCCGCCGTCGCGGGGGACACCGCCAAGGTCGTCAAGGTCAACGGCCTGATCCCGCTCAGCGGCCAGGTCGACATCGGCTCCAACACCACGGTGCTCGGCACCGGTTCGGCGTCGGGCTTCACCGGAGGCGGCCTGCGCGTGAAGGAGGCCACCAACGTCGTCGTGCGCAACCTGAACATCAGCAAGCCGGTGGCGCCCGCCGACGGCATCACCGTGCAGGAGTCGACGAAGGTGTGGATCGACCACAACTCCTTCTCGGCGGACCGCGAGCACGACAAGGACTTCTACGACGGCCTCCTCGACATCAACCACGGCTCGGACCACGTCACCGTGTCGTGGAACACCTTCAAGGACCACTTCAAGGGCTCCCTCGTCGGACACAGCGACAACAACGGAGCAGAGGACAAGGGCCACTTGAAGGTGACCTACCACCACAACCACTTCAGCAACGTCTACTCGCGCATCCCCAGCCTCCGCTTCGGCACCGGCCACTTCTACGACAACTACGTCCAGGGCGCCGACACGGCGGCCCACTCCCGCATGGGCGCGCAGCTGCTCGTCGAGAACAACGTGTTCCGCTCCACCAAGATCGCCGTGACCACCAGCCGCAGCAGCGACGTCGACGGCTACGCGGTGCTGCGGGGCAACGACCTCGGGGGCGCCGCCACGGAGATCTCCCAGGTGGGCTCCTTCACGAAGCCGCCCTACAGCTACACCGCCGAGCCCGCCTCGACCGTCGTCGCGTCCGTCACGCAGGGCGCGGGCGCCGGAAAACTCTGACGTCCGCGAAAGCTCCGACGTGCTCAACAGCTGAAGGAGAACCGTGTGAGCCGCAGCCGTAGCCGAAGCAGTAGCCGCAGAGCGCTTCTCGTCCTGCCCGCCGCCGTGCTGCTCGCCCTCGTGCCGGGCACCGCGTCGGCGTACCCCGCGCCGGGGAGGGTCACGGGCAGTACCGTCGTCCACGACCCGACGATGGTCCGCACGCCGTCCGGCAAGTACCTCCTGTACGCCACCGGCGGCGGCATCGGCCACCGTTCCTCCACCGACCGGATCGCCTTCCGCGCCGGCGCGGACGCCTTCGGGAGCCGGCCGGGCTGGTGGTCGCGGTACTCCGCCGTGCCGGAGGCCTGGGCTCCGGACATCTCGTACCACGGCGGGAAGTACATGATGTACTACTCCGTCTCCAGCTTCGGCTCGAACACGTCCGCGATCGGACTCGCGGGCTCCGCCACGGGCGAGCCGGGCACCTGGACCGACTACGGAGCGGTCGTCACCTCCGGCCCCGACAGCGACCACAACGCCATCGACCCGAACCTCTTCGTCGACGACGACGGCAAGTGGTGGCTGTCCTTCGGGAGTTGGTGGACGGGGATCAAGATGATCCGCGTCGACCCCGCGACGGGCAAGCCGTACGCGGGCGACACGACCCGTCACTCGCTCGCCTCCCGGCCGACCGGGACGAAGGCGGTCGAGGCGCCCTACGTCGTCAAGAGGAACGGCTTCTACTACCTCTTCGCGTCGTACGACACGTGCTGCGCGGGCACCGCCTCGACGTACAAGATCAAGGTCGGCCGCGCGACCTCGCCGACCGGCCCGTACTACGACAGGGACGGTGTCGCGCTGACGAAGAACGGAGGAACCACCGTCCTGGAGTCACACGGCCGCTACATCGGCCCGGGCGGCCAGTCCGTACTGAAGGACGTCGACGGCGATCTGCTCGTCTACCACTACTACGACGGACAGGACAACGGCACCCCGAAGCTCGGGGTGAACCTTCTCGACTGGAGCTCGGGCTGGCCGGTCGCCCGCTGACCGGCCCCTGGGACGGGACGCGTCGATTCGTTATTGAAAACGATTGTCATGCTGCTATGGTCATGCAGCTGCAAAGTCGACGTGTCCCGTTCCAGGAAGAAGTCCCAGTCCCGTGCGCCATCGCAAGCTGCTGCCCCCCGCCGCCCTGGCCCTGTCCTCCGTGCTCGCTCTCACCGGGTGCTTCGCCGCGAGCACGGCAGGCTCCGGACAGGCGTCGGACGGCGAACGGATACGCGTGGCGATGATGAACCCGCCCCGCTCCGGCCTCTCCCCGCTCAGCGACGACGCCTTCAAGCTGTCGCGCTGGTCCACCGCGGAGACCCTGGTCACCCTGGACAAGGACGGCGACGCCGAACCGGCGCTCGCGACCAGGTGGAAGCGGACCGGCGAGCGCACCTGGACCTTCACCCTCCGCGAGGGCGTGACGTTCCATGACGGCACACCGCTGACCGCGCGGGCCGTCGTGCGGTCCCTCACCGAGGCGGCCACCGCCTCGCCCAAGCCGCGCATCCTCGACGGCGTCGACTTCACGGCCGAGGCCAAGGGCGACACCGTCGTCGTCACCACGGGCGAGCCCGACCCGCTCGTCCCGCAGCGGCTCTCCTCGCCGCAGCTGTCCGTCCTGGCCGCCAGGGCGTACCGGGGCAGGACGGTCGATCCGGTCGGGGCGGGCACCGGCGCCTTCGTCCTGAAGAAGGCCGACGGCACGTCGTCGGCGACCCTCGACCGCTACGAGAAGTACTGGGGCGGGCGCGCCAGGGCCGCCGGGATCGACGTGACGTACGTCCCCGACGGTGCCGCGCGGGCCGCCGCCCTGCGCAGCGGCGACGCCGACATCGTCGAGGCCATTCCGGTCTCGCAGGCCTCGCTCCTGGAGAAGGACCAGATCACCGAGGTGCCCATGCCGCGCACCAACACCCTCTACCTGAACACCGGTGAGGGCGTCTTCAAGGACGCGGGGCAGCGGGCCGCCGCCCGCGAGGCCATCGACGCCGACGCCCTCGTCGACGACATCTACGAAGGGCGCGCCGACACGGCGGAAGGTCTGCTGGGGCCGGCTCTCCCCTGGGCGGCGGAACGCGCCGGACGTACCCGCGCGGCCGAGCCGGCGAAACCGTCCGGCGACACCGTCACCATAGGCACCTTCACCGACCGGGCCGAGCTGCCCGAGGTGGCGGCCACGCTCCAGCAGCAGCTGAAGAAGGCCGGGTTCAAGGTGAAGCTGGAGGTGCGGGAGTACGCCGCCATCGAGGCGGACGCGCTGGCCGGGAAGTTCGACGCGTTCGTCCTCTCCCGCGCCACCGTCATCGACTCCGGCGACCCGGCCGCGTACCTGCGCAGCGACTTCGCGGGCGACGGCTCCTTCAACCTCTCCCAGCTCACCGACCCGGATGTCGACAAGGCCGTCCGCAAGGCGGAGAAGACCATGTCCGGCGACGCCCGCCGCGCCGTGATCCTCGACGCCGAGACCGCGGTCCTCAACACCGACGCGGCCGTCCCCATGCTCCACGAACGGGTCATCCAGGGCGACGCCACGAACGTCGTGGGCTCCGCGAAGGACCCACGCGAGCGTGAGCTGATCACCCTCGACACGTACGTCAAGTGATGCCGGAGATACGCCTCGTGGCGCGCCGGACCCGGCTCGTGACGCGCCGGGCGGCGCGTGGGGCTGTGGGGGTGGTTGGGGCTGTGGGGTCGGCGTGGTCGGCCTGGCCGATGCGGGCGGCAGGAGTGCGGGTCGTGCGGTCGTCGGGCGGGGTGCGGCCCCTGCAGCCGACGGCCGAGGCGCGGGCTGCGGGTGGGGGGTGTGCCGTGCGGTCTGCGGGCGGGGTGCGGGGCGTGCGGCCGACGGCCGAGGCGCGGGTTGCGGGACCGTCGGTCGGGGTGAGAGCCGGGCGGTCGGGCGGCGGGGTACGGCGGGTTGTGTGCTTGGCGGGGGTGTGGGGCGTGCGGCAGTTGGGCGGGTTGCGAGGCATGTGGCTGTCGGGTGGGTTGCGGGTCGGGCTTGTGCGGGTTTGTGCGCTTGTCGTGGTTCTCGCCGTCGTCGGGCTGCTGCCCTGGCTCTCCGGACGGGATCCGGCCCTCACCGTGCTCCGCGCGCGCTCCGCCGAGCAGGAGCCCACCGCCGAGGCGCTGTCGGCCGTCCGCGCCGACCTCGGCCTGGACGCCGGGCCCCTCACCCTGCTCACCGACTGGGCCCGCGGCCTGATCCGCGGCGACCTCGGCACCTCCTGGGTCTCCGGCGCCGACGTACTCCCCTCCGTGCTCTCCGGGCTCGGCGTCTCGCTCACCCTCATGGGCGCCTCGCTCGCCGTGGCGCTGCTCGTCGCGGCCGCCCTGTGCCTGCCCACGCTGGTACGCGGCGCGCGCGGCACCCTGCGCGGCGGGGGAGGAGCCGGCGGGGCGATGCTCGCCGCCGTACCCGAATTCCTGCTCGCCACCGTGCTGTTGATCGTGCTCGGCGTCTGGTGCGGGCTCCTCCCCGTCTCCGGCTGGCAGGGGCCACACCACCTCGTGCTGCCCGCCCTCGCCATGGGCGTCCCCGCGGGCGGGCTGCTCGGCCGGCTCGTCGCCGACGCGCTGCCCGCGGTGTTCCGCGAGCGCTGGACGGACGTGTGGCGGGCGAGCGGGACGAGCCCCGCCCGGCTGACCGGGGCGGCACTGCGGCGCGCTCTGCCCGCGCTCGTGCCGCAGATCGGCCTCGTCGCGGTCGGGCTGACCGGCGGCGCGGTCGCCGTCGAGACCGTCTTCGCGGTGCCCGGCCTCGGCCGCACCGCGCTCGGCGCCGCCAAGTCCCAGGACCTGCCGCTGCTCCAGGGCTCGGTCCTCGCACTGCTGCTCCTCGCCCTGGCGGCGGGCGGCTGCGCGGCCCTCGTACGGAAGGCGCTGTTCGGCGCCGCGCTCAAGGGCTCGGCGCTCGCGCTGCCCGCGCCGCCGCCGGGGCACGTACCGGCGAGGGTGCCGGCCCTGCTCGGGGCGGCCCTCGCGGCCGTCATCGGGTGGGGGCTGCTGCGCGACCCGTACGCCGTCGACACCGCGCTGCGGCTCGCCGCGCCCTCCGCGGCGCATCCGCTCGGCACGGACGCGCTCGGCCGCGACGTGCTGGCCAGGCTCGGGCACGGGGCCGCGAGCACCGTCGGCGTGGCGCTCGCCGTGTGCGCCGTCTCGCTGCTCGTCGCGCTCGTCCTCGGCTTCCTGCCGAGCGTGGCCGCGGGCGCGTCCGACATCGCCAACGCCCTGCCGCCCGTCGTGGTCGGCGTCCTCGCCGCCGCCCTCACCGGGCCAAGCACCTTCGGCGCGTCCCTCGCGGTCGCGCTCATCTCCTGGCCGCCGCTGGCCGCGCACGCCGCGGCGCTCGTCCAGGAGACGCGCGCCGGGGCCCACCTGACGGCACAGCGCGCCATCGGGGCGAGCCCCGCGTGGATCCTCACCCGGCACGTGCTGCCCGCCGTCGCGGGCCCCGTCGCCCGGCACGCGATCCTGCGCCTGCCCGGCACCGCGCTCGCCCTGGCGGCCCTCGGCTTCCTCGGCCTCGGCACGCGGCCGCCGTCCCCCGAGTGGGGGCTCCTGCTCGACGAGTCCCGGCTGTACGTCGAGAGGGCCCCGGTAGCGGCCCTCGCACCGGCCGCCGCACTCGCACTCCTTGCGGGCCTGGCGGTGACGCTGTCGGCGGTACGACCGCGGGGGGCGCGCACGATGCGTGCGGCACGCTCCGTGACGCTCGCGGAGGTCAAGGCGTGAAGGCCCCTTTGCTCGCTGTGCGGCCGGGTTCGGCGCGGTCGGTGCGTAGGGCACAGTCCACGCCGCGTACAGCGCGGCCGGTGCACAGGGCACAGCCCACGATGGTCGCGGAGGTCAAGGCGTGAGGGTCCCTTTGCTTGTTGTGCGGGGCGTGAGGGTGAGCGCCGTTCTTGCGTCGGCCGCTGCCGCACGTGCGCTGATACCAGCGGTGGTGCGGCCGCGCATGGCGCGTACGGCGCGTACGGCGCAGTCCACGATGCCTGCGGAAGACGAGGCATGAGCATGAGCATGAGCACGAGCCACCCTTTTCTCGTCGTGCGGGATCTGCGGGTGACCGTCGGGGCGGTGCCCGCGGTGCGCGGTGTGTCCTTCGATGTGCAGGCCGGGCGGGTCACCGCTCTGGTCGGGGAGTCCGGGGCGGGCAAGTCGCTGACCGCCAGGGCGGTCCTCGGGCTCGCGCCGCGCGGCGCCCGGGTGACCGGCAGCGTACGTCTCGACGGCGAGGAGATCGCCGGGGCGGGGCCGGACGTGTACGGACGCCTCTGGGGGCGGCGCGTCGCGTACGTCCCGCAGGACGCGCTGGCCGTCCTCAGCCCCGTGCACACGGTCGGCGCCCAAGTCGCCGCCGCCGTACGCTCGGTGGCCCGCGTGCCGCGCGCGGAGGCCCGCCGCAGGGCGGTCGCGGCACTGGACCGCGTCGGCATCGCGGACGCCGCACGGCGCGCCCGCTGCCTCCCGCACGAGTTCTCCGGCGGCATGCGCCAGCGCGCGGTGATCGCGATGGCGCTGGTGAACTCCCCGGACCTGATCGTCGCCGACGAACCGACCACGGCGCTCGACCCCCGCCTCCGGGAGGAGATCCTGCACACCCTGACGACCACACCCCGCGAGGGTGAGGACAAGTCATCGGCGCTGCTCCTCATCACCCACGACCTGCCCCTGGCAGCCGCCCACGCCGACCGCACGGTGGTCCTGTACGCGGGCAAGCCCGTGGAGTCGGGCCCGACGGCCCAGGTGCTCACCCGTCCGAAGTCCCCGTACACGGCGGGCCTCCTGGCCTCGCTGCCGGGAGCCACGGAGGCGCGGCGTGCGACGCGTGCGACGCGTGGGCCGCTGCCCGTGGTCGCGGGGAGCCCGCCGTCCCCGCTCGCCCTCCCCGCCGGGTGTGCCTTCGCGGACCGGTGCCCGGTGGCCGTCGACCGGTGCAGGGTGGCGGAGCCCGTGCTGGTCGACGGTGGGGGCGGGCACGCCGTCGCGTGTCACCGGTCGCGGGAGCTGCCCGTACCCCTCACCGCGCTGTTCGCCGAGGAGGCCGCCGCGTGACTCCGCTGCTCGAAGTGACCGATCTCGTCGTGCGGTACGGCGAACACACCGCCGTGGACCGTGTGTCGTTCCGCATCGAGGAGGGCGAGACGCTCGCGCTGACAGGCGAGTCCGGCTGCGGGAAGACGTCCACGGCGAACGCCGTGCTCGCGCTGCGCAGGCCCGAGCGGGGCAGCAGCGTCCGGTTCGCCGGGCAGGAGCTGACGACGCTGCGCGGGCGCGAACTGCGCGCGCTCCGCCCGCAGTTCCAGCCCGTCTTCCAGGACCCCTACGCCTCCCTCTCGCCCCGCGCCCCCATCGGCGCCACCATCACCGAGCCGCTGCGCGTGCACGGCAGGCCCGTCGCGGGACGGGCGGCCGAGCTGATGGAGCTGGTCGGCCTCGATCCCGCGTACGCGGGGCGCCTGCCGTACGAGCTCTCCGGCGGCCAGTGCCAGCGCGCCGGAATCGCCAGGGCGCTCGCCCTCGGCCCCCGGCTCCTCGTCCTCGACGAGCCGGTCTCCGCGCTCGACCCCTCCGTCCGCTCCGGCATCGTCAACCTCCTCACCGACCTCCAGGACCGCCTCGGACTCGGCTACCTCTTCATCTGCCACGACCTGGCCCTCGTCCGTCACCTCGCCCACCGCGTCGCCGTGATGTCGGCCGGGCGGATCGTGGAGACGGGGCCCACGCACGAACTCTTCGACGCGCCACGGGACCCGTACACCCGGCAGTTCCTCACCGGCCACTGAGTCTGTCCCGCTTCCCGGACCCATCGAACTTCTCACCCCACCCGATTCGAGCCCCACGAGCGTTCGCCATGTCTGCCGTTGCCCCCGCCACCCGCACCCACCTCTGGCGCACCCTGCCCGCCCTGCCCCGGCTGCTGATCGCCACCCAATGCGCCTTCAACATCGGCTTTTTCGCCGTGCTGCCATTCCTCGCCGACCACCTCGGCGACGCTCTCGGCCTCGGCGGCTGGCTGGTCGGGCTCGTGCTGGGGCTGCGCACCTTCAGCCAGCAGGGGCTGTTCGTCGTCGGCGGCACGCTCACCGACCGGTACGGGCCACGGCCTGTCGTGCTCGCCGGGTGCGTGCTGCGGGCCGTCGGCTTCGGCTGGCTCGGCTTCGCCGACGCGACCTGGTCCGTCATCGGCTCGGTGCTGCTCGTCGGGTTCGCGGCGGCACTGTTCTCGCCGGCCGTGGAGACGGAGATCGCCAGGCAGGCGGTGCGTCACGAGGAGGCGACCGGCGTCGAGCGGACCCGGGTCCTCGGCCTCTTCTCGGCGGGCGGCCAGGCGGGTGCCCTGGTGGGGCCGGTTCTGGGTGCGGCCCTGCTGGCGGGCGGGTTCCGGGTGGCCTGTCTCGCGGGGGCGGGGGTGTTCCTGGTGATCCTCGCCGCGCACGGCCGGCTGATGCCGGACACGCGCGCGGGCGGCGCGGGCGCGGGCGGCGCGGCCACGGACCGCCCGTCGCTGCGGGGCGGTGTACGGCAGATGCTGCGCCACCGCGCCTTCCTCGGCCTCTGCCTCGCCTACAGCGGCTACCTCCTCGCGTACAACCAGCTCTACCTCGCCCTGCCCGCGGAACTGGACCGCTCCCTCGGCTCGCAGGCCGCGCTCGGCTGGCTCTTCGCGCTCTCCTCGGTCCTGGTCGTCGCGGGTCAACTGCCCCTCTCCCGCTGGATCGCGGCGCGGCTCTCGTCTCCGGCGGCACTGCGGTGCGGCCTCGTTCTCGTCGCCGGGTCGTTCGCGGCGACGGGGGTGCTGCTTCCGGTGGGCGGTGTCGTGCCGTCGCTGGCGTTCGTGGTGCTGCTGACGCTCGGGCAGATGCTGGTGGTCCCGGCGGCCCGGGCCTGGCTCCCCGACCTGGTCGAGGACCGCAGACTCGGCTTCTTCACGGGGGCATTGTCCTCGGTCTCCGGCGCGGTGGTCCTCGCGGCAGGCGCCCCGGCGGGCGCCCTGCTGGAACGGGGCGGAGCGATACCGTGGGCAGTGCTGGCGGCGGTGCCGGTGCTGGGGCTTGTGGGGGTACGCCGGGTGCCGCGCCGCTCCGAAAGCCCTGGGCCGCCAGGCCCCGCCAAACGCACCCGCCTCGCGGAACTCACCGAGCCCGCCCGGGCCGCCGAGCCCTTCGGGTCTGCCGAGCCCGCCGCATCCGCTGGGGCCGCCGAGTCCGCCAAGGCCGCCGGGACTGCCGAGTCCGCCGAGCCTGCCCGGGCTGCCGAGCCCGCCGCATCCGCCGGGGCTGCCAAGTCCGCAGAGCCTGCCAAGTCCGCCGGGGCCGTCGGACCTGCCGGGGCCGCCGGGCCGGCGGGTGCCGCCGGGCCCACTGAACCCACCGAGTCCGCCGAGTCCATCGAGTCCGCCGGGACCGCCGCATCCGCCAGAGCTGCCGGGCCTGCCGCATCTGCCAAGCCCGCCGGGCAGGCCGGGCAAGCCGGGCAAGCCGGGCAGGCCGGGCAGGCCGGGTCTGCCCGGGCTGCAGCATCTGCCAACCCCGCCGGGCCGGCGGGTGCCGCCGGGCCCACTGAACCCGCCGAGTCCGCCTACTCCACCGACTCCACCGAGTCCGCCGGGACCGCCGCATCCGCCTGGGCTGCCGGGGCCGCCGCATCTGCCAAGCCCGCCGGGCGGCCGACTGGGGCCGCCGGGTCCACCGCCCCCGCCTGAACCCCCCCGCATCCGCCGGACCCGCCAAGCCCACTAGCCTGCCAATCCCACCGAACCCCCCGCCTCCCACCCCCGCCTAGAAAAGACCCCGGACGAAGGCGTTGCGGAACTTGCCCGGCGGGTCCAGCTTCTCCGCGAGTGCTGTGAAGTCGGCTCGGCGCGGGTAGCGGGCGTGGAGGTCGGTGGGCGGCAGGGTGAAGACTTTGCCCCAGTGGGGGCGTGGGGCGAATGGGGCAAGGTGGTTTTCGAGCAGGGTGACCGCCGGGAGCACCGCCGTCGGGTCCGGGGCCCAGGTGAAGTGGAAGGCCACCGTGTCGCGGCCGTACGCGGGGCTCAGCCACTGCGTGTCGGCGGCCACCGTGCGGACCTCGCAGACCTGGAGGACCGGGGCGATCGAAGCGCGCAGGGAGTCGAGCGCGTGGAGGGCGGCTAGCGCGTCCCGCCGGGGGAGGAGGTACTCCGACTGGAGTTCGGCGCCGCTGCTCGGGGTGAACGCCGGACGGAAGTGCGGCAGCCGCTCGTGCCAGGGCCCCGGTATCCCGTGTTGGTGCGTGCAGTTGACCGCCGGCATGCCCGGCACGGGGTGTGCGGGCGCGGTGGCGGGCCGCGCCCACGGGAAGTCGGCCGGCGGCCCGTCGGCGCGCCGCTTCAGCCACACCTGCGTGAAGCGGGAGCCGCGCCAGTCCGTGAAGAGACTCACGCTGTACGCCGCCGCGCTCACCGCCCCGAAGTCAAGCCCGGCCAGCGGGAGTTCGCCGTACACGTGCTGGCATACGTCGAAGGCGGGCTCCACGTCCAGGGTGAGGGCGGTGACGACACCCAGCGCGCCCAGCGCGACCACGGCGCCGTCGAAGCCGTCGTCGCCCCGGCGCACCGTGAGCAGGGAACCGTCCGCCGTGATCAGCTCGACGGCCCGGACCGCCGAGGACAGGGGCTGGTTGCCGTTGCCGGAGCCGTGCGTGCCGGTGGCGACCGAGCCGGCCACCGAAATGTGCGGCAGGGAGGCCAGGTTGGGGAGGGCGAGGCCCTGCGCGTGGAGGTGGCGGGTGAGTTCGGCGTAGCGTACGCCGCCCGCGACGCGCACGGTCCGGGCCGACGTGTCGACGTCGACGGACGGTTCGAGCCCGGCCAGGGAGACCAGGGCCCCGCCGGACCCAGGGTCGACGTCGGCGATCCTGTTGAACGAGTGCCCGGTGCCGAGGACCCGCACCTGGCGGCTGCCCGCGATCAGGTCCCGCAGTTCGTCGAGCGAGCGGGGGCGGTGCAGCTCGCCGGTGGAGAAGGTGATGTTTCCCGCCCAGTTGGTCCACGTGCCGCTCGTCATCCCCGGTACTCCCTCGGTGTCGACCTCGTCCCGTCCTACCCGTTGACCAGCTCCGAACACGCCTTTACCGTTTCGGCGTTCGACATCACAGATGTTGTTCGAAATCACGGACGTAACCACGGACGTCATCACGGACGTCCCCTCGCTCCGGAAAGGCGCGCCAGCGTATGAACCCCAGCGAACCCACCACGAACCCCGGCCGACACCCGCACCCGCACCCACACCGCAGACTCGTACTGAAGGGCGCCGCCCTCGCCGCAGGCACCCTCGCCGCCGCCCTGGCCGTCGCCCGCGCCGCGACGCCGGACACCTCGGCCCGCGCGCCCCACGCCGCCCTCTCCTTCCCCAACCCCCTCGTCCGGCAGCGCGCCGACCCGCACATCCACCGCCACACCGACGGCCGCTACTACTTCACCGCCACCTCCCCCGAGTACGACCGCATCATCCTGCGCCGCTCCCGCACCCTGCGCGGCATCGCGACCGCCGAGGAGGCCGTCGTCTGGCGCAAGCACGCGAGTGGTGACATGGGCGCGCACATCTGGGCGCCGGAGATCCACCACATCGACGGCAAGTGGTACCTGTACTTCGCCGCCGCGCCCGCCGACGACGTGTGGAAGATCCGTATGTGGGTCCTGGAGAATCCCCACCGCGACCCGTTCAAGGGCACCTGGACGGAGAAGGGGCGGATCGTCACCGCCTGGGACACCTTCTCCCTGGACGCGACCACCTTCACGCACCGCGGCTCCCGCTACCTCGCCTGGGCGCAGTACGAGCCAGGCATGGACAACAACACCGCCGTGTTCCTGTCCCGCATGGCCAACCCCTGGACGGTGACCGGGCCCCAAGTGCGGCTCACCACACCCGAGTACGACTGGGAGTGCCGCGGCTTCAAGGTGAACGAGGGTGCCTCGGTGATCCGGCGCAACGGGCGCGTCTTCATGACGTACTCCGCGAGCGCCACCGACGCCAACTACTGCCTGGGCCTGCTCACCGCCGACGCCCGCAGCGACCTCCTCGACCCGAAGTCGTGGACGAAGT
This sequence comes from Streptomyces sp. NPDC039480, assembly GCF_055597165.1. Lineage (NCBI taxonomy): Bacteria > Bacillati > Actinomycetota > Actinomycetes > Kitasatosporales > Streptomycetaceae > Streptomyces > Streptomyces sp. NPDC039480. The sequence continues at coordinate 103,472 of NZ_JBVITX010000013.1, read as the reverse complement.
CGCCGAAGCCCGTCTTCACCAGCAACGACACCACCGGGCAGTACGGGCCCGGCCACAACTCCTTCACCGTCGCCGAGGACGGCCGCACCGACGTCCTCGTCTACCACGCCCGCCAGTACAAGGACATCACCGGCGACCCGCTGCACGACCCCAACCGCCACACCCGCATCCAGCGGCTGGGCTGGAAGGCCGACGGCACACCGGACTTCGGCATCCCCGTGGCCGACGGCCGCAGCTCCTGAGAAACAGCGCGACCCGGCCACCTGGCCGGGTCGCGCCGAGCTCCGGACCTACGGCCCGGATCAGCGGGCGGAGAAGGCGTGGACCGTGCTCGACCGGTAGGTCTCGCCGGGCCGCAGCACCGTGGAGGGGAACGACGGCTGGTTCGGGGAGTCCGGGAAGTGCTGGGTCTCCAGGCACAGCCCGTCGCCCTGGCGGTACGTGCGTCCGGAGGGGCCCGTCAGCGTGCCGTCGAGGAAGTTGCCGGAGTAGAACTGCACGCCGGGCTCGGTCGTGGCGATCCTCATCGTGCGGCCGGACTCCGGGTCCCGCAGGGTCGCGAAGTGTTCGGGGCGGCGGGTGATGCCCTTGTCGAGGACCCAGTTGTGGTCGTACCCCTTGGCGGTCACCAGCTGCGGATGGGCGACGCGGATGTCCTCGCCGACGCGCTTCCCGCGCCGGAAGTCGAAGGGCGTGCCCGCCACCTTCGCCAGCTCACCCGTCGGGATCAGCCCCGCGTCGGTCGGCGTGAACCGCCCCGCCAGGAGCGAGAGTTCGTGGCCGTAGATGTCGCCGCTGCCCTCGCCCGCCAGGTTGTAGTACGTGTGGTTGGTGAGGTTCACGACGGTCGCCTTGTCGGTGGTCGCCGCGTAGTCGATCCGCCAGTCGCCCCTGCGGGTGAGGGTGTACGTCACCTTCACCCGCAGCGTCCCCGGATAGCCCATCTCACCGTCGACGCTCACATGCCGGAGGACCAGACCGACACCGGAGGACCCGGCGAACGGCTCCACGTCCCACACCCGCGTGTCGAAGCCCTTCGCCCCGCCGTGCAGGCTGTTCTCCCCGTCGTTGACGGACAGTTGGTAGGACTTGCCGTCCAGGGTGAAGCGGCCGCGCGCGATGCGGTTGCCGTACCGGCCGATGAGCGCGCCGAAGAACGTGGTCCCGGCGACGTACGCATCGAGGTTGTCGTAGCCCAGCGAGACGTTGGTGTACCGGCCGTGCCGGTCGGGCAGTTCCAAAGACTGCACGATGCCGCCGTACGAAAGGACCTTCATCCGCGTGCCGCCGTTCGCCAGCGACCAGAGGTACACCTTCGTCCCGTCGGCGAGCCTGCCGAACAGCTCCTTGGTGGGTCGCGCGCCGTCCGCCGCGTGCGACGTGCCGGCGACGGCCGCGGTGAGGCCGGTGGCGGCGGCCGCCGCCAGTACGGTGCGTCTGCTCGTTTCCATGTGCCGCTCCATAAGGGTGAGTTGGACTGTGACTACCGGCCGACCTTGCGCTTGTTCCAGACGTCGAACCCGACCGCGGCGAGCAGCACCAGACCCTTGATGACCTGCTGGTAGTCGGTGCCGATGTTGACCAGGGACATGCCCTGGTTGAGGACGCCGAGCACCAGGCCGCCGATCACGGCGCCCATCACCGTGCCCACGCCGCCGCTCATCGACGCGCCGCCGATGAACGAGGCGGCGATCGCCTCCAGTTCGAAGTTCAGGCCCGCCTGCGGGGTGCCCGCGTTCAGTCGCGCCGCGTACACACAGCCCGCGAGCGCCGCCAGCACACCCATGTTGACGAAGATCAGGAAGGTGACGCGCTTGTCCTTGACGCCGGACAGCTTCGCCGCCGCCTTGTTGCCGCCCAGCGCGTACACGTGCCGCCCGATGACGGCGTTGCGCATCACATAGCCGAGGCCGATCAGCAGGCCGCACATGATGAGCAGCACCACGGGCACACCGCGGAAGCTCGCCAGGGTCAGCGTGAAGGCGATGACAGCGGCGCTGATCGCGACCAGCTTGGCCACCCACAGGCTCGTCGGCGTGACGTCGAGGTCGTACGCCAACTGCTGCTTGCGGCTGCGCCATTCACGGAAGACGAGGAACGCGACCGTCACGAAGCCGATGACCAGCGTCGGGTTGTGGTACTGCGTGTACGGGCCCATCTCCGGAATGAAGCCCTTGGCGATGTTCTGGAAGCCGTCGGGGAACGGCGAGAGGGACTGGCCCTCCAGGACGATCTGCGTGAGACCGCGGAAGAGCAGCATGCCGGCCAGCGTCACGATGAACGACGGGATGCCCACGTACGCGATGAAGAAGCCCTGCCACGCCCCCGCGACCGCGCCGATCAGCAGCGAGAGGACGAGCGCGAGCACCCACGGCATGTCGTGTTTGACCATCATCACCGCCGACATGGCGCCGACGAAGGCCACCAGCGAACCGACGGACAGGTCGATGTGGCCGGCGATGATGACGATCATCATGCCGATGGCCAGGATGAGGATGTAGCCGTTCTGCTGGATCAGGTTGGAGACGTTGCTCGGCAGCAACAGGACGCCGTCCGACCAGATCTGGAAGAGGATGACGATGAAGGCCAGGGCGATCAGCATGCCGTACTGGCGCATGTTGGAGCGCACGCTGCGCAGCAGCAGTTCGCCGACGGAGGCCTTGGCGGGTGGCGTGGCCGCGGTGTCGCGCGGGGGCGTGGTCGTGGTGGTCATGGCGGATGCCTCAGCTTCTGTTCTTGGTCATGTGGCGCATCAGGAGTTCCTGGGTGGCGTCCGCGCGGTCGACCTCACCGGTCAGCCGGCCCTCGGCCATCGTGTAGATCCGGTCGCACATCCCGAGCAGCTCGGGCAGTTCGGAGGAGATGAAGAGGACCGCCTTGCCCTCGGCCGCGAGCTTGTCGATGACGGTGTAGATCTCGTACTTGGCGCCGACGTCGATGCCGCGCGTCGGCTCGTCGAGGATCAGCACATCGGGGTCGGCGTGGATCCACTTGCTCAGCACGACCTTCTGCTGGTTGCCTCCGGAGAGCCGCCCCACCTGCTCGAACACCGTGGGCGCCTTGATGTTCATCGACTTGCGGTAGCGCTCGGCGACGGACCGCTCGTGGTGCTCGTCGACGAAACCGTCCCGGCGCCGCATGCCCGGCAGTGAGGCCAGGGAGATGTTGCGGTTGATGTTGTCGATGAGGTTCAGGCCGTATTGCTTGCGGTCCTCGGTGACGTACGCGATGCCCGCGTCGACCGCGGCGGGCACCGTCTTCGTGACGACCCGGCGGCCGCCCACCGACACCGTCCCGGATACGTACTGGCCGTACGAACGCCCGAACACGGACATCGCGAGCTCGGTGCGGCCCGCGCCCATCAGGCCCGCGATGCCGACGATCTCACCGCGCCGCACGGTCAGCGACACGTCGTCGACGACCTTGCGCTGGTGGTCGACCGGATGCCGCACCGTCCAGCCCTCGACGGCCAGGGCGGGCGAGCCCGCGTCCTCGCCCTCGTAGGGTGTGCGGTCGGGGAAGCGGTGATCGAGGTCGCGGCCGACCATGCCGCGGATGATGCGGTCCTCCGACAACTCCGGCTCGGCGTCCGGCGTCTCACGGACCGTCAGCGTCTCGATGGTCCGCCCGTCGCGCAGGATCGTCACCGAGTCGGTGATGGCCCGGATCTCGTTCAGCTTGTGGGAGATGATGATGCTGGCGATGCCCTGCTCCCGCAGGCCCACGATGAGATCGAGGAGCTTCGCGCTGTCCTCGTCGTTGAGCGCGGCCGTCGGCTCGTCCAGGATGAGCAGCTTCACCTCCTTGGAGAGCGCCTTGGCGATCTCCACCAGCTGCTGCTTGCCCACGCCGATGTCGGCGACCGGCGTCTGCGGCTTCTCGTTCAGACCCACCCGCTTGAGCAGCGCGCTCGCCCTGCGCAGTGTGTCGTGCCAGTCGATGAAGCCGCGCCTGGCCTGTTCGTTGCCGAGGAAGATGTTCTCGGCGATGGACAGGTACGGGACGAGTGCCAGCTCCTGGTGGATGATCACGATGCCGTGCCGCTCGCTGGCGCGGATGTCCTTGAAGGCCATGCGCTCGCCCTCGAAGTGGATCTCGCCGTCGTAGCTGCCGTGCTCGTGGACGCCGCTGAGAACCTTCATCAGCGTCGACTTGCCCGCGCCGTTCTCGCCGCAGATCGCGTGGATCTCCCCGGCCCGCACGGTCAGGTTCACATCGGAGAGCGCCTTGACGCCGGGGAACGTCTTGGTGATGCCGCGCATCTCGAGTACGGGCCTGCTCACTTGAGCTGCCCTGCCGTGAAGTACCCCTCTTTGACGAGGAGTTGCGTGTTCGACTTGTCGATGCTGACCGGGTCGAGGAGGTACGACGGCACGGTCTTCTTGCCGTTGTGGTAATTGGTGGTGTCGTTGACCTTGGGCTTCTTGTCGTTCAGGACCGCGTCGCCCATCGCCACCGTCTGCGCGGCCAGCTTCCGGGTGTCCTTGAACACCGTCTGCGTCTGCTCCCCGCGGATGATGGACTTCACCGACGCCAGCTCCGCGTCCTGCCCGGTGATCACCGGCAACGGCTGGCTCTTGGAGCCGTACCCCGCGCTCTTCAGCGCGGAGATGATGCCGAGCGAGATCCCGTCGTACGGCGAGAGGACCGCGTCGACCCGCTCCGAGCCGTAGTTCTTGCTGATCAGGTCGTCCATGCGCTTCTGCGCGGTGCCGCCGTCCCAGCGCAGCGTGGTGGCCTGGTTCATCCTCGTCTGCTTGCTGCGGACGGTGAGCTGCCCGGACTTGAAGTACGGCTCCAGCACCTTCATGGCGCCGTTCCAGAAGTACTTGGTGTTGTTGTCGTCCGGCGAGCCCGCGAATAGCTCGATGTTGTGCGCGTCTCCGCCCTTCTCCGGCTTGCCCAGCTTCAGCTTGTCGACGATGTACTGCGCCTCGAGCCGGCCGACGCGCTCGTTGTCGAACGACGCGTAGTAGTCGACGTTCTTCGTGCCGAGGATGAGGCGGTCGTACGAGATCACGGGGATGCCGGCGTCGTGCGCGCGCTGCAGGACGTCGGTCAGCGCGGAGCCGTCGATGGCGGCGACCACCAGCAGGCTGCGCCCCTTGGTGATCATGTTCTCCAGCTGGGCGACCTGGTTCTCGACCTTGTCGTCGCCGTACTGCAGATCCGTCTTGTAGCCGGCCTTGCGGAACTGCTCGGCCATGTTCTTGCCGTCGGCTATCCACCGCTCGGAGGCCTTGGTCGGCATCGCGAGTCCGATGGTGGTGCCCTTTCCGGCGTCCGGCTTGTAGCGGCTGCCGCCCTTGGCCTCCTGGCCGCAGGCGGTGAGCGAGCCGAGCAGGACGGCGGTGGCCACCGCGGCGGTGAGGCGCGTGCGGGTGCGCATGGGTCAGCTCCTTTCCGGGAAGCGGTTCAGGTCGCCGGGCAGGCGCGAGCCCAGCGGCGACATCCCGGCACCGGCGCCGTGCCGGGCCAGCAGATCCAGGGCGAGCCGGCCGCGGCGCACGCGCTCGCGGGCGGTGTCGAGGGTGACGTCGCGCAGCTGCGCCCCGTACGGGTAGAGGGCGGGCGCCTTCGCCAGACCGAACTTCAAATAGAGGGGCGCGCCGCGCCGGATCAGCTCGGCGATCTCGTACATGCGGATGTAACCGCCGAGGTCGTCCGGCGCCTCCACGTACATGTCCATCGGCGCACCCGACACCCGCCGTATCTCGGTGAGGTGAGCGAGCGTCAGGTCGCTCGGCACGTTGAGCGAGTCCGCGCCGAGCCGCTCGTACACCGCGTAGGCGGCCGGGTTGACCGGGCCGATCAGGGCGGACACCTTCAGCGTCGTGTCGGCCGGGATGATCCCCGCGGTCCGCGCGCGGTGCAGCGTCCACAGCACACCCTCGTCGGCGACGAGCAGACACTTGACGCCCAACTCCGTGGCCCGCACAGCATCTTCGATGCACCCGGCGACTGCGTCGTGGCCGCGGGCGCGCAGCCCGGCCCCGCGCGAGTCGGTGCGCACGGAGGCGCCGGTGTCCCAGGTGCCGCGCGGCCCGGTGAACAGGCAGAGCTCGATGTCGCGCTCGGCGGCCGTCTCCACCATCTCCGTGATCTCGGCGTCGGAGAGCATCCACACGCCGCTGCCCTGGCTGATGCGGTGGATCGGCACGTCGAGCCGCGCGGCCTCCTTGAGCACGACGCCGAGCGCCTCGGGCCCCTCGACCGACGGAATCTCGACACGCCAGGTGCCACCGTCGGGAAACCTGTGGGGCGAGGCGTCGGCGGGATCGGGGGAGGGGGCGGCGAGCCCGAGCGCGGTGAGGGCGGGTTCGCCGGGCTGTCGGGGGAGAGAGGTGGAGGGGTCGGTCACGGTGTTCCTTTGCGTGAGATCGCGTAGTTCGAAATATCGAACGAAGTTCGTGTCATGGGGTGTGCTTCGGTGAGGCCGCGCAAGCGGGGGGCCCGCGTGCGGTGTGCTCAGGGGCGCGGGGAACTGCGCGACCAGCCACACACGGCCCGCAGACGAAGAGAAGAGCTCAGGGCAGCAGCAAGACCTTCCCGGTCCCGGGATCACCACCCCCGACCAGCGCAACCGCCTCCCCGAACCGCTCCAAGGGAAACTCATGCGTGATCAGCGGAGCCGGATCGAGCAGCCCGAGCTCGAACGCCCGCACCGCGTCGGCCCACGCACCGGACGACGCCCCGAAGACGGACCGCACCTCCAGCTGGCTGACGGACAGATGCACGGGATCGATCCCGACGGCCCCCTCCGCGAACATCCCGGTGAGCACCACCCGCCCGCCCCTGCGGGCGAGCAGACACGACGAGGCGGCCGTGGTCGCCGCACCCGCCGTCTCGACCACCAGGTCGAAGGACCCGTTCACGGCCCCCGCCTCCGCGGGAGTGAGCGCCGACGTCGCCCCGAACCCCAGAGCCAGCTGCCCACGGGCCGCGCGCGGATCGACGACGGCCAGCTCCGCGGGGCTGCCCGCCGCGAGCCACTGCACCGCGAGCAGCCCGAGCGTCCCCGCCCCGACCACCGCGACCCGCTCACCGGGCCGCGGCCGGCCCGCCCGCACGGCCGCCGCGATCACGGCGGACGGTTCGAGCAGGGCCGCGGCCCGCAGATCGGCGTCGCCACGCAGCGGATGCAGCAGCCGCGCGGGCACGACGACGTGGTCGGCGAAGGCGCCGGGTTCGGTGAACCCGGTCTCCGCGTAGCCGCCGCCGCACAGGCTCGTCTCGCCGTACCGGCACCGCTCGCAGACGCCGCACGCGCGAAAGCCCTCGGCGACGGTCTTCCGCCCGACCAGGCCGGGGTCGACCCCCGTGCCGACGGCCACCACGGTCCCGGCCCACTCGTGGCCGGGAACCACCGGGTAACGGACGTACGCGGCGTCGCGCTGTCCGTCGTACACCTCGCGGTCGCTCATGCAGATCCCGGCGGCGGCCACCTCGACGAGGACCTCACCGGGGCGCGGCTCGGGGCGCTCCCCGGCGACGAGGCGGTGGCTGCCGGGGCGGTCGACGACGACGGCGCGCGACGTCATGCGTCGGCCCCGCCCGGCGTCCGCTTCTCCCAGCCCTCGGCCCACAGGTCGAACCGCGCCCGCTGCTGCGGGAACTCGGCGGCGGCGTCGGTGTCCAGCTCGACACCGAGACCCGGCGCGTGCGACAGCTCGAAACAGCCGGTCTCCGGGTCGACCTGCGGCGCGCCCTTCACGACCTTCTTGATGTCCGCGTCCGCGAAGTCGTTGAAGTGCTCCAGGATCTTGAAGTTCGGGGCGGTGAAGCCGACCTGGAGCGAGGCGGCGGTCAGCACCGGGCCGCCGACGTTGTGCGGGGCGACCAGCATGTAGTGCGTCTCGGCGGTGGCCGCGAGCTTGCGGGTCTCCCAGATGCCGCCGATGTGGCCGACGTCGGGCTGGATGATGTCCACGGCCTGGCTCTCGAACAGCTCGCGGAACTCGATCCGGTCGTGGACGCGCTCGCCGGTCGCCACCGGCATGTCGACCCTGGCGGCGACCTTCTCCAGCGCCTTCAGGTTCTCCGGCGGTACGGGCTCCTCCAGCCAGGCGGGCCGGAACGGCGCGAGGTCGCGCGCGAGCCGGACGGCTGTGGCGGGCGAGAACCGGCCGTGCATCTCCAGCATCAGCTCGGCGTCGGGCCCGATGGCGTCGCGCACGGCCTCGATCAGCGAGACCGCGTACAGGCTCTGCTCGTGGTCCAGTTCGTAGTGGCCGGTCCCGAACGGGTCGATCTTCAGGGCGCGGTAGCCGCGATCCATGACGCCCTGGGCGGCCTTGTGGTACGCCTCCGGGGTGCGCTCCGTGGTGTACCAGCCGTTCGCGTACGCCTTGACGCGGTCGGTGACCTTTCCGCCGAGCAGCTGCCAGACGGGCACGCCGAGCGCCTTGCCCTTGATGTCCCAGCAGGCCATCTCGATGACGGCGATGCCCGACATCACGATCTCGCCGGCCCGGCCGTAGTCGCCGTACTTCATCCGGCGCACGAGGTCCTCGACCGCGAACGGGTCGGAACCCTTGATGTGATTGGCCTCCGCCTCGCGGAGGTAGCCGATGAGCGCGTCGGTGTGGCCGAGCATGCGGGTCTCACCGACACCCGTCAGGCCCTCGTCGGTGTGGACCTGGACATAGGTGAGATTACGCCACGGCGTCCCGACCACATGCGTGCTGATTCCCGTAATGCGCAAGGCAGTTGCCCCTTGACTTGTTCGGTATTTCGTCACACGTTCGAAATGCTGGCGTGACGTTATTCACGGTGGCCGGAAGGTGTCAATGGGTCGCGCGAAAAGGTCTTGGACGGGCTCGTCCCCGTACCGCCGGGGGTCGGGCGGCCATTGCGCCGCGAACTGCGCCGTGCCTACCCTGTGTTCGTCATATCGATCGGCGACCGAAGTTTCGGACAGTTTCGGACGCGCAGGGTGGGAGGCCGAACTCATGGGACGACTGGTGCCCGCGGTGACCAGGTCGCTGGACATACTCGAACTGTTCCTGGAAGGGGACGGTACGTTCTCCGCGCCCGAGGTCACCCGCAGACTCCAGCTGCCGCGCACCACCGTGCACGAGCTGCTCACCACCCTGGCGGCCCGCTCGTATCTCGTCCAGATCCCGGACCAGCCGGGTCGCTACCGCCTCGGCGTGCGCACCTACCAGCTCGGCAGCCGGTACGCGGAACAGCTCGACCTCGCCGCCGAGGGGCAGCAGGTGGCCCGCGAGGTCGCCGAGACCTGCGACGAGACCGTTCACGTCGCGATCCTGGAGGACACCGACGTCATCTACATCGCCAAGGTCGACTCCACGCACGCCGTGCGCATGGTCTCCGCGGCGGGCCGCCGTCTGCCCGCGCACTGCACCTCGGTCGGCAAGATGCTGCTGGCCTCGCTGCCGCCGGACGAGCTCGAATCCCGGGTGCGGGGACGGGAGTTCACCGCGATGACCGCCGACAGCATCACCGACCCCGACGAGCTCCTCGCCGCGCTCACCGACATCCGCGAGCGGGGTGTCGCCGTCGAGCACCGGGAGTCCAACCCGGACGTCAGCTGTGTGGCGGCGCCGGTGCGGGACAGTGCGGGACAGGTCGTCGCGGCCCTCTCCATCTCCGTGCCGATGATCCGCTGGAGCGAGGAGCGCGAGCGCGAACTGGCCGAGCTCGCCGCCAAGGGCGCCGGCGACCTGTCGGTCCGCCTCGGCCACCGGGGCGCGCGATGACGCATGGGACGAGGCGGGCGTACGACGTGGCGGTGCGCGCGGAGGCCGCGCTCGGCGAGGGCCCCACCTGGGACGCGGTCACCGGCCGCCTCATCTGGGTCGACATCCTCGGCTCACGCGTCCACACGTACGACCCCGTGGACGGCCGGTGCACCATCATGGCGACCGAACAGCACGTCGGCGCCGCCAAGCCCCGCGAGGGCGGCGGCCTGGTCGTCAATCTCCGCGACGGCATCGGCCTGTACGGCCCGGGCGGTACGCCCTTCAGCTGGCTGGTGCGCGACCCGGTGCCCGGCCGGCGGGGCAACGACGCCGCTGTGGCGCCCGACGGCTCGCTCTGGGCGGGCACCATGCGCTACGACGAGGCGGCGGGCGGCGGCAGCCTCACCCGTGTCGGCCCCGACGGCACCACGACCGAACTCCTCGGCGACGTGGCCGTCAGCAACGGCACCGGCTGGAGCCCCGACGGGCGCCTCGTCTACTACGTCGACAGTCCCACGCGACGTATCGACGTACTCGATCACGACGGCCAACGCTCCCTGAACAGGCGCCCGTTCGCACACATCGACAAGGACGCGGGCTTTCCCGACGGGCTCACCGTCGACGCCGACGGCTGCGTGTGGGTCGCGCTCTGGGACGGCGGCGCGGTCCGCCGCTACACACCGGACGGCCGCCTCGACCGCACCGTGGAGCTCCCGGTGCGCCGCCCCACGGCCTGCGCCTTCGGCGGCCCCGCCCTGCGCGACCTGTACATCACCACGGCCCGCACCGGCCTCGACCGCCCCCACCCCCTCTCGGGCTCGGTGCTGGTCGTGCCGGACGCGGGCCACGGGCTCCCTGGCGTGCCCTTCGCGGGCTGAGCTCAGCGCTGGCGGTCCAGCGCGCGCAGGTACTTGCCGAACTTCTCCAGGCCGTCGATGTTGCGCGGCCCGCTGATGCCCTCGTTGTAGTCGAGGACGAAGAAGTTGTTCTTCTTGACGGCGGGCAGCTCCTTCGTGTGCGGCGACTTCTTCAGGAACTCGATCTTCTTCTTCGCGGGCTGGTCGCCGTAGTCGAAGATGATGACGACCTCGGGCTCGGCCTCCGTCACGGCCTCCCAGTTGACCTGCGTCCAGCGCTCGTCGAGGCCGTCGAAGATGTTCCTGCCGCCCGCGCTCTTGATGATGTCGTTGGGCGGGACCTGGCTGCCCGCAGTGAAGGGCTGGTCGGTGCCGGAGTCGTAGAGGAACACCGGCACCCGCTCGCCGCCCTTCGGCGCCTTCTTCTCCACGGCCGCGACACGCTTCTTCAGGTCACCGACGACCTGGTCCGCCTTCTTCTCGACCCGGAAGATCTTGCCGAGCCGCTCCAGGTCGCTGTAGAGCGCCTTGAACGGCGTGACCTTCTCCGGGTGTCCGGGGTAGTTGAAGCAGCTCTCCGTGTGCATGAAGCTCTGGATGCCGAGCTTGTCCAGGGTCTTCGGCGTGATGCCGCGCTGGTCGCTGAAGCCGGAGTTCCAGCCCGCGACGACGAAGTCGGACTTCGCCTCGACGACGATCTCCTTGTTGAGCAGGTCGTCGCTGAGCATCTTCACCTTGGCGTACTCCGACGCCCAGGGCGACTCGCTCACCGGCGGGTTGGCGGGCGGCATCACATAACCGTGGACGTGCTCGGTCAGGCCGAGGCTGAACAGCTTGTCGGCGCTGCCGCCCTCGTACGCGACCGCCCGCTGCGGAACCTTGTAGGAGACGGGCTCGCCGCAGCGCTTGACGGTGGTCTTCTCGGACGCCTTCGCGGCGCCGTCCGAGTCGACCTCGGCGCCGCAGCCGACGAGCAGCGTCAGCGCGAGGGCGGAGCCGGCCGCGATGGATCGGGTGTGGGACATAGGGAGTCGGTGCCTTTCAGAGGGACGGGTGGAGCGCGTACAGAAGCTGCGGGTCGCCCGTCAGCGGATGCTTGATGACGCTGGCCCGCACGCCGAACACATCGGCCACCAGGTCTTCGGTGAGTACGTCCTCGGGCGTGCCGGACGCCACGAGCCGCCCCTGCGACAGCACGCCGAGCCGGTCGCAGGCGGCCGCCGCGAGATTCAGGTCGTGCAGCACGACGAGGACGGTGAGCCCGGCGCCGCGCAGATGCGAGAGGACCTCTATCTGATGGCGTACGTCGAGGTGGTTGGTCGGCTCGTCGAGGACGAGGACCCGCGGCTCCTGGACGAGGGCGCGGGCGAGCAGCACGCGCTGCCGCTCCCCGCCGGACAGGGTCAGGACGCCGCGCCCGGCGAGGTGGTGGATGTCGAGCCGCTCCATCGCCCGCGCGCACAGCTCGCGTTCGCGCGCCGTGAGCGCCTGGTTGCCGCGCTGGTGCGGGGCCCGGCCGAGCGCGACGACCTCCGCCACCGTGAAGTCGAGGTCGACGGCGCCGTCCTGCGTCATGGCGGCGACGAGCTGGGCGCTGCGGCGCATCGGGAGCCGGGAGATGTCGTCCCCGCCGACCCGCACGGTGCCCGTGGCCGGCCGCAGCGCCCGGTACACACAGCGCAGCGCGGTCGACTTCCCGCTGCCGTTCGGGCCGACCAGACCGACGACCTGGCCCTCGCCCACATCGAGCGAGAGGTCGCGCACCAGGCTCCTGCCGTCGATGACGACGCCGAGCCCGTCGACGCGCAGGTCCATCTCGGACCTTCCGGCTGCTTCGTCGTTGATGTCGGTCATGTCAACGCCCTCCGAACACATAGCCCTTGCGGCGCATCAGGCCGATGAACACCGGCACGCCGACGAGCGCCGTGATGACTCCGAGCGGCAGTTCGCGCGGCGCGACCACCGTCCGGGACAGCAGGTCGACCCAGACCATGAACACCGCGCCGACCAGCGGCGCGACGGCGAGCACCCGGGTGTGCGTGGCGCCGACGACCATCCGCACCAGGTGCGGCATGACGAGCCCCACGAAGCTGATCGCGCCGCTCACGGCGACCATCACGCCGGTGATCAGGGAGACGAGCACGAGCAGGGACCTGCGGTGCCGGTCCGGGCTGACGCCCAGGCTCGCGGCGGTCTCGTCGCCGAGCGCGAGGACGTCCAGCGCCCTGCCGTACCGGTACAGCGCGGCGACACCGAGGACCACGACCGCGGAGACGACGGGCAGCGTCCCCCAGGCGGCGGCCCCGAAGCTGCCCATGGTCCAGTACAGGACCATCGACGTCGCCTCGTTGTCCGGGGCGAAGTAGATGATCACGCTCATCACGGCCTGGAAGCCGAGCGACATGGCCACGCCCGTGAGGACCAGGCGCAGCGGTGAGAGGGAGCCCCGGTCGCTCGACGCGGCGTACACGAGGAAGGACGCGACGAGCGCGCCGACGAACGCGCCCGCCGACACCGCGTACACACCGAGCGCGGCCAGGCCGCCGGTCACCGTCACACCGACCGCGCCCACCGACGCCCCCGAGGAGACGCCCAGGACGAACGGGTCGGCGAGCGCGTTGCGCACCATCGCCTGGATGGCCACGCCGACCGCGCTCAGACCGGCGCCCACCAGCGCGGCGAGCAGCACGCGCGGCGTCCGGATCTGCCAGATGATCTGGTACGTCGTCGTCTCGTCGGCGCCGATGCGGCCACCGCTGAGCGCCGCCCACAAATAGCGGGTGGTCTCGGCGGGCGACACGTAGGCCGCGCCGAGGCCGATCGCCACGACGACGGACACGACAAGGACGGCGAAGAGCGCGGCACAGGTCAGCACCAGGGCCCCGGGCGATGCGAGCCGCTCCCGCACGGCGGCCCGGCTCTTCGGGGCCCCGTCCGGCGGCACCTGGGTGAGGGTGCTCACGCGGCGCCCGCCTTCGCCGTGCCGCGCAGCACCAGCACGGCGGCGCCGAGCGCCAGGATGACGAGGGCGCCGAAGGCGGCCGCGGTGCCGGGGTAGCCGGCCAGGCCGAGACCGGCGCCGCCGAGCGCCGCGCCGACGAACACGCCGAGGCTCTGGCCCGCCGCGTTGAGGCTCAGCGCCGAGCCGCGCAGCGTGGTGCCGCAGCGCCGCACGATGAGGCTGACCACGCACGCGGCGACGATCGCGTGGCTCGCCGCGTGCAGCGCGGTCATGGCGAGGGCCAGCGGCAGCCAGTGCGTGAAGTAGAAGCCCACGACGGAGACGAGGGCGGCGACCAGACCGATGGCGAGCAGGCGTTCCGTGCCGACGCGCGGCTGAGCCGAGTTGGTGATCCGCCCGGTGAGGAGGTTGCTGACGAAGAACGCGGCGCCGCTCAGCGTCCACACGAACGCGAAGAGCCCGGCGTCGAGGTCGAACCGCTCCTCGTAGAAGGCCGCGAGGTACGACAGGTAGCCCATGAAGACGGCGGTGCGCAGGAAGCCGATCAGGAGCAGCGGCACCGCGCCGCGCACGGCCGCGAGGGCCTTGAACGAGGCGAGATAGCCGAGCCGCGGGGTGTCCTCGGCGGCCTCGGCGCCGCCCGTCTCCCGCTGCCTCCCGCGCCGGGCCACGAAGACCACCGCGAGCAGCAGCGACACCACGGTCACGCCGATCAGGTCGCCCTGCCAGCCCCAGAACAGCGCGGGCAGCGCGATGACGGGGGCGGCGAGCATGGCGGTCATGGACTGGGTGGCCGTGACCAGGGTGGCCGCGCGCCCCGCCGCCTTGCCGGTGCCGAAGCGGTCGGCGGCCGCGGCGGTCAGCGCCGGGTTCAGCACCGACGTACTGGCGCCGATCAGCAGACAGAACACGGCGAGCAGCGCGAAGTCCCCGGCGGCGCCGAGCGCGGCCGACCCGCCGAGCGCGACGAGCGCGCCCGCCGCGGCCCACTCCTTGGGCACCCGGTCGATCAGCGGCGCCAGCGCGGTGCCGACCAGCAGGGCGGCGAGGCCGCCGAGTCCGCGCAGCCCGCCCATCGCGGCGACGCTGCTGCCGGCCTCGTCGGCGATGGGCACCAGATACGTGCTGAAGACGGTGAAGGGCAACAGGCCGACCGCGGAGGCCAGGAGCACGGGCCACAGCGTGCGGGCCATCCGCAGATCGCCCGGTACGGGTTCCTCGGCGCTGTCCGGCACGGGGTTCTTGACGGCGTCGACGCTCACGCTGCCGCTCCGTTCGACGCGAGGGCGGCGCGGTAGCGGTACATCGGCGTGGGGTCCGCGCTGAACTGCGAGAACGTGAACGGCTCCGCGTTGAGCCCGGTGACCCCCGCGCCGAGGAAGGCGCGGGCGACGGCGCTGCCGCTCTGGGCGTAGACGACCAGCGGCACGCCGTGCTCGACGCAGTGGCGCAGGATCAGGTCGAAGGTGCCGTTGCTGAGCGTCATGCCGGTGGCGACGACCGCGTCGGCTTGTGCGAGCACCTCGGTCATGTCGTCGGAGACGGGCTCGCCCCACGCGGTCGTTCGCAGATTCAGATCGCAGGGCAGACAGACGCCGCCCCGCTCCCGTATCGCCGCGACGAGCGGATTGACCACGCCGATCAGGGCGACCTTCGCGCCGGGCTCGATGTCGAGCAGCCCGGCGATGGCGGCGTCGCGGGCCTCGGCACGGACCTCGGGCGTGCCGACCGGCAGCAGGACGCGCTCGGCGTCGGCGGTGTCGCGGTGCGGGCGCACGCGGGCGAGGTAGGCGTCGAGGGCGGCGGTCCGCACGGGCGCGCACTCGTCGCGCAGCAGCTTGTCCAGGGAGTGGCCCGAGGCGTTCTCGCAGAAGCCCGGGGCGAGTTCGCCCGCCTCGAAGGAGCAGGCGCCGAACGAGTCGCCGACGCGGAGCAGCAAGTAGTGGTTGTGGTACGTGACGTCGCCGCCGGCGAGCCGGGTCGTGTTGTAGAGCCAGAACGCGCTGGTGACGGTGAGCTCGGCCGGGTCGGGGCCGTGGGCGCCCGACAGGACGGCCTCGGTGAGCTCGGCGACGGTGTGGGGCGTGGGGTGTGACATGTGTGTTCTCTCCGGGTGGCCGGCGGGTTCAGGAGGTGGCGGGCGGACTTAGGAGGTGGCGGACGGATTCAGGGGGTGGTGGACGGATTCAGGAGGTGACGGGTGGCCAGGCCGTCGTGGACCAGGGGTGTCGGAGGTCGCCGAGCGAGGTGATCTCGTGCGGCTTCAACGTCTCGATGTCCAGGGCCTGTTCGTGCCGGGCGTAGGCGCTCTCGACATAGCGGTGGCCGGTGTCGGCGGCGATGAAGACGTACGTACGCGTGTCGTCCCTGCGCCGCTCCCAGAGCGCGCTCAGGTAGGCGGCGCCCGCCGATAGCCCGGCGAAGATGCCGCTGGTGCGCAGCAGGGAGACCGCCCCGGACACGGCGCTGTCGAAGTTCACCCAGTGCACGCGGTCGTACAGCTCGTGCCGGACGTTGCGGAACTCGATGGCGCTGCCGATCCCGGCGATGATCATGTCCGGGTCCGCGACGTGCTCCGAGCCGAAGGTGACGCTGCCGAAGGGCTGCACGCCGATGAGCGACACGTCGCGCCCCGCCTCGCGCAGATAGGTGGCGAGGGCACCCGTCGAGGCGCCCGAGCCCACGCCGCCCACCAGCGCGAGGGGGCCGGCGGGCAGCTCCTTGCCGATCTCCTCGGCCACCTCGCGATAGCCGTGGTAGTGGATGTCGTCGTGGTACTGCCGCATCCAGTGGTACGAGGGATTGTCCGCGAGGATCTCGGCGATGCGCCGCACCCTCAGCTCCTGATCGAGACGGAGGTCCTTGGAGGGCGCGACCTGCTCCAGCGTGGCGCCGAGTATCTCCAGCTGTACGCGGGTCGAGCGGTCCACCGTGGTGGAGCCGACGATGTGGCACTTCATTCCATAGCGGTGGCAGGCGAGGGCGAGGGCCTGGGCGTAGATGCCGCTGGAGCTGTCGATGAGGGTGTCGCCCGGCCGGACGGCGCCGGAGTCGAGCAGGTGCCGGACGGCGCCGAGGGCGGAGTAGATCTTCATGGTCTCGAAGCGGAGGCAGGCCAAGTCCGGTGCCAGGGATATGAGATCGGGTTTCTTCACCGCTTCTGCGATGTGCGCGTGCATGGGCATGACTGGGATCCCCCCGTAGGGACGAGCGGGCAGGGAGGGGCGCCGGGGGAGTGCGGGCAGCCCCCGGAGCGGCCCCGGAACGCCGAGAGCATCACACTAGATGAAAATGATTGTCAAGAGCGGGTAAGTTCGGCACACTGGTCCGCGCGGGGTGCCGTGCAGGGTGTGCCGCGCTGTTCGAGAGGAGTCGCGTGAAGCTGTTCCAGGGGGCCGCAGCCCGGTCTCGCCCGACCTGTCCGCCGCGACAGGGGCCGCCGCCGAGGGCGGGGGTCGGCACGGCGTTCGGCACGTTCGGCGAACTGCTCCAGGGTGTTCTGCCGGAGGGGCGAGCCGACGGCGAGGGTGACAGGGACTTCCTCGTGACGCTGCCGGTCGCCCGGTGGACGATGGCCACCTTCCGGGAGGGCTCGGCGTCGGGCGAGCTGGAGGTCTGGCCGCCGCACAAAACGAAGGCGCTCCAACTCGCCCGTATGATCACGGACTTGACATCTCGCGGGCCGGCGGTTGCACCGCCCGGCGGGGTGCTGACCGTCAGCAGCGTCATCCCCGAGGGCAAGGGGCTCGCCAGCTCGTCCGCCGACCTCGTCGCCACGGCGCGGGCGGTCGGCCGCGCCCTCGACGTCCCGATGCCGCCCACCAGGATCGAGCGGCTCCTGGCCCGCATCGAACCCACCGACGGCGTGCTCTACCCCGCGATCGTCGCCTTCCACCACCGCAGCGTCCGGCTCCGCGCGGTCCTCGGCTCGCTGCCCCCCATGGCGGTGGTCGGCATCGACGAGGGCGGCTCGGTGGACACGGTGGACTTCAACCGCATCCCCAAACCATTCACTGCGGCCGACCGGCAGACGTACGCCGGCCTGCTCGAACGCCTCACCGCCGCCGTGCGCCACCACGACCTGGCGGAGGTCGGCCGCATCGCGACGCGCAGCGCCGTCATGAACCAGACCCTGCGCCACAAGAGGTCGCTGGAGCCCATGCGGGAGATCTGCCGCGAGGTCGGCGGGCTCGGCGTGGCGGTCGGCCACAGCGGTACGACGCTGGGGGTGCTGCTCGACGCCACGGACCCTGCGTACACGCGGCGGGTCACCGCGGCGGCGCAGGCGTGCGGGGAGCTGACGGGCGGCGGCCGCGAGGGGGGCGGGGTGACGGTCTACCGCACCCTGACCTTCGACCGCCCTTATGCCACGGCCCCCGCCATACAGGCCACCGTCGTCCCCCGCCCCGGACAGGACGGCGCGCCGTGACGACGAGATCCCGTCTCGGGCGAGGGGAGGAGCGCCGCCGCCCCGACGCGGGCCCCGAGGCCGGCGTGCGCAGAACCCGGCAACGAGCCGCGGTCCTCGAAACGCTCGGGCACTGCGGGGAGTTCGTCTCCGCACAGGAACTGCACGCCCTGCTCGCCGGCTCCGACCGGGCCGTCGGCCTCACCACCGTCTACCGCGCCCTGCGCGAACTCGACCGCGCCGGCCTGGTCGACGTCGTACGCGACGAGACCGGCGAACGGCTGTACCTGCGGCGCCCCACCGAAGAACACCGTCACTACGTCATCTGCCGCCGCTGCGGCCGCAGCAGCCCGGTGGACGCGGGCGCAGTAGAGGCATGGGCGGACCGCCTGGCAGAAACCACGGGTTACGCCGAGCTGGAGCACACCCTCGAACTCAGCGGGGTGTGCGGGGAGTGCGGGACGGGGAGGGCTGGGGCGGAGTCGGCGGGGGGCGGGTGACGGCCCGGGTCCCGTACGGGTTTCGCACCGGGCTGGCGCACACGCCGCCGAGTCCGGCGTGGCACCTGGAGGCCCGGCGCTGCGGGTCCTGTTGAGGCCCACGGGTCGCTGGCGGCCTTCGACGCCGGAAGGCAGGCTGCCTCGCCTGCTCCCGTACCGGCTGCGCCGAGCGGGTGCACAGCTGTTGAGGGCCCCCGCGGGCGGGCGGGCCTCGCATGACGGGCGACGCCCCGGGGGGGCAAGGCTCGCTTACCCGTTCCTCCTCAGCCCGCGCCGCCGCCTGGTGTGCCCCCTTGAGCTCAGTGAGTCGGCCGAGAGTGCCGTCCTGCGACCGCCACGCCGAAGGCGGCGGGGGAGGGTGCCGGGGGGCGACGGTTCTCGCACAGGTTGTGCCGAGCTGGTGCGCGCCCTTGACTCAGTGGGGTGTGCGGGGAGGGTCGGTCTGCGGTGGCCAGGGTGAGGTCGGCCGGAGGCGGGTTGTTGAGGCCCGCCGGGCGGTGAGGGCTTCGTGGTGGGCGGCGCCCCCCGGGCGGGGGGGCGGTGGTTTCCGCTCCAGCTCCGCCGAGCTGGTGCGCACTCTTGAGGTCAGCGGGGTGTGCCCGGAGCGTCGTTCTGCGAGCGCCACGCCGAAGTTCGCAGGAGGCGGAGGCCGTTGAGGCCTACCAGAATTGTGGAGCCCTCGTGGCCCGCGACGCCGAGGGGTAGCGGCAGGTGGCCCGCCAGGTCCCAGATGACCAGCGCGCCGATGCAGACGGAGGCGATCACGAGGTTCTGCACCACGACCCGCCGGGCCCGGCGGGAGAGGGCCACGACCGCCGGGACCGTGGTGAGGTCGTCGCGGACGACGACCGCGTCGGCGGTCTCCAGGGTGAGGTCGGAGCCGGTCCCGCCCATGGCGACGCCGATGTGCGCGGCGGCGAGCGCGGGCGCGTCGTTGACGCCGTCGCCGACGACCAGGACCCGCTCCCCCCGCTCCTCCCACTGCCGTACGGCGGCGACCTTGTCCTGCGGGAGCAGCCCGGCCCGCACGTCCTCGATCCCCGTCTCACGGGCCGTCGGCGCGGCGGCCAGGGCACTGTCACCGGTCAGCAGCGCCGGCGAGGAGCCGGTGAGCCGGCGCAACGCGACGACCGCTTCGGCGGCTTCGGGCCGCGGCAGGTCGGTGAGGTGCAGAGTCGCGACGGGCACGCCGTCGACCAGCACCACGGCGACGGTACGGGCGTCGTCCTCCGGCTGGCCCGGCGAGGCCGTGGTGCAGGGCTGGTTCGGGCTGTCGGTCCCGGGCTTTCGGCTCGTGACGGTTGCATGTGTTCCGTGCTCGGGTTGCGCGGGGGCGTCTCGCATGGGTTCCGGGCGCGCTGCGGCGATGGTGCGGGCGTCGTCGTCCTCGGGCCGGCCCGGCGTGGCCGTGGCGGGGAGTTGGTTCGGGTTGGTGGCCTCGGTCTCTCGGCTCCTGACGGATGCATGTGTTCCGTGCTCGGGTTGCGCGGGGGCGTCTCGCGTGAGTTCCGGGCGCGCTGCGGTGGCGGTACGGGCGTCGTCGTCCTCGGGCCGGCCCGGCACGGCCGTGGTGAGGAGCCGGTCCCGGTTGCCTACCTCCACCACCTGGCCCGCCACGATCGCCCGCACCCCGTGTCCCGGCTCCGCCGTGAAGTCGCGGGCGGGCCTCAGGGCCAGGCCGCGTTCCCGTGCCGCGGTGACCACGGCGCGGGCCAGCGGGTGCTCGCTGGGGTGTTCGGCGGCCGCGGCGAGCGCGAGCACCTCGTCCTCGGTCAGCCCCGTGCCGGGCAGCCGTCGGATGTCCGTGAGCCGGGGCGTGCCCTCGGTGAGCGTGCCCGTCTTGTCCAGGGCGACCTTGGTCACCGCACCCAACCGCTCCATCACCACGGCGGACTTGACGAGCACCCCGTGCCGCCCGGCGTTGGCGATGGCCGAGAGCAGCGGCGGCATCGTCGCCAGCACCACCGCGCACGGCGACGCCACGATCATGAAGGTCATGGCCCGCAGCAGCGTCCCGGCGAAGTCGGCGCCGAACGCGAGCGGGACGGCGAAGAGCGCGAGGGTGGCGACCACCACCCCCACCGAGTACCGCTGTTCGACCTTCTCGATGAACAACTGCGTCGGCGCCTTCGTCTCCCCTGCCTCCTCGACCATGGCGACGATGCGGGCGATGACGGACTCCGCGGGGTCGCGGTCGACGCGGACCCGCAACGCCCCCGTGCCGTTGAGGGTCCCGGCGAACACCGTGTCGCCCACCCCCCTCGGCACCGGCAGCGGTTCGCCGGTGATCGTGGCCTGGTCGACCTCGCTGCCGCCGTCGAGCACGGTGCCGTCGGCGGGCAGCCGCTCACCGGGTCGTACAAGGACCGTGTCACCGACCCGCAGCGAGTCGACCCCCACCCGCTCCTCCCCGGCTTCCCCGCCCGTCTCCGTCACCCGCACCGCCATGGCCGGCGCCAGATCGAGCAGCCCGCGCACGGAGTCCGTGGTGCGCCGGGTGGCGAGCGCCTCCAGTGCCCCGGACACCGCGAAGATGACGATGAGCAGACTGCCGTCGAGGAACTGCCCGATGGCCGCCGCACCGAGGGCGGCGACCACCATCAGCAGGTCGACGTCGAGGCTCCGCTCACGCAACGCCCGCAGCCCCGCCACGGTCGGCTCCCAGCCCCCGGCGACGTAACAGAGAACGTAGAGCGGACCCCACAACAGGCCGGGCGCCCCGGCGAGTTCCAGCGGGCACGCGAGCAGGAACGCGGCGGTCGCCAGCGCCGCCCAGCGGGCCTCCGGCAGGGCGAGAAAACGGGTCCGGCGCACCGGTGCGGCAGGTGCGGGGGCAGGGACCCGCCGGTCGCCCACCAGAGCGGAGGACGCTGAGGGCACGGAAGGCATCGGGGCACACCTCTTCGTGGACAGAAACAGGGCTGGAGATCAGGACAGGGCGAAGGAGCCGTGCGGCCAGCCAAGGCGCCACACGGCTGCGCGGACCGCGACGGCCCCGTGGACCCTCCTCACCATAGCGGAACACATGAAGAGGTCTTCAAGTGTATGACGAGTAGGATTGCCGCATGGGACACGGAGTCGACAGCGAGATCAGCCCTGCCACACACCTCGACGCGGACTCCGCCGCCACGATCGCCGCCACGCTCCAGGCGCTGGCCACGCCGTCCCGGCTGATGATCCTCAGCAAGCTGCGCCAGGGCCCGTGCGGCGTCGGCGCGCTCGCTGAGGCGGTCGGGATGGAACAGTCGGCGGTCTCCCACCAGTTGCGCCTGCTCCGCGCCCTCGGCCTCGTCACGGGCGCCCGCGAGGGCCGCCGCATCGTCTACAGCCTGTACGACAACCACGTCGCCCAGCTCCTGGACGAGGCCGTCTACCACATCGAGCACCTGCGCCTAGGCGCCCGCGACGCACCCGCCCGCGACGCACCCGCACGCGGCGACACACGCTGAACGTCGGGCTCTGACCCGTGCCCGTGGGGTCAGTCCAGCACTCCCAGCTCCGGATCCGGCCGAACCGGTGCGCGGCGCACCCGGGCCGTGCCCGGCGCCAAACCCGCGGTGGTGCGGTCGGCCAGGTCGTCGACGACGTCGCGCAGACTGCCCGCCCGCGCGTGGGCGGCGCGCTGCCGCTCGGCCCCGCCGCCGTACGTGACGAGCCGCCGCAGGACCGTGACCACCTGGCGGAGGTCGCCGTGCGCGGCCAGGGTCGGGCGGGCGTAGTCGAGGAGCTGCCGCACCAGGTGCGCGGCCGGTACGAGCCGGGTCGTCCGCGGGTCGAGACTGTGCCCTGTCAGGCCGTCCCGGGCGCAGCGCCAGTACGCGGCGCGCAGCAGGGCGTCGTCCACGGCGGGGCCGGGGTCGCCGCGGCGCACCCGCTCCAGGGCCTGGACGACCAGCGCCCGCACCAGGACGGCGAGCACCGCGCCCTCCTCGACGCTCGTGGTGACGTCCATCGCCCTGATCTCCACGGTGGGCAGGTGCGCGCACGGGCGTACGTCCCAGTAGAGCGAGCGTTCCCCGTGGGTCGCGCCCGCCACCTGCAGCGAGGCCGCGAGCGTGTCGTAGTGGGCGGCCGATGAGAAGTACGGCGGGGGGCCGGCCACGGGCCAGCGCGTGGCCCCCAGGGTCCGCCAGCTGCAGTACCCGCTGTCCCGCTCCTCCCAGAAGGGCGAGTTCGCCGACAGCGCCACGAGCGTGGGCAGCCACGGCCGCAGGTGATTGCTGACGAGGACGGCGTGGTCGCGGTCGGGGACCTGCACGTGGACGTGGAGGCCGCAGAAGGCGAAGGTGTCGTACAGCGACCGGAACGTCTCGACCTGGGCGAGATAGTGGGGGTCGGTGCTGAGGGGTATCGGCGCGCGCATGCCGAGCAGGGGCGTGGCGGAGGCGACGAGGCGCAGGCCCTCGTCGGCCGCCGCGGCGGCGACGGCCCTGCGGACGCGTCGCAGCTGGTGAAGGAGTTCGCTCAGGGTCCCGCAGGGTGGCGTCTTGCCCTCCACCTGGTACTGCGACGCCTCACCGGTGACGAGGTCACCGACCACCGGTTTCAGGCGGGGCAGGACCCGGGAGGCTGCTGCGACGACGGCACGGTGCGAGGCGTCGACGAGGAAGTACTCCTCCTCGACACCGACGGGAGGAAGGTGGTCCGCCATACGTGTCGTGTCCTTCGAAGAGGGGGCGAATGACGCGTGCCTGTCCACCTTCCTCGCCCGGAGCCATGACGGCGAGTCCGCACGGCCGGGCTCAACGGTGCACGCCCACTCCGGAGAGGCCGGGCGCGAGCTCGGGCCGCAGCACCAGGTCCTCGTCGTAGGCGCCGCCGTTCTCGCGGTGGAAGGGCAGCGGATCAGTGGTGTGCAGGGTGCGCAGGCGCTCCCTCAGCTCCGCCGCTTCGCGGGCGTAACCCGCAGGGGTGAGCCGGTCGGCGCCGTACACGACGAACGGCGGCAGCGCGGCCATGCCCGTGTACCAGAACGTGCCGTGCAGCAGGGGGAACAGCACCTGGTCGAGCTGGCCGTGGATGCCGCGCGGACCGAAGCCGGACTCCCGGGCGCCGACCGAGGTGACGACGAGCGCGCGCTTCCCGGCCAGGCCGCCGTCCCCGTACCGCAGGGTGCGGCCGTCCGGCCCCTTCAGGCCGAAGCCGAAGCCCTGGACGAGCACGCGGTCGAACCAGCCCTTGAGGATCGCGGGCGGCCCGAACCACCAGAGCGGGAACTGGAAGACCAGCGTGTCCGCCCACGCGATCTTCTCCTGCTCGCGGCGGATGTCCTCGCTCAACGCCCGCTCCGTGTAGGCGCGTTCCTGCTCGGCGCCCACGAAGAGCCGCTCGCGCGGCCGGTCCCCGAAGTCGTCGGCGTCCACCACGGCCTTCCAGCCCATGCGGTACAGGTCCGACGTGCGGTGCTCGTGCCCGAGGGACTCCAGCGTGCGCAGGCCGTCGGTCAGCAGGGAACCGCCCAGCGAGCGCCGTTCCGGATGTGCGAATACCCAGAGAATCTTCATGCCTCCGATCCTGTGCCGCCGTCCCGGCCCGTCACGAGTGGCCAGATGGCCATGACCCGCAAGGATCTGGCCAACTCTGATCTTCCCGGGAACTCGACGGCGACCGCGTCCGACTCCTGAAGCGGTGCGGGCCGTCCGGTCCGCGCCTGCGCGCGATCGGGAGCGGTGATGGCTGACCACCAAGGCCGGGCGATGGCTGACCACCAGCGGCGGAGATTCGTGCCGCCGCCCGCGCTCTGCGGCTTCCTCCTGCTGCTGGTGCTGATCTTCGCCGCGTCGTACGCCGTGGGGAGGGCGGCCGGACCGGTCGCGCCCGGCATGCACGAATCGACCACCGACTCCGGGTCCGACGGCGGCGGGGACGGCGGCGGCGTGGGCGGTACGCACGGCGGAGGCCACTGATGGCCACCGGAGCGGCGGACGCCGCCGTCACCACCGATCTGGCCATCGGCGGCATGACGTGCGCCGCCTGCGTGAACCGGGTCGAGAAGCGGCTCGGCAGGATGGACGGCGTGAGCGCGACGGTCAACCTCGCGACCGGCCGCGCCCGGATCAGCCACCCGCCGCACGTCACACCGGACGAACTCGTCGCCTCCGTGGAGCGCGCCGGGTACACGGCGGAGCTGCCCCCGCCGCCCGAGCCGGCCGCCGGGGAACGCCCACCGGACAGCGCGGAGCCGACGGAACCCGGCGCCGACCAGGAACAGCAGCGTCAACGGCAGCACCTGCTCGTCACCGCTCTTCTCGCGGTGCCCGTACTCGTCCTCTCCATGGTGCCCGCGCTGCAGTTCCGCAACTGGCAGTGGCTCTGCTTCGCGCTCGCCGCGCCGGTCGCCACCTGGAGCGCGTGGCCGTTCCACCTGCGTGCGCTGCGTAACCTGCGGCACTCGGCGGCGACCATGGACACGCTGGTCTCCCTCGGCGTCGCCGCGTCCTTCGGCTGGTCGGCGTACGCGCTCTTCCTCGGTGGCGCGGGCGCCCCCGGCATGACCATGCCGTTCACCCTGCTGCCCAGCGCCGACAACGGCACCGCACACGTCTATCTGGAGGCGGCCGTCGGTGTCCCGCTGTTCGTCCTCACCGGTCGGTTCCTGGAGGCGCGGGCCCGGCACGGCGCCGGCGCCGCCCTGCGCTCCCTCGCCGGGCTCACCGTCAAGGATGTCGCCGTACGCGAAGGTGGCACCGAACGCCTGGTCCCGCTGGGGCAGTTGGGCGTCGGGCAGGACTTCGTGGTACGGCCCGGCGAGCGGGTCGCCACCGACGGCACCGTCGTGGAGGGCAGCTCCGCAGTGGACCTGTCCCTGGTCACCGGGGAGAGCGAACCCGTCGAGGTCGGGCCGGGCTCCGAGGTGACCGGCGGCGCCGTCAACGCGGGCGGCCTGCTCCTCGTCCGCGCCACGGCCGTCGGCACCGACACGCAACTGGCGCGTATTGCCCGCATGGTGACGGAGGCTCAGGCGGGCAAGGCGGGTGCGCAGCGGCTCGCCGACGCGGTGGCCGGAGCGTTCGTGCCGGTGGTGCTCGCACTCGCCGCCACGGTGCTCGGCTTCTGGCTCGGCGCCGGAGCCGACCCGCAGGCGGCCGTCACCGCCTGCGTGGCCGTCCTCGTCGTCGCCTGCCCGTGCGCCCTCGGACTCGCCACCCCCACCGCCCTGATGGCCGCCACCGGCCGCGGCGCCCAGCTCGGCGTCCTGGTCAGCGGCCCCCAGGCCCTCGAAGCGCTGCGGCACATCGACACCGTCGTCCTGGACAAGACCGGTACCCTCACCTCGGGCCGCATGAGCGTCACCGCGGTCACGGCGGCGCCCGACGGCATCGGCGAGGAGGCGGCGCTGCGGCTCGCCGGGGCCGTGGAGCAGGGCTCGGAACACCCGCTGGGCCGGGCGATCACCTCGTACGCGAGGAAAGCACTGCCCGAGCGGGCGCTGCCACCGGTACGGGAGTTCGGCGCGGTGGCGGGGCAGGGCGTCAGCGGCGAGGTCGACGGGCACCTCGTCGAAGTACGGACGCCCGGCGACGAGTTGACCGGTGAACTCGCCCGCGCGCTGACAGCCGCCGAGGCCGCCGCGCACACCCCGGTCCTGATCCGCGTGGACGGCGTGCCCGAAGCGGTCGTCGCCGTCGGCGACCTGGTGCGCCCCGGCAGCTACCGCGCCGTGGACCGGCTGCGGCGCCTCGGGGTGCGCCCGGTCCTCGCCACCGGCGACCGCGAGGCCACCGCCCGAGCGGTCGCCGCACAGCTGGGCATCGACGACGTGCACGCCCGCTGCACCCCCGAGGACAAGGCCGCTCTCGTACGGGAGACGAAGGCGCGCGGCCACCGGGTCGCGGTCATCGGCGACGGGGTGAACGACGCCGCGGCACTGGCCGGCGCCGACCTCGGGATCGCCATGGGCGGCGGCACCGACGTGGCCATCGGGGCGGCCGACGTGACGCTGGTGCGCGGCGACATCGAAGCGGTCGCGGACGCGGTCCGGCTCGCCCGGCGCACCCTGGCCACGATCCGCGTCAACCTCGTGTGGGCCTTCGGCTACAACGCCCTCACCGTGCCACTCGCCGCGGTAGGCCTCCTCAACCCCATGGTGGCCGCCGCGGCGATGTCGGCGAGCTCCCTACTGGTGGTCGCCAACAGCCTCCGCCTACGCACCTGGCACCCCACCCGCACCCCGCCCCCCGGCGGACCACGCCGCACCACGAGCGGAGACCGACGATGACCGCCGACCCGCGTCCGGCAGAGGATCCGCCTCCGGCAGAGGATCTGCCTCCCGCAGGGGGCCCGCGTCCGGGAGGGGGCCCGCGTCCGGGAGGGGACCCGCGTCCGGGAGGGGACCCGCGTCCGGGAGGGGACCCGCGTCCGGCGGGGGAGCCGAGTGCGGCAGGGGGCCCGCGCCCGGGAGGGGACCTGCCTCCGGGAGGGGGCCCGCGTCCGGGAGGGGGCCCGCGTCCGGGAGGGGACCTGCGTCCGGCAGAGGATCCGCCTCCGGCAGAGGACCCGCGTCCGGCGGGGGACCCGCCCCCGGCAGGGGGACCGCGCCCGACCAGCGAACGACGCCCCACCGGGGACCCGCGCCGCACCGCCGAACGGCGCTCCACCGCCGACCCCCACCCGACCGCCGACCCCCACCCCGCCGTCGCACCGCCCCCGACCGCCGACCCCCACCCCACCGTCGCACCGCCCCCGACCATCGACCCCCACCCCTGGAAGCCGGACCGCCGCCGGCTCCGTGAGGCCTTCGGGGGCGCGCTCGAACCCCTCGCCGCCTGTGCCGTTGCGCTTGGGCTGCTCAGCACGTGGGTCGGGTTCGGGGGCGCGGGCAGTCCGGCGCGGGTCGAGGTGGCCACCGGGACCGTCTTCCGGCCGCAGGGGAACACGGAGGAGACTGCCGCGTTCTTCCGGATCTCCAACACCGGCGGGTCCGACGACACCCTGACGTCGGTGACGTCCCCCGCCTTCGACGACGTGATGCTCAGCCGGTACACGCCCACGGGCCGCGGCGTCGCCGGCATGCGCATGGTGGGTTCCGCGGCCGTCCCGGCCGGCGAGGGCCTCACCATGTCGCCGCGCGGCGTGGACATCATGGTGCGCGCGCGGGGCCCGCTCCGCCTCGGCGACCGCGTCCCGTTCGTCCTGACCTTCCGGCACGGCGGCACCGTCAGGACGGAGGCGGTGGTGATCCGCCCGTCCGTCTGGACGCCCAAGCCCTAGGGCGCCGCCGCCGACGCCAGGAAGTCGTCGAGCAGCGCGGTCTGCCGCTCCACGGAGAACCGGTCCGGGTCGAAGAGGGCCTGGACGACCAGGCCGTGGGTGAAGGCGACGGCGGTGGCGGCGAGCCGTTCCGGGTCGGCGGTGGCGGGCACTTCGCCGAGGTCGCGGGCGGCTTCGAGGTGCGGGCGGAGCGTCGCGCGGAGCCGTTCGTAGCGGCCGGCCTGCTCTGCGGCGAGCTCGTCGTCGGCGAGGGAGAGGCCCCAGGAGCCCACCCAGACGCGGTTGCGGGCGGTGTCGCCCGGGGTCAGCGGCAGGATGTCCAGGAGCATGGCGCGCACGGTGGCGAGGCCCGCCGCGGGACGCGTCCTGCGCGGCCGCTCGGCCGTGCGCTTCTCCAGCAGGCCGAGGGCGTGGGTGAGCAGGGCCCGCTTGGTCGGGAAGTAGTGCATCAGCATGCCGGTCGAGACGCCCATCGCGGCGGCGACCGCGCGCAGGGTCAGGCCGCCGAACCCCTTGTCGGCGAGGACCTGCCACACCGCCTCCGAGACGTCTTCGCGGCGGGCTTCACGGTCTCCGGGGGCGGGTGGCATGCTGCTACCTTACGTACCGAACACTTGTTACGTACCCCGTACCCCGTACCCCGTACCCCGTACCCAGGAGAGCGAGACTGCCGTGTTCACTGTGCCGCTCGGCGACCGTGCCCTGCTCCGCCCGCTGGAGCCCTGGCACGCACCGGAGTTCCTCGCCCACATCGACCGCGCGAGGCCCACCGTCGACCCGTGGATACCCTGGGCGACCCTCACCACCGACCTCGACTCCGCCACGGCCACCCTCCAGCGCTACGCCGACCGCCTCGCCGCGGACACCGGCCGCCTCTATGGCATCTGGCTGGACGGCACCCTGGTCGGCGGCGTCATGTTCACCCGCTTCGACGCCGACACGGGGGTGTGCGAGGTCGGCTGCTGGCTGGAGGGGGCCGCGGAGGGGCGCGGCCTGGTGACCCGGGCCTGCCGGGAGCTGATCGACTGGGCGTTCCGCGCACGCGGGATGAGCCGCGCCGAGTGGTGGGCCGGGTCGGGCAACACGCGCAGCATCGAGGCCGCGCGCCGCCTCGGCATGACCCGCGAGGGCGTGCTGCGACAGCGCTTCCCGTACCGGGGCGAGCGCCAGGACAGCGAGGTCTGGTCGGTCCTGCGCGACGAGTGGCCGCCCACCGAGGAGACGTCGAGCTCCGGCGTGCAGGCCGAACTCGACCGGCTCATGGACGTGTTCGTCGGCGCCTTCACCAACACCGGCGGCCGCGTGCCGGACCTCGGCGTCATCCGTGACGTCTTCATCCCGGAGGGCAGGATCATCGCGAACGTCGGGGACGAGCCGGTGATCTACGACGTGGACGCGTTCATCGAACCCCGGCAGAAGATGCTCACCGACGGCACGCTGACGGAGTTCTCGGAGTGGGAGGTCTCCGCGCGCACCGAGATCTTCGGCTCGGTCGCCCACCGGTTCAGCGCCTACCGCAAGTCCGGCCGCCACCACGGCGCATTGTTCGAGGGCTCCGGCCACAAGACCACCCAGTACCTCCGCACCCCGGCGGGCTGGCGCATGGCGTCACTCGCCTGGGACGACACGCCCGCCACCGGCGCCGAGTAGCCTGCCCGCACCCCCGTCTACACTCGCGCTGCGCACCTGATGGCAGTGTGAGCCCCATGGCACTGTGAGCTGTTTGGTGCGCCGAGCCGAGGGGAGGGGAGAGGGTTATGAAGATCCTCATCAGCGCCGACATGGAGGGCGCCACCGGCGTGACCTGGCCGGCCGACGTGCTGCCCGGGACCCCGCAGTGGGAGCGCTGCAGGTCCCTGTTCACCTCGGACGTCAACGCCGCCGTGCTCGGGTTCCTCGACGGCGGCGCCGACGAGGTGCTCATCAACGAAGCGCACTGGACCATGCGCAATCTGCTCCTGGAGGAGCTGGACGACCGCGCGGAGATGCTCACCGGGCGGCACAAGTCGCTCTCCATGGTGGAGGGCGTGCAGCACGGCGACGTGGACGGCATCGCGTTCGTCGGCTACCACGCGGGCGCCGGAATGGAGGGCGTCCTCGCGCACACCTACCTCGCCAACCAGATCACCGGCGTGTGGGTCGACGGCGTCCGGGCCAGCGAGGGCCTGCTCAACTCGCACGTCGTCGCCGAGTACGGCGTCCCCGTCGTCCTCGTCACCGGTGACGACCTGGCCTGCGAGGACGCCCTCGGCTACGCGCCGGGCGCGCTGAAGGTCGCCGTCAAGGACCACGTCTCGCGGTACGCGGCGGTCTGCCGCACGCCGGCCCGCACCGCGGCCGACATCCGCGCCGCGGCGAAGGAGGCCGCCACCCTCGCCGTGCGCCACGAGCCGGTGGCCGCCGGGCCGTTCACCGTGGAGGTCGAGTTCGACGCCGAGCACCTCTCCATGGCGGTGACCGTGGTGCCGGGCGTGCGCCGTACGGGGGAGCGCAAGGTCGCGTACGACAGCGAGACGATGTACGAGGGAATCCGTACCTTCAAGGCGGTTACGACGATCGCCTCTGCCGCCGTGGAGGAACAGTATGGCTAGTCAGCAGCTGGTGCAGGAGCGGGAGCCGAAGTCCGGGGACCAGGAGCAGGAGCCCGGGGACCGGGTGGACGCGCGGGCGCTCGACGAGGTCGTGACGTTCACCTCCGAGCTCATCCGCATCGACACCACCAACCGCGGCGGCGGCGACTGCCGCGAGCGGCCCGCCGCCGAGTACGCCGCCGAGCGCCTCGCCGACGCGGGCCTCGAGCCGACGCTCCTGGAGCGCACCCCGGGCCGTACGAACGTCGTCGCCCGCATCGAGGGCACCGACCCGGGCGCCGACGCGCTGCTCGTCCACGGCCACCTGGACGTGGTGCCCGCCGAGGCCGCCGACTGGAGCGTCGACCCGTTCTCCGGGGAGGTCCGCGACGGCGTCGTGTGGGGCCGGGGCGCGATCGACATGAAGAACATGGACGCGATGATCCTGTCCGTGGTCAGGCTGTGGGCCCGCGCCGGGGTGCGCCCCCGCCGCGACCTCGTGATCGCCTTCACCGCCGACGAGGAGGCCAGCGCCGCCGACGGCTCCGGATTCCTCACCGACCGGCACGCCGGGCTCTTCGAGGGCTGCACCGAGGGCATCAGCGAGTCGGGTGCCTTCACCTTCCACGACGGCCGGGGCAACCAGATCTACCCCATCGCCGCGGGGGAGCGCGGCACCGGCTGGCTCAAGCTCACCGCGCGCGGCAAGGCCGGCCACGGCTCCAAGGTCAACCACGCCAACGCGGTGAGCAGGCTGGCCGGCGCCATCACCCGCATCGGCGAGCACCGCTGGCCGGTCAGGCTCACCCCGACCGTCCGCGCCTCCCTCGTCGAACTGGCCACGCTCTACGGCCTGGAGACCGATCTCGAAGCGCCCGGGTTCGACGTGGACGCCTTCCTGGAGAAGCTCGGTCCGACCGCCGACCTCGTCGCCCCGACGGTCCGCAACAGCGCCAACCCGACGATGCTGCAGTCGGGTTACAAGGTCAATGTGATCCCTGGTGAGGCAGTGGCGTACGTCGACGGCCGCTTTCTGCCCGGCGGCGAGGAAGAGTTCCGCCGCACGCTTGACCGGCTCACCGGCCCTGACGTCGACTGGGAGTTCCACCACCGCGAGGTGGCGCTGCAGGCGCCGGTCGACTCGCCGACGTACGCGCGCATGCGGGCGGCCGTCGAGGAGTTCGCGCCGGAGGGTCACGTCGTGCCGTACTGCATGTCGGGCGGCACGGACGCCAAGCAGTTCTCGCGACTCGGCATCACCGGCTACGGCTTCTCGCCGCTGAGGACACCGGAGGGCTTCGACTACCAGGCGTTGTTCCACGGAGTCGACGAGTGT
This sequence comes from Streptomyces sp. NPDC039480, assembly GCF_055597165.1. NCBI lineage: Bacteria > Bacillati > Actinomycetota > Actinomycetes > Kitasatosporales > Streptomycetaceae > Streptomyces > Streptomyces sp. NPDC039480. Next base: position 71,925 of record NZ_JBVITX010000013.1, on the reverse strand, counting down.
GTGCCCGTCGACGCACTGCACTTCGGCGTCCGCGTCCTCGACCGCTTCCTGCGGACGGCCTGACGGAAAATGGGGGAAGAGAAGGACATGATGCAGACCCGGGCGTACGGATCATGGCCGTCGCCGATCGACGCCGAGCTCGCCGCCACCCACGACGGCGCTCCGGGGTACGTGGGCTTCGTCGGCGCCGAGACCTGGTGGACCGAACCGCGCCCCACCGAGGCGGGCCGGCGCGCGCTGGTGCGGCGGCTGCCCGACGGCGAGGAGCGCACGGTGCTGCCCCCGCCGTGGAACGTGCGCAGCCGCGTCGTCGAGTACGGTGGCCGCCCCTGGGCCGGCGTCGAGCGCCCCGAGGGCCCGCTCGTGGTCTTCGTCGACTTCGCCGACCAGCGTCTGTACGCGTACGAGCCCGACGTCCCGGAGGCCGAACCGAGACCCCTGACCCCGGTCTCGGCCGTCGGCGGCGGACTGCGCTGGGCCGACCCGGTGCTCCACGCGGACCGCGGCGAAGTCTGGTGCGTCCTCGAGGAGTTCACCGGCGAGGCGCCCACCGAGCTGCGGCGCGTCATCGCGGCCGTGCCGCTCGACGGGTCGGCGGCCGGGGACCGGAGCGCTGTACGTGAACTGTCCGACGGCAGGCACCGGTTCGTCACCGGACCCCGCCTGTCGCCCGACGGCGCCCACGCCGCCTGGATCGCCTGGGACCACCCCCGCATGCCGTGGGACGGCACGGAACTGACGCTCGCCGACGTGCGCGACGACGGCACCTTCGGCGCGGCACGGACCGTCGCGGGCGGCCCCGAGGAATCGATTGTGCAGGTCGAGTGGGCCCACGACGGTCGGCTGCTGTTCTCCAGCGACCGCACCGGCTGGTGGAACCTGTACCGGGCCGACCCCGGGGCCGACGCCGCCGACGCACGGCCGCTCTGCCCCCGCGAGGAGGAGTTCGCCGGACCCCTGTGGCAGATCGGCCTGAACTGGTTCGCCCCGCTGGAGAGCGGACTGATCGCCGTCGTGCACGGCAAGGGCGCCACCGCACTCGGCATACTCGACCCCGAGACGGGCGAGGTCGTCGACTCGGCGGGCCCCTGGACCGAGTGGGCGTCCACCGTCGCCGCACACGGAACCCGCGTGATCGGCGTCGCCGCGAGCCCCCGCAGCGCGTACGAGGTCGTGGAACTGGACACCTGTACCGGCCACGCCCGCGTCATCGGCGCCGCCCACGACGACCCGGTCGACCCCACGTACTATCCGGAACCGCAGATCCGCACCTTCTACGGGCCGGCGGGACGCGAGATCCACGCGCACATCTACCCGCCGCACCACCCCGGCCACATCGCCCCCGACGACGAGCTGCCGCCCTACGTGGTGTGGGCGCACGGCGGCCCCACCGGCCGCTCGCCCCTCGTGCTCGACCTGGCCGTCGCCTACTTCACCTCGCGCGGCATCGGCGTCGCCGAGGTCAACTACGGCGGCTCCACCGGGTACGGCCGCGCCTACCGCGACCGGCTGCGCGAGCAGTGGGGCATCGGTGACGTCGAGGACTGCGCGGCCGTCGCCCTCGGCCTCGCCGACGAGGGCACCGCCGACCGGGCCCGGCTCGCGATCCGCGGCGGCAGTGCGGGCGGCTGGACCGCCGCCGTCTCCCTGACCAGCACGGACGTCTACGCCTGCGCGACCATCATCTATCCCGTGCTCGATCTCGCCGCGTTCGCGTCGGGGGAGACCCACGACCTCGAATCGCGGTACCTGGAGTCCCTCGTCGGCCGGCTCGACGAGGTCCCCGCGCGGTTCGCGGAGCGCTCGCCCGTGCTGCACGCCGAGCTGATCACCACCCCGTTCCTGCTGCTCCAGGGGCTCGACGACGTGGTCTGTCCGCCCGCCCAGTCGGAGCGGTTCCTCGCCAGGATGGCGGGGCGCGGCGTTCCGCACGCCTACATCGCCTTCGAGGGCGAGGGGCACGGGTTCCGCCGCGCCGACACCATGGTCCGCGCCCTCGAGGCCGAACTCTCGCTGTACGCCCAGGTGTTCGGGATCGACCTCGCGGGACGCGTGCCCACCCTGGAGCTCACCAAGTGATACCGCTCGTGCGGCCCGCCCGCCTCACCCCCGGCGCGCGGGTCGCGATCGTCGCGCCGAGCGGCCCCGTCCCCGACGACCAGCTCGAAGCGGGCCTCGACATCCTGCGCGGCTGGGACCTGGACCCCGTGGTCGCGCCCCATGTGCGCGACCGCCACCCGGAGTTCTGGTATCTCGCCGGGGCGGACGACGACCGCGCCCGTGATCTGGAGCAGGCCTGGTGCGACCCGTCCGTGGCCGCCGTGTTCTGCGCCCGCGGCGGGTACGGCGCCCAGCGGATGGTGGACCTCGTCGACTGGGCGGCGCTGCGGGAGGCGACGCGGGCCACCGGGCCCAAGGTGTTCCTCGGCTACAGCGACATCACCGCCCTGCACGAGGCCTTCGCCACGCGGCTCGGCGTCGCCACCCTGCACGGCCCGATGACGGCCACGACCGACTTCCTGAAGAACACGCGGGCCCAGGAACACCTGCGGGCGACCCTCTTCGCTCCGGATGAGACCCGGGTCATCCGGACGGCGGCAGCCCACGCGGCGCCGCTGTCCGGCGGCCGGGCCAGGGGCGTCACGCTCGGCGGCTGTGTGTCGCTGCTCGCCGCCGACCTCGGCACGCCCGTGGCGCGGGCCTCCGCCCGCGGTGGCCTGCTCTTCATCGAGGACACCGGCGAGGAGGCGTACCGCCTGGACCGGATCCTCACCCAACTCCTGCGCGCCCGCTGGCTGGACGGCGTGGCGGGGATCGTGCTGGGCTCGTGGCAGAACTGCGGGACCCGTGACGAACTGCGGGCGCTCTTCGCGGACCGGCTCGGCGGGCTCGGTGTGCCGGTGGTCGAGGAGTTCGGGTTCGGCCACTGTGAGGGGGCGTTGACGGTGCCGTTCGGGGTGGCGGGCGAACTCGACGCGGACGCGGGGACGTTGACGCTGGACGGACCCGCGCTGGTCTGACGGACCGCGCTGGTCCGAGGGGCCCACGCTGGTCTCACGGGCCCACAGAAACCGCTGTCATGGGCATTGACCTATACCTGACACGTGTCACAGCATGACTCGGGCCGGTGCTTACCGGTCGGTAGTCACCGGTCGTCGGCCGTCCTCAGCGTGGAGGTCCCCTTGTCCCGTCGCCGTGCCCTGACCCTCACCACCGCCGCGGCACTCGCCGCGCCGCTCGCGCTCACCGCCCCTGCCCCGGCGAACGCGGCGGGCCAGTACACCGTCACCGCGCTGAAGTTCACCGTCCAGGCGGGCGGCAGGAACTGCACGATCGACGCCGACCTGTACCGGCCCGCCGGCGTCGACGCCGCGCACCCCGCGCCGGCCGTGCTCACCACCAACGGCTTCGGCGGCAGCAAGTCCGACGGGACCGCCGCCACCGGGAAGGCCTTCGCCGAGCGCGGCTACGTCTCACTCGTCTACTCCGGACTCGGGTTCGGCAAGTCGGGGTGCCTGATCTCCCTGGACGACCCGGAGATCGACGGCAGGGCGGCGTCCGGGCTCATCGACTTCCTCGGCGGCAAGCGGGCCGCCGACGACGGGACAAGGGCCGACTACGTCACCGCCGACGGCGAGGGCGACCCGCGCGTCGGCATGATCGGCGGCTCGTACGGCGGTGCCGTCCAGCTGGCGACCGCCGCCGTGGACCACCGGGTCGACGCGCTCGTCCCGATGATCACCTGGAACGACCTCGCGTACTCCCTCGACCCGAACAACGCGGCCGACCGTCGCGTCCCCGGCGCCGCCAAATGGCAGTGGATGAACGGCTTCTACCTCATCGGCGAGGGCCAGCCGCTCCTCGTCCCCAACCTCGACCCCTCCCGCATCAACCGCCTCGACTGTCTGCACTTCGTCACCAAGGCGTGCGAGACGATCCGCACCCTCAACTCCGGCCGCTACCCGGCGGACAGGACCGAGGCGCTCCAGGAGTTCGCGCGAAGCGTCTCCCCGGTCTCCTACCTGCACAAGGTGAAGGCGCCGACGCTCCTCGTGCAGGGACAGGCCGACAGCCTCTTCAACCTCAACGAGGCCGAAGCGACGTACAAAGCACTCAAGGCCCAGGGCACCACGGCCAAGATGATCTGGCAGTCCTGGGGACACAGCGGCGGCACGACCGACCCCGATGCCGGGGAACTCAACCTCGAACAGGGCAACTTGGAGACGTCGTACGTCGGCAAACGCATCCTCGCCTGGTTCGACCGCTACCTCCACCTGAAGAAGGACACCGACACCGGCCCCGCCTTCGCCTACTACCGCGACTGGATCACCGAACCGGGCAACACCTACGCCACCGCCCCCGAAGTGCCCGCTCCCAGCGGCAGGTTCTACCTCTCCGGCGACGGCAAGCTCGTCGACAACAGGAAGAAGGTGGCCCGCGGCAGCCGCGAGTACCGCAACTGGCTGATCCCCACCAGCCATTCGGAGTCCTCGCTCGCCGGCATGCTCGGCCTGCCCGACCCGCGGCCGCACGACACCAGGGGCACCTACCTCGACTGGACGACCGAGCCCTTCACCGCCCCGGTGGACGTCGTCGGCGCGCCCAGGGCCACCCTGAAGGTGATCTCGCCGCGGACCGAGCGCGTGCAGCACTCCGGGGACGCCGCCGACAAGCTCGTCCTCTTCGCCAAGCTGTACGACGTCGCGCCCGACGGCAAGAAGACCCTCGTCCACCGCCTCGTCGCGCCCGTACGGGTGCCGGACGTCACCAAGCCGTTCACGGTCTCGCTGCCCGGCATCGTGCACCGCTACGAGAAGGGCCACCGGTTGCAGTTCGTGGTGGCGGCGAGCGACGGGGCGTACGGCGGCAACAAGGGCGTCAAGCCCGTCACCGTCACCAGCGCCCCCGGCGACACCGGCGTCCTCGACCTGCCGGTCGTCGGCCACTGAGCTCCGCGCCCTTCCGCCGCCGACGTCCGCCGACGTCACCCGTACGGCCCACCGCCCCGCCCCGGAGGCACCCCACCGCGCGCGCTCCGCTCCCCGGCTGCCCATGCTGGGGGCGGGGGAGGCCGGCGTACCTCCGACGGAAGGGTCCACACCATGAGCCCCACCACCTCCACGGGCGGCTCCAAGAGCGGCGGCCCGGGCGGCGGGCTGATGACACCCGGCAGGGTGACCGTCGCCGCGCTCGTCGTCCTGACCCTCGTCTTCATCTTCGAGAACACCCGCAGCACCAAGATTCGCCTGCTCATCCCGGAGGTGACCATGCCCCTGTGGATGGCCCTCCTCGGCACGGGCCTCATCGGTGCCCTCTGCGGCGCCTACTTCATGCGAAGGCGCAGGTGAGAGGGCGAGCGATGGTGCGGGGCCGGCGTGGCCGCAGGCGCCCCGCGACGTAGCGTGGACGCATGTCCGGTCACCCCACACCCCTCGCCGAAGGCCCTCACGTGGGCATTCGCCCCCTCACGTTGAACGACGGCCCCGAGTTCACCGCACGCGCCCGCGAGAGCCGGGAGCTGCACCGCCCCTGGCTCTTCCCGCCGTGCACGGACGACGCCTTCCGCGCGTACGCCGGGGCGCTCGTCGAGGATCCGGCCCGGGCCGGGTTCCTGGTGTACGAGCGCGACAGCGGTGCCGTCGGCGGGTTCATCAACATCAACAACATCGTCCGTGGCGCCTTCCGCAGCGGCGCCCTCGGCTACGGCGCCTTCGCGCACGCGGCCGGGCGCGGCCTGATGAGCGAGGGGCTCGGCCTCGTCCTGACGTACGCCTTCGGGGACTTCGGGCTGCACCGCCTGGAGGCCAACATCCAGCCCGGGAACGAGGCTTCGATCGGCCTTGTCCGCCGCGCGGGCTTCCGGTACGAGGGCTTCTCGCCGGATTTCCTCTTCATCGACGGCGCCTGGCGCGACCACGAACGCTGGGCGGTCACCGCCGGGACGGCCAGTGCCTCGGCGGTCTCCGGCCGCCCCCGGCGCCCGGGAGCGCCGACTCCGCCGGCGTGAACCACATTTGAGCCAGGCCGCGTTCGCCGAGAATTCCCGCGGTGGCGGCAGTGTTGAAAGCGTCGGGCCACGTCCCGGAGGATGGGCGGCATGCGGAACATCGTGGTCGTCGACGCCCCCTCCAACCTGGGCCTGCGCCCGCCCGCCCCCGGCACCGTGCCCGGCTGCCACAAACTGGCCGGCGCCCTGCGGGAGCGGGGCCTCCTGCGCCGCCTCGGGGCCTTCGAGGGCGGCGTCGTGGTCCCACCCCGCTACGACCGCGGGGACTGGCAGGAGGGCGACGGCGTCTTCCACGCGGACGCCATCGCCTCCTACACCCGCAGGCTCGCCGACCGCATCGAACACCACGTGCGCGGCGAGGACTTCGTCGTCGTCCTCGGCGGGGACTGCTCGATCCAGCTGGGCGCCGCGCTGGCGCTGCGCCGCATCGGGCGGTACGGCCTCGCGGCCCTGGACGGCTCCGCCGACTTCCGGCACCCCGGCAACTCCGACCGGATCGGCGCCGCGGGCGGCGAGGAGCTCGCCCTCGCGACGGGCCGCGGGCAGCGGGACCTCACCGACCTGGAGGGGCTGCGGCCCTACCTGCGCGACGAGGACGTGTGTCTCTTCGGGCTGCGGGACGGGGACGAGGACCGCGCCGAGTTCACCGCCCTGAAGATCGCCAACGCGACCGTCGGCGAGCTCAGGAAGTGGGGCGCGGAGAACGTCGCCCGCGCGGTCGCGCACACCCTGGAGGTGCCCGAACTCGACGGGTTCTGGGTGCACCTGGACGCGGACATCCTCGATCCGTCGGTGATGCCCGCCGTCGACAGCCCCGACCCCGGCGGCCTGTTCGCCGACGAACTCCTCGACCTGCTGCGGCCGTTCGTGCGCTCGCCGCGCTGCGTCGGCCTCAACGTCACCATCTACGACCCGGACCTCGACCCGGACGGCAAGGCGGGCGACCTGCTCACCGACGTGATCGTGTCGGCCCTCGTCCCGTCCTGAGCGGCCGCCGCCGCGCGGTCCGCGACGGCCTTCGCGCGATCCCGGCCGGGGAGACCCTGGCCGCCGCCCCGCCGACCGTGTTCCATGGTGATCGTGAAGACCACCGTGCGACGCGACGTACTGACCCTGCCCGCCGCCGGGACGGGGCCCGAGAACCCGCTGCCGCCCCTGCTGCCGCTGCGGACCCCGCACCCCCTCGACGAGCGCGCCAAGGAAGGGCTGCCGCGCGACATGGCGTGGCAACTCGGTTACGAGCCGCTGAGGTCACCGCTGCCCACGCGGATCCTCGACGGGTACGGCCGCGAGCGCACCGACACGGCCGTCGACGTGCTCGTCGTCGAGAACGACCGGCTGCGCGCCACCGTCCTGCCCGGGTACGGCGGCCGCGTCCACTCGCTCCTGCACAAGCCGACCGGGCGCGAACTGCTGTACCGCAACCCTGTGTTGCAGCCCGCCGCGTTCGCGCTCAACGGCGCGTGGGTCTCCGGCGGCATCGAGTGGAACATCGGCGCCACCGGCCACACCACCCTCTCCTGCGCCCCCGTGCACGCGGCCCGCGTGCGGGCACCCGACGGCGGCGAGATGCTGCGCCTGTGGGAGTGGGAGCGGCTGCGCGACCTGCCCTTCCAGGTCGACCTGTGGCTGCCCGAGGGGTCGGACTTCCTCCACGTCGGCGTCCGCGTCCGCAATCCGCACGAGAGGCCCGCGCCCGTCTACTGGTGGTCGAACATCGCGGTGCCCGAGGAGCGCAGGGTGCTCGCCCCCGCCGACGAGGCGTGGCACTTCACGTACCAGACGGGCGGCTTCCGGCGTGTGTCCGTGCCGGAGTCCGACGGGATCGACCGGACGTACCCGCTGCGCAGCGAGTACCCCGCCGACTACTTCTACGACATCCCGGACGGCGAGCGACGGTGGATCGCCGCGCTCGACGACACCGGGCACGGACTCGTCCAGACCTCCACGGACCTGCCGCGCGGCCGCAAACTCTTCCTCTGGGGCACGGGCACCGGAGGGCGGCGCTGGCAGGAGTGGCTCACCGAACCCGGCACCGGCGGCTACGCGGAGATCCAGTCGGGCCTCGCCCGCACCCAGCTCGAACACGTCCGCCTGGAAGCGGAGGCCGAGTTCAGCTGGCTGGAGGCGTACGGGCCGCTGACCGCGTCCGCGGACCGTGTGCACGGCGACTGGGCGGGAGCGCGGGACGAGGTCGCCGCGCGGCTCGACGACGCGCTGCCGAGGGAGGCCGTGGACGCGGCCCACGCAGCGTGGCTGACCGCCGCCGACACCGAGCCCGGTGACGTGCTCGCCGTGGGCTCGGGCTGGGGCGCGCTCGAAGTCCTGCGCGGCGGCTACAAGTTGCCCGGCACGCCCTTCCCCGAGTCGACGCTAGGCCCCGAGCAGGAGCCGTGGCTCGAGCTGCTGCGCTCGGGCGCCGTCCCCGAGCCGCGCAAGGTCGCGCCGCCCGGACCCACACTGGTCTCGCGGCACTGGCGGGACAGGCTGGAGACCGCGCCCGCACGGCCGGTCGCCGAGTACCACCTGGGCGTCGCCCAGTGGCACGAGGGCGACCGCGCCCAGGCCGTGCGCAGCTGGGAACGAGGCCTCGAACTGGCGCCCTCGCGCTGGCCGTTGCTCCGCTGCCTCGCCGTCTCCGACCACGCCGAGGGCAACACCGAGCGGGCCGCCGACCGGTATGCGGCGGCCTTCGACGACCTCTGCCAGGAGCGGCGCGACGACGGGCCCGCCTGGACCGCGGCCACCGCCGCGCTCGGCAGGGAGGCGATCACCGCGCTGCTCGCCGCGCACCGCACGGAAGCGGCCCGCGCGGTCTGGGACCGCCTGCACGAGACGACCCGCGCCGAGGGCCGCTTCCGCCTCCTGGAGGCACAACTCCGCCATGCCGAGGGCGACATGGCGGGTGTGCGTGCCGTCTTCGAGTCCGGCTTCGAGGCGGCGGACCTCAGGGAGGGCGCGGAGATGGTGGGTGACCTGTGGAAGGCGGCTACGGGGGAGGAGGTTCCGGCGCGGTACGACTTCCGGATGCGCCCGGATCAGCCTTCGTAGGCTGCACTTCCTGGGCCACCATGGGTCACACCAGTTCGCCGTCGCGGGCCACGACCCGGCCGCCGTGCACCACCATGTCCCGCTGCGGCATGTCGACGACCGCCTGGGGCACGCCCTCGCCGCGTACGAGGATGAAGTCGGCCGGGGCGCCCGGGGTGAAGTCCGCGTGGCGCAGGCCCATGACGTCCGCGCCGCCGTGGGCGCCCACGCGGTAGCAGTCCGTCAGCTCCTCGTCGAGGCGGACGTCGGTGACCCAGCCGAGGATGTGCGTGCGGTGGAGCATGTCGGCGTTCCCGAAGGGGCTCCACGCGTCGCGCACGCCGTCGGAGCCGAGGCCGACGCGCACGCCGTGCTCCCGCAGCTTCGCTATCGGCAGGACCAGCGACTCGTTCGGCGCCACGGTCGTCAGGGAGATTTCCAGCTCGCCCAAGTCGGCTGCCATGCGGCCGAGTTCGGTGTCCGGCAGGTTCGGCAGGCAGAACACATGGCTGACCGTGACCTTGCCGCGCAGGGACAGCGCGCGGGTGCGCTCGATGATGGCGCGCAGCACCTTCGTGCCCTTCTCGTCCCGGTCGTGCAGGTGGATGTCCACCCCCACCCCGTGCCGGTCCGCGAGGCCGAAGACCACGTCGAGCTGCTCGTCCATCGCGTCGTCGAAGCTGATCGGGTCGATGCCGCCGATGAAGTCGACGAGACCGGAGCGGGCCGCCTCCGCGAGGAGCTCCGCCGTGCCGGGCGCGCGGACCACGCCGTGCTGCGGGAACGCCACGATCTGCACGTCGAGCGCGTGCCGCAGCCGGTCCCGCGCGTGCGCGACGCCTTCGAGCCCCGCCAGATCATAGGCCGGTGCCACGTCCGCGTGGGCCCGCATCGCGCGCGTGCCGCGGGTCACGGCGTGCGCCATCAGGCCGTACGCGCGCTCGCCGACCGGCCGGGACTGGCTCTTGAACAGCTCCACGTCCTGGGCCACGTAGTCGGCGATGCCGCTGGCAGGCCTGCGCGTGACCCAGGAGCCGCCCCACGTGGTCTTGTCGGGGTGGATGTGCGCGTCCACGAGGGACGGCAGGGCGATCCGGCCGCCGCCTTCGACGACCTTGGCGCCCTTGGGCGCGCGACGGTCCGAGATCCGGCCGTCGACCACCGTGAGGTCGACGGGGGTGCGCCGGCCGAGCGGGCGCACGTTGCGGAACACGGTGGTCCTGGCGGTTGCGGACGCAGCTGCGGAGGCGGTGGGGGCGCCGGTCGACAGCGCGGCGCCGGCACCGGCGAGAGCGGCGCCGGCGATCACGCCGCGGCGGGACAGGGGTGTCATGGGGGACTCCTTCGGGCGGGGGAGGAGGAGCGGGGCAGCGGAAGGGGGGCGTCCGCAGTTTGTATACCAAGCCCTGACCCGTCGCAAGGGTGCGTGGGGAGTACGGTGGCATAAGGCCCGATATGGGCGGGGTGGTGCACAGGAGAGCGCGGTGATTGGGGAAGTTGGTATACAGAAGGCGACGCGCCTTCGATCAGCCCTGTCGGTCCTCGAAGCCCCCGGCGCTCTCCGCGCCCTCTTCGAAGAGGGACCTCAGGGCCACCGCCTGGCTGTCCCGTACATGGAGCAGCGTGCTCGCCGCCGCCGTGTCCTCGTCGCCCGCCGCGATGTGCCGGTGGATGAGCCGGTGCTGGGCCCGCATGTGGTCGGGCTCGGCGCGCATGCCGAAGAGGAGCTGGAGCTGCCAGCTCAGCTGCTCCATCGTGCGGGCGAGCAGCGGGTTGCCGGAGAGGGCGACGATCCCCTCGTGGAACGCGGTGTGGGCGGCGACCTCACGCGCCCCGTCGTCCGCGTCGGACGCCCGCTCGGCGTGGCCGAGGGTGGCCCGGAGCGCGGCGAGGCCCGGGGGTTCCTCCGGGGCGAGGTGCGCCACCCGGCGGGCCGCGAGCCGGGACGCCTGGACGGCGAGGGGCTCCCACACCTCGTACAGGTGCCGTACGTCGGCGCGCTCCAGGCGCCGCACCCGCACGCCGCTGTGCGGCAGGAGCTCCAGCAGGCCCTCGGCGACCAGCGCGCGCAGGGCCTCGCGGACGGGGACGCGCGACATGCGGAGCTCCTCGGCGACCTCCCGCTCCACCAGGCGGGCGCCGAGGGCGTAGCGGCGGTCGACGATGCGCTGCCGGACGGCCTCGCGGGCCTGGGCGCTCAGCGACGTCCGTTCGGCGCCGCCCGCCGTGGTGTCCGCCGCGCCACTCGCCGTACTGCCCGCCACGCGCACCGTCCTCCGCTCGGTCCGGGCCCGCGGCCCCTGGGGACGTCCGCCCCGCCGTGGAGGATAGCCGGGCGGACGGCGGGTCAGCCTCCGGTGACGCGGCGGTCCGCGTACTCGAAGACGGAGCCGTCGGGGTGCATCGCGATGAGGTTGCGGCCGGCCGGGGTGGGGACCGGGCCCGCGACGACCCGCGCCCCGGAGGCGTTCAGGACCGCGTACGCCTCGTCGACGTCCTCGACCGCGATGGTCGCCGCGACCTTGCGGAGCACCTCCAACTCGTGCTCCGGGCCGCTCATCAACAGGAAGCAGCCGACCGCCGCGACGGAGACGCCGCCGCGTTCGAAGCGCAGGGCCTTGCCGCCCGCGAGCCTTTCGTAGAACGCGACCGAGGACTCCAGGTCCTCGACGCAGATCCGCAGCGTGGTTCCCAGGATCTCCATGGTCGGAACGATTTCATGATTGCCCGTTCGGCCGCCACCGCCTCGGGCGAGAAGAGCGCCCAACTCCCTTCCGCCGCACGCACGCCCGCACGCACGTCGGAGGGCGGCACCGTGCGGTGCCGCCCTCCGTTCGCCGTGCGCCGTCCTCAGGACTGGGGACGGCTGCCGTGGTTCGCGCCGTTCTTGCGGCGGGCCTTCTTCTTGCGGCGTCGCTTCGAGGACATGGATACCTCCGTGGTTCCGATGGTGCTTCCCGGGTGCGAATCCGGACGATCACGCCCCGCCTACCCTAGGGGACAACCGGCCATGGTGTGTCCCGCGTCACGTGCGGGTCCGGGCCGGGCTCCGGTGTCTCGTGGGCGCGGGAGCGGGTACCCGGCCGCCATGACTGGCCCCGAGAAACCACTGACCAGCCCGGAGAAACCACTGACCGGCCTCGACAAGGGCCTGACCGACGAACTGGTCCGGACGATCCGCGCCGAGCTGCGGGAAGAGCTGCGCGAGCAGACCAGGAAGCAGCGGCGCAAGGCCACGCTGTACGCCGCGTCCGGCGCCGCCGCCCTGTACGCGGGCGCCGCGGCGGCCCTGGCCATCGGCCTCGTCATCGACCTCGGTCTGCCCGACTGGGCGGCGGCGCTCATCGTGGCGGGACTCCTCGGCGCGGCGGCGGTCCTGCTGCGCAACGCGGCGCGGCCGCGGCCCGGCAAGGACGCGCGGGAGGCCGGGGGCGCCGGGGCGCTGCCCGAGCCGGGCGGCAGCGGACTCGCCGCCCCCGGGGTCCCGCCCGGCGGCCTAGGCGTCCCCGACGCCCCGCCGATGCCCCCCACCGCCCCGCCGGTCCCGGAGACCCCGCCCCGCCGGACCACCTGAACCCGAACGAGTTCCGGTGCCGCGGGCGGAGTCACCGATACGACGTAGAGGTAAATGTGGACGTGCGGCCCCCGCCGCTGGGTCAGCCCGCGGGGACCCCGCCACCGCGTCAGCCCCGCCCCCGCCCCGTCAACGCCCCGCCCACCCCGTGACCCCCACCACCTCCGCCGCGATGTCCCCCACCTCGCGGCCGTCCGTGGTGACGCGGTGCGTGCCGGGGGCGGCGTGCTCGTCCAGGTGGCGGGCCATGAACCTGCTTCTCCGCAGCTGCTGTTCGAGTTCCGAGCCGCGCTCGCGGTCGGTGAGGCGCTGCTCGGCCGTGGTGTCCGTCGCGGTCAGCAGGACGCGGACGAGACGCGGGCCGTCCAGCGCCCGGGTGAAGAGGTGTTCCTCGGCGGCCAGGACACTCGCCGTGTTCGTGTAGACGAGCCGGCCGCAGCCGAGCGCGCGGTAGTTGGCCCAGACCGCCGCGAGATTGCGGCCCGTGATCCCCGAGCGGTCCGGGTCGCCCGGCGGCGCCGGGTGCACCGCGTCCAGGAGGTCGCCCTCGATCAGGGCGTGGCCGATGTCCGCCGCCCGCAGCCGGGCCGCCACCTCCAGGCCGACCGACGACTTGCCGACGCCCGACCGCCCTCCGATGAGCAGCACTTCCGCGCCCCTGCCCGCACTCATGGATCTCTCCGCATGGGCCGAGCCTCCCAGGGCGCCCCGGCCCGCCGCGACCGGGATTTCGGAGCGGGGCCGGGAGGGAGCGGCTCTCAGGCCACCCGGAACTCCTCCACGTCCTCCGTGCGCAGCTGCAAGCCGTGGCCGACGCCGGCGCCCGGGCGGACCACGCCCCCGGTCGGGTCGAGCGCGCCGTCGAAGAACATCGACTCGATCCGCACATGGTCGTGGAACCACTCGATGTGCCGCAGGTTCGGCACGCAGGCCGCGGCCGCCGCGTGGGCGTGCGGCGCGCAGTGGCCCGAGACCTCCAGGCCGTGCGCCTGGGCCAGGGCCGCCGCGCGCAGCCACTCCGTGATGCCGCCGCAGCGCGTCGCGTCCACCTGGAGGCAGTCCACGGAGGGGATCATGCGGGCGAAGTACGGCAGGTCGTAGCCGTAGCCGCCCGCCGTCACGTCGCACACCAGGGCGTCCCTGACCAGCGCGAGCCCCCGCAGGTCGTCCGAGGAGACCGGCTCCTCGAACCAGCCGACGCCGTGCTCGGCGAGCACCCGGCCCACCCGTACCGCCTGTTTGCGCGTGTAGCCGCCGTTCGCGTCGACGTACAGCTCGGCCTGCGGGCCGATGACGTCGCGCGCGGTGCGGACGCGGGACACGTCACGCGCGGCCGACCGGCCCCAGGCCTCGCCGACCTTGATCTTGACGCGCGGGATGTGCTGGCCGTGCACCCAGCCGTTCAGTTGCGCCGCCAGGTGGGTGTCGTGGTACGTCGTGAAGCCGCCGCTCCCGTAGACGGGCACCTCGGCGCGGGCCGCCCCGAGGAGGCGTACGAGAGGCAGCTCCAGGAGGCGGGCCTTCAGGTCCCACAGGGCGATGTCGATCGCCGAGATCGCGCACCCGGCGGCGCCGGGGCGGCCGGTGTTGCGGACGGCCTGGGTCATCGCGTCGTGCGCGGCGGGGATGTCGAGGGCGTCGAGTCCCTTGATGACGGGGGTGAGCTGCTCGTCCACCAGGGCGGCCACGGTCGCGGGGGCGTAGGTCCAGCCGGTCCCCGTCGCGTCGCCCGCCGTGACCTCGGCGACGACGATGGTCGTGGTGTCCCAGGCGAAGGTGCCGTCGGCCTCCGGGGCGTCGGCGGGCACGGTGTAGGCGGAGACGACGGGTCGTTCGAGGGGAACTTCGTGGTTCATCGGGTCTGTCCTGGGTCGTGACGCATGGGGGGTGGGCAGCGGGTGCTTTCGCCGGCATCCGGGGGGTGCCGGGCCGTGCGGGTCATCGCGGCGCACCGTCCCCCGGTGTGGCGGGCGGGGCGCTCTGGAGCTGCGGCAGGACCTTCGTGCGGTAGAAGTCGAAGAAGCCCCGCTGGTCCGGGCCGATCTGGCTCACGTACACCCGGTCGAAGCCCGCGTCGGCGAAGGCGCCGAGCGCGCCGACGTGTTCCTCCACGTCGTCGCCGCACGTGAAGGAGGAGGCGGCCATCTCGTCGGTGACCAGCGGGTCGAGCTGCTCGAAGTGGCGTGGCGTCGGCAGGAGTTGGGCCATTTCGCCGGGAAGTAACTGACTGCCCCACAGTTCGCGCGCCTGACGCACCGCGGCCTCGCGGTCGAGGCCGTAGCAGACCTTGATGCCGCCGCTGACCGGCTTGCCGCCGCCCCCGCCCTTGCGGTAGCGGGAGACCAGCGTCTCGTCGGGCGTCATCGTGATGAAGCCGTCGCCGATACGGGCGGCAAGCGCCGTCGCCTTGGGGCCGAAGCCCGACACGTCGATGGGCACCGGCTCGTCCGGCACCGTGTACAGGCGGGCCTTCTCAACGGTGTAGTGCGTGCCGTGGTGGTTGACCTCCTCGCCGGTGAAGAGGTTCCGCATCACCTGGACGGCCTCCTCCAGCATCTCCAGGCGGATGTGGGCGGGCGGCCAGGACCCGCCCAGGATGTGTTCGTTGAGCGCCTCGCCCGTGCCGACGCCGAGCCGGAAGCGGCCGCCCGTCATCACCGCGCTCGTCGCCGCGGCCTGCGCCACGACCGCCGGGTGCATGCGCACGGTCGGGCAGGTCACCGCGGTCTCCACGGGCAGCGACACCGCCTCCGTGAGCGCGCCGATCACCGACCACACGAACGGGCTCTGCCCCTGTGCCGCGTTCCACGGGTGGTAGTGGTCGGAGATCCACAGCGCCTGGAACCCGGCCTGCTCGGCCATCCGGGCCTGCTCGACCAGTTCGGCGGGACCGAACTCCTCGGTCGCCAGGAAGTATCCGTACTCGGGCATGGGGGGTTGCACCTCCGGTGGGCGGGCGGAGCTGGATGAATACGGCTGCGGGTAACCCCTGGGCGCGGGAGGCAAACGGCGCTCGCGCGGCGTCCCTGCGGTGTGGTACCGGCGTTCGCGGCGGGGGAGCACCACGACCCTGGCCGGGAGTTTGGCGTCCGCCGCGCAGGGGCACGCGGGGCGTCCGACCGCGCCGGACCCGACCCGCCGGAGGCGCACGTGAGCCGACCCCGCATCGTCATCGTCGGAGCCGGGTTCGCCGGTTACCGCACCGCCCGCACCCTGGCCCGGCTGACCCGGCACAAGGCCGACATCACCCTGCTCAACCCGACCGACTACTTCCTCTACCTGCCGCTGCTGCCGCACGTCGCCACGGGCGTCCTGGAGCCGCGGCGCGTCACCGTCTCCCTCACCGGCACACTGCCGCGCGTGCGCCTGGCGCTCGGCGAGGCCGACGGCGTCGACCTGGAGCGGCACAGGGTGACGTACACCGACCCCGAGGGGCAACGCGGTGAGCTGCCGTACGACCGGCTCGTCCTCAGCGTGGGCAGCGTGAACAAGCTGCTCCCCGTGCCCGGCGTCGCCGAGCACGCGCACGGCTTCCGCGGCATGCCGGAGGCGCTGTACCTGCGCGACCACATCACCCGCCAGCTGGAGCTCGCCGCGACCGCGCCGGACGCGGCGACCTGCCGGGCCCGCTGCACCTTCGTGGTCGTCGGCGCCGGCTACACCGGCGTCGAACTCGCCGCGCACGGCCGCCTGTTCACGGACGCCCTCGTACGCAAGCGGCCGCTGCGGCAGGGCATCCGGCCCCGCTGGCTGCTGCTCGACATCGCGGACCGCGTCCTGCCCGAACTCGACCACCGGCTGTCGTCCACCGCCGACCGCGTGCTGAGGCGGCGCGGCGTGGACGTGCGCACCAGGACCTCCGTCAAAGAGGCCACATCGGACGGAGTACTTCTGGACGACGGGGACTCCGTCGACACACGCACCCTCGTCTGGTGCGTCGGCGTACGCCCCGATCCGCTCGTCGCGGGACTCGGCCGGCCGCTGGAGCGGGGGCGACTGCGCGTCGACACGTTCCTTCAGGTGCC
The DNA here is from genome assembly GCF_055597165.1 of Streptomyces sp. NPDC039480. Taxonomy (NCBI): domain Bacteria; kingdom Bacillati; phylum Actinomycetota; class Actinomycetes; order Kitasatosporales; family Streptomycetaceae; genus Streptomyces; species Streptomyces sp. NPDC039480. Next base: position 55,289 of record NZ_JBVITX010000013.1, on the reverse strand, counting down.
GGGACACCCCGAGGTGTTCGCCTGCGGGGACGCCGCGGCCGTGCCCGATCCGACCAGGCCCGGCGAGTTCACCCCGATGACCGCCCAGCACGCCTGGCGCCAGGGCGCGACGGCGGGACGCAACGTCGCCGCGTCGCTCGGCCACGGCACCCGGAGCACCTACCGCCACCGCGACCTCGGTTTCACCGTGGACCTCGGCGGCGCCCAGGCCGCCGCCAACCCGCTCGGCGTACCGCTGTCCGGGCCGCTCGCCGGCGCCGTCACCCGCGGCTACCACCTGGCGGCGATGCCCGGCAACCGCGTGCGGGTCGCCGCGGACTGGCTCCTCGACTCCCTGCTGCCGCGCCAGGCCGTGCAGTTGGGGCTCGTCCGCTCCTGGTCCGTACCGCTGGAGTCCACCTCGCCGGAGGTGGCCCGCGTGCCGCACCAGCGGGCGAAGGGGAGCGCGCAGCCCGAGCACGACCCGACCCCGATGCCGAAGGAGGACCCCGATGCCGACCAGCACCGCACAACTTGACGCACTCGCCCGGCAGTTGCGCGTCGACTCCGTCCGGGCCGCGGCCGCCGCCGGCTCCGGACACCCCACCTCGTCGATGTCCGCCGCCGACCTGATGGCGGTGCTCGTCGGCCGCCATCTCCACTACGACTTCGACCGCCCCGACCATCCCGGCAACGACCGCTTCATCCTCTCCAAGGGCCACGCGTCACCGCTCCTCTACGCCGCGTACAAGGCGGCAGGCGCGCTCACCGACGACGAACTGCTCACCTTCCGCGAGCACGGCAGCCGCCTCGAAGGCCACCCCACGCCGCGCGCCCTGCCCTGGGTCGAGGTCGCCACCGGCTCGCTCGGGCAGGGGCTGCCCGTCGGCGTCGGCATGGCCCTGTCCGGCAAGCGGCTCGACAGGATCCCGTTCCGCGTCTGGGTGCTGTGCGGCGACAGCGAACTGGCGGAGGGATCCGTGTGGGAGGCCGCCGAGCACGCCGGATACGAGCACCTCGACAACCTCACCGCGATCGTCGACGTCAACCGCCTCGGCCAGCGCGGCCCGACCCGCCACGAATGGCAACTGAGCGCCTACGCCGACCGGTTCAAGGCCTTCGGCTGGCACGTCGTCGAGACCGACGGGCACGACGTCGACGCCGTCGACCGCGCCTGCCAGGAAGCGCGCTCCACCGCGGGACAGCCCACCGTGATCCTCGCCCGCACCGTCAAGGGCAAGGGCGTCGCCGCCGTGGAGAACCGCGAGGGCCTGCACGGCAAACCGCTGCCGGACGCCGAAGCGGCCGTCGAGGAGCTGGGCGGCGTACGCGACGTACACGTGGAGGTGCGCAGGCCGGGCGCCGCACGGACCCTGCACGCCGTGCGCAGCGGCCACCTCGAACTGCCGCGCCACGCACCGGGCGACGCCGTCGCGACCCGCACCGCGTACGGCCAGGCACTCACCGCGCTCGGCACCGCACGCGGCGACGTGGTGGCCCTGGACGGCGAGGTCGGCGACTCGACACGGGCGGAGTACTTCGCCAAGGAGCACCCCGACCGGTTCTTCGAGTGCTACATCGCCGAACAGCAACTCGTCGCCGCAGCCGTCGGATTGGCGGCGCGCGGCTGGGTGCCGTACGCCTCGACGTTCGCGGCGTTCCTCACCCGCGCCCACGATTTCGTCCGGATGGCGGCGGTCAGCGGCGCCGACATCAACCTCGTCGGCTCGCACGCGGGCGTCGCCATCGGCCAGGACGGCCCGTCCCAGATGGGCCTGGAGGACCTGGCGCTCTTCCGCGCGGTGCACGGCTCCACCGTCCTGTACCCGTGCGACGCCCACCAGACAGGGCAGCTCGTCGCCGAGATGGCAGGACTCGACGGAATCCGCTACCTGCGTACGTCACGCGGGGACGCACCCGTCATCTACGGCCCCGACGAGAAGTTCCCGGTCGGCGGCTCCAAGGTGCTGCGCTCCAGTGACGCGGACCGGCTGACCGTGGTGGCGGCGGGGGTGACCGTCCACGAGGCGCTGACCGCGGCGGACGCACTCGACCGCGAGGGCATCCCCGTGCGCGTCGTCGATCTGTACTCCGTCAAGCCCGTCGACCGCCGCACCCTGCGCGAGGCGGCGGAACGCACCGGCTGCCTCATGACCGTCGAGGACCACCGGGAGCAGGGCGGCCTCGGTGACGCGGTCCTCGACGCGTTCACCGACGGCAGGCCGGTGCCGCGCCTGGTGCGGCTCGCCGTGCGGACGATGCCGGGCTCGGCGTCACCGGCGGAGCAGCTGCGCGCCGCGGGCATCGACGCGGAGTCGATCGCGGCGGCGGCGCGGCTCCTGGTGGAGCAGGGCGTGGTCCGCTGAGCAGGAGTGGGAGTAGGAGTAGGAGTACCAGCGCGGTCAGCGGTGCCGGGGCGTCCTGAACCAGGCGTTCGCGGACGGGTGGAACATCAGCGCTGTCGCCGTGAGCGCGGCGGCCAGGTGCAGCACGACCCCCGTGCCGGCCGGCCAACGGTCGGGCCAGGCCGCCAGGGTCGGCGCGGCCAGCGCCCCGAACGCCGCCAGGGCGCCGGTCAACGCCCAGCGCGGCCAGTGGGCGCCGCGGCGCAGCCGCACCGCGACCAGGACGACCGCGGAGAACAACGCCATACGGAGCAGGAGCCCACCGGCGGACGCGTCGAGGCCGCTGCCGAGGTCACGGCCGCTGCCGCTGCCCCCGGACGCCTCCCTGACGACCGCGAGCGCCCTCTCGAAGACGCCCGCGGCCGCCGCGGTGAGCCAGAGCGCGAAGGCCGCCCTGACGGTGGCGGGCGCGGGCGGCTCGTCGGTGCCGGGCAGCATGCGGGCGAGGAGTCCGGGTTCGGGGGAGCGGGGCCTGGGGCGGGGGACGCGGGGCAGGGCGGGGCGGGAGGCGTTCGTCACCTCGGTGTTGTGCGTCAGGGAGCTGTGCTGCATGGCGGGCCTCACAAGAGCGGGACGGCTGGTCGATACCCCGATCCTTCCGGCCGCGAGGCCGTCCGGCACGCCCGCCGGCCCCCGGCTTCCGGGTGGTGTCAGCCACCCTGCCGACCAGGGTGAACACCACCGTGTCGGTGCGTCCTGGGGCGACTACCGGACTTGACGCTGGGTACTCGCCGGGGCACGTCGCACTTGGCGAACCGAGCCGAAGGGACCTCCATGAACGACGTACGGACGGTGCGGGCCGGCCGCCGCACCGTAGAGCTGCACCGACCGCAGAAAGTCCTCTTCCCCGGCCTCGACGGCAAGAGCAAGGGCAAGGGGAAGGGCGGCGGGGGCACCGAGGGGGACCACGGCGGCACGGGCCACACGAAGGCAGACCTCTTCGACTACTACCGGGCCGTCGCCCCCTTCATGCTGCCCCACCTGCGCGACCGGCCGCTGATGCTGGAGCGCCACCCGGACGGTGTCGACGGCCCGCAGTTCATGCAGAAGGACACCCCGGACCACTATCCGGACTGGATCACGCGCGCCGAGGTGGCCAAGGAGGGCGGCACGGTCACCCACACCGTGTGCGACGACACGGCGACCCTCCTCTTCCTGGCCGACCAGGCCTGCGTCACCCTGCACCGCTGGCTCTCCCGAACGGCCCGCATCGACCGCCCCGACCGGATCGTCTTCGACCTGGACCCCTCGACGGACGACTTCGGCGCGGTGCGCGACGCCGCCCGGCTCCTCGGCGAACTGCTCGACCACATGAGCCTGCCGTCCGCCCTGATGACGACGGGCTCGCGCGGACTGCACGTCGTCGTGCCGCTCAACGGCCACCACGACTTCGACGACGCGCGGGCCTTCGCGAAGGACGTCGCCGACACCCTCGCCGAAGCCCATCCCGAGCGGCTCACCACGGCCGCCCGCAAGAAGGACCGCGGCGACCGGCTCTACCTCGACGTGCAGCGCAACGGGTACGCGCAGACGGCGGTGGCGCCGTTCTCCGTACGGGCCAAGCCAGGGGCCCCGGTGGCCGTGCCCATCGCCTGGGAGCAGCTCGACGACCCCGCGGTGCACGCCCGGAGCTGGACCATCGACAACGCGGTGGAGCAGGCCCGCACCGACCCGTGGGCCGGCGTCCTGCGCTCCGGACGCGCGCTCGGCCCCGCCCGCCGCAAGCTCCGCGCACTGCGCGGCTGACCGCCCGGCGTCCTGGCCGGACACGTAGCGATCACGTTTGGCCAAGGCTCTTCGGGTAACCCGGTGAAGGAGGTGAACATGGCCAATACGTCACGTAAAACCACAGAAGACACAGACAACAAGACATCAGGTGAAAAGACGTCTGATGAGAAGGCGTCGCAGGCCACGGCCGCAGACGGTGAGAAGGCTTCGCTCCCCGGCCCCATGGCGGTCCTCCGCCACGCCAGGGAACAGCTCGCCGAGCTGACCGGGACGACGCCCGAATCGGTGTCGTCCTTCGAACGCGCCGAAGACGGCTGGCTGTTGGAGATCGAGGTCCTCGAACTCTCCCGTGTCCCCGACACGATGAGTCTCCTCGCCAGCTACCAGGTGCAGCTGGACCCGCAGGGCGAGCTGACGGGCTACCGACGGCTCCGCCGTTACGAGCGCGGACGCTCGGAACCCCGCGGCACCGGCTAGGCCGGAACACCGCAAGCCAGGACAGGAAACCAAGGCAGGACGAGAACACCCCCAGACCCAGGGAGGCACAGTCGGCATGACCGTAGTCCCGGCACAACAGTCCGGCGGCGGAGGCGGCACCAGTGGCCTGTACGACGTCGTGGAACTCATCCTCGACCGAGGACTCGTCATCGACGCCTTCGTACGCGTTTCGCTCGTCGGTATCGAGATCCTGAAGATCGATGTCCGTGTCGTCGTCGCGAGCGTCGACACGTATCTCCGGTTCGCCGAGGCGTGCAACCGCCTCGACCTGGAGACCGGAAAGAAGAAGGACCCCGGCCTGCCCGACCTCGTGGGCGAGATCACCGAGTCCGGCGCCAAGGGCAAGTCCAAGGGAGCGCTCTCCGGAGCGGCCGAGACCATATCGGATGCCTTCAAGCAGTCCCGTGAGGAAGGCCAGCGCCAGACCGAGGACCGGCCGAAGCGCCGTTCCACCACGTCCCGCCGGAAGGAGGAGCAGGAGTGACCACCTACGTCTACGGCATAGCCAGCAGCTCCCACCCGGCGCTGCCCGAGGGCATGGAGGGCATCGGCCGGCCGGCCTGCCCCGTGCGCATCCTGAAGAGCGGTGAGCTCGCCGCCATCGTGAGCGACGCCCCCGAGGACCTCAAGCCCAAGCGGCGCGACCTCCTCGCGCACCAGAACGTCCTGTCGGAGGCCGGCGCCGCGGGCTCCGTGCTGCCGATGCGCTTCGGCAGTCTGGCCCCGGACGACGAGACGGTCACCTCCGTGCTCGGCGAACGGGCCGACCACTACCTGGAGCGGCTGCGCACCCTCGACGGCAAGGTCGAGTACAACGTGAAGGCCTCCCACCACGAACAGGCCGTCCTGCACCAGGTCCTCGCCGAGAACCCGGAGCTGCGCGCGATGGTCGAGGCCAACCAGCGCCAGGGCGGCGGCACCCACGAGCAGAAGCTGCAGCTCGGCGAGATGGTGACCTCGAACGTGCGGGCCCGTGAGCAGAGCGACGCCGTCGAGGTGCGGCGCGCGCTGGAACCGGCCGCTGAGGCGATCGCCGACGGCCCCGAGAGCAGCGGCTGGCTGGCGAACGTCTCGTTCCTGGTGAACCGCAAGTCCGCCGAGGGCTTCCTCTCGGCCGTCGAGGAGCTGCGGGCCACGCAGCCCCACCTGGACCTGCGCGTGCACGGTCCGCTGCCCCCGTACAGCTTCGTCGACCCGGGGCCCGCCAAGCCCGCGGAGTGAGAGTGACGGCATGGGCCTGATCGGTGAACTGCTCATGCTGCCTCTCGCACCGGCCCGCGGCTCCCTCTGGGTGCTCAGGCAGGTGGTCGACGAGGCGGAGCGGCAGTACTACGACCCCTCGGCGATCCGTCGTGAACTCTCCCGCCTCGAGGAGCTCCTGGAGGCGGGAGAGATCGACGAGGCCGAGTTCGAGCGGCGCGAGGACGAGCTCCTCGACCGACTGCAGCACAGCACAGGACAGGACTTCAGACAATGAACCGAATGGCAGTGGGCCTCGCCGTGGGCGCGGGATACGTCCTCGGTCGCACGAAGAAGGCGAAGTTCGCGTTCGCCGTCGGCACGATGGTGGCCGGCAAGCGGCTCAACCTGAGCCCCAAGGCGCTGGGCGCGTTCGTCAACCAGCAGCTGCAGAACAACCCGCAGTTCAAGGAGATCGGCGACCAGCTGCGCCAGGACGTGCGGGGCGTGGGCAAGGCGGCCACGGGATCGCTCCTCAACCGGCAGCTCGAGGGTCTCGCCGACCGGCTGCACGACCGCACCCTCGGCGTCCAGGACCGCATCTCCGGCGTGGTGCCGGGCCAGGCGGACGACGCCGACCAGGACGAGGACGCCGAAGACCGCGACCGGGATCGGGACGAGGACCGGGATCAGGACGAGGACGCGGAGCCCGAGCGGTCGGCACAGCGCAAGAAGGCGCCGTCGAACCGGACCGCCCGGAAGCCGGACGAGAAGTCGGACGAGAAGCCGGACGCCAAGTCCGCGACGAAGGCCGCCGCGAAGAAGACCCCGGCTAAGAAGAGCCCGCAGAAGACAGCCCGTAAGACCGCTCAGAAGAAGTCCACCGCGGCGGCGCGCGGCACCGCCCGCAGGGCTGCGTCGTCGGCGTCGTCGGCCCGCAGCGGCGGCGGCAGGACGAAGGGAGGCAGCGACCATGGCTGAGTCACCTTTGAGCAACATCACCCGCAGCCCGGCCGCCGACCGCCTGAAGGAAGAGGCGCAGGCCTACATGATGGCCCAGGTCGAGCGCATGCTCGTCGGCGTGGGCCACCGGCTCGGCGACGCGACCGTCAAGCTGAACGACATAGCGGAGGGCAAGAGCCCCGGCTTCGGCAAGCTGGCGGCCCAGGCGGGCAAGAAGGTCGCTGAGGGCAAGGGCCCGGTGCGCAGCGCGCTGGAACTCGGCGGCAGCCACCTGAAGGACTCCGTGAAGGGCGCTGTCCAGAACATCGGCGGCGGCAAACGCAAGAAGGGCGGCGCGGGCCAGAAGCCGACAGTCATCATGGAGTACGTCGACGTGGGCGTGCCGCTCCGCGAGGCGTACGACCAGTGGACCCAGTACCAGGAGTTCGCCACGTTCACCAAGGGCGTCAAGGACGCCACCGTGGCGAGCGACACGGACACCGACTGGAAGCTCAAGGTCTTCTGGTCCACCCGCAGTCTGAAGGCGCACACCACCGAGCAGGTGCCGGACCAGCGCATCACCTGGACGTCGGAGGGCGGCAAGGGGACGGCGAAGGGCGTCGTCACCTTCCACGCGCTCGCCGAGAACCTCACCCGGGTGCTGCTGGTCATCGAGTACTACCCGAAGGGCCTCTTCGAGAAGACCGGAAACATCTGGCGCGCCCAGGGCCGCAGGGCCCGCCTGGACCTCAAGCACTTCGCCCGGCACATCTCGCTGCGCGGCGAGGCGAGCGACGGCTGGCGCGGCGAGATCCGCGACGGCGAGGTCGTCCGCAGCCACGAGGACGCCGTGGCCGAGGAGGAGGACGAGCACGAGGCGCAGGACGAGCACGAGGACGAGCACGAGGCGCAGGACGAAGCGCAGGACGAGCCGGAGTCCGAGTACGACGAGGAGGACGAGGAAGAGGACGAGCGGGGGGACGAACCGGCCGAGGAGTACGAGGACGAGCCCGAAGAGGCTGAGGACGAGGAGCTCCAGGGCGAGCACGAGTCCGACGAAGAGGACGAGGCCGAGCCCGAGCCGGAGGATGAGCCCGAGGACGAGTACGACGAAGAGCCCGAGGACGAGGCCGACGCCGACGAGGAGAAGCAGCGCGAGTACGCCGAGTCGGCCGGCGGCGGACGGGCCCGTCGATGACGACCTCCTCTGGCGGCGGACTGCCCGGCCCCTACGGCGGAGGCGGCGGCGGTGCCAACCTCGCCGACATCCTCGAACGCGTCCTGGACAAGGGCATCGTCATCGCCGGCGACATCAAGATCAACCTGCTCGACATCGAACTGCTCACCATCAAGCTCCGCCTCATCGTCGCCTCCGTGGACAAGGCCAAGGAGATGGGCATCGACTGGTGGGAGGGCGACCCGGCGCTCTCCCAGGGGGCGCGCCGCACGGAACTCTCGCGGGAGAACGCCGAGTTGCGGCAGCGTCTCGCGGAACTGGAGGAGCGGATGTCCCTGGAGCCGGCCGAGAAGGAGACACATGAACGCCGTGAATGATCCGCACGGCGACGGTCCGCGCCACGACGACCTGCGGTACGTCTACGCGGTCTGCCGCCCCTTCACCGCACCGCTCGCCGCCGACCTCACCGGGGTCGGCGGCGTTCCGCCCCGCCGCCTGGAGCACGAGGGCCTCGTCGCCCTGGTCGGCCCGGTGCCGGAGCGGGACTTCGCCGAGGACGCGCTGCGCTCCCACCTGGAGGACCTGGACTGGCTCTCCGACACGGCACGCGCGCACCAGCGGGTGATCGACGCGCTCACCTCCGTCACCTCACCGCTGCCGCTGCGCCTCGCGACCGTCTTCCGTGACGACAGCGGCGTACGCGCCATGCTGGCGGACGGCGCGGAGCGCTTCCACCGTGTCCTCGGACGGATCGACGGACGCGTCGAGTGGGGCGTGAAGGTCCACCTCCTGCAGAGCGAGGAGTCCGCGGCGCCGCAGGACGCCGCACCGGCCCGGCAGACCGGGCCGACCAGCGGGCGCGACTATCTGCGCCGGCGGCGCAGTCAGCGCACGGCGCAGGAGGAGGGCTGGCAGCGGGCCGAGGCCTTCGCCCGGCGGCTGCACGAGACGCTGTCGCGGCGTGCCGAGGACTCCCGGCTGCACGCGCCGCAGAACGCGGAGCTGTCCCGCACGCCGGGTCGCAACGTGCTCAACGCGGCGTATCTGGTGAGCCGGGAGGACTCCGAGGAGTTCGTCGAGCTCGTGGACCGCACGAAGGACGAGGACGAGGGGACGAGCCGGCTGCGGGTGGAGCTGACGGGGCCGTGGGCCGCGTACTCCTTCACCGGCGACGAACGCGCCGACGAAGAGAAGGACCGTGCCGAATGACCGTCGTCGAACGCCGCGAGATCGCCCTGGTCGACCTGCTCGACCGGCTGCTCGCGGGCGGCGTCGTCATCAAGGGCGACATCACCCTGCGGATCGCGGACGTCGATCTCGTACGCATCGACCTCAACGCGTTGATCAGCTCGGTGAACGAACAAGTGCCGTCGCCGTGGCCGGACAGGGAGTGAACCATGGAACCGGAGCGCCACGACGAACACCGCAAGCGCATGGACCTCGACCCCGACACCGTGGAGCGGGACCTGGTGAAACTGGTCCTGACCGTCGTCGAACTCCTCCGTCAGCTGATGGAGCGGCAGGCGGTGCGCCGCTTCGACACCGGTGAGCTGTCCGAGGACCAGGAGGAAAGGATCGGCCTGACGCTGATGCTCCTGGAGGACCGGATGGCCGAACTGCGGAACCGGTACGGGCTGCGGCCCGAGGACCTGAACCTGGACCTCGGGCCGCTGGGCCCCCTGCTCCCCAGGGAGTGAGCCGCCCCGGCGAAGTGCCCGGCGGCTCACTTCCGGCAGAGCACCTCCCCGTGCAGCACCGCGAACCACGCGTCCTGCCGCCCGCCCCACTCCCGCCACGCCGCGGACACGGCACGCAGCCCCTCCGCGTCCGCGTGGCCGCCCGCCACCGCGCGCTCGGCGTACGCGGAGGCGAGCGTGCGGTCCGCCCACAGACCGCTCCACCAGGCCCGCTCCTCCGCGGAGCTGTAGCACCAGGTGGCGGCGGTCGCGGTGATGCCGGCCTCCGCGAAGCCCGCTTCCAGGGCCCAGGACCTGAGCCGGCGCCCCGCGTCGGGCTCGCCGCCGTTGGCCCGGGCCACCCGCAGGTACAGGTCCAGCCAGTCGTCCATGGCGGGCAGCTCCGGATACCAGGTCATCGCCGAGTAGTCCGCGTCGCGGGCTGCCACGATGCCGCCCGGCCTGCAGACGCGGCGCATCTCGCGCAGCGCCCGGACCGGGTCGCCCACGTGCTGGAGCACCTGATGGGCGTGGACGACGTCGAACGTGTCGTCGGGGTGGTCGAGGTCGTGCACGTCGGCGACGGCGAACTCGACGTTGTGCAGGCCGCGTTCGGCCGCGGTGGCGCGCGCCGTGTCCAGGATGCCGGGGGCCCGGTCCACGCCGGTGACGCGGCCGTCGGGGACCAGCGCGGCGAGGTCGGCGGTGATGGTCCCGGGGCCGCAGCCGATGTCCAGGACCGTCATGTCGGGCTTCAGCGAACCGACCAGATAGGCGGCCGAGTTGGCGGCGGTGCGCCAGGTGTGCGAGCGCAGCACGGACTCGTGGTGCCCGTGCGTGTAGACGGCGGTCTCCTCCGGCATGGCGGAACTCCTTCGGGTGCGACTGTACGAGGCACCGTACGCCGCCATGCCGAATAGTGAGATCTGCGTATCAGTATGTGGTCCATGCGTTCCGTTGGCGGACGGTCAGCGGGCCGCCGGAAGCGGCCGGTAGACGGTCAGCGCCTCGGGCAGCTTGTCGACCGTCAACGAGCCATGGACGCGCGTCACTTCACCGTCGTACGCCACGACCGTGCCCGCCGCGAGGCCGTCCACCCGCAGCCGGGGCAGCCGTGCGGCCGTCTGCGCGGGGGAGCGCACGTCGGGGCCCGTCAGCGCCGCGGCGAGGAGCCTCGCGCCCGGCCTGCGGCCGCCGTGCACGACGCGCACGTCGAGCAGCCCGTCCGCCAGGTCGAGCCTGCGGCCCGGAGTGAGGCCGGGCCGGTGGTAGGTGCAGTTGCCCGCGAAGAGCATCCACATCGCCCGCTCCTTGCCCCGGAACTTCGCGACCAGCGGTCGTTCGTCGGAGCGCAGCACCTTCAGCGCCGCGAGCACCGAGGCGGGATGGCCGCCGATGCGGTGCGCCCAGTGCTCGCGCTGCCGCACCAGCTCCGGGTACACACCCAGGCTGAACGTGTTGAGGAAGTAGCCCTCTTCCTGCTCCCCGGACCCGTTCTCCGAGGTGAAGCGGCCGACGTCCACGGCGACCGCGTCGCCCGCCTCCACCGCGCAGGCCAGATCGCGGACGTCCTCGACCCCGAGGTCGTACGCGAAGTGGTTGAGCGTGCCGCCGGGCAGCACCGCGAGCGGCAGGCCGTGGTGCAGCGCGACCCGGGCCGCGGCGTTGACCGTGCCGTCGCCGCCGCACACGCCGAGGACCTGGGCGCGGGCCGCGGCCTTCTCCAGCTCGGCGCCGATGTCGGCGGGCTCGGCGACGACGACCTCCGCCTCCGGCAGCGCGTCACGCAGCGTCTTCACGCGCTGCGGGGTGCCCGCCCCCGCGTTGGCCACCAGGACGAGCCCCGCGCCGCCCGGCAGCGCGGGAGCCGTCACCCGGGGGCGGCCGGGCGGCGCCAGCTGCGCCCGCGTCGGCACCAGACCGCGCACCGCGAACGCCGCGCCCGCGCCCAGCGCCCCGCCCACCAGGACATCGCTCGGAAAGTGTGCCCCGGTGTACACGCGGGAGACCGCGACGGCCGCCGCGAGCGGCGCGACGGCCGCACCCCACGCCCGCGACTCCAGCGCCACACCCGTGGCGAACGCCGCGGCGGACGCCGAGTGGCCGGAGGGGAACGACGTGGTGATCGGCTGCCGCTTGAGCTGCCGGATCAGCGGCACCGGGTCGAGCAGCGGCCGGGGCCTGCGCACCGAGCGCTTGCCCAGCGTGTTGATCGTCGCGGAGGCCAGCGCCAGGGAGGCCACACCGCGCAGGGCGGCGCGCCGGGCCCGCGGGGTGCGCGTCGCGGCGATCCCCGCGGCCGTCGCGAACCACAGCACGCCGTGGTTGGCGCTCCGGCTCAGCCGGGGCAGCAGCGGGTCGGCGCCGGGCCAGTGCCGCGCGGCGACCGCCTCGAACAGCCGGCTGTCGAGGGCGACCATGCGGGCCTTGAACGGATGGTGCCCGGCGGCGGGGCGGGACAGGTCGATGCCGGAGACGTCCGGGGAGTCAGCGCACATGCCGCACGCGTACCCTGCACGCGGCCCTTCAGGCCGGACGGGTGAAGCGGACCGGGCGGGAATCGGTTTGCCCGGGCACCCGTCGGCCACGGACAATCCCGCTCATGGGACATCTGGAAGCCGCACACCTCGAGTACTACTTGCCGGACGGGCGGGCGCTGCTCGGTGATGTCTCCTTCCGGGTCGGCGAGGGCGCCGTCGTCGCCCTCGTCGGGGCGAACGGCGCGGGCAAGACGACACTGCTCCGGCTGATCTCCGGCGAGCTCCAGCCGCACGGCGGCAGCGTCACCGTGAGCGGCGGGCTCGGCGTGATGCCGCAGTTCGTCGGCTCCGTGCGCGACGAGACCACCGTGCGCGACCTGCTCGTCTCCGTCGCCCAGCCGCGGATCCGCGAGGCCGCGAAGGCCGTCGACGCCGCCGAGCACGCGATCATGACGGTCGACGACGAGGCCGCCCAGATGGCGTACGCCCAGGCGCTCTCCGACTGGGCGGAGGTGCAGGGGTACGAAGCGGAGACCCTGTGGGACATCTGCACCACCGCCGCGCTCGGCGTCCCTTATGACAAGGCCCAGTTCCGCGAGGTCCGCACGCTCTCCGGCGGTGAGCAGAAGCGCCTCGTTCTGGAGGCCCTGCTGCGCGGCACCGACGAGGTGCTGCTCCTCGACGAGCCGGACAACTACCTCGACGTACCGGGCAAGCGCTGGCTGGAGGGGCAGCTCAAGGAGACCCGCAAGACCGTCCTGTTCGTCTCCCACGACCGGGAGCTGCTCGCCCGCGCCGCCGAGAAGATCGTCAGCGTCGAGCAGAGCCCCGGGGGCGCCGACGCGTGGGTGCACGGCGGCGGCTTCGAGACGTTCCACGAGGCCCGCAAGGAGCGCTTCGCGCGCTTCGAGGAGCTGCGCCGCCGCTGGGACGAGAAGCACGAGCAGCTGAAGAAGCTGGTGCGCACCCTGCGCCAGGCCGCCGACGTCAGCCACGAGATGGCCTCGCGCTACCACGCGGCGCAGACCAGGCTCCGCAAGTTCGAGGAGGCGGGCCCGCCGCCCGAGCCGCCGCGCGAGCAGGACATCACCATGCGGCTGCACGGCGGGCGGACCGGCGTCCGGGCGGTGACCTGCGAGGGCTTGGAGCTCACCGGCCTGATGCACCCCTTCGACCTGGAGGTCTTCTACGGCGAGCGGGTCGCGGTCCTCGGCTCGAACGGCTCGGGCAAGTCGCACTTCCTGCGGCTGCTCGCGGGCGACACCGACAACCCCGTCGCGCACACCGGATCCTGGAAGCTCGGCGCGCGCGTCGTGCCAGGGCACTTCGCGCAGACCCACGCCCACCCCGAGCTGCTTGGCCGCACGCTCCTCGACATCCTGTGGCGCGAGCACGCGCAGGACCGCGGCGCCGCGATGTCCCGGCTGCGGCGGTACGAGCTGACGGGCCAGGCGGAGCAGAAGTTCGAGCGGCTCTCCGGCGGCCAGCAGGCCCGCTTCCAGATCCTGCTGCTCGAACTGCAGGGCTGCACGGCGCTGCTCCTCGACGAGCCCACGGACAACCTCGACCTGGAGTCCGCCGAGGCGCTGCAGGAGGGCCTCGAGGCGTTCCAGGGGACGGTCCTCGCCGTCACCCACGACCGCTGGTTCGCCCGCTCCTTCGACCGCTATCTCGTCTTCGGCAGCGACGGCCGGGTCCGCGAGACACCGGAGCCGGTGTGGGACGAGCGGCGGGTCGACCGGGTGCGCTAGGGCCTGTCCGGCGGACCGGCCACGGCTGCGGAGCGCGCGCGAACCGTGTGCGGTGCATCCTGGGTAGTACGGGCCCAGCGGGTACCCGGGAGGCAGGGAGCGAGACGACCACAGCGATGGGAGCGCGCCATGAACGGAGTCGAGCCGAGCCGGCTGGACGACCAGCAGCTCATCAAGGAGCTGGAGACGATCCACCGCACCCGCCACACCACCCTGCTGCACGGTTCGAGCGACGCCCTGCGGGCCCACAACGAACGCATGGCCCAGCTGGAGGGCGAGTATCTGCGCCGCCACCCGGACCGCTCCGTGGCGGGCGGACGGACCCGCGAAGGCGCGCGGGAGAGGGGAGCGACAGACTCATGACGGACCGTTCCACGAGCAAGGCGGACCCGCCCCTGCTGGACCGGCACGGCGCGGCACTCGACCTCTTCACCGACCGCGTGCACGCCGTCCGCGCCGACCAGTGGGACGCCCCCACCCCCTGCACCGACTGGACCGTGCACGACCTGGTGAACCACCTCACGGCCGAACAGCTGTGGGTGCCGCCACTGGTCCGCGACGGGGCCACCATGGAGTCCGTCGGCGACCTCTTCGAGGGGGACATGCTCGGCCCGGACCAGATCGCCTCCTGGGACACCGCGGCCGCCGCCTCGCGGGCCGCCTTCCGCGAACCGGGTGCCCTGAACCGCATCGTCCACCTCTCCTCCGGTGAGGCCTCCGCCACCTTCTACTGCGGGCAGATGACCGTCGACCTCGTGGTGCACGCCTGGGACCTGTCCCGCGCGATCGGCGCCGACGAGCAACTGCCCGACGAGCTCGTCGACTTCGCGGTACGGGAAGTCGCCCCGTACGCCGACGAGTTGGAGAAGAGCGGCCTCTTCGCCCCCGCCGTGGAGCCGCCGCACGACGCCGACGCGCAGACGAAGCTGCTCAACCTCATGGGCCGCAGGGTGTGACCCCCTGGCCGCAGAGGGAATCTGGTGTTCATGAGAGTCGGTGTGGTGGATGTGGGATCGAACACGGTGCGGCTGGTCGTCGCTGACGCCGACGGGCAGGTGCCGTTGCCGGTCCACACGGTGAAGAGACGGCTGCGCCTGGGAGAGCACCTGGACCAGGACGGGCGGCTCGGCGAGGAGCCGGTCAGGCAACTGGTCGCCGCGGTGCGGGACGTACAGGACGAGGCGCGGCGATGGGGCGTGGCCGAGCCCTTCGCCTTCGTCACGTCGATCGTGCGCGACGCCCCGAACCGCGCGGAGGTCCTTGAGGCGGTGGCTGCGGGGACCGGGGTGCGGCTGCGCACGCTGTCCGGTGAGGCCGAGGCGGAGCTGACGTTCCTCGCCGCCCGGCGGTGGATGGGCTGGCGCGCGGGGCCGCTGGTGCTCTTCGACATCGGCGGCGGCTCCCTGGAGGTGGCCTTCGGGCGCAGCCGCCTGCCGGACTACGCGGCCTCGCTCCCGCTGGGGGCGAGACGGCTGACGCGGGAGCTCTTCGACGGCCAGGACCCGCCCCGCGAGGAGGACCTCAAGGCGGTACGGCGCCAGGTGCGCCACCAGCTGCGCGACGTGGCCGCGCGGATCCGCTGGGAGATGCCGCACACCGCCGTCGCCACCTCACGCACGTTCCAGCAGCTCGCCCGGTTGTGCGGGGCGGCTCCCGGCCGCTACGGCCCGTTCACGGAGCGGCAGTTGGGCCGCGCCGACCTGGGCAAGGCGGTCCGGGAACTGGCCAGGCTGCCCGCCGAACGGCGCGCCCAGCTGCCGGGCATCTCGGCGGCGCGCGCCGGACAGTGCGTGGCCGGCGCGGTCGTCGCCCACACGGCCATGAAGCTGACCGGGATCGAGACGGTGACGGTCTGCCCGTGGGCGCTGCGCGAGGGGATCCTGCTGCGCTACATCGAGGACGGTGACGCCGACTGGTGGGCCGGGGAACACGTGCACACCGCCGACGGCGCGCACGGTGACCCGGCGTCCCTGCACCTGGCCACCGCGCCCTGCGCCACCTGAACGCGGCCCTTCCGGGCTACTTTCCCTCGGCTGCCTTGGCCGCCTTGGCGAACTCCGCGACGAACGTCTCGCAGAACGCCTTGAGGTCGTCCGGCTTGCGGCTGGTGACGAGCGTGTTGGGGCCGCCCGTGCAGACCTTGACCTGCTCGTCGACCCAGGTGCCGCCCGCGTTGCGGATGTCGGTCTTGAGGCTCGGCCAGGAGGTCAGCGTCCGGTCGCGCACCACGTCCGCCTCGACGAGGGTCCACGGGGCGTGGCAGATGGCCGCCACCGGCCGGCCCTGCTCGAAGAAGTTCCGCACGAACGCGACGGCCTTCTCGTCCATCCGCAGGAAGTCCGGGTTGGCGACCCCGCCGGGCAGCACGAGCCCGCCGAACGCGTCGGCCCGCGTCTCGCCCACGACCTCCTGGACGGGGAACGTGTCCGCCTTGTCGAGGTGGTTGAAGCCCTGCACCTCGCCGGACTGCGTCGACACCAGGACGGGCTCGCCGCCCGCGTCCTCGACGGCCTGCCACGGGTCGGTGAGTTCGATCTGCTCTACGCCCTCGGGCGCCACGAGAAATGCGATGCGCTGCGGCATGGCGGAGTGTCCTTCCCACTTCTTGCGGTTCTTGCGGTTCTTACGGCTCCTGCGCGGCTGATGCTCCGCGCAGGCGGCTCATCTGTACGGGTGCCTCACCGGGAGGGTTATATGTACACCCTTTTGCCCTTTCTACGGGCCTTTGGTCCCAGGGCGGCGCAGCGACACGGCACGCGCGGCGGCCCGGGCAGTGCGCGGCGGCCCGGGCAGTGCGTGGCGGGGCTATGCGAGGCCCGGCGCGAGGTCGCCGAGGCTCACCATCCCCACCGGCCGCCCGTCCTCGACGACGGGCAGCCGCCGCACCGCGTGGTCGCGCATCAGACCGACCGCGGCCGACACCGCGTCGTCGGGGCCCACCACCACCGGATTGGGCGTGCAGACGGCCTGCGCGCTGACCGTCAGCGGATCGGCGCCGTCCGCCACGGCACGCAGCGCGATGTCCCGGTCGGTGAGCACACCGAGAACCTGACCGTCCACGGCGACCAGGACGTCGCCGATGTTCTGGGCGCGCATCAGCTGCGCCGCTTCCACGAGAGAAGCGTCGGGGCGGACGGCCACGACGCCCGGCGTCATGACGTCCCTCACGTAATCGGCCATGGCTGGGCCCTTCCTGCATATGTCCTTCGTACGTTCGTCGTGTGCCCTCGCCGCAGTACCCCCGAGCCCCGCGGCCATGCCCTTTCCGGGAGGTTTGCGCCGCCGGGCCGGGGAGACCCGGCCCGCGACACCCCCCACACCGACTGGGAGGGCAAGGTCATGGCGGTACTCGCTGTATTCATCCCGCTCGTGATGCTGGGCGTGGTCCTGGCACTCGGCCGGTACGAGGAGATGCTGCTGCCGCCCGCGAAGAACCCGGACGATGTCGTAGGGCGCCGCACCGCGTGACGCGGAGCAGCACAGTGCCGCCGGGCCCGTCGAAACGGCCGGGCGGCACTGTCGCGCGCGGCACCCCGCGAGGCCCTAGTGCCGGCCCCACTCCTGCATCTTCGCCTTGAGGCCCTGCTTGATCATCGAACCCCGGTCCGCGTCACCTTTGAGCATGGAGGACACCGTGGCCTCCAGCTGGTCCCACGTCGCGTGCGGCGGGATCGGCGGCACCGCGGGGTCGGTGCGGAACTCGAGGACCGCGGGGCCGTTCGCCGCGAGACCCGCGCGCCAGGCGTCCTCGACGTCCTCGGGGCGCTCCACCCGGATGCCGGTCAGCCCGATCGAGCGGGCGAAGTCGGCGTACGGCACATCGGGCAGGGACTGCGACGGCAGGAAGGACGGGGCGCCCTCCATCGACCGCATCTCCCACGTCACCTGGTTCAGGTCCTGGTTGTTCCACACGCCGACGACCAGCCGCGGATCGTCCCAGCGGTGCCGGTACTTGGCGGCGGTGACCAGCTCCGCCATGCCGTTCATCTGCATCGCGCCGTCCCCCACCAGGGCCACCACGGGCCGGTCGGGATGCGCGAACTTCGCCCCGATCGCGTACGGCACACCGCACCCCATCGTGGCCAGCGTGCCCGACAGCGAGGCCCGCATGTCGCCGCGGAGCGTGAGGTGGCGCGCGAACCAGTTCGCCACCGAGCCCGAGTCGGCGGTGATGATCGCGTTGTCCGGCAGCAGTGGGTCGAGGGCGCGCGCCACGTGCTCCGGATTGACCGGGTCGGCGGAGAGCGCCGCCCTGCGCTCCAGCACACCCTTCCAGCGCGTCACGTTCGCGCAGATCTCGTCGTACCACTCGCGGCAGACCCCGCGGCGGTCCTTGTCGATGAGCGGGATCAGCTCGCGCAGCGTCGCCCGCGCGTCGCCGACGAGATTCACCTCGTACGGATAACGCATCCCGACCATGTGCGGATCGATGTCGATCTGCACGCCCCGCGCGGAGCCGAACTCCGGCAGGTACTGCGAGTAGGGGAAGCTCGAACCGATCGTCAGGAGCGTGTCGCAGTCACGCATCAGCTCGTAGCTCGGACGGGTGCCGAGCAGGCCGATGGAACCGGTGACGTACGGAAGCTCGTCGCTCAGCGCGTCCTTGCCGAGCAGCGCCTTCGCCACGCCCGCGCCGAGCACCTCGGCGATCTCCTCGACCTCGGCACGCGCACCCGCCGCTCCCTGGCCGATGAGGATCGCCGCCTTGTCGCCGGAGTTGAGGACCTCCGCGGCGCGCTCCAGGGCGGTCGGCGAGGGCATCGCCGTCCAGCTGCTGCGGTCCAGGCTGGAGGGGACCATCTTGAACGCGTGCGAGGGAGGGGAGTACTCCAGCTCCTGCACGTCACCGGGGACGATGACGGCCGTCGGGCAGCGCCGCGCGTACGCGGTACGGATCGCCCGGTCGATGACGTTCGGCAGCTGCTCGGGCACCGTCACCGTCTCGACGAAGTCGCCCGCCACGTCCTTGAACAGCGTGTGCAGGTCGACCTCCTGCTGGTACGAGCCGCCCATCGCGCTGCGGTCCGTCTGCCCGACGAGGGCGAGGACCGGCACATGGTCGAGCTTCGCGTCGTAGAGACCGTTGAGGAGGTGGACCGCCCCGGGGCCCGACGTCGCCACGCACACGCCGAGCCGCCTGCCGAACTTGGCGTACCCGACGGCCTGGAGAGCGGCCATCTCCTCGTGCCGCGCCTGCACGAAGCGCGGCCGGTCCTCGGCCCTGCCCCACGCGGCGAGCAGACCGTTGATGCCGTCCCCCGGATAGCCGAAGACCTGCTCCACGCCCCAGGCGCGCAGCCTCTCCAGAATGTGGTCGGCGACCTTGACGCTCATGACGGAGCCCTCCGGGCGGATCGGGAATCGGCAGTGCCGTCCGGGTGTCCGGTCGAACCCGCGAGAAACCTCGGGGTGTTTGCTGCCGAAAGCTCGGGGCAGGCGGAAGGAAGTGCTTCGGACCGGAGGCACGTCCGTGGGAGCGACCGCGTCGCTCGCCCCCGGGTGTGCCCCGCAGTGCTCCGACACGCACGCGCTCCCACGGTGACCGTCCACCCCAAGGCACCCCACGAGGGAGTTGCGACGCACCATGCGATCCCACGCCAGCACCGCAGTAGCCACCAGGACCAAGCGGCATCCGCACGACGATGCCCCGGACACGGCGGAGGGCTTCGCCCGCCTCGTCGAGATGGAACCCGGCCCCGAGCGGGACGCCCTGCGCCAGGAGCTCGTCCGGGCCTGGCTGCCCATGGCCCAACGGCTCGCCGCCCGGTTCCGCAACCGCGGCGAGGCCCTCGACGACCTGCGGCAGGTCGCCGCCCTCGGCCTCGTGAAAGCCGTCGACCGCTACGACCCGCAGCGCGGCACCGCATTCGAGAGCTACGCGGTACCGACCGTCACCGGTGAAATCAAGCGGCACTTCCGCGACCACATGTGGACCCTGCACGTGCCGCGCCGAGTCCAGGATCTGCGCAACCGCGTACGGTTCGCCCGCCAGGACCTCTCCCAGGTCTCCGGCCGCGCCCCCACCATCGCCGAGATCGCCGAGCACGCGCAGATGAGCGAGGAGGAGGCGAAGGCCGGTCTCGAGGCGCTCGACAGCTTCACCGCGCTCTCCCTCGACGCCGAACTGCCCGGCAGCGAGGACGGCTACTCACTGAGCGACGCGCTCGGCGGCCCCGACCCCGCGCTCGACGTCGTCGTCGACCGCGAGGCCGTCAAGCCGCGCATCGCCGAGCTGCCCGAGCGCGAGCGGGAGATCCTCTACATGCGCTTCTTCGGCGACATGACACAGAGCCGCATCGCGGACGAGATGGGCATCTCGCAGATGCACGTCTCACGGCTGATCAGCCGCTGCTGCGACCGGCTCCGTGACCAGGTCATGCGGGACGCCGCCTGACACCTCAGCGGTCGGCGGTGCCACGCCGCATGGCGAGCGCCATGTGCCGAGACATCACGTCGACCGCCCGCGCCTCGGCCAGCGAGAAGGCCAGCCGCGCCCCGCTGCGGAACAGCGTGAGGACACCCTCCACCGGGCCCTGCGGACGGGCGGCCAGCGGCACACAGAGCAGGGACGTGACCTCCGCGCGGATCAGCACGTGCGCGCCGGACGCGTCCCTGCCGAAGGCGTCCGGGTCCTCCGGGCGCACCTGCAGCGACGCAGCCCCGCCGCGTGCCGCCTCCAGGACGAGGGGGGACGCGGTGGGGTCCTGCGCCAGTACGTCGGCGACCGGACCGTCCTGCGGACCCAGCACCGTCGTGCGCCGCAGCCGCGCCGCACCCTCGTCGGCGATCACCCAGTCGGCGAACCGCCCGTGCAGGACCGCCGCCGCCCGTTCCAGGACGGCCGCGCGGTCCCCGGCGGGCGCCGACAGCAGCGCCGACGTCATGGCGTCCATGAGGTCGAGCTGCGCCGCGTGCCGCGTCGCCTCGCCGAGGTCGGGGGCCGGGCCCGGCGCGCTCGGCCCCTGCCGCGCGCGGTCGGCCGCGGGCTGCAGCACGACGAGGACCGCCAGCCGCGGCTCGGCGCCGGGACGCAGCGCCGTGAGGGTCGCGCGGACCGGCGTGCCGGGGCTCTGCTGGAGGTGGACGTTCAGACTGCGGTCGCCCTCGCCGCGGGCGACCGCCGCGGTCTGCGAGCGGAAGGCGACCCGGTCGGCGTGCATCAGGAAGCCGGTCAGCGGCCGGCCCGTCGCGTAGCCCGCGCGGACCCCGGTGAGGCCCGTCGCGGCGAAGTTCATGCGGCGGACCACGGTCTCCCGGTCGACCAGCGCGACCGGCAGCGGCAGCCGCTGGAACAGGGAGCGCAGCAGCCGCTGCTCGTCCCGGTCGGAGGTGGCGTCGTCCCACCGTCCGTTGACGGCGAGCCGCTGGTACGTGGGCCACAACTGGTCGGCCACGTGATCGAGTTCGAAGATCGCCGCGTCGAGCACGGTGCTGAGGTCGTCCGCGGGAACCGACCGGGCGGACTTCAACTCCGCTATGCGGCGCACAAAATCCGCGAGCTCTTCACCGAACTCCTCCATTTGCGACATGCGTCGAACCTATCCGTTGCGGCAGTTTCCCGGGGGCCGTGGAGGGAAGCCGACAGAGAAGAGGAGGAACACGTCATGGCGCCCATGCCCGACCCGGACCTGCTTCGACCCGAGTCGTCCTTACCCGGCCGCAGGCTCTCCGAACTCGCCGAACAGGCCGTGCGGTGCACCCCCGCCTGCTGCGGTGCGAGCACGACGGTCTCCGACGGCGGCGACGAGCACCCCACCGCCGTCACCCACCCCGACCTCGCCGGGCTCGTCTCGGTGCAGCTGCACTCGGGCGACGGGCCCATTCCCGCCGCCGAGGAGTGGGGCGCGCCGGTCGGCGCCGACGATCTGCTGCGGGACGAGCGATGGCCCGAGTACCGCGCGATGGCCCTCGACTCCGGCGTACGCTCCAGCGTCACCCTGCCCTTCCGGCGCGGCGGGCTCACGGTCACCCTGAGCCTCTTCAGCTTCCGCCCCGGAGCGCTCGACGACCCCGGCCACGGGCCCGCCCAGGCGCTCGGCGACCTCGCCACGACCAGCTTCGTGCGCGACCGGCACTACCGCGCCGCGCTGACCGAACTGGACCAGCTGGGCACGGCCATGCGGACCCGGCCCGTCGTGGACCAGGCGTCCGGCATCGTCATGCACGTCCTGGAGTGTGACGCGGACGCCGCCTTCGGGGTGCTGCGGCGGATATCCCAGACGACCAACAGGAAGCTGGCGGACGTCGCGGCCGCGCTGGTCGAGACGAAGGGCCGCGGCCTGGAACGCGAACTGGTCTCCCTGGCCCGCTGAGCGCGGCGGCGGGAGACGGCGACAGCCGAGCGAGACATGGGCCCGAACCGGGCGGACGACCGGTTCGGGCCTTCCGCGTGTGCCCCGGGACGCTCACCCGGGCGGAGGCCAGGGCGGGCGGGGGAGGGGGCGCCGCGCTGTGATGGACATGTACGGCGAAGCCCCGGCGCTGTCCCGGTGACGCCCCCGGCGATGCGCCGGCACGTGCTGGATTCACACCCCCGCGACGGGGCATGACCAGGACAGAGGTACGCGAGTGCACGGAGGTACGGATGCGGCGGACGGACACGGAGGGCCGCGGACCCGTCCGGTACGGGCCGCACCCGCCGGAGCCTGGCCTCCCGGTGCTGCCCGAGCTGGCGGCGGCCGCCGCCGCGGCAGCGGGCCGCTCCCCGTGCGAGCCCGCGGGCGGCGGTCCCGTGCTCCTCGACGCCGCGTGCGGCTACTGGACCCGGCGCGGCCTGCCCGTTGAGCGCGACCGGACCGTCGCCGCCCCCGGCGCCCCGCCCCTCCTGCTCGCCCTCACCGCGGCCCTCGGCGGCGACGTCCTGCTGCCCCGACCCTGCTCCGCCTGGTGGGCGCCCCAGGCGCGGCTGCTCGGCCGCGGCGTCTACCACGTGCCCACACCCGCCGAATGCGGCGGCATCCCCGACCCGTACGCCCTCCTGGAGACCGTCCGCCGGGTCCGCGCCGAGGGCGGCACACCCCGGCTCCTCGTGCTCTCCGTCGCCGACGACCCGACCGCCACCGTGCCGCCACCGGAAACGCTCCACGAGACCGTCGAGGCGGCCGTCGGCGAAGGCCTGCACCTCGTCAGTGACGAGACCTGGCGCGACACCCTGCACCAGCCGCACGACACCGTCCTGATCGGGCCCGCCGAGATGGACCACGAGCGGGTCACCGTCCTCTGCGACCTCGCCGGCGCGTTCCTGCCCCCGGCGCTGCCCGCCGCCGTCGCCCGCTTCCCCGCCACCACCGAAGGCGCCGACCTGCGCGCCCGCACCCTGGACGTCCTCACCGCGCTCGGCGCGACCCTCGCCGCCCCGGCGGCGGCCGCAGCCTCGTACGCACTCGGCGAACCGGACGAGATCACCGAACGGCTCACCGCCACCGTCCGGCTGCACGCGCGCGTGGCCGCCGCCGCGCGGCGCGCCCTCCTCGCCGCCGGCATCCTCACCCGCCCCCCGCAGGCGGGCCGCCACCTCTACGCCGACCTGGCCCCCCTGCGGTCCGCGCTCGCCGCGCGGGGCGTCGGCGACGCACAGGACCTGGAGGACTTCCTCACCGAACGGCTCGGCATGCCCGCGCCGGGCGGCCACCGCTTCGGCGACGACATGGACGCCCTGCGCGTACGCCTGTCCACGGCCCCCCTCCTCGGCTCCACCCCCGAGGAACGCCTGACATCCCTCACCGCCGCCGACCCCCTGGACCTGCCCCATGTGAAAAGAGCACTCAGCA
Organism: Streptomyces sp. NPDC039480; assembly: GCF_055597165.1. Lineage (NCBI taxonomy): Bacteria > Bacillati > Actinomycetota > Actinomycetes > Kitasatosporales > Streptomycetaceae > Streptomyces > Streptomyces sp. NPDC039480. Next base: position 31,704 of record NZ_JBVITX010000013.1, on the reverse strand, counting down.
CCTTCGCATCCCCCTTCGAAGACCTCCGCACAACAGCCCGCCGAACGGAGCCGCCTCGATGACCCAACAGACCCAACAGCACGACGGCGGCCCCCGGCACCGGACAGCGCCGCTGCGCCCGGGTGCCGCCCGAACGCCTGACGCCGGCGTGACGCCTGGGGCCGGCGTGACGTCCGACGTCGGCCTGGCGTCCGCGACGGGCCCAGCGCCCGCCACCGGCCTGACCCCCGACACCCCCACCCCGCCGCGTCCGCCCCGCGGACCCCGCGTGTGGCCGGCGTCGTTTGCCGATCGGCTGACCGCTCCGTTGCCCGGGCTGCGGGGGCTGGCTCGGTTTGCGCGGGAGAGTGCGTTGCGGCCGCGGCCCGAAGGGCTCGTCGATGTTCCGCGGCTGCCCTTCGAACCCGGGCCGTTGCCGGACGTCGACGCGCGTACCGTCGCCGTCACCTGGGCCGGGCACGCCAGTTGGATCATCCGCATCGGTGGTCTCACCGTCCTCACCGACCCCGTCTGGTCGAGGAAGATCCTCGGTACTCCGGCCCGCGTCACACCCGTCGGTGTCGCCTGGAGCGCGCTGCCGCGCGTCGACGCGGTCGTCATCAGCCACAACCACTACGACCACCTCGACTGGCCCACCCTGAAGAGGCTCCCCAGGGACACCCCCGTCTTCGTGCCCGCGGGCCTCGCCCGCTGGTTCACCCGCCGCCGCTTCGTCGACGTCACCGAGCTCGACTGGTGGGAGGGCGCCGAACTCGGCGGGGTGCGCCTGGACTTCGTGCCGGCGCACCACTGGTCCAAGCGGAGCCTCCTCGACACCTGCCGCACGCTGTGGGGCGGCTGGATACTCACGGACGCGCGCGGCCGGCGGGTCTACTTCGCGGGCGACACCGGCTACGGCCACTGGTTCGAGCGGATCGGCGCCCGCTACCCCGGCATCGACCTCGCCCTCCTGCCGATCGGCGCGTACGACCCGCGCTGGTGGCTGCGCGACGTCCACTGCGACCCGGAGGAGGCGGTGCGCGCGGCGACCGACCTGGGGGCGCGCCGCATGGCCCCCATGCACTGGGGCACCTTCCTGCTCTCCACCGAGCCGGTCCTCGAACCGCTCACCCGGGTCCGCGAGGCCTGGGCGAGGACGGGGCGGCCGCGCGAGGACCTGTGGGACCTGCCGGTGGGCGCGTCACGGGTCCTCGCCAGGACGACGGCCTAGGCGGGGAGCCCAGGCAGGGGCAGCGGCCTAGGCGGCGGCGCGGCGCACCTTGCGCCACAGGGACGGCGCCACACTGATCAGTACCGTCAGCGCCACCGCCACCGCCACGCCCTCCCACGGCTTCTTGAAGAGGGACCCGCCCAGGATGCCGATCAGCTGGTACGTCACCGCCCACGCGAGGCACGCCGGCACGTCCCCGCGGGCGAACTGACGCAGCGGCATCTTCGCCATCAGGCACGCCAGCATCACCGGGATACGGCCCGCGGGCACGAGCCGCGACAGTACGAGGACCATCACCCCGTGGTCCGCCAGCTTGGCCTGCGCCTGCGCGAGCCGCTCCTCCGGCGCCCGGTCACGGATCGCCGCCAGCCAGCGCGACCCGTTCTTCGACCGCATCCCGCGCCGCCCGAGCCAGTACAGGGCCATGTCCCCGAGAAACGCCGCGAGCGCCGCGACACCGAACACCACCAGCAGCGCGAACGGCGCCGTCTGATGGAACGCCACCACCGCCGCCGAACTGACCAGCGCGCCCGTCGGCACCACCGGGACCAGCGCGCCGATCACCACGAGGAGGAACAGCGACGGATAGCCGACCGCCTGCTGCGTACTCTCCGGCGTCACCTGGACCACCGCGGCGAGCATCACCTGGACACCTCCGGCTGCACGCTCTCCCCGTGCGCGAGCCGGTGCACGGCCACCTCGGGGGCGAGCCGGGCCGCCTGCCGTACGAACTCGTGGCCCGGCGTGTGGAACTCGTGCGGGCGGACGGCGTCCATGCCTATCGGCCAGTACGTTCCGTAGTGCACCGGAACCGCGCTGCGCGGCGCGATCCGGGCGAGAGCTTCCGCCGCCCGGGCCGCGTCGAGATGACCATGGCCGAGATAAGGCCCCCACCCGCCGACCGGCAGCAGCGCCACGTCGACCGGGCCCACCTCCTCGGCCATCCCGTCGAACAACCCCGTGTCCCCGGCGAAGTACGTGCGCGCCTCACCCTCCACCACATAGCCGAGTGCGGGCGACCGGTGCGGGCCGACGGGCAGCCGCCGCCCGTCGTGCAGCGCGGAGACCACCCGTACGACGAGATCGCCGACCGGGACCTCGTCGCCCGGCACGACCTCGGTGAAGCGCAGGTTCGGCAGCCTGCGCGCAAGACCCGGAACCGACCGCGCCGTCCCGCGCGGTACCAGCGCACGGGTGCCGGGCACGAGCCGGGCGAGCGACGGTACATGCAGATGGTCGGCGTGCAGATGCGAAAGGAGCACGACGTCGGCGACCGCGGCGCGCGGCGGCGGAAGTGCGCCCCTGCGGCGCCGCAGATGCGCCAGACGGCGGGCGAAGAGCGGATCGGTCAGTACGCGGATGCCCGAGTCCTCGACCGTGCAAGTGGCGTGACCCCACCATGTGACCTCGACGGGCACCCGGTTCCTCCTTCGTGCGACTGTCTCTGAGCCTACGGCCAGGAGTAGGGTCAGCGGCTGAGACCGAAGGCCAGGGGGACGCCGTGGACGATGCCGTGGGCCGCACCGCCGCCGTGCGCGTCGCGGCGATCGCCAGCCTGACGCCTCTGGAGGAGCTGGAGGCGGACCCCTTCCTGGTCGACTCCCGCAGCCAGCACGCGATGTGCGCGCGATGGGCCGCCGCGCGGGGATACGTGATCACCCGCGAACTCGTCGTACGAGGACTGCGCGCCGACCACGACATGCTGTGGGGCGACATCGAGGCCGGCCTCGTGGACCTCTTCGTCGTGCCGAGCCGCAGGGTCCTGGAGCTGGCGCTGAGATCCGCGGACGAGTTCACCGCGGAGTGCGGGCGCCGGGGCGTCCGCATCGAGACGGCGGGCCTCGCCGAGCCGGCGTACGACTCCCAGATGAAGGCGAGCGTGCACCGCAGACTCTCCATGCCCACAGCAGGCTACGACGGCCGCTGAACCCCACCCCCCACCAGAGCCCCCACCGCCGTGCTCCGTCGCGGTGCGGCGGGTTGTGACACGCTGGTGGCTGAAATCCGGGGTTGGTGGAAGGGCTGGGCGTGGGGCGAGGGCGATGGCGGCGGGTCGGCAGCGCTCTGTGGCGTGTGGTCGCCGTGTGGGCCGTCAGCACGCTGACGATGCTCGTGCTGGCCGGCATCCTGCCGGACTTCAAGCTCCAGTCCGCCGACGGCGACAGCGCCACCCGTATCGCGGTCACCGCCGCCCTCGGCGCCGGCGCCTTCGGTCTGCTGTCCGCGCTGGTGTGGCCCCTGCTGGTCCGCGCCCTGCTGCTCGTGCCCGCGCTCGTGCTCGGGCTGCTCGCGTTCTTCCTCAATGGTTCGCTGCTCCTGCTCGCCCTGAGCCTCATCCCTGAGGACCGCGGTGAGGCGGGCGCGGAGACCGCCGTCGTCGTCGCCGCGGTGATGTCCGCCGTCGCCTCGGCCACCGGCGGCGCCCTCGCCGTGCGGGACGACGACGCCTATCGGCGCAGGCTGTACCGGCTCGCCGACCGGCGTCGCAGGCGCGGGAGCGACGGGAGCCCGGGGCCCGTGGGACCCGGCACCGTCTTCATCCAGCTCGACGGCGTCGGCCACGACGTCCTCACGGCCGCCGTCGCCAAGGGGCTCATGCCCACGGTCGCCCGCTGGCTAGGAGGCACCGGGACAGGCGGCGCCGCCACGCACCGGCTCACCCCCTGGCGTACCGACTGGTCCAGCCAGACCGGCGCCAGTCAGCTCGGCATCCTGCACGGCTCCAACCACGACGTGCCCGCGTTCCGGTGGTACGAGAAGGACACCGGCGAGGTCATGGTGAGCAACCGGCCCGCCTCCGCCGTCGAACTGCAGCGGCGCGCCATCGCCCGCACCGGCGACGGCGGGCTCCTCACCGTCGACGGAGCGAGCCGCGGCAACCTGTTCAGCGGCGGCGCCGAGCAGCTCGCCCTCGTCCTGTCCGTGGCGGCCCGCCGGGGCAAGGGCAACCGGTCGCGGGCCGGATACTTCGCGTACTTCTCCGACCCCGCCAACGCCGTCCGCACCGCCCTCTCCTTCGTCGCCGAGGTCTTCCGGGAGATCGGCGAGTCCACCCGCGCCCGCATCAGGAAGACCCGCCCGCGGGTCTCCCGCGGCGGTCTCTACCCGTTCATCCGCGCCTTCGCGACCGTCGTCGAGCGCGACGTCGTGGTCGCCGCCGTCATCGGCGACATGCTCGCCGGGCGCAGCGCGGTCTACGCCGACCTCGTCGCGTACGACGAAGTGGCGCACCACTCCGGCCCTTCGGGCAAGGACGTCGAGAAGGTCCTGCGGCGGCTGGACCGGTCGCTCGCGCTGCTCGACCAGGTCGCGGACCACGCGCCGCGCGCCTACCGGATCGTGGTGCTCTCCGACCACGGACAGAGCCCCGGCGAGACGTTCCGCGCCCGCTACGGCCTCACCCTCGCCGACCTGGTCAGGGCCGGCTGCGGGCTGCCCGTGCCGCGCAAGGCGCAGCGCACGCACAGCGGCGCCGAGGCCCGTTCGGCCGTGCGGGCCGCGCTGCGCAGGCCCGTCGAGGAGGGGGCCGAGGAGCGCCGCCCGGCCCGCCGTGCCGAGCCGATCGTGCTCGCCTCCGGCAACCTCGGGCTCGTCTCGTTCCCCGACGTGCGGCACCGCATGTCCCGCGAGGAGATCGACCGCCGCCATCCGGCGCTCCTCCCCACCCTCGCCAATCACCCGGGCGTCGGCTTCCTGCTCGTACGGAGCGAGGAGCGGGGCCCGGTCGTGCTCGGGGCACGTGGCGCCGAGGTGTATCTGGACGAGGACCCCGCCGATCTCGGGCCGCTCGTCGACTTCGGTCCCGGCGCCGCGGAGGCCGTACGGCGCACCGACGGCTTCCCGCACACCGCCGACATCATGGTCAACTCCTGGTACGACCCGGAGGAGGGCGAAGTGCTCGCCTTCGAGGAGCAGATCGGCTCGCACGGCGGGCTCGGCGGGGCGCAGTCCCGGCCCTTCCTGCTGTCGCCGCTCGTGCTCTCCGAGCCGGTGCCGGACGGCGCCGAGCCGGCCGGGGCCGAGCAGGTCCACCACGTGCTGCGGCGCTGGCTGGGGGAGGCCCAGGGCCCCCAGATACCCGTGGCCGTCGACGTGAACGATTCCTTGTTCGACACCCCGGACGACACAGCTTTTGCGGCCCCCGACCACGCCGCGCCGGATAAAACACACTGATTTGGATCGGCGTCCGCGGTGCCCGACCATGTCTTGCGCCCGGCGATCCCGGGCGCCGGGCACGACGAGAGGCGCACCACCCCATGCACGACACCGGAACCGTTGCACCGTCGGATCCGGGCCCCGACCAGGGAGAACCGGCGCAGGCGCCGAGCAAGCACGCCCGCCGCTTCGGGCTTCCGATCGCCACCTGCCTCGTCATGGGGAACATCATCGGCGGCGGCATCTTCCTGCTCCCGGCCTCCGTCGCCCCGTTCGGCACCATCAGCCTGGTCGCCTTCGCCGTGCTGACCGCCGGGGCCATCGCCCTGGCCCTCGTCTTCGGCCGGCTCGCCGAGCGGGACCCGCGCACCGGCGGCCCGTACGTCTACGCCCGCGCGGCCTTCGGCGACTTCGCGGGCTTCCTGGCCGCCTGGTCGTACTGGATCACCACCTGGGTGAGCAACGCGGCCCTCGCCGTCGCCGCCGTGGGGTACCTGGACGTCCTGATCCCCGTCAACGACCACAAGTGGACCGCCTGCCTGGCCGCGCTCGTCCTGCAACTCCTGCCCGCCCTCGCGAACTTCGCCGGCACGCGGTACGTCGGGGCCGTCCAGCTGGTCGCCACCGTCCTGAAGTTCCTGCCGCTGCTGCTCGTCGCGGTCGGCGGTCTCTTCTTCTTCGACAGCGCGAACCTCGGGGCGTTCCAGGCGAGCGACGACAGCCCGCTTGGCGCCGTCTCCGCGGCCGCCGCGATCCTGCTCTTCTCCTACCTGGGCGTCGAGTCGGCCGCTGTCAGCGCCGGCGAGGTCCGCGACCCGCGGCGCAACGTCGGCCGCGCCACCATCCTCGGCACCCTCGGCGCCGCCCTCGTCTATCTGCTCGGCACCCTCGCCGTCTTCGGGACGGTCGCGCACGACAAGCTGGTCTCCTCCACCGCGCCGTTCTCGGACGCCGTCGACGTGATGTTCGGCGGCTCCTGGGGCGGCACCGCGGTCGCCTTCGCCGCGCTGATCTCGATGGTCGGCGCCCTCAACGGCTGGACGCTGCTCAGCGCGCAGACGCCGTACGCGGCCGCCCAGGACGGGCTCTTCCCGAGCGCGTTCGGGAAGAAGAAGCGCGGCGTGCCGACCGTCGGCGTCCTCGTCACCGTCGTCCTCGCCTCGCTGCTGACCGTCTACAACTACACGGCGGGCTCCGGCGGCGTCTTCGAGTCCCTCGTCCTGATCACCACGTTCACGGCGACCGTGCCCTATCTCCTCGCCACGGCCGCGCAGATCTACTTCCTGGTCTCCGGGCAGCGCGAGCGCGTCCACCGCGGCCGGCTGGTCCGGGACGGCGTCCTCGCGGGCGTCGCGTTCGCGTTCTCCATGTGGCTGGTCGCCGGGTCCGGTTACGCGGCCGTCTACCAGGGCGTGCTGTTCCTCTTCGTCGGTGTGCTCGTCTACGCGTGGATGGCGGCCCGCAAGCAGCGGACCGCCACCGTGAACCACTGAGCGGGGTTACCTCGCCAGCGGCGCGACGACCCAGCGGCGGGTCTTGAACATGCCGCCCTGCGAGCCGATCTCGATCAGCTTGCGGGCCGCGGGGTACGCCTCGTTGCCCGCCAGCTCATAGCCGACCTCGAAGGTGCCGGGGACGTCGCTGACCTGGGGCGCCCGTGCCGCCGCCGCGGCCTGTGCCGGGTCGTCGGCGGTGACCGTCGCGAGCTCCGCGAGGAGCTTGCGCTGCGCCGCGTCGAGCGCCTTGCGCGGGTCGCGCTCCAGCGGCGCCGCCGTGGCCTTGCCGCCCTTGGGCGGCGGTGGCGAGACCTCGGTGCTCGGCTCGCGTGTGATGCCGGTGGTCCGGCGGGTGGCGATCTCCGCCTGGACGGCGGTGCCGTCGTTGTCGAGCCCGACGCGGATCAGGCCCTGCCCCGGCGTGATGACGGGCACGCCGTCGAAGACCTGCCGGAACGTCACGTGCGTCTGCAGCGTCACCGGGCGCCCGATCTCGGAGCCGTCCTTGGTCCCGGAGTTCTGCATGAGGTCGTGCACGCTGTCGACGACCAGCTCGGCGCCCTCGGCGTACCGCTCGGCGACCGTGCGGGCCGCCTCGACCGCCCGTTCGGTGGGCAGCTGCTGGGTGTTGCGGCGGTTGGGCTCGGCGAGCCTGACCCAGCGGACGCCCTCCGGTCCTGTGGAGATGATGCGGTCGCCGGAGGTCGCGTTGAGCACGCCGAGCTCATCGACCTGCACTTCTTGCAGCGCCGCCGACGGGAAGTCGGTGAGCTGTCCCAGCCTGCCGAGCTCGGCGCTCGGGTCGCGGGGCGCCAGCTGGACGATCTGCTGCTGCCCGGGGAGCTGGGTGAGCGGCTCCCTGACGCCTTCGCGGGCGTAGTACCAGCGCCACGCGTACCAGTTGTCCGGCACGTGCTCGCGGAAGAAGTTCCGCTCGGTGTTGAGGCGGTTGGTGGCCTCGGCCTGGGTGGCGCCGACCGCGCACACCGACGGCGCCTGGCCGTGGTAGATGTCCCAGCTGGCGTTGAGCCAGGCGTCGCAGTACGTCTGTCCGGCCCGCCACTTCTCCCAGAACTTCTTGCCGTAGTCCGGGCTGTCGATGCTGACGGTCTCGAACCCGAAGATCATGCGGAAGCCGATGTTGGGCCCGGCCCACGTACGGATCGGCGAGTGCCCCCCGGTGACTTTCAGCGAGTCGCAGGTCGACCAGAAGACGTAGTTCGCCTTCTCGTTGCCGAGGGCCATCCGGTTGGAGACGGCGTCGCTGCGGCCGTCCCAGGCGGCGCCGAGGGGCGCGAAGAAGACGCCGTTGCCGTCCATGCCGCCGTGCCCCGAGTGGTAGACGGCGACGACCGCGTCCATCCCGTAGCGGTCCTGCCAGTTGTCGTACGTCTCCTCGTACGCCCACACCTGCGCGCCGCCGTCGGCGAACCAGAAGTTGCGGTCGTAGAACTGCTGGAGGTACGCCAGCCAGCCGGTGGCGTCGGCGTGCGTGTGGTAGAGCGGCGACTGGTTGACGAACTTCTGGATGCTGAAGGCCCCCCACCAGCCGAAGGTCGAGTCCCGGTCACCCGCGGCGCCTGGCTTCTCCGGTTCGAGCGGCGACGGACCGCGGTCCGAGTAGTTGATGCGCATGGCCATACCCCCTGACAGGATCTCCTCGCTGTCGTGCGCGAAGCGGCCTCAAAGTGTCACCGCGCACGCGCCTTGCCCAGCTTCCATTCCGGCCATAGACCCCCCACCACGTGCCTGTTCCCGCACCTCAGAAGCCCCTGTGGCGCGGCGCCCCGCACGACGGCGTTCGTATCGACGGACGCACACCTGCACCCTCGACTCGAACACCTCCCGGGCGCCGGGCGGGCGCCGGGAGGCCCGTTTTCGTCCCGGGCTCCGGAAGTGAGAACGTCGGTCTTCCGGCGCGGGGCACGCGACAGGACCATGCGGTCGCCGAGGCCTCGTATGCCTCGCCTATCCCCGCCCGTCGTTAGCTGTCAGGCTCCTTCTGTCCCCACCTTGTCCCCACTGGCGTCCCCACAAGAGAGGGAACGACCAGTGTGTGGGAGAGGCTGTTCTAATGCCGCAGGTGATCGGCGGCTAACGATTCGGGAGAGCACCGCATACGGTTCGCGGTCGCGCTCGGTGCCAGAGCTAGGTGGGGTCGGCTAGCCAAGCTGTCGACTGCCCGTTCTTGGGGAAGGTGACCTGGTGGAAGCCCTCGGGCGGTATGCCGGGGTGCCGGTGCCGTACGGTCCCCTGGTACACGGAGTCCGAGACGCATAGAGCGAAGTCGCGGTCGCTTTCGCGCAGAGCAGCCCGTAGGAACTCGGCGTCCAGCAGGCGGAAGGCGTCATTGCGGCCGGAGCCGACCCAACCGCCAAGTCCGTCGACCGCCACGTCTCCCGATGAGAGTACTGTCCGCAACCTGATCTGTGCCGAGCTCGACGCCATTCGGTTTACCGCGCGCAGATGCACTGGGGCTTCGGTGAGCAGAGCGCGAAGCAGCTCGACTAGCGAGGCTTCGGCGGCGACCAGCTCCATGATTGAGTCTCCGCGGTCGGCGCGTTGCCGCTGGGTTCCGTCGATTCCAGCGGAAGTCAGTACGCGGTCGGCGATGTTAGAGAGAATGCGACGCAGATATTGCTGCTCAACGTCGTCGTGGCCGGCGTACCGCTCGATGCCCCACAGCAGGATGGTGCGGCTCGAAGGGTCTCTTTCGATTGGCGTTACTGGTGCGGCTCGGAGTTGTTCGGAGATAGCTGCGCGCATCCAGAGTGGATGTATGGCCTCCAGCTGCTTCTCAGCTGTGACAGCGGGAGCTCTGGACGAAAGGATCTCGATGAGAGCGTCCACGAGTTGCCATTGTGGCAGGCGAGTACTGCTGAAGGCGTCGTGAATCGAACTCTTTGACATTCCCGCTTGGTGGAGCTCACGGGCCATCACCGTGAGGCTGGGTAGTCCAGCTAGGAGATGCAGTTGGTGGAGCGCGTCGTTGAATTCGCGATGCTCATGACTGGCCAGCTCCGGTTTGCGGAACACCCCTGGTCTCCCCACGCTCGCCCTCCGTCCATGACTGTCCAAGGCTGTCCAACAGCATGGCATCTCAGCTGAAGGCAGAGGATGGCATCCGGAGATGTTCAGAACTGGCCTCTAGGCGTCCAGCGCACGTAGGTCCGCCGTGATGCTCGAAGCCGCACTCGGTTGGTCCGGGGCGGTTAGAGGGAGGGCAGGAATCGTGCGGACGAAGTCGATGGTTCGGCGGCTTGTGAACACCGCGCTGTTTGCGGTGATCCGTGGGACTGCTACGGCTGCGGGTGGCGCAGTGGTTGCTGGTGGTGTGTGGTGGCTCCAACGCCGCTAGATGGCCCTGCGGGTCCCGCCGACCCTCACTTCTTTCCTCGGCAGGATGGACCTTGCGGAGCCGGGGGCCACCAAGTACACGAGTGGTGCTCGGGTGCGGGGCGACGCGGCTTCCAGCGTGAGCAGCCCTCGCAGTGGGAGGAGCACAGCGTGGCCTCGCCTTGCGTTTGCTGTGTGCCGTAGGCCGGCAGTTGTGGTTGGTGGGCGAACTCAATGTCGGGTGAGCCGCATGCTGTGCGGCGTTTGCCGTGGAGGCGGGGCAGGGTGCCGGTCTTGTCGGGTGGGCCGGCGGCGTAGCCCTGGAGTTGGATGTGGGCGCTGTGCAGGTCGACTTGGGGTACATCTGGCCGTTCGCGGTTGATGTACAGCCAGGCCTGGTGGCCGATGGTTCGGTTCGACGTGCGTGGGTCTGCTTTGAGGTCCGTCCGGTGAGGGGGGCCGAGGCCGTCTTCGGCTGCCTCGTAGTAGGTCACGGCCCATACGGCGTACCAGTTCTTGCCTAGGTTGGGGCGGTATGCCGTGGTACGTGGGGTGTTACTGCTGCTGTTCTTCCTTGTGGTTGGCGTGGAGGGGGTCGGGTGTCCCGCAGGCGGGGCAGCGGTTGGGTGCTTGCCCCGGGTCAGACCGGCTTACCGGAAACGATCACGGCGTCCTCGTAGGAGAGGACGCCCCGGTGGATCCACGTATTACTGACCACTTCGGGCTTGATGCGGTACACCCGCCCGACCTCCTGCCGGCCACACAACAGCGGCTCCGTCACATCTGCCTCCTCTCTATGACGACACATTCAGGAGAGCAGAACAGTGCTAGCGACTGAGGATTCGATGGGTTCGGTTCGTGGTTGACGACGGGACCGGGTCGTACGGGAGGAGAACCTTCCGGATGTGAAGCCCTGTTGGGGGTCGCCGCCACCATTGATGTTATGAAGCCGATGCACTCTCGAGCACAACCGTGACCGAAGTCACAAGTGCGACAAGCCTTTTGTGGCATGCGCCCTGAATGGCCTACTGGGTTCTTTACTTGGCGACTACATACAGTCCTGGCTTGGTTCCCTCGTTAAGGGAACTTTCATCTTTGTGACAGGTCGGGGTGGGATATGTGGAGGCGCGTGTGTTCGCGCGGAAGTGCTGGGGCTTTGGCAAGTCTGGTAAGTGTGGCCATCGTGACGGGCCTCGCCCCGGCGGCGACCGCGACGGCCGACTCGCCGGCCACACCCCCAGTGGTGAAGGCTGAGCACGAAGGTTCCCCTGACGAAGAGGCGAGTGCCGAGGCAGCGTTGGCAGCGGCCAAGCGCACGGGCAAACCAGTCGAGGTGACCTCGCTGCGCAGTGAAAGCAGCGACACCTACGCCACGGCCGACGGAAACCTTGAGGCGCGGGAGTACCTGCGCCCAGTCCGGGCCCGGGTGGGCGAGCAGTGGAAGGCAGTGGACACCGAGCTCGTCAAGTCTGCTGAGGGAGTCGTGGCGCCGAAAGTTGCCACGGTAGGCCTTGAGTTTTCAGGCGGTGGTGATGAGCCGCTGGTGCGGATAACGAAGTCAGGCCGTGAGCTGGCGTTGTCGTGGCCCGGCAAGCTGCCGGCGCCGCGGTTGGAGGGTGCGACCGCCACCTACCCTGACGTGCTTCCGGATGTGGACCTGCGGATGGGGGCGCAGGAGGACGGGTTCACGCAGCTACTGGTCGTCAAGACCGCCAAGGCCGCTGAGAGTTCGGAGCTGGCTGAGCTGCGGCTCAAGCTGGCGGCTGACGGAATGGATGTGAAAGAAACCGCCGAGGGAATGCTCCAGGCAGTCGACCGGGGCGCCAAGGGCGCGGTCTTTGAGGCGCCGAAGCCAATGATGTGGGACTCCAGCCCGGGGGCCGGTAGTACGCCGAGTATGGAAGCTACGCGGACCCGGGCAGGTGCAGCCACCGACGTGAAAACCTCGCCGACTGCGGAAGAGCCCGCAGCCGGAGAGTCCGGCAAGCTTGCGCCTGTCGGGGTAGAGGTCCCTGCGGGCGGCAAGGAGCTGGTGCTGACGCCGGACGCGGAAGTGCTGAAGGGCAAGGACACCACGTATCCGGTGTTCATCGACCCCCAATGGTATTCGCCGCGCGCGACGGCATGGACGATGGCTTCGAAGCACTGGGACAGCTCACCGCAGTGGAAGTTCAACGGTGACCGCGACGCCGGCATGGGCTATTGCAACTGGAACTACTGCATGCCCAATGACACCAAGCGGCTCTTCTACCGCGTTCCAGTCTCGAAGTACGCAGGCAAGTCGATCTTGTCTGCCGAGTTTGTAGTCCGCAACACCTGGTCCGCCTCGTGTTCGGACCGCACCGTGGAGCTGTGGAAGACCAAGGACATCTCGTCCTCCACAACTTGGAACTCCCAGAACACCCCGGGGTTCTGGATCAAGAAGCTCAAGTCGGAATCGTTCGCCCACGGCTACTCGGGCTGCGCCGCCAAGGACGCCGAGTTCTCAGTCCAGTCAGCAGTACAGGACGCGGCTGACAGCAGGGACCCGACGATGACGTTCGGTCTGCAGGCCGCCAGTGAGTCAGATGCGTACGGCTGGAAGCGGTTCTCCGACAAGGCATTTCTGCGGGTGAAGTACAACCGTGCGCCCGCTCAGCTCCGGAGCTCGCAGCTGAAAATGGAGTACGGCGGCACCTGCAAGAGTTCCGGGAACGCAGCGCGCGTGCGCACGCTGGGGAAGATCTATATCAACGATGTGAAGGACCCGGACCGCGACGACGTGTCGGTGCAGTTCCAGGCCAAGTGGGACGGGGGAAGTTGGAAGCCGGACCGCACGTCGGCGGACCCCTCTGGCTCGAGCTTCGCCATCCGTCTGCCGTCGACGATCCCCGTCAACAAGCAGGTCAATTGGTACGCGCGCGTATATGACGGGGCGCAGTACTCGCCGTGGTCGTACGCGGGAAACCCCACCGCGTGCTACTTCGTTTACGACACCAAGGTCCCCAAGGCACCCGCGGTCGCCTCCGGCGAGTACCCGGCTTCCGAGCCGGAAGACCCCAAGGACCCGTGGTATGACGGCGTGGGCAAGTACGGGTCTTTCGACCTGGACGCCACCGACAGTGATGTGACCACCTACTGGTACGGCATCAACAGCGATCCCAGTGCAAAGCACAAGATCACCACATCAGGCGGCGCGGCGAAGGCTGCAAAGGTGTTGCCGGCCAAGCCGGGGCTCAACTTCATCACGGCCCAGGCCTTCGACAGCGCGGGCAACGGCAGTGAGATCCGCACCTATCAGTACCGAGTCAAGGCGGGCCAGCCGGAGCGGGCCACTTGGCAGCTGGACGAGCCGGCGGACGCGAAGGAGGCCAAGGGCTCGACGCCGGCGCGCACCGCGGAGCTACACGGCGGAGCCACCCCGGGCGTGGCCGGTGTTCAGGACAGCGCCATATCGTTCAACGGTACGGACGGTTACGCCTCCACGGACATTCCTGTGGTAGACACCAGCCGAGGCTTCGCGGTCTCCGCGTGGGTGAAGCTGTCAAAGCTGCCCGAGGAAGCGGCGGTCATCGCCACCCAGCCTGGCAATCACAGTCCGGGATTCGAGCTCTACTACTCCAAGACCTACGACCGATGGGCATTCAACCAGTACAAGTCCGATACCGCTGACGCTGGTATCGCCCGGGCCATGGCGGACAAGCCCGGTGGCGTGGCCGCGGACAAGTGGACACACCTGATCGGCTCTTACGATTCGACGCGTGATGTCCTGGAGTTGTTCGTGGACGGCAAGCTGGTTGGCCGAACCGCTTACGACAGTCCATGGGAGGCTCGCCGCGGCCTGCAGATCGGCGCCGCCTCCTACAGTGGCAACGCTGCGGCGTTCTTCCCGGGAGCAGTCGACATAGTGCAACTGTTCGACAAGCCGCTGGCCCAGGACGAGGTCGACAAGCTGCATGCGAAGCAGACCGTCGGAGATCCGGGCCGCCCCGCGCTTGCGGTCTTCGACCTGGACGAGCCAGCGGACGCCACTGAGATCACCGGACACGGTGGGGTGCTGCCCGCGGCCTACCACGGCGGTGTCACCACCGGCGTCCCCGGCATCGCGGGCAGGGCCGCCACGTTCAACGGCACCGACGGCTACGCCAGGATCGGCCAGACCAGCGGACCACACCTGAACACATCCCGCAGTTTCACGGTCTCCGCCTGGGCCAAGCTCGACAAGAAGCCCGACGGCGCAGCGATCATCGCGGCGCAAGCGGGCAAGGAGCGTCCCGGCTTCGAGCTGTACTACTCCTCCACCTACAACCGGTGGGCCGTCAACCAGTACTCCGCCGACGCCGCCGACGCGACCCCGATCCGCGCCATGCAGGACGACGATGCCAGCGCCTATGTGGGCGAGTGGGCGCAGTTGGTGGGTGTACACGACACCGACGCCAACACCTTGACCCTGTACGTCAACGGGTCCAAGGCCGGGTCGGTACCGCTGGCTGGTGCGTTCTACGCCGATCAGTCCATGTATCTGGGCGCCGGCAGCTACAGCGGCCAGGTCAAGAACCACTTCCCGGGCAGCATCGACGACGTGCGTCTTCTGGACCGGCCGGTGTCGGCCGAAGAGGTCCAGCAGATGTTCAAGCAGCGCCCGCTGGTCAAGGGCCGCTGGAACTTCGAAGGGATCAATAGCAGCGGGACCACCACGCCGGACTCCTCCGCAGTGAAGCGGCCAATGAGTCTTCATGGCGGCGCGCAGCTTGGCACGGGAATGATCGACAACAGCGGGCTGCAGCTGAATGGCACGGACGCCTATGCCGGTACCTCGCTGATGCCAGTCGATACGAGCGCCAGCTTCACCGTTACCGCCTGGGCCCAAGCTGCGGCAATTCCGGCTCATGGCGTCGCCTTGGTCAGCGGCGCGGGCCTCAAGAATGATGCCTTCACGGTGCGTTTCCAGCCGGACTCCAAGGACCCCGAGGGCCTCGGTCGTTGGGAGCTCACGATGCCGGCCAAGGACAGTGCTGATGCGCCCGTCACTCGGGTGAGCAACACCGAGTTCTACGACGCACGCGAGTGGAACCACCTGGCGGTGGTCTACGACGGCTTCGCCAAGGAAGCCCGCCTCTACGTCAACGGCGTGCTGCAGGAGGTCGCCTGCGGGGATGCGGACGGTAACGGCGACGCTGACGATGTGGCCTGCCAGGACCTCATCGCGTGGGCCGACAACGTACTCACCTTCAAAGCGCCGATGTCCCTGCAGGTAGGCAAGGCCAAGGGCGATGCCAGCGGAACCTACTTCGCCGGCACCGTCGACGACGTATGGGCCTTCCAGGGTGCACTCAACGACAGTCAGGTCAGCGAACTGGCCGGGTCCTGGTTCGACATCCCCACTGACGTACCCGCCGGGAGCTGATCCGGCACCAGGTGTGTGCTCGGCCGCGCGGCCGAGCACACACCGACCTCTGCTGTTCACCCTCTCTCACGTTCCGCGCCGCACCCCCAAGAGGTTGCGGTGCCCGGCAGCGATGGACTCATCACAGATGCAACCCATACCAGCGCATTCGCGCGGAGTTAGACTGCTCCGTAAAACCTCGCTCGCATTGTCCGCGGTGCTCGTCGGAAGCCTGCTGCAGGTGACGACAACTCAAGCAGCCGCAGCCGGCAGTGGGCTGCCAGGCTTGCCCAAGTCGGAAAAGCCGGTGGCGGGCACCCACAGCGGCAAGGTAAAACCCCGCTCCGTTCCCAAGGGGCCACGCGTACCTGTAAAGGCGCCGAAGAGCGAGTGGCCCAAGCCCTCGGCGTCGACGGTGGATCTCCCGGCAGTCGATGCCGACGACGGTAAGTCTCTTGTTTCCCCCAAGGGACCCCCAATCAGGATCGGCCGTGCCGCGAGCGGCCATAGCAAGGACCGGCCCGCCGCGCAAGACGTGTTGGAACGGGTAGAGACCCGCGTTATGGGCCGCAAGCAGGCGGCTCGCGCAGGGGTGAAGGGCATGCTGTTCACCCTGAAGCCTGAGGTATCCACGTTGGCCAAGTCCAAGGCTGGAGCGGCTTCGAAGGACCAGGCCAAAGCCACCACCGGTTCGAAGCTGAAGCTGCGAGTCACAGTCCACTACGACGGCTTCGCACAGGCCTACGGCGGCGCGTACGCCTCGCGGATCCGGCTGATCAAGTTGCCCTCCTGCGCTTTGACCACCCCCGCCAAGGCGGCCTGCCGTACCGGCACTCCTGTTGCTGCGGCCAACGACACAGCCAAGCACTCGCTGAGTGCCAAGTCGGTGAGTCTCGCCGCAAGTGGACCGACGGTCCTGGCCGCCACCTCGTCGGCCGGTGGCGACAAGGGCGATTACAAGGCGAGCCCGCTCTCCCCGTCCGCCGCATGGAGCACAAACCTCAACACCGGCGACTTCAGCTGGTCTTACGACATGAACGTACCGGCCGTACCCGGCGGGTTGAAGCCGAGCGTGGCCCTGTCGTATTCATCGGGCTCGATTGATGGCCGTACTGGAGGGTCGAACAACCAGGGCTCCTGGGTCGGTGACGGATTCGACCTGTCTCCAGGATTCATCGAGCGGCGCTACAAGTCGTGCGCGGACGACGAGGTGAAGAACACCGACGGGAACAAGCCCGGTGATCTCTGCTGGGACTACGACAACGCCTTCATCAGCTTCAACGGAAAGGGCGGCGAACTCGTCCATGTGCCCGGCAATCCCGACAAGGACGAGACGACCGAAGAGTTCAAGCTCAAGCAGGACGACGGCACCCGCATCGTCCGGCGGAAGTCCGCCAACCGCGGCAACGGCGACAACGACGGCGAGTACTGGCGCCTGACCAGCCCGAACGGCACGAAGTACTACTTCGGCTACAACCGGCTCCCCGGCTGGGCCGAGGGCAAGGACACCACCAACTCCACCTGGAACGTGCCTGTCTACGGCAACGACACAGGCGAGGACTGCCACAAGGACTCGTTCGCCGATTCCTGGTGCCAACAGGCCTGGCGGTGGAACGTCGACTATGCGGTGGACCCACACGGCAACGCGATGGGCTACCACTACACCAAGGAGACCAACTCCTACGGACGTAACCTCAAGGCCGAGGACGACACCTCCTACACTCGCGGCGGCTACCTCAAGCGCATCGACTACGGACTGAAGTCCTCTGATATGTACGCGGACAAGCCACAGGGACAGGTCGTCTTCGACAACGCAGAGCGGTGCCTGCCACAAAGCGGAGTGACCTGCGCGGCGGACACCATCGGTGATAAGGCGTTCTACTGGTACGACACTCCCTGGGACCTGAATTGCAAGGCCGGGACGAAGTGCGACAACGGCCGTCTGTCCCCGTCCTTCTGGACCCGCAAGCAACTGACCGAGGTCACCACCCAGGTACTCAAGGGCGATGGCACGTACAGCAAGCTTGATTCATGGAAGCTGAACCATCGGTGGGGCATGGCGGACACCGACTACCAGCTTCTGCTGGACAGCATCCAGCACACCGGCGAGTCTGCCACCCCGGCGATCACCCTGCCGAAGACGACCTTCGACTACACCCAGCTGGAAAACCGCCTCGACAAGACTGGCGACGGTTACGCACCCTTCATCAAGTCCCGTCTTTCCGGAGTAGCGGACGAGTCCGGAGGACAGGTCACCGTCGACTACTCGACTCCCTCCTGCAGTTGGGACAACCTACCCACCCCGGAGACCAACACCACCCGCTGCTTCCCCCAGTTCATAGGCGGCGACAGCGAGAGCGACCCAGAGCAGCACTGGTTCAACAAGTACGTTGTCACCTCCGTCGTTTCCAAGGACCGCACCGGCGGAGCCCCCGACCAGTTCACCCGTTACGAGTACCTCGGCGATGCCGCGTGGCACTTCGATGACGACGACGGCCTGACCAAGAAGAAGAACAAGACGTGGTCACAGTGGCGGGGCTACGGCCACGTACGCGTTCAGACTGGCGGCCAGGGCGGCGCCACTGCCATGAAGACACAGCAGGACTCCTACTTCCTGCGCGGCATGGATGGCGACCGCAAGAACAAGGACGGCGGAACTAAGTCCGCCTCTATCTCCCTGGGGGAAGGGGAGGGCGACCCGATCACCGACCACGAGTCCGTGGCCGGCATGCAGTACAAGACCGCCTCCTACGACAAACCCGGCGGCAAGATCCTGAGCAAGGCCGTCAGCCGCCCCTGGCATCACGAAACGGCCAAGAAGGTCCGGGACTGGGGCACTGTTACAGCCAACCTCACCGGAACTTCCAGCACCAAGAACTGGACCTCCACCGACAACGGCGGCGGTACCAACTGGCGCATCACCTCCACAGCCACTCAGCACGACACCGTCGCAGGCCGGGTCACCGAAGCCAACGACTTCGGCGACAACTCCACATCCGCAGACAACCAGTGCACCCGCACCACCTACGCGACGAACGACGCGGACAACATCCTCAATCTCCCCTCCAGGGTCGAAACCGTCGCCAAGGCTTGCGACACTGCGCCGGAAAGATCCAAGGACGTGATCTCCGACGTCCGTACTGCCTACGACGGCAAGGGCTACGGGCAGGCGCCGACCAAGGGCGATGTGACCGCTACGGCCACCCTCAAGAAGCACACCGGAACCAAGGCTACCTACCTTGAGACAGGTGCCAGCTTCGACAGCTATGGCCGCGTTCTCACCAGCACCGATCTGGCCGCCGACGTCACCGTGGACGGTGGCGCAGAACCAGTACGCGCCAAGCGAAGCGACGGCCGCACCACCACCACCACCTACACGCCGACTACCGGCCTACCCACGCAAACCAAGGTCACTACGCCGCCCGCGAAGCTGCTCGACACCTCAACGGCACAGACGACCACCAAGAATCTCGATCTGCGTGGGCAGGCTGTCAAGCACACCGATACCAACGGCAACACCACCGAGTTCGCCTACGACGCACTCGGGCGCTCCAGCAAAATCTGGACCGCCAGGGACACGAGCCAGACACCCAACTACGAATTCACCTATACCTACGCCGAGAACAAGCCGGTCGCCGTGGCGACCAAGACCCTGGACAACAACGGCGGACAGGTCACGTCCTACACGCTGTACGACGGCCTCCTACGCCCGCGGCAGACCCAGAACCCGGGCCCTGACGGTGGAACGCTACTCACCGACACCTTCTACGACGAGCGCGGGCTGGCAGAGCGGACCTTCGCCCCCTACTACGCCACAGTCAAGCCTGGCACCGGCCTGTTCAAGCCTGCTGACGCACTCGCCGTCGACTCACAGACCATCACCGCCTACGACGGACAGAACCGGCCCACCGAGATCAAGCAGATAGCCGGCAACGGCGATGGCGGCAAAGTCCTCAACACCACCAAAACGATTTACGGCGGAGACCGAGTCACCGTCATCCCGCCTACCGGTGACACCGCGACCACGACCCTCAGCGATGCCCGGGGCAACACCACCGAACTGCGCCAACTTCACACGCGCAGCGCGGATGCCGCATACGACACCACCACCTACAAGTACACGCCCCGGGGCGAACTGGAGAAGGTCACCTCTCCGGCTGGGAGCAGCTGGAGCTACACTTACGACCAGCTCGGACGCCAGATCGAGGCCACCGACCCAGACAAGGGCACCAGCACCAGCCACTTCGATGACCGCGGGCAGCTGACCTCTACCAAGGGCTCCCGCACCGACACCCCGGCGCTCGCATACGTCTACGACAACCTCGGCCGCAAGACAGAACTGCACGAGGATTCCCCCAACGGACCTCTGCGCGCTAAGTGGGTCTACGACACGGTCACCGGTGCCAAGGGCCAACTCGCCGAGTCCACCCGCTATGTGGACGGCGAGGCCTACACCTCCAAGGTCACCGACTACGATCAGCTCTACCGGCCGACGAAGACGGCTGTCATCATCCCCGCTAGCGAAGGCAAGCTGCAGGGCACCTACCAATCCGGCACGCAGTACAAGCCCTCCGGCCTGGTCGGCGCCACCAGCTACTCGGCCGCCGGGGCCCTGCCCGGCGGGTCGGTCAATTACGGGTACGAGGACCAGACGCTGCGTCCGACCTCTGTCTATGGCCAGGGCATGTCCAGCAGCGTCAGCTACAGCTTCACCGGCAAACCCCTGACGTACACCATGGGCTTGACCGATGGTGTCAAGAAGTCTCAGGTCACCAACACATATGAAAAGGGCACTCAGCGACTGGCCACCACCCGCGTGGATCGTGAGGGCCAAGCGGGTGTGGACCGAGCCGTTACCTACGGCTATGACGAGGCCGGCAACGTCCTGTCGATGGCGGATATCTCTCGCACCGGTACCGACAACCAGTGCTTTGCCTACGACTACTTGGCTCGTCTGACGGAAGCGTGGACGCAGTCCACTGCCACCTGCACGGATATGCCCGCAGCCGACAAAATCGGTAGCCCAGACCCGTACTGGCACTCCTACACCTACGACGAGGCCAGCAACCGCAGCACAGAGACCCAGCACGATCCCGCTGGTGGCGCCAACAAGGACATCAAGCGCACCTACGCCTACCCCGGCCCGAACAAGCCCCAGCCCCACACCCTCTCGTCCGTCACCACTACCGGCCCAGCCGGAACCAAAACGGAGGACTACGGCTACGACGCCGCGGGCAACACCATCAGTCGCCCAGGCCAACAGCTGGACTGGGACGCAGAAGGCCACCTCGCCAAGGTCACCGAAGGCGACAAGAGCACCGAATACCTGTACGACGCCGACGGTAACCGCCTCATCGGCCGCACCAGTACCGAAACGACCCTCTACCTCGGCCACAGCGAGATCACCCTCACCAAGGGCGCCGACAAGACCAAGGCGACTCGCTATTTCGACCTCGGTGGCGGACAGAACGCCGTCCGTACCGACAACGGCTCTTTCGCCTTCGTCATCGGTGACCATCAAGGAACCGGCCAACTAGCCATCAACGCATCAGACCTATCCCTCACTGAGCGCAGGCAACTGCCCTTCGGCGCGCCTCGCGGTGAAGCTCCCAAATCATGGCCGGGCACCAAGGGGTTCGTAGGCGGAACCGATGACACCGAGGCCACAGGACTAACCCACCTGGGCGCACGTGAGTACGACCCGGCAACGGGGCGCTTCATCTCCGTAGACCCGCTCCTGGAAGCCCAAGAGCCCCACACGCTCAACGGATACGCGTACTCGAGCAACAACCCGATCACCAACTCCGACCCCACAGGGCTTTCAGACTCCATCACATGCCGAGGTTCGGAGTGCGGCGGCGAGCAGCAGTTCAAGGAATCCCATGCCTCCCCGGACTTCTCCACGGGACAGACTTGGGAACAGAAATACCCCTGGGAAACCTCGCACTACGGCTACTACGACCAGTACGCGGGAACCAGGGCAATCAACACATGCGACGCCTCGTGCTCTCAGGCGCTCGACTACGGCCTGAAGGCCCCGAAGATCACAAACGCCAATCTCTGCGGCTTCTCCGTAAGTTCAGGATGTGACTCCGGATTCCGTGAACGAGCAGCGCGCGGATACAAAGAGTTGGCCGTTCTCGATGACTATTACAACTGCACCGTCCACCACGATGAGTCTGCTTGTGAGGTTGCCGGTTCGGCTTCGTCATCCGCAGGGGCCACGTGGGCAGGCAGCGTATTCTTCGCTTTTGGGCGCCAGATGGAGCGGCAACTCCTCAACAAGGCGGCATCAACTGGTGCGAAGCTCGGAAAGGTGCGGTGGACCCCTGAGGGGACAACTAGGTCAGCCGCTGCAGATGCGTATGAGGCTGGAACCGCTGGAGCCCGAAGTGAACTTGCTACGGGGAAGCGGCTGGTTCCTGCACTTGACTACGTTAAGGCTGATGGAACTCCAGCAGCAGTCCGGTTCGACGGTATGAGCAACGGTCAGTTGATTGACCGCAAACTGGGGGTTGCTACTACTCAGAAGTCGAAGCTAGCTGCTGCCCGACAATCTATGGCCCTCGCCCAGAACGGGCGCACCGCCATCTGGGAGGTTGCTGACCAGCGTGCCTACCGGCGAGCCACTAGAATGCTAGGGCAACAAAACATAGTGAACATCAAGGCGAGGATCGTAGAGCCGTGAACATGACCGTCGCTCGCGCACTGATCGACCTGCTCTTGTCGCTGGAGCTGTCAGACGAAGAGTCCGTGTCCCTGGAAGCCTCGACGGCTTTCGTTGAGGACGCTTCGACGACGCTCTCTGCTCTGTCTAGGCCGGAGCGGGAAGAGCTGACGTCTATCATCCGACAAATGGAGAATGAAGCCACCACGGAGGAGCGCCGAGAAGTTCTTCGGAGCCTTCCTGAAGATATCGGACTCTTGGACTGACAGGTCGGACCGTCCCACCTTTCTAACCCTGTACTTGCATAGGATTAGAAAGTAGGTAAGGGGGCGCATTCCGATGCCTCTAGGTGTGACTCTTTACGTCTGACGAGAGGGGCCTCCATCATTTTCGTGATGGAGGCCCCTCTCGTGTCTGCGTGACCTACTTGGGGGTTTTACTCCACTCCACTATTCCGGCAGACTGCGGAGGATGAAGGATGAGCCTTAGCAGTGAGCCACTGATCGCCGTCGCGGAACGTAACGCGGCTTCCGCACGCTCACCCGACTCCAGCCCTTGGACTCAACTAAATGGCTTCAGACGCTGCCAGCGCATCGGTGCCATTCCGGGGTGAGGAGGGTTTCGTGAGTGTTGCCCATCGGATATACAGGAGGCGAGGTCCCTGGGCGTGGGTCAGGCGCCAAATGCCTCCTGGTGTCACCAGCGGAACAGATCCCTCAAGTTTTGTTTTCGGTATGTGGCCTACGTGGAATGAAGTCGACTCTATTCGGGCCTTCCTGCGCATGTCACCGACTTGAAAGGCAATGCGACGCTGCCGCCAGATTCTAGTGCCGTCGATGCAGCAAACCTCTTCCGTGGTTGGTGGAATCCGGTAAGGCGGCGTGCTGCGTCTTTGCCACCCGGTTAAGGAAGCGCGGGCGGTTCCTGGTGAAGAGCCTTGACCGTCTTGCCATCCTCCACCCGCTGGACGGCCTCACCGGTACCGAGGATCGCGGCGACCAGGGCGAGGATCAGTCCCGTCGGCAGACCGTCCACGAAGTAGGCGACGAGAGCCAGTGCTGCTGCGGCGATGGTGTAAAGGCGGGTGCTGTGCGCGTGAATGAAGTCGGTCAAGGTTCTACTCCCCGTAGGCGAGTTCGTGCAGGAAACTCCAGCCCCGGCGGCCGATCGCCGGATCAGCGGGGTGACCTGCGGTGAAAAGGTTGTGCGTGAGGTTGAAGGCGGCGACGGCCTTCTGCGTCTGCGGCCCGTACGCGTCGGCCAACGGCACCGACCGGTCAAGCCAGCCAGCGTCCTTCAGCGCCTTCTGGAGACCCTGCGCAGACGGTGCCGAGCGGCCCGGAGCAAGACCCTCCGGAAACGGAGGAGCGGAATTGGAGCCGGCGCACGACTTCCCCGGAACGGTGAGCTTCTGCCCCGCCTTGATCACGAACGGCTTCTTGACCTTGTTGGCCTGGGCGAGAACTTCCCAACGGACGCCGAGCTTTTTGCCGATCCCAGACAGCGTGTCGCCGCTCTTGACCACGTGGGTCGACGAACCCGCCGTCGCCCCCCGCCGAACCACTGCCTGAACCTCCACTGGACGGCTTTGACTTCAGCCGGGCAGCCACGCGCTCGCGCAGCCAACGCACGGTGAAACCCTTGGGATCGACCTTGCCGGGCTGCCACTCCTTGTGGCCGATCACGCTCGCCGCGCTCCGACCATGCGCGCGGCACAGCGCCGCCGCCCGCTCGATCGCCTCAAGCTGCGCCTTCGGCCACGGGTCCGTGCCATCACCGCGGTTCTCGCACTCGAAGCCGTAGAAATGCGTGTTGCCGTCGGTGTCCGTTCGCAGCTGGAAGCCCGCGCTCGGCGATGACGGCCCGTAGCACGTCACCATCACCGCGGCCGGCGTGGTTCGTGCGGCCGTGATCGATCAGGTACACGGTGCCGTCCTTGGCGATCATGCCGTGACACAGCGGACCCGGCAGACCCGCGTAACCGCGCTCAACGATGCTGACCGTATTGCTGGTACCCGAGGGCACGGTGTGGTGGATCACCACACCGTTCACCGGACCGAACGGCCCCTTATGATTCCTGTTGTGGGTTCTCCACCCCGGTTGCTCCACCACGTGCACGCCTTCGGCGCGCAGCGCGGCAACGAGACGGTCGGCGCTGATAGGTGTCGCCACGATCGGCGCTCACTGTTCTCCCCGCGCCCCAACTACAACCCCTGGCCCCAGGCCTGCTACGAGGCGGTACCTCGCGAGGCCAGCCACAGCTGGAGGGACATCAAAGGCACCGGCGAGACGAACGAGCTGAACACCAGCCGACGCGTCGCCATCGCCTGCGCCTGATCCTCACGGCGCTGCTGCTCCGTGCGCTCCAGGCTCTGATCCACCTCAGCTCGCAAAGCGCCAAAACCCGTCTCGAGATGTGCGATCCGCTGCTCCACACCGCACTGATCCGCCCGGTACACGTCCTCGGTCACGACGTGATCAAGGCGGGCTGCCAGCCGTGCGAGGTCGCCACGAAGGTGCTATCGAAGCTGCGAGACGGCACGGTGCAGCTCCCAGAGCGTCGGCTCGGCGCCGGGAGGCACGGACACCGCGATCACTCCTGAGCAGCCCCGAGCCCTACCGTGATCGTACGTGTGTGAAGGCCATAGCCGCTCTGACCTGCTCCTGCTTGTTCGCTTGCTGCTCAAACGTAGCGAATAACATTTAAAGGTACCTAAATCTTTTGAAAGATACTCCTTAGCAGAGCTAAATGGATGATGTGGCATTCAATAGATTGTCAGTGGTGATTGCTTAGTCGGAGTCCAAGACGCGGGTTACTCCAATCCACTAGGCTCGGGAGCATCCGCCAAGAGATGAGAACTTAGACATCTCCTTCTGTCTTACAGATGGGATGTCGAAGCGAGCTTGACCGCCAACGAGCCCGCACTCGTCATTCACGCAACAGAGTGCCCCCGCCCGCACCAGGTCGGTGCAGGACAGGGGCCCTGTGGGAGCGGCCGCAGAGCCGCCGACCCCGATGGGTGAAACATCGGGGTCGGCTTCTACGACATGGCCTCAACGATCAAGGTTGCCGCCGCGGACGCGAACGCGGATGCGAATGCACCGACGACGATCAGCACCAAGTCCCGGTGACCGAGTCGCCGAAGCCACTCCTTGAACCTACGCATCCAGAACCTCCTGTGAGTCGTCCCGAGCCCGGTTGCCCGGGAGGTGAGATGAGGAAGGAGGAACTGTGCGTACGCACGAGTTGAGGGTAAGCCGAACACCGGGCCCGGCGACGCCATTTGGTGAAAACCGAGCTGTTATAGCGTGCATCTTGGGGCGCAGCGCGCGGGACGCCATCGTCGGAACGGCGACAGCCTCGCACCGATTGTCGGCCTGGACACCGCTTGATCCGTCAGAGTGGGTGTCCAGGGGCCCAATGGTGGAAGGGGGGCCCGGTGGTCGGTAGCTTTTTGTACTGGTCAGACCGCGCCATCCAGAGGCTCGCGGAAGACGACAGCGTCGAGTCGACGGGTCGAGCGTGCTGGACGGTAGGCATCGGCGCCGGGGGCTTTCAGGCGGGCCTCGCGGGCCAGGAGCGCCTCACCCGCAACAGGCTGGAAGAGGCACGGCGAGTAGGGCAAGCACTGGGCAAAGCGGTGATCGAAGACTTCGCCATGCCGCCGCCCGCCGCGTTCATCCAGGCCACCGGGAGGGTCTCGTTCGCTCAATTTGAGAGCGTTTACGCGAAGAACCCAGGCGCACTACTGCACCTCCAGACGCATAGCCCGGCGGGCCAACGAATCGACGTCTGTCTGTTCGGGAGCCAGGACAACGTCAGCGGCTTCGGCCCCTGGGACGACTTCGAAGGCGGCTGGATCTTCTCCGAAGCGCCTGCGATCGACAAGTTGCTCCGGGCCGGCGACGGAGACGGACTCCCGACCGAAGACGATGCGGAAGCCCTCGCTGTCGAGGCACTGAAGATCGCCATGCACCAGGGATGACGGGTACCGACGAGCAACACGCGGGCCGCCCCGAGACCCGCGGCTACACCGTCGGTCATAACGGCGACTGCACTGTGCTCGCGAAGGTCTACGCCGATGTCGTCCTGGAAGCCGGTCGGTAGCGCTTCCATGAAGGAGACCCGCTTGCCGGTGCCGAACGGATCATCGTGGGCAAACCGCTGTGGGCTCGAACCGTGCACCCCGAGGCGACTACCCGCTACGCGGCAGATGCCCTGGTACGTGGGCGGCTCCGCGTTCGCGTAGAAGCTCGCTGTGAACGGCCGTCCTGCCACGGGGCATTCCGGTGTGCGGCAGGTGGCGGTCATGGTGACCGGGGTCGGGTCGTCCATGGGTGGTTCAGTCCTCTCCGATGATCACCCAGTGCACGAGGGTTGGCGTGGTGTTGGTGCGGTGGACCCAGATGGGCAGGCCGCTCGAGGAGACAGCCGTGACCCCGACTCCGACGACGGTTTTGCCGGGTACGGAGGTGACGGGGGTGACGAACGCCCGGAAGTTCTTCCCCTTGATGTTCCCGCCGCTCAAGGTGATGGAGGTGGGCTTGTTCGCCACCGGGTTGATGGTCGCCGTGCCCATGGAGACGTTGTCCGACCGCAGCACGCCCGCCGCCCGGTTCGATGCCGCGGACAGGGTGGCGGCGCCCGACCGTAGCGACAGGCTGCCTCCGTCCTCCCTGGACCCCAGTTGTACGGAGTTCTTGCTGAGGAAGAGGCGCCCGCCGACCGGTTTGGCTCCCCTGGCGGTGATGCGCTCCGCAGTGAAGAAGACGTTGCCGAAGAAGGTCCGCCACCGGTAGACGCCGCTGTCGTCCGCGTCGGTGAACGTCCCGGAGTTGATGCCGATGTTCGCGTCCGAAGGGCTGGAGCCGCTGACGTTGATGTAGGCCCGGTTCGAACCGTCGACGGACGCCCAATAGATCTACGGATAGACGGCGTTGGACTCCATGCCGATCGCCGAACCGTTCGTGCTGATCGCCCGCAGCCGGGCTGCATTAAGACGACGTGTACCCCGTGGCGGCGGCCTGAACGGTGCCGCCGGTGATGGTTGGATCGGTAGACACCCCCAGCGACACCTCACGCAGCTGCGATAGGCCTGGTGCAGCTGGGCGGGATCTGCATACGGAGGCATAGAGGGATGCGACCACCTCAACGAGATTACTGCTCGCTTCCCTTGCCAGGGTCGCCTCGGCTGCGCTGGAGAGCGATCCCAGCCAACTCGTCGCCCTGCAGGCCTGAGTAGATCATGCACATAAAAGGATTTGCCTGGGGTAACGCTAGCTGCCCCGGAGGCGCCGTCGTCCCATCTGGAGTCAGAGTGAATCGCCGTTTTCTGTCCGTTGCGGTCGCCATCACCGCAAGTACCGCGCTGCTGCTGAGCGGTTGCAGTTCGGGCGGCAGTGACGATGACGCATCTGACAAGATCAAGAGCGCCGAGCAAGACAAGGGCGCCTCGACGTCCGCAGACCCGTCGGCGAAGCCAGACGGGGGCAAGCGGCCGGAGATCACGCTGCCCAAGTCCTTCCAAGTCTCCTTCGACGGTTGGACGAACAGCGATCCGAAGCTGCAGACTATCTTGGACGACGGCAAGGAGCGACTCCGTGCCTCCTACGCCGCGATCATCAACAAGGATCCGCGGGACGACGCCTTCACCTTCTACAGCGAGAGCGACGCGCTGCGCACCGGCACCGAGTGGATCAAGGGATTCACGGACAAAAACCTGGTACTGATCGGCAGGGGCCGGGTCTTCCAGCCGCAGCCTCGCATCAGCCCGGACGGTTCCGGCACGCTCTTCTACTGCGTGGACGAGGGCAAGGGATCGGCCAAGGACACCAAGACCGGCAAGGTCACCGCCACCCCCGCCGACGATGCCCTCGTGCTCTACCGCACCAAGTTGCACAAGACCAAGGAAGGCGTCTGGAAGACCACGATGGCCCAGACGGAGCGCGGAGCCTGCAAGTGAGGAAGCCGCCCCCTCGCGCGGTGACGCTCACCGCAGCGTCCCTGCTGGTCACGCTGCTGACCCCCTCGGCCGCCTTCGCCTGGGGAACGGACCCGGGAGAGGGCGCCAAACCGCCCGCCAAGGACAGCGCCAAGGGCACGACCAGCGGACCGGAACTGGGAGCCGAGGTCACCCGCACTCGCATCGTCGTCACGCAGTCCGGAGCTGGCACGGCCAAGCCCTCGGCCGGCGGACCGACCGCTGTCGACCCGACCTGGAGACCCCCGGCCTGCTGGTACGAACTGCTCGCCAGAGAACAGGGCGCCCTTGTTCATCTTCTCCGTCGCGTCCTTGAGCTGTTGCGGTGTCCGCCACGGGCCACACCAGCCCCCAGGGCCCCGGCCTGATCGCAGGCCGGGACAAGAACGGCACGGTCTCACAACTCATGTGCGTGTTCCGCGGTTAGGCACTCTCGGCGGATCACTGGCGGAGCCATAACCGGACCGATGCTGCGGTGACGGTGCCATGGAAGACCTAGGCCCTGTACCCCGGGACGCGACCGGTCAGGACCGCCCGGATGCCAATCTCCGCGCCACCAGGGTGGCCCCGACGACCGGGAGTTGATGGAGATCGTCTTTCGAAAGGCCGTATGTCTTTGCGGCAGCCCGAATGAAGTCGACGAGGGTGAAGAAGGCCAGAGCGGTGGCCTCATCATGCGCGGTCCGGATCGTGGCCTCAGGCACTTTCCAGGCCCGCAGCGCCCGGCGGGTATCCCCGGCCAGCGAGTGGAGGGCACCGTCGTGCAGTGGGGTGGGGGCCAGCATGGCGGCAAGCGACTCGTCGGACTGGCACAGCAGCCCATCGAGTCGTGCCACCTTGCGCAAGTGACTCTCGTTCGGCGCGACGAGCTGTGCAACATGCAGGCCGGTCCAGTCGAACCCTTCCGGGCTCGCACGGAAGTCCGCCGCCTTGTCCGTCGCCTCCGCCAGGCTGCGTGTCAGAAGTTCCAATCCGTGGCGTTCCGAATCGATCCGCTTGCGGAAACTCGCGTCGCGGTGGCCCACGGCCCGCTCGTGCTCACGGATCCGGGTGTCGCTCAGGGATAGCTCGATCAGGCCAGCGGCACGCTCACGCGCGGGGCGGTGCGTTCTCCCCCGCCTGACCATCAAGGCTTCCTCCAATGACTGCACGGCCAGCATCCCGATCACGGCGCTCACAAGACCGTAGAACTCACCGGCGTCCTCCAGCCATTGCCGGCGCACGAAGCGAATATCGGACGCGTACTTCTTCATCTCCTGTGCGGTCACGCGGTTCACGGCCTGGAGGGCCAAGAGGTCGGCCTCGGACTCCTGTTCCGGAGACTGGGAGCATTCGGCCTGATGGGCCAGTGCGTGGTGGGCCATTTCATGGCCGAGGAGAAACCGGATCGCCATCAGCAGGAACAGGTCGGACGCGCTTTGATGTGAGGAACCGTCCTCATCGCGTCGGTCCTGCTGCGTGATCACAGTGGTGGCGACACCATTGGCCCGGCGGTTGACATGGTGGTAACGCAGCTTCGCCGCCAGACGTGCCGGGTCACCGACCGGCGAGCCCTTGAGCTGAGCGACAACGAAATGGAATAGCGCCTTCAGTATCGAGGGTTTGTCGAAGATCGGTGAGAGTCCGCTGCTGACATGTTGACAGTAGGAGGTGCACAGAGCAGCCAGTGAATCCGAGAGCACCACCAGGCCGGATTCATCCACCTGCGGGGCATAGTGAGCAGAGACAGACTGGCTGCTGGTGGCCACCACCACGAGCCGTGACATCCGTTCTCCCCGCCCCATCTCGGTGAGGGCGGTCGTCAGTTCCGCGGCAGCAGCTTGGAGTACCTCATCCAGGGACGCGCCGAAGAGTTCGGGATACGGCAGTCGCCACTTCTGGTCGCCGCTCAGAGCGCCTATGTCGGCCATGTTCTTGCGCAGGTAGGCGTCATAGCTCTCCGTGGCCACCGGAAAAAAGAGGCGTCCGGCGCCCTCAGCCATCGATCCGGCGGTCATGGCAGCGGGGTGTGGCCGGAGCACAAGGCGCCGACCCCCAACCGGGCGACCAGGACGGCCACCAACGCCGACTTCGTCGGGTCCCCGGCGAAGTCGCCGAGGATCTCGTACAGCGCATAGGCGTCGATCACTCGGTCCGAGGGACTTGTGCCCGCCACCGACTTGAGCCGCTCATGCCCGCAGACCCTGCTGCGCACGGTGTCCAACTGCCCGCGGAACCATTCGCGGCCGAACCGGCGCGGGAGGTCGGGATCGCTCGGCCCCACTCCGACCGTATCGCCCAGCAGTGACGCCCCCAGGAGCGCATACAGCTCGGCCTCGGTCTTGTTGAGGTACTCGTCGACAGACATGCGCTCTCCCCCGTCACGACAGACTCTGAGCCCCGTCAGATCACCTTGGCCGCTTCCCCGGCGCAGGGTGCTACACGACGGCGATCGCGACCTCGGCGCCATGGAGACACACCTGGACGGTATGGGCGCAGGGGAAAATTGTCAGCGGCGCACCAGACGCGTAAGACACCACGGGCGTACGCCCCCCGGCGCACTTCCGCGGTGAATTCTCACTGCGTCAGACTCGATCCGCACCGACGGCGCGGTGGGGTCACAAGGCGACAGTGGTGTTCAAGGGATGTCCTCAGGGGTGTTTCTCGGTGCGGTTGCTGTCGGCGTGGCGTCTGGAGCCCGGCTTCGTCGTCAGGAGACGTAGATGCTGAAGCCTGGTCTTCGCCGGGTGAGGCGTACGGGACGACAAGGCGGCGGGCGCCGGCACGACCCCCGGCTTCTTCCAGGGCAAGGACGCGAAGGGCGGTGCGTGAGGGGGATGCGCTGTTGCAACTACGGCATGCCGGAACGACGTTGCTGACGTCGTCTCGCCCGCCCTCGCTCACTGGGATCACGTGATCTATGGCTTCAGCGCCGCCCCAAGAGCAGTAAGAGCAGCTTCCTCCGAAGATTGCGAGGGCAGCTTCCCGGGCGATACTGGGCAGGTATCCGCGCGCGCTCGGTTTCATGCGCGCAGTATGCGTGCCGCCACTGACAGTGGCGGGATGATGGTCCTACCGTCGGGTCCGGGCATGCAAGGTGATCACGGAGACCGTGGCCGAGCCTGCGGCAGGGGGCTCGTCGGGCGCGGTCGCGGTATCGAGTTGGGCCAGGCGCCGTTCGAGGGCTGTGAGGTTGGAGGAGTTGTCGATGGTGGCGATGCCGTTGACGGTGACCTAGAGCGGGTCGGTGAGGATCTGTGCGATGCGCTCTTGTAGGACTTCGTGGGCGATGGCCCGGGCGGTGCCGAGCCGTTCGTAGCGGCTGGCCAGTTCTTCGGGCGGGGTGTCGCTGCCGAGTAGGGCTTGTAGCCAGTGCAGAACCTCACCGGTCACGGTGCGCTCCAGGGAAGTGGCGTGGGGGGGGGGGTGTGTTAACCCACCCACCCCGATGGGGGGGGGTCGTGCTCTTTGGGGGTTTTTTTTGGCCCCCCCCCCCTTTTCGTGTGGGGGTGGCA
>NZ_JBVITX010000012.1:0-356487 GCF_055597165.1 Streptomyces sp. NPDC039480 | reverse complement strand
CTTCGGTGTTTCTTTTTGTTCTTCGTTCTTGCGTTTCCGACTCTATCAGACTCTTTCGTGTCCGATTTCCTCGGTGCCTTTCCGGTTCCCGCTCCTGCCTTTCGGCTTTCGCGTTTCCCTTTCCGGCGGTTCCGACTCTATCAGATCCTTTCGGGCCTGACTCCCAGTCAGCGGGGGGTGTCTTCGCGGCTGTTGGGCCGTTCCGACGAGTGAGACTTTAGCGGATTCCTGGCTCCCGAGCTAATCGGGGGCGTTCCTTCGAACGCGGATTCCTCATTTCGCAAATACGCATGAAAACAAACCGAAGGCGAGTCCCCGAAGGGCGCACGACGTCGATCGCTTGAATGGTTCTTGCGGAATGGCTGCCCGGGGACCGACCATGTGGTCGACGCTCACGTCGGGCAACTCGGAGAACACTACGTAGCGGCCCCGGGGGTGTCAACTCCTGACGAGGGCCCTCTGGAGGGCTACTCTGGCGGACGTGACTACACGTGCGTACGCCCAACTGTGGTGGGCCGCCTGACGGCGGCCGTACATACGCATGTACTCGACGGCCGCCGCTTCGGCGGCCGTTCTCGTTTCTCCCCCTGGAGGACCCGGAGCCCGGTCGTCGGGCCGGCGGTCCTGACCAGGAGGCGGAGAGATGACGAGGATCTTCAGCGGGGTCAAGCCGACGGGACACCTGACCCTGGGCAACTACCTGGGAGCCATCCGGCAGTGGGCTGAGGTCGATCAGTACCGGGCGGAGTCCCTCTTCAGCATTGTCGACCTGCACGCGCTGACCGTGGAGCACGATCCCGGGCGGGTGCGCAGGCTGAGTCGCCAGGCGGCGACGCTCCTGCTCGCGTCCGGGATCGATCCCGAGCGGGCCACCGTCTTCGTCCAGAGCCACGTGGACGAGCACGCCCGGCTCTCGTATCTGCTGGAGTGCGTCGCGTCGGACGGCGAGATGCGGCGGATGATCCAGTACAAGGAGAAGTCGGCGCTCGAGCAGGCGCGGGGCGGGAGCGTGCGGCTGTCGCTGCTCACCTATCCGGTGCTGATGGCGGCGGACATCCTGGCGTACGACGCCGACGAGGTGCCGGTCGGTGATGACCAGACCCAGCATGTGGAGCTGACGCGGGACCTGGCGGTGCGGTTCAACCAGCGCTACGGCCAGACGTTCGTGGTGCCGCGGGCCACGCCGCCGAAGGTCGCCGCGCGGGTCATGGATCTGCAGGACCCGACGTCGAAGATGGGCAAGTCCCACGAGGCGGGGGCCGGGATCATCTATCTGCTCGACGAGCCGGACGTGGTGCGCAAGAAGGTCATGCGGGCCGTCACGGACAGCGGCAGCGAGGTCGCGTTCGACCGGGAGTCCAAGCCGGGGGTCTCGAATCTGCTTGAGATCCTCGCGGCTTGCCGAGGTGGGAACCCGGAGGCCTTGAGCGGTGTATATGAGTCGTACGGCGCACTGAAAAAGGACACCGCCGAGGCCGTGGTGGAGCTTCTCAGGCCCGTGCAGGAGCGGCACAAGGAGCTGGTGGCGGATCCCCTATATGTAGAGGAGGTGTTGCGGCGGGGAGCTGAGCAAGCACGGGGCATGGCCAGGCCGACGGTGGACGGCGCCTATCGGGCGATCGGGCTGCTGCCGCCGGTGAGCGGCGCGCGGTAGGCGTGGGGGCCGGTGGCGAGGCGGGAGGACGCGTGGCGTCGCGCGTTCGCTGCCTCGCCGCCGGAGCCCCTGCGGCAAGCGGCGGCGGGGGGCCTCAGCTGTTGTTGCCGGTGGCGAGTTCGCGGCTGCGGTCGCGGGCCGCTTCGAGGGCTGCGATGAGGGCCGCGCGTACGCCGTGGTTCTCGAGCTCACGGATGGCGTTGATCGTCGTCCCTGCGGGGGACGTGACGTTCTCGCGGAGCTTCACCGGGTGCTCGCCGCTATCGCGGAGCATGACGGAGGCGCCGACCGCCGCCTGGACGATCAGGTCGTGGGCCTTGTCGCGGGGGAGGCCGAGGAGGATGCCCGCGTCGGTCATGGCCTCGACGAGGAAGTAGAAGTACGCGGGGCCGGAGCCGGACAGGGCCGTACAGGCGTCCTGCTGCGTCTCGGGGACACGGAGCGTCTTGCCGACGGCCCCGAAGATGGCCTCCGCGTGGGCGAGCGCGGCGGCGGAGGCGTGGCTGCCGGCGGAGATGACGGACATGCCTTCGTCGACGAGGACAGGAGTGTTGGGCATGACGCGGACGACAGGGGTGGACTCGGCAAGGCGCTCTTCGATGAAGGCGGTGGTGATACCGGCGGCGGCGCTGATGACCAAGCGGTCGGGGGTGACGTGCGGGGCGAGCTCGTCGAGCAGCTTGGCCATGTCCTGGGGCTTGCAGGCGAGGATCAGGGTGTCGGCCTGCTTGGCGGCGTCGGGGTTGCTGACGGGGGTGACGCCATAGCGGGTGCGGAGCTCGTCGGCGCGTTCCTGGCGGCGGGTGGTGACCAGCAGGTCGGCCGGTGCCCAGCCGCCGCGGATCATGCCGCTGAGCAGGGCTTCACCGATCTTTCCGGTGCCGAGGACTGCGACTTTCTGGCTCGTGCTGCTGCTCATGAACGGAGGCCTCCGGGGTTGCGTCGTCCGGGGACCATCCTCGCATTGGGGTGGCGGGAGCAGCGGTGGTGTCCGGTGGGCGGAACACCGAGGGGCAGTCCGAGGGGCAGTCCGGGGGGCGGTCCGGGGGTCAGGCGGTGCGGCGGCGCAGGGTGGCCGCGCCCAGGGCCAGGACAAGGAGTGCGCAGCCGGCGACGATGACGACGTCGCGCACGAAGTCGCCGCTGATGTCGGGGTGGTGGAGGACTTCGTTCATACCGTCGACGGCATACGACATGGGGAGGACGTTGGAGATCCATTCGAGGACCGGCTGCATGCTGTCGCGCGGGGCGAACAGGCCGCAGAGGAGCAGCTGGGGAAAGATCACCGCCGGCATGAACTGGACGGCCTGGAATTCGGAGGCGGCGAAGGCCGAGACGAAGAGTCCGAGGGCGGTGCCGAGGAGTGCGTCGAGCAGGGCGATCAGGAGCAGCAGCCAGGCGGAGCCTGTGACGTCCAGGCCGAGGACCCACAGGGCGAGTCCGGTGGCGAGGGTCGACTGGACGACGGCCAGGGCGCCGAAGGCGAGGGCGTAGCCGGCGATGAGGTCGCCTTTGCCCAGGGGCATGGCGAGGAGGCGTTCGAGGGTGCCGGAGGTGCGTTCGCGGAGGGTGGCGATCGAGGTGACCAGGAACATCGTGATGAGGGGGAAGATCCCGAGGAGCGAGGCGCCGATGGAGTCGAAGGTCTGCGGGCTGCCGTCGAAGACGTAGCGCAGCAGGAGCAGCATCACGCAGGGGACCAGGATCATCAGCGCGATGGAGCGCGAGTCGTGGCGGAGCTGGCGCAGGACTCGGGCGGCGGAGGCGAGGGTGCGGTAGGTGCTCATCGGGGGCTCCTGGGCGGGGCGGGGTGGCCGGTGTCGGCGGCGTCGACCAGGTGGAGGAAGGCTGCTTCGACCGTGTCGGAGTGGGTGCGGTCGCGCAGGGCGTCGGGGGTGTCGTCGGCGAGGAGCCGGCCTTCGCGCATGAGGAGGAGGCGGTGGCAGCGTTCCGCTTCGTCCATGACGTGGGAGGAGACGAGGAGGGTGGCGCCGCGGTCGGCGGCGATGGTGTGGAAGAGGTTCCAGAGGTCGCGGCGGAGCACGGGGTCGAGGCCGACGGTCGGCTCGTCGAGTACGAGGAGTTCGGGGGTGCCGAGGAGGGCGACCGCGAGGGAGACGCGGCTGCGCTGGCCGCCGGAGAGGTTGCCGGCCAGGGAGTCGGCGTGTGAGGCGAGGGCGACGTCGTCGAGGACGCGGGTGACGTGGTCGCGGCGGCGTTCGGCGGCGGTGCCGTGGCCGGGGTCGAGGACGGCCGCGAAGTAGTCGAGGTTCTGGCGGACGGTGAGGTCGTCGTAGACGGAGGGGTGCTGGGTGACGTAGCCGACGCGGGAGCGGAGGGCGGGGGCGCCCGCGGGGTGGCCGAGGACGTGCAGGGTGCCGGTGACCTTGGCCTGGGTGCCGACGATGGCGCGCATGAGGGTGGACTTGCCGCAGCCGGAGGGGCCGAGGAGTCCGGTGATCTGGCCGCGCGGGACGGTGAAGTCGAGGGCGCGCAGGACGGTGCGGGGGCCTCGGACGACGGTCAGTTCCTGGGCCAGCACGGCTGGGCTGTCGGGGCTGCGGGCGGGCGTGTCCGGGTGGACCGCCGGGAGTCTTTTATTCATCATGCGATGAATAATCCTCCCGGCGGTCGGCTCCGTCAAGGTGCTGTGGGGGCGTTGCGGGGTGTGGGGGTGTTGGGAGTTGTGGGGGCGTTGCGAGGTGTGGGGCGGGTGGCGACGAGGAGGTCCACGACGTAGCTCTCCTCGACGATCGCGTCCGGGAAGACCTTGAGCAGTTCCGCGCGCTCCGCGGCGAGGAAGGCGGCGGTGCGTTCCTCGCCGAGGACCAGGAAGGCGGAGTGCGTGCCAAGGTTGGCGAGGTGGGTGTCGAGCGGTACGCGGCGGCTCCAGTGGAGGCGGTCGCGGCGGAAGTCGAGTGCGGTCGTCAGGTCGCCGCGATCGCCGGCGCGGGCTGCCGTGCGGTCGGCCGTGTGGCGGGCCTCGTCGTCCGCGCCCTGGAAGCGGGCGATGCGGGCGGCCTGTGCGTCGAGCCATGGGGTGTCGTGGTCGTGGATGTTCCACCACAGGGCGAGGGCGCCGCCGGGGCGCAGCACGCGCAGGGCTTCCGGTACGGAGCGTTCCTGGTCCGTCCAGTGCCAGGCCTGGGCGTAGGTGATGAAGTCGGCCGAGGCGTCGGCCAGCGGGAGGGAGTTTCCGTCGCCGCGTACGAGGGGGACGTGCGGGAGTGTGGTGCGGAACTGCTGTGCCATCCCGGTTCCCGGTTCGACCGCGAGGACCTCGGCGCCCCGCTCGGCCAGCAGGGCGGTGGCGATGCCGGTGCCCGCGCCGACGTCCACCACGCGTGCGCCCGCGAGGGGGCGGCCCGCGAGGTGCTCGACGGCGTCGAAGAGGGCGGGCGGGTAGGAGGGGCGGTAGGCCGCGTACTGGGCGGCGGCCGCGTTGAAGGAGTGGGCGCGGGCGCGTGGAGAGGGCGCGGTGGAAGTCATGGGCCATCGTCGCGCGCGGAGCGACGAACGATCCAGACCCCCGCGCGCCGGCCTCACTGGCCGAGCCGAGCCGTGCCGAGCCGTGCCGAGCGAAGTCGGGCCGAGTCGAGTCGGAGCCGGGGCTACCCCCGGAGCGGTGACGTCGGCGTCAGCGCTTGCGCTTTTTGCGGGAAGGGTTGCCCGTGCGGCGGGAGGTGCGCTTTTCGTATTGGAGGCGGGCCGCCTCGTACTCCTCGCGGTGGAGTTTCTCGCCGGGGGCTTCCGAGAAGGAGCGGAAGAAGTGGGCGAGGAGGGTGCCGACGAAGCCGATGGTCATCAGAGAGCGGGCCGAGGCCTGGGATGCCGAGTCGTGGCGGCGCGTGAACCCGTCCCAGGTGCGGCGGAAGGCGGCTGCGCTGCAGATCGCGAACATCAGGACGACGAGCAGGTTCACGAACTGGCTGACGTCGGCGATGGTCAGGCCCTCGTAGGCGAAGCGCAGCACGAAGCAGCCGGCGACCGCCGCGGCCAGCGAGCCGACGGCGACGGCGACCCTGCGGGCGCCGTAGCCGCCGTCGTGGGCGACCCAGGTCGTCCCGAAGAAACGGATCGGCTCGGGCTGCGGGCCGGGTTCGGTGGCGCCGGAGGGGCGCGCCGGAGCGGTGGGGCCGTCTGTGCCGGTGGGACCTGGGGCGCCGGTGGGGCCTTGGATGCCGGTTTCTTCGCTCACCGTTTGATTATGGCCTGCGGTTGCGGGGTGTCCGGCGGCTCGGTTCATCAGAGTCAGCGGTTTCGGGTGGGGTCCTCGTGTGCAGGCGCGCCCTATTCGTCCCCCGCCTTGCCACGTCGGGCCGCTCGGCGGTTACTTTGGCTGCGTAAGCGGCGTGGGTTCGCAGTGGGGAACGCGGGGGAGGTCGGTGAGCATGTCGCTTCGTGGAGGGGACCCGGAGGAGATCGGCGGGTATCCGCTCGAGGCCCGCCTCGGTTCGGGCGGGATGGGCACGGTCTTCCTGGCGCGTACGGCTTCGGGGCGGCCCGTCGCGATCAAGCTGATCCATCAGCAGTTCGCGGGCGACGAGGAGTTCCGCATCCGCTTCCGGCAGGAGGTCGCGGCGGCCCGCCGGGTCAGCGGCGCGTTCACCGCGGCGGTGATCGACGCGGATCCCGAGGCCGAGCACCCGTGGATGGCCACCACCTTCATCGAGGGTCACACGCTCGCGCAGCACATCGCCAAGAAGGGCCCCATCGACGGCATCGAGCTGCGCCGCCTCGCCATCGGGCTCACGGAGGCGCTGCGCGACATCCACCGCGCGGGCGTCGTGCACCGGGACCTCAAGCCGTCGAACGTGGTCCTCTCCCCCGAGGGCCCCCGCGTCATCGACTTCGGCATCTCGCGCGCCGCGGACCAGCAGACGCTGACGATGACGGGGCGGGTGATCGGCACGCCGCCGTTCATGTCGCCGGAGCAGTTGCAGACGCCGCGCGGGGTCGGGCCGCGGTCCGATGTCTTCTCGCTGGCCACACTGCTCGTCTACGCGGCGACGGGGCAGGGGCCCTTCGACGCGGACAGCCCCTACATGACGGCGTATCAAGTGGTGCACGAGCCGCCGGCGCTCGGCGCCGTGCCGGACGCGCTGCGGCGCGTGGTCGAGCCCTGCCTGGCGAAGGACCCCGGCGACCGGCCCTCCGCGGACGAACTTCTCGTACGCCTGCGGGATCTGCCGGCCGATCTGGGTCCCGCCACCGGTCCCGCGGACGGCCCGCGCAGCATGCGGGAGACGGATACGCAGCACCACCTCTCGACGGACGACGACACTCCGGCGCCGGGCGCCCCTCCGCCGCCGAAGGAAGACACCGGCGGGCGTCGGGTGCGGCGGCGCTGGCGGCCGGTGCTCGCCGCGGTCCTGGCCGTGGCCGCGATCGGCGGCGGGGTCGCGGTGATGCGGGCGGGCGACTCGGACGGCTCCGGCGGTGCGGGCGGCAAGGGGAGCGAGGTCGCGGCGGCCGGGGCGCGGTTGCCGGGCGGTTTCGCGCCGTGGCGCAAGGCGGTGCCGGGCGGCCGCGCGGACATTCCGGACGAGTTGCGCTGTGCAGCGCGCGGTGACGCGCTGTTCTGCGGGGGCGGTGGCGTCGTCGCGGCCCGGCTCAGGCTCTCCGACGGCTCCCGGGTCTGGACGGAGAAAAGCCCCGGAGTCCCGGTGCAGGGCATGCATCTGGTGGGCGTCACCGACGACACGGTGCTGGGCTACCGCTTCGCGGCCGAGGGCGATGCGGCCAGTCCGCAGAGCGAGGTGGTCGCCGTCGACGCGGACAAGGGCAGGGAGCTCTGGTCGGTGCCGTCCGGCGCCCAGTCGACGGCCGTGACGGGACGTACGCAGGACGCCGTGGTGGTCGGCTCGACCGTCGTCACCGTCGACGCGTCGAACACCCGCTTCGAGGCCCGGCGGGCGCACAGCGGGAAAGTCGCCTGGAAGGAACCATTCCCCTCGGCCACACAGTGCGCCCCGGTTCCCGCGGGCGCGCGGCTGTACGCGATGTGCGCGCCGGTCGCGGAGCTGGCGGCCGGCGAGGTGCGCCACCCCGTCCTGCACACCGTCGACCTCGCCTCCGGAAGCCTCGGCAAGGCCGTCGCCGTCAAGGGCCCCGCCGTGCCGGTGGGCTCCGCGGACGGCAGCCTCGTCCTCCTCCACCCGCGTCAGGACGGGCCCGCGATCGTGGGCTACGACGGGGTCTCGCGGGTGGACCGGGCCTCGCACAAGGTGACGTACTCCCGGCTCCCGAAGACGTACGACGGGACGCCCGGCATGGCGGACGGCACCGTCTTCGTCAGCGGGCAGACCGGGCTCGTCACGGCGCTCGACCCGGCGACCGGCAAGAAGAAGTGGTCGCGGCAGACGAGTGTGGAGGGCGTGTCGGGGCCGGTGGCCGGGGACGGTGACGGGGCGCTCTACTTCAGCTCGGCCAGCGGCCGGGTCGCCGCGCTCTCGTCCCGTACGGGCGCGCCGCTGTGGACGACGGATCCCCGGGCCGACGGCCTGGCGGGCGAGGTGAACGCCAGCCCGCGCGTGACCGTCACCGGGAGCGTGGTGGTCGTGGCGGCCGCGAAGAACACGGTGTTCGCCTTCGACGCGACGAAGCCGCCGAAGTCCGGCTGAGCCCCCCGATGCTCGGGGAACCTCGTGGACTCCGGCGGCCGCACGGTCCGTGCGGCGCTCAGCAGCGCGGCGCCACGTATCCGTCGGTGCCCGTGCGGACGTACGTGTCCGAGACGTACCGGCCGCTGCCGATCCGGTCCCACAGATTCGACGTGCCGGTCGGGCCCGTGACCGTCTCGCCGGGCTTCTGGCAGGCGATGGTGACGCGGGCGCCCGCGCGGAGCCGGCCGACCTTGCTGTACGAAGTGCCGGGTCCTGACCGGACGTTGACGTCCGCGACGATCGCGTAGGTCCCCGCGGCGGTGGCCTCGACGGCTTCGATTGCCTCGGCCGGCTCGGCGGTCACTTCCGGCGCCATCACGTTCTCGCTCACTGTGCTCTCCCCCCGTAAACGGCGGCGCGGGCCGCCCCTGGCGTGTTCTCCACACCAAGGACGCGCCCGCGCCCCAAAAGGTTTCCGTGAACCGGCGAACCGGCGAAGCGGCCGTCCGCGTCAGCCGAGCTTCGACACGTCCCGGACCGCGCCCTTGTCGGCGCTCGTCGCCATCGCCGCGTACGCGCGGAGGGCGGCGGACACCTTGCGCTCGCGGCCCTTCGGTTCGTACACGCCACCGAGGGCCTCGCGGCGGGCGGCCAGCTCCTCGTCGGGGACGAGGAGCTCGATCGAGCGGCCCGGGATGTCGATGCGGATGCGGTCGCCGTCCTCGACGAGCGCGATCGTGCCGCCGGCCGCCGCCTCCGGCGACGCGTGGCCGATCGACAGACCCGACGTACCGCCGGAGAAGCGGCCGTCGGTGACCAGGGCGCAGACCTTGCCGAGGCCGCGGCCCTTCAGGAAGGAGGTGGGGTAGAGCATCTCCTGCATGCCGGGGCCGCCCTTGGGGCCCTCGTAGCGGATGACGACCACGTCGCCGGGCTGCACGGCCTTGTTGAGGATCTTCTCGACGGCCTCTTCCTGCGAGTCGCAGACGACCGCGGGGCCTTCGAAGGTCCAGATCGACTCGTCGACGCCGGCGGTCTTCACGACGCAGCCGTCGACGGCGATGTTGCCCTTCAGGACGCCGAGGCCGCCGTCCTTCGAGTACGCGTGGGCGACGTCGCGGATGCAGCCGCCCGCGGCGTCCGTGTCGAGGGTGTCCCAGCGCTCGGACTGCGAGAACGCCTCGGCGGAGCGGCGGCAGCCGGGCGCCGCGTGCCACAGCTCGACGGCCTCGGCGGACGCGGAGCCGGAGCGGATGTCCCAGGCGTCCAGCCACTCCTTGATGGAGGGCGCGTGGACGGTGTGGACGTCCTCGTTGAGGAGGCCGCCGCGGTACAGCTCGCCGAGGAGCGCGGGGATGCCGCCGGCGCGGTGCACGTCCTCCATGTAGTACGTCGTGTCGCCCGCGACGTTCGGAGCGACCTTGGCCAGGCACGGGACGCGGCGCGAGACGGCGTCGATGTCGGTCAGGTCGTAGTCGACGCCGGCCTCCTGGGCGGCGGCCAGCAGGTGCAGGATCGTGTTCGTCGAGCCGCCCATGGCGATGTCGAGGGCCATGGCGTTCTCGAAGGCGGCGTGCGTGGCGATGTTGCGCGGCAGGAGGGAGGCGTCGTCGCCGTCGTAGTACCGCTTGGTGATGTCGACGACCGTCTGTCCGGCCCGCTCGTACAGCGCCTTGCGGGCGGTGTGCGTGGCGAGGACCGAGCCGTTGCCCGGCAGGGAGAGGCCGATGGCCTCGGTCAGGCAGTTCATCGAGTTGGCGGTGAACATGCCGGAACAGGAGCCGCAGGTCGGGCAGGCGTTCTCCTCGATGCGGAGGATGTCCTCGTCCGAGATGCTCTCGTCCACGGCGTCGCTGATCGCGTTGACCAGGTCGAGCTTGCGGACCGTGCCGTCGACGAGGGTCGCCTTGCCGGCCTCCATCGGGCCGCCGGAGACGAAGACCGTCGGGATGTTGAGGCGCAGGGCGGCCATCAGCATGCCGGGGGTGATCTTGTCGCAGTTGGAGATGCAGATCAGGGCGTCGGCACAGTGGGCCTCCACCATGTACTCCACGGAGTCCGCGATGAGGTCGCGGGACGGCAGGGAGTACAGCATTCCGCCGTGGCCCATCGCGATGCCGTCGTCGACGGCGATGGTGTTGAACTCGCGGGGGATGCCGCCGGCCTCGCGGATCGCGTCGGAGACGATGCGGCCGACCGGCTGCAGGTGGGTGTGGCCCGGCACGAACTCCGTGAAGGAGTTGGCCACCGCGATGATCGGCTTCCGCCCGATATCGGCCCCGGGTACACCGGAGGCGCGCATAAGGGCGCGGGCGCCCGCCATGTTGCGGCCGTGGGTGACTGTGCGGGACCTGAGCTCGGGCATGGTCGCTCGCTCCTTCAGGGAATGGCAGGGATTCCGGCGATCTTCGGCAGGGATCTCGGCGATATACGGAGGGACAAGACTGCTGTCGAGCGTACGCCGCGGCTCCAGGATCCGGACAGAGTGTCCGGATGGCGGGACGACCGTCTCACGCCAAGCCCTCTCATGCCCGGCGCTCCCTCACGCCCCCGTCAGATGCCCCTGCACCACCGGAGCCAGCCGCGCCACCAGCTGCTCCACGTCCGCCGAGGCCAGCGGCTCGACCTGGATCACGTACCGCAGCATGGCGACGCCCACCAGCTGCGCGGCGGCGAGCTCGGCCCGCAGCTCCGCGTCGGGCAGCTCCAGACGGCGCGCGATCCGTTCGAGGAGCTGGGTGGCGACGAGGCGGCGGAAGATCGATGCGGCGGTTTCGTTGTTCACCGCGGACCGCACGATGGCGAGCAGCGGGGCGCGCGTCGCGGGGTTCTCCCAGACGCCGAGGACGAAGCGGGTCAGACGCTCGCCGACCGCGTCGAGCGGGCCCTCGTCGATGGCGGTGGGCGCTTCCAGCGCGGGCGCGAAGGCGACGGTGACGGCGGCCTCGAAGACCTGCTCCTTCGTGCCGAAGTAGTGGTGCACGAGCGCCGGGTCGACCCCGGCGGCCTTGGCGATGCCGCGCACGGACGCCTTCTCGTAGCCGCGTGCGGAGAATTCCTCGCGGGCGGCCCGCAGGATCTGGTCGCGCGTCGCGGGGCCGGTTTCCGACTGCGTACGGGACGGGCGGCCCCGGCGGCGCGGGGCGGTCGCCTCCGACGGCGCGCCGGGGGTCATGAGCGGGGCACCTGCACCGCGGAGGCCAGGTGCAGCCGGGTGAAGGCGAGGGCCTCGGCGAGGTCCGCCTCGCGTTCGGCGCTGGACATCGCGCGCCGCGTGTTGACCTCGATGACGACGTGCCCGTCGAAGCCGCTGACCGCCAGACGCTCCAGGAGCTCGGCGCAGGGCTGCGTGCCGCGGCCCGGGACGAGGTGCTCGTCCTTGGCGGAGCCCTTGCCGTCGGCGAGGTGGACGTGGCCGAGCCGGTCGCCCATGCGGTCGATCATCTCCATCGCGTCCGTGCGGGCGGTCGCGGTGTGCGAGAGGTCGACGGTGAAGTGGCGGTAGTCGTCCTTGGTGACGTCCCAGTCGGGGGCGTACGCGAGCATCTCGCGGTCGCGGTAGCGCCAGGGGTACATGTTCTCGACGGCGAACCGCACGTCCGTCTCATCGGCCATCCGCCAGATTCCGTCGACGAAGTCGCGGGCGTACTGCCGCTGCCAGCGGAAGGGCGGGTGCACGACGACGGTCGAGGCGTCGAGCTTCTCGGCGGCGGCCTTCGCGCGCTGCAGCTTGACCCACGGGTCCGTGGACCAGACGCGCTGCGTGATGAGGAGACAGGGCGCGTGAACGGCGAGGATCGGGATCTGGTGGTAGTCGCTCAGCCTGCGCAGCGCCTCTATGTCCTGGCTGACCGGGTCGGTCCAGACCATGACCTCGACGCCGTCGTAACCCAGGCGCGCGGCGATCTCGAAGGCCGTCGCCGTCGACTCCGGATAGACCGAGGCCGTCGACAGGGCGACCTTCGCATCCGGGATGCGCACCACTGGTTCTGCCACGAGGAACAGCGTACGGGCCCCGTCCGGGCGCCGGGGAGGTGGCCTCGTACCGCCCTGGTCAGAGTGCATTCCGACCACGCGACGCAGTCCGACCGCTCAGTGCGCTCCGCCCGCTCACGACGGCGGCAGGTGGTCGAGCCTGCGCAGGATCACACCCTCGCGCAGGGCCCA
This sequence comes from Streptomyces sp. NPDC039480, assembly GCF_055597165.1. Lineage (NCBI taxonomy): Bacteria > Bacillati > Actinomycetota > Actinomycetes > Kitasatosporales > Streptomycetaceae > Streptomyces > Streptomyces sp. NPDC039480. Next base: position 344,061 of record NZ_JBVITX010000012.1, on the reverse strand, counting down.
CGGGCAGATCTCCAGCGTCTCGACCCCGAAGAGGTCCATCGCGCCCTCCGCGACGAGCGCCCCCGCGAGCAGCTGTCCGGCCCGGCCCTCGGAGACGCCGGGCAGTTCCGCGCGCTCGCGCGTGGTCATCGCGGCGAGCTGCGGCACCCACTCCTCCAGGGACTTCCGCTTCAGCTCACGCTGTACGTAGGGACCCTCGGCCGAGCGGGCGGCCCCCGTCAGCCTGGCGAGCTGCTTGAACGTCTTCGACGTCGCCACGATGTGGTCGGGGGCGCCCAGGCGGGCGAACTCCCCCACCGTGCGGGCGATCTGTGCGCGCACGTGCCGCCGCAGCGCCTTCACGTCGGAGGGGTCCGGCGGATCCGCCGGCAGCCAGGCGGCGGTGAGGCGGCCGGCGCCGAGCGGCAGGCTCGTCGCGGCGTCCGGCTCCTCGTCCATGCCGTACGCGATCTCCAGGGAGCCGCCGCCGATGTCGAGGACGAGCAGCTTGCCCGCGGACCAGCCGAACCAGCGCCGGGCGGCCAGGAAGGTCAGTCTGGCCTCCTCCTCGCCGGACAGGACCTGGAGATCGACCCCGGTCTCCTCCGTGACCCGGGCGAGGACCGCGTCTGCGTTGGTCGCCTCGCGCACCGCGGAGGTGGCGAACGGCAGCACTTCCTCGACGCCCTTGTCCTCCGCGGCCTCCATCGCCTCGCGGACGACGGCGACCAGCCGGTCGACGCCGTCCGCCCCGATGGCCCCGGCGGCATCGAGGAGTTGGGCGAGGCGCAGATCGGTCTTGTGCGAGTGTGCGGGCAGCGGGCACGCACCGGGGTGGGCGTCGACCACGAGCAGATGCACCGTGTTCGACCCCACGTCGAGGACACCGAGTCTCATATAAGGAACGCTACGCCGCGCGGGTCGATCGTCTGGCCTCGGGCGGTCCACTGCCCGCATACCCTGGAGACGTGCCAAAGACGAAAAAGACGAAGGCCGACAAATCGAAGTCGGCGAAGGCCGAGAAGGTGGGCAGGCCGGAGAAGAACGAGAAGGTGGGAAAGTCCGGGAAGCCGGCAAAGACCAAGAAGACCGAGCAGGCCGCTCCGGACGAGAAGGGTCTTGACTTCGCCCGCGCCTGGGTGGAGTTCCCTGACCCCGCGGACGACGAGCAGCTTTTCCGTTGCGATCTGACATGGCTGACCTCTCGCTGGAACTGCATCTTCGGCAGCGGCTGTCAGGGCATCCAGGCAGGCCGCGCCGACGACGGCTGCTGCACGCTGGGTGCCCACTTCTCGGACGATGACGACGAGAAGCGGGTCGCCGGGTACGTCGACCGGCTGACGCCCGACATCTGGCAGCACCACGACGTGGGCCGGGAGACCGGCTGGGTCGCCACGGACGAGGACGGCGACCGCCAGACCCGTCCGTACAACGGCTCGTGCATCTTCCAGAACCGCCCCGGCTTCGCGGGCGGCGCCGGCTGCTCGCTGCACATCCTGGCGCTGCGGGAGGGCCGCGAGCCGCTGGAGACGAAGCCGGACGTCTGCTGGCAGCTGCCGGTCCGCAGGACGTACGAGTGGATCGACCGGCCCGACGACACGCGCGTCCTCCAGGTGTCGATCGGTGAGTACGACCGGCGGGGCTGGGGCCCCGGCGGCCACGATCTGCACTGGTGGTGCACGTCGGCGACGTCGGCGCACGGCGCGGGCGATCCGGTGTACGTCACCTACCGCCCGGAGCTGATCGAGCTGATGGGCAAGGAGGGGTACGACCGGCTCGTGGAGCTGTGCGAGGAGCGGCTGGCCTCGCAACTGCCGCTCCTCGCACCTCATCCGGCGGACCCCAGGTCCTCTTGAGCTCAGCTCGCGCTCGGCTCGCCGCTGCCGTCGCCGGGCGGCGGTGACGAGTCGCCCGGGCCGGGGTCGGACGGTGTGGGCGTCGGGTCCGTGGGCGTCGGGGTGGGGTCGGGGTCGGACGGGCCCGGGTCGGAGGGGCCCGGATCCGACGGGCCCGGGTAGGACGGCCCGGGGTAGGACGGTCCCGGGTGCGTGGGCCGCGGGCCGGGGCGGGTCGGCGGGCGCCCGTCGCCGTGCCCGTCGATCGAGATGATCGCGCCCGAGGGCGCGATGGAGACACGGGCGCTCCAGTGGCCAGACGGCTCGCGGGTGTGATCGACGTACACCTGGACGGTGACCGACTCCCCCGGCGCGAGCGTCCCCGACGAGCGGCTCAGATAGAGCCAGGACGCGCCCTCGCTCGCCGACCAGTGGACCGGTGAACCGCCGGACGCCGTCAGCGTGATGAGGGTCGTGTCGCCGCTCGGCCGGGCCTCGACGGTGAGGCGGCCTGGGCCGGTCGACGAGCCGGACCCGGATCCGCCGCCGATGACCTCCACGGAGACGTCGGACGAGCGGCTGTCCGCGGAGAAGCGGGGCTTGGGGCCCTTGCGGGCGTTGCCCGCGTTCTCGTAGTCGTCGCGCGCGTGGCCGATGCCGGGGCCGCCGCCCTCGCTCGCGCTGACCGAACGGCCGTCGTGGCCCTCGCCGGTGAGCGGCGCTCCGCGGTAGGCGGCCCAGAGCGCGAGCACCGGGGCGGCCACCACGGTGGCGACGACGGTCGTCGTGACGGCACGCGCGCGGAGGCGGTCGCGGCGGGCGGCGTGGTCCTTGGGGTCCATCGGGAAACCACGCCTGTCGTAACGCGGGCCGCCGCCACGCGCGCGTGAGCCGTGCGTCAGCGCCATGTGGAGGGCGGCCCGGGGCGCCTCGACGACGGGGAGCGCGGCCGGGCTGACGGCCGTGCCCGGCCAGGCGCTCGCGCCGGCGCGCTCGGCGGTGCGGCGGCAGAGCGGGCAGTCGTCGACGTGCCGGACGAGCTCGCGGCGCAGGGCGGTGCCGAGCAGCAGCTGGTTGTCGCCGGTGATGCGGGCCACGATGGGGCAGCTGCCGGTCTCGACGACGGCGAGGGCGGCGCGGGTGCGCTCCACCTCGCAGGCGGCGGAGGCGAGCAGGCCGCGGGCCTTGGTGAGGTCCATGCCGAGGACGGCGGCGACCTCGGCGGGGGTGAGCCGGTGGCGCACGGCCAGCTCCAGGGCCTCGCGCTGCTCGGGGGTGGTGCCCGCGGCCTCCGGCCAGGCCAGCTGGGCCAGCTCGGCGCGGCGCTGCCGCGCGGTCTCCTGCGACGGCTCGGACGGGGCGGACGGGTCGGACTCCTGCGGTCGCGTGGGCTGCGACGGCTTTTCCTGGGGTTGGGCCTTGTCCCGGGGGTCTGCCTTGTCCCCGGGTTGCGCCGGCTTTTTCGCGGGCTGCTCCGCGCCCTGTGCGTGCCGTCCCTCGCGGCTGCGCTTGGCCTCGGCCAGTCGGCGCAGGCAGACCCAGCGCGCGAGGGCGTAGAGCCAGGCCTTGAGGTCGCCCTCCGCCTCGGGGCCGCGGGTGCCGCGGCGCTCGGCGTGGTGGAGGACGTCCCCCAGCGCCGCGGTCGCCGCGTCGTGGTCGCAGAGCACGGACAGGCAGTACGTGAACAGGCCGTCCAGACACGGTTCGTAGCGCGCGGACAGGGTGGCCCGGGGCGCCGGGCGTGGCACCACGCGCTTGCGCGCGTCACGGTGCGCCCGGTGTGCGCCGGTTGCGTGCGTGGGAGTTTCCGGCCTGCTGCTCATCACCCGTGCGAAGTTAGGCGGATGATGCAGGTCCCATCTGCCCTCTCCGGCACATTTAACCCTTACGGGTGAACAGATCCCTCAAAAGGGGACAGGAACCCCGCATTCCGTGAGCGGGGCGCTCCGCACCCGCAGCCGAGGCCGCCCGAGTCCACGGCCGGGGCTGCGATGTCAGTGGGCTCGGCTACGGTTCCGACCATGGCTGCCCGTACGAAATCCACCAAGGACCGTCCGTCCTATCGCTGCACCGAGTGCGGCTGGCAGACGGCCAAGTGGCTCGGCCGCTGCCCGGAGTGCCAGGCCTGGGGCACGGTCGAGGAGTACGGCGCGCCCGCGGTCCGCACGACCGCCCCCGGCCGGGTCACCTCGTCCGCCGTGCCGATCGGCGAGGTCGACGGCCGCCAGGCCACCGCACGCTCCACCGGCGTGCCCGAGCTGGACCGCGTGCTCGGCGGCGGTCTGGTCCCCGGCGCCGTGGTGCTGCTCGCGGGCGAGCCGGGCGTCGGCAAGTCCACGCTGCTGCTCGACGTCTCGGCGAAGGCGGCGAGCGAGGCGCACCGCACGCTCTATGTGACCGGTGAGGAGTCGGCGAGCCAGGTCCGGCTGCGCGCCGACCGCATCGGCGCGATCGACGACCATCTGTATCTGGCGGCGGAGACCGATCTGTCCGCCGTCCTCGGCCACTTGGACGCGGTCAAGCCCTCGCTCCTGGTCCTCGACTCGGTCCAGACGGTCGCCTCGCCCGAGATCGACGGGGCGCCCGGCGGCATGGCGCAGGTCCGCGAGGTCGCGGGCGCGCTGATCCGCGCCTCCAAGGAGCGCGGCATGTCCACGCTCCTGGTCGGCCACGTCACCAAGGACGGCGCGATCGCGGGCCCCCGCCTCCTGGAGCATCTCGTCGACGTGGTCCTGCAGTTCGAGGGCGACCGGCACGCGCGCCTGCGCCTGGTCCGAGGCGTGAAGAACCGGTACGGGACGACGGACGAGGTCGGCTGCTTCGAGCTGCACGACGAGGGCATCACCGGCCTCGCCGACCCCAGCGGCCTCTTTCTCACCCGCCGCGCCGAGCCCGTCCCCGGCACCTGCCTGACCGTCACCCTCGAAGGCCGCCGCCCCCTGGTCGCCGAGGTCCAGGCGCTCACGGTCGACTCGCAGATCCCCAGCCCCCGGCGCACCACCTCCGGCCTGGAGACGTCCCGCGTCTCGATGATGCTGGCCGTCCTGGAGCAGCGCGGCCGCATCACGGCCCTCGGCAAGCGCGACATCTACAGCGCGACGGTCGGCGGCGTGAAGCTCTCCGAGCCCGCCGCGGACCTCGCCGTGGCCCTCGCCCTGGCCAGCGCGGCCAGCGACACCCCGCTGCCCAAGAACCTCGTGGCGATCGGCGAGGTCGGCTTGGCCGGCGAGGTCAGGCGGGTCACCGGCGTCCAGCGCAGACTGGCCGAGGCCCACCGTCTGGGCTTCACCCACGCCCTCGTGCCGTCCGACCCCGGCAGGGTTCCCGCCGGTATGAAGGTCATCGAAGTCGCCGACATGGGGGACGCCCTCCGTGTCCTTCCGAGATCCCGTCGCCGAGAGGCCCCACGGGAGGAGGAAGAGCGCCGGTAGACTTTGCCCTGGTCTCGCCCATCCGTACGAAGCAAGGTGTCCGCTGCGTGCGGGGCAAGGCGTGCGCTCCGCACGGAGCAAGCTCGCGGCAGAGGCTTGGACAACCTGCGACCGAGGGAGTGCAGTGGCAGCCAACGACCGGGCAGCGAACCCCGGCAAGTCCGGCGGCAGCTCCGCTGCCGATGGGCTGATGCGCGCCTCCCTGAGCGCCGTCGCACCCGGCCAGGCGCTCCGTGACGGCCTGGAGCGCATCCTCCGGGGCAACACCGGCGGTCTGATCGTCCTCGGCTGGGACAAGACCGTCGAGTCGATGTGCACGGGCGGCTTCATCCTGGACGTCGAGTTCACCGCGACGCGGCTGCGCGAGCTGTGCAAGCTCGACGGCGGCATCGTCCTCGACAAGGACATCACCAAGATCCTGCGCGCGGGCGTGCAGCTGGTGCCGGACCCGACGATCCCCACGGAGGAGACGGGCACGCGGCACCGCACCGCGGACCGGGTGAGCAAGCAGGTCGGCTTCCCCGTCGTGTCGGTGTCCCAGTCGATGCGGCTGATCGCGCTCTATGTGGACGGGCAGCGCCGCGTCCTGGAGGACTCGGCGGCGATCCTCTCCCGCGCGAACCAGGCGCTCGCCACCCTCGAGCGGTACAAGCTCCGCCTCGACGAGGTCGCGGGCACGCTCTCCGCCCTGGAGATCGAGGACCTGGTGACGGTCCGGGACGTCACCGCCGTCGCCCAGCGCCTCGAAATGGTTCGCCGCATCGCCACGGAGATCGCCGAGTACGTGGTGGAGCTCGGCACGGACGGGCGCCTTCTCGCCCTCCAGCTGGACGAGTTGATCGCGGGCGTCGAGCCCGAGCGCGAGCTCGTCGTCCGGGACTACGTCCCCGAGCCCACCGCCAAGCGCTCCCGCACGGTGGACGAGGCGCTCGCGGAGCTGGACTCCCTCACGCACGCGGAGCTCCTCGAACTGCCCACCGTGGCCCGCGCCCTGGGCTACACCGGCTCCCCCGAGGCCCTGGACTCCGCGGTGTCCCCGCGCGGCTTCCGCCTGCTCGCCAAGGTCCCCCGGCTGCCCGGGGCGATCATCGACCGGCTCGTGGAGCACTTCGGCGGACTGCAGAAGCTGCTCGCCGCGAGTGTGGACGACCTCCAGACGGTGGACGGCGTCGGCGAGGCACGGGCGCGCAGCGTGCGCGAGGGACTGTCACGCCTGGCCGAGTCGTCGATCCTGGAGCGTTACGTATAGAGCCTGTCCGACGGACAGGCTCTATACGCCGACAGGGACAGGCGCTGTACGCCGACAGTCAGTCCTTCTCCAGGACGAACGAGGCGCGGGCCGTGCCCAGGCCCGGGGTCTTCGCCTCGACCAGGTACGTGCCCGGTTCCGCCGAGCCGGCCGGAGGTGTCGCGCAGCGCGGGGCGCTGGGCCGCCGGTCCCACTGGACCGAGTGCGTGATCCGTCCGTCCGCCGGCACGCGCAGCAGCAGGCTTCCGCTGCCGCCGGGGCAGTCCGCCGACGACCAGAACTCGTCGTCGTCCTCGGCCTGAGTGATCGTCAGCACCGTTCCCTTGCCGCCCAGATCGACCTTGCAGGCCTTGCCGCCGCTGTTCTCGGCGATCAGCTCGAACTTCGGCTTCTCGTCGATCGCGTACGTGTTCTGGACGCTGCGCACCCGCAAGTTCACCGCGCCGCTGGTGCAGTTGGGCAGGCGCGTACCGGCCGGGAGGCGGTCGCCCGAGCCGCCGCCGCCCTTGGCGCCGTCGTCGGAACCGCCGCCGCCACCGGAGTCCTCCGAGCCGCCGGAGCCGCCCGAACCGGAGCCCGAGCCGGAGCCCGAGCCGCCGGAACCACCGCCGGAACCGCCCGAGCCGGAGTCGGAGCCGTCGCCCGACTCGTCCCGCCCGCCCGGGTGTTCACTGATCGCGGGCCCGGACCCGGTGGGTCCCGGCGTGATGGACGTGGCGGGTCCGTTGCCGCCAGGCCCGTCGGCGTTGTTCTTGCCGCCGCCACCACCGGAGGTGATGACCCATACGACAAGGAGCAGCAGAAGGCCGAGTACGGACAGCAGGACGGCCCTCCGACGCCAGTAGATGGTGGAGGGAAGCGGCCCGACCGGATTGCGCAGAGATCCCACGCCCAAACCTTACGAGAGATCCGCTGCTTCTCCCGCCCCACCCGCCGCCTTGGGCGACAAAGTTTGCGGATCATCATCCCGGGACCGCCCCCGGACCCCCGACCATCGTCAGGGGTGTGACGGGACGATCGCCGGATGTGACGATTCGGCGTCACTCGTACCGTCCGTAATCATGGACACCATGACGGACGATCTCTACCGCGACATCACCGACTTCGCCCACGACACGCCGTCGTGGTTCCAGCACCTCGCGGAGGTGTGGACGGAGCTCGGGCTGCTGCTTTTCGGGGTGCTCTTCGTCGTCGCCTGGTGGCGGGCCAGGCACGGTGATCCCCGCGCGCTCGCGGTCGCGGTGCTCGCTCCGCTCGCCACGGCGGTGGCGTACGTGTGCAGCGAGTTGCTCAAGTCCGGGATAGAGGAGGAGCGTCCCTGCCGGGCGGTGTCAGGGGCGTTGAAGCCGCTCGTCGAGTGCCCGCCGCACGGCGACTGGTCCTTCCCCAGCAACCACTCGGCGATCGCGGGCGCCGCCGCCATCGGCCTCGCGCTCGCCTGGCCGCGCATCGCCGCGCTGACCGTGCCGATGGCCGTGCTCATGGCGTTCTCGCGGGTGTTCGTGGGTGTGCACTATCCGCACGACGTGGCGGTGGGGCTCGTCTTCGGCGCGGTGATCGTGTTCGTCCTCGTCCGGATCACCACGCGGCCGGTGGCGCGGGTCACGCTCGCGATGCGCGGGTCGTCCACGGGGATCGTGCAGTGGTTCGCGGGACCGGGCCCCACGCGTCCCGCCCACGCCCGCGCCGCCTCCGTCCCGGCCCCCGCCGGCGGCCCCGCGCCGGTTCCGCACCCGAGGGCCTACGACCCGGCGGCGTACAACGAGTACTCGGCGTACGGGGCGTACGACCAGAACGCGGCCCCGTACGACCCGGCCGCTCACGAGCCCGCCCCGCACGAGCCCGCCCCTTACGACCCGGCCGCGTACGACTCGCCGACCATGACGTTCCGGCGGGACGACACCCAGCCGCGCTGAGCTGACGCTCAGCCCGTCCCCGTCCCCGTCCCCGTCTCTGCCTCGGGGGCGAGCCCCGCTTCGTACGCGACGATCGCCGCCTGGACGCGGTTCTTGACCCCGAGCCGGTCGAGGACCGCGCTCACGTACGCCTTGACCGTGCCCTCGACGAGGTGCAGCCGGGCCGCGATCTCCGGGTTGGACAGGCCCGCGCCGACCAGGCCGAGCACTTCGCGCTCGCGTGGGGTGAGGGCCTCGGTCCTGGCGCGGGCGGCGGCGCCGCGGCCCATGCGCCGGGCGCCGAAGCCGTCGATGACGTGCCGGGCGACCTTGGGCGAGAGGAAGGCGGCGCCGCCCGCCACCGCCCGTACGCCCGCGATGAGTTCGTGCGGGTCGCCGGACTTCAGCAGGAAGCCGGTGGCGCCGCCGCTCAGGGCGCGTGCGATGTACGCGTCCTCGGAGAACGTCGTCAGCATCGCGACCGCCGTGCCGGGCACCGTCCGGACGATCTCCTCCCCCGCGGCCAGGCCGTCCAGGCGCGGCATGCGGATGTCGAGCAGCGCCACGTCGGGGCGGTGGGCCTGCGCCAGGGACACGGCCTCGCGCCCGTCGCCGGCCTCCGCGACGACCTCGATGCCCCGGCCCGCGGCGAGGATGGCGCCCACGCCCGCGCGGATCATGGCCTCGTCGTCGGCCAGCAGGACACGGATGGGGCCCGCCGCGCTCCCGGAGGCCCCGTCCGACGCTCGCTCCTCATTCACCGCACCCGCTCCTTTTCCTTGCTGCCCATGTCTGTGTCTGCGTCTGTCTCTGTGTCTGCGTCTGCCTCGCTCGCCGTGGGGATGACGGCCTTGTCCACGAGGCGGCCGCTCTCGGCGTAGCAGAGTCTGAAGTGCGTCACGGCGGTGAAGAGTTCACCGCTCGCCCGGTAGTACGCACAGTCGGCGCCGGCGGGCGGCGGGGTGGGCGCGCGCTCCAGCGGTGGGTCGGCGACGGTCCTGTCCGGCAGGAAGCGGGCGGCCTCGGCGCGGGTCTCGCCGATGCGCAGGCGTGCGTAGTCGGCGGGGTCGAGGACGGAGTGCGTGCGGGAGTACGCGTACCAGGCGAAGGTTCCGCCGATGAGCAACACGCCCGTGGTGACGGCGATGCCGAAGGCCAGGGCGGTGCGGTGCCGGGCGTGCGCGAGGCGGCCGCCCGGCGGGGGTGGCGGCGGTACGGGGGCGCTCTTCCCGGCCGGGAGGCGGGCGGTGACCCGGAAGCCGTGGCCGTGGGGGCCCGCGTCGAGCGTGCCGCCCAGGTCCGTGACGCGGGTGCGCAGGGCGCGCAGGCCGGAGCCGCCGCCGGAGAGCTCGCCGGGGGCGCGTGAACTCCCCGTGCCGGGGCGCCCATTGGTGACGGTGACCGTCGTCGCGTCGGACGTCTTCGCGGTGCTGTCGCGCCTCACCGCGACCATGACCGGGGCGCCCGGCGCGTGCTTGGCCGCGTTGGTGAGCGCCTCCTGGACGACACGGTGGACCGTACGGCCGACCGTGTCGTCGGCCACCTCGTGCCGAGCCGGGGCAGCCGGCGCCTCCCCCTCGCCCTCCCCGTCCACGTACGTGATGTCCAGCCCCGACTCGGCGGCGCGCGCGACGAGTGCCGCGACGCTCTCGCCCGCCGGGGCCAGCGGCGCCTGTTCGTCGTCCTCGTCACGGAGCAGGCCGATGATGGCGTGCAGCCGGTCGGTGGCCTGCGAGGCGGCCGCGCGGAGGTCGGCGGCGGCCGCGCGGTGCGGTGCGGGCAGGTCGGGGGCGACCTGGAGGGCGCCGGCCCGTACGGCGATCAGACTCAGCTCGTGGCCCAGCGAGTCGTGCATGTCCTGGGCGATACGGGCCCGTTCGCGCAGCCGGGCGCGGTCGGCGACGATGCGCTGCTCGCGCTCCAGCTGGTCGGCGCGGGCCCATCCCGCGGCGGCCAGCTCGCGGCCCTGGCGCCAGTAGCGGCCCGCGAGCCAGGGGAAGACGGCGCCGAACAGCAGCGTCGCCATGAGCACGAGCCACTCGACGACCGGGTCGACGTCACGTGCGGCGATCTTGAGGGTGCCGACGACGGCGAGGCCGGCGAAGGCGAGCAGCGCCGGACGGGCGCGGTCCGCGCGGCGGCCGAGGAGCAGGACGAGGACGGCGAGGGCCGGGCCGAAGGAGAGGGTGAAGAGGGACGGGGCGGTGGCGAGACCGAGGGCGGCCGCCAGGAGGAAGGCGAGGAGGGGACGGGTCCGGGAGACCGCGACGGCGCCGGCGAGGACGGCGAGGCCGACGAGCTGCTCCGCGGCGGAACGCGGTTCGTTGAGGCCCAGCCGGTCGACCGACACGACGGGGGTGGCCAGCGCCACCCACAACAGCGCGCTCCGTGTACGTCTCTGCACGCCCCCGACGCTACTGTCCCGCCCCACCCCGGCACCCCTGCCGATCGTCAGGTACGCCCCGCCGGAGCCCGTCGGCACGGAGCCCATCCGGACCCACCCCGTACCCCCGCCCCCGGGAAACCGCCGAGGCGAACCGCGCGGTTGGCTCGTACCCCGGCGTGCCCGTGGCAGGATCGGGTGTGCCATGACTGCGCCCACGAAGCCCATGCCGAACAGTTCCGACAGCCCCCTCAGCGGGCCCGCCCCCGCGGGCCCCGCCGAGCCCGCGGGTGAGGCCCTGCACAGCCCCGTCATCGCGTGGTTCGACACACACGCCCGCGACCTGCCGTGGCGGCGTGCGGACGCCGGCCCGTGGGGCGTGATGGTCAGCGAGTTCATGCTCCAGCAGACACCGGTCAGCCGTGTCCTGCCCGTGTACGAGCAGTGGCTGGCCCGCTGGCCCCGCCCCGCCGACCTCGCCAAGGAGCCGCCCGGCGAGGCCGTGCGCGCCTGGGGGCGGCTCGGCTATCCGCGCCGCGCCCTGCGGCTGCACGGCGCGGCCCTCGCCATAACGGAGCGGCACAACGGCGACGTACCCACGCAGCACGCGCAGCTGCTCGCGCTGCCCGGCATCGGGGAGTACACCGCGGCCGCGGTCGCCTCGTTCGCGTACGGGCAGCGGCACGCCGTGCTCGACACGAACGTGCGCCGGGTCTTCGCGCGGGCCGTGACCGGCGTGCAGTACCCGCCGAACGCGACGACCGCCGCCGAGCGCAAGCTCGCCCGTGCCCTGCTGCCCGAGGACGAGCGCACCGCGTCCCGCTGGGCGGCGGCCTCCATGGAGCTCGGCGCCCTGGTCTGCACGGCGAAGAACGAGAACTGCGGGGCGTGCCCGATTGCCGCGCAGTGCGCCTGGCGTCTCGCCGGGAAGCCCGCGCACGAGGGGCCCGCCCGCCGCGGCCAGACATACGCGGGGACGGACCGGCAGGTGCGGGGCAAGCTGCTCGCCGTGCTCCGCGAGGCTGTAACACCTGTGCCGCAGGCGACGCTGGACCGGGTGTGGGACGAACCCGTGCAGCGGGCCCGAGCGCTGGACGGACTGGTCGCGGACGGCCTCGTCGAGCCGCTGCCCGGCGGCAGGTACCGGCTGCCTCTGACCTGACGGCCAAGGCGCCGGGCGACCTGCAAAACGTAGGTATTCGCCCAAGTCTCGCGGCTGTTACACAACCTACGTACAGCCGTGCGTCCGCCGCTGGCTGCTCCGCACAACCTCGTGACAACGCCTCCGTAACTTCATACCCGTACCGCACAGCAGGGATGGCGGTCGGCAATGGGGACGGAACGGAGGCGGTTTGGTATGGCGCACGGCGAGGTGCTCGAGTTCGAAGAGTACGTCCGCACTCGGCAGGATGCCCTGCTGCGCAGTGCCCGGCGCCTGGTCCCGGACCCCGTGGACGCCCAGGACCTGCTGCAGACCGCGCTCGTACGGACGTACGGCCGCTGGGACGGCATAGCCGACAAGCGGCTCGCGGACGCCTATCTGCGCCGCGTCATGATCAACACGCGTACGGAGTGGTGGCGGGCCCGGAAGCTGGAGGAAGTGCCCACCGAGCAGCTGCCCGACGCGAGCGTGGAAGACTCCACCGAGCAGCACGCGGACCGCGCGCTGCTGATGGACATCATGAAGGTGCTCGCACCCAAGCAGCGCAGCGTGGTCGTGCTGCGACACTGGGAGCAGATGTCCACAGAGGAGACGGCCGCCGCCCTCGGTATGTCGGCCGGAACGGTCAAGAGCACGCTGCACCGGGCGCTCGCCCGGCTCCGCCAGGAGCTGGAGAGCCGGGACCGCGAAGAGCTGGTCGCCAGCGCGCTCGGACGTGAGGAGCGGGAGAGTTGCGCGGCCTAGGCCATCGGGTCACGAGAAGCGTGAAGGCGGTGAGCGCGGCGACGGCCGCGGTCGCCGCCCTCGGCCTTTTGCTCTCCGCCTGTTCGACGGGCGGATCCGGCGCGCGTGACGAGGGGCCGGCCCGCAGCGAGCCCGTGGTGTCCACGGCACCGTCCCCTTCGGCCTCGGCGTCCGTACCGACGAAGAAGATCGACGCGGTCCGGCTCGTCAGGGAGGACCCGAAGGTCAGCCCGGCGATCAAGCGGGACCTGAAGCCGTGCGTCGGTAAGGCCTACCCGGTCGACGTGTCGTACGGGAACCTGACCGGAGGAACCGCCTCCGATGTGGTGGTGAACGTGCTGACCTGCGGTGACGCGGTGGGCATCGGCAGTTACGTGTATCGCGCCGAAGGCGGTCGGTACGAGAATGTCTTCACGGCCGAGGAGCCGGCCTCCGTCTACGCCGAGATCGACCGGGGCGACCTGGTCGTGACGAAGCAGCTGTACGAGTCGGGCGATTCGGTGGCCTACCCCTCCGGCGAGGAAGTGATCACGTACCGCTGGTCCGCGAACCGCTTCACGGAGTCGGGGCGTACCCGCAACGACTTCGGCAACGCGGTGGACGGGGAACCCACCCCGTCCGCGGACTGACCACGACGGTCGTACGCAGAGACGCAGAGACGCAGAGACGCACCGAGAAGGACTGAGAGCACCCGATGGCAGAGCAGACCCACGTCCTGTTCGTCGAGGACGACGACGTCATCCGCGAGGCCACGCAGCTGGCCCTGGAGCGCGACGGTTTCGCTGTCACCGCCATGCCGGACGGCCTCGCGGGCCTGGAGGCGTTCCGTGCCGACCAGCCGGACATCGCGCTGCTCGACGTGATGGTGCCGGGCCTGGACGGCGTCTCGCTGTGCCGCCGCATCCGTGACGAGTCGACGGTCCCGGTGATCATGCTGTCGGCGCGCGCCGACTCCATCGACGTCGTGCTCGGCCTGGAGGCGGGCGCCGACGACTACGTGACCAAGCCGTTCGACGGCGCCGTCCTGGTCGCCCGCATCCGCGCCGTCCTGCGCCGCTTCGGGCACGCGGGCGGGCACGGCTCGGCGTCGGCCGGCCAGGACGAGGGCTCCGCGGCGGACGGCGGGGTGCTGAACTTCGGCGATCTGGAGATCGACACGGTCGGCATGGAGGTGCGCAGGGGCGGGGCGCCCGTGGCGCTGACGCCGACCGAGATGCGGCTGCTCCTGGAGTTCTCGTCCGCGCCCGGCACGGTCCTCTCCCGCGACAAGCTCCTGGAGCGGGTGTGGGACTACGGCTGGGGCGGTGACACCCGCGTCGTCGACGTCCATGTGCAGCGGCTGCGCACGAAGGTGGGACAGGACCGCATCGAGACGGTCCGCGGCTTCGGTTACAAGCTCAAGGCGTGAACACGATCAGGACATTCACGGGAGCCTCAGCTCTCACGGCACGCACGGCATCCGCAGAACTCACTGCACTCACAGCACTCAGAGGACGACGTATATGAACGGGGGGCGCAGGGCCGTCGAGCGCGTGCGCGAGAGGTTCCGCTCCGGCGTGCACCTGCGCACCGGCGTGCGCTGGAAGATCGCCGCGGCGATCGCGCTGGTCGGCGCGCTGGTCGCGATCGCCCTGAGCCTGGTCGTGCACAACGCCGCGCGGGTCTCGATGCTCGACAACGCGCGCGACGTGCAGGACGAGCGCATCCAGTTCGCCCTGCGGCTCTACTCCTCCGCGTCCCAGCGGCAGACGCTGCAGTTCGGCACGAAGGTCGACGACCCGGAGCTGCCCGACGAGCTGCGGCAGAAGGTCCTGAAGGGCCGCCGCGCCACCTTCGTCGAGGAGAAGACCGACGGCGTGCCCGACATCTGGGCCGCCGTGCCGCTCGCCGACGGGCATGTCCTGTCGCTGCACTCCCGCTTCACCGACCGCAGCGCCACCGTCATGAAGGACCTCGATCAGGCCCTGGTCATCGGCTCCATCGCGGTCGTCTTCGGCGGCTGCGCGCTGGGCGTGCTGATCGGCGGGCAGCTGTCGCGGCGGCTGCGCAAGGCGGCGACGGCGGCGAGCGAGGTCGCCCAGGGGCACTCGGACGTGAGCGTCCGCGAGGCGATCGGCGGTGTCGTGAAGGACGAGACCGACGACGTGGCGAGCGCCGTGGACGCCATGGCCGACGCGCTCAAGCAGCGCCTGGAGGCCGAGCGCCGGGTGACCGCCGACATCGCGCACGAGCTGCGTACGCCGGTGACCGGGCTGCTCACCGCTGCCGAGCTGCTGCCGCCGGGCCGGCCGAGCGAGCTGGTCAAGGACCGGGCGCAGGCGATGCGCACGCTCGTCGAGGACGTCCTCGAAGTGGCGCGCCTGGACTCCGCCGCCGAGCGGGCCGAGCTGCAGGACATCACCCTCGGCGAGTTCGTGGCCCGGCGCATGGCGATCCTGACCACGGACGTGACGGTGACGGTGGTGCACGAGTCGGAGGTCACCACGGACCCGCGCCGCCTGGAGCGCATCCTCGGCAACCTCGTCGCCAACGCCACCAAGCACGGCAAGCCGCCCATCGAGGTCAGCGTCGAGGGCCGCGTGGTCCGGGTGCGCGACCACGGGCCCGGCTTCCCCGAGGCGCTCCTGGACGAGGGGCCGAGCCGCTTCCGCACGGGCAGCGCCGACCGGGCGGGCCACGGGCACGGTCTCGGTCTGACGATCGCGGCGGGCCAGGCCAGGGTGCTCGGCGCGCGGCTCACCTTCCGGAACGTACGGCCCGCCGGTGCGGCGCCCGACGTACCGGCCGAGGGCGCGGTCGCCGTGCTGTGGCTGCCGGAGCACGCGCCGACGAACACGGGGAGCTATCCGGTGCTCAAGCTGCCGGACAACCTCTGACATCGCGCAGAGGCTGCCCGGCGGGGTGACGGTGACTGTTCAGCGATGGCTATTCGGTGACGGTTATGTCGGTGACGGTTATTCGACGATCGCGGCCGGCTTGTCCTCGGGGCCCGAGCCCCGCAGCGGGATCTCCTTCACGAAGAACGACGCGAGCAGCGCCACGACGCTGATGGCGGCGCCCAGCAGGAAGGCCGAGTGCGTCCCGGACGACACCGCGTGCTGGTAGGCGTCCTGGACGGCGTCCGGCAGCTTGGCGAGGCTCGCCGCGTCCAGCTGTGCCGACGTCTCGGTGACCTTGCCGCCCAGGGCTCCCGCGCGGTCGTCCATGACGTCCTGCACGCGGTTGTTGAAGAGCGCGCCCATGATCGCGACGCCGAAGGAGGAGCCGAGCGTGCGGAAGAGCGTGGCGGACGACGAGGCGACGCCCATGTCCTTCATCTCCACGCTGTTCTGCGCGACCAGCATGGTGATCTGCATCAGGAAGCCCATGCCGGCGCCGAGCACGGCCATGTAGAGGCCGGAGGTGAGGCGCGAGGTGCCGGTGTCCATCTGCGCGAGCAGATAGAAGCCGGCGACCATCAGGACGGTGCCGACGATGGGGAAGACGCGGTACTTGCCGGTGGCGGTGGTGACCCGGCCCGCGACCATCGAGACGGCCATCATCGAGAGCAGCATCGGCAGGAGCAGCAGACCGGAGTTGGTCGCCGACGCGCCCTGCACCGACTGCTGGAAGAGCGGCAGGAACAGCATCGCGCCGAACATCACGAAGCCGGTGATGAAGCCGATGACGGCCATCAGCGAGAAGTTGCGGTTGGCGAAGATGTGGAGCGGCATGACCGGTTCGGCGGCCTTCTTCTGTACGAAGAGGAAGCCGATCAGCGAGGCGACGCCGATGCCGATGAGCTCCATGATCACGGCCGAGCTCCAGGCGTACTCCGTACCGCCCCAGGTGGTGACGAGCACGAGCGCGCTGATGCCGACGGTGAGCAGGGCCGCGCCGAGGTAGTCGATGCGCCCCTCCGCCTTCTTCTTGGGCAGGTGCAGGACGCTGGTGACCATGGCGAGGGCGACGGCGCCGAGCGGCAGGTTGATGTAGAAGGCCCAGCGCCAGCCGAGGTGGTCGGTGATGGAGCCGCCGACCAGCGGGCCGCCGATCATCGCGACCGCCATGACGCCGGTCATCATGCCCATGTACTTGCCGCGGTCCCGCGGCGGCACCAGGTCACCGATGATCGCCATGACGCCGACCATCAGACCGCCCGCGCCGAGCCCCTGGACGGCGCGGAAGCCGATGAGCTGGCCCATGTCCTGCGCCATGCCGCTCAGCACGGAACCGGCGAGGAAGATGACTATCGCGGTGAGGAAGGCGCCCTTGCGCCCGTACATGTCGCCGAGCTTGCCCCAGATGGGGGTGGAGGCGGCGGTCGCCAGGGTGTAGGCGGTGACGACCCACGACAGGTGTTCCATGCCGCCGAGGTCACCGACGATGGTCGGCATCGCGGGGCCCACGATCATGTTGTCGAGCATCGCGAGCAGCATGGTGATCATCAGGGCGAACAGCACGACGCGCACGCTGCGCGGCTGCGGTTCGGCCTTGCCGGTCGCGGCCTGTGCCGCACCGGTCCCGGGGGGTGGTGGGGCCGTCTCTTCCGTCCCCGGGCCGGCCGCCCGCCCGGCTTTCTCGATGGTCTTCTCCGCCATGTTCCCCACTCCCCGCATGTCCCCGCGCTTGCCGCAGATCCCGGACTTCCCGGAATCGCGCCGGGCACTTACTTGCCGCCCGGCTAGTTGACTACACTGAGGGAAGGTAGACCCCCTACTAGCCGGGCGTCAAGTAAGTTATTGGCATGAAGCCGAGGAGCACCCCGATGGGCACGGGCACAGGCACGGGCAAGCAGCAGCGCCGCGGGAACACCCGTCAGCGCATCCAGGACGTGGCCCTCGAACTCTTCGCCGAGCAGGGGTACGAGAAGACGTCACTCCGCGAGATCTCGGAGCGTCTGGAGGTCACGAAGGCGGCGCTGTACTACCACTTCAAGACCAAGGAAGACATCCTGACCAGCATCTTCGATGACATCACGCGACCCATCGACGAGCTGATCGCATGGGGTCACGAGCAGCCGCGGCCGGTCTCCCTGGAGACCAAGAAGACGACCCTGCGCCGGTACAACGAGATCCTCGTCGACGCGGCGCCGCTCTTCCGCTTCATGCAGGAGAACCAGGCGACGATGCGCGACCTGAAGACGGGCGAGAGCTTCAAGGACCGCATGCTGGGGCTCTACGAGATCCTCAAGGATCCGGACGCGCCGATGGCCGACCAGGTGCGCTGCTTCAGCGCGCTGTTCACCATGCACGGCGGGATGTTCGTGCTCAAGGACGTCGAAGGCGACCCCGAGGAGAAGCGCAAGGCCATCCTGGAGGTCGCCATCGATCTGGTGACGCGGGCGCACACGGGCGCGTAGTCACGCCCAGCGGCTGGGGCGGGTCAGTCCATCGTCAGGTCTTCGTCAGACCTTCACGCCCACCGAGCCGAGGAAGGCGACCGGGTCGACGGCCGAGCCGTAGTTCGGGGTCGTACGGATCTCGAAGTGCAGGTGCGGACCGCTGGAGTTGCCGGTGTTGCCGGAGAGGGCGATGCGCTGGCCGGTGCCGACGTTCTGGCCCACCCGGACGTCGATCTGCGAGAGGTGCGCGTACTGGGAGTACGTGCCGTTGCTGTGCTTCACCACGACGGCGTTGCCGTACGCGGGGCCGTCACCGGCGCCGTTCGGTCCCGCCTTGACGACGGTGCCGCCGTGCACGGACTCGACGGGGGTGCCGACCGGCACGGCGAAGTCCTGGCCGGAGTGCTTGCTGGACCACATGCTGCCGCCGAGGCCGAAGCTGGCGGAGAGCGTGTAGTTGCTGACCGGGTCGACCCAGGCGGCGGCCTTCGCGGCCGCGGCCTTCTTCGCGTCGGCGGCCTTCTTCGCCTGCGCCTGCTGCGCCTTCTCGGCGGCCTTGGCCTGGGCGGCGGCCTGCGCCTGGACGGAGTTCACGGCGACGCCGGGCAGCGCGCCACCGCTCTTGGCGTCCCCAGCGGCGGCGACCGAGACCCCGGCACCCAGGGCCGCCGAGGCTCCGAGGCCGACGGCGATGACGGCCGCACGCGTACGGAACATCGACGGGCCGGGACGGTGGGACTTGGTGCGCTTGAGCATGAGGATGTCCTCCGGAGTGTGACGGCTGTGACGACTGAGGGGGGCATGAGTGGACCCGGCAGGCGGGCAGCGGGCGAGTCACCCGCAGATCGCGCTTCGCCGGGTCGGCCATCCCTTGGTAACCCCCACCCCGGCCGGGGCACAAAGGGCCCATCTACTACGTAAAGCCGTAGCTGAGCGCCAGCATTTAGACCTCTTGACACCCTCAAATCCGGACATTTACCCCGAGCTCACGCGGCGGGATTTTCCCCTCGCGCACGGGTTTAACCCGACGTCGGACGGGCAGACGCCGCATACCCACGGCGGTCCACGACCCGTCACCCCCCGACGCGGCAAAGGTCCCGGGGGTTGCGGGCCGAAGGTCCCGGGCCCGGATCGGGCCGCGCCCACTATGGCGCCTAGTACCGGCCAAAACCCCTGTGCGTCATGTCACCGGCCCCCGGGATCCGCCCCACCCCGAATGTGACCCGCACTACGCTCACGCCCATGGACCCCGCGGTCGTCGGCACCCGTCTGGCATCGAGCGCCATCGCCCCACTGATCAAGAGGCTTTTCGTGCGGGACGGCCCGGGCGCGGGCCTGGTGGAGCGACCCGTACGGCTGTCCGCACTGGTGTCGTTCCGCGGTGAGAAGCGCACGCTGTCCCAGCAGGACCTGCGCAAGCTCGTACGGGAACTGGTCGACAGGGCCGCCCGGGAAACCTCTGAGGCAGCCGACATCGAGCTGGATCCCCTCACGGACGCGCTGGAGCTGACGCTGTACGCGCTGCCGGACCTGGACCTCGACGACGTCGCAGCGGTGCGCCTCGGTCACGAGAGGCTGGCCGACAAGCTGTACGAGCGGGCCGGCGGCCGTCAGCTCGTGCGCTTCCTCAGCCAGGACACGGTCGCCCTGTACTCCCGGATCCTGGAGAGCGCCTGCCTCCACATCCTGCACTTCCTCACGCAGCGCTCCACCTTCGTCGCCCGCTCCCTGGTCGAGCAGAGCCGGCAGCTCGACGAGCTGATCACCCGCACGGACATCCTCATCCGGCGCCTCTGCGACCGGTCGGCGGAGGACGCCGGTTTCGAGGAGCGCTACGAGGCGTACGTCGCGAAGAAGCACAGCCGTCTCACGATCTTCGGCATCGACCTCAACGAGTGCCGTGACTGGCCCTTGGACACCGCCTACCTGAGCCTTCAGGCGTCCCGGAACGCCGACCACCAGCCCGTCGCCGACGGCACCTTCGCGGCGGAGAGCCGCGACGGGCTCCCGCCGGCCGAGCGCTGGATCCCGCCACTCTCCCAGCCCGTCGAGGGAGTGTTCGCGGGCAACGAGCGGGTCCTGCTGCGCGGCGCCGCCGGTTCCGGCAAGACCACGCTGGTGCAGTGGCTCGCGGTCACCACCGCATGCCAGGACCGGCTCACGGGCGAACTGGCCCACCTCATCGGGCGCGTCCCGTTCGTCCTTCCGCTGCGCACGCTCACGCGCCGGGGCGCGTCCTTACCCGCTCCGGGCGACTTCCTGGGCGCGGCCGACGCCATGATCGCCTCGGCCCAGCCCGCCGGCTGGGCGGACCGCGTGCTGTCGGCGGGCCGGGCGCTCATGCTGATCGACGGCATCGACGAGGTCCCCGAGGAGGAACGCGAACGCACCCGGCGCTGGCTCCGCGACCTGCTCTGCGCCTACCCGGGCAACCTCTGGCTCGTCACCTCGCGCCCCTCGGCCGTCCGCGAGGACTGGCTCGGCGGCGACGACTTCGCCGACCTCACCCTCTGCGAGATGACCCACGACAACATCCAGGTCTTCATCCGCCGCTGGCACGAGGCGGCCGGAGCGGACGCGGCTCTCGGCGACGCCCTCCTGGACGCCGTACGCACCAAGCAGGACCTCGGCAGGCTCGCCACCAACCCCCTGATGTGCGCCCTGATCTGCGCGCTCCACCGGGAGCGCCGTGGCTTCCTGCCGCGCGGCAGGAAGGCGCTCTACGACGCCGCGCTCTCGATGCTCCTGGAGCGCCGGGACCGCGAGCGCGACATGGCGGCCGACCTGGACGAGGAGTCCCAGATCGAGCTGCTGCAGCGGCTCGCCTACTGGCTCATCCGCAACGGCCGCTCCGAGATGGACCGCGCGGACGCCGTGAGCCAGCTGGAGCGGCTGCTGCCGTCCATGCCGCACGTCGTCGCCGAGCTGGGCACGGCCGACGACGTCCTGCGCCACCTCCTCGTACGGTCCGGACTGCTGCGCGAGCCCGGCGCGGGGGCCGTGGATTTCGTCCACCGCACCTTCCAGGACTATCTGGGGGCGCGGGCGGCGGTGGAGGAGCGCGACTTCGACCTGCTGGTCCGGCACGGGCATCTGGACCAGTGGGAGGACGTCGTCCGCATGGCCGTCGCCCACGCCCGCCCCGACGAGCGGGTGCGGCTGCTGCGGGGCCTGATGAGGCGGGGCGACAAGCAGCCGGAGCACCGGATGCGGTTGCACCTGCTGGCCATGGCCTGCCTGGAGCACGCGGCGAAGCTGGATCCCGAGGTGCGGGGAGAGGTGGAGGGGCGGGCTGCGGAGTTGATTCCTCCGCAGAGTTATTCGGAGGCGCAGACGTTGGCTGAACTGGGGCCGATCGTGCTGGAGTTGCTTCCCGGCCCCGACGAGGTGGCGACTGATCAGGAAGCGGCCTACGTCGCCAATACGGCGGCTCTCGTCGGGGGCGATGCCGCGCTGCCGTGTCTGGTGAAGTACCGGGATCACGCGTACTCCGTCGTCCGCCATCAACTCGGCTCCCACTGGGACCGGTTCGACACGGAGACGTACGCGCGCGAGATCATCCGCCACCTGCGGAACAAGCCCGACACGACGATTCTGATCCGCTCGCAGGACGAACTCACCGCGTTGAGCCGCCTGGGCGGACATCAGCTCGTCGACTTCGTGGGCGACTTCACGGCCGACCAGATAGTCGACGCGCTGGGCGACGTGGAGTTGGAGCGGCTCACCCTCTCCTTCAACGAAGTGATCGACAACCTGGAATTCGTCGCCCGGTTCCGGCACCTGAAACGCCTTGGTCTGTTGGTTTGTCGCGCCGTATCCTCACTCGCACCGGTGACCGGGCTCCCTCTGAGCGAGCTGGTCCTCCTTGAGGTTCCTCGACTCGACCTGGGCCCACTACGGTCGCTCGACCAGCTCACTTTCCTCAGCGCGCGGACGGAGACCGAGTGGGGTTCTCGAGCTCATACCGGACACAGCACCGCTGAAGTGCGTCTTTCTACCCAAGAACACGGCTGACCTGTCGGCCCTCGGCACATTCACCTCGCTCACTCAACTCGGCCTGGAGCTGGAGGTTCCGCTCACCGCCGAAGACTGGCGGGTGATCGCGGGCCTGCCGCATCTGGAGTACCTGAGTCTGAGCCTGAAGGAGCTGTCGAGCCTGGCGGCGAGCGGAGTCCGACTGGACGCGGTGGGCCGCCCCACCGTCATGGCTGACGGCTCCGAGTGCGATCTACGGCAGGCCGTCGAGGCGTTCCCTTCGATGACAGCTGTCAGCGTGGTCGCGCCGGTCGCGCTCGACCTGACCCCCTTGCGGGCAAACCCTCGACTACGGCGCGTCAGCGTGTCACAGACCAACGAGGTCCCCGACCCCGCCCAACTCCCCGACTCTGTGGAGCTGGTCGTCAACGGACGCCGACTCGTGCGCCCCTGACCTACTACTCTCATGCCATGGATCCCGCGGTCATAGGCACCCGCCTGGCATCGAGCGCCGTAGCCCCTCTGATCAAGAAGCTGTTCGTGCGGGAGGGTCCGGGCGCGGGGCTGGTCGACAAGCCCGTACGGCTGTCCTCGCTGGTGTCGTTCAAGGGCGAGAAGCGCACGCTGGGCGAGCGGGACGTGCGGCGGCTCGCGGAGCGGCTCGTGACGGCGACACTCGACTCACCGGGCGAGCACACCTTTCCGCCCGACGAGGTCCTAGTTGTCACCGACGCCCTGACCCGGACGCTTCTCTCGCTCGGCGAGCTCGACATGGACGATGTCCAGGCGGTCCGGCTGGGCCACGAGAAGCTGGCCCGCAAACTGCTGCACGCGGCACCGGACTCCCGGCTCTCCGCCGACGCCTCCCTCTACCTCGCCTCGGTCACCGAGTGGGCGTGTCTGCACATCCTCCAGTTCTTCACGCAGCGCTCCACGTTCGTGGCGGCGACGCTGGTCGCGCAGAGCCGGGCGCAGGACGAGCTGATCGCGAAGGTCGACGAGCTGATCTCCCGCAGCCCGATCGCCGGCGGGGCGGAGGACGTCGCCTTCGAGCGGCGCTACCTCGCGTACGTCGCGAAGAAGCACGGCAAGCTGACGATCTACGGCATCGACCTGGCAGGCTCCCCGGGAAAGTGGCCCTTGGACGCGGCCTACATGTCGCTGGAGGCGGCGCCGCCCGGGCGCGTGGCCATGGCCCACTACCAGGCGGGCGCCGAGTACCACTCGGAAGAGGTGGAGATCGTCGAGCGCACGCCCCCGCTCCCCGCCGACCAGGCGCTCGCCACCCATGACCGGGTCCTGCTCAGGGGCGAGGCGGGCTCCGGCAAGACGACGCTGGTGCAGTGGCTTGCGGTGAGCGCGGCGCGGCAGGAGGCGACAGGCCCCGGGTACGCCATGACGTACCTCGAAGACCGCGTCCCGTACGTCCTCCCGCTGCGCACCCTCACCCGCCACGGCGAGCGTCTGCCCGCGCCCGCCGATTTCCTCGCCTCCGTGGACTGCCCGCTCGCGGGGACCCAGCCGAAGGGGTGGGAAGCGCGCGTGCTGACGGCCAGCCGTGCGCTGGTCCTGATCGACGGGATCGACGAGGTCCCTGAGGCGGAGCGCGCCCGGACGCGGGAGTGGCTGAGCGATCTCATCGACGCGTTCCCGGGCAACCGCTGGCTGGTGACGTCGCGCCCCTCGGCCGTACGGGAGGACTGGCTCACCGAGGAGGGCTTCGCCGAGCTGACGCTCTCCGCGATGCGGAAGGCGGAGGTGGCGGCGTTCATCGAGCGGTGGCACGCGGCCGCGACCACGGGCGCGCCCGAGGAGGAGGCCGCGCTCGCCGCGTACGAGAGCCAGCTCCTGGCGGCGGTCCGGTCGAAGCCGGACCTGGGGCGCCTGGCCACGAACCCCCTCATGTGCGGGCTGATCTGCGCGCTGCACAGGGACCGGCGGGGCTTCCTGCCGCTGGGCCGCAAGGACCTCTACACGGCCGCTCTCTCGATGCTTCTGGTACGCCGGGACCGTGAGCGCCACATGGCGGTCCCGGAGTTGCGGGAGGAGCCGCAGCTGCAACTGCTCCAGCGGCTCGCGTACTGGCTGATCCGCAATGGCCGTACGGTGATGGACCGTTCGCGCGCGGAGGCCATCATCGCGGACGCGCTGCCTGCCGTACCTGAGCTGGCCCCGCTCGGTGACGCCGGAGCGGTCTATACCCACTTCCTGCACCGCAGCGGCCTCCTGCGCGAGCCGGAACCCAACACGGTCGACTTCGTCCACCGCACGTTCCAGGACTTCCTCGGCGCACGGGCCGCAGTCGACGAGGGCGACTTCGGGGTCCTCGCGCAGCATGCCGCCGACGACCAGTGGGAGGACGTCATCCGCATGGCGGTGGCGCAGGCGCGGCCGCGTGAACGGGCGGATCTGCTGGGCGACCTGCTCTCGTTCGGCGACGGCCACCCGGAGGAGGGGACCCGCAAGCGGATCCATCTCCTGGCGGCGGCCTGCCTGGAGCACGCGGCGGAGCTGGCGCCGGCCGTGCGGGAGGAGGTGGAGCGGCGGACGGCGGAACTGATTCCGCCGCGCAGCGCTTCGGATGCCCGTGCGCTCGCGGAGGCCGGTCCCGTGGTGCTCGACCTGCTTCCAGGCCCGGAGGGTCTGACCGATGACGAGGCCCGGCACGTGACGATCACCGCGACCCGCGTCAGGTCGGACGCGGCGATCCCCTTCCTCGCCCGCTTCGCACGGCACCCGAGTCTCCCCGTGCGCAGCCAGCTGATGTGGGGGTGGAACCGGTACGACTGTCGCGCGTACGCCGAGCAGGTCATCGCCCACCTCGACGACGGGCAGACACACTTCACGATCCTCAACGACGAACAGGCGGCGGAGCTCGAGCGGTTGGGGATACGCCCGAAACTCCTGGACCTGCGCGCGGAGGTCTCCCCCGAGACGGCCTCCCGGCTGCTCGTGGCCTGCGTGCCCACGTTCCTGATGCTCGCGATCCCTCCGGGCCGCCTCACCCCCGAAGCGCTGTCCTCCCTGCGCGACCTCACCGCCCTGCGCGTCTTCGATGCCCGCGAGCCCTGGGACCTCTCTTTGTTCCCCTCGGACGCGCCCCTGCACACCCTGGGGTTCTTCGGCTCTGTCGACAGCCTGACCGATATCCATCACATGGAGACGTGGCGGGAGCTGAACTGGGTCATCTTCGGCTCCTCGGAACGCCTGGACACCGCCGTGCAGTGGGAGGCCCTCACCCGTCTCCCCCATCTCTCGGAACTGACAATGTCCACCGACAGCATCGCGGCCGCGCCACCCGGCCTGACCCTGCCCGGTGTCAGAAAGCTGCAGGTGTCCCCCAAGGGCGAGTGGGATGCCGCGATGGCCCGTCTCGTGACACTCCTGCCCGGGCTCGTGGACGTGAACGTGCTCAAGCCCCCGGGCCACGAATCGTTCGACATCACCCCCCTGGTCGGCCTCCCGGCCCTCAGGCGCCTCCGGACACCCACCCCCACCACCACCGGCCTGGAATCCCTGCCCGGCCACGTCGAGGTGTCCGTCTACGACCTCCTCAGCGATTGAGCTGAAACCACACCGGAGTCATGAGCTCAGCGGACGTGGGTCAGCAACGTGTGCAGCACGGCCTCGGCGTGTGTCCAGAGCAAGGACCCCCCGGCATCGGGAAGCACGTGCCGGGTTGCTGTCGGGATCAGCTGGGCGAGCGACTCGCCCAGGTCCGGAGAGTGGACCGGGCTGGTGTCCTGCTGCCCGTACCAGAGGTCGACGGGGACGGCGATGCCGGCGGGGTCGAACGGCCAGCGGCCCATCGCCAGGACCGTGTCGCGGGCGTAGCCGGCCGGGCCCTGGCTGAACGCCTCGTCCAGCGCCTGCCGGAAGGCGCACTGGAAGACCGGGTCGGTGTAGACCGCCCGGTCTGCCCCGGAGGCCGTCGTGACGGTCAGCTCCCACAGTGCGTCGGCGCTGCCGAAGTCGGCGAAGCTCGCCTCGGCGGCGACGGGGTCGGCCGCGACGGCGTCCACCATGTCCCTCACCTGCGGGATCAACGAGTGGGCGAAGCGAGGATGTGCCAGGTCGTCGCTGCCGGACACCACGGCCACCGCGTTCACCAGACCGTTCGCCGCCAGGGCGAGGGCGAACGGTGCCCCCTGTGAGAATCCCACCGCCGCCGGCGCTCGTAGACCCCGTTCCAGGCAGAGGTGCCGGATGTCGGTGGCCCAACTGGTCAGGGTCCGGCCAGGGGCTGGACCGGAGACGCCGAGGCCGGGTCGGTCCACGCTGATGAGCCGGACCCCCGCCGCGTCGACGACGTCACCGCCGAAAGCGAGCCGCCTGCTGGTGGCCGCCCCAGGGCACAACAGCACCGGGGTGCCGTCGGCCGGCCCCCACTCCGCCCAGCCCAGGAGTCGTCCGTCCGGCAGCTGGAACTGTCCGAGCCGCGCTGGTTCCCGTACGCCGTAGTCCATGATCCTCATTGTCCCGCGCCCGCCCCCCGGGCAGGGGGCCGGTGCCGAACGGCCCATGTGTCGGCGGCCGTTGACCTAATCTGAAGCCATGGTCGACCCCGCAGCCCTAGGTGCTCGCCTCGCGTCCAGCGCAGTCGCCCCCCTCGTGAAAAAGCTCTTCGTGAAGGACCAGCCGGGCGCGGGCCTCGTCACCAAGCCGGTGCGGATCTCGGGGCTCGTGTCGTTCCGGGGCGAGAAGCGCGAGGTCACGCCGAAGGACGTCGAGAAGGTCGCGGAGGAGCTCGTCCGCAGGGCGCTGAAGGCGGCGGGGCCCGGCGAACGGCCCGTGGACGCCGCCGAGGCCGTCGCCGTCAAGCACGCCCTCACGCACTCCCTCGCCGCCCTCGGCACCCTCACCATCGAGGACTACGAAGCCGTGGCCCTGGGGCCTGAGGAGTTCGCGCGCGTGCTCCGCTCGCAGTCGGCCGTGACCGTCGTGACGTTCGCGCTCAGCCGTGACGCCGAACTCTTCTACGACCAACTGCTCCACACCGCCTCCCTCCACATCCTGACCTTCTTCACGCAGCGCTCCACCTACATCGCCCGGCAACAGACCTCGCAGAGCCAGCAGCTCGCACGGCTCGTCGCGGCCGTCGACGTACTCCTGGAACGGCTGCCGTCGCAGTCGAGCGAGGACGCCGCGTTCGAGGAGCGGTACGCCTCGTACATCACCGCGCGGCACGGCACGCTCACCATCTACGGCCTCGACGTCTACGCAGGGACCAGCGAGTGGCCCCTCGACACGGCGTATCTGAGCCTGGAGGCGACCCAGGAGTCCCCGGGGGAGGGGGCCGTCAAGGTCGCCGCCGAGCGCGTCCTCTCCAAGAAGAACCACGTGCTGCTGCGCGGCGTCGCCGGATCCGGCAAGACCACCCTCGTGCAGTGGCTCGCGGTCACCGCGGCCGACCGGACGTACGAGCACGGGCTCACCCACCTCATCGGGCGGGTGCCGTTCGTGCTGCCGATGCGGCGGATCGTCCGGCCGGGCGCCGAACTGCCCGCGCCCCACCAGTTCTTGACCGCCGTCGGGTGTCTCGTTGCCGGGGAGCAGCCGCCGGGCTGGGTGGAGCGCGTCCTGGAGGGGCGGCGCGGCGTGCTGCTGGTCGACGGGATGGACGAGATCTCCGAGGACCGGCGGGAGTCGGCGAAGCGGTGGCTGCGCGATCTGATCCGCTTCTTCCCGGGCAATCTGTGGCTCGTCACGACCCGCCCCTCCGCTGTCCCCGACAAGTGGCTGGACCCCACCGGCTTCGCCGAGCTCACGCTGTCGCCAATGGCGCGCGACGACGTGGAGACGTTCGTAAGCCGGTGGCACCGCGCGGCGGGTGCCGACGAGGCCGTCGGGGCCGCCCTGCTGCAGTCCGTGCGGGCCGCGTCCGAGCTGAACCGGCTCGCGACGAACCCGCTGATGTGCGGGATGCTCTGCGCGCTCCACCGCGAGCGGCGTGGCTTCCTGCCGCAGGACAGGAAGTCCTTGTACGAGGCGGCGCTGACGATGCTGCTCGAGCGCAGGGACGTCGAGCGGGACGTCACGGCCGTACGGCTGCCGTTCGCCATCCAGGTCCAGCTGCTCCAGAAACTTGCCTGGTGGCTGATCCGCAACAGCCGCTCCGAGATGGACCGTTCGGACGCCGTGCACATCCTCGGGGAGGCCGCCCCCGCGATGAACCTCGACGGCGACGGCGAGGACGTCTACCGCTGGCTGCTCCTGCGGTCGGGGCTGCTGCGGGAGCCCGCCGAAGGGCGCGTGCACTTCCTGCACCGCACCTTCCAGGACTATCTCGGCGCCCGGCTCGCCGTGCAGGAGCTGGACTTCGACCTGCTCGTGAACCACGCGGACCGGTCCGAGTGGGAGGACGTCATCCTGCTGGCCGTCGCGCACGCACGGCCGAAGGAGGCCGAACTGATGCTGCGGCGGCTGGTGTCCAGCGCCACGCCGCGCGGCAAACTCCTCGCGGCCGCCGCGCTGCCGTACGCGGCGGAGGTGGCGCCGGCCGTGCGGCAGCTGGTCGAGGAGGGCATACGGTCGCTGGTCCCGCCGCGGACGGAGCGCGAGGCCTACGCCTTGGCGGAGGTGGGCGGCGATCTCGTGCTCCACCTGCTGCCCGGCCCCGACGAGGTCGACGGCGAGCTCGCGTATCTGATGCCCCTGGTGGCCGCCAAGGTCGGCAGCGCGCCTGCGCTGCACTACCTGACCCGCTTCCGCGACCACCCCGACCGCAAGGTCCAGCTGGCCCTGACCGCCTCCTGGTCGATCTTCGACCGTGAGCTGTACGTACGAGAGGTCCTGACGCATCTGTCCCAGCGCCCCATGGTCCCCGTGCACGGGCCCGACGACCTCCGAGCCCTCCGCGCCATCGGCGGCTGGCCGATCATCAAGGTCGTCGGCGCCTACCGCGTCGAGGACCTGACGGAACTCCTCGTGCCCGAGCAGCTCACCCGGCTCTCCCTGGACGCACCCCACCCCGTCGAGGGCCTCGCCTGGCTCTCGGCCTTCCCGCACCTCACCGACGTGGATCTGGACGTGGCGGTCGGCGCGAGCACGGCCGAGCAGGTTCCGTCCGGCGTACGTCTCAACACCCCGGAGACACAGGGCACTTGACCTATCCTTGGCCTTACGGCAAGACCCGACCCCAGGGACCCCGATGCCCATGGAGCCCGTAGTACGCACCCCCTCGGCCCTCGCCATGCCCCTCGTACAACGGTTCTTCCGCATCCCGGACCGGCCACCCACCACCCCCCACCTGATCGCCGCCCTCACCACCTGGCGCGGCCCCGACGCCCCCGCCGACCCCGACGACGTGCACCGCACCGCCGCCGACTTCATCCAGCTCGCCGCGGAGACGCACTCCACGCCCACCGCCGAGCTCCCCGCGGTCGCCGACGTCCTGACCCGCACGCTGCTCGCCATCGGCGAACTGGACCTCACCGACGCCGACGCCGTGCGCTTGGGCCCTCAGGACTACGCCCGGCGGCTGCGCGGCGCCGTCCAGGGCGCCGACCGCCGCCTCACCCCCGACGCCGCCTGGTTCCACGACGAACTGCTCGTCGCCGTCTGCCTGCACGTCCTGCACCACCTCGTGCGCCGCTCCCCGTACATCCAGCGGCACATGCCCGAGCGCGCCAGCCGCATCCGCCAGCTCGTCGACCTCAACGACGCCGAGGCGGCCGTCGCCCGCCGCCCCGAACCCTCCCAGGAGGACGCCGACTTCGAGGCCGCGTACGCCCAGGAGGTGCTGCGCCAGCACGGCTGGCTGACCATCGTCGGCGTCGACTTCGCGCACGCGCCCGACCGCTGGCCCCTGGAGGACACCTATCTGAGCCTCCAGGCCGAGGAGAACAGCGGCGGCCCGGTGGCGGGAGCGGGAGGGCAGCAGCGCACCGTCCTCCTCGCCGACCGGGCCTTGGAGGGCCACGAGCGGGTCCTGCTGCGCGGCGTCGCCGGCTCCGGCAAGACGACGCTCGTGCAGTGGCTCGCCGTCGCCGCCGCCCGCGAGGGCGCCCGCGTGCCGTTCGTGCTCCCCGTACGCCGCTTCGCCCGCGAGGGCTTCCCCGCCCCGGACGATTTCCTGCGCGCCGTACGCCACCCGCTCGCCGGCGCGGCGCCCGAGGGCTGGGTCGTCCGCACCCTCCTCGCGGGCCGCGCCCTGCTCCTGGTCGACGGCATCGACGAGGCCCCGGAGGAGACCCGCGGCGCCCTGCGCGACCAGCTCCGCCGCCTGCTGCGCATCTTCTCCGGCACCGCCTGCCTGGTCACCTCGCGGCCCTCCGCCGTGGAGGACGGCTGGCTCGCCCAGGAACGCCTCGCCGAAGAGGGCTTCACGGAGCTGTCGCTCGCCCCGATGTCCCGCGACCAGGTCACCCGCTTCATCCGCGACTGGCACGCCGCGGCGATGAGCGACTCCGGCCAGGACACGGAATCCCTCAAGGAGTACGAGCAGCGCCTGCTGCACTCCGTACGGATCTACCGCGAGCTGCGACAGCTCGCCACCAACCCCCTGATGTGCGGCCTCATATGCGCCCTCAACCGGGACCGCTCGGGCTCCCTGCCCAAGGGCCGCAAGGAGCTCTACGACGCCGCCCTGGAAATGCTCCTGCAGCGCCGCGACCCCGAACGGGACGTGCTGTACGCCGACGACGTACGGCTCCAGCAGGGCGCCCGCGAACTGCTCCTGCGCAAGCTCGCCCACGCCATGCTCGACGAGGGCCTCTCGGAGCTGCCGCGCCGCCGCGTCGTCGACGTCCTGAACCACGCGCTGCCCGCCATCCCCTCCGCCCGGGCCGCGGGCGACGGCGAGAAGATCTTCCGCCACCTGCTGCACCGCACCGGGCTGCTCCGCGAACAGGCGGGCGTCTCGGTCGACTTCATCCACCGCACCTTCCAGGACTACCTGGCGGCCAAGGAGATCGTGGCCCGCGGCGACCTCGACACCCTCGTCGAACACGCCCACCAGCCGGAGTGGGAGGAGGTCATCCGCATGGCCGCCGCCCACGCCCGCCCCGACGAGTGCGCCCGCTTCCTGGAGCGCCTCCTGGCCGCCGCCCCCGGCCTGCGCAGGCCGCACGTCAACCACCGGCGCCTGATGGCCGCCGCCTGCCTCGAACACGTCAGCGAGCTGGACCCTGCCATCCAGGAGCTCGTCCACCGACGCACCAAGAACCTCCTGCGCCCCACCACCGAACAGGGCGCCCGCAGCCTCGGCTGGGTCGGCCCCATCGTCCTGGAGCAGTTGCCCGACCCCGAGCAGATCCCCGGCGACCAGCAGGCACTGCTCCTCGCCATCACCGCGACCCGCGTCCAGGACGACGCGGCCATCGACTACCTCGCCCGGCTGCGCACCCGCACCTCGCTCGCCATCCGCACCGAGCTGGCCCGCCCCTGGCGGCACTTCGACACCGAGCGGTACGCGCGCGAGATCATCGCGCACCTCTCCCCCGAGGGCCTGTACTTCCCCGTCTCCGACGCCGCCGAGCTCGCGGCCCTGCGCGGCCTCGGCGGGCGGCCCCGCATCCAGGTGGCGGGCGTCATGCGCACCGACGAGCTCCTAGCGGGCCTGGTCCCCGACCGGCTCACCCACCTGTGGCTCAACGCGGAGCTGCCCGACCCGGACATGTCGTGGCTGGCCCGCTTCCCCGCCCTGCGCGTCCTGCGCGTCAACCCGCGCCTGCCACGCGTGCGGAACGTACCGGAGGGCGTCTCGATCACCGCCTGACGGCGACCTGCTCCCGTACAGGCGTACGAAAAAGGGGCTGCCCCGGAACCGTACGAAACGGTTCCGGGGCAGCCCCTGTGGCGCGCCCTGTGCGGGCTACGCCTCCTTGCTCAGGTTCGGGCCGGCGCCGCCACCGGCGGCCGACTCGATCGGCGGCACGTCGGGCAGTGCCGCCTTCTCCTCGCCACGGAAGGTGAACGTGGCGGTCTCGCCCTCGCCCTCCGTGTCGACGACCACGATGTGGCCGGGACGGAGCTCACCGAAGAGGATCTTCTCGGAGAGGGTGTCCTCGACCTCGCGCTGGATCGTGCGCCGCAGCGGACGCGCGCCGAGCACCGGGTCGTAACCCTTCTTCGCGAGCAGTTCCTTCGCGGACTGGGAGAGCTCGATGCCCATGTCCCGGTCCTTGAGGCGCTCGTCCACCTTGGTGATCATCAGGTCGACGATCTGGAGGATGTCGTCCTGGCTGAGCTGCGGGAAGACGACGACGTCGTCCACGCGGTTCAGGAACTCCGGGCGGAAGTGCTGCTTCAGCTCGTCGCTGACCTTGTTCTTCATCCGCTCGTAGTTGGACTTCGTGTCGCCCTGGGCCGCGAAGCCGAGGTTGAAGCCCTTCGAGATGTCACGGGTGCCGAGGTTGGTCGTCATGATGATGACCGTGTTCTTGAAGTCGACGACCCGGCCCTGGGAGTCGGTCAGGCGACCGTCCTCCAGGATCTGCAGGAGCGAGTTGAAGATGTCCGGGTGGGCCTTCTCGACCTCGTCGAAAAGGACGACCGAGAACGGCTTGCGGCGGACCTTCTCCGTCAGCTGGCCGCCCTCTTCGTAACCCACGTAACCGGGGGGCGAACCGAAGAGACGCGAGACCGTGTGCTTCTCGCTGAACTCCGACATGTCGAGGGAGATCAGCGCGTCCTCGTCACCGAAGAGGAATTCGGCGAGCGCCTTGGACAGCTCGGTCTTACCGACACCGGACGGGCCCGCGAAGATGAACGAGCCGCCGGGACGCTTCGGGTCCTTCAGACCCGCACGCGTACGCCGGATCGCCTTCGAGAGCGCCTTGACGGCGTCCTTCTGGCCGATGACGCGCTTGTGGAGCTCGTCCTCCATGCGCAGCAGACGGGAGGACTCCTCCTCCGTCAGCTTGAAGACCGGAATGCCGGTCGCCGTGGCCAGGACCTCGGCGATCAGCTCGCCGTCGACCTCGGCGACGACGTCCATGTCGCCGGCCTTCCACTCCTTCTCGCGCTTGGCCTTCGCGGCGAGCAGCTGCTTCTCCTTGTCGCGGAGAGAGGCCGCCTTCTCGAAGTCCTGGGAGTCGATGGCCGACTCCTTGTCGCGACGGACGCCCGCGATCTTCTCGTCGAACTCGCGGAGGTCCGGCGGCGCGGTCATCCGGCGGATGCGCATCCGGGAGCCGGCCTCGTCGATCAGGTCGATCGCCTTGTCGGGCAGGAAGCGGTCCGAGATGTACCGGTCGGCCAGCGTGGCCGCCTGGACGAGGGCCTCGTCGGTGATGGACACACGGTGGTGCGCCTCGTACCGGTCGCGGAGGCCCTTGAGGATCTCGATGGTGTGCGGCAGCGACGGCTCCGCGACCTGGATGGGCTGGAAGCGGCGCTCGAGCGCGGCGTCCTTCTCCAGGTGCTTGCGGTACTCGTCGAGCGTGGTCGCACCGATGGTCTGCAGCTCACCGCGGGCCAGCATCGGCTTGAGGATGCTCGCGGCGTCGATCGCGCCCTCGGCGGCACCCGCACCCACCAGGGTGTGGAGCTCGTCGATGAACAGGATGATGTCGCCGCGGGTGCGGATCTCCTTGAGGACCTTCTTCAGGCGCTCCTCGAAGTCACCGCGGTAGCGCGAGCCGGCGACCAGGGCGCCGAGGTCCAGGGTGTAGAGGTGCTTGTCCTTGAGGGTCTCGGGCACCTCGCCCTTGACGATGGCCTGGGCGAGACCCTCGACGACGGCGGTCTTGCCGACGCCGGGCTCACCGATCAGGACCGGGTTGTTCTTCGTACGGCGGGACAGGACCTGCATGACCCGCTCGATCTCCTTCTCGCGCCCGATCACCGGGTCGAGCTTGGACTCACGAGCGGCCTGGGTCAGATTCCGGCCGAACTGGTCGAGCACCAGGGACGTGGAAGGCGTGCCCTCCGCAGGACCGCCGGCGGTGGCGGTCTCCTTGCCCTGGTAACCGGAGAGCAGCTGGATGACCTGCTGCCGCACCCGGTTGAGATCGGCGCCCAGCTTGACCAGGACCTGGGCGGCGACGCCCTCGCCCTCACGGATCAGGCCGAGCAGGATGTGCTCCGTGCCGATGTAGTTGTGGCCCAGCTGAAGGGCCTCGCGGAGCGAAAGCTCCAGGACCTTCTTGGCACGGGGAGTGAAGGGAATGTGCCCGGACGGAGCCTGCTGGCCCTGCCCGATGATCTCCTCCACCTGCTGGCGGACCGCCTCGAGCGAAATCCCGAGGCTCTCCAGGGCCTTAGCGGCGACACCCTCGCCCTCGTGGATCAAGCCCAGGAGGATGTGCTCGGTGCCGATGTAGTTGTGGTTGAGCATCCGGGCTTCTTCCTGAGCCAGGACGACAACCCGCCGCGCGCGGTCGGTGAACCTCTCGAACATCGTTAATCGCTCCTCAGAGCGGTCAGGCAGTAAAGGGGTCGGTCCCCTCCCTGTCCTTCCGCAGCTTAGTCCCGCAAGCGGGGACCGCTCATTCCAACTGCCGACACCCGGACCCCAACTCGGAGGATCTCCTGACCCCGAACGCCGACAACTGCTCCAACCCGATGGTGCGAGACGATGTTCCCGCAGGCCAGGCAGTTACCCCCACCATCACTACGCCGATGGCGAACGTGACATGCCCAGGACCGCGTGTCGCCCCCTCCCACTAGGGATGTCTTACCCGTAACGACTGACAGTCCATGCAGCGTGCCCCGGTTCCCTCCGCTACGGGCGAACACTCTTGCGCCGCCGAACACGCCCGCACGCCCCCCTGCCGGATACGCACCGCATCTACGGCGCCACACTGCGTAACCCGAGGGCCCTTCCGGCTGTTGCCCGGACATGGCCCCCACAGTTCCTCAGCCCCGAGCGCCTTTCGAGCAGAGCGACCCGGTGCGGCAGTGGTACGAGAACGAGCTCGGCTGGGCGACCGCCCCCGGGCCCGGCCGGGTGCGGCTCCTGACCGGCCTGCGCTTCGACGTCCTTGAACTGCCGGCGGAGGCGGGCTTCGCGGCGCTGCGCCACCTCGGACCGAAGGCCCCGGTGGCGCTGCGCGGGGAAACGATGCGCCTCCTGGTGAGCGCGGGCAGCGCGGAGGAGCTGCCTGGGCTGCTCGACTGGCTGGAGTGGGGACACATCCCCCTCGGCCTCACCGCGATCGGGGCGGGCGGGCGGATCGACGCGCCCGCTCCCCCGGGCTGGTCCGGCTCGCGGGGGGCCGCCGTCTGGCTGCGGCCCCCGGAGCCCGGCTGTGAGGTGGAGCCGACACTGCCTGCGCTGCCGTCCCTGCCAGGGGTGGGACCCCTGTCCGAGGTGGGGGGAGGCGGGACTGCGCTCCACAGCGACCCCGCTGTGGGCTCCGGTCTCGTACGACTGGTGGACACGGCGGCGACACACTGCCACCGGGTCCGGCTGCGGCGTCGCAACCGTCAGCCGTTGGCCTTCTCGTAGGCCTCACGAATGGACGCGGGAACGCGGCCGCGGTCATTGACCTCGAAACCGTTCTCCTTCGCCCAGGCGCGGATCGCGGCCGTGTCCTGGCCACCGCTCGCCGCGGCGGTACGCGTCTTGCCGCGGCCGCTCGAACGGCCCCCGGTGCGCCGACCTGCCTTGACGAAGTCCTCAAGGGCGCCACGGAGCTTGTCCGCGTTCGCCGTGGTGAGGTCGATCTCGTAGGACTTGCCGTCCAGCGCAAACGTCACGGTCTCGTCCGCCTCGCCACCGTCGAGGTCATCGACAAGAAGGACCTGAACCTTCTGTGCCACCGGATTTCCTTTCATCGATAACTGTGAGGCCGGTCCGCGCGACGCACACCGCACGCCGCCGATTCACCGGCCCCTGTTATATGCAGTACTGCAGTACGTCGGAAAGCAAACCGCTTTTGCCGGAAAAACACAAACCCCTGGGAGAGACAGGGGACCCCTAGAAGCCTGGAAACATGCGCGTTTCGGACATAGCCCACCAGGGCAGGGGCGGCTCGGAATACCTGACGGGACGATCACCCGATCACAGATGCAGAAGCATCCGGCTGTTGCCCAAGGTGTTCGGTTTCACTCGTTCGAGGCCAAGGAACTCCGCGACGCCCTCGTCATAGGAACGCAGGAGCTCGCTGTAGACATCTCCGTCGACCGGAGTCTCGCCGATCTCCACGAAGCCGTGCTTCGCGAAGAAGTCGACTTCGAAGGTGAGACAGAAAACCTTGCGGACGCCGAGCCAGCGGGCGGTCTGCAGCAACTTGCCCAACAGCTGATGGCCCACTCCGGCACCCTTGACCTCGGGGTTCACCGCGAGGGTGCGCACTTCCGCGAGGTCTTCCCACATCACGTGCAGAGCGCCGCAGCCGACCAACTCGGCGTTGTCGTCGCGTTCCGCGACCCAGAACTCCTGGATGTCCTCGTAAAGCGTCACCGTCGCTTTGTCCAGGAGGATGCGCTCGCGGACGTAGGAGTCGAGGAGGTGGCGCACGGCCGGCACATCGGAGGTTCGCGCCCTGCGGACGGAGACCGCTTTTGCACTGAGTTCGCTGCGTTCGGATCGTTCAGGTCGTTCGGATCGTTCGGGCCGTTCGGATCGTTCGGATCGTTCGGGGACCTCTGCTGGCATGAGCGGACGCTATCGCTCTGCTTCGTGCTCTGCGGCGCCGGGGTTCCCGGGGTTGTTCGCGGCGTTGCCGGGGTTGTTCCCAGGGTTCCCGGGGTTGTTCCCAGGGTTCCCGGGGTTCTCCGGGCCTTGGACGATACGCATCGCGTCGCTCAGGGCTTCCCGCTGTTCCTCCGACATCATGCCGAAGAAGGCGACCAGTGCGGCGGCCGGGTTGTCGCTCTGCGACCAGGCTTCGTTCATCAGTGCGGCTGCGTAGGCGGCGCGAGTGGAGACCGCCTCATATCGATAGGCGCGGCCTTCCGCTTCGCGGCGCACCCAGCCCTTCTGATGGAGATTGTCCAAAACGGTCATCACGGTGGTGTACGCGATGGACCGTTCCTGCTGAAGGTCTTCCAGGACTTCTCGAACGGTCACGGGGCGGTTCCACTTCCACACCCGCGTCATGACTGAGTCTTCGAGTTCTCCCAATGGACGAGGCACAGCAGAACAATAGTGGGAGACGTCACTATTGGCGTGATGCGTGAGGGACGTGGCGTACCACTAATTTCCACAACAAAAAGGGCGTACGACTCGAATGACACGTCGAGTCGTACGCCGGGTGCTCGGGGCCGTGGCCGGGGGCGAGGTGGCGCCGCCGGTGCGCTCAAGCGCTGCTCAGGCGCTGCCGGTGGCCTTCGGGGTCTGGCCGGCGGCTTCGGCGCGGGAGATCGCGGCGTCCACGGCCGCGTCCTCCTTGGCCTTGTTGGCGCCGCCCTGGGTCTTCACGATCGTCACGATGAGCCCCGTGAAGAACACGGCCATCACTACGGGGGGCACGAGCGCGGAAACGTAGTCCATGCCTCCCAGAGTAGCTAGCCCGCGACGAGCTGGTGCGGCGGGTCCGCGGGTGTCGGCGCGGGCGTCTGCGTGGGCGTCTGCGCGGGGGCCTCGGGGCGGCGCTTCGGCGGGAACACCTCGGCCGGCGTGGGCACCGGGCGGGGCGGCTCCGGGGCGGCGGGCCGCTCGGCGGGCGACTGCGCCCCGTCCCTGTCGCTCAGACCTCCGGGGAGGGCGTGGAGGCGGGCGCGGGAGGCGGGCGCGGGAATGGAGATGGTGGCGGTGGCGGTGGCGGTGGCGACGGGGTCCGGGACGGCGCGGCGTGCGAGACGGGCGCGGACGGCGCGTTCGGCGAGGGCGCGGCAGCGGTCGAGGAGGGCGGCCGCGGTGGGGTTGCCGCGCAGGGCGCGCAGGGCGGCGAGGTCGTCGGCGCCGGGCTGGTAGCCGGCGGCGAGGACATCGTCGAGCAGGGCGAGGTAGCCGGAGGCGGTGCCGGGCAGGGCGGCCCGGTAGCGGGCGAGGTCGGCCACGAGGAAGGCGCGCAGCCTGGCGCCCTCGCGCATCGCTTCGTCGACCGATTCGGCGAGCCGGAGACAGTCCTGGACGTCCTCGTCACGAGCGGGGTCGCGGTCGCGGACGGGGCTGGGGTGCAGGGCGAGCGCCAGGGCGCGACGGAGCACACGCAGCTCCTCCGCACCGAAGGCCATGCCGCCCCGGGATCCGTATGGCGTGGGCATGGACTGACGATACGCGCCAACCGGACAAAATCGGCTTAACGCCACTCGCTGGCGGGGGCGCCTTGGGCGGGGGCGGATTCTGGCGGGGGCGCCTTGGGCGGGGTTCGCCTTCCGCCCGTCTGTGGGGCGGGGCCGCGGGGGTATGTGCGTACTCGCCATCCCTGCGCCCCGCTGCCCGAACAAAGACGGCACAGCTGGCTCGGTGCTCCGTTCGCACATACCCCCACGTCCCCTCGCGAGCGCTCGCGACTGCGGCCCGGTGGGGGTCCCCTGCCTTTGCTTCCCCTGCGTGGCAACTGCGTCCCGTCCCGGGGCAATCCCCACCCACCCGCCCCTACTCCCACAGGACAGCACAGGGCAGTCCCCCACCCCCGCAGGACGTCGCGGGTACACCCACCCCACCCACCCTTATTCCCGCTGTACGGCGCGGGGCAGCCCCCACCCACCCCGCCCCTACTCCCGCAAGGCGGTGCGGGGACACACCCACCCACCCCCGCCCCTACCCCCGCAAGGCATCGCAGGGTGAACACCCAACCACCCGCCCCTACTCGCGGAACGTCGCGGGGTGAGCACCCACCCACCCGCCCCTACCCCCGCAAGACGGTGCGGGGCAAACGGGTGGGTGGGTGGGAGACATCCGCCGCGGAGCGGCGGGCTTGGAGCCCCTACCCCGGCGGGACGGCGCCGGGCACCCCACCCGGGGAGAGACGTCGGCCCCGTCGCGGGGTCAGTCCGGGCGGCGGCGGGCCAAGGCGTAGGCGACCGCGCCTATGCCAAGGCCGGCAACCGCCGCCACCGCGAGCCAGGGCAGCACCCCCGCCCCCGCCCCGGCCAGGGCGGGCGAACGCGGAACCGCCCGGGCCGCCGTCGCCGGCCCACCGGCCACCACCACCAGCGCCGCCGCAACCACCGCAGCCCTCAGTCGTCTCCTGCGCCTCATCCGCCCCAGTCCGCCCCACACCGCCCAAGTCCCCGTGCCAGCGCAGACTCTCGCAGAAGGGGGCGGGTTGTGCACACGAAGCGTCGGCTATCGGTCAGGCGCGGGAGATGTTCCGCTCGTAGACGAGCCGGAGTCCGATCAGCGTCAGCCACGGTTCGTGCTCGTCGATGACCGAGGCCTCGCCGAGCACCATGGGAGCCAGACCACCCGTGGCGATCACCGTGACGTCGTCGGGGTCGCCCCCCGCGCCCGCGAGCTCGCGTGCCATGCGGTTCACCACGCCGTCGACCTGGCCCGCGAAGCCGTACAGGATGCCCGCCTGCATGGCCTCCACCGTGTTCTTGCCGATGACGCTGCGCGGACGGGCCAGTTCGATCTTGCGGAGCTGTGCGCCGCGTACCCCGAGGGCCTCCACGGAGATCTCGATGCCGGGGGCGATGACCCCACCGGCGTACTCCCCGCGCGCGGAGACCGCGTCGAAGGTCGTCGCCGTGCCGAAGTCGACGACGATGGCGGGGCCTCCGTAGAGCTCCACCGCCGCCACCGCGTTGATGATGCGGTCGGCGCCGACCTCCTTGGGGTTGTCCATGAGGATCGGGACGCCGGTCTTGATGCCGGGCTCGACGAGGACGGCGGGGACGTCTCCGTAGTAGCGGCGGGTGACCTCGCGCAGTTCGTGCAGGACCGAGGGGACCGTGGAGCAGATCGCGATGCCGTCGATGCCGTCGCCGAGCTCGTCGCCGAGCAGGGGGTGCATGCCCATCAGACCGTGGAGCAGGACGGCCAGCTCGTCGGCGGTGCGCCGCGCATCGGTGGAGATGCGCCAGTGCTCGACGATGTCCTCACCGTCGAAGAGGCCGAGGACGGTGTGGGTGTTGCCCACGTCGATCGTGAGAAGCATCAGTCCCGCACCGCTTCCCGCAGGTCGAGGCCGATGTCGAGGATCGGCGAGGAGTGCGTGAGGGCGCCCACCGCGAGGTAGTCGACGCCCGTCTCGGCGTACGCCCGGGCGTTCTCCAGGGTGAGGCGGCCCGAGGATTCGAGGAAGGCGCGGCCGGCCACGATCGCGACGGCCTCCGCCGTCTCGCCCGGCGTGAAGTTGTCCAGGAGGATCAGGTCGGCGCCCGCGTCGACGACCTCGCGGAGCTGGTGGAGCGTGTCGACCTCGACCTCGATCGGCACGTCGGGGAACTGCTCGCGTACGGCCTTGAAGGCTTGTGCCACGCCGCCCGCGGCGACCACGTGGTTGTCCTTGACCAGGGCCGCGTCGGAGAGCGACATGCGGTGGTTGACGCCGCCGCCCGCGCGGACCGCGTACTTCTCCAGGGCGCGGTAGCCCGGCGTCGTCTTGCGGGTGTCGCGGACCTTCGCCTTGGTGCCGTCGAGCGCGTCGGCCCACGCGCGCGTGGCGGTCGCGATGCCGGAGAGGCGGCACAGGATGTTCAGCGCGCTGCGCTCGGCGGTGAGCAGGTCGCGGGTGCGGGTGGTGACGCTCAGCAGGATGTCGCCCGCCGCCACGCGGTCGCCGTCCTCGACGTGCCGCTCGACCTCGAACTCCTCCTCGCACACCACCGACATGACCGCTTCGGCGACGCGCAGGCCCGCGACGGTGCCCGCCTCGCGCGCGGCGAAGTCGGCGGTGGCGACGGCGTCTTCGGGGATGGTGGCGGCCGTGGTGACGTCCACGCCGCCGGCCAGGTCCTCCTCGATGGCCATGTGCGCGATGTCCTCGATCTGGAGGGGGTCGAGGCCCGCCTCGGCGAGGAGCCGCGCGAGAGCGGGGTCGAGGCCGCACTCCAGGGGGTCGAACGCGTCGTCCCCGCCGCAGCCGCAGGCGTCGCCGCAGCCACCGGCGGCTGTGGGGGCGAGGGGGAGGTCGTCGGGGGTGCTCACGGTCACTTCTCCTGGGGACTGGGACGGGTCGGAGGGAAGTCGGGGGTCTCTGTGGTGTGCGCCGCCAGCGTCCTGTCGGGATTCAGGCGTACGACGATGTGGCGGCGCCAGGCCGCGTCGTCGCGGTCGGCGTGGTCCTCGCGCCAGTGGCAGCCGCGGGTCTCCTCGCGGCGCTGGGCGGCGGCCACCAGGACGCGGGCGACGCACAGGAGGTTGGTGGTCTCCCAGGTGTCGACGCCGGGCTCGGCCGTCTTGCCGTGCTCGGCGAGCGCCCCCGCGGCCTCCGCGTGGATGCGGGCGAGGCGTGCCGCGGCCTCGGTGAGGGACGAGGCGGAGCGGAGGACTCCGGCGCCCTCGGTCATGACGCGCTGGATGGCGAAGCGGGCCTCGGCCGGCAGCAGGGGGTGCGTCGGCGTCTCGGGCGGGGTGACGGGGACCGGCACGCGCGCGTGGAGGGCGTTCTCCGCGTGGCGGGCCGTGATGTCGGCGGCGATGCGCTCGGCGTAGACGAGGCCTTCAAGCAGGGAGTTGGAGGCCAGGCGGTTGGCGCCGTGGACGCCGGTGCAGGCGACCTCTCCGCACGCGTACAGACCCGGGACGGTGGTGCGGCCGTGCCGGTCGGTGCGGACGCCTCCGGAGGCGTAGTGCGCGGCGGGGGCGACCGGGATGGGCTCGGTGACCGGGTCGATGCCGTGGCTGCGGCAGGCGGCGAGGATCGTCGGGAAGCGGTTCTCCCACATGTCGGCGCCGAAGTGCCGGGCGTCGAGGTACATGTGCTCGGCGCCGCGCTCCTGCATGCGGCGCGTGATGCCCTTGGCGACGATGTCGCGGGGCGCGAGCTCGGCGAGCTCGTGCTGTCCGACCATGAAGCGCACGCCGTCGGCGTCCACGAGGTGCGCGCCCTCGCCCCGGACGGCTTCGGAGACCAGCGGCTGCTGGCCCTCCGCGTCCGCGCCGAGGAAGAGCACCGTGGGGTGGAACTGCACGAATTCGAGGTCGGAGACCTCGGCGCCCGCGCGCAGGGCGAGCGCGACGCCGTCGCCCGTGGAGACGGACGGGTTCGTGGTGGCCGAGAAGACCTGGCCCATGCCGCCGGTCGCGAGGACCACGGCGGGGGCGTGGACGGCTCCCACGCCGTCGTGCTGGCCCTCTCCCATGACGTGCAGGGAGATACCGGCGGTGCGGCCGTCGGCGTCCGTCAGGAGGTCGAGCACCAGCGCGTTCTCCACCGTCGGTATGCCGCGGGCGCGGACAGCTTCGACGAGGGCGCGGGAGATCTCCGCTCCGGTGGCGTCGCCGCCCGCGTGCACGATGCGGCGGCGGTGGTGGCCGCCCTCGCGGGTGAGCTCGATGGCGCCTTCGGGGCCGGTGTCGAAGTGGGCGCCGGTCTCGATGAGGCGGCGTACGGCATCGGGGCCCTCGGTGACGAGGATGCGGACTGCCTCCTCGTCGCACAGGCCGACGCCGGCCACGAGCGTGTCGTCCAGGTGCTGTTCGGGGGTGTCGCCCTCGCCGAGCGCCGCGGCGACGCCGCCCTGGGCCCAGCGGGTGGAGCCGTCGTCCAGACGGGCCTTGGTCACCACGACGGTCTTCACTCCGGCGGCCGCGCAGCGCAGGGCGGCGGTCAGTCCGGCCACTCCGGAGCCGACGACCACGACGTCGGCGTCGAGGGACCAGCCGGGGGCGGGGGCATGCAGCCGTATTCCGGTGGCACTCATACGGCGACTCCGAACGTCAGCGGGATGTTGTCGATCAGCCGCGTCGAGCCGACCTTGGCGGCGACGGCCAGGACGGCCTCACCGGTGTGTCCGGGGCGGACCGGGGTGAAGTCGGCGGGGTCCACCAGCGCGACGTAGTCCAGCTCCAGCGGGGGGTGCAGGCGCGCCGCGTCGTCGAGGACCAGCCGGGCCGCCGCGACGACGGCGGCGGGGCCGCCCCCGGGCGCTGCGGGGTCCGTGGACTCCGCCACGGCGTGGGCGTCGGCGGCGGCGCGGGACTCGCCCATGGCGTTCAGCGCGTCGGCACGCGCGCGTGAGGCGGGTGCGCTGGCGGCCCGCGCGCGGAGGGCCTCCTGCGCGGCGTGCCGGTCGCGGCCCGCGAAGAGGGCATGGGAGAGGGCGAGGGCGGTGCGCCGCTCGCCGGGTGCGAGGTAGCGGTTGCGGCTGGAGAGGGCCAGGCCGTCGTCCTCGCGGACGGTGGGGACGCCGACGATCTCCACGGGGAAGTTGAGGTCGCGCACCATGCGGCGGATCAGGGCGAGCTGCTGGGCGTCCTTCTGCCCGAACAGCGCCACGTCGGGCCCGGTGAGGTGCAGCAGCTTGGCGACGACGG
The DNA here is from genome assembly GCF_055597165.1 of Streptomyces sp. NPDC039480. Lineage (NCBI taxonomy): Bacteria > Bacillati > Actinomycetota > Actinomycetes > Kitasatosporales > Streptomycetaceae > Streptomyces > Streptomyces sp. NPDC039480. The sequence goes on along the minus strand of NZ_JBVITX010000012.1, from coordinate 300,823 downwards.
TGAGCATGCCGTCGAAGTGGCCGGGGCGCGTGGCCCCTTCGAGGACGGTGCCCATGGGGCCCGCGCTGACGCGGACCTGCGGCTCGCCTCCCGGATAGACCTCGTCCACGCCGGGGGCGAACACGATGTCGGCGCCCGCCTGGGCGGCGATCTTGACGTCGGCGTCGAGGGTGCGGGGATAGCGGTCCAGGTCCTCGCCCGCCCCGAACTGCAGCGGGTTCACGAAGACCGTGACGACGACCTCGCCCTCGGGGCCCGCGACGCGGCGGGCGGCGCGGATCAGCGAGGCGTGCCCGTCGTGCAGGGCTCCCATGGTCATGACGACGGCACGGCGGCCCGCGCGCGTGCGCGTGCGCAGGGACTCGGCGGTGTGCAGGAGGGTGGGGTGCGTGCTGGCCGGGCCGGTCATCGGGGCCCTCCTTCGGGCGTGGTGCCGCCTTCCGCTCCGTGGGCGAGCACGCCGAGGAGGTCCTCGGCGAGCTCCGGCTTGAGCAGGCCGTGCGCGAGGGCGCGGTCCGCGGTGGCGCGGGCCATCGCGAGATAGCCGGCGACGGTCTGCGGGGCGTGCTTGCGGAGCTCGGCGACATGGGCGGCGACGGTGCCTGCGTCCCCGCGCGCGACGGGTCCCGTGAGCGCCGCGTCGCCCGAACGCAGCGCGTTGTCCAGGGCGGCGCCGAGCAGCGGGCCGAGCATCCGGTCCGGCTGGGCGACACCGGCGTCCCGCAGCAGGTCCATGGACTCGGCGACCAGGGTGACCAGGTGGTTCGCGCCCAGGGCGAGGGCCGCGTGGTACAGCGGGCGGTTCTCCTCGGCGATCCACTCGGGCTCGCCGCCCATCTCGATGACCAGGGCCTCGGCGGCGAGCCGCAGCTCCTCGGGGGCGGTCACGCCGAAGGAGCAGCCGGCCAGGCGCTGTACGTCGACGGGGGTGCCGGTGAACGTCATGGCGGGGTGCAGCGCCAGCGGCAGGGCGCCGGCGCGCAGGGCGGGCTCGAGGACTTTGGTGCCGTACCGCCCGGAGGTGTGCACGAGCAGCTGGCCGGGGCGGACGGCTCCGGTCTCCGCGAGGCCCTCGACGAGGCCGGGCAGGGCGTCGTCGGGGACGGTCAGGAGCACCAGGTCGGCCCGCTCGAGGACCTCGGCGGGCGGGACGAGGGGGACGTCGGGCAGCAGCGCGGCGGCTCGTCGCACCGACGAGTCGGAGACGCCGGACGCGGCCACCGGGCGGTGCCCGGCGAGCTGCAGCGACGCGGCGAGCGCGGGGCCGACACGGCCCGCTCCCACGACTCCCACGGTGAGCCTCGCGGGGCGGTCCCGCGGGTCTGGCTGATGCGATGCGTTCACGCGGCGGCGCCTTCCGTTCCAGTCCGCTCGGGGTACCGGACGATTTCTCGTCATGCTAACGCGATCGGTCCGCGCCGCGTCTTCCGCTGTCCACAGGCTGTGGTTATTCATATGACCGGTGGCGGTGGACGGGCCATGCTCGGAGAATGCCCTCCCACATCACAGCCGAAGAGCAGCAGGCGGCCCGCCGTCGTGCCGCGTCGCTGGGCGCGACCCGCACCCTGCACCGTCCCGTCCTGCACACCCCGCTCGCCGAGCGGCTTTCGGCCCTGGCGGCCGCCGCTCCCGAGGTGGTCGGCCCCGACGATCCCACCGACATCTACGGCGACGGTGTCGTCGCCACCCTGGAGAGCGAGGTCGCGCGTCTGCTCGGCAAGGAGGACGCCGCGTTCTTCCCGACCGGGACCATGGCGCAACAGGTCGCGCTGCGCTGCTGGGCGGGCCGTACGGGCAACGCGACGGTGGCGCTCCATCCGAAGGCGCACCCCGAGCTCCACGAAGGGGGCGCCTTCTCGGCGGTCAGCGGGCTGCGCACCGTACATCCGACGGGTGAGCCGCGACTGCCGACCGCGGACGAGGTGCGGGACTTCGAGGAGCCCTTCGGGACGCTGATGCTCGAACTGCCGCTCCGGGACGCGGGTTTCGTCCTGCCGGAGTGGGAGGAGCTGGAGGAGGTCGTGGCGGCGGCACGCGAGAGGGACGCCGTCGTGCACTTCGACGGCGCCCGTCTGTGGGAGTGCACGCCGCACTTCGGTCGCGGCCTCGCGGAGATCGCCGGGCTCGCCGACTCCGTGTACGTGTCGTTCTACAAGTCGCTCGAAGGGCTGAGCGGCGCCGCGCTGGCCGGGCCGCGCACGCTCGTCGAGGAGGCGAGGGTGTGGCGCCACCGCTACGGAGGCCAGCTTTTCCAGCAGTTCCCGACGGCGGTGTCGGCCCTTCTCGGCCTGAAGAACACGCTGCCCAGGCTGCCCGATTACGTCGCCCACGCGCGCGTGGTCGCCGAGGCGCTGCGGGACGGGTTCACGGCCGCCGGGGTGCCCTGGTCGCGCGTGCACCCCGAGCGCCCGTACACCCATCAGTTCCAGGTCTGGCTGCCGTACGCGCCGGACGTGCTGGGCGAGGCCGGTCTCGGGCAGGCCGAGGAGACCGGCACCCTGCTCTTCGGGCGCTGGTTCCCCGACGGGCCGCCGGGCCTCTCGGTCACGGAGGTCACCGTGACCGAGGCGGGCCTGAAGTGGACGGCCGACGACGTCACGGAAGCGGTCGCGGAGTTCGTGCGACGGATCCCCCGCTGAGCCGGCCGCCGCGGGCGAGCCGGGCCAGGGCGGCGCGGAACCTGCCGCGTGCGGGGCGCTCCGCCACGACGGCGCGGAACCGGCCGTAGTCGCGGACCTCACGCACGGCCTGCCAGTCGTGGGCGCCGGGCGCGGGCGGCGTCGGCCGGCCGTGCTGGGCGGCGCGGTAGGCGTCGAGGAGGTACTGCTGGGTGACGCTCATGACGGTTCACCTTTCTGGATGAATAGTACTTAACGGACAGCGAATGGTCGCGGGAATCCCGGGCCCGGTGCCGTGGAGAGCGAAGGAGGGGGGCGAAGGGGTGGGAGCAGGGGTGAGGGGAAGGGGCCGAAGGCTTCAGCGGCTTCGGCGATGACTACAGCCTGCTCCCGCCACCCCGTCCGCGTCGCGTCGATTGACGGCGCTCGTCAATCGTCGGCCGCGCTGTCAGTGGCGAGGTGCACCATGGGGCCATGAGCGTGAGCATCGACATCAGCGGGCTGGCCCAGGAGCGGATCCATGTTGCGCCCTCGCCCCTGTCCGAGCTCGGCATGGCGCTGCACGCACTGTCCGAGCCGGGCCACCACCCCGGCCTCCAGGGCTGGGCGACAGCCGTCTCCACGCGCCTGGACCCGGGCCTCGCGGACCGCCTGTGCGAGGCCGACTTCCTGTGGCGCACCACGTTCTCCGACGTCTTCGCGCCGTTCGCCGGTCTCCCCGGGCAGAGCGCCCTCCCGGGGGCCACGCTCGCCGAGGAGCTCGACCAGCTGGACAAGCTGACCGATGAGCAGTTCGTGGACGCGGCCCTGGAGTTCACCTGCCAGTCGACGTACGCGGAGCCGGACCGCAAGCTCCTCTCCGACCCCGCCGTGCAGCGGCGCGCCCTCGACCTCGCCGCCGCCCGCGGCCCGCACCAGGTCCGCTTCACCCAGCGGCTGCTCGACGACCCACCGGTCGTCCGCGCATGGTTCCGCACGCTCCTGGAGGACTGCGACGACGCGTTCTTCGCCGACACCTGGGCCCGGGTGTCCCATCAACTGGCCGCGGACGCCCGGCACAAGACCGAGCTGCTGCGCCGCAAGGGACTGGCGGAGGCCTTGAAGGCCATCTCCGGAGCGGTGTCCCTGGACGAGGAGGCACAGCTCGTCACCGTCGACAAGATCTCCGTGGGCCGCACCACCACCGGCTCGGGCGGCCTCGTGATCGTCCCGACCAGCCTCGGCTGGCCGCATCTGTGGGTGCTGCACCGCAAGGGCTGGCAGGCGTCGATCACGTACCCGATCAGCGCCCCCGGCCTCACCCACCCGCCCACCGTGGAGCAGCTGACCCGCCGCATGTCCGCGCTCGCCCACCCGGTGCGGATGCGCCTGTGCCGCCACCTCGCGCGCGGTGCGTACACGACGAGCGAGCTGGCCGACGCGCACGGCATGACGGCGCCGGAGATATCCCGGCACCTGAGCGTCCTGAAGAAGGCGGGTCTGATCACCACGCGCCGTCGCGGCCGCTATGTCCAGCACCAGATGGACATCGGCGTCGTGTCCCGCCTGGGCAGCGACTTCATCGAGGGCGTCCTGCGCTAGGGCACAGGCTTGGCGCAGTAAGCCCCCGCCCCGGGCTACGAACCGCCCCCGGCCCGCACCAGCCCCGTCTCGTACGCGAGGACCACCACCTGCACCCGGTCCCGCAGGCCCAGCTTCGTCAGGATGCGGCCGACGTGCGTCTTCACGGTCGCCTCGGAGAGGACGAGCCGCGCCGCGATCTCGCCGTTCGACAGGCCCTGCGCGACCAGGATCATCACCTCGCGCTCCCGGTCCGTGAGCCGCTCAAGCTGCTTGAGCTGCGGCTGGCCGCCGGTGGTCGGCAGCATCGGCGCGAAGCGGTCGAGGAGCCGTCGCGTGGTGGACGGCGCGACGACGGCGTCGCCGCTGTGCACCGAGCGGATGGCGGCGAGCAGCTCCCCCGGGGGCACGTCCTTGAGCATGAAACCGGACGCGCCCGCCTTCAGGCCCGAGAAGGCGTACTCGTCGAGGTCGAAGGTGGTCAGGATCAGCACCTTCGGAGGGTTCGCCCCCTGGCAGACGCGGCGGGTCGTCTCCACACCGTCCAGCTTCGGCATGCGGACGTCCATCAGGACCACGTCGACCTTGGTGGCGCGCAGCACCTCCAGGGCCTCGACGCCGTCGCCCGCCTCCGCGACGACCTCCATGTCCGGCTGGGCGGCGAGCACCATCCGGAACCCGGTGCGCAGCAGCACCTGGTCGTCGACGAGCATCACGCGGATGGACATCAAGGGGGGTCCCTTCGGAAGGTTCGTTGGCACGTCTCAGTGTGCGGGCTCGAGGCGCAGCCGTCAGTGTGCGGGCTTGAGGGGCAGCAGTGCGCTGATCCGGAACCCGCCGCCGGGGCGCGGTCCCGCGTCCAGCGTGCCGCCGACCATGCCGACGCGCTCACGCATGCCGATCAGCCCGTGCCCGCAGCCGTCGGCCCCGCCGTCCTCGTACAGCTCGTGCGGTGCGCCCTTGCCGTCATCCTCGACGAGCAGCCCGAGGCCGTCGTCGAAGTAGACGAGCCGCACGCTCGCCCCGGCGTTCTCGCCGCCGTGCTTGCGGGTGTTGGTGAGCGCCTCCTGCACGATGCGGTACGCGGTGAGCTCCACGCCGCTGGGCAGCGGGCGCGGGGTGCCCTCCACCTTGAAGTCGACGGGCAGACCGGCCGTGCGCACCTGCTCGATGAGCTCGTCGAGCTGTTCGACGTCGGGCTGCGGGACGTACTCGCCGCTCTCCTCGGGCTCGCCGGTGCGCAGCACGCCGAGCAGCCTGCGCATCTCGGCCAGCGCCTGCCTGCCGGTGCCCGAGATGGTCTCCAGGGCCTTCCTGGCCTGGTCGGGCGCGGCGTCCAGGACGTACGCGGCGCCGTCGGCCTGGACCACCATCACCGAGACGTTGTGCGCGACGACGTCGTGCAGTTCGCGTGCGATGCGGGCCCGCTCGGCCGCCACCGCGACCTTCGACTGCGCCTCGCGCTCCCGCTCCAGGCGGGCGGCGCGCTCCTCCAGCTGGGCGAGGTAGGCGCGGCGGGTGCGGATGGAGTCGCCGAGGACCCAGGCGAGCGCGAAGGGCACGATCTGGAACATCGTGAAGAGGATGAGCCCGGCGGTTCCGGTGTCCTCCGCGGGCCAGCGCATCATCGCGAGCGGAGCCGCGCACAACCCGCCGACCAGCGCGAAGCGCGAGGCCCACCGCTCCCCGTCGGCCGCGGCGGTGTAGACGATCACCAGCATCGCGAAGTTCAGGGGCATCGTCTCGACGTCGAAGACGAGCTGGAGGAAACCGATGACCGCGGCGAGCACCAACATCTTCTCGGTGGCCCGTCGGCGCAGCGTGACCACCAGGAACAGACCGAGGGCGACGGGGATCGCCGCCACTCCCGGATCGCGGCCCTCCGTCTCCGACATCGAGATCAGACCGATTCCGGAGAGCCCGAGCAGGACGAGGGCCCAGAAGCCGTCGACCCATGTCGGGTGTCTGCGGAGGAAGTCATAGAGGCGCTGCACGTAACCCAGCGTAGGCAGCCCGGCGGTGCCCCCGGGTCAACCGGAGGTCCGATCCGTACCGACTACATGTACTCCCCAAGGTGGAGGCCCCCTTAGCCTGCGGTCTGTGACGAACGACAACGGCGCGGCGCGTGCACCGGCCCCGCACGCCTGGCACGAGGCCATGGCGGCCGCCCTGTACGGCCCCACCGGCTTCTACCGCCGCCCGGAAGGGCCCGCCGCGCACTTCCGCACCTCCGTGCACGCCTCGCCCCTCTACGCGGGCGCCGTGGCACGTCTGCTGACCCGTCTGGACGCCGAACTCGGTCACCCGGACGAGGTGGCCTTCGTGGACATGGGCGCGGGCCGCGGCGAACTGACCGCCGGGGTCCTGGCCGCGCTGCCCCCCGATGTGGCGGCACGCGTGCGCGCGTACGCGGTGGAGCTCGCGGAGCGTCCCGCGGACCTCGACGGGCGCGTCGAGTGGCGGACCGCGCCCCCGGCCGGCGTCACGGGCCTCCTCTTCGCCAACGAGTGGCTGGACAACGTCCCCCTGGACATCGCCGAGGTCGCCGCCGACGGAACCCCGCGCCGCGTCCTCGTGAGCGACGACGGCACCGAGTGCCTGGGCGACCCCGTAGAGGGCCCGGACGCCGACTGGCTGGCGCGCTGGTGGCCGCTGGACGCCGAGCCGGGCCTGCGGGCGGAGATCGGTCGCGCCCGGGACGAGGCGTGGGCGGCGGCCGTGGCGACGCTGACGCGCGGCCTGGCGGTCGCCGTGGACTACGCCCACACCCGGGGCGCCCGCCCGCCCTTCGGGACGCTGACGGGCTTCAGAGAGGGCCGAGAGACGGCACCCGTGCCCGACGGCAGCTGCGACATCACGGCCCACGTGGCACTCGACGCCTGCGCGTCGGCGGGAGCCGCCCTGCTCACCCAGCGGGCGGCCCTCGGCGCGCTCGGGGTGAGCGGCGCCCGCCCGCCGCTCACGCTCGCCTCCGAGGACCCGGCGGCGTACGTACGCGCCCTCACGCGCGCGGGAGAGGCCGCCGAGCTCACCGCGCCCGGCGGCCTCGGCGACTTCGGATGGCTGCTGCAGCCCGTCGGCGTCGGCGTCACCGGTGCTTCTCTGAACGCCCTACTTGTCGATGTCGCCCACCACGAAGAACAGTGATCCCAGGATCGCCACCATGTCCGCGACCAGCTGCCCCGGAAGCAACTCGGTCAGCGCCTGGATGTTGTTGTACGACGCCGAACGCAGCTTCAGGCGGTACGGAGTCTTCTCGCCCTTGCTGACGAGGTAGTAGCCGTTGATGCCGAGAGGGTTCTCGGTCCACGCGTACGTGTGGCCCTCGGGGGCCTTGAGGACCTTCGGGAGGCGCTGGTTGATCGGCCCCTGCGGGAGGTCGGCGAGCCGGTCCAGGCAGGCGTCCGCGAGGTCGAGGGCATTGTGGGTCTGCTCCAAGAGGCACTCGAAGCGGGCCAGACAGTCGCCCTCCTCGCGCGTGACGACCTTCAGGGTGTCCTGCAGTTCGGCGTACGCGAGGTACGGCTCGTCCCTGCGCAGGTCGAAGTCGACTCCGGAGGCGCGGGCGATCGGACCGCTCACTCCGTAGGCATGCACCGCCTCCGGGGTGAGGACGCCGACGCCGCGCGTACGGCCCCGGAAGATTTCGTTCCCGAGCACCAGATCGTCGTACACGTCCATCCGCGAACGCACCGAAGCGACCGCCGCACGCGCGCGTGTCGGCCAACCGGCGGGCAGGTCCTCCTTGAGGCCGCCGACACGGTTGAACATGTAGTGCATACGGCCGCCGGAGATCTCCTCCATCACGTTCTGGAGCTCCTCGCGCTCACGGAACGCGTAGAACACCGGGGTGATACCGCCCAGTTCGAGGGGGTACGACCCGAGGAACATCAGATGGTTGAGGACGCGGTTCAGCTCGGCGAGCAGCGTGCGCATCCAGACGGCGCGCTCCGGGACCTCCATGCCGAGCATCCGCTCCACCCCGAGCACGACACCCAGCTCGTTCGAGAACGCCGACAGCCAGTCGTGCCGGTTGGCCAGCATCACGATCTGCCGGTAGTCCCGCGCCTCGAAGAGCTTCTCCGCACCGCGGTGCATATAGCCGATGACCGGCTCCGCGTGCTGGATGCGCTCGCCGTCCAGGACCAGGCGGAGGCGGAGCACCCCGTGCGTGGACGGGTGCTGGGGGCCGATGTTGAGCACCATGTCGGTGCTCTCCGCCGCGCCGCCGATGCCGAGCGTGGTCTCCGTGGTGGTCTCCGTCGTGGGACTCATGGCCACAGTCTCTCGCACCCGCCGCCGTCCGAGGCCGCCTGTTCCCGGCCCACGCCGCTGTCACCGGACGTACGTACGCTTGGGGCATGGAAACGGGGACGGCGGGGCCCGCAGGACCGGCGGGACAGGGGACGGAGCCGGTGTGGACCGGACTGCCGCGCGGGCTGCTGAAGCTGCGGCGGCTCCTGCTGGTGGTCTGGCTCGTGCCGCTCGCGGCGGCCGTCGGCGTGCTGCTCGGCCTGTTCGCGGGCCCGGCCTGGGCCGCGTTCGCGCTGCTGCCGCTCGCCGTGCTGGCCTGGGGGTGGCCGGTGCTCGGCCGCAACTGGCGCTCGTGGCGGTACGCGGAGCGCGCCGACGACCTGCTCATCAGCCGGGGCGTCCTCTGGCGCGAGGAGACCGTCGTGCCGTACGGCAGGATGCAGCTCGTCGAGGTGACCTCGGGCCCCGTGGAGCGGCGCTTCGGGCTCGCGAGCGTCCAGCTGCACACCGCCGCGGCCGCCACCGACGCGCGCATCCCCGGGCTGCTCCCCGAAGAGGCCGAGCGGCTGCGGGACCGCCTGACGGAGCTCGGCGAGGCCCGATCGGCGGGGCTGTGAACGGGCCGCGGGAGGTACCGGACAGCGCCGTCCCGCAGGAGGTGCCGGACAGCGCCCCGCAGGAGCTGCCGAGCGTCCCGCAGGAGGTGTCCGAGCGGCGGCTGCACCCCGTCACGCCGCTGCGTCGCGCGTGGGCGCCCTTCGCGGTCCTCGTCGGCTGGGCGGTCCACGATCCGAACGGCACCCAGCAGCGCCTCTCCGAACTGACCGCCACCACCCTGCTCCTCGGCAGCCTCGCCGTGGTCGTCGGCGGCGCCCTGTACGGCTTCCTGAGCTGGTGGTTCACCCACTTCGCCGTCACCGACACCGAGTTGCGCATCCGCACCGGCCTGTTCTTCCGGCGCACCGCCCACATCCGCCTCGACCGGCTTCAGGCCGTCGACGTGACACGGCCGCTGCTCGCCCGCGTCGCGGGAGTCGCCAAGCTCAAGCTGGATGTCGTCGGGGCGGACAAGAAGGACGAGCTGGCCTACCTCAGCGAGCGCGACGCCACCAAGCTGCGGGCCGAACTCCTCGCACGGGCAGCCGGTTTCGCCCCCGACGAGGCCCGCGAGGTCGGCGAGGCACCCGTGCGGGGCCTGCTGCACGTCCAGCCGCGCGTGCTCGCCCTCTCCCTGCTGCTGACCGGCGCCCCCTGGGCGCTCCTCCTCGCCGCGACCGTGGTGCCCGCCTTCCTCTGGTTCGCCACGCACAACGCATGGACGGTCCTCGCGACCGCGCTCCCCATGCTGGGCGGCGCCTTCGCGAGCAGCGGCGGCCGCTTCATCAAGGAGTACGACTGGACGGTGGGCGAGTCCCCGGACGGCATCCGCATCGACCACGGGCTGCTCGACAAGGCCCACGAGACCGTGCCGCCCGGCCGGGTGCAGACCGTCCACGTCGTGCAGCCGCTGCTGTGGCGGCGGATGGGCTGGGTGCGCGTCGAGCTGGACGTGGCGGGCTCGTCGAACAGCGTCCTGGTGCCGGTCGCACCGCGGGAGCACGCCGAGGCGGTCATCGGGCGGGTCCTGCCGGGCGCGCGCGTGCCGGACGCGGCGGACCTCGTGCGGCCGCCCGCGCGGGCGGCGTGGTGCGTGCCGTTCTGGTGGAAGGGGTACGGCCTGTCGGTCACCGACGAGGTCTTCGCGGCCCGCCACGGCCTGCTCAAGCGCCGTCTCTCGCTCGTGCCGCACGCCAAGGTGCAGAGCGTGCGGCTCTCCCAGGGTCCCTGGGAGCGCTACAGGGACGTGGCGGACGTACGGGTGGACACCGGCGCCAACAAGACGGTGACGGCACGCCTGCGCCCCACCGAGGAGGCGTCAGCTCTCCTCCGGTCCCAGGCGGACCGTTCCCGCACGGGCCGCAGAGAAGCAGTCCCGGACCGCTGGATGGCGTGAGCCCCGCAAGAGGCTCCAAGGGGGGCGCCCCCTAAGGGGCGCAGGGTCCCCAGCGGAGCGTCACGCCCGGAGGGCCGTGCGCAGCTCCGCCACGTCGATCTGTTCCGTCTCGTCGTGGGCCGTCAGGTCGATGACCTGGCCGACGCTCTGCGCGGCGTCCCCTTCGGGGGCGTCCTTGAACTCGCCCTCGGACTCCGCCTTGTGGACCGCGAGGGCCTCCTCGCCCACCACGTCGGCGAGGTCCTCGTTCTGCACGGACTCCAGCGCCGCCGGCGCCACGCCCTTGGTGCCGAAGAAGTCGAAGTCGCCCTGGGGCACCTGGCGTCGGGCCTGCACTGGCGGCGCGACGGCGACCGCGCGCTCGTGCCCGGCGTATCCATCGGCCGCCCCGGGCTTCCCCCGCGACTCGTCCTCCGCTTCCGGCGCGGTCGCCGGCGTCGCTTCGGGTTCCGCCCGGGTCGTCGCGCGCGGGGTCATGCGGTCGAGCGCGGCGTTGGCCAGCTGGAACAGCGAGGGGGTGGGGGTAGCGCCCGGTCGGTCGGAAAGCTGGGGCGGAGCGGGAGCCTCCGTACGCGCGGCCGGCACCGGTGCCCCCGCCCGCACCGCGGGCACGAGGTCCTCGGCGCTGGAACCGGCACCCGAAGCAGAGCCCTTGTCGGCACCGGCATCCGAACCGGCCGCCGGCAGCGCGGGCGTCGTGGACGGCGTGGACGTCGCCTCTATGGCGAGCAGCCGCCTGCCCTCCAGGGCGCTGGCCCGCTCCGTCTCCGCGGTGGCGTACCGCCGCAGGAGCGCGGCGTGTTCGTTGCGCAGGGCGGCCAGTTCGGCGCGCTTGGCGCGCAGCTTCGTCTCCAGCTTGCCGCGCAGTTCGCGGGACTCCTCGAGGTCGGCCTCGGCCTCGGCTATCCGTTCCTCGTAACGCCATTCGTCGCTCGCGCGCGCCCGGCCGAGCTCGGCGACGCGCTTGCCGGCCGCCTGGTCCCAGCGGCGCATGACGACCGAGCCGACGACGGCGGCCGCGGCCGCTGCCGCGACGAGCCCGCGGAGCACGACCGGTTCCGCGAACATCCAGGCGCCGCCGGCGCTGAGAATCGATACGCCTGCGACCGCCGAGGGAGGAAGCAGCCTGTGCAGGGGTGGGGAATGGCGGTGACGTCCACGTGGCATGGCCAGAAACTTACCGCGCGTAGGCGAAGTATGCCGCCGCGCACGGCAAAAAGCAGGCATCGTATCCATAACTCGCCTCCGACTCCCCACCCCTCTTCTTGATCAACTTCAGATCAGGCCCTTCGACTCCAGATACTCCTTGGCGACATCCGCTTCCTTCTGACGCTCCTCGTCGACCTTCCGGTTGAGTTCGATGAGGTCTTCCGTCGTGAGCGTCTTGGTCAGCTTCCCGAGCGCGGCGGCTATCTCCTTGTCGCCCGCCTCCTTGGCGTTCACCACGGGAAGGATGTTGTCCGCGTTCTGCAGCTTCTTGTCGTCCTCGAGGATGACGAGGTCGTAGTTCTTCAGCGTCGCGTCGGTCGTCGTGGTCAGCACCAACTGGTCCGTGCCGTTCTTCACGGCCTGCTTGGACTGCGTGGTGCCGACGCCCTTGGGGTCGATTCCGGCGACGTCGATGCCGTACTTCTTCTTCAGCCCCGGCGCGCAGAACGGGCGGGACTCGCATTCGTCACCCGCCGCGATCCTGACCTTCTCCCCCGACCTGCCGAGATCCGAGAGGGTCTTGAGCTTGTGCTTCTCCGCGTATTCCTTGGAGACCGCGAACGCGTTCTGGTCGACCGCCTCACCGGCCGGAAGCACCTTCAGCCCCTGCGGCTCCGCGAGCTTCTCCAGAGCGCTCACCGTGGCGTCGAGATCACTGGAGGCGACGGTCTTCGCCTTCGGGCCGTTCTTCTCCAGGTTGAGGAATTCCGCGAGGGTCGCCGCGTATTCGGGCGCGATGTCGATCGTGCCCTTCTTCAGTTCGGGCTTGTAGATCTCGCGGTTCTGCACGGTCTTGACCTGCGCGTCATAACCGGCGTCCGCCAGCACACCCACATAGAGCTCGGCGAGCACCTTCTGCTCGGTGAACCGCGCGGAACCCACCACGAGCGAGCCCTTCTTGTCACCGCCCACCTTGTCCGAGCCCTTGCCGTCGTCCTCCAGGCTGTCCCCGCCGCACGCGGCGAGCCCCGCGGTCAGCGCCACGACGGCCGCGGCCGTCCCTGCCATCCGTCGCGCGCGACGCGTTGTGCTGTTCATCGGTGAACCACCATTTCGAAAGGAAGGAATTCGCTAACGCCGCATCGGGTCGAAGAGGCGCCCGGCGACCACCAGGACCCCCTCCACGAGGAGCGCGAGCAGCGCCACGAGGAAGGCGCCCGCGACCACTTGCGGAGTGTTCTGCAGGTTGAACCCGGCCGTGATGATCCGGCCGAGGCCCCCCTCGCCCGCCATCGCGGCGAGCGTGGCCGTCGCGACGACCTGCACGCCTGCGGAGCGGATGCCGGTCATGATCAGCGGATACGCGAGCGGCAGCTCGACCCGCGCGAACAGCTGACCGCCGCTCATGCCCATGCCGCGGGCGGCCTCCACCACGGACCGGTCCACCTCGCGCATCCCGAGGTAGGCGTTGGTCAGCAGCGGCGGCACGGCGAAGAGCACCAGCGCGATCAGCGTCGGCGCGTCGCCGTGCTCGCCGAGCGGGGTCAGCGTGAGCAGGATCAGCAGGGCGAGCGTGGGCACCGCGCGGCCCACGTTCGAGATGTTGACCGCGAGGGCGCCGCCCTTGCCGATGTGGCCGAGGTACAGCGCGAGGGGCAGCGCGACGAGACAGGCGACGGCGAGGCAGACCCCGCTGAAGTACAGGTGCTCGGCGAGGCGGTGCCACACGCCCTTCTCGCCCTGCCAGTTGGCGCCCGTGGTCAGCCAGTCGTACGCACCCGTGATCGCGTTCATACCGGCTCAGCCACCTTGGCCACGGCGGTCTCGCGCGCCGCCCTGCTCGTCCGTATTCGACGTCGATGGAGTCTCGTCCACGGGGTCAGCCAGCGCTGGAGCGCGAGCAGCAGCAGGTCGGCGGTGACGGCGAGGAGGACGCAGAGCACCGACGCCGTGAGCACCTGGGCCTTGAAGGTCGTGTCGAGGCCGTCGAGGATGAGGGTGCCCAGGCCGCCGTAGTCCACGATGGCGCCGACGGTGGTCAGGGCGACCGTCGAGACCGTGGTGATGCGGACGCCGGCCAGCAGGGCGGGCAGCGCGAGCGGCAGCTCGACCTCCCACAGCAGCCTCAACGGGCCGTACCCCATGCCCTTCGCGGCGTCCCGCGCCTCGTCGGGGACGGCCTGGAGGCCGGCCAGGATGTTCCGCACGAGGACCGTGAGGCTGTACAGCACGAGGCCGGTGACTACCAGGGAGACGGAGAGCCCGAAGAAGGGCAGGAGCAGCGAGAACATCGCCAGCGAGGGGATCGAGTACAGCACGGTCGTCACGCCGAGGATCGGTCCCGAGAGGAACCGCCAGCGTCGCGCGAGGAGCGCGAGCGGCAGGGACACGGCGACGCCGATCGCCACGGCGGCGACGGTGATCCCCACGTGCTGAAGGGTCGCGTCGATCAACTCCTGGCTGCGGGTGCGGAGATATTCCCCGCAGATCCAGTCGTTCCTCACCAGACAGTTCTGCTCGGCCACGCGCCCCACCTCCCCCGAATCCCCGGACGTATGCCGCACACACGTCCCCCCGTGTCTGGCGACCCTAACGCGCGGCACCGACAATCGCAGAGACTCGTCGTACGGCCGCAACACGGCCGTCACGCAGAGCCCGCCACCGCCGTCCACAATGGGGAACCATGATCCGGTTCGAGCACGTCACCAAGCGCTACGCGGACGGCACCACGGCCGTCGACGATCTGTCCTTCGAGGTCGCCGAGGGTGAACTGGTCACGCTCGTCGGCCCGTCGGGCTGTGGCAAGACGACCACGATGAAGATGGTGAACCGGCTCATCGAGCCGAGCGAGGGCCGGATATTCGTCGACGGCGACGACATATCCGGCATCGATCCCGTCCAACTCCGGCGCCGCATCGGCTATGTGATCCAGCAGGTGGGTCTCTTCCCGCACAAGACCGTGCTGGACAACACGGCGACGGTCCCGCATCTCCTCGGCGTGAAGCGCGGCAAGGCCCGGGAGCGCGCCGCCGAACTCCTCGACCTGGTCGGCCTCGACCCCGCCGTCTTCGGCGACCGCTACCCCGAACAGCTCTCCGGCGGGCAGCGCCAGCGCGTCGGTGTGGCGCGCGCCCTGGCGGCCGATCCGCCGGTGCTCCTGATGGACGAGCCGTTCGGCGCGGTCGACCCCGTCGTCCGCGAGCACCTGCAGAACGAGTTCCTCCGCCTCCAGCAGGCGGTGCGCAAGACCGTGCTCTTCGTCACGCACGACATCGAGGAGGCGGTCCGGCTCGGCGACCGCATCGCCGTCTACGGCCAGGGCAGCATCGAGCAGTTCGACACGCCCTCGACGGTGCTCGGCGCCCCCGCGAACGACTACGTGGCGGACTTCGTCGGCGCGGACCGCGGCCTGAAGCGGCTCTCCGTGACACCGATCGAGGAGGGCGACCTGGAACAGCCTCCCGTGGTGCACCTCGACGACCCGCTGCCCAAGGAGCTCGACGCCCGCTGGGCCGTCGTCCTGGACGGCGAGAACAACCTGCACGGCTGGCTGTCGGCGGAGCACGCGCGCGTGGGGAGCGGTACGGTCCGCGAGCACGCCCGCCGCATGGAGGCGTGGCTCCCGGTCGGCGCGAGCCTGAAGCAGGCGTTCGCGACGATGCTGCAGCACGACGCGGGCTGGATCGCGGTCATCGACAAGGACAGCGAGGGACGCTTCCTCGGCGTGCTCACCCCGGCCCGGCTGCACGAGGCGCTGCGCCGCTCGACGGCGGCGGACGCGCGCGACATCGCGCGCGCGGAGGTCGAACTGGAGACGGTGGCGGCCATCGGCACGGACTGACCCCTTAGGTACCGCTCGGCCGACGTTCAAGCAGCGCTCAGTTGGTGCTCGAGCGGTGCTCAGCCGCCGCTCAGGCGCCCGCTCATCCACTGGAGCGTCGCGGGGATCTCCCTGCGCCAGGTGTTGAAGTTGTGCCCACCGCTTTCGAGAGTGATCGACGAGACGCGCGTGGGCGCCTTCACCTTGTCGATGAACTTCAGGGTGTCGCGGTAGTTGTCCTCGCCCTTCTTGCTGCTGGTCACCAGGAGGGACGTCTTGGGCGCCGGCATGTGGTCGAGGTACCACATCAGGTCGGCGCGCCGCTCCAGCTCCTTGTCGCCGTGGAAGAGGTCGCCGGTGGTGACGTCGATGGGCGCCTTGTAGTACGCGGACAGGCCCGCCCCCGCGCCGTACGCGTCGGGGTGGTGCATGGCGAGCTTCAGGGCGCAGTAGCCGCCCGTCGAGTCACCGATGACGCCCCAGTTCTGCCCTTTGACGCCCACCCTGTAGTGGTCCGATATCGCCGTGGGCAGGTCCTTGGCGAAGAACGTCTCGGTCTGCGGCCCGCCGGGGACGTCCACGCACTCCGTGTCGCGCGGCGGCGCCACCGTCGGCCGCATCATGACCAGGATCATCGGCTGCATCTTGCCCTCGGAGGACAGCCGGTGGGCGGTCTGCGGGTAGTGGAGCCCTTTGATGAGCGCCTCGGCGGTGCCGGGGTAGCCGGTGAGCGCCACGGCCGCGGGGAACTTCCGGTCCTTGTACTGCGGCTGGAAGTACTCCGGCGGCAGATAGACGTAGGCCGGGCTGGCTATCTTCGACTGCTGGCCGCTGACCTCGATCTTCTGGATCTGGCCGCCGGTCACGGTCCTGCTGCCGCCCGGCACGTTCACGGTCTGGGTGTCGACGACCTTGACGGGCCCTGCTCCTTTGGCCGGATCGTGGTCGACCACCAGTCCGGGCGCCGTCTCCTGGCCGAAGAGGTCGGCCCACGTGGCGTAGAAGCCGAAGGCCTGGTTGGCCGCGAGGCCCACCGATGCGAAGATCGCGACCTGGGTGGCGAGGAGCAGCCCGACGCGGCCGGTGATCGCCTTCCAGCTGCGGCGGGAGAGCCGCGGCCAGAGCCAGATCGTGCCGACGAAGAGCAGTACGGCCAGCAAGACCGCAAGGGCGAGTACCTTGTTGCTCGTGAGACCCATGGGGTGTTCAGCCTGCGCTTTCTACCTTTGCCGGGCACATGCCTCGGCTTGACCGGACCCGGGACCGGGCCTGCCGACGCGAGTCGGGGCCTTGCCAGAGCTTTTCCAGCGGTTTCCGGTCGGGAATGAACCCGTCTACCCGAAGGACCGTCCTAGAGGGGGCAATGTTGCCGGATGCCTCTTTGGCACCGGGTTAAAGCTCTCTCGCAGAACTACGGGATGCGATGTCTGTCAGGATAGATGGGGAAATGTCGGGCGGGGTTCCGGGCAGTGAGGTGCGCCACCACGACAGCCGGCTGCGCCGGATACTGCGGGGGCCGCGCCCCGAGGCCGTGCCGGCCCTCGTCGCGAGAGCCTGCGCCCTCGTCGGCCTGCTGAACGTCGCGGCGGGCGTGTTCCCCCGCTTCCGGCACAGCCGCATGCACGCCATCGCCGAGGTGCTGCCCGGCGCTCTCGGCCCCTTCGCCGCCGCCCTCGCGCTGAGCTCCGGCATTCTGCTGCTCCTGCTCGCGCACGGCCTGCGGCGCCACAAGCGGCGGGCCTGGCGGGCCGCCGTGGTGCTGCTGCCCGCGGGTGCCGTGGCGCAGTTCGGGTACCGGCACTCGGTCGTCGGCGTCGTGATCTCGCTCGCGCTGCTCGCGCTTCTGTTGCGCCATCGGAGTGAGTTCACCGCCCTCCCCGACCCGCGCAGCCGCTGGCGTGCCCTGGCCAACTTCGTCCTCCTAGGTGCCGGATCGATTCTGCTGGGTCTGGTGATCGTCAGCGTTCATCCCGGCAGGGTCATCGGGGACCCGAGCATCACGGAGCGCCTGGAACACGTCCTCTACGGACTCTTCGGCTTCGAAGGGCCCGTCGACTACTACGGACGCACGTCCTGGACGGTCGGTTTCTCCCTCGGCGCCCTCGGCATGCTCACCGCCCTCACCACCATCTACCTGGCCTTCCGCCCCGAGCACCCGGCCGCCCGGCTCACCGAGGACGACGAGACGAAGCTGCGCGCGCTGCTCGACAAGCACGGCGGCCGCGACTCCCTCGGCCACTTCGCGCTCCGCCGCGACAAGGGCGTCGTCTTCTCCCCCAGCGGCAAGGCCGCCGTCACCTACCGCGTCGTCTCCGGAGTGATGCTCGCCAGCGGCGACCCGATCGGCGACGTCGAGGCCTGGCCGGGCGCGATCGAGCGCTTCATGGACGAGGCGAAGGCCCACTCCTGGACGCCCGCCGTCATGGGCTGCTCCGAGACCGGCGGCGAGGTCTGGACCCGCGAGACCGGCCTCGACGCCCTCGAACTGGGTGACGAGGCGGTGGTGGACGTCGCGGATTTCTCCCTGTCCGGGCGTGCGATGCGCAACGTACGCCAGATGGTCAAGCGGATCGAGCGCAATGGCTACGAGACGCGCGTACGGCGCATCCGTGACCTGGGCGAACAGGAACTCGCCAAGATCCAGCGCGCCGCCGACGACTGGCGCGGCACCGACACCGAGCGCGGCTTCTCCATGGCGCTCGGCCGCATCGGAGACCCGGACGACGGCGACTGCCTGATCGCCACCGCCCACAAGGCCGACGAGGAGCCGGGCCCCTACGGCGACCTGAAGGCTGTCCTCCACTTCGTGCCGTGGGGCAAGGACGGCGTCTCCCTGGACCTCATGCGCCGCGACCGCGCCGCCGACCCCGGCATGAACGAGCTGCTCATCGTCGCCGCCCTGCAGGCCGCACCGAAGCTCGGCATCGCGCGCGTGTCCCTCAACTTCGCGATGTTCCGCGCGGCCCTCGCCCGCGGCGAGAAGATCGGCGCAGGACCGGTGCTGCGCGCCTGGCGCGGCCTGCTGGTCTTCCTCTCCCGCTGGTTCCAGATCGAGTCGCTGTACAAGTTCAACGCGAAGTTCCGCCCCCGCTGGGAGCCCCGCTTCGTCGTCTACCGCTCCAGCAAGGACCTCCCCCGCATCGGCTTCGCCGCCATGCAGGCCGAGGGGTTCGTCACGCTGGCGCTCCCCCGCTTCCTGCGCAGGGGCACCCCGCAGCGCCGCCCCTGCCCGCACCAGAGCACCGAACGTGAGATGCAGGCGGCGTAACCCGTCCCCGTCCGGGCCTAGGCTGGAGGTATGAGTACGTTGCGCGGGCGGGGATCGGTCCAGGGGCTGCCGGAGTGGGACCGCTGTGCGGTCATGGGCGTCGTGAACGTGACGCCGGACTCCTTCTCCGACGGCGGCCGCTGGTTCGACACGACGGCCGCCGTCAAGCACGGCATCGACCTGGTCGAGCAGGGCGCCGACCTCGTCGACGTCGGCGGCGAGTCCACCCGGCCCGGCGCCACCCGCGTCGACGAGGACGAGGAGCTCAAGCGCGTCGTCCCCGTCGTGCGGGGCCTGGCCGCCGAGGGCGTCACGGTCTCCGTGGACACCATGCGGGCCACCGTCGCCGAGCAGGCACTCGCCGCGGGCGCCGTCCTCGTCAACGACGTCAGCGGCGGCCTCGCCGACCCGCGCATGGTCCCCGCGGTCGCCGCCGCCGGAGCCCCCTTCGTCGTCATGCACTGGCGCGGCTTCCTCACCGACATCCACGCCAAGCCGGTCTACGAAGACGTGGTCTCCGAAGTCGTCGGCGAGCTCCACGCGCGCGTGGCGGCCGTCATCGAGGGCGGCATCGCCCCCGAGCGCGTCGTCGTCGACCCGGGCCTCGGCTTCTCCAAGGAAGCCGAGCACGACCTGGCGCTCCTGGCCCGTCTGGACCGGCTGCGCGAGCTCGGCCACCCGATCCTGGTCGCCGCCTCCCGCAAGCGTTTCCTCGGCCGCGTCCTCGCGGGCCCGGAGGGCGCCCCGCCGCCCGCCCGCGAGCGCGACGCCGCCACCGCCGCGGTCTCCGCCATCGCCGCCCACCAGGGCGCCTGGGCGGTCCGCGTGCACGAGGTGCGGGCGACGGCCGACGCGGTCCGTGTCGCCCGCGCCGTGACAGGTGCGGCGGGCGGCCACCGGTGACCGCGGCCGGCACCGACATCGAGCAGGTCGAGCGCGCCAACACCGCCTTCTACGAAGCGCTGGAACGCGGCGACTTCGACGAGGTGTCCGACCTGTGGCTGGACTCCGAGGACACCACCGGACACGCGGACGACACCGACGCCCCTGAAGACGCGGAGGACACAGAGGACGCGGAGGACGCGGCGGGAGACGCCGTCTCCTGCGTCCACCCCGGCTGGCCGGTCCTCACGGGCCGCGGCGAGGTCCTCAGGTCGTACGCCCTGATCATGGCGAACACGGAGTACATCCAGTTCTTCCTCACCGACGTGAAGGTCGGCGTGGCGGGCGACACCGCCCTGGTGACGTGCACCGAGAACATCCTCAGCGGCGGCCCGCCCCCGGCGGGCGGCGGCGAGCTCGGCCCGCTCGTCGGCCAGCTCGTGGTCGCCACGAATGTGTTCCGCCGCACACCCGACGGCTGGAAGCTCTGGTCGCACCACGCGTCCCCTGTGCTGGCCGAAACCGACGACGAAGAGGACGACGAGACCCCCTCCTGAGTGGGTAGGCGCGGTTCGACAGGCGTACGACGCGGCGGCCGACGGGCCCCTCGGGCGAACACTGTCAGTGCTCGCAGGTAGATTCGAACGAGGCTGGTGTGCCGACCGCACTCGGTGCAGGCCTGCCGATACCGACGATTGCAGGAGTGATTCGCGTGGATCGTGTCGCGCTGCGCGGCCTCAAGGCCCGCGGGCACCACGGTGTCTATCCGCGGGAGCGCGAAGAGGGCCAGACCTTCATCGTGGACCTGGTGCTCGGCCTGGACACGCGAGCGGCCGCGGCCGACGACGACCTGGCGAAGACCGTGCACTACGGAGTCGTGGCCGAAGAGGTCGTGGCCGTCGTCGAGGGCGACCCCGTCGACCTCATCGAGACGCTCGCCGAGCGCATCGCCCAGGCGTGTCTGAAGCACGACGGAGTCCTGGAGGTCGAGGTGTGCGTGCACAAGCCGGACGCCCCGATCACCGTCCCGTTCGACGACGTGACCGTCACCATCACCCGGAGCCGAGTATGACTGCGCCCTTCAAAGCGGGTCAGAGCGACCCCACCGTCCAGCCGGTGCCCACCTCCGTGGTCGAGCAGGTCGATGCGGCGGACACCACCCTGTCCAACCCCAAGCGCGCCGTGATCTCCCTCGGCAGCAATCTCGGCAACCGCCTGGAGACGCTGCAGGGCGCCGTCGACGCCCTGGAGGACACCCCCGGCCTGCGGGTCAAGGCGGTCTCCCCGGTGTACGAGACCGAGCCCTGGGGCGTCGACCCGGGCAGCCAGCCCTCGTACTTCAACGCGGTCGTGGTGGTGAAGACCACCCTGCCGCCCGCCTCGCTCCTGGAGCGCGCGCAGGCGGTCGAGGAGGCCTTCCACCGCGTCCGCGACGAGCGCTGGGGCCCGCGCACGATCGACGTGGACATCGTGGCGTACGCCGACGTGGTCTCCGACGACCCGGCGCTCACGCTGCCCCACCCGCGCGCCCACGAGCGTGCCTTCGTCCTCGCCCCCTGGCACGACGTGGAGCCCGAGGCCCAGCTCACGGGCCACGGCCCGGTGGCACAGCTGCTGGCCGCGGTCACCCGCGACGGCGTCGCACCCCGCGCCGACCTGGAACTCCGACTGCCCGAGTAGTCGTTAGAAGGCGGTCGACGCAATCAAGCGGTCGAGGCAATCAAGCCGATGAAGGGTCATCCGTGAAGCAACTGCGCATCAGGACGCTGGCCGGCCTCTTTCTCGCGGCCGGAGTGCTGTCCTGGTCGGGCGCCCGACTGTGGGACTCCGTCGGCACGCTGCCGCGCGTCCCGCTGGCCGCGCCCATCGTGCTCGCGGTGATCGCCGTCGTCCTGCTGGCGACGGCGCTCTCGCTGCGTTCACGCCTGCGTGCCCAGCGCGAGCGCCGTCCCGGCGCGAAGGGCGTGGATCCGATGATGGCCGCCCGCGCCGTCGTCTTCGGCCAGGCCAGCGCCCTGGTCGCGGCCCTCGTCGCCGGGATGTACGGCGGCACGGGCGCATTCCTGCTGGAGTTCCTCGACATCCCGCCCCGCCGCGACCAAGCGGTCTACGCCGGGCTCTCCGTCCTGATGGGCATCGCGGTGATAGCGGCCGCCTTCTTCATGGAACGCGTCTGCAAGCTCCCCGAAGACGACGACGAAAACGGAGAGACGGCCCCGGCGGCGTAGCTCTGACCTGTCCGAGGGTCACCACTGCTGTCGGGCCAGGTGACCGTTGACCAGGAAACTGGGCTGCGGAGCGAGCTGGAACGCATAAAGGGTGAACGGCTTGTCCTTGGCTGAGCGTTCACGTACTTCCTGGATTCCGGCCCAGGACGACTCCCTCAGGTCGATCGGATGCCTCTCAGGCGTGAAGGTGCCTCGGCTGGGCCAGCTGTCGGCCACGATGAGCTTCGATGCCCGTCCGTCGGTCCGCGCCGTGAACCTGGCGCCGACGATGCGGGCGAGTTCCGTGAGGAAGGGCACGTTCGCGCTGACGAGCACTCGCGCGGGCCACGTCTTGATGGGGAACCCGTCGCCGTCCATGTAACCGTCCAGGAAGCCCTGAAAGGTCTCCCTGCTGCGCAGCACTACCCGCGGGAACCGCTGACGCATGTGGTGGGCGTCCCCACCCACGTACTGCCGCAGTAAATCCGCGAGGTACGACGAGACGACACGGACCCGGTAGCCGGGTACCTCGCGTCCCAGATAACCAGAGGGACGCACGACAGCCTCAAGCTCGCCCCGCAAGCCTGTGGCGACGCTCAGGCACCGTGCGTAATGCTCGGCGAACAGTTTGTCGTTCACCACCAGCGAGACATAGTTCGTTCCGACGGTGCCGTCCGAGCACGTGGCACCGATCAGATATCCCCACTCGTAACCGGGCCGCATCGCCAGGCGCAGTCGACACAGCTTGCGGGCGGGGGTCCACGCGACCACCGTTCCCACAGCGTCGCGCGCGTGAACCCATCCGTCGGGTGTGCCCAACATCTGATCCGCTGCGACCGTCAAGGTCACGCTGTCGGTTACGACGTCCACCACTTCACGCGCCTTGACGGCCGTCACACCTGTAACAACCGTTTGAACCGTGCGCTCACCGTCCAACGTCCACAGCCTGCAGCCCACTTGCACGTCTCGTGCACGTCGACGCCCGTCTACGGCGTTCACCGTCTGCCTGCTCGGTAACCCGTAGCCCATCGCGATCCCTTTTGCCGAGCGCCCAATCGCACTGATCCAGGACCGTATCGGGCGGCACTGACAGCGGTGGCTATCGCGCCATGATCAGACTCATCGCCTCATTGCGCGTGGCCGGATCCCGCAGCTGGCCGCGCACCGCGGAAGTGATGGTCTTCGCTCCAGGCTTGCGGATACCGCGCATGGACATGCACATGTGCTCGCACTCCACGACGACGATGACGCCACGCGGCTCCAGGATCTCCATCAGCGAGTCCGCTATCTGCGTCGTCATACGCTCCTGCACCTGCGGGCGGCGAGCATAGACGTCCACGAGGCGGGCGAGCTTCGACAGGCCGGTGATCTTGCCGCTGGTGGCCGGAATGTAGCCCACGTGCGCCACACCCCTGAACGGGACCAGATGGTGCTCACAGCAGGAAGTGACCTCGATGTCCTTCACCAGGACCATCTCGTCGTGGCCCAGGTCGAACGTCGTCGTCAGGACGTCCTCGGGCTTCTGCCACAGGCCTGCGAATATTTCCCGGTACGCCCGTGCCACGCGGCCCGGGGTCTCCCGGAGGCCCTCGCGGTCGGGGTCCTCTCCCACGGCGATCAGCAGCTCACGCACGGCGTTCTCGGCCCGCTTCTCGTCGAACTCGCCGATCGAGCCCTCGCCGTCAAGCGTCACCGGGTCGGTCATGTTGTGCCTCGTTCCTGTGCGTCTCGCGCGGGCGTACGAAATCAGCCGCGCCCCCCAGGCTAGAACCAGGGGGGCGCGGCATCCATTCCGGGCCTGCTGAGGCGCGGGTCAGCTCTCGGGGCGGTCCTCCGGGGCCACCTCGAGGGACTTCTCCGTGCCCGAGGTCACGGCGGGGGTCGCGCCGTTCGCACCGTTCGTCAGTGAGAGCTCCCGGGGGGAGAGCACCGGCGGGCGGGTCGAGGGCGTGCGCCGGGAGGAACCGGTCCACGCCGGGCGGGCCGGGCGCTTCACGATGCCGGCGAAGACCTCGGCGATCTGCTCCTTGTTGAGCGTCTCCTTCTCGAGGAGCTGGAGGACGAGGTTGTCGAGGATGTCGCGGTTCTCGACCAGGATTTCCCAGGCCTCGTTGTGCGCGGTCTCGATGAGCTTCTTGACCTCTTCGTCGACCAGCGCCGCGACCTCTTCCGAGTAGTCCCGCTGGTGCGCCATCTCGCGCCCGAGGAACGGCTCGGTGTTGTCCCCGCCGAACTTGATCGCGCCGAGCCGCTCGGTCATGCCGTACTGCGTGACCATCGCGCGTGCGGTGGCCGTGGCCTTCTCGATGTCGTTCGCCGCGCCGGT
Organism: Streptomyces sp. NPDC039480; assembly: GCF_055597165.1. Taxonomy (NCBI): domain Bacteria; kingdom Bacillati; phylum Actinomycetota; class Actinomycetes; order Kitasatosporales; family Streptomycetaceae; genus Streptomyces; species Streptomyces sp. NPDC039480. Next base: position 276,746 of record NZ_JBVITX010000012.1, on the reverse strand, counting down.
CGTCGGGTCGTGGAACACGAGCTCCTCGGCCGCGCGCCCGCCCAGCATGTACGCGAGCTGGTCGAGCATTTCGTTGCGCGTGGTCGAGTACTTGTCCTCTTCGGGGAGGACCATGGTGTAACCCAGGGCCCGGCCGCGGGACAGGATCGTGATCTTGTGGACCGGGTCCGAGTTCGGGGAAGCCGCCGCGACCAGGGCGTGTCCGCCCTCGTGGTACGCGGTGATCTTCTTTTCCTTGTCGGACATGATCCGGGTCCGCTTCTGCGGGCCCGCCACGACGCGGTCGATCGCCTCGTCCAGCGAGTGGTTGTCGATCAGCTTCTTGTCGCTGCGGGCGGTGAGCAGCGCGGCCTCGTTGAGGACGTTGCTCAGGTCGGCGCCGGTGAAGCCCGGCGTGCGGCGCGCGACCGCCGACAGGTCGACGTCCGGGGCGACCGGCTTGCCCTTCTGGTGAACCTTGAGGATCTCCAGACGGCCCTGCATGTCCGGGCGGTCGACGGCGATCTGCCGGTCGAAGCGGCCGGGGCGCAGGAGCGCCGGGTCGAGGATGTCCGGCCGGTTCGTCGCGGCGATCAGGATGACGCCGCCCTTCACGTCGAAGCCGTCCATCTCGACGAGCAGCTGGTTCAGCGTCTGCTCGCGCTCGTCGTGGCCGCCGCCGAGGCCGGCGCCGCGGTGCCGACCGACCGCGTCGATCTCGTCGACGAAGACGATCGCCGGGGCGTTCGCCTTGGCCTGCTCGAAGAGGTCACGGACACGGGAGGCACCGACACCGACGAACATCTCGACGAAGTCGGAACCGGAGATCGAGTAGAACGGAACTCCGGCCTCACCGGCGACGGCACGCGCGAGCAGCGTCTTGCCGGTGCCGGGCGGGCCGTAGAGGAGCACGCCCTTGGGGATCTTGGCGCCGACGGCCTGGAACTTCGCCGGCTCCTGGAGGAACTCCTTGATCTCGTGGAGCTCCTCGACCGCCTCGTCGGACCCGGCCACGTCGGAGAAGGTCGTCTTCGGGGTGTCCTTGGTGATGAGCTTGGCCTTGGACTTCCCGAAGTTCATGACTCGGGAGCCGCCGCCCTGCATCTGGTTCATCAGGAACAGGAAGACGACGACGATGAGGACGAAGGGGAGCAGGGAGAGCAGGATGCCGACGAAGGGATTCTGCTTCGACGGAGAGACGGTGTAACCGTCCGGGATGTCCTTGCTCTGGTACTTGGCCTGCAGGGTCTTGGCGAGGTCGACGCCCTGGTCGCCGATGTAGCTCGCCTGGATCTTGCTGCTGTCCTTGACCTTCTGGCCGTCCTTGAGCTCGACCTTGATGATCTGCTCGTCACCGGTGGTGAGCTTCGCGGATTCGACCCGGTTCTTCTCGATCGCCTGGACGACCTCGCCGGTGTCCACCGTCTTGTAGCCACCGGACGAGCCGACGACCTGCATCAACACGACCACGGCAAGGACGGCCAGCACGATCCACATGACTGGCCCACGGAAGTATCGCTTCACGTCCATCCATACGGAGCGATGACGCCCCGTCCCTCCTGCCATAGTGAGTTTGATAAAGACTGTTCTTCGGACGGTACCCCAGCATTGTGACCCGAAGCCGCCGGGGACGGCTGGCAATCCCGCCTTCGCATGCTTCAACGCCGGGAAACGGGTGAGGGTTCCCCGACGTCGTACGCAAGCCCGCGGAGTGCTTCCGCGGGACGTCAGCCGCCGTAGACGTGCGGGGCGAGCGTGCCGACGAACGGGAGGTTTCGGTACTTCTCCGCGAAGTCGAGGCCATAGCCCACGACGAACTCGTTCGGGATGTCGAAGCCGATCCACTTCACGTCGATCGCGACCTTCGCCGCCTCCGGCTTGCGCAGCAGCGTGCACACCTCGAGGGAGGCGGGCTCGCGCGAGCCGAGGTTCGACAGGAGCCAGGACAGCGTCAGACCGGAGTCGATGATGTCCTCGACGATCAGGACGTGCTTGCCCTTGATGTCGGTGTCCAGGTCCTTGAGGATCCGCACGACGCCGGACGACTGGGTCCCCGCGCCGTACGACGACACGGCCATCCAGTCCATCGTGACGGGGGTGGACAGCGCGCGCGCCAGGTCCGCCATGACCATCACCGCGCCCTTGAGGACTCCGACGATCAGCAGGTCCTTGCCCGCGTACTCCGCGTCGATCTTCGCGGCCAGCTCGGCCAGCTTCGCGTCGATCTCTTCCTTGGTGATGAGCACCGACTTGAGGTCGGTGCCCATGTCTTTCGCGTCCACCCGCATCACTTTCGGTCGTCCCACCGGCCGACTCGGTCCCCAACGAACACGGGGCTCTCGTCAGCCTTGCCGGATCACCAGTCTGCCACCCTGGCGCTGAGCCACGACTTTGCCCGGGAGATTGATGACTCCCTGGCCTCGCCAGCCGGTGATCAGCCGGTCGACCTCTTCGATGTGCCGGGCGAAGAGCGAGCCCGCGGGTGCCCCTGCCTCGATGGCGGCCCGGCGCACGATGCGGCGGCGCACGGCGGGCGGCAGGGCGTAGAGCTTCGCGCACTCCAGGCGGCCGGCGGCGTCACGGACGGTCGCCTCGGCCTGGGCGGCCCAGGCATCGAGCGCGTCGGCGTCGTCACGGGACAGCTGGGCCGTCCGGGCGAGCGCCTCGACGACGCCCTTGCCTAGGGCCTTCTCCAGGGCGGGCAGGCCTTCGTGGCGCAGCCGGGACCGGGTGTACGCCGGGTCGGCGTTGTGCGGGTCGTCCCAGACGGGCAGCGACTGCACCATGCAGGCCTTGCGGGCGGTCTGCCGGTCGATGTGCAGGAAGGGGCGGCGGTAACGGCCCGCGACCCCCGAGGTCGCGGCCATTCCGGACAGGGAGCGGATGCCGGAGCCGCGGGCGAGGCCGAGCAGCACGGTCTCCGCCTGGTCGTCGCGGGTGTGTCCGAGCAGGACGGCGGCTGCCGCGTGCCGCTCGGCGGCGGCGTCCAGGGCCGCGTACCGCGCGTCGCGGGCGGCGGCTTCGGGGCCGCCTTCGCGCCCGACGTCCACGGCGACGGACTCGACCGGGGTGAGGCCGAGGGCGGTGAGGCGCACGACGACCTCGGCGGCGCGCAGGTCCGACCCGGGCTGCAGGCCGTGGTCGACGGTGACGCCGCCCGCGCGGATGCCGAGCTTGGGGGCTTCGAAGGCGAGCGCGGAGGCGAGCGCCATGGAGTCGGCGCCGCCGGAGCAGGCGACGAGCACGGTCGGTGGCGGGGCCTGCTCGTGCGGGGAGTGCGGGGCGTGCAGGGGGTGGGAGGGGTGTGGAGGGTCGGTTTCGGCGCTGCGCTGTAGGTCGGTCAGTACGTCGTGGAGTACGCGGCGGACCGCCAGGCGTATCGCCGCGACCGCAGGATGGGGACCCATGTCCGGTTCCCTTCGTGAAGTTCGGGGGGTGAGCTCGGACCAGTCACTCAGGACCCACCAGCGAGATCCGGTCCCATGCGGGGCCTTCTCTCCCTTGCGTACGGTCACTCAGAGTGTGTCGATGGTGACAGAGCCGAGCCGTTACCCGAGCATTGCACGCCTACCCATCGCCCACGGTCCCTCGGACGGGTGATTGCGGGGGCGTTCTCCTGCCATCGGCCGCAACCGGTTCCTCACTCTCCCTTACGGTGCACCCGCGCGACCCAGTCCGCCGGTTTGGCGATCTCCGCCTTGGTGGGCAGCGTGTTCGGGGAGGTCCAGACGCGGTTGAAGCCGTCCATGCCGACCTGCTCCACGACCGCGCGGACGAACCGCTCGCCGTCCCGGTACTGGCGCAGTTTCGCGTCGAGGCCGAGGAGCTTGCGCAGGGCCTGGTCGAGGCGGCTGGCGCCGCGCGCCCGCCGCTGCTGGAACTTCTCGCGGATCTCGGCCACGGACGGCACGACGTCCGGGCCGACGCCGTCCATCACGAAGTCCGCGTGGCCCTCCAGGAGGGACATCACCGCTGTCAGACGGGCGAGGATCTCGCGCTGGGCGGGCGTCTGCACCAGCTCGACGAGGGAACGGCCCCCCTCGTCCTCCTCGCCCTCCGCGTCGGTGCGGCCGCCCGCGAGCGACTGGGCGGCCTCCCTGACGCGCTCCAGGACCGTCATCGGGTCGACCTCGGTCTCCCCCAGGAACGACTGGATCTCGCCTTCGAGGTGGTCGCGCAGCCAGGGCACGGCGGTGAACTGCGTGCGGTGCGTCTCCTCGTGCAGACAGACCCAGAGGCGGAAGTCGTGGGGGTCCACGTCCAGCTCGCGCTCGACGTGCACGATGTTCGGCGCGACGAGGAGGAGGCGGCCCCCGCCGTTCGCCCCCGCGGGGAGGTCTCGGGTGGGTGGGGCGAAGGTCTCGTACTGCCCGAGGACGCGGGAGGCGAGGAAGGACAGGAGCATGCCCAGCTCCACGCCCGTCACCTTGCCGCCCACCGCGCCGAGCACGGCGCCGCCCGGGCCGCTGCCGCGCTTGTCCTGCATCTTGTCCAGGAGGGGCTTTAGGATCTCCCGGAAGCCCGCCACATTGGCCCGGACCCAGCCCGCTCTGTCCACCACGAGGACCGGGGTGTTGTGGGTGTCCTCCGAGCCCATCCTCGTGAAGGAACGGACGTGCTCCTCCGAGGACTTGGCGTGCCGCCGGAGCTCGGCGACGACGGCTCGCGCCTCGTCCCGGCTCACTTCTGGGCCCGGCCTCACGAGGCGGGTCGCGGTCGCCACCGCGAGGTTCCAGTCGACCATCTCCGCACCACGGATGCTCGTCATGCGCTCAACGGTACGTGGTGGCTCCCTCTGGTGGAGGGGCTTGCACCCCTGACATTGGCCCGGAGCTCGCCCCTAGGGGGCTGTGGGGGCCTTGTGGGGGGCTGTGGTGTGGGGTGGGCTCGCTGTTCCTGGGTGCCCGGGGCGGGTGTCCTGCGCGGGGCGCCGTTTGGCTTCGGTTTTTGGGCGGCTGCCGCTTGGGGGTGGCTGGGCGCGCAGTTCCCCGCGCCCCTCAGCGGCGCCTGCGCCCCGTCGGAGTCATGGGAGTGGCTGGGTGCGCAGTTCCCCGCGCCCCTGAGCGGCGCCTTCGGCCCGTCGGAGTCATGGGAGTGGCTGGGCGCGCAGTTCCCCGCGCCCCTTAGCGGCGCCTTCGGCCCGTCGGAGTCATGGGGGTGGCTGGGTGCGCAGTTCCCCGCGTCCCTGGGTAGCCCTGCGGCCCGTTGGAGTCGTTCGGCCGTTGGGTCAGCGGCAGCCGCAGTTGGCCACTGTGGAGGCCATGTGGTCCAAGGCCGACTGGGCTGCTTGGGGGTCCGTCGTGCCTGTGGTCATGAAGGCGAAGAGGAGAAGGCGGCCGTCGGCGTCGACGACCGTGCCCGCGAGGCTGTTCACGCCGGTCAGGGTGCCGGTCTTGGCGCGGACCAGGCCCGTGCCGGGCGAGTCCTTCGGGTAGCGGTCGACCAGCGTGCCGGTGAAGCCGGCCACCGGCAGGCCCGTCACCGCGGAGCGCAGTCCGGGGCGGCCCGGGTCCGCCGCGTGGTCCAGGAGGGCCGCCAGGAGCTCCGCGGAGACGCGGTCGGCGCGGTCCAGACCGCTGCCGTCGGCGAACGTCGTCCCGGAGAGGGGCAGGTCCAGCTTCTCCAGGCGGGCCCGGACCGCCCTGCCCGCACCGTCGAAGCTCGCCGGCTCCTTCGCCGCGATCGCCGTCTGGCGGGCCAGCGCCTCCGCGATGTCGTTGTCGCTGTGCGTCAGCATCCGCTCGACCAGCGAGGACAGCGGCGGCGACTCGACCTTCGCGAGGGACTCGGCCCGGTCCGTCGCCTTGGAGGGGACGGGAGCGGCGTCCGGGGCGGGCTCGGTCGTGATGCCGTGGTCCTTCAGGAAGCCCGCGAACTTCTTCGTCGCCTCGGCCGCCGGGTCACCCGCGCGCGGGGCGGGCCCGCTTGAGGAGTCGTCGAGGCGTCCCTCGTCGGCCATCAGGGCGCTGACCGGCGTGATGTTCTCGTTGGGGCCGATGGGGTGCTGCGGAGGGCCGGAGTACAGCGACGTGTCGTACGAAAGTTTGATCTTGTCGATGTCGCGGCTCTTGAGGGAGCGTGCCGTGTCCTCGGCGAGCCTGCGCAGGCTGGCCGCCGTGTCGGTGTAGCGGCCGTCCTTGCGGGCCGTCAGCGTGGGGTCGCCGCCGCCGACCAGGACGACATCCGGCGCCTCGGAGGAGCCCGAGGAGTCGGACGAGTCGGAGGAATCGACGGAGTTCGGCTCCAGCACGGCCTTCGTGGGGATGCGGTGGTCCGGGCCCACCGCATCCAGCGCCGCCACCGCCGTCGCGATCTTGATCGTCGAGGCGGGTGTCAGGCCGTCGCCCGCGTTCTTGCCGTACAGCCGTTTGCCGGAGGCCGCGTCGAGCACGACGGCCGACCGCTTCGGGCCGAGCGCGGGGTCCTTCAGGAGCGGATCGAGCACCTCCGCGAGGGCGCGGTCCGTCGGCCGGGGTGCCGTGCCCGCGGGCGCGCCGAGGCCGGCGAGCACGGAAGGGGCGCTCGGCGCGGCCGCCGGCCCGCGTCCCGGCGCTCCGCCGGCGTGATCTGCGCCACCCCAGGCCTCCTGGGAAGCAGCCCGGACCCGCTCCGCCGTACGCTGACCGGAGGAGTCCCAAGGGCCGGCCGCGGCCACCGCCCCGGCCGCGATGACCAGGCCGAAGGTGGCGGCACCAGCCGTGAGCTGCAAGGTCGTGAGCTTGCCGGAGAACCCGGCGAGCTTGTCGGCGGAAGGCTTGGACAGCTGTCTCAAAAGCTGTCGAGGCCGCTGCCAAGGCTTGAGCTCCGGCACGACGACCAGCCCCTTTCGCGATCACACATCTGCGTGAGGGACACTTAATCACCCGAAGTATGTGCTGATCATGGAGGAGCCACCCGTGGAGTTCGACGTCACCATCGAGATTCCGAAGGGTTCGCGGAACAAGTACGAGGTGGACCACGAGACCGGCCGGATCCGTCTGGACCGTCGCCTCTTCACGTCGACCAGCTACCCCGCGGACTACGGCTTCGTCGAGAACACCCTCGGCGAGGACGGTGACCCGCTGGACGCCCTGGTCATCCTGGACGAGCCGACCTTCCCCGGCTGCCTCATCAAGTGCCGCGCGATCGGCATGTTCCGGATGACCGACGAGGCGGGCGGCGACGACAAGCTGCTCTGCGTCCCGGCCTCGGACCCGCGCGTGGAGCACCTGCGGGACATCCACCACGTCTCCGAGTTCGACCGCCTGGAGATCCAGCACTTCTTCGAGGTCTACAAGGACCTGGAGCCCGGCAAGTCCGTCGAGGGTGCCGACTGGGTCGGCCGTACGGACGCCGAGGCCGAGATCGAGCGTTCCTACAAGCGCTTCAAGGACGAGGGCGGCCACTGAGCCAGTCGTTCCGGGCGGGCCGCGGGACCCAAGGGGGTCACGCGGCCCGTTCGTGTATCTGTGCCCATACTGGCCATACGGAGGGTGCGTACGAGTCATATGAGAAGTGAGGGCATCAGTGGCCGAACAGGAGGCCGAGGACCGTAAGCCTCAGTCGGACGAGGCCCGCAGCGCGTTCGCGCAGCCCAGCGGGGTGATGCCGCAACCACAGGCCCCTGAGGACGAGTCCCAGACGACATCCGAGTTCGCCATCCCCACGGGCCTCGCGACGCCGTCCACGACGACCCAGGAGACCGACAAGTCGGCGTTCACGCCGCCGCACACCTACAGCGCGCGGAACGCCCCGCAGGCCTTCACGCCCGCGCAGGGCATACCCCTGGTGAAGCTCACCAAGGACGTCCCCTGGCAGGACCAGATGCGCACGATGCTGCGCATGCCGGTGACCGAGCGTCCGGCGACGGAGGCCGCGCAGAAGCAGGAGGACGAGGCCGGGCCCGCCGTGCCGCGCGTGCTCGACCTGACGCTCCGTATCGGCGAGCTGCTGCTGGCGGGCGGTGAGGGCGCCGAGGACGTGGAGGCGGCCATGTTCGCCGTCTGCCGCTCGTACGGCCTGGACCGCTGCGAGCCGAACGTGACGTTCACGCTCCTGTCGATCTCGCACCAGCCCTCGCTGGTGGACGACCCCGTCACGGCCTCCAGGACGGTGCGCCGCCGGGGCACGGACTACACGCGTCTGGCGGCGGTCTTCCACCTGGTGGACGACATCAGCGACCCCGAGATCGAGGTCTCCCTGGAGGAGGCCTACCGCCGTCTTGCGGGCATTCGGCGTAACCGTCACCCCTACCCCGGGTGGGCGCTCACGGCGGCCAGCGGCCTGCTCGCGGGCTCCGCGTCCGTGCTGGTCGGCGGTGGCGCTCTCGTCTTCGTGGTGGCCGCGGTCGGCGCGATGCTCGGCGACCGGCTCGCCTGGCTGTGCGCGGGGCGCGGGCTGCCGGAGTTCTACCAGTTCGTGGGCGCCGCGATGCCGCCCGCCGGGATGGGTGTGGCGCTCAGCTTCGTGCACACCGAGGCGTCCATGGCCTCGGCGGTGATCACCGGTGGGCTCTTCGCGCTGATCCCGGGGCGGGCCCTGGTGGCGGGTGTGCAGGACGGGCTGACCGGCTACTACATCACCGCTGCCGCGCGCCTTCTGGAGGTCATGTACCTGATCGTGGGCATCGTCTGCGGTGTGCTGCTCGTGCTGTCGCTCGGCGTGATGCTCGACGCGACGAACCTGACTCCGGAGACGAAGTTCGGCGTGACGTCGTCGCGGCCGGTGATCCAGATCCTGGCGTCGATGGCGCTGAGTCTCGCCTTCGCGATACTGCTTCAGCAGGAACGTAACACCGTGCTGATGGTGACCCTGAACGGCGGCGTCGCGTGGGTGATGTTCGGCGCTCTGGCGCAGACTCCGCTGGCGCTCTCGCCCGTCGCGGCGACGGCCATCGCGGCCGGTCTTGTGGGCCTCTTCGGGCAGCTGTTCTCGCGCTATCGGTTCGCGTCGTCACTGCCCTATGTGACGGCTGCGATCGGGCCGCTGCTGCCCGGTAGCGCGACGTACTTCGGGCTGCTCGCCCTGGCGCAGAACGACCTCAACACGGGCATGAACTCGCTCACCAGGGCCGTCGCGACGGCGCTGGCCATCGCGATCGGCGTGAACCTGGGGAGCGAGGTCTCCCGGCTGATCCTGAAGGTGCCGGGGGCCGCGTCGGCGGCGAATCGCCGTGCGGCCAAGCGGACGAGGGGCTTCTGACCCTGCGGGTCGGCGGGGCCGGGGCTGTCTTGCCCCGCTGTCACCGCTTCGCGTGGCGGCCGCGCTGGGACGGCGTCGTGCCCTCGGCCGCCGCGGTCTTCTTGGACTTGCTGCGGGCCCGCAGGAACTCGATGGCGATCGGCACCACCGAGATGAGGACGATCAGGATGAGGATCGCCTCGATGTTCTTGTGCACGAACTCGATGTTGCCGAGCCAGGCGCCGAGCAGGGTGACTCCCGCGCCCCACAGGACGCCGCCGATGATGTTGAACGTGATGAACGAGCGGTACCGCATGCCGGAGACGCCGGCGATGATCGGCGTGAACGTCCGCACGATCGGCACGAAGCGGGCCAGGACCAGGGACTTCGGGCCGTACTTCTCGAAGAAGTCGTGGGCCTTGACCACGTTCTCCTGCTTGAAGAGCTTGGAGTCCGGGCGGTTGAAGAGCGCGGGGCCGACCTTCTTGCCGAAGAGGTAGCCCGCCTGGTCGCCGAGGATCGCGGCGATGCAGATCAGCAGGCAGGCCAGCCACAGCGGGGTGTCCAGCTTGTGCGTGGTGATCAGCAGGCCCGTGGTGAACAGCAGGGAGTCACCGGGCAGGAAGAAGCCGATCAGCAGGCCCGACTCGGCGAAGACGATCACCAGCAGGCCCCAGAGGCCGAACTGGTTGAGCAGGTAATCCGGATCCAACCAGCTTGGTCCGAGCGCAAGCGTCGTCACGGTTCCGGGCTCCTGAGGGTGAGGGGGTGGTGCGGCGGCGGGTGCAGCCGCCCAAAGTTATCAACGCCAGGCGCCCCGACCGGGTTCCACTCCCCTTCTCGGCGTGCACTGTGCGGAAACTGCAACCACACCGCGCGCCCCGTCACCCGCCGTCGCGTGCCGCGTTCGCCAGGATCGCGTCCCGCAGATAGACGGCGAGGCCGGGGCGGATCGCCTCGTAGAAGGCCGTGAACCGCTCGTCGGCGACGTACATCTCACCGAGACAGGTGTGCATCTCGGGCGAGCACGCGTAGTGGTGCGCCGTGATGCAGCGGCGGTGCGCCTCCGCGGCGTCCATGGCCTCCGGGGAGTCCGCGGGGACACCCCGGGCGAGCAGGTCGCCCACGCGCGCGTGGACCGCGTTCATCTCGTCGTTGATCCGCTTCCAGTCGTCCTTCGTGTACGAGGCGGACCTGCGCTGCGACTCGCGGTAGGCCTCCGTGTCGCCCCAGCGCTGCTCGACCTCCTCCGCGTACTGCTCGGGATCGTGGTCTCCGAAGACCTCGAACTTCTCCTCGGGGGTGAGGTTGATGCCCATCTTCTTCGCCTCCATGGCGGTCTCGACGGCGGCGGCCATCTCCTGGAGCCGGTGGATCCGGTCGGTCAGCAGCGCGTGCTGACGGCGCAGGTGGTCCCGCGGGTCCGTGTCCGGGTCGTCCAGGAGGGCCGCCACCTCGTCGAGGGGGAAGCCGAGCTCTCGGTAGAACAGGATCTGCTGCAGCCGGTCGAGGTCCGCGTCGCCGTAGCGCCGGTGTCCCGCGTGGCTGCGCCCGCCGGGCACGAGCAGGCCGATCTCGTCGTAATGGTGCAGCGTGCGCACCGTCACTCCGGTGAAACCGGCGACCTGTCCCACGGAGTAGGCCATGGCTTCCGCCCTTCTTCTTTCGGTACGCGGATCAGCCTGCGCCCTCACGTCACGTGAGGTGCAAGCCGGCCGCCGAGACCGCCCCTACTTGCTGAGCGCCCCGAACCTGCGGACCGCCAACGGCAGGAACACCCCGACGAGCACCACGGGCCACAGCACCGCCAGGAGACCCGCGTTCTCGGCCGCCCAGGAGGTGCCGGTCACCCCCGGGTTGCCGAAGAGGTCACGGACGGCGGTGGCCGTCGCCGACATCGGGTTCCACTCGACCGTGGCGCCGAGCCAGCCCGGCATGTTCTGCGGAACCGTGAAGGCGTTCGAGAGGAAGCCGACCGGCCAGACCAGGATCTGCACGGCCGTCACCAGCTCCGGCCTACCCGCGACCATCGCCAGGTGGATGCCGAGCCACAGCATCGCGAACCGCAGCATCATCAGCAGCCCCACGGCCCCGAGCACCGCCCCGAACGAGCCGTGCCAGCGCCAGCCGATCGCGAGCCCCACGCCCATCATGACCAGGAGCGAGACGAAGGACTGGAGCATGTCGGCGACCGACCGGCCGACCAGCACCGCGCCGTTGGCCATCGGCATGGAGCGGAAGCGGTCGATCACTCCCTTGTTGAGGTCCTGGGTGATCGCGACCATCGTCGCGTCCAGGCCGAAGACCATCGTCAGCGCGAACATGCCGGGGACCAGGAACTCGGCGTACTCCCCCGCGATGCCCTTTCCGCCGCCGATCAGATAGGTGAACATCAGCAGCATCATCACGGGGAAGACGAGGCCGACGAGGACCTGCACCGGCTGCCGTGCCCAGTGGGCGAGTTCGCGCCGTGTCATGGTCCAGGAGTCGGTCGCGGCCAGACTCATCGACGTACTCACACGCTCTCCTTCGTACGCTCGGTCAGGCTCAGGAAGACCTCGTCCAGCGTGGGCCTGCGCAGCGCCACGTCCTCCGCGTCGATGCCGGCGTCCCGCAGGGCCCGTACGACCGCCGTGAGGGCCTCCATGCGGTCCGTGACGGGCGCGGACGCCAGACGGCGGTCCGGGTCCACCGTGGCGCCCGCGGGCAACAGCGCGGCCGTACGGACGAGTTGGGCCGCGTCGCGCACCACCACGTCGATGCGGTCGCCGCCCAGCCTCGCCTTGAGGTCGTCCGCCGTGCCGTCCGCGATGACGCGGCCCTCGTCGATGACCGACATGCGGTCGGCCAGCTGGTCCGCCTCCTCCAGGTACTGCGTGGTCAGGAGCACGGTGGTGCCGCCGCCGACCAGCGAGCGCACCGAGTCCCACACCTCGGCGCGGCCGCGGGGGTCGAGGCCCGTGGTGGGCTCGTCCAGGAAGAGGACCTCGGGCTCCGTGACGAGGGAGGCCGCGAGGTCCAGGCGGCGCCGCATGCCGCCGCTGTACTGCTTGACCGCCTTGCGGCCGGTGTCCGCGAGGCCGAACCGCTCCAGGAGCTCGTCGGCCCGCACGCGCGCGTGGCGGGCGCCCAGGTGATGGAGCCGCCCGAACATGTCCAGGTTCTGCCGGCCGCTCAGCTCCTCGTCCACCGCGGCGTGCTGGCCGAGCAGACCGATGCGCCTGCGCACCTCGTCGGGCCTGCGCCGCACGTCGTGCCCTGCGACCTCCACGCGACCCTCGTCGGGCCGCAGGAGGGTGGCGAGCATCCGCACCGCCGTGGTCTTGCCCGCGCCGTTCGGCCCCAGCACCCCGTGCACGGTGCCGCGCTCCACCCGCAGGTCGAGGCCGTTCAGCGCCTTCTTGCTCCCGTACGCCTTGTGTGCACCCTCAACGACGATCGCGTCCGTCATCCGGCTCCCCTCGCTGATCATCTAGTCAAAGTTGACTACGCAGGGAAGGTAGCCCGAGTCTCACCATTCGTCAAACTTGATTAGTGGTCGTCCCCCGCGGACCCGCTCCCCGCCGCGTACGGATTCTCCTGGTCCTCGGCAAGCACTCCCACGAAGGGATCGCCCTCGCCGGAGAAGGTGTAGGCGCCGGCCTCGATGCGGGCGATCAGGCCCTTGGTCCACTCCGCGCCCGTGTCGGCCGAGTGCACCCAGTAGTTCATGATCTCGCCGATGTGGCCGAGCTGTTCGGGGCCGTCCTGCGGCGTGTAGTACTCCGTGACGGACGCGCGCCACTCCTCGATGCGGCGCACCCGCTCCTTGAGCAGGGCCACGGCCTCCTCGCGCGGCAGGTCCACGATGAAACCGATCCCGGTCGTGAGGACGTCGGGCCGCTGGTCGTACGTGGTCAGGGAGTCACGGAGCAGGGAGTAGTACTCCTCCGTGCCCTTCTCCGTGACCTCGTACTCGGTGCGCGGCGGGCCGCCGGCCGTGGAGGGGGCGACCTCGTGCGCGAGCAGGAAGCCCTGCTTCGCCAGCTGCTTCAGGGCGTGGTAGATCGAGCCGGGCTTGGCATTGGACCACTCGTGGGCGCCCCAGAACTCCAGGTCGTTGCGGACCTGATAGCCGTGGGCGCGGCCGTGCTGCCGGACGGCTCCAAGAACCAGTAGCCGGATCGCTGACATGTACCGCGCCCTTCCGCTCAGCCCCCCGGTCATCAATTTTGACTAGGGTATCCCCGCTCCAGCGCCACCAGCTCGAAGGCCGTCTTTCCGTCGAGGGATTCACGGACGATGTCGGCGTGGCCCGCGTGCCGGCCGATCTCCTCGACCAGGTGCAGCATCAGCCAGCGCATCGACACCGCGCCGTCCTGCGGGAACCACGGCGCCTCGGGCAGCGGGAACGTGTCGTCGAGGCTCGGCACCGCGCGGATGAAGTCCTCGGTCTCGCGGGCGACCTCGTCCCAGAAGGCCAGCGTCTCGGCGAGCGTCTCGCCCTCCACGAGGCGGAAGCTGTCGCCCCAGGTCGCTTCCGTGCGCGCCTTCTCGTTGGGCTTCTGCTGGGCCATGCGCAGCCAGTTCAGCTCCGTCTCCGCGACGTGCTTCACGAGACCGCCGAGGGTGAGTTCGCTGGCGCTCGGGCGGGCCTTCGCCTGCTCGTCGGTCAGGCCGAGCACCGAGCGGCGGATGCCGCCGCGCTGGGCCTCGACGAAGGCGATGAGGGCGCCGCGCTCGTCGCCCCTGGCTTCCGCGCTGACGTGAGTGACCATGGTGTCCGCCTCTTCTCCGGCCTGCTTCACGCAGGTCCCGCTGGGCCGTTCCGCCGGGCTTTCCGACACCACAGACGCTACGGAGCCTTGCGGTCAGGTGCTGTCCGCAAGGCTCCGAGGGCGAGGAAATGCCAGAAGAGAAAACGCCAGAAGAGGAAAGGTCAGAACGGGAAGCGCGACCTGCCGTGCTGCACCGAGATCCACTTCTGTGTGGTGAAGGCGTCGACCGTCGACTCGCCGTTCAGCCGTCCGACGCCGGAGTTCTTCTCGCCGCCGAAGGGCACGATCGGCTCGTCGTGCACCGTGCCGTCGTTCACGTGGATCATGCCGGTCCTGACGCGCTTGGCGACGCGCACGCCGCGCTCGATGTCAGCGGTGTGCACGGCGCCGCTCAGGCCGTACGGCGTGTCGTTGGCGATGCGGACGGCCTCGTCCTCGCCGTCGAAGGGCAGCAGCAGGGCGACCGGGCCGAAGATCTCCTGGCTCAGGACCGGGGAGCCGGCCGGCAGGTCCGTGAGGACCGAGGGGGCGACGAGGTTGCCCTCGGTCCGCCCGTGCAGCAGGGGCTTCGCGCCGGCGGCGACGGCCTGGTCGACGACGGCCGTGACGGCGTCCGCCTGCGAGGAGTTGATGAGCGGGCCGATGTGGGTGCCCGGGTCGGCCGGGTCGCCGACCTTCAGGCTCGCGACCTTGGCGACGAACTTCTCGGTGAACTCGTCCGCCACGGACCGGTCGACGAGGATGCGGTTGGCGGCCATGCAGACCTGGCCCTGGTGCACGAAGCGGCTGAAGACCGCCGCGTCCACGGCGTAGTCGATGTCGGCGTCGTCCAGGACGATTAGCGCGCTGTTGCCGCCGAGCTCCAGGATCGAGCGCTTGAAGTTCGCGGCGCAGACCGTGGCGACGTGCCGCCCCACGCGGTCCGAGCCGGTGAACGAGATGATGCTCGGCACCGGGTGCTCGATCAGGGCGTCGCCTATCTCGGCTATGTCCGTGATCACGACGTTGAGCAGTCCGGCCGGCAGTCCGGCGTCCTCGAACACCTTGGCCACGAGGGCGCCGCCGAGCACCGGCGCGTTCTGGTGCGGCTTGAGGACGACCGCGTTGCCCAGGGCGAGGGCCGGGGCGACGGACTTGATCGACAGCAGGAACGGGAAGTTGAAGGGGCTGATCACCCCGACCACGCCCACGGGGACGCGGTAGAGGCGGTTCTCCTTGCCGTCGTCCGGCGAGGGCAGGACGCGGCCCTCGGCGCGCAGCGCGAGGTGGACCGACTCGCGCAGGAACTCCTTGGTGAGGTGGATCTCGAAGGCCGCCTTGAGCCGGGTGCCGCCCAGCTCGGCGATGATCGCCTCGGTGATCTCTTCCTCGCGGTCCTCGACGATCCGCAGGGCCCGCTCGAACACCGCACGCCTGGTGTAGGGGTTGGTCTCGGCCCATTCCTGCTGCGCGCGCTCGGCGGCGCGGTAGGCCTGGTCGACCTCGTCGGCCGTGGCGACCGTGATGGACGCCAGCTTCTCCCCGTCGTACGGATTGAAGTCGATGATGTCCCAGG
Source organism: Streptomyces sp. NPDC039480 (assembly GCF_055597165.1). Taxonomy (NCBI): domain Bacteria; kingdom Bacillati; phylum Actinomycetota; class Actinomycetes; order Kitasatosporales; family Streptomycetaceae; genus Streptomyces; species Streptomyces sp. NPDC039480. The sequence goes on along the minus strand of NZ_JBVITX010000012.1, from coordinate 261,296 downwards.
AACCCGACCCGGCCTTCCACTCGCCGTCGATGTACTGGTGAGCCAGGTCGGTGAAGAAGGACATGAGACGGACCCCTTGCCGCGGCAGCTGACGGCCGCTAACGGAAGCAGACACCTGATCTCACGTCATAGTACTTATGTTTCAGGTGAGTTGAAGCAGTCCGCGCAGAAGATCCCGGCTGCCGACCGGGTCGGGACTGTCCTTCTGCAGCTGGGCCACGACCCTGTCGTACTGCGCCACTTCCTCCGCCTTGTCGAGATAGAGCGCACCGGTGAGCTGCTCCACGTACACGACGTCGGAGAGGTCGGACTCCGGGAAGCTCAGCATCGTGAAGGCGCCGCTCTCGCCCGCGTGCCCGCCGAAGCTGAACGGCATCACCTGGAGGGTGACGTTCGGGCGCTCGGAGATCTCGATGAGGTGCTGGATCTGACCCCTCATCACTTCCCGGTCGCCGTACGGCCGTCGGAGCGCGGCCTCGTCCAGTACGCAGTGGAAGCGGGGCGCGTGTTCGGAGGCGAGGAGCTTCTGGCGCTCCAGGCGCAGCGCGACGCGCCGCTCGATCTCCGCCTTGCTCGCGCCCTTCATGCCGCGTGCGACGACCGCGTGGGCGTACGCCTCGGTCTGCAACAGGCCGTTGACGAACTGGACTTCATAGACACGGATGAGCGAGGCCGCGCCCTCCAGGCCGATGTATGTCTGGAACCAGCCGGGCAGGACGTCCGAGTAACTGTGCCACCAGCCGGTGAGGTTGGCCTCCTTGGCGAGCGAGAGGAGTGCGCCGCGCTCGGCCTCGTCGGTGACGCCGTAGAGCGTCAGAAGATCCTCGACATCCCTGGACTTGAAGCTCACCCGTCCCAACTCCATGCGGCTGATCTTCGATTCGGAGGCGCGGATCGAGTATCCGGCCGCTTCACGGGTGATGCCGCGGGATTCCCTGAGCCGCCTCAGCTGCGAGCCCAGCAGGATGCGCCGTACCACCGAGCCGCTCGACTCCCCTGCGGTCACTTCGCTCAATCCTCCCGATCGACTGGAAGCCAGCAGTCTGCCATTAAACGCTCCGGGCCGTACACGTCCGGTTACAGAAACGGAAAGGGTCCGAAAGGTCTCCAGAAGAAGTCGTGGGAAGAAATGGGCAAGAAGTGGCACGGGAGCGACCAAGTCCGGCGCGTGCACGTGCATCTGCCCTTGCATCTGCTGTGCGCATTCGGAACCATGGTCCGCGCGCCACTGCTGTACCGACCGCGTACCACCGCACCATCGGCGACCGACCGCGCCACCGCTCCATCGCTATGTACCGCGAAACCGGGGAGTGCCTCGCATGGGGACGAATGGATCGACCATGCTCGAGCCGTTAAGGCAGGGGCTACCTCCGATCGACCCCTCCGCGGTCTCCGACGCGGCCTCCATCGCCCTCCCCGCCCGCTATGAAGCGGTGGGCAGCGCACGGCGGTTCACCCGGACGACGCTCGGCCAGTGGGATCTCGACGAGAGGTTCGACGACATCGCGCTCGTGGTCTCCGAGCTCGTCACCAACGCGCTGCGGCACGCGCTGCCCGCGGACACCCCGCGGGACCGGCAGGAGCCGCCCGTGCGGCTGCACCTGATGCACTGGGCGACGCGTCTCGTGTGCGCGGTGCGCGACCCCAGCGACGACAGCCCGGTCGCGCGCGACACCGACGACGACTTCTCGGCGGAGTCGGGCCGGGGTCTGTTCCTCGTGGACTCGTTCAGCGACAGCTGGGGCTGGCACCCGCTCGCCGGCGCGCTGCGCGGCAAGGTGGTCTGGGCGCTGTTCCGCCTGGGTTGAGACCCGATGTGCGGGGAGTGGGTCAGCCGCCTATCAGGTGGTCGAACTCCCCGTCCTTCATCCCCAGCAGCATCGCCTCTATCTCGGCGCGCGTGTAGACGAGCGCCGGGCCGTCCGGGAAGCGCGAGTTGCGCACGGCGACGTCGCCGCCCGGCAGCTTCGCGAACTCGACGCACGAGCCCTGCGAGTTGCTGTGTCTGCTCTTCTGCCAGACGACCCCGTGAAGCTCCGTGGCCGCCATGCCGTTAAACGCGTGGTGCACAGGTCGCTCCCCGGGTGGTGCGGTGCCGTGAGTGGCTCTAGATGCAGTGGTCAACTGTCCCGGATCATAGCTGTGTTCACATGCCGATGCATGGGCAGATGCACGTGCACGCGGGGTGTTCCCCTGATTACAGCCCTGTCGGCGTCTCGTATTAGGGAGAGACGCATACCGGGCCTGTCCTGTTCCCTCGGACGCCCTCGGACCCTCTCGGGCAGGAAAACGCCCCCTGCGGCACCTTGGGGTGCCGCAGGGGGCGTTCCGGGGGCCGGGGCCGGCCCGATCAGCGAGGCGCCCCGTACGGCAGGAGCGCCATCTCGCGGGCGTTCTTGATCGCCGCGGCGATCTGCCGCTGCTGCTGGGCCGTCACGCGCGTCACCCGCCGGCTGCGGATCTTGCCGCGGTCCGAGATGAACTTGCGGAGCAGCTCCGTGTCCTTGTAGTCGACGTACGTGATTCCGGCCTGATCCAGCGGGTTGGGCTTCGGCTTCTGCGGGCGCGGGGGCTTGCGCGGGGACAAGGGTCAGACCTCCAGGAGGGTGTCGAAGGCGGGGGGCAGGTGTTTCCAGGCGTCGCGCCCTGCGGCGTACTCCTCGTCCGTCAGCAGGCAGGACTCCAGGACCTCCATGAGTCCTTCGCGGTCCAGGCCCGGTGAGGTGAACACCAGGTGGTTGCAGCAGTCGCCGTGCTCGGGGTGCCAGTCGAGGGCGGCGGCCGCGCGGCGCACCGGCGGCACCATCTCCCACGCGGCGTCCGGCAGCGAGGCCAGCCACGGCCCGGCGCTCTCGACGCAGAGCGCGCCGCCCGCCGCGTCCCACCCGAGCAGCGTGTCCGGGTGGTCGGCCAGCCAGAAGCGGCCACGGCTGCGGGCGGCCGCGCAGGTCAGGTCCTCCAGCGCGTTGTAGAGCCGCTCCGGGTGGAACGGCCGCTCCCGATGCCATACGAGGGTGGCGACCCCGCACGCGTCGGCCTCGGTCGGCAGCAGCGCGCAGGCCGGGTGCTGCGCCGCGGCGGCGGCCTCGACGTCGAATCCGGTGAGCGCGGCGCGGGCCAGGTCGCCACGGCCGATGAGCACCTGGCGGGCGGTCGGGTGGAGCTGGGCGAGCAGGGCGCGGTCCTCGTCGTCGGCCTCCGGGGAGTCGGCGACGGCGAGCACGGGCGCGTACTCCAGCTGGCGCGCCCAGGTGTCGGCGACGGTGCGCTGGTCGGTGGGGGCGGCGGCGAGTCCGGCGTCCATGAGGTCGTCTCCGTTGCCGAGGCAGGGCAGGAGCAGGGCGGGGTCGACCGCCGTGACCACACCCGTGAGCGCGAGGCCGTCGCCGCCGTGCGCGGCGACGACCTCGGCCATGGCCTTGGGCTCGACCGAGTCCCACAGCTCGACGACCGCGAGGCGGGTGAGCCCCGCGTCCGCGAGGCGGTCGAGCTCGGGCACGAGGTCCTCGCGGAGCGCGCAGCACGCGCAGTCGTTGACCAGCGGGGCGTCACCGGTCGAGAGCACGCCGGTGGCGTCGCGGACCGTGCGGACGACGGTGCCCGTCACGGCGGTCGACAGGTCGTGGTGCAGGGCCACGCTGCCGGGGACGCCGGCGAGCAGTTCGTCGACGGCCGCCGTGCGGGCGGCCGCGTGGAGGCCGGCGACGATCACGACGTCCATACGGGGCGTCTCCATCCGGGATGCCTCTCCCTCGGCTCGCGCGGGCCGGTCCGGGCCCGGCATCAGCGCTTGCCGAAGCGGCGTTCGAAGCGCTCGACGCGGCCGGCCGTGTCCATCACGCGGGCGGTGCCCGTGTAGAAGGGGTGGCTCGCGGACGAGACCTCGACGTCGATGACGGGGTACGTACGGCCGTCCTCCCACTCGACCGTCTTGGCGCTGGTCGCGGTCGAACGGGTCAGGAAGGCGAAGCCGGCGGCCTTGTCGCGGAAGACGACGGGGCCGTAGGGCGGGTGGATGTCCTTGCGCATGGCGGTCAGCGCTCCTCTCGGAAGTCGACGTGGCGTCCTGCCATCGGGTCGTACTTGCGCAGCGTGAGGCGGTCGGGGTCGTTACGGCGGTTCTTGCGGGTCACGTAGGTGTAGCCGGTTCCTGCCGTGGAGCGGAGCTTGATGACGGGGCGGTGTTCGGTGCGGGCCATGGGGCTAGTATATGAAAATGACTCCCGTTTTCAACTGGGGGTTCGACGGGGCCGCGAACAGGAGCCCCGGGGGCTCAGCAGGAGCCCTGTCCCGACTACCGAGAGGTGTGTCACCTTGTCCGCCCACTGCCAGCTGACCGGCGCGGAACCCCGCTTCGGCAACAACATCTCCCACTCCCACCGGCGGACGTCCCGCCGCTTCGACCCCAACGTCCAGCGCAAGCGGTACTGGCTGCCGAGCGAGGGGCGGTACGTGCGGCTACGGCTCAGCACGAAGGGGATCAAGACCGTCGACAGCATCGGGATCGAGGCGGCCGTCGCCAGGATCCGTGCGCGTGGAGTGAGGATCTGATGGCCAAGAAGAGCAAGATCGCGAAGAACGAGCAGCGGCGCGAGATCGTCGCGCGGTACGCCGCGCGGCGGGCCGAGCTGAAGGAGATCATCCGCCGACCCGGCACGGGTGACGCCGAACGGCTGGCGGCACAAAGGGAGTTGGCGCGCCAGCCGCGCGACGCCAGCGCGACGCGGGTACGCAACCGGGACAGCGTCGACGGGCGCCCGCGGGGATACGTGGGGGCGTTCGGCCTGTCGAGGGTGAAGCTGCGCGAGCAGGCGCACGCCGGATATCTCCCCGGCGTACGCAAGTCCTCCTGGTAGACGCCCTGGTAGCTTGACGCGCGATCCGATCCGACCGGATCGGGCCGCTCTCAGGGGGACTTCAAGTGCGCGCGTACGTCCGTAGGGTCCGTGCAGGTGCTGTCGTGGCCAGTGCGGGGGTGGTCGTCGCGCTGGTGCTGTCGGGGTGTGGGAGTGGTGGGGGCGGGGGTGGGGGCAAGAAGAGCCGCGGAGGGTCGTCTGGTTCGAGCTCTTCCGGCTCTTACGGCTCTTCCGGTTCGAGCTCTTCCGGCGGTTACGGGGACGAGTACGGGGGCTCGACCGGCGGCTCCGGCACCTCTGGCGGCTCCGGCACCTCCGGTGGTTCGGGCGGCTCGGGTGGTTCGGGCAGCTCGGGGGCCAAGGGCGGCAGCCTGGAAGGTACGTGGGTCACCACGGCCGGCGGGACGCCGCTCGCCCTCGCCGTCACCGGGAAGACGGTGACGCTGCTCGGCGAGGACGTGCTGTGCAACGGCACGGCGGGGGGCCGGGCGGGGTCGCAGGTGATCAGCCTCAAGTGCCCGCAGGGGAAGGCGGACCGTACGACGGGACGTGTCGAGTCCGTGGACGGCAAGTCCATGAAGGTCGCCTGGGAGGGCGCCGGCAAGGACGTGTTCCTGAAGACGCGGGGCGGCAAGCTGCCGGACGGCTTGCCCACGGCGGGGGCGCCCCAGCCCTGACGTCACCGGGCCGTGGGACCCGGAGGAGGGTCAGGGGTGGTGGAGCCGTCCACCAGCATCGGCGGGGGCGCCGTGTCCAGGGCGTCGGAGAGCTCATCCAAAGTCTCCAGGAGCAGCCCAGCCCCCCTGCGGACCACCCGGTCGGGGACGCCCTCGCCGTCCCACTCCTCCAGAGCCGTACGGACCGCGTCCCACTTCGGTACGCGGCGTTCGCGCACCGCCTTCGCGCCCTGCTCCGTCGACTTGCGCAGCGCCTCGGCGAGGCGGGCCGCCGCGGGCACGGGGGTGTCGCCGCGTTCCGGCAGATGCGCTTCCATCAGCATGGCCACGCGGCCGAGTTGGGCGAGTGTCTCCTCTGCGTCGGCGGCAGCGGCGCGGGAGAGGCCGCGGTGGCGTACGGGCTCGTTCTTGGCCCGGTTCACCGCTTCCTGCCAGGCGACGCGGGCGTCGCGGGCCGCGAGCAGGGCCTGACGCACGTCCGGGCAGGCCTTGCCCGCCGGGTGGGCGTAGTGGTCGACGACCGCGGCGGCGTACCGGCCGTCCGCGATCAGCCAATCGGCGAGGCGGGTGCGCAGGCGCGGGGTCTCCCAGGCGGGGTAGACCGCGTACGCGATCATCGCGAGGACGCCGCCGAGCAGGGTCAGGACCACGCGCTCCGGCACGGTCTGCGTCCACTGCTGGCCGCCCATGCCGAGCAGGAACACGACGTACGCGGCGACGCAGGCCTGCGCGGCCACCTGGCCGGTGCGCATCAGCAGGTACATCAGCCCGGCGCAGAGCACGGCGAGCGCGGCGGAGAGCCCCGTGCCGGGGTGGGCCAGCTGGACGAGGCCCGTGGCGAGGGCGACCCCGACGAGGGTGCCGCCGAACCGGGCCACAGCGCGGGAGTACGTCTGGGAGAAGTCCGGGCGCATCACCATGACGGACGCCATGGGGGCCCAGTACCCGTGCCCGAGGGGCAGCCAGTGCCCGAGCAGATACCCGGCGGCAGCCACCGCCGTGACCCGGATCGCATGCCGCGTCACAGCCGAATCGTGCCTGAAGTCATCCCGAACGGCCCGAATAGCGGCGGGCACGAGGGCCAGCAGGCTGGGGCGGAGGAGGGGGTTGGGGTGAGGGGTTTGGGGGCGGGGCTTGTGGGGGTGCAGGTTGGGCTGGGTTGGAGGGTCGGTGGTGGGGGTGACGGGGGTGAGGGGCTCTGTGGGGGTGTTGGGGCTGGCAGGGGCACCGGGGTCGGTGGGCGCGTCCGGCCCGGCCGGGGCGCCTGGGTCAGCCGGGGCAGCCGGGTCGGCGGGCGCTCCCGACCCGGTCGGGGCGGTGGGACTGCCCGGCCCGGTCGGGGTACCGGGGGCGGCAGGCTCGCCGGGCTCGGCGGGAGCGCCTGGGCCGGCGGGCGCGGCAGATCCAGGCGGGGTGGCGGCGGGGGCGGTGGGGGTGCCGCCCGGAGTGGCAGGCGTGGGCGGTCCGGTGGGGGCGGCAGAGGTGGCAGGCTCGCCGGGCTCGGCGGGAGCGCCTGGGCCGGCGGGCACGGCAGGCCCAGGCGGGGTGGCGGCGGGGGCGGCGGGGGTGCCGCCCGGAGTGGCAGGCGTAGGCGCCCCCGTGGGGGCGGCAGAGGTGGCAGGCTCGCCGGGCTCGGCGGGGGTGCCCGGGGCGGGGGGCGCGTCCGGGGCCGCGGGAGCGCCCGGACGCGTCGGGGTGATGGAGGTGGCAGGTTCGCCGGGCCCGGCGGAGGCGCCGGGGTCGGGGTCGGGGTCGGGGTCGGCGGGAGTGTCCGGACCGGCCCCGGCAGGCGTGGTCGGCCCGGTCGGGGTGACGGAGGTTGCGGGGGCGGCGGGGACGCCGCCCGGAGCGGTAGGCGTAACCGGCCTGGTGGGGGAGGTGGAGGCGGCAGGCTCGCCGGGTCCGACTGGGGCGTCCGGGGCGGTGGGCGCAGCCGGCCCGGCTGGGGCGCCGGGGGCGGTGGGCGTGGCCGGTTCGGCCGGGGTGCCGGGGGCGGTGGGCGTGGCCGGTTCGGCCGGGGCCCCGGGGGCGGTGGGCGCGGCTGGCTCGGCCGGGGTGCCGGGAGCAGTGGGCGTGGCCGGTTCGGCCGGGGTGCCGGGGGCAATGGGCGCGGCCGGTTCGGCCGGGACGCCGGGGGCAGAGGGCGTAGCCGGTCCGGCCGGGGCCGCCGGGGCTGTGGGCGCGGCCGACTCGGCCAGGGCCCCCGGGGCGGTGGGCGCGGCCGAAGTTGCTGGGGTGTTGCTTGAGGGGGGTGGGGTGGGGGGTGATGGCTGGGTGTTGCCTGCTGTTTCTAGGGCGTCGTTTAGGAGGGCGGTCAGGCGGGTTGCCGCTCGGTGGGCCGGGCCCGTGAGGATTGTGCCGGTGTCGGGGGTTTTCAGGGCGGCCAGGGCTGCTGGGGGGATCTGGACCGGGGCGCCGTGGCGGATCGCCCGGGCCGCCGCGTCCAGGACCGCGCCCGCCGCGCCGAGGAGTTCGCGGACCCTGTCCCGCTCCTTGCCCTCCGGCGGTACACCGACCGCCGGGTCCGCGAGGGAGGCCAGGACCGGACGGATGCGTTCGGCGACGCCTCGCGCGCCGTGCAGCTCCGCGGGGCGCGTCCGCGCCTGGCGCGGAGTGATCGTCGCCGCGTCGCGCGCCGCCATCAGGGGTTCCGGGTCGAACGCGGCCACCGGGTCGTGCCGGAGCCTGCGCGCGTAGTCCGCCTCGGCGGCCAACGCGTCCGCCAGCGCGTCCCTGTGGGCGCCCCATCTGCGTACCGGAAAGAGGATCACCAGCCCCGCCTGCACACAGCCGCCGACGATCATCATCGCCGCGTGACCCGCCGCCGCGGCGACCGAGGTCGGAATCGTGACCGTCACCAGCATGATCGCGACGTTGGACGACGCGATGATGCCGACCGTCGGGCCCGCCGCCCAGCTCAGCCCGGCCAGGAAGGTCCAGAGGCAGAGCAGTCCGAGGAAGAGGAGCAGGTGGGAGCCGGTGAGGTAGCCGAGGAAGGTCGAGACGGCGAGGCTCGTGCCGGAGGCGAGGGCCAGTTCGGGGCGGGGGCGCCAGCTGCGCTGAAACGTGGCGATGGCCGCCTGGAACGCCCCGAACGCGGAGCTCGCCGCCACCGCCGGCCCGAACAGGGTGAGGCTGACGCCGATGATGATCGCCAGACCGGCCGCACCCCGCAGGGCGACCAGCGGCTCAAGGCGTTTGCGCTCGACGGTCAGACCCGAGCGAGCTGTCTCTTTCAGCGCGCGGAGCCAGGTCACTCTGTGATGATACGGGGCATATCGGGCGGGGATGGAGTGAGGGGGGCCGCAAGTGGCCCGGTCACGTCGCGTTCAGTGCCGGGTCACGTCGCGTTCAGCGCTGCCGTCGGGTGCAGGCGGGATGCTCTGACGGCGGGGTAGAGACCCGCCGCCATGCCGATGAGCAGCGTGGCGGTGAAACCCGCCGTCAGGGACCAGGGCGGGACCACCGGAGTCCAGTGCCGGCTCAGGGCGAAGGCGTACGTCGCCGTCGCGCCCAGCAGCGCGCCCGCCACCCCGCCCAGCGCCGACAGGAGCAGGGACTCCGCCAGGAACTGGAGACGTATCGCCCCCTTCGTTGCGCCCAGCGCCCGGCGCAGGCCGATCTCCGCACGGCGTTCCAGGACCGAGATCACCATCGTGTTGGCGACCCCGACCCCGCCGACCAGGAGCGCCACCGCGCCGAGGCCCAGCATGAGGGTCGTCAGGCCCTCGTCCGTCGCCGCCTTCGCGGCCAGCGCGTCGGACGGCCGGGAGACCTTCACCGAGCCCTCGTCGCCCGGGCTGACAGTACGGGCGAGTACCTCTCGTACGTCCTCGACCGTGTGGTCGGGCGACCGCTCGAAGACCATGGACGGGTGGCCGTCGAAGCGGAAGTACTTCTCGGCCGCGGGGAACCCGACCATCGCCACGCGGTCCAGGTTCGGGACCAGCTCCACGGGTTCCAGGACGCCGATGACGACCACGTACTCGTCGCCCATCACGATCTTCTCGCCGGGGGACGTGACGCCGAGCCGGTCCGCGGCCACCGAGCCGAGGACGGTGACGGGAAGCGTCTCGCTCACCTCGTCCAGCCACCTCCCCTCCCGCACCCGGGCGTTGAGCGCTTCCAGGAGGTCCGGGCGGGCGGCCTGTGCCGTCACACCCGCCGTCCGCTCCTCGGGGACCACGTCGCTGCGGCGGATACGGGCGTCGACGTCACCGGTCGCCGTGGCGTGCCGCACCGGACCGATGCGCTCCACCATCGCCACCGCCGACTTGGGGAGCGGCACGTCGTTCCCCATGGCGTCCTTGCCCGCCTCCGCGGTGAGGAGGTTCGTACCGAGCCGGTCGAGCTTCGCCATCAGGTCCGACTTGCTGGACTGGGAGAGGCCGACGACCGCGACCATCGTGGCGATGCCGATCGCGATGCCCAGCGCGGAGAGAACGACCCGCGCGCGGCGGGCCCGCAGGCCGACGGCGCCGACTCTGAGGATGTCGGTCGGGCGCATCTCAACCTCCCCCAGATACGGATGCGGACACGGATGCGGATGCGGATGCGGATACGGGGTCGGTGCCGGAGTCGGACGTGATGGTGCCGTCCCGGAAGCGGATTCTGCGGGGCAGGGAGTCGGCGATGTCGTTGTCGTGGGTGATCACGCAGATCGTCGTGCCCGTCTCGTTGAGTTCGCGGAGCAGTTCCATGACGACCGCACCCGACGCCGTGTCCAGGGCACCCGTCGGCTCATCCGCGAGGAGGAGGGACGGGCCGCCCACGAGCGCGCGGGCGATCGCCACGCGCTGCTTCTCGCCACCGGAGAGCTCACTCGGCCGGTGGTCCAGGCGGTGGCCTAGGCGGACGCGTTCCAGGGCGGTGCGGGCCCGGGCGCGGCGCTCCTTGCTGCGCACGCCGGCGTACAGCAGTCCGTCCGCGACGTTGTCGAGCGCGTCACGGCCTGCCGCGAGGTGGAAGTGCTGGAAGACGAAGCCGATGTGGCGGGCGCGGAGGGCCGACAGACGGGCGTCGCCGAGCGCGCTCACGTCGTGGCCCGCGACGCGGACCGTGCCGGAGGTGGGCTTGTCGAGCGTGCCGATGATGTTCAGCATCGTCGACTTGCCGGAGCCCGAAGGACCGACCAGCGCGAGGAGTTCCCCGGCGCGGACGGTGAGGGACACGCCGCGCAGGGCGTGCACGTCACCGGCGTACGACTTGGTGACGTCGCGTAGTTCGATGACGGGGGCGGCGGTGGGAGTGGGGGGCAGGGGCTTTGGGGTGGAGGTGGGTGGGGGGTTCATGGGGCGGCCACGCCTACCCTCGTGCCCTCCTCGAGTCCGGGGGCGGTCACCTCGATTCTGCCGTCGGCCGTCATGCCCGTCCTGACCCGCACCATGCGCGACGTACGGCCCCGGACCGTCTGGAGGCCGTAGCCGCCGTTCTCGCCGCGCAGGGCGACGACCGCCTCGACCGGGACCGTGAGGACGTTCTTCCGGGACTCGCTGACGAACTTCACGCTCGCCGTGGCCCTGGTGTCCTCGCCCGACGCCGCCGACCTGCCGCCGTCCAGGGTCACCTCGACCGTGATGCCGTCGCCGGAGGTCCCGGAGCCGCCGCCTTCGGACGCGGCCGAGTCCTCCGGCCGCGCCGTGCCGGTGACGCGGCCCGGTTCCTTCCTGCCGCTGGGGAGCGTGACCTCGACCTTCGTGCCGCGTGCGGTCAGGGACGCGTCGGACTGGTCGAGCTCGGCCCGGACGACCGGCTGCGTCGAGGCGACGGTGAGGACCGCCTCGTCCGGGCCGACGGGATCGGCGAGTGCCGCGTCCGCCGAGACGACCTTGACCTGTTCGGTCTGGAAGACCACGTCCCCCTTGCCGACCCGGCCCGTCGGTGTGCGGTTGAGGGACTTCTGCCACCGTTTGACGGCCGCCTCGGTCGCCCGGTCGAAGCGCGGGTCCACGTACAGGCCCGCGCCGTGGCCGAGGGCGACGAGGTTGCGTTCCAGCTGGAGCACGTCGCTGCCGCGGTTCCCCGCCTTCATCTCGCGGAAGGCGGGCACCGGGCCGTAGAGGAGCGTCACCGGCTTGTCGTCCCGCTCGTAGAGGGCTTGGCCGCGCGTCACGGTGGCACCCTCCCGCGCGGCGACCGTGACCGTGCCGTCGACGGGTGACTTCACTGCTCGGCGCCCGGCGAAGTCGATCTTTCCGTCGACGGTCTCGGATTTGACGAGGTCGGTGCGGATGACGGTGGCGGTGGCCGGCGGCAGGTCGCCCTCGCTGCTTCCGGTGCCAGTGTCGTCTCCCGGGCCGGAGAGGACGAGGACGCCCGCCGTGATCGCCGTGACCACTGCGGCGGCTGACACGGCCACGCTCCTGCCCCTGCCCGTCAGGAGTTCCGTACGGCGGCGTCTCGTCACTGCATGCCGTCCAGGCCCTCGAGCAGCTTTCCCTTGCAGGTCTCGCGGGCTTCCTTGTACGCGGGTGAGTCGCGGTCCATCGTCGGGTCCGTCGGGTTCGGCTCGCCGCCGGGCATGACGTTGCCGCCCGACATCGTGGGGTTGGTGAACTTCGACAAGCCGTTCTCCCGCATGCACTTGGCGTGCGCGAGCATCGACTCGTAGTCCTTCTGGGCGTCACGCTCGGGCTCGAGGTTCATGGCGGCCCTCAGCTCGGGGGCGCAGACGCCGTCCTTGCCGCCCTTGTACTCCTCGCCGTTCCCCGCCGGGTCGACGACCTCGTCGATCTTCGCCCAGTCGAGATAGCCGCTCAGCTTCGGATCCGGGAAGTCCTTGACGTCGGCCTTCCCGCGCATGCACTGGACGTACTTCAGCTGGGCGTCGTAGAAGGCGCTTCTGGACTTGGTCGCGTCGGTTCCCTTGGTTCCCTTCTTCCCTGTGTCGCCGGCTGTGGCTGTGCCCTTGTTGCTGCCGTCAGCGTTGTCGCCGTCAGCCCCGCAGGCCACCGTGATCGCCAGGACGGGCAGGGCGAGGAGGGCGGCGAGGCGGCGCCGGACGGCCGCTCCGGGTGTGGCGTGGATGTGGTTGGTGTGGATGCTCATGGCGGCAATGTGCCGCCGCCACATGGTGGTCGTTCCACGACCGCATGATGAACACGTAACGCCGCATGATGAGCACGTAACAATGCCCCGCGAGGCCGCAATCACTGTCCCGCCGGCCCCTGAACAGGGCAAACCCTCGCCCATAATCGTCCGCATGGCCCGAGTACCCCACGTGCTGCTGATCGAGGACGACGCGTCCGTGCGCGACGGCATGGAACTCGTGCTGCGCCGCCACGGGTACGCCGTCGACACCGCCGCCACCGGTGAGGACGCCCTCGCCCTCCTCGCGAGGCCCGCCGGGCACGACGTCGAACTCGCCGTGCTCGACCTGATGCTGCCCGGCATGGACGGCTTCGAGGTCTGCCGGCGGATCCGGGCCGGCGGGTCGACGATCCCCGTCGTCATGCTCACCGCGCGCGGCGACGACAGCGACATCGTGCGCGGCCTGGAGGCGGGTGCCGACGACTACGTGGTCAAACCCGTGACCGCACCGGTCCTTGAGGCCCGCATCCGGGCGGCGCTGCGGCGGGCCGAACCGGTGCGGCGGCGGCCCGGCGAGGACACGTACGCCGGTCTCGTCATCGACCGCGCCGGGCTCACCGTCACCAAGTGCGGCACGCCCATCGCCCTGCCGCCGACCGAGCTGCGGGTCCTGCTGGAACTCTCCGCGTCGCCGGGGCAGGTGTTCAGCCGCGAACAGCTGCTGCGGTCGGTGTGGGAGCACGACTTCCTCGGGGACTCGCGGCTCGTCGACGCGGCGGTCGGGCGGCTGCGGGCCAAGATCGAGGACGTGCCCGCCAGGCCGGTGTTCGTGCAGACGGTGCGGGGCTTCGGGTATCGGTTCGGGCCGGTATGAACGACCACGGGCCCGGCGCGCGGCGGCCCCGGTGGAAGTGGTGGTTCCGGTGGCAGGGGCGGCCCCTGTGGCTGTGGTGGCCCCGGCGGCAGGGGCGGCAGGGGCGGCAGCGTTCGAAGGGGCGGCCTCCGTGGAAGGTGTGGGGCGGGCTGCGTACGCGCCTCGTCGTCGCCTTCGTGCTCGTCGCGCTCGTCAGCGCGGTCACCGCCACCGGGCTCGCCTACCGCGAGTCCCGCAACGCCGTCCTGGACCGCAAACAGGACGCCGTGCGCACCGACTTCAAGAACCGCGTCGACCAGGCGTCCGCCGACCTCGCCATGCCGCCCGACGAGGTGTCCCTCACGCGGTTCGCGGCCGGGGTCGCCGACGGGCTCGGGGACACCGTGGTCGTCGCCGAGTACCGGTCGCTGACGGCATCCTCCGACGCCTCCGCCGAGGCGTCCGCCGACCGGTCGCTGATCTCCGCCTCGCTGCGCGACGCCGTACGCACCCGGAACCGGATGAGCCTCCAGCGTGTCGAGCGGGACGGCAGCCCCTACCTGGTCGTGGGCACGCCCGTCACCTTCGACTCCGCCTCCAATCTCGCCTCCAATCCCACCTCCGATTCCGCCTCCGATTCCGACTTGGGCTCCGGGGCGCCGTCCGGGCTGGACGTCTTCGCCGTCAGCTCGCTGCGCGCCGAGCAGGACGACACGGAGGCCATACTCGCCGCCGTGCGGGACGGCCTGGTGCCGGTCCTGCTGCTCACCGTCGTGCTCGCGCTGCTCGCCGCCCGTACGGTGCTGCGGCCCGTACGGGAACTGGGGCGGGCCACGCGCCGGCACGCGGCCGGTGACCTCACCTCGCGGGTCGTGGTGCCGAAAGGGCGCGACGAACTCGCCGAGCTGGCAAGGGACTTCAACCGGACCGCGGCGGCCCTCGAGACATCCGTCGCCGAGCTGCGCGAGCAGGAGGCGAAGGCGCGGCGGTTCGTGGCCGACGTCTCGCACGAGCTGCGGACGCCGCTCGCCGCGATGACGATGGTCGCCACCGTTCTCGACGAGGACGCCGGGCAGCTGCCGCCGGATGCGGCGCGCGCCGCACGCACGGTCAGCGCGGAGACGGCGCGCCTCGCGCGGCTCGTCGACGACCTGATGGAGATGTCCCGCTTCGACTCGGGCGCCGCGCGTCTCAACCTCCGCGAGCTCGACCTCACCGAGACCGTGCGGAACACACTGGCGCTGCGGGGGTGGACGGAGCGGGTTCGGGTCGAGGTGGGGGGAGGGGTACGGGGCGGGCTCGGGGACAGGGGTGGGGGCGGGGTGCGGGTGGTCGCCGATCCGCGGCGCCTTGATGTCGTCGTCGCCAACCTCGTCGGCAACGCCCTGCGGCACGGCGCCGAGCCGGTCACCCTCACACTGCACGCTGCGGGCGACTGGGTGACGGTCGAGGTCACCGACCGCGGGCCCGGCATCGCCCCCGATGTCCTCCCCCACGTCTTCGACCGCTTCTACAAGGCCGACAGCGCGCGGACGCGGTCGGAAGGCAGCGGGCTCGGCACGGCCATCGCGCTGGAGAACGCACGGCTGCACGGGGGGACGATCGACGTGGCCAACAGGGCGGGTGGCGGGGCGGTGTTCACGCTGAGGCTGCCGTGGCGGCGGGGCGAAGAGGGAGGAGAGGGCGACGAGGGTGAAGAGGGTGACGCGCGGTGAAGGTCGTACGCGATGTCGTGTGTGGGCCTGGGCGTGCGGCCAGGGGTGTGCTGGGAGGCACGTCGGTCGTGGGCGTGGCCGTGGGCGTGATCGTGGGCGCGCTCATCCTCGCGGGGTGCGGGGTGCGGCCCACCGGTGTGGTGGACGCGGGCGAGGCGGCGGGCGGGCTCACTAAGGGGCTACGGATCTACTTCGTCTCCGAGACGGGACGACTCGAAGGGGTCACACGGACCACGCCCATCCGCGAACCCGCCGCCGTCATCAAGTTGTTGATGTCGGGCCCCACGGAGGCGGAGCAGCGGTCCGGGCTGACCTCGTTGGTCGACAGCGGGTCGTTCGAGGTCACCGGCGACGGCGACCGGCTGTCGGTGCGGGTGCCCGTCGCCGCGCTCGACCCGACCTCCGTCGGTGACCGCAACTTCACCGGGCAGCTGGTGTGCAGTCTGGCGCGGGCGCGGGCCGTCCTCGACAAGCGGGGGCGGACGCGTCCTGACGATGTGCGGGTGTCCGTGCGCACGCAGGAGGAGGGCGAGTTGGGGCCCTATGTCTGCTCGGACTTCTTGAAGTAGGTGGGGCTGGGTGGTGAGGGTCAGCGCCGGGTGATGTGCTGGTCGCGTGCGGCCTGGTAGATGCTGCCGTTGCTCTCCGCGTGGGCCTCCATGTGGATACCGCCGGTGACTGCCTGACCGCCGGCTCCGCGCGTGAGGCGGTCGAGCAGGGCCTCCAACTCGGTTGCTGCCTCCGGGTGTTCGCTCAGCAGGGTGACTGCTCTGGCACACCAGTGGCCCTCCAGGCGGCTGTTCAGACGCCTGTCCGGGCGGCTGTCCGGGCGGCTGTCCGGGCGGCCGGTCTCCGGGGTGGCGGCGCCTTCCGTCGCGTCCAGCGCCGTGCGGCGCGAAGCTTCGAGCTCCCGCTCCACGTCGTCGGCCGCCTCGGGCTGGAAACGGCGCCAGAGCTCCACCACGCCGTCCTTGGCCTGCTGCCAGCCGTCGGTCACGAGGAGGGTGACGACGGACGTGCCGGCGGTGCCGGCCAGAGTGAGCAGATACGGATCCATCCGGCGCCCCCGAGGTCCTGAACCGTCAGTGCGGAGTGGTGTCCAGGGTAGGCGAACTGCCGTGTGGTGTGGGGGTATTGGCTGGCGTGCGGACGCGTGCGCTCGTGTTCGTTCGCGTTCTTACGCGTCCGCTCACGGCAGCGCCGGGCCCCGGCCCCGGTCCCGGCCCTGCCCCTGGCCGCGGCCGCGGTGCGCGACGTGGGCGCGGTCCGCTGCCGCCGTTCCGTGGTTCCAGCCCTCGGCGTCCGTCACGCCCCGCACCCGCGTCGTGGTCGTCTCGGGGAACATCCGCTCGGTGTGGTCGGTGACGGCGACGTCGCGCGCGGCCAGCACGGGGAGCAGGGCGCCCGGGCCGACCTCCTCGCCCGTACCCGTGGCCCGGGAGGCCTCCCGTGCCGCTTCCGTCATCGCGTGTTCGCCCGCCTCGGCCAGGCGGCCACCTATGCGGTGCGCGTACGCCATCAGGAAGGCCTGCCGGAACGTCTTCGTACGCTTACGTCCCGCCGCACGCTGGCCGGCCTCCGCCTTGGTCATCGCCGTGGTGCCCTGCACCAGCAGGGAGGTGTAGAGGAGCTCGACCGACTCCAGGTCGGGCTCGAAGCCGACGACGGTGGAGAAGCCGTACGCCTCGTTCCACACCGCCCGGCAGTGGTTCGCGGCGGCGACGGCGTCGAGCAGGATCGCCTTCGCGGTCTCGTACGGGGCGTCGACGCCGACGCGGCACGCGGCAGGAACGTCCTTCGCGTGCGTACGGGCCGCGAGCAGCGCCTCGTCGAGCGAGTGCCGTGCCATCAGCTCCTGCGCCTTGGCGGTCAGCGCCTCGGCCTCCTCCGGGAAGCCGGTCGCCTCGGCCTTGGCGAGCAGGGCGCGGATACGGGTGAGGGTGCGGGGCTCGCCGTGGACCGGGCCGGGGAGGGCGTCGCCGGGCGGTGGGCCTGCCGGCTCGATCGGGGGGAGGCGGAGGAGGAGGCGGTAGAGCTGGAGGTGGGTGGTGGCCCGGGTGAAACGGTCCTGGGCGGGGCCCTCCGCGTCGGCCGGCCCGAGGTCCGCCAGTTGGGCGGCCCAGCGGGGCGGCAGGTGGGCGTAACGGCTGGTCTCGGCGCGGATCAGGGTGGCGGTCAGGCGTACGTGGGGGTCGGCCAGGTCGCGGCGGACGAGGCGGATGATGTCGGCGGGCTGCCAGCCTCGGTGCCAGGCGCGATGCAGGTACTCCTCGCCGCGGCGGCGCAGGTCGGCGTCCGCGTCGGGGGTGGCCGCGAGGAGTGACGCCCCGGCGTCCAGCCCTTCGTCGCCGTCGCCGTAGAGCGCCGCCGCGAACGCCCTGTCGATCACCGAGTCCATGGGGCAAGGGTATGGGGGACGGGTTCTGGCGGGGCG
The DNA here is from genome assembly GCF_055597165.1 of Streptomyces sp. NPDC039480. Lineage (NCBI taxonomy): Bacteria > Bacillati > Actinomycetota > Actinomycetes > Kitasatosporales > Streptomycetaceae > Streptomyces > Streptomyces sp. NPDC039480. Next base: position 243,732 of record NZ_JBVITX010000012.1, on the reverse strand, counting down.
CCTCGGGCGGGTCGCGCCCACTGCCCGTCTGTGGGGCGGGGCCGCGGGGGTATGTGCGTACTCGCCATCCCTGCGCCGCGCTGCCCGAACAAAGACGCCAGAGCTGGCTCGGTGCTCCGTTCGCACATACCCCCACGTCCCCTCGCGAGCGCTCGCGACTGCGGCCCGGCGGGGGCCTCGCGCCTTCCCCTGCGGGCGCGCTCACGCCTACGGCCCGGCGGGGGTTACGCCTTCCCCTGCGGGCCGTCGCGGGGCAATCCCCACCCACCCGCCCCTACCCCCGCAGGACGGGGCGGGGCAGTCCCCCACCCGCCCGCCCCTTCCCCGCAGGACGTCACGGGGTACACCCACCCAACCCACCCCTACTCCCGCGGAACGTCGCGGGGTGAACTGCCACCCGCCCGCCCCTACTGCCGCGGAACGTCGCGGGGTGAACCCCCGCCCACCCGCCCCTACTCCCGCAAGACGGTGCGGGGCAAACGGGTGGGTGGGTGGGAAACATCCGCCGCGAAGCGGCGGGCTCGGTGCTCCTACCCCGGCGGGGCGTCGCGGGGGAACACCCACCCACCCGCCCCTACCCCCGCAAGGCGTTGCGGGGTGAACGGGTGGGTGGGTGGGAGGCATCCGCCGCGGAGCGGCGGGCTTGGGGGTCCTTCCCCAGCGGGGCGGCGCCGGGCAGAACCCCACCCCGCCCACCCCGGAGGGTATGGCCTGCCCTACCCCCGGACGCCCTCCAGGGGGCGTGTCCCTGAGGGGGCGCGGCGGTTGGGTGGGAGGCATGAGCGAAACCGTCGTACGTCTCGCCGACGTCCACCGCCACCACGCCAACGTCACCGCCCTGGACGGCGTCGACCTAGACGTCCGAGCCGGCACCTTCGTCGCCGTCATGGGCCCTTCCGGCTCCGGCAAGTCCACACTGCTGCAGTGCGCCGCCGGACTCGACCGCCCGACGTCCGGCCTCGTCGAGGTGGGCGGAACCGTACTGACGGGCCTGACCGAGCGGCGCCTGACGCTGCTGCGACGGCAGCACATCGGCTTCGTCTTCCAGGCCTTCAACCTCCTCCCCGCACTGAGCGCCGCCCAGAACGTCGCCCTCCCTCTGCGCCTCGCAGGCCGCAAGGTCTCCCGTGCGGAGATTCGCGACGCGCTCGGACGGGTGGGCCTCGCCGACCGTGCCGGGCACCGGCCCGGTGAGCTGTCGGGCGGGCAGCAGCAGCGGGTGGCGCTCGCGCGGGCGCTGGTCACCCGCCCCGCGGTCCTCTTCGGCGACGAGCCGACCGGAGCGCTCGACACGGGGACGAGCCGCCAGGTGCTGACGTTGCTGCGGGGGTTGGTGGACGAGGAGGGGCAGACCGTCGTGATGGTCACCCACGACCCGGTGGCGGCCTCGTACGCGGACCGGCTGGTGTTCCTCGTCGACGGGCGGGTGGCGAGCGAGCTGCGGGCGCCGGACGCCGGCGAGGTGGCGGCGGCGATGGCGGGCCTCGAAGCGGTCGGAGCGGTCCGAGCGGCGGGGGCGCGCGCGTGATGATCTTCCTCGCCTCCCTCCGCGCACGCTGGAGCAGTCTCGTGGGCGCCTTCGTGGCCGTCGCCCTGGGCGTCGGACTCACCGCCGCCATGGCGCTGGGACTGGCCGCGAGCCTCTCGGCGCCCGAGCGGGCGCCGGAGCGGTTCGCCAGGTGGCCCGTCGTCGTCATGGGGCAGGACACACTGACGGTTCCGGTCCGGCGCGGCCCGGACGTCAGCCACGTAACGAAGCCGCTCGTTCATCCACACCCTGTGGATATCGAACTTCTGCGCGAGCTTCGGCGGCTCGGACCCGTACGGCTCGACGGGGACAAACGGGACGCCGTCGGCGTCGAAGCCCCCGCCCCGGCCGTACGCGAGGTCGTCGGTGGACGGGCCCGCGTCCTCACCGGCGACGACCGCCGCCACGCGGATCCCGGCACCGCGCGGGACGCCGAGGCGCTGGTGGCCGTCAACTCCTTCCTCGGCACGGCGGGCGGTGTGGCCGCCTTCGTATCGGTGTTCGTCACGGCGTCGACGTTCGCCTTCGTGGTCGCGCTGCGGCGCAGGGAGTTCGGGCTGCTGCGGATGGCAGGGGCGACGCCGGGCCAGGTGCGCAGACAACTCCTGGGCGAGGCACTCGCGGTGGGCGTGCTGGCGCCCGCCACCGGGTGCGCGCTCGGGACATGGGGCGCGCGCCCGCAGGCCGAGGCGCTGGTACGGGCAGGAATCGCACCGGAATGGTTCGCGGTAGGAGCCGAGGGAAGCAACTGGCTCTCCTGGCCCCTCCAACTCGCCTTCTGGACCGGCCTGTTCGTCTCATTCGTCGGAGCCTGGGCCGCTTCGCGGCGGGCCGGGCGCATCGGCCCGGTCGAGGCGCTGCGCGACGCGTCCGTGGACAGCGGCGTCATGCCGTGGAGCCGCCGGGTCGTGGGGGCGTTGCTGCTGGCCTGCGGGCTCGGACTGCTCGTACGGGCCCTGGGCACGGACCCGTCCGCGCTCCTGAAGCGCAAGGCGTACACGACCCAGCCGATGATCCTGATCACCGCGGCCTCCGCACTCGCGCCCCTTCTCGTACGTCCCGTCGTCCGCGTCTTCCGGCTGCCCGGCGCCGTCGGACTGCTCGTCCGCGAGAACTCCACGGCCGCCGTGCGCCGTACCGCCGCCGTCGCGGCACCGGTCCTGGTCAGCGTCGCCCTCGCGGGCAGCCTGCTCGGCTCGGCGCAGACCGTGAGCGCGGCGAAGGCGGTGGAAGCGGAGCGGCGGACGTCGGCCCACTTGGTGGCCGAAGGCGGCTCGTTGAAATCGGCCCGAACCCGGGACGTGCCAGGCGCATCCGCCGTCTCCCTCTCCGCCGCCACCGCCGTCTACGTACGCGAGGAAGGCAGCGCCCTCGTACGGACCGACGCACGTGCGGTGAGAGACCCGGCGGCGCTGGCGGCGACCTCGCGGCTGCCGGTGACCGCCGGTGACGTACGCGACCTGGACGACCGCTCGATCGTCGTCAACGAGGAGTGGGAGAAGCATCGGGTCGGCGAGCGCGTCGCCGTTTGGCTCGGCGACGGACGACCCGCGCGGCTGCGGATCGTGGCGGTCCTCGCCCGCGGGACCGGCGACAACGGCGCGTACGTCACCAGGGCGAACGCCCCGTCGGTCCCGGTCGACCGGATCGACGTCCGGCTGACGGCGGGCGCGGACCGGGGTGCCGCGGCCGCCGCGCTGAAGGCCCGCAGCGGGGGTGAGGTGCGTACGGCCGAGGAGTGGCTGGCCGCGACGCACCCGCGGACCAAGGCCCAGACGCGCCTCGGCCTCCTCATGCTCCTCGGCATCTCCCTCCTCTACACGGGCATATCGCTGGCGAGCACCCTGCTGATGGCCACCTCCGTACGCCGCACGGAACTGCGCTCGCTGCGCCTCGCGGGCGCCACGCACGGCCAGGTGCGGCTGGTCGTCGCCGGGGAGGCTCTGGTGGCCGTGGCGGCAGGCACGCTGCTCGGCCTGGCCGTCACCGCCGTCAACCTGACCGGCCTGTCCGCCGGCCTCGCCCGCCTCTCCGTACCGGCGGGGGTGGCGGTGCCGTGGGGCGAGCTCGGGGTGAGCGTGGGGGTGTGTGCGGGGGTGGCGGTGACGGCGGCGGTGGTGGGTGCGAGGAGAAGACCAGGGGGGTCACTGTGAACCTCCCGGAGCTTCAGGGCCACCCTGAACCTCCGAGAACCTCCGGGAACCTCCGGGAACCTCCGGGAACCTCCGGGAACCTCCGGGAGGAGGATCACCTGAATCCCCCGTGGCAGCCCACTGACAGGCTTCCCAGGCCCCCGGCCTCCTCAGCTGTCGCCACCCTCGTCGATGAGGCGTCGCACCTCGCGGTCGACCAGGCCGAGCCGCGCCTCGGCGACGAGCGGCACGGCGCGGCGCTGGCGGCGCGCCTCGTGTACGTCGATGTCGACCGTCACCAGTCCCGGCTCCCACTTCGGCGCCTGCGCGACGACCGTGCCGCGCGGGTCGACGACGCGTGAACCGCCCCAGAACGAGGCGCCGTTCTCATTGCCGACCCGGTTCACGAAGACGACCCAGCACTGCAGCATGCGGGCGGTGTACGACAGGAGCGTGTCCCAGTACAGGCCGGTGTCCATGGCCTCCGGGTCCAGGCTTGCCGCGCTGTTCGTCGGTACGAAGATGACCTCGGCGCCGTCCTGCACGGCGAGCCAGGGGAGCGCGGGCTGCCAGGCGTCGTTGCAGATGAGGGTCGCGGCGCGGCCGTGCCCGTGGGGCAGGTCGTACGCGCGGAGGTGCTGGCCCGGGCTCACGTGCTTGCGTTCCTCCCATGCCAGGTAGTTCGGGAGGTACAGCTTCCGGTGTACGTGCAGGAGGCGGCCCTCCGTGACGTACGCCGCCGTGTTGTACGCGCGGAGGCTCGTGTGCTCGTGGAGGCCGACCAGGACGTCGGGGCCGCCGGGTTCCGTCAGGCCGAGCAGCCTCGGGTCGTCCGTCGTGATCGACGTGTCCCTCTTCAGGCCGCCCAGGTGGTAGCCGTGCAGGCTCAGCTCGGGGAAGACGACGAGGTCGGCGCCCTGGGTGGCGGCCTGGGCGGCCTGGGCCCGCGCGGTTTCCAGGTTCTGGTCGACCTCGCCCAGGGCGCAGTCCGTCTGTGCCAGCGCGACTCGCATGCGCCGAGCCTCCCAGCACCGCCCACCCACCGCACCCGGGAGCCCCCCGGACGGGCGGGGTCCACCGGCGCCCCCGCCGGGGCAAGAGCAACAAGCCCGCCGCTCCGCGGCGGATATTTCCCACCCACCCACCCGTTTGCCCCGCAACGCCTTGCGGGAGTAGGGGCAAGCCCCCCCACCTGGCCGCAGCCGCTCGCGCGACCGAGGGGGCCCCGCCCCACGGGCGGACAGGAGGCGATGTCAGTGGGGGGTGCGATGGTGGGAGGTGTGGGTGAGAGGTGGGTTGTCGGGGTGGTCGAGGGAGGAGCTGCGGAGCTCGTCCGGCTCGGGGACGACGGCCTGCCCGGAGGCACCCCCGTCCGCGAGCCCGACCTCGCCGAAGCCGTCCGCAAGCGCCCCCACGTGGACCGCTGGGTCTGGCGGTCCACCGCAACCGTCTATCCCCACCTCCTCGCCGCCGGCCTCCGCGTCCCCCGCTGCTACGACATCGAAGCCGCCGAACTCCTCCTCCTCGGCCACGAGGGCCGCCTCGGCGAGCCCCGCTCCGCGGCTGCCGCCCTCGCCCGCATCCGCAACACCCCGGTACCCCCCGATCCCCCACCCCGCGCCGCCGAGCCCGGCACCCAGGACTCCCTCTTCGAGCCCCGCCCGGGCGGCACCGACCTGTCCCTCGCGGAGCTCGTGGAGGTGCACGCCGAGCAGCAGCGGAGACACGACGCGACCGCCCACCCCGGCCGCATGCGCCTGCTCACCGCATCCGAGTCCGCCGGCATGCTCGTGGCCGCAGAGATGAACGCCGCGGGCCTCCCCTGGCGCGCCGACGTCCACCGCGCGCTCCTGACCGAACTGCTCGGCGAGCGGTACGCGGGCCGCGGTGAGCCCCGCCGGCTCGCCGAGCTGGCCGACGAGGTGTCCGGCGCGTTCGGGCGCCGCGTCCGCCCGGATCTGGCCGCGGACGTCGTGAAGGCCTTCGCGCAGGCGGGCATCAGGGTGAAGTCGACGCGGCGCTGGGAGCTCGAGGGGATCGACCACCCCGCGGTGAAGCCCCTCATCGAGTACAAGAAGCTGTACCGGATCTGGACCGCGCACGGCTGGAGCTGGCTCCAGGACTGGGTGCACGACGGCCGTTTCCGTCCGGAGTACACCCCGGGCGGCTCGGTCAGCGGCCGCTGGACGACCAACGGCGGCGGCGCGCTCCAGATCCCGAAGGTGATCCGCAGGGCCGTCGTCGCCGACCCCGGCTGGCGGCTCGTCGTCGCCGACGCCGATCAGATGGAGCCGAGGGTCCTAGCCGCGATCTCGCGGGACCGGGGCCTGATGGAGGTGGCGGGCAGCGAGGAGGACCTGTACACGCGCCTCTCGGACCGCGCGTTCTCCGGCGACCGCGAGCACGCGAAGATCGCCCTGCTCGGCGCGGTGTACGGACAGACGTCGGGCGACGGCCTGAAGAATTTGGCGGCGCTGCGCCGCCGCTTCCCCCTGGCCGTGGCGTACGTCGACGACGCGGCGAAGGCGGGCGAGGAGGGCCGGCTCGTACGGACGTGGCTGGGCCGGACGAGTCCGCCCGCGGCGGGCGCCGGGGAGGACGACGAGGCGGGCATTCCCCAGGAGGGCCCGCCGGCGACAGCCGTCCCGTCCGGCGCCGGCGGCGACGGGGGCGACAGGGGCCAGCCCTCAGAGGGCGGCTTCACCCCCGGTTACGCCTCGTCCGACGCCCGCGCCCGCGGCCGCTTCACCCGCAACTTCGTGGTGCAGGGCAGCGCGGCGGACTGGGCGCTGCTGATGCTGGCCGCCCTGCGGCGGTCGATCGCGGAGGGCGGCCTTCGGGCCCAGCTCGTGTTCTTCCAGCACGACGAGGTCATCGTGCACTGCCCCGCCGAGGAGGCGGAGACGGTGGCGCTCGCGGTGCGTGAGGCGGGGGACTTGGCGGGCCGGATCGCGTTCGGGGAGACCCCGGTCCGGTTCCCGTTCACGACGGCTGTCGTGAAGTGCTACGCGGACGCGAAGTAGGAAGACGGGGAGCCAGAAGGGGCAAGCAGAAGGAGTATGAAGAGGAGGTGGCGCTACGCCGCCGCCAGCAGCGCCCGCACCTCATCTGCCACTTTGCTGTCCGTCCCGTCCAGCGCGCGCAGCGCGGCCCTCCACTGTTCGTACGCCTCTTCGTCGCGGCCCGCCGCCCGGAGCAGGAGGCCGCTCTGGTGCCGGGCGAGGCCTGTCATGTGGGTGTCGCCGCGTTGTTCGGCGCGGTCGAGGAGGGCGGCGCATTCGTGCGTCGCCTCCACGGAACGGGAGAGTCCGCGCAGGGCGCGGACCAGCCCGAGGCGGGCCTGGGACGCGCCGTGCCAGTCCTCGTACTCGCCGTGCAGGCGCAGGCTCTCCTCGAAGTGGCCGAGTGCGGCGGCCGGTTCGCCGAGGGTGAGGTGGGCGTAGCCGATGTTGCAGTGGGCGGACTGGCGGACGACGGCGTGCCCGATGGTCTCGCCGATCGCGAGGCTGCGTTCGTGGTGGGCGATGGCGGCGCGGGCGTCGGTGTGCTCGTAGAGGTTGCCGAGGTGGCTGAGGGTGATCGCCTCGCTGAGCGGGTCCGCGAGGTCCTGCGCGAGGTCGAGGCTCTGGTGGAGCGCCTCGGCGGATTCGGCGTGCCGGCCGAGGCCTTCGAGGAGGAGCCCGCGGTTGTTGAGGCCGCGGCGTACGCAGGACACGATGCCGAGTGTCCGCCAGAGGGTGAGGGCCTCGTCGTTCAGGGTGAGGGCTTCCCGGCTTCGGCCGGACATGAAGTGCAGCCCCGCGAGGTCGGTGAGGGCCTGGGCCTCGGCAGCGGCGTCGCCCTGCTGGCGGGCGCCGTCCAGAGCGAGGGCCCCGAGCACGGCCAACTCGGTGAGACGGCCGCGGCGTTGGAGGTACGGGAAGAGGCAGCGGACCAGGACGGGCAGCAGTCCGACGGGGTCGCTGTGCCTCTCGGCGAGGGCGAGCACATTGGCAAGCTCGGCATCTCCCCAGGCGAAGGCATCCTCCGCGGACATGGCCGCGTCCGCCGCACTCGTCCTCGGCGCAGGCGCGCTCGCCACCGCGACGGGTGGGGAGGCGTCGCCCACGGGTTGGGCCGTGCCTCCCATGGGCCGGGCGGCAGCCCCGACGGACGTGGCGGCGCCCGCCGGGGGCTGAGCGGCATCACCCCCGGACTGGGCGGCGCGCCCCATCGGCCGGGCAGCGTCACCCACGGGCCGCTCGACGCCCTCCACGGACCGGGCGACACCTCCCGCAGGCCGGGCAGCATCACCCACGAGCCGCTCGACGCCCTCCACGGACCGGGCGCCACCTCCCCCAGCTCGGGCAGCATCACCCACCGACGAGGCCGCATCCCCCACGTCCCGGGCGGCGTCACCCACGGCCCGGGCGGCATCCCCCACGGCCCAGGCAGCGTCACCCACGGCCAAGGGATCGCTTCCTGCGGACGGCGCCGTGGGCTCCCCAGGCCGGGCGCCGTCCGCCACCGATGACGGGGACACTTCCGCGCCGGCGCGGGCGGCGCGGGTGAGGTGGGGCTCGACGTCGCGTAGGCGGTCGGAGCGGTCCAGGCCGTCGGGGAGGATCGCCAGGAGGGTGTGGCGGGCGGACTCCGCGTACCAGCGGAAGGCCTCCTCGACGACGCCGGCACACGCGGCGTCCCCGCCCAGGTCCCTGGTGGCCGTCTCGCGGGCGAAGTCGCGTACGAGGTCGTGCGGGGCGTACCGGCCGTAGGACGTCTCTTCGAGGAGTGCGACGTCGACGAGACGGTCGAGGGCCGCGCCCGCGCGCAGTTCGTCGGTGCCCAACAGGCGGGCCAGGAGCGGCACTCCGTATGTCGGCAGGTCGAGCGCGCCGATCCGGGTGAGGGCGCGGGCGGCGTCGCGGTCGGCCTCGCGGTCCGAGGTGCGCAGGGCGTCGAGGGCGACGGCGAGGGAGCGGCGCACGCTGAGGTCGTCGTACTCCAGGTGGTGCAGGCGGCCGCCGCTGACGGTGAGGAGTTCGGCGAGGGCGTCCGGGGTGAGGGCGCGGCGGGCGGCGAGTCGGGCGGCGACGATGCGCAGGGCGAGGGGGAGGCGGCCCGCGAGTTCTATCAGGGGGTGTCCTGCGTCGAGCCCCGCGCGGCCGGAGACGGCGCGCAGCAGCGCGGCGCTGTCCCTGTCGGACAGGGGCGCCAGCGGGAAACGGGCGGCGCCATCGATGGCCGTCAGCGGCGAACGACTGGTGACGATCACCGCGCACCCGGAGCCGGCGGGCAACAGGGGCCGCACCTGCGCCGCCGTCGCCGCGTCGTCCAGCACCATGAGCGTCCGGGTGGGCGCAAGCAGCGACCGCAACAACGCACTCGCCGCATCCGTCGACGCACGGCCCACCCCGACGGCACCCGGCACCGCACAACCCACACCCCCGGCACCCCCGGCACCCCCGGCACCCGACGATTCGCAATCCGCAGGGCTCCCGGTGCCCTGGTCGGACAGGTGGGGTGGTTCGGCGCCGAGGTCGCGGAGGAGGGCGGCCAGGGCCTGGCACGGGGTGAGGGGTGCCATGCCCGGTGTCGCGCCGCGCAGGTTGACGTAGAGCTGTCCGTCCGGGAACTCCTCCCGCAGCGCGTGCGCCACATGGACGGCGAGCGCGCTCTTGCCGACCCCGGCCATGCCGGAGACGACGGCGACACGCGAGCCTCCGGCCAGGGCGAGCCGGAGCGAGCGTGCCGTGCCGGTCCGGCCGGTGAAGTGTGCGGGCGCGGGCGGCAGTTGCGCCGGGCGGGCGGCCCCGGTACCGCCCGCCTCACCCCTCTCACCCGCCTTACCTGCCTTACCCGCCTTACCTGCCTTACCTGTCTCATCCGGACAGTCCGTCCGGGGCCCTCCCGTAGGAACGGTCGGCCCTCCGCCCGGAGTCGCCCCCAGCACCTCCCGGTGCGCATCACGTACCGCCGTGCCCGGTTCCACGCCGAGTTCCTCGATGAGTCTGCGGCGCAGTTCGCGGTGGACGGCGAGAGCCTCGGCCCGGCGGCCCGTGCGGTGCAGGACGAGCATCAGTTGGCGGTGGAAGGCCTCGCGGAGCGGGTGTTCCGCGACCAGGGCGGCGAGTTCGGGGGCGAGCGTCGCCAGGCGGCCGCCGGTGCCGAGTGCCAGTTCGGCGTCGTACCGCCATTGCAGGGCGAGGAGACGTGCCTCTTCGAGGCGCGGTACGAGGGGGTGGCCGTCCAGCGAGTCCGGGAGACCGCTCAACGGCGTGCCGCGCCACAGGGAGAGCGCATCCGTCGCACAGGCGACAGTCCGGGCCCAGTCCTCCGCCGCGTGCGCGGCCCGCGCCTGCGCCACCAGGTGTTCGAATACCCGTACGTCCAACTCGCCGTCGCCGACCCGGAGTCGGTACCCCGGCGGCACCGCGCGCAGCCGCCGCGGGTCGTCGAGGAGTCCCCGCAGCCGCGACACGTGGTTCTGCAGGGACGCCTGTGCCGAAGCTGGCGGAAAGTCGCCCCACAGGGCGTCCTTGAGGGCGCCGAGGGAGACGACCCGGTCGGGTTCGAGGAGGAGCGCGGCCAGCAGGGCGCGACCCTTCGCGCTGCGTACGGGGTGCGGCTCGCCCTCGTCGTCGTACACGGCGGGTGCCCCGAGCAGACCGAACCGCAGCCCGCATCGCTCACTCACACCGTTCCCCCGTGCCGTACTCGTATCGCCATGTCCCGCTGTGTGTACCGGCTCCGTGCGCCGGCTCGTGGGCGGCTGTGTGTCGTGTGCCGGAGTCCGGTTCGAAGTGCTCAGAGAGCCGTCGGGCCACATGTTAGCGATCTGTTGGCGTGGCCTGATCTGATCACTCCATCGGATCTGGCCCGCCGGTACTCGCGCACAGCGCGTAGCTCGGGGGAGTGTCGCCGCCGCGGCCGGATCCGGGGGCAGAGAAAGCCCCGGTCGGCGGAGGTGACCGACCGGGGCTTTCGCCCTGCCGCCCCCCTCGCCGCCTCTTCGCGGCCCCTCGCCGTCTCTTCGCGGCCCCTCACCGCCTCTTCGCGGCCCCTCGCCTTCCCTTCACTTCCCGGAAGCCGTTGCTCCCCCGGAAGCCGCTGCTCCCCCGGACGTCGGCAGCCGCTCCCCCTCCGGCAGCCGCACCGTGAACAGCGAGCCCTTCCCCGGCACACTCTCCGCCGACACCGTCCCGTCGTGCGCCTCCACCAGTTTCCGTACGATCGACAGGCCGAGCCCGCTGCCGCCCGTCGCACGGGTCCGCGACTTGTCGGCGCGCCAGAACCGGTCGAAGACATGCGGCAGATCGGCGGGCGCGATGCCGGTGCCCGTGTCGGCGACTTCGATGAGCACCGCGTCGGACGTGGTGCGGCAGCTGATGCGGACGCTGCCGCCCTCGGGGGTGTGGCGGACGGCGTTGGAGACGAGGTTGCCGATCGCCTGGCGCAGCCGCAGCGGGTCGGCCGTCACCCACGGGTCACCGAACACGGTGGCCCTCAGCTTCACCCCGGCCGTGTCCGCGCGCGCCTGGTGCGCCGCCGCCACCTGGTCGGCGATCTCGGCGGCGCGCACCGGCTCGCGGTGCAGCCGGAGCGTGCCCGCGTCGGCGGCCGCCAGGTCCTGGAGGTCGTCGACGATGTGCTGGAGCAGCAGGGCCTCTTCGAGGAGCGAGGTGACCAGTTCGGGGTCGGTGTCGACGACGCCGTCCTCCGCCGCTTCCAGCCAGCCGCGGATGTTGGACAGCGGGGTGCGCAGTTCGTGCGCCACGTCGCTCACCATGGCCTTGCGCTGTTCCTCCAGTGCCTTGCGGTGGGCCGCCATGTCGTTGAAGGCGGCGGCCAGTTGGCTGATCTCGCCCGCCGAGCGGGTGATCCGCTCGGGTACCGGTTCGCTCGGCTCGCCCGCCTTCATGCGGCGCGTCGCGGTGGTGAGCGCGCGCAGCGGCCGGGTGAGCCGGGTCGCGGCGAGCGCGGTGACGGCCACCGTGACGGCGAGGACGGCGGCGGCGAGCCCGGACAGGCGGACGGTGTTGGCCCGGGAGAGGCTGAAGGCAGGGGTGCTGCGGGTGCCGTCGGAGCTGGTGATGAAGAGCAGGGCGGGCGAGGAGACGTACGGGCCGAGTTGCTCGCGGCGTGCGGTGTCGACGCAGGACCTGATGGCGGCGTCGGTCGGCTCACCGGCGGCCGGTTTGCCTGCGACGGCGGTCCTGTCCGCCGCCTGCTCGTCCGTACCCTCCTCGCCCGTGCCCTGCTCGTCCGTGCCCTGCTCGTCTGCCGTCGGCTCACTCGGGGTCGGGGTCGGGGCCGGGGCCGGGGCCGGGTCCGGGTAGGCCGGAGCGAGGGCGGGGCCGAGGTCGGAGTAGGGAGCGGCCGAAGAGTCGACGGGCGGGGTCTCGCGGGGCGCCACGGGCACCGACGTCGGGGCGGCACCGACCGGCTTCGGCCCGGACCGCGCGGTCAGGTCGAGGCCGATCGGGACGGGGGCGAGCCCGCGCCGCTTCATGCAGGCGTCGGAGAGGGAGTTGAGCTTGTCGAGGGCCTTCTGTTCGTGCGCGGTGGGCACGTCGAGCAGGCTCATGCGGCAGCGCGAGTCCATGAACTCGCCGGAGTGGTAGTCGAGTCGGACGAAGGGCCGGCCGCCGGTCCCGAAGACGACTTCGGGGCCCATGCCGAGCTCCGTCAGACAGGCCGCGCTCCGGTCGGCGGCCTCCTTGAGGGCTTTGCGCTCCCGCTCGGGGAGGCGGTAGGGGCCGATCGCGCGCGGGTCGATGCGGTCGACCGCCGTGCCCTCGTCCGCGCGGCCCGGGGCCAGCGTCGCGTCCACGGAGAGGGGGTCGAGCACGGCGGACGCGGTCGGGGGCAGGGCGGTGCGGCGGGCCGCCGAGTCCGCGATGACCTTGCGGTCCTGGGTGGTGAGGGCGATACGGCGGCCGGTGCTGCGGGACAGTTCGCGTACGGCCTGGTCGGCGCCCCGCCACTGCGGTGCGCTCGCGCCGACGCCGAGGAGTCTGTCGTAGATACGGGCGTCGTCGGCGAGGACCTGCCCCTGCTCCTGCCGCAGCGCGCCGGACGTGGTCTGCGCCGCGAGCCACGCGGTGGCGGCGATGGAGCCGATGGAGACCAGGACGGACACGGCGAGGAGGCGCGCCAGCAGACTCTTACGAAGCGGAACATCACGCACGACGCTGCGCCGCCGCCCCGCCGTCGCCCACGCCCACGCCCACGCCGTCGGCGACCGGCCCACCGGTGGTGACCCCACCCCGGGCCGCCGGCCCACCGGTGGTGACCCCACCCCGGGCCGCCGGCCCACCGGCGACGACGCCACGGGCTACCGAACCACCGGTGGTAACCACGCCACCGGAGCCCGCACCCCCACCGGCACCGGCACCGGCACCCGATCCCCCACCCGCCAGCTTGTACCCCACCCCAAAAACCGTCACCAGCCGATCGGGACGGCGCGGGTCGGATTCGATCTTCTTGCGGAGGTTGAGGACGTGCACGTCGACCGTGCGGGCGGATATGTAGCCGGACGAGCCGTGGATCCGGTCGAGCAGCTGGGGCCGGGTGAAGACCCGGTCCGGCTCCTCCGCGAGCGCGGAGAGCAGGTCGAACTCCCCCGGAGTGCAGTCCACGTGCCGCCCGTCGACCGTCACCTCGTGCCGCAGCGGGTCGACGACGAGGCCGCCGACGCGCAGGATCCGCCGGTCGGCGTCCGGCAGCGGCGGCTGGATGCCGCCCGCCCGGCGCAGCAGCGTCCGCACCCGGGCCATCAGCTCGCGCGGACTGTACGGCTTGGTGAGGTAGTCATCGGCGCCCGTGTCGAGGCCCGCGAGCAGGTCGTCCTCGGTGGTGCGGGCGGTCAGCATCAGGATCGGCAGCCGCGCCAGCTCGGGCGGCCCGCTCCCGTCCCGCAGGAGACGGGTCACTTCCAGGCCGTCGGCGCCCGGCATCATCACGTCGAGGATCAGCAGGTCCGGCAGCCGGTGCCGCACCTCGGCGAGGGCGGCGGAACCGTCGTGGACGACGGCGACCGAGTGACCCTCGCGCTCCAGGTAGCGGCGGACCAGCTCGGCCTGTTTCTCGTCGTCCTCCGCGACCAGGACAAAAGCGCACATGGCGTTGAGGATAGGCATGCCACGGCTGGTTCAGGCCGCCCAAACGGGATCAGGACAGCGGCCTGACAGGATCCTCATAAGTGACCGCCAGACTGGTGCGGCCACGGAAGCGCCCCGCTTCGGGACACCACTGGCCCCGCCCCGTGTCCCCCCACTCCCCCGGCCCCCGCCGCCCCCGTAACTCATTGCACCGCCCGATCCCCCCGCCTAGCCTCCCCGCATGGCAACCGCACAGCTCAACGGGATCACCATCGGCTACGACGACACCCACAGCGAGCCGGAACCCCCGAACACCCGACCCCACCCCCGCTCCCACCCCCACACCCACCCCCTCGTACTCGTCCACGGCCACCCCTTCGACCGCTCCATGTGGGCCCCGCAGCGCACCGCTCTCGCCGCGACCCACCGCGTGATCACCCCGGACCTCCGTGGCTACGGCGCGTCCACCGTCGTCCCCGGCACCACCGGCTTCGCCACCTTCGCCGAGGACATCGCCGCCCTCATGGACCATCTGGGCATACGGGAGTTCGCACTCGGCGGGCTCTCGATGGGCGGTCAGATCGTGATGGAGTGCTACCGCCTCTTCCCGGAGCGCATCACCGGGCTCCTCCTCGCGGACACCTTCCCCGCCGCCGAGACCCCGGAGGGCAAGGTCGTCCGCAACTCCTCCGCCGACCGTCTCCTCGCCGAGGGCATGAAGGGGTACGCGGACGAGGTGCGGGACAAGATGGTGGCGCCGTACAACACGGAGGCGTCCGCGTACGTCCACCGCATGATGCTCGCCGCCCCGCCCGAGGGAGCGGCCGCCGCCCTGCGCGGGCGGGCCGAACGCCCGGACTACCGCGCCCTGTTGACCCGCGTCGACGTCCCGTCCCTCGTCGTCGTGGGCCGCGACGACGCGTTCACGCCGGTCGCCGACGCCGAGGCCATGCACGCCGCGCTCCCCGACTCGGCCCTGCACATCGTCGAGTCGGCGGCCCACATGCCGAACCTGGAACGCCCCGACGAGTTCAACGCGGCGGTCCGCGCGTGGCTGGCCCGCATCTCCTGAGAACCCCGCCGGCCCGCACATCAGCCCTTCGGCATGGTCCTCACGTATCTGGACCTACCAGGTGGGCCGCGCCCCCACCCCGCCGTCCACCACCAGATCCGTCCCCGTGATCCAGGACGCCGCGTCCGAGGCGAGGAACACGCAGGCGCTGCCGACGTCCTCGGGCCGTCCGAGCCGTCCGAGCGGCGCCGCCCTGCCCCACCGGGCCACGCCGTCGGGCCAGTCGTCGGTGAGGCCCGGCCGGTCGATGAGGCCGGGCGAGACGCTGTTGACGCGGATGCCGCGCGGCCCGTACTCCAGGGCCGCCGAGCGGGCGAACATGATCAGGGCCGCCTTGGACGCGCTGTAGTGCGCATGGCCGGGGGCGGGACTCGATCCCTCGATGGACGCGATGTGCGTGACCGTGCCGCCGCCGTCCTGTCCTGCCATGACCTCGGCGGCCGCCTGGGTGCAGCAGAACGCGCTCGTCACGTTCGCCTCGGACAGCTGCCGCCACTCGTCGGCCGTCATGCCGGGGAGTTCCCGCACCGGCTGGATTCCCGCGCTGTTGACCAGCGCGTCCAGGCGCCCGCGCCAGGCGTGCGCCTCCGCGACGAGACGGTGGCACTCCTCCTCGCGCGTCAGGTCCGCCGGTACGGCGACGGCGTCACCGCCCCCCGCCACGATCCGCCCGGCCAGCTCCTCGGCCCGCTCCTTGCCCCGCCGGTAGTGCACCACGACCGCGGCTCCCGCCTGCGCGAACCGCAGGGCGACCCCGGCGCCGATGCCCCCGCTCGCCCCGGTCACCAGAGCGACGCGACCGGTCAGCCCGGGCAGTGTCTCGTCACGCAGCACCGCATCACCCACCGAAGCCCCCTCGCACATTCCCTCGGACATTCCCTCGGACCTCCCCTCACTCATCCCCGCCGTCCTCTCCCCGCATCCGCAGCGGCTCCCCGGGGCGGCACAGCTCCCGGATGAGTCCGGCGCGCCCCGGATAGCGGGCACTCAGCTCCTCGGCGTCCCCGCCCTCGTAATCCTCGGGTACGAATCCGGGTGCCATCGTCGTCCCGAAGAGCGCCCACCCGTGGCGCCCGCCGGCCCTGACGCGCGCCCCCATCCACGTCCCGGCGGGGACCACCAGCTGCACCTGCCCTCCGCTGCCCAGCACGGCCGTCCGGTCCGTGCCGTCGGGCGCGAGGAGGAGGAGTTCCAGCGCGTCACCCTCGTAGAAGTGCCAGACCTCGTCGATGGGCAGGCGGTGCAGTGCGGAGAAGTCGCCCGCGGCCGTGGTCAGCAGCACGACGATCGCCGAGCCCGCGGGGCGGCCCTCCGTGTCCGGGGGCCCCGTCCAGGTACGCCGGAACAGCCCGCCCTCGACCGGCAGCGGCCGCAGCCCGTGCCGTTCGGCCACTTCGTCAGCAGTCTCGACAGTCTCGACCATGGTCGATCGCTCCCCGGCCCGGCTGTGCCGTAACCCCACCGGTTTTGTTGAGCACGCCGACGATGTCGCCGTGATCTTCCACTCCGGCCGCCGGATGGGCCAGACTGTGCGGCGGGTCCGGCCGCGGGGAGGCCGGTGAACGGGGTGAGGGTGAACGGGGCAGGCGGGACAGGCGATTCGGGCGGGTCGGGCGGGGCCGGGGGCACAGCCGGGGCCGGCGGCGGGGCTCAGGGGAGCGGCGGGTTCGATCTGACGGGCAGTGGCGCCGAACCGCTGCGCGCGCAGGACCCGCGGCGGATCGGGCCGATCCCGCTGGTCGGCCGGCTGGGAGCCGGCGGCATGGGCCGGGTGTACCTCGGCATAGCCGACGGACGCTTCGCCGCCGTCAAGCAGATGCTGGCCTCCGTCGTAGCTGAGGACCGGGGGTTCCTGCGCCGCTTCGGCCAGGAGATGGACAACCTCGGGCGGCTGCCCGCCGACGCCACCGCACCCCTCCTCGCGAGCGACCGCACCGCCGAGCCGCCCTGGTTCGCCACGGCGTACGTCCCCGGCATCACCCTGTCCGAGGCCGTCGAGCAGCACGGCGGTGCCCTGTCGGGCGAGGCGCTGTGGCTGCTGCTGCGGGAGGTCGCGGCGGGGCTGACGGCGGTGCACGGCCTCGACATGGTGCACCGGGACCTCAAACCGTCGAACGTCATGCTGACCCTCGACGGTGTCACCCTCATCGACTTCGGCATCGCCCGTGCCGCCGAGCAGAGCCAGCTGACGCAGACGGGGCTCGTCGTCGGCACGCCCGCGTACATGTCTCCCGAACAGGCCTCGGGGAAGCGCCGGTTGACGAGCGCGTCCGACATCTTCGCGCTGGGGCTCCTCGTCGGGTACGCGGCGAGCGGCCGCTGGCCGTTCACCGACGCGGGCGAGGGCAGTCCGCTCTACCGGATCGTGCACGACGAGCCCGACCTTGCGCCGCTGCGCGCGCTCGACGCCGAGCTGGCGGAGCACGTCGCGGCCTGCCTGGACAAGGATCCGGAGGGCCGCCCGACCGCCTCCGAGCTGGTGGAACTCGCCGAGCGGCGCGGCCCGTCGGACGCGGCATCTCCCGTCTGGCCCGGCCCCGTCCTTGCGCTGCTGACCGAGCGGGCCGCATTCGCCGCGCGGGTACCGGAGGCCGCACCCGAGCCCACCCCGGAACCGGCCCCCGAACCCCCTGCGGCCCCCGCGCCCACCCCCGTCCCGGTACCGGACACCACCCCCGACGCCGACGCCGACGCCCGCACCCGGCCGCCGCGGCGCGAGCGGCGTCGTACGCGCATCGTGATGGCCGCCGTCCCCGTCGTGGTGGTCGCCGCGGGGACCACCCTCGCCCTGCAGAACCTGCCGTACGTCACCGGGCCGGACCGCGCGTCGGGCTCGACGCCGTCCGCCCCTGTCACCGCACCCGCCGACCCGGGGCAGCCGTCCGACGACGCGTCGAACCCCGCGGCGAAGAAGCCGAAGGACGAGGCGTCCCAGGACGCGGCCGACAGCGGATCCGCGGGCTCCGGCGGCAAGGACGGCTCCGACGGCAAGGGCGGTGACTCGTCCGGCTCGCGGGACTCCGGGGACAAGGAAAAGGACAGGGACAGCGGCAGGGACAGCGACTCGTCCGGCTCGGACTCGTCGAACGGAAGCTCTTCCGGTTCGGGCTCGGGATCCGGCTCCGGCTCCGGTTCCGGCTCCTCCGGTTCGGACTCTGCCGGCACCGGCTCCGGAGGCTCGCCCTCGTCCCCTTCCTCGGGTTCCTCCGGCCCCTTCCGGCTGAAGAACGCCGACAACGAAGCGTGCCTGACCCAGGTCTACGGCGCGGCCGACGACGGGAGCTGCGGCGACCCGAGCGCGTCCTGGAAGACCGTGAGCGCGGAGAACAACAGCTTCAAGGTGGTCAACAAGCAGTCCGGTTCCTGCCTGGTCGCGAACATGCTCGGCCAGGCCGTCTTCGTCGGCGACTGCACGCAGGGCAGCGCGCGCCTCTGGCGCTGGGGCTCGGGCGGCACGCTGAAGAGCACCAGCAACGGCGGCTGCCTCGACCTGGCGTACGGGGGCGGCGTGGCCGCGTCGACGTGCCAGTCCGGCAAGGCGTCACAGCGCTGGGCGAGGTGATCCACCGACGCGGAAAGCCAGGTCACGGATCATGTGACCTGGCTTTCCATGATGCCGGGCCCTCCGGAGGACCCAGACCGGGGGATGAGACCTACTGCGTCGGCGTCGCGTCGTACCCGAAACGGGCCGCCGTCGCGACCAGGCCCGGATGGGCGAAGCGTTCGGCCAGGTCGCCCTCGCCGATCCACTCGCGCCACTCGCCCACCTGCCCGCGCCGCATGATGCGGGCGTTCTTCGTGGTGTCGCCCTCACCGGCGGACGCCGCGTCCTCACGGGCGCGCATCGCCTTGAAGGAGCTGCGCTCGGCCGCCTGCTCGACGACCTCCGGCGGCACCGCGAGCCCCAGCGCCGCGAGCATCGCGGTGATGGCGCCCACGGGATGCGACTTGAGATCCTCGAACCGTACGACCGCGAACTTCGAGAAGTCCGGCGCCGCCTCCAGCCAGCTCCGGTAGAAGCGGGCCCAGCCGGGGATCGAGGGCTCTCCGTCCCCGAGCCTGACGCGGTCAAGGAAGTCCGGGTACGTCAGCTTCCCGATCATGTCCGCGGCGTCCGGTATCCAGGAACCGCCGAAGGACGAGAACCACTTGTACGACGAGTAGATGGTGTCGCGCGGGTCGCGCACCACCAGGATCGCGCTGTTCACCGCGGACTCGGCGAACACCTCGGGGTAGAAGTGGGTCTTGATGAACCTCTTGGGCACGGCCCCGCTCGCCGCCCTGTCCAGCGCGGCCTGGCTCTTCTCGGAGGTGGCCGCGAGGCGCTGCCGGTAGTAGTCGAGACGGCTCTCCACCGACTGCGCCGCGCCGTCCGCCTCGTCGGGCGACTCGACGTACGGGTCGAGATAGTCGAAGCCGAGCTCGAACACGATGTTGGCCACGAGCGCCTGGCCGGACCCGGGGTCGCCGGCCACGACGATGTCGTTCTCGCCCAGCAGGCGCGCACTGCGGCGGGCCAGTTCGTCGGGGCGGAGTTCCCGGACGGAGTCCTCGGTCATGTCAGAAATCCTGTCTCTCGGCTCAGGTCGTGTCGGTCGTGTCAGAACTCCGTCTCTCGGCCTACTTCTTGGCGCGCGCCGCGACCGCCCTGGTCAGGTAGGTGACCTCGAGCTTCTGCGCGTCCGCCAGGCGCTCGCGGATGTAGTCGAGGAACTGCTCGAACTTGGCGTCGCCGAGCTGCACCCGCACGTCGTTCACGGACTGCCACAGGCCGATGTAGTGGTCGATGGTCTGCTCGACGGAGTGGCGGCCCTCCAGCACGACGACGTCGTCGAACCGCGGGCTCGCGTTGAACTTGTCCGACAGCTCCTTGATCATCTGCGGGTGCGCCGAGGTGATCCGCTTGCGCTCGCCCATCAGGCGCTTGAGCTCGTTCTCGATGTCCACGAGCACCGGGTTGACCTCGATCAGCCGCGGGTTGTAGAGCGCGACGAACCAGCCGCCGGGCCGCAGGACGCGGCAGAACTCGGCGGTGCCCACCTCGAAGTCCACCCAGTGGAACGAGGACGCCATGCTGATGAGGTCGGCCGACGCGTCCGGGAGTCCGGTCTCCTCGCCCTTGCCGGCCCGCCAGGAGATCGAGTAGCCCGCCGAGTCGGAGATGCCCTCGGCGCGCATGTTGTCGTTCGGCTCGACGGCGGTGACCGAGCGGAATCCGCCGTCCGCCACGATGCGGGTCCACAGGCCCGTGCCGGCGCCGACGTCGACGGCGTCGAGCTCGGCGGCCGGCCGGCCCACCAGGCCGATCAGGGCGTCCCGCACCGAAGTCGCGTAACCCTCACGGTACTTCGAGTAGTCCTTCGCCAGGTCGGTGAAATCTCCGTGCTTGAGCTTGGTCGACGTCGTCATGCGAGGCACAGCTCCTTATATCTGAACGCTAAAAACGGGGTTTACTGGGTTTATGAAATACGCGCGTCACGCCGCCGCCGAAGGCACACGCTCCTCGTGCGCGAGTCGAATCATGGTGGCCGCCGCCTTCGGGTCGACGTCGCCGTAGTTGGTGACGACCAGATCGGGGTGGGTGGGGAACTCGGCGGACTGCCCGATGCCGACCACGTCCTTGGCGTCGTTCCCGCTGTAGACGCCCTTGCTGTCCCGCCGCTTGAGTTCTTCGACGGGCACGTCGAGCAGCACCTCGAAGTAGTCGGGCTGGTTCTCGCGATTGTGCCGCTGCACCTCGTGGAACAGCGAGATGGTCGCGACCACGACGAGATGCCCCTGTTCGGCGAGGAGCTGGGAAAGGCGCGCATAGGTCATGGATGTCTTTATGCGGCTTTCCCGGTCGAAACCGTGGGTCATCATGCCCAGGGCGGTCCGCACCTCGTTGCCGTCAAGGAGGATCGGCTGCCGGCCGCGCTGGACCAGCTGACGGACCAGCTCACGGGCGACCGTCGTCTTGCCGGCCTCGGCAAGCCCGGTCACCCAGATGACCGCGCCGCCGGAATCGGCGCCTCCAATTCCCGTGGTTCCCATGGATGACTCCCCTCAGTGGACGTACGCCGGCCCGCTCGCCGCGGATGAACTCTTCACAGCCCGACCGCACTGCTGTAAAGTTCCTCAGAAAATTTTGGGCATGCGCATTCCGCATGCATTACTCAGAAAATTCCGAGTATCCCCGTGGAAAAGGCCGCTGACTGGCCGTTGAATGGCCGCTCTTTTCATTGATTTCCGAGCGACCCCGTCAGTATTGTCCCGGCGTTTACCGGGCGTCCAATATCTGTTCGTACTGAAGCCTAGATCGGTCAGTTATGGAGATACGCCAACTCGAGTACTTCGTCGCTGTCGTGGAGGACGGCAACTTCACCAGAGCCGCGGCCCGCGTCCATGTGACCCAGCCGGGAGTGAGCGCACAGATCCGCCGCCTCGAACGGGAACTCGGGTACGAACTGCTCGACCGGTCCGGGCGCACGGTCCGCCCCACCGCCGCGGGCGAGGCGCTGCTCCCCCATGCCAAGGCCGCGCTGGCGGCGGTACGCAACGCCAGACTCGCCGTCGACCAGGTGGCCGGGCTGCTGCGGGGCCGGGTGAGCGTGGGCATGGTGACGGTGGTGGCGTCGCTGGACGTGCCCGGGATGCTCGCGGAGTTCCAGGCGAGCCATCCGACGGTGGAGATCGCGCTGCGCCAGGGCAGCACCGACGACCTCGTCGACGCGCTCAAGGACGGCGAACTCGACATGGCCTTCCTCGGCATGGCCGTCGAGCCCCCGGCCTTCCTGCGGACCGAGGTCGTCCTCGCCGACCCGCTCGTCGCGGTGCTGCGCGCGGACGACGAGTACGCGGACCGGGACTCCCTGCTGCTCAAGGAGCTCGCGTCCCGGCAGCTGATCTCGCTGCCCGGCGACAGCGGCACCCGGCGGCAGCTCGACATCTCCCTGGCCACGGCCGGGATCGACGCGCCCATCGCCTTCTCGGCCAGCGACCCCCAGGTCCTGGTGGACATGGCGGCCCGCGGTTTCGGTGTGGCGATCCTGCCGCGGGGGGCGGTCCGGTCAGCCGGCGACGATCTGCGGCTCGTCCCGTTCCGCGACCCGGACATGCACGGGCGGCTGTATCTGGCGTGGCCGGACGACCGGACGATCGATCCGGCGGCGCAGGCGGTCATCCAGCATGCGCTCGACCGTATTCAGGAGCGGGACGGCTCGGTCTGACGAGCTTCCTGTTCGGCCTGATCTCACTTCACCGGCTGCGGCTCACCGGCTTCGACCCCGGTCTCCTGCGGCGGCGGCTTGGCGGCCAGGAAGTCCTTGGCGCGGATCAGGAAGAAGGAGAAGACCGCTCCGACCAGGGCCAGGGCGCCGGTGATGATCAGCAGGTCGTTCAGCGCTTCGGCGTATCCGGAGTGCAGGGCCGTGGCCACCTGGTCCCGCAGCGGCGCCGGCACCTTCTCGGCGAGGCCGGACACGTCACCGTGTTCGACGGCCGTGGCGATGCCCGGGGCGCTGTCCGCGAGTCCGGGGATGCCCGACAGGTTCCGCAGGACGCCCTCGTGCAGCGACGCCGTGAAGATGGAGCCGAGCACCGGGATGCTGGCGGCCATGCCGACCTGGCGGAACGTGATGTTGATGCCCGATGCCGTGCCCGACCGGTCCGGTGTGACGACGCCGACGGCGGTCGACGCGAGCGGCGGGTTGACGACGCCGCTGCCGATACCGGCGACGACGAAGCCCGGGATGAGGTGCGTCCAACTGCTCGACGCGTCGTTGCCCGACATCAGGAGCAGGCCGGCGCCGACGAGGAAGAGGCCGGGGCCGATGAGCCACTTCACCGGCACCTTCGCGCTCAGCCGGCCGGCGACGGTCGACGCGACCAGGGCGCAGACACTGATCACGAGCAGCCGCACGCTGGACTCCAGGACGGAGTAGCCGAGCCCGTTCTGCAGATAGAGCACCAAGTAGAGGAGCATCGCGAACAGCGAGCCGTTCATGGTGAACGCGGCGATCGACCCGCCGACGAACGTCGGCGTACGGAACAGCGACAGGTCGAACAGCGGCTGCTCGGAGCGGAGTTCCACGATCAGGAAAGTGACGAGCAGGACGGCCGCCGCGCCGAGCCACAGCACGACGTCGGTGTTGCCCCACTCGGTCTCGCCGGCCCGGATCAGACCGTAGATCAGCGCGACCAGACCGCTGGTGAAGAGGACGAAGCCCGGCCAGTCGAGCCGCAGCTTGCGCCGCATCGGCGACTCGTCGACCTGCCACAGCGTCACCGCGATGGCGAGGAGGCCGATGGGTACGTTGACGAGGAAGATGCCGCGCCAGCTGATGTTGCTGGCGATCAACCCGCCGAAGACGGGCCCGAGTCCGGTCGCGATGCCCGTCACCGCACCCCAGATACCGAACGCGACACCCCGCTCCTTACCGGTGAAGTTCCGGGCGAGCAGCGCCAGCGACGTGGCGTACATGACCGAGCCGCCGATGCCCTGTGCGGCGCGCGACAGGATCAGCATGAGAGGTGTGGAGGAGACACCGCAGAGCAGCGAGCTGACGGTGAAGACACCGAGCCCCACCAGGAACAGCTTGCGGTAGCCGAAGCGGTCCGCCAGCGAGCCACCGACCAGCAGCATCGCGGCGAGCGTCAACGAGTAGGCGTCGACCACCCATTGCACATCGGCGAAGCTGGTGTCGAGTCCGCTCTGGATCTGCGGCAGCACGACGGTGACGATGGTGGCGTCCAGCAGGATCATGAAGGTCGACGCGGAGACGACCACCAACGTCCACCATCGCTTGGCCATGACTGATCTCCCCCACACTTCTTACGGCGACTGCGCGTCGGCCGGGCCGGCTGTCGGCCGATGGCTTACTTGGGCTGGATGAACTCGGGCTGGTCGAGGATCCGCAGCCACGAGCCGTCGGGCTGGCGGCGCACCACCTGGGCGCGGGCGCCCGTGCCGTCCTTCGGCGGGGTGGACGTGAGCGCGATGTCACCGTTGATCAGAGTCGGAAGGGGCTCCTCCGGCTCGAACTTGGGGTTCCGCGTCATCGCCATCTCCCACAGCTTGCGGATGGCCTCGCGCCCCTGGGTGATCTGCCCGGGCGGGAAGGCGACGACCGCGTCCTCCGCGTAGAGCTCCGCGACGCCGGCCGCGTCGCCCTTGTTGGCGCGCTCGACGAACAGACGCGTGATGTCTTCCGGCTTGTAGGCCTTCTCATATTCGGACACAGGGGGGCCTCTCGTTCAGAGCTGATTTCCAGCACCAACAAGCTTCGTCGCGCGGAACGGGCACGTCCAACTCCCCTTACTTCTGGCTGCCAGAAGCAATGGATCTGGTTCGCGACCGCACGTCCGGTGGGTGACCGGGCGACTGAGGAATTCCTCAGTCGCCCCCCACGCGCCCGCGCCGAGTGAGTCGTACGCTCACTGGCTTCACATCCCCACTGAGGTCACATCCCCTCCCGCCGAAGACGGAGGCACCCATGACCAGTTGCGCCCTGCGCATGCCCAGTCACACCATGCGAGTGCCCCGATGAGGGTCGACGTCGCCTGGTGGCACCTCGAAGGGACGCCCCAGACCATCGAGTCCATGCGCGAGCACCTGCGCGAGAACACGCTGGACCGGTGGACGAAGGTGCCCGGCCTCCGCCTGAAGGTCTACTTCGCGGACCGCGAGCAGAACCGGTGGGGCGCGATGATGCTCTGGGAGAGCGAGCGGCCCCCGCTCGACCAGATGCCGCCGAACGCCGCGCTCGCACTGATCGGCCGGCCACCGGACATCCGCGCCACTTTCGAGGCGGAGGGCACCGTCGAGGGCCTGTACGAACTGGCCACGCTCCAGGCCCTCGGCCCCGCTTTCGCAGGTAAGAGCCTGGAGGCGGAACGATGTTGACATTCCTGATTGGTCCCGGTTCCAATTCCCTGGTTCTTTCACGGGAAAAATCGTCGGGCAACCATTCGAGCAACAATCCAGGCAACAGATGGACGACAAGGCCGGGAGGATAACGACAACATGGCGTCGAACACGTCGAATACGACGAACACGTCGAGCGCGTCGAACACCTGGGACATACTCGACCTGCCGCCCGGCGAACGACCCGACCCGGACGAATACATCAAAGCCGCGATGGAGTGGCACTTCGGCCCCGAAACCGGCTCTCCCTACTGGCTGGAACGCGCGAAGTCCCTGGACTTCGACCCGCGCACCGACATCTCCTCGGTGGCCGACCTCACCCGCTTCCCCAACGTCGCCTCCGAGCTGCGTACCGTCCCCGCCGAGGACCTGATCCCGCGCGGTTACGGCGACAACCCCGACGTAAGGGGTGTGTTCGAGAGCGGCGGCACCACGGGCGCCCCCAAGCGGGTCGTCCTCCTCGGGGACTGGCGGAAGCGGCTGCTCCACTGGACCGCCGAACAACTCGACGCACACGGCTTCCCACGGGGCGCAAACTGGCTGGGAATCGTTCCCAGCGGCCCGCACATCGTCGGCGAGTTCTTCCGGGGTTCGGCAACCACGCACGGCACGCACGGATTCACGCTCGACCTCGACCCGCGCTGGGTGAAGCGGTTGATATCCACGGGCCGCGGCAGCGAGGCCGACGACTACGCCGAGCACGTCGTCGACCAGGCCGCCGAGGTGCTGCGCTCCCAGAACATCGGCGTCCTCACCGTCACCCCGCCGATCCTGGACCGCATCGCCCGCCGCGACGAACTCGTGGAACTGATCAACGAGAAGGTACGGGCGATCCGTTGGGGCGGCACGCAGCTCGACCCCGACTCACGCCAGGTGTACCGGACGGAGATCTTCCCCGACACCGTCTTCTCCGGGAACTACGGCAGCACGATGATCCTGGGCTTCGCCGGGGAGCGGCCGGGACTCGGCGACGACGACCCCTGCGTCTTCGACACCCTGAGCCCGTACGTCACCTTCTCGGTCGTCGACCCCGAGACGCTCCGGCCGGTCCCCTACGGGTCGCGCGGCCGGGTCGTGGCCAGCCACGTCAGCAAGTCGTTCCTGCTGCCCAACAACCTCGAACGCGACATTGCCACCCGCGTCGAGCCGCTCGACGGCGGCCCCGGCGACTCGGTGGCCGACATCGCGCCCGTCAGCAGATTCGAGAACGAGGACGTGGTGGAGGGGGTGTACTGATGACCCCCGAACCGGCCCCCCTGGGCACCCCCGGACCAGCCCTGCCGGACGCACCCGAAGCAGTCCCCTTGGACACGCCCGAACCGGCCCTGCCGGACGCGCCGGAACCAGTCCTCCAGAACACGCCCGAACCAGTCCTCCTGGACGCGCTCGGCCCGCGCGGCGAGTTCCGCGCCAGGAACCGCCAGCTAGTCACCGACGTCACCGGAAACCCCGCCGCCGAACTGAGCCTCGTACCCCCACCGTTCGTCAGCCGCACCCTGTCGGCGCTGCGCCGCGCCGAGCCCGCGCCGGCCGACGAGCGGGTACGGCGGATCGCGGCCGCCGCCGACCTCTTCGCCACCGGAACCGTCGCCGGGCAGAGCGTGGCGGAGTACTGCCTCCTGGTCAGCCGCGTCGGCGGAGTCCCGATCACGGAGGTCACCTCGGCGGTCGACCGCATCGCCGAACGGCTCCGCGACATCGGCACCGGCATCGCACAGGCGCGGCCCGCCGGCGCGGTCACCGACTGGCGCGACCCCCTGACGAGGGCCGGCCGGGCCGCCCACACCCGGCGCGGCCACGTGTTCGCCGTCCACGCGGCCGGCAACCACCCCGGCACCCACAGCCTGTGGCCCGAGGCGCTCGCGCTGGGCTACCGCGTCGCGGTCCGGCCCTCCCGGCGCGAGCCGTTCACCCCGCACCGGCTGGTCACCGCGCTGCGCCTCGCGGGCTTCGGGAACGACCAGATCACGCTGCTGCCCACCGACCACACCGGCGCGGACGCCGTGCTGCGCGGCGCCGACCTCGGCATGGTCTACGGCGGCGAGGACGTCGTACGCAAATACGGCGCCGACCCCACGGTCCTGCTCCAGGGCCCCGGCCGCTCCAAGCTCCTCCTGACGGCCGACGTCGACTGGCGCGACCACCTCGACACCATTGTCGACTCGGTCGCCGGGCGCGGCGGCACGGGCTGCGTCAACGCGACGGCCGTACTGGTGGAGGGCGATCCGACGCCGCTGTGCGAGGCCCTCGCCGAGCGGTTCGCGGCGCTGCCCAGCCTCCCGCCGGACCATCCGAAGGCCGTGCTTCCGGTGCAGCCGGCGGCGGGCGCCCGGGCGATCGCCGAGTACGTGGGGCGCCGCGCCGGTGACGCCCGGCCCTGGCTCGGCGCCGACACGGTCGCCGACGAACTGGGCGACGGCAGCGCGGTCCTGCGGCCCGCCGTCCACCAGGTCGACCGCGCCGACGCCCCTCAGCTAGGTGCTGAACTGCCCTTCCCATGCGTATGGGTGGCACCGTGGCGCCCCGCGGACGGGATCGACCCGCTGCGCGACAGCCTGGTGCTCACCGCGCTGACGCGACAGGAAGAGCTGCTCGACCGGCTCCTGGCGGAACCGACCATCGCCAACCTGTACGCCGGCGACCACCCGACCCACTGGATGCGCCCCGGGCTGCCGCACGACGGTTACCTCTCCGACTTCCTGATGCGCACGAAGACGGTCGTACGAGACTGACGTACGCCACTGATCCGACGTACGCCAGGGGCCATCGAGCCGCGCCTCACTGGGCCGAGGCGCGGCGGTCCACTTCCTGCGCGACGTTGAACCAGACCTCACCGCAGGCCCGCGCCACGCCGGCCACCATGTCGACGCAGTGGGCGGGAACGCTCTCGATGAGCCGGCTCCACTCGTCCGGCGGCAGGGTGGCCGCGTCCAGCAGCCGCAGCAGGAGGCGCCCGGAGTCGGTGAAGCGGATCGAGGGATCGCGCTTCAGGATCGGAATCAGCTCGGCGGCGGCCGCCGGCACGGAGACACCCGACGCCACAGGTGCCGACGCGGCGACGGCCTCCGCACTCTCGACCGGTGCCACTCGTGCAGATACGGCCGACACGGCCGATACGGCGCCGGGGTCGGCAGCGACCCGAGCGGGCGCGACGCGCGCCGGGGCAGCCGCAACCGTGCCACCCCCCACCGCACCGCCGACCGCAACGGCCGCCCCAGGCACATCAGCCAGCCCAGGCACATCGGGCGGCCCGGGCAGGCCAGGCAGGTCGGGCGCCCCTTCATGAAGTTCATGAAGTTCATGAAGTTCATGAACTTCATGAAGCGACCGCGGCTTCGGGAAAACCACCTCGTCCTGCTCCAGCCTCCTGCGCACATCGCGGGCGGTGGCGCGGGAGACTCCGGCGGCACCGGCGATCTGCCGCAGCGTCGCATCGGGATGGCTCCGGATGAACTCACCCGTGGCGGCCCGCACCCCGCTGCTGTCGACCGGCCGCGTCCGGCCGTCACGCCCGATCCGCACCGGCGCGGGCGGCAGGTCGTCGCCGAGCCGACGCCGGATGCTTCCGACCGTCTTGGGCGAGAGCCCGGCGAACGAGGCGATCATGCGGTCCGACCACTGCGGATGCGAGTGGATGATCCGCGTCGCCGCGGCGTTGCGGTCGGCCCGGCTGAGCGGCAGACCGTGTGTGGTGTTGGCCTGAACGGCGACGATGAAGACGTCCGACTCATGCCCGTCGAGGAAGCGGACGGCGATCTCCCGCTCACCGCGCAGCACCGTCGCCCGCAGCCGGTGCATTCCGTCGATGACCCGCATCGTGGACCGGTGGACGAGGATGGGCGGCAGATCCGCGCCGGATTCGGCGAGGACCCGGATGTGGTCGACGTTCTCGCCGACCAGGCGTGGTGAATCGGCCGACCAGAGCTGATCCACGGCAATACGCTCAATAGGCAGAGAATGCGCCTTTATTTCCCAAGGCCGCTGTTCATTCACCCACCTCCTTTCCTCGCCTATCCCATCTCCACCCGTCCCATATTCCGCAACTTCTACCGACTTGCTCGTGTGCATGAACCCGTCGCCCCCTGTCAGAGTTCGCGCAAGCGTAAAAATAGTTGTTTACTTAAATTACCGCCAACGTACCCCCGCGAGCCACCGCACCAGGTGTCACGCTCGGCCCGCGTGCGCGATTTCTCGTCAAACTTCGCAGAACGCTTGACACACGCGAGCACCAAAGCCTAAAGGTCGCATTTCTCCACCAGGACTCAAGCAAGAATTGACCAGAAGTCCTACATATACCTTTACCCATTACTAGAATCCCGAGGCATGGAACTGAGGCAGCTCGAATACTTCGTCGCCGTGGCCGAGGAGGAGAACTTCACTCGGGCCGCCGAGCGCGTGCACATCAGCCAGTCCGGAGTGAGCGCCCAGATCAGACAGCTGGAGCACGACCTGGGGACATCCCTGTTCGACCGCTCGGGCCGCAGCGTCAGACTCACCCCCGCCGGGGTGGCCGCCCTCCGCCACGCCCGGTCCGCACTGGCCGCCACCGACGCCGTCCGCCAGGCGGTGGACGAGGTGAACGGCCTCATCCGCGGCAGGCTCGTCGTCGGCATGGTCACCGCGTGCACGGTCACACCGCTCTTCGACGCCCTGTCCGCCTTCCACCACCGGCACCCCGGCGTGGAGATCGTCCTCCTGGAGGACACCTCCGACCGGCTCATCGAGCGACTGCGCGCGGGGAGCGCCGACATAGCCCTGGTCAGCACCTCCGGCTCCACTCCGCAGGGCCTGGAGGCGTACGAGATCATCCGCGAGCCCCTGGTCGCCGCCATGCCGGTCGGCCACCCGCTCTGCGAGAAACCTGAGGTGACCCTGGCGGACCTGGCCGGCTATTCGGTGGTGAGCCTGCCGACCGGAACCGGTGTACGCAAGGTCTTCGACGACGCGTGCGCGGCGGCGGGCGTCAACATGGAGATCGCGTTCCAGGCCGGCGCCCCCAGCGCGATCGCCGACCTCGCGATCCGCGGCCTGGGCGTCGCAATCCTCTCCGAGTCCCTCGTCGCCCAACACCGACCCCGACTGACGACCCGCCGCATCGTGGACATCCACACGGAACCGGTCCTCTCCCTGGCCTGGACCACAACAGAAAACCCGGCCCTACGCCAACTGATCCACCACTCCCGCCACGCCTTCACCCGCCCGACCCCGGCGCTCCCCCCGACCAACGCACCCCAGACGACCGCGATCCCGGAGCCCACCCTGTCCGCCCAGTAATCACACCCAGAAGGACGCGAAGGACGCGAAGGACGCGAAGGGCCGCATCAAAAGCAAAAGCCCCAGGTCACGGCGAGTGAGTCCTGGGGCTTCCACAGAGCCGCCTTCGGGATTCGAACCCGAGACCTACGCATTACGAGTGCGTTGCTCTGGCCATCTGAGCTAAGGCGGCGCGCCGTCCGCACCATCGTGCGATCAGCAACGCGGCCAAGTCTACACAGTTTTTCAGAGCGCTCCGCACACCCCCTCCGGAGAGCTATGAGCAGCGCTTTCCGTCCTTGGGGACGGTTCCCTTCAGGAGGTAGGCGTTGACCGTCGCGTCGACGCACTCGCTGCCGCGGCCGTACGCCGTGTGGCCGTCGCCCTCGTAGGTGAGGAGGTGGCCGGAGGAGAGCTGGGAGGCGAGGGCCTGCGCCCAGCGGTAGGGGGTGGCCGGGTCGCGGGTCGTGCCGGCGACGAGGATCGGGGCCGCGCCCTTCGCCTCGATGCGGTGCGGCTCACCCGTGGCCCGCACCGGCCAGTACGCGCAGTTCAGCGAGGACCAGGCGAGGCCTTCGCCGAAGACCGGGGAGGCCTCACGGAAGGAGGGCAGCGCCTTGCGGACCTCGGCCGGGGAGCCGAAGGACGGCGGCAGGTCCAGACAGTTCACGGCGGCGTTGGCGAACATCAGGTTCGCGTACTTTCCTTCGCCGTCCCGCTCGTAGTAGCCGTCGGAGAGGGCGAGCAGGCCCGCCCCGTCCTTGTTCTTCATCGCCGAGGTCAGCGCGTCGCGCAGCTGGGGCCAGCCCGCCTCGTCGTACATCGCGGCGATCACGCCCGTCGTGGCGAGCGCCTCGCCGAGCTTCCTGCCGCCGACCTCGCCGACCCGACCGGCGCCGATGCCGCCCTCGCCCTGCACCGTCAGCGGCTCACGGTCGAGACCGCGGAAGAAGGCCTTGAGGCGCCTGCCCGCGTCCTCGGGGCTCTCGGTGCCCAGCGGACACTCCGCGCCGCGCGCCACGCAGTCCTTCGCGAAGGAGCGGAACGCCGTCTCGAAGCCGGCCGTCTGGTCGCGGTTCATGCGCCGGGCGGGCAGCGACGGGTCCATCGCGCCGTCCAGGACCAGGCGGCCCACGCGGCGCGGGAAGAGCTCCGCGTACGTCGCGCCGAGGAAGGTCCCGTACGAGGCGCCGACGTACGTCAGTTTGTCGTCGCCGAGCGCCGCCCGCAGGACGTCCATGTCACGGGCCGCCTCGACCGTGGAGACATGCGGAAGGACCTTGGCCGACCGCGCCTCGCACCCGTCCGCGAACGTCTCGAAGGCGGCGCGCAGGCCGTCCGTCTCGCGCTGGTCGTCGGGGGTGACGTCGGTCTGCGTGTACGTGTCCATGCGCTTGCCGTCGAGGCAGGTGACGGGCTCGCTGCGGGCCACCCCGCGCGGGTCGACGGCGACCATGTCGTACCGGGCCCGGACCTCCGCGGGGTAGCCGAGTGCCGCGTACGACTGGAGGTAGCCGATCGCCGAGCCGCCGGGGCCGCCCGGATTGACCAGGAGCGAGCCGAGCCGGCCCTTCTTCTTGGTGGCCTGTTTGCGGGCGACCGCCAGTTCGATGTCCCCCGCCGCCGGCTCGGCGTAGTCGAGCGGGGCCTTCATGGAGGCGCACTCGAACCCGGGGGCGCCGCACTCCCGCCAGCTCAGCTTCTGTTCGTAGTACGGCGCGAGCTCCGCGGGCGTCGAGCGGGACAGCGACGCCATAGAGGCGTCCGCCGTCGAACTCCCCGACGAACAGCCGGACATGAGCAGCCCGGCGGTCACGAACAGAGTGCCGCACGTACGGAACGGGAGGTGATGGCTGCGACGGCTGTGACGGCCGTGACGGCTGAGGTCCATCATGTGAGAGTAACTGTCCGCGTACGTACGGTCACTCAACGCGCTCGTACGAGTGAAACCGGGAGACCGGCCAACCCGCGCCCCGAACGGGGGCGTTCAGCCCGCTCGCAGCG
Source organism: Streptomyces sp. NPDC039480 (assembly GCF_055597165.1). Lineage (NCBI taxonomy): Bacteria > Bacillati > Actinomycetota > Actinomycetes > Kitasatosporales > Streptomycetaceae > Streptomyces > Streptomyces sp. NPDC039480. The sequence continues at coordinate 211,757 of NZ_JBVITX010000012.1, read as the reverse complement.
CCACCGTCATGGCCTCGACGGCGAGCAGCGGTGCCACGTTCCGGTCGAGGGCGGTGCGGCAGGCGCCGATGGCCTCGATGCGGCGCAGCGTGGATTCGGGCGAGGTCCCCAGGGCCAGGCGCTCCAGCATGTCCTGCACCTCGGTGTTGGCGATGGCCACCCGCGAGCCCAGCTGCAGGGCGAGAACGTCCCTGTAGACCCCGGTCAGCTCGGTGAGCGCGAGGTCGAGGCTGTCGCGCTGCGTGCGGGTCTTGCGCCGCTTCTGTCTGTCCTCCAGCTCCTTCATCACGCCGGCCGTGCCGCGCGGCATCCGGCCGCCCTGCCCGCCGCCGAGCGCCGCCTTCAGCTCCTCGGTCTCCTTGCCGTCGACCTCATCGGCGACCTGCTTCGCGTCCTCGGTCGCCGTGTCGATCAGCTCCTGCGCGGCCTTGAGGCAGCCGCCGATCTCCGACACCCGCATCGGCAGCTTCAGGACGGCGGCCCTGCGCTCACGCGCGCGCGGGTCGGTCGCGAGGCGCCGGGCGCGGCCGATGTGGCCCTGCGTGGCGCGCGCCGCGGCCGCCGCCACGTCCGGCTCGATGCCGTCTCTCCGTACGAGCACGTCGGCGACCGCGTCCACGCGCGGCGTGCTCAGCGTCAGGTGGCGGCAGCGGGAGCGGATGGTCGGCAGCACGTCCTCCAGAGAGGGCGCGCAGAGCAGCCACACCGTGCGCGGGGCGGGCTCCTCGACGGCCTTCAGCAGGACATTCCCCGCGCCCTCGGTGAGGCGGTCGGCATCCTCCAGGACGATGACCTGCCAGCGTCCGACGGCGGGCGAGAGCTGTGCCCGGCGGACGAGCTCGCGGGTCTCCTTCACACCGATGGAGAGCAGGTCGGTGCGCACCATTTCCACGTCGGCGTGAGTGCCGATCAGGCTGGTGTGGCAGCCGTCGCAGAAACCGCAGCCGGGGGCGCCGCCGAGCGCCCGGTCCGGGCTGGTGCACTGCAGGGCGGCGGCGAAGGCGCGCGCGGCGGTGGCACGGCCGGAGCCGGGCGGGCCCGTGAACAGCCAGGCGTGCGTCATCTTCGACGACTCCGGCGGCGGGGTGTCCGCGGCGGCCGCCGTCACCAGCGCGTCGGCGTCCCGGGCGGCGGCGCCCAGCTGCTCGCTCACCCGCTCCTGCCCCACCAGGTCGTCCCACACGCTCATGGGGTCACCGCCTTACGCTGCGCTCTGCTCCTGCCCGGACCGCCCATCGCCTGCCCGGACTGCCCATTGTGGAGGACGCCTCTGACAATCCGGCCCGGCCGCGGTGTTCAGCGGCCTCGTCCACCGCGGTGTTCAGCGCCCTCGACGGCCGCGCCGCGCCCGGCCGTCACCGTCGTCGTCCGCCGCGTCCTCGTCCTCGTGCGACCCGAGCAGTTCGTCCGCCAGCGACGGCCGATCGTCCAGCGGAGTCTCCTCGGCCCAGTCGGAGGACGGCCGCCGGGGCACGCCGTGCTCGTCGACCTCGATCTGGGGCAGCTCACGGGTCCGGTCGTCGGACCCGTCGGGCGAGGGCGCACTCGCGGGCCGCTCGTCCCGGAAGTACCCCGGCGGCACCTTGTCCGCCTGGACGGCGGGCAGCACGGCCGTCTCATCGACAGCCCCCGCAGGTGCGGGCGGCTGCGGCAGCACCGCGGTGTCCTCCGCGCCGGAATCCGCCGTGGCAGGACCTTCCGTGGCAGGACCCTCGGCGCCGATCGCCGGCAGGACGGCCGTCTCGTCGGCAGCCCCGGAGGGCGGCTTCACCACGGGCGTGGGCACGGTGGTCTCGTTGTCGGGCACAGCGGTCTCGGTGGTCTCGGCGTCCGGCACGGACGACGCGGCCGGAGCCTCCCGACCAGAATCCGACGCCTTCCGCGTCGAAACCGGAGCCGAAGCCGAAGCGGGACCCTTCGGAGCCGCATCCTTGGGAGCCGCCGTCTTCGGGGTCGCCGCCTTCGGAGCAGGCGCCTTCGGAGCAGGCGCCGCCGCCGAAGCAGCCGTAGCCGCAGCCGCCGAAGCCGCGGCGAGCCGCCGCGCCTCCTCGGCCCGAAGCAGCGCGGCCTCCGCCTTCCGCTGCTTCTCCAGGCGCCGTTCCTCCGCCTCGGCGCGCAGCCGCGCCTCTTCCTCGGCTTCCTTGCGGCGCCGCTCCTCCTCGGCCGCCCGCGCCTTCTCCTCGGCGAGGAGCCTGGCCTGCTCCTCCTCGGCCTTGCGGCGGGCCTCCTCTGCGCGCTTCCTGGCCTCCTCGGCCTGCCGCTCCGCCTCGCGGCGCTGGGCCTCCTCCAGCTCGCGGCGCTTGCGCTCCTCCTCCTCGGCACGGAGCTTGGCGAGCTGCTCCTGGCGCTCGCGTTCGAGCCGCTCCTCCTCGGCCTTGCGCGCGGCCTCTTCCTCGGCCTTGCGCCGGGCCTCCTCCTCGGCGGCCCTGCGGGCCTCCTCCCGCGCCTTCACCTCGGCCTCGGAGAGCGGGAGCACCAGGTCGAGCCGGTGCCGGATGACGGTCGTGACCGCCTCCGGCTCCTGGGCCGCGTCGACGATCAGGTACCGCCCCGGGTCGGCGGCGGCGAGGGTGAGGAAACCGGAGCGCACGCGCGCGTGGAACTCGGCGGGCTCCGACTCGAGGCGGTCGGGCGCCTCCGTGAACCGCTCGCGGGCGGCCTCGGGCGACACGTCGAGCAGGCACGTCAGGTTCGGTACGAGGCCACCGGTCGCCCAGCGGTTGATGCGGGCGATCTCGGTCGGCGACAGGTCGCGGCCGGCGCCCTGGTAGGCGACGGACGAGTCGATGTAGCGGTCGGAGATGACCACGGCGCCGCGTTCGAGGGCGGGTCGTACGACGGTGTCGACGTGCTCCGCGCGGTCGGCGGCGTACAGGAGCGCTTCGGAGCGGTGCGAGAGACCGGCCGACGACACGTCGAGGAGGATCGACCGCAGCCGCTTGCCGACGGGCGTCGCGCCCGGCTCGCGGGTGACGACGACCTCGTGCCCCTTGGCGCGGATCCACTCGGCGAGCGCCTCGGCCTGCGTCGACTTGCCCGCGCCGTCGCCGCCTTCCAGGGCGATGAAGAAGCCGGTGCCGCACGGCACCTGTGCCGGGTCGTCGCCGCCGCGCAGCGCGTCCAGCAGGTCGCGCCGGAGCGGTATGCCCTGGCGGTCGTCGGCCTTGGCGAGAACCAGCGCGGCCACCGGCAGCAGCAGCGCGCCGACCAGCATCAGCGTGAAGGAGGCGCCGCCGTGGTCGAAGACGAACTTGCCGTTGACCATGCGATGCGGCCCGATCGCGGCGGCGACCACGGGGGCCACCAGCGCGCCGAGCGCGAGGACGAGACGTACGACCGCGTGGAGGTGCTCCGTGGTGCGGGCCCTGCGGTAGTCCTCGACCTCCTGATCGAGCAGCGCGTGCCCGATGTTCGCCGCGACGCCCGCGCAGACCCCGGTGAGGGCCAGGAGCAGCAGCACGGTGGTCACGTCGGGCACGAGGCCCGCGGCGAGCAGCGCGACGCCGGTGAGGGCGATGGCGAGCGCGAGCAGTCGGCGGCGCGAAAGAGAGGGCAGCAGGGACGGCGCGACGCGGATGCCGACGGCGGTTCCGCCGGTCAGGGCGAGGACGATCAGGCCGTACGTGACGGGTCCGCCGCCCAGGTCCTTGGCGTGCAGCACGGCGACGGCGACGGCCGCCGCGACGGCTCCTGCGACGGCGGCGCAGGCCGCTACGAAGAGCGGGATCGCGCCGGTGCGGCCCTTGTCGGTGCCGGTGCCGGTGCGCGGCCTGCGCAGCCCCTCCAGCGGGCTACGCGCGCGTGGCGTCTGCGTACGGGGAAGTTCGAGGAAGTAGACGATCGAGAGCGACGCGGCGAAGAGCCCGGCCGCCACGAAGGAGGCGAGGCCGGCCTGGTGCAGGTCGAACCAGTCGATGCCGGCGCCGAGGACGTTCCCGATGAGGGTGATGGCGACGAGGATCGCGGCCGCGACGGGCAGCGCCAGGAATCCCGTACGCAGCGACAGGCGCCGCAGGGCGTCCATGTGGTCCGGCAGCGGCCGTATCGTCGCGCCCTCCAGGGGCGGCGCGGGCAGCAGCGCGGGGGCCGCGCTCTCCTTGGCGACCGTCCAGAAGCGCTCGGCGACGCCGACGACGAAGGACGTCACGAGGATCACCGCGAGGGCGTCGTCCGGAGTCCAGTCGATCCACAGCGGCGCGACGACCAGCAGGGCGGCCCGCACCCCGTCGGCCCCGATCATGGTCCAGCGGCGGTCGAGCGGCCCGTCCGGAGAGGTGAGCGAGGTGAGCGGGCCGAGAAGCACCGCTCCGAAGAGCAGCGTCGAGAGAACGCGCGCTCCGAAGACAGCGGTCACGGCGAAGGCCGCTCCCCGATAGCCGCCTCCGAAGGCACCTTCGGCGATGGACGACTGGAGGGCGAGAATCACCAGGACGAGCAGTGCGAGCGCGTCGCCCACACTGTCGACGAGATGGGCGCTCCACAACCGCTTCAGCTGCGGTACGCGCAGCAAGGCGCGGACGGCGCGCTCTCGGGAATCTGCGACCAGGGCGTCGTCGGGGGCCGGAATTCCGGCCGTTGGCTGCTCGGCACGCGTCATCCGTCCAGCCTATCTGGACGGACCGACTCCCCGAGGAGCCACCCGAACAAACGACCGTCTGGTTCGGGTGGCGTCCAGTGAAGAAGACGTGGAGGAAGACGCCGGACATCAGCCCTCCGAGGACATCAGTCCTCCGAGAACGTCAGTCCTCCGAAGACGTCAGCCCTCCGAAGCGGCGGCCTTGCTGGAGGCAGCCGTCTTCTTGGCGGTGGTCTTCTTCGCCGCGGTGGTCTTCTTGGCCGCCGTCTTCTTGGCAGCGGTCTTCTTTGCGGGTGCCTTCTTGGCGGCGGTCTTCTTCACGGCCTTCTTCGCCGTCTTCTTGGCAGGACCCTTCGCCCGCTTCTCCGCGAGGAGCTCGTAGCCCCTCTCCGGAGTGATGTCCTCGACGGAGTCCGCCGCCCGCAGCGTCGCGTTCGTCTCGCCGTCCGTGACGTACGCCCCGAAGCGGCCGTCCTTGACGACGACCGGCTTTCCGCTGACCGGGTCCTCGCCGAGCTCCTTCAGCGGCGGCTTCGCGGCGGCGCGGCCACGCTGCTTCGGCTTGGAGTAGATCTCCAGGGCCTCTTCCAGCGTGATGGTGAAGAGCTGCTCCTCGGTCTCGATGGACCGCGAGTCCGTGCCCTTCTTCAGATACGGGCCGTACCGGCCGTTCTGCGCGGTGATCTCGACGCCCTCGGCGTCGACACCGACCACGCGGGGCAGGGACATCAGCTTGAGGGCGTCCTCAAGGGTGACCGTGTCGAGCGACATGGACTTGAAGAGGGAGGCCGTCCGCGGCTTCACCGCGTTCTTGCCGGTCTTCGGGGTGCCCTCGGGCAGGATCTCCGTCACGTACGGGCCGTAGCGGCCGTCCTTGGCGACGATCTGGTTGCCGGAGACCGGGTCTGCGCCCAGCTCGAAGTCGCCGCTCGGCTTGGCGAGCAGCTCTTCCGCGTAGTCGACGGTCAGCTCGTCGGGCGCCAGGTCGTCGGGGACGTCCGCGCGCTGGTGGTTCTCGGAGTCGCGCTCGCCGCGCTCCACGTAGGGGCCGTACCGGCCGACGCGCAGCACGATGTCGTTGCCGACGGGGAAGGACGACACCTCGCGGGCGTCGATGGCGCCGAGGTCGGTGACGAGTTCCTTGAGGCCGCCGAGATGGTCGCCGTCGCCATTGCCCGCGTCGGCCGCGCCGCCCGCGGCCTCGCCCTCGCCGAAGTAGAAGCGCCGCAGCCACGGCACGGCCTGCGCCTCACCGCGGGCGATGCGGTCGAGGTCGTCCTCCATCTTGGCGGTGAAGCTGTAGTCGACGAGCCGGCCGAAGTGCTTCTCCAGGAGGTTGACCACGGCGAAGCTCAGGAAGGACGGCACGAGGGCCGTGCCCTTCTTGAAGACGTAGCCGCGGTCGAGGATCGTGCCGATGATCGACGCGTACGTCGACGGGCGGCCGATCTCGCGCTCTTCCAGCTCCTTGACCAGCGAGGCCTCGGTGTAGCGGGCCGGGGGCTTCGTCGCGTGGCCGTCGACCGAGATCTCGTCGGCGGAGAGCGCGTCGCCTTCGTTGACCTGCGGAAGCCTGCGCTCGCGGTCGTCCAGCTCGGCGTTCGGGTCGTCGGCGCCCTCTACGTAGGCCTTGAGGAAGCCGTGGAAGGTGATGGTCTTGCCGGACGCGCTGAACTCGGCGTCGCGGCCGTCGGAGGCGCGGCCGCCGATCTTGACCGTGACGGAGTTGCCGGTCGCGTCCTTCATCTGGGAGGCGACGGTCCGCTTCCAGATCAGTTCGTAGAGCCGGAACTGGTCGCCGTTCAGGCCGGTCTCTGCGGGCGTGCGGAAACGATCACCCGAGGGGCGGATCGCCTCGTGCGCCTCCTGCGCGTTCTTGACCTTCCCGGCGTACGTGCGGGGCTTGTCCGGCAGGTAGTCGCTGCCGTAGAGCTGCGTGACCTGCGCGCGGGCGGCGGTGACGGCCGTCTCGGAGAGGGTCGTGGAGTCCGTACGCATGTAGGTGATGAAGCCGTTCTCGTACAGCTTCTGGGCCACCTGCATGGTCGCCTTGGCGCCGAAGCCGAGCTTGCGGCTCGCCTCCTGCTGCAGCGTCGTCGTACGGAAGGGCGCGTACGGCGAGCGGCGGTACGGCTTGGACTCGACCGAGCGTACGGCGAAGTTCGTGTCCTGGAGGGCGGCGGCCAGCGCTCGGGCGTTCGCCTCGTCCAGGTGCAGGGTGCCCGCGCTGCCCGCCTTGAGCTGCCCGACGGAGTTGAAGTCGCGGCCCTGCGCGACACGCTTGCCGTCGACCGTGGTGAGGCGGGCGACCAGCTGCGACGGGTCGGAGGCGTCACCGGCGCGGCCCGTGCCGAAGGTGCCGGTCAGGTCCCAGTACTCGGCGGAGCGGAAGGCGATGCGCTCGCGCTCCCGTTCGACGACGAGGCGGGTGGCCACGGACTGGACGCGGCCCGCCGACAGACGCGGCATGACCTTCTTCCACAGGACCGGCGAGACCTCGTAGCCGTAGAGGCGGTCGAGGATACGGCGGGTCTCCTGGGCGTCGACCATGCGCTTGTTGAGTTCGCGCGGGTTGGCGACGGCGCTGCGGATCGCGTCCTTGGTGATCTCGTGGAAGACCATCCGGTGGACGGGGACCTTGGGCTTCAGGACCTCGAGGAGGTGCCACGCGATGGCTTCGCCCTCGCGGTCCTCATCGGTGGCGAGGAAGAGTTCGTCGGACTCCTTCAGGAGGTCCTTGAGCTTCTTGACCTGCGCCTTCTTGTCGGCGTTGACGACATAGATGGGCTGGAAGTCGTGCTCGACGTCCACGCCGAGGCGGCGCACCTCACCGGTGTACTTCTCCGGCACCTCCGCGGCGCCGTTGGGGAGGTCGCGGATGTGCCCGACGCTGGCCTCGACTACGTAGCCGGGGCCGAGGTAGCTCTTGATCGTCTTCGCCTTGGCAGGCGACTCGACGATGACGAGTCGGCGGCCGCCCTGTGCGGTCTCGCTGGTCGGGGACAACTTCGCTCTTCTCTCCGGTCGACGCTCGGTGGCAGTGCGCGGCGGCACCGCTCGGCCGCACCGCCCGGTGGCGCTGCGCGGTGGCAGGGCTCTGGCAGTGCGGTGGCAGTGCCCGCATGGCTTGCGTTGCGCTGTCGCTGCGGAGTGTGACGGTACATCCCGCCCCCGTGTCAAACGGGAAAAGCCCGCAACGGCCACTCGAACGGTAACCCGACTACCGCCATTCCTGCCGCCCGGCGTAGCCACCACTCTTCCGGCACCCCGTGCGGCCGGAGCCCGCACGACGACTGGAAGGAGAGGGTCCGCCGCGTCGTCGGCACCACGTCACAGCCGCGTGAAGCACCACACCCCGAGCAGCAGCGCACCCGTTCCCGCGAGCATGGCGAACGTCGCCGATGCGACGGGGTTCACACCCTGGGCGACGGGAGCGCGGTGGGCGACACGCGCACCGGTCCACAGCATCAGTCCGGCTCCGAACAGTGCGAACACCGTCCCGGCGAAGATCGCTGGTCCGCTCTCCATGGTCGTGCCTCCCCGTGCCGAGTTCCCCTGCCGGGAGGCTGGCACGCACGGGAATCGAGCGGACGAAATCGGAGTGAACGGCGAGCGGCCCGGCCGTACACCCCATCCGAAATGCCCCGTACGAGCTCCGAAACGTCCCGTACGAGCTCCGAAATGCCCCGTACGAGCGGGATGTTGGCCGGTTTCCTCCCACCACGCGGGTGCGGTACGCGCAGTCGCTACGCCCCGACCGGCAGCAGGAAGCCCTGCTCCACGAGGAGCCTGATCTGCGCGGGCGTCCGGTCCCGCAGCAACACCGGATCCTCCCCCACCAGTTGGGCGATGGCGTCCAGGATCCGCCCGGCGCTCAGCGAGCCGTCGCAGACGCCCGCGAACCCGGCGCCCACCGTGTCCACCTTGGTGGCCCGCCGCATCCCGCGGTTCTGGCGCAGCACGACGTGCTCGGGGTCCTCGGCGCCCGGCAGCCCGACCTGTTCCTGCACGACCTCGTCGGCGAGCTTGAAGTGTCCGGCGAGCAGCGCGGCGTCGTCGTGCGTACGCAGGTACTCCTGGCGCTCGAAGAACTCCCGAACCGTGTCGCCGAGCGGCTGCTCGACGGGGTGCGGCCACTCCTCGAGAGTGATGGACGGCTCATCGGAGCCGGACTTCCTGAGCGTGATCCAGCCGAACCCGACGGCGCGCGTGCCCCGCGCCTCGAACTCGTCCAGCCACGCGTCGTAGCGCGCCGCGTACTGCGCGGGGTCCGTGCGGTGGTCCCCCGCGTCCCGCAGCCACAGCTCGGCGTACTGCGTGATGTCCTGCACCTCGCGCTGCACGATCCAGGCGTCGCAGCCGCGCGGCACCCAGGAGCGCAGCCGGTCCTGCCACTCCTCGCCCTCGACGTGCTGCCAGTTGGCCAGGAAGTGCGCGTACCCCCCTTCGGTCAACCGCTCCCCCGCCTCCTGAACGAGCGACCGGCACAGATCGTCCCCGCCCATCCCGCCGTCCCGGTAGGTGAGCCGCGCCCCCGGCGAGATCACGAAGGGCGGATTCGACACGATCAGGTCGTACGTCTCGTCCCCCACCGGCTCGAAGAGCGAGCCCTCGCGCAGGTCCGCATCGGGGGCCCCGGAGAGGGCCAGCGTGAGCCGGGTGAACCGCAGCGCCCTGGGGTTGAGGTCGGTGGCCGTCACGCGCGTGGCGTGCTGGGCGGCGTGCAGCGCCTGGATGCCGGAGCCGGTGCCGAGGTCGAGGGCGTTCGCGACGGGCGTACGCACCGTGATGCCGGCCAGTGTGGTGGACGCGCCGCCGACCCCGAGGACGACGCCCTCGTCGTGGCTGCCGATGCCGCCCGCGCCGCCGACGGCGCAGCCCAGGTCGGAGACGATGAACCAGTCCTCACCGCCCGGCCCGCCGTACGGCCGCACGTCCACCGTCGCCCACAGCTCGCCGTCCCGCTCGGTCAGCCAGTCGCTCTCCAGGAGTACGCCGACGGGCAGAACGTCCGCCACGCGCGCGTGGGGCACGGATTCCTGGAGCAGGAAGAGACGTACGAGCGCCGCGAGGGCACCGTCTCCTCGCGTGGCCCGCAGCGCCGGCACGGTCTCGCTGCGGGCGAGCGCCGTGTAGGCGGGGGCGCCGAGCAGTTCGAGCAGCCCGTCGGCGGTGAAGTCGGCGGCGAGCAGCGCGTCCCGCAGGGCGGCGGCTGCGTCGGCACGGTCGGAGGCGGGCAGGGGGAGGCCGGCGTGGCGGCTGGCGTTACTCACCCCTCCATTGTGGCCCGCCCGGTACGCCGACGCCCCCGGCGCCGCCTGGGCGTCGAGGGCATCGGGAAGGTACGGCCGGAAGGGGTCAGTTCTTGGCGGAGGGCGTGGCGGACGCGCTCTTGCAGCTGTCCTGCTTGCCCATGGCCTTGCCGACCTCCCCCTCCTGCAGCTTCTCCAGCGCTTCGTTGCCGCTCTTGCTCAGCTTGTCCAGCTCTCCCGCGACGTCCTTGAGGCCGTCCGCGAAGTCCGCCTGGTTCTTGGTGTCCAGGCCGTCGACCTGCTTCTTCAGGTCTCCGTACGACTTGGAGATGGCGTTGAGCTCCTTGACGGCGTCGTCCGTCTTCTTCTTGCCGTCGTCGACCGGCGGCGCGCCCGCGTCCTTCACGGCGTCGCCCATCGACTTGTAGGCGTCGGACATGTCCTTGAACGCCTTGGAGTCGGTCTTCTGTACGTCGGACGGCGAGCTGTTGTCGGAGGTCTCCTTCTGGATCGCGGCGTTGGCGTCCGCGATCTTCTTCGACTCCGGCTGCACGGAGTCGCAGACCTTCTTGGCCCAGTCGTCCAGCTCCTTGTTGCCGTCGTCGCTGCTGCACCCTGACAAAGCGAGTACCAGTACCGCACCGCCGGACAGTGCGGCTGCAAGCTTCTTGTTCACCGGATTGGTCCCTTCCGTGGCTCTCGGCCCCGGAACTTACACGCCAACTGGGCGACATCCGCATGTCGGGGGCCCGGTCCTACCGCTATTGCAGCCATTTGCACCAAGCGGGGGAACGTACGGGGTACGAGAGAAGCCTCACGGGTCGCCCCCGCACATGGCGACGGGCGGACGGCGCATCAGAAAGCGCCGTCCGCCCGCTTGTTGCCGAGTGGGTTACGAGACCACGGCCGGGTCGGCCGACTTGGCCACGCGTCCCGAGTTGCCCTCGTCCCCGACGGCGATACCGCGCCGCTTGGAGACGTAGACCGCGCCGATGATGACCGCGATGGAGAGCGCCGCGATCAGCACCCGCATCCCGACACTGGCGTCGTCCCCGTAGCTGAACTTGACGACCGCGGGCGCGATGAGCAGCGCCACGAGGTTCATCACCTTCAGCAGGGGGTTGATCGCCGGGCCCGCGGTGTCCTTGAACGGGTCGCCCACGGTGTCGCCGATGACGACCGCGGCGTGGGCCTCACTGCCCTTGCCGCCGTGATGGCCGTCCTCGACGAGCTTCTTCGCGTTGTCCCAGGCACCGCCGGAGTTGGCGAGGAAGACCGCCATCAGGGTGCCCGTGCCGATCGCGCCCGCCAGGAAGGAGCCGAGCGCGCCGACACCGAGTGAGAAGCCGACCGCGATCGGGGTGAGCACGGCGAGCAGACCCGGCGTGGCCAGCTCGCGCAGCGCGTCCTTGGTGCAGATGTCGACGACGCGCCCGTACTCGGGTTCCTCCGTGTAGTCCATGATCCCGGGGTGCTCGCGGAACTGCCGCCGCACCTCGTAGACCACGGCTCCCGCCGACCGCGACACCGCGTTGATCGCGAGCCCCGAGAAGAGGAAGACGACCGCGGCGCCGAGGATCAGGCCCACCAGGTTGTTGGGCTGTGAGATGTCCATCACGAGGTTCATCGGAGCGCCGTCACCGAGTTTCTCGCCGACGTCCTTGGCCGCTTCCGCGATGGCGTCGCGGTACGAGCCGAAGAGCGCCGAGGCCGCGAGGACCGCGGTCGCGATGGCGATGCCCTTGGTGATGGCCTTGGTGGTGTTGCCGACGGCGTCCAGGTCGGTGAGGACCTGGGCGCCCGCGCCCTCGACGTCGCCGGACATCTCGGCGATGCCCTGCGCGTTGTCGGAGACGGGACCGAAGGTGTCCATGGCGACGATGACGCCGACCGTGGTGAGCAGTCCGGTACCGGCGAGCGCGACCGCGAACAGGGCGAGCATGATCGACGTGCCGCCGAGCAGGAACGCCCCGTACACGCCGAGCCCGATCAGCAGCGCGGTGTAGACGGCCGATTCCAGACCGATGGAGATACCGGCGAGGACGACGGTGGCAGGACCGGTGAGCGAGGTCTTGCCGATGTCCTGCACGGGCCGTCGGGTGGTCTCGGTGAAGTAGCCGGTGAGCTGCTGGATCAGTGCGGCCATCACGATGCCGATGGCGACGGCGATGAGCGCGAGGACGCGTGGATCGCCGTCGTGGGCCTTGATCGCCGCGTCCGTGACGCCGTCCAGGTCCGCGTACGTGGACGGCAGGTAGACGAAGACGGCCGCGGCCACGAGCACGAGCGAGATGACGGCGGAGATGAAGAAGCCGCGGTTGATGGCGCTCATTCCGCTGCGGTCGGAGCGCCGGGGCGCCACCGCGAAGATGCCGATCATCGCCGTCACGACACCGATGGCCGGGACGAGCAGCGGGAAGGCGAGCCCGGAGTCGCCGAACGCCACCTTGCCGAGGATCAGCGCGGCGACGAGCGTCACGGCGTAGGACTCGAAGAGGTCGGCGGCCATACCGGCGCAGTCGCCGACGTTGTCGCCCACGTTGTCGGCGATGGTCGCGGCATTGCGCGGATCGTCCTCCGGAATGCCCTGCTCGACCTTGCCGACCAGGTCGGCGCCGACGTCGGCGGCCTTGGTGAAGATGCCGCCGCCGACTCGCATGAACATCGCGATCAGGGCGGCGCCGAGGCCGAAACCTTCGAGCACCTTCGGCGCGTCGGCCGCGTAGACGAGCACCACACAGGAGGCGCCCAGCAGACCGAGCCCCACCGTGAACATGCCGACTACGCCGCCCGTGCGGAAAGCGATCTTCATGGCCTTGTGCGATACGGCGGTGAGATCCTTTTCGGGCTCGCCTTCTGCCGGAGTGGCCTCTCGGGCGGCGGCTGCCACACGAACATTGCTGCGCACGGCGAGCCACATACCGATATAGCCGGTGGTGGCAGAGAACGCCGCTCCGACCAAGAAGAAGATCGATCGGCCCGCGCGCTGATTCCAGTCGTCCGCGGGCAGCAGCATGAGCAGGAAGAACACCACGACGGCGAATACGCCGAGAGTGCGCAGCTGGCGTCCCAGATAGGCATTCGCGCCCACCTGGATCGCCTTCGCGATCTTCTTCATGCTGTCGGTGCCCTCGCCTGCCGCGAGTACTTGTCGTACGAGCACACCCGCGACGACGAGAGCCGCGACCGCGACGGCCGCGATGACCATCACGATGAGGCGGTTGTCGTCGGTCAGGACTGCGGCTGCGAAGGTTGAGGGGTGGTCAAACTGATGAGGGGTAGAAAGCCCCGCCATTCGTCCTCCTTGACGCTTGGGCTGAGCTCAAGATGTGGACGGATTGTAGGGAGCGGAACCTGATCAAAACAGAGCGCCACAAACGGAATTGACCTGATATTGCTTCTCAGCAAATGATCGGGCGCGAAGATTGGCCCCGAAAGCGGTAATGCCTCAAAACCGTTGACACCGGAGTTGCGGGTCGCCGATCTTGCGACATTAGATCTTGCGAAATTAAATGATCAAAATAAAAGGCCCTGTTCACCGTGGTGGTGACAGGGCCTACAGGTCCGCTGGGCGGAGGGGAAGGTCAGGGCAGAAGCGTCGCCGGCGCGGTGGGCCACCGCATGCGGATGAGGCCGCCGGACTCGCCGGAGGTGACCTCCACGTCGTCCACGAGGCCGCTGATGACCGCGAGTCCCATCTCGTCCTCGCCCTCGGGGTCTGTGTCGTCACCGTCGCCGAGGCCCGCGCCGGGCGCCCGGCCGCCGGGAGTCGCACGAGGCGCCTCGTCCCCGACCTCGATGGAGAACTGCTTCTCGTCCTCGATCAGCGCCACCCGCACCGGCGCGTCCACCCCGCTGCTCTGATGGAGCCCGACGGCGCGCGTGCAGGCCTCGCCGACGGCGAGCCTGACCTCGTCGAGGACGGCCTCGTCCACCCCGGCTCTGCGCGCCACCGCGGCCGCCACGAGGCGGGCGGTCCTGACGTGTTCGGGCAGCGCGCTGAAGCGGAGTTCAACGGTGGCCATGCATCCCCCTCGACAGACGCGCGTGCTGTCAGAGGGCCGGGCCCGCAGGCCCGGTCCCCTGCTGTACTGCCGTCCCGGACCCGAGGGCCCGGGACGTCTCGCTTCCGGTCGGCCGAAGCCACTCGGCCGAGGCCACCGATCAGTCGGTCGCCTGGACCGCTTCCTCGACCGAGGTGTGAATCGGGAACACCTTGGTGAGGCCGGTGATGCGGAAGATCTTCAAAATGCGCTCCTGGTTGCAGACCAGGCGCAGCGAGCCCTCATGGGCACGCACCCGCTTCAGGCCGCCGACCAGCACGCCGAGCCCGGTGGAGTCGAGGAAGTCCACGCCCTCCATGTCGACGACAAGATGGAAACTGCCGTCGTTCACCAGCTCGACCAACTGCTCGCGCAGCTTGGGCGCGGTATATACATCGATTTCGCCACCGACCTCGACGACCGTACGATCGCCGACGGTACGGGTCGACAGGGACAGGTCCACGGATCCTCCAGCACCTTGCTATCGAGCGGTCATCCCTCGGGACACCTCGGCAGAGCCCCCAGGACGGATCGCCAGCCGCGATGGCATTCAATCACTTACAGGCACGCATGCACGACGCCTTCGGACCATTGTCCATCCCGCCAGTGACACACTCGATGCCGATGGCCAAAATTTCTCCGCCCGGAGGACCCGCTGCGGGCGCCCCGGCACGCACGTCCCCGCGGACCGTTCTCGACCGGCTCACCGCGGGGCCGAGCCGTGCATCGCGCGTCACTCATACGGAGCACCTGCCCCCACGTGAGGCCCGGTATGCAGTCTGGCCCGACCGCATCCGGCCCGAGGTCATATCCGCGGTCCGGGCCGCGGGCATCGAGCACCCCTGGGCCCACCAGGCACAGGCCGCCGAGCACGCCCTGGACGGCGAGTCCGTGGTCGTCGCCACCGGCACCGCGTCCGGCAAGTCCCTGGCCTACCTCACACCCGTGCTCTCCGCCCTCCTCGACGGCTCCGAGGCGCCCAACGGCCGCGGCACCACCGCCCTGTACCTGGCCCCCACGAAGGCCCTCGCCGCCGACCAGCGCCGCGCCGTCCGCGAGCTGGCCGCCCCGCTCGGCAACGCGGTGCGCCCCGCCGTGTACGACGGTGACACGCCCTTCGAAGAACGCGAATGGGTGCGCCAGTACGCCAATTACGTCCTGACCAACCCCGACATGCTGCACCGCGGGATCCTCCCCTCCCACCCCCGCTGGTCCTCCTTCCTGCGCTCGCTGCGCTACGTCGTCATCGACGAGTGCCACACCTACCGCGGCGTCTTCGGCTCCCACGTCGCCCAGGTCCTGCGCCGCCTCCGCCGCCTCTGCGCCCGCTACGGCTCCGAGCCCGTCTTCCTCCTCGCCTCCGCCACCTCCGCCGACCCCGCGGTGTCCGCGGAGCGCCTCACCGGCCTGCCCGTGAAGGAGGTCGCCGACGACGCCTCACCCCGGGGCGACCTCGTCTTCGCCCTCTGGGAGCCGCCGCTCACCGAGCTGCACGGCGAGAAGGGCGCCCCCGTGCGCCGCACCGCCACCGCCGAGACGGCCGACCTCCTCACCGACCTCACCGTCCAGGGCGTCCGCTCCGTCGCCTTCGTACGCTCCCGGCGCGGCGCCGAACTCATCTCGGTCATCGCCCAGGAACGCCTCGCCGAGGTCGACCGCTCCCTCGTCCGCCGCGTCGCCGCCTATCGCGGCGGCTACCTCCCCGAGGAGCGCCGCGCCCTGGAGCGCGCCCTGCACTCCGGCGAACTCCTCGGCCTCGCCGCCACCACCGCGCTCGAACTCGGCGTCGACGTCTCCGGCCTTGACGCCGTCGTCATCGCCGGCTACCCGGGCACCCGGGCCTCCCTCTGGCAGCAGGCCGGGCGCGCCGGACGGTCCGGGCAGGGCGCGCTGGCCGTGCTCGTCGCCCGGGACGATCCGCTGGACACGTATCTCGTCCACCACCCCGAGGCGTTGTTCCAGCAGCCCGTGGAGTCCACGGTCCTCGACCCCGACAACCCGTACGTCCTCGCGCCCCACCTCTGCGCCGCCGCCTCCGAACTTCCGCTCGTCGACGACGACTTGGCCCTCTTCGGCCCCGCCGCCGAGGAACTGCTCCCCCAGCTGGAAGCCGCGAAGCTGCTCCGGCGCCGGACCAAGGCCTGGCACTGGACCCGCCGCGAGCGGGCCGCCGACCTCACCGACATCCGCGGCGAGGGCGGCAAGCCCGTCCAGATCGTCGAGGAGGGCACGGGCCGGCTCCTCGGCACCGTCGACGCGTCCGCCTCCCACACCACCGTGCACGAGGGCGCCGTCCACCTCCACCAAGGGCGTACGTATCTCGTCCGCCACCTCGACCTTGAGGACTCGGTGGCCCTGGTCGAGGAGGCCTCGCCGCCCTACTCCACGACCGCCCGCGACACGACGGCGATCTCCATCCTGGAGACGGACACCGAGGTCCCCTGGGGCGCAGGGCGGCTCTGCTACGGCTCCGTCGAAGTCACCAACCAAGTCGTCTCCTTCCTGCGTCGCAGAGTCCTCACCGGCGAGGTGCTCGGCGAGACCAAACTGGAACTCCCTCCTCGTACGCTCCGTACGCGGGCGGTCTGGTGGACCGTCACCGAGGACCAACTGGACGCCGCCCGCGTCAATCCCGAGATCCTCGGCGGCGCCCTGCACGCCGCCGAGCACGCGTCCATCGGAATGCTGCCGCTGTTCGCCACGTGTGACCGATGGGACATCGGTGGCGTCTCCGTCCCGCTGCACCCGGACACGCTCCTTCCCACGGTGTTCGTGTACGACGGCCACCCCGGTGGCGCGGGCTTCGCCGAGCGGGCCTTCCACACGGCGCGGGAGTGGCTGACGGCCACGCGGCAGGCGATCGCCTCCTGCGAGTGCGAGGCGGGCTGCCCTTCGTGCATCCAGTCCCCCAAGTGCGGCAACGGCAACGACCCTCTGCATAAGCGGGGCGCGGTACGACTGCTTTCGGTTTTGTTGCGGGATGCGGGGGTGGGGTAGGGGCGGGGGTGCCCTGGGCGGGCGTCTGCGCCTTCCGTCCGCTCGTGGGGCGGGGGTCTGTGCTCAGGTGCGGGTTGGCGCCTTCTGCCCGCCCGTGGGGCGGGGCCGCGGGGGTATGTGCGTACTCGCCATCCCTGCGCCGCGCTGCCCGGACAAAGGCGCCATGGTGTGCTCGGTGCTCCGTTCGCACATACCCCCACGTCCCCTCGGGCGCGCTGGCGGCTGTGGCCCGGTGGGGGCCTTGCGCCTTCCCCTGCGGGCGCACTCGCGCCTGCGGCCCGGCGGGGGCATTGCCCCTTCCCCTGCGGGCCGTCGCGGGGCAATCCCACCCACCCCTACCCCCGCAGGACGGGGCGGGGCAGTCCCCCACCCGCCCGCCCCTTCCCCGCAGGACGTCACGGGGTACACCCACCCCACCCACCCCTGCGGAACGTCGCGGGGTGAACTGCCACCCGCCCGCCCCTACTCCCGCGGAACGTCGCGGGGTGAACACCCGCCCACCCGCCCCTACTCCCGCTGGACGTCGCGGGGCAAACGGGTGGGTGGGTGGGAAACATCCGCCGCGAAGCGGCGGGCTTGATGCCCCTACCCCGGCGGAGCGGAGCCGGACCCGTGGAGGTACGGGACAGGGAGTGTTGGGACCGGGCCCGCCCGGGACCTGACCGTGGCGGAGAAGGGCCCGGCCGAAGAAGAGGCCGTGACCTCGGAGGTCTCGCCCCGCAGCACGCACCGCACAACCCGCGCCCCCTGCGCCTCAGCCACCCGCACAGCCCCCGCACACGCCCCCTCGGAGCCCACCGCCCACCGCTCCGCCGCAGCGAGCGCCGCCAGATCCGCCGCACCGCCCGCCCGGTGCCGGACCGCGACGGCCTGCGCCATGGCGAGCACCGCACCGCAGATCACGCCGAGGACGGCCATCACGACGACCACCCACACGGTGGCAGCCCCACGGTCCTGCCCCGCGCCGCGCCACCTTCCGAACCTCATGCGCCCACCCCCACCGTCTCCTCCGCCAACGCCGCCGCCTCGGAGCGCAGACGCAGCCCCAGACCCAGCACCTGCGGGCCCGGCGCGTCCGCCACCACCTCGACCCGCACCAGGTCACCCTCGCGCCGCACCGACACGCTGGCCCCACGCGGCGCCGCCTGCCGTGCCGCCGCTATGACGGCACCGTCGGGGTCCTGCCGAGCTGCGGCGCGGGCTCCGGCCCGGGCGGCGTCCACACACTGGATCTGCGCGGACGCGGCCAGCAGAGTCCAGATCAGCGCCATGGTGAACAGCACCAGCGTCGGCAGCACCACGGCCGCCTCCGCCGTCACGAACCCCCGGTCCCCGAAGCGCCCTCGGCGGAGGAAACGCCCGCTCCACCTGGCCTGCCCTGCATCAGAACGGAACATCGAGCGCCTTCTCCACGACCGCCTGCAACGCCGCCTTGACCTGCCCGCTCGTCACCACCTTGTAGAGCAAACCGGCGAAGCCCACCGCCGCGATCAGCCCCATCGCGTACTCGGACGTGACCATCCCTGCGTCCGCACCCATCCGTCGACGGCGTCGCCCCCGCCGACGTGTCGGTGCTGGCCCTTGCATCAGTCGTCCCCACATCTCCAAGCCCCTTGCCTATCGCGCCAGTTGTCGGTCATCAGTCGTTTGTTCTCAGTGGGCGAGCGTCGAGCGTCTGTTGTTCTCAGTGGGCGACCGCCTGTTGTTGGCAGTGGGCGGGCGCCTGTTTGCTCGCACTGGACGGGCGCCTGTTTGTCAGTGAGCGGACCTCGTACGCCAGCCGCCCTGCACCTCGCCTCAAGCCCTCACCCCCCGCCCAGCAACCCCTCCGCCAGCCCGATCACCACCGGCAGCACTCCGATCGCCACAAAGGCCGGCAAGAAGCACAGGCCCACCGGGGCCGTCATCAGGACCGCTGCTCGTCGTGCTGCGGCTGTCGCCGTCCGGGCCCTGTCCGCCCTGGCGTCCGCTGCCAGGCGGGCCACCGGGTCCGCCGCCGGTGCTCCGGACTCGCCCGCACGCTCCAGGAGCCGGGCCAGTGGCGCGGCGCCGGGGATGGCGCCCAAGTGCTGCCAGGCGTCCGCTGGTTCGCCGCCCAGCCGTACCTCCGCCGCTCCGCGGGCCAGGCGCGTGCCGACCGGGCCCTGCAGGGATTCACCGACCGCTTGGGCGGCCGCTACCGGGCTCGCACCCGCCGCGACGCAGGCCGCCAGAAGGTCGGCTGCCAGAGGGAGTTGTTGGGTTGATTCCGGTGGTGGGGAGGGGGTTCCGTCCGGAGTTTGTGTGAGTGCTCGTTTTCGTTGCGTGTGTCGCCGGACTACGTAGCCGACGGCTGCTCCGGTCAGGAGGCCCGGCCAGCCGCCCAGCAGGGCGTAGGCAGCGCTCGCCGTGCCTGCCGCGAGGAGCCAATCCCGGGTCCCGGGTGATCGTGGCGTCCGGCGGGGCGTGGGTCGTTTCTGTATGTTCAAGGCCTTTGCCGCTCGGCGCCGCAGTGTCCTCTCGCGTCGCGCGGCCAGCGCTGTCAGTGCGAGCCAGAGCGCGGCCGCGATTTCCCACACCGTCACCCCCAGGCTGTGGAAAACGTTCATCGGCCCTCCGCCCCTCGCACGATGCGCAGCGCCCACCACACCCCGGCGCCCTCCAGCACTGCGCCCGCCGCCAGGCACGCCAGCCCCGGCGCCGTGTGGAGCAGCACCCGCAGCGGCTCCGCGCCGAGTGCGCTGCCCATCAGCAGGCCCAGCACCGGCAGACCGGCGAGCATCACGGCTGTCGATCGGGCGCCCGCCAACTGGGCCCGAAGATCCGATTTCTGGTCGCGCTCGGCGCGTAGTGCGCCCTCCAGGCGCTCCAGTCCGGCGGCGAGGCCCGCGCCCCGGTCCACCGCCACCCGCCAGCACGCCGCGAGCCCCAGCAGGCCTTCGGCGCCCGGCTCTTGGGCTGCCTGCCGCAGGGCCCCCGGTACATCTCCGCCGAACCGCGCCGCCGCCAGCACCGCACTCCGGGCGGCGCCGGACCCCATGCCTGCGTCAGATGCGTCCAGGGCCAGTCGCAGTGACTCCCCTGGCTGCCGTCCTGCCCGCACCTCGCCCGCGAGTTCCCCGCACAGCGCGATCACCGAGGCGGCTCGGCGCTCCCGCTCCCGACCGGTGTCCCGGGCGCGCCGCACGCGCGCCGCGACCGGCACCCCCGCCGCGCCCACGACCAGCGGCACCACGGACTCCCCCAGCAGTGAGACCAGCGCCCCGGCTGCCAGGCACCACCACTCGTGGCCCACCCGGCCGCGCCCTGCCGCGAGCATGCGGTGCCAGGGCCTGGCTCGGGGCGGGGGTGATGCCTCGCTCCCGAACATCGATCGTGAGCGTCGGAGCTCGTGGTTCCGTCGGCCGATCAGCCAGACCGCGGCTCCCACGCAGAGGGTGGAGGCCCACATCGAGATGTTCATCGGGCCTCCTGCCATGTTGCCGTCGTGAGCAGGGTGTCCAGTCGTTTCCAACCCCGCTCGCGGGTGAAGGCCGTCTCGCCCCAGCGCAGTGCCGGCACGGTTTCCACCAGGCCGGAGTCCGCCCGCTCCAGCACATGCACCTCGGCGATCCGGCGCCGCCCTGCCCGGTCCCGTACAAGATGGATCACCACCGACAGCGCGGCCGCCAACTGGCTGTGCAGGGCCGCCCTGTCAAGCCCCGCCGCCGTCCCTAGGGCCTCCAGGCGAGCCGGGACATCCGACGCGGCGTTGGCGTGGACCGTGCCGCAGCCGCCCTCGTGTCCCGTGTTCAGCGCGGCCAGCAAATGCACCACCTCCGGGCCCCGCACCTCGCCGACGACCAGCCGGTCCGGACGCATTCGCAGCGCCTGCCGCACCAGGTCGTCGAGGCCGACGAGGCCCGCTCCTTCCTGGTTCGCCGGCCGGGACTCCAGGCGGACCACGTGCGGGTGCTCCGGCTTCAACTCGGCGGAGTCCTCCGCGAGCACGATCCGCTCCTTGGCGCCCACCAGGCCGAGCAGCGCGCTCAGCAGGGTCGTCTTGCCGGTCCCGGTGCCGCCGCTGATCAGGAAGGACAGCCGGGCTTCGAGCAAGGCCCGCAGGATCCGGTCGCCGCCGGGCGGGACCGTCCCCGCGGTGACCAGTTCCGTGAGGGTGAAGGCCTTGGGGCGCACGACCCGCAGGGAGAGGCAGGTCGAGCCGACCGCCACCGGAGGCAGGACGGCGTGCAGCCGGGTGCCGTCCGGCAGGCGTGCGTCCACCCAGGGCCGCGCGTCGTCGAGGCGTCGCCCCGCCACGGCCGCGAGGCGCTGGGCGAGCCGACGCACCGCGGCCGCGTCCCGGAACGTGACGCCCGTGAGCTCCAGGCCACCACCCCGGTCCACCCAGACCCGGTCGGGCGCGGAGACCAGCACATCGGTCACCGAGGCATCCGCGAGCAGCGGTTCCAGGGGGCCGGCGCCGACCAGCTCCGACCGCAGCTGATCCGCGGCGCCAAGGATCTCCATGTCACCGAGGACCCGGCCCTGGGCCCGCAGCGCTTCGGCGACCCTGGCCGGGGTCGGCTCCGTGCCGCTCTCCGCGAGCCACTGCCGCACCCCGTCCAGCATCCGGGCCCCGACCACCGCGCTCATACGCCCCCTCCGGCGGCGTCGGCCGGCAGCCGGTCCCAGAAGGCCGTGCAGAACCGCGCCAGCGGCCCGCGCGTGGCTCCCCCGGGCGGCGACCCCGCGGCCAGCGACGCCGCGAGCCCGGCCTCCCAGGGCACTTCCCCGGCCAGTGGCAGCCCGAGCAGCCGCGCGACCTCCTCGGAGTCGAGCCCACCGGCCACTCCGAGGCCCGCGCCCCGCGCGACCACCACCCGCAGATCCCGCAGCACCGCTCCCGCAGCCGACGCCACCCGGCGCGCCCCCGCCACCGCGCGCAGTTCGGGCGGCACCACCAGGAGCCCGAGATCCACCTGCGCCAGCGCCTCCGCGGCCGTCTCGTCGACTCTGCGGGGCAGGTCCACGACCACTGTCCCGCCGCGCCTGCGGGAGGCCGCGACGACCGCTCGCACGGCCTCCGGGGCGATCGTGACCGCATCGCCCCGGTCCCAGCTCAGGACCCTCAGCGCGTGCAGCTCTGGAAGCGACTCCTCCAGCGCGCCGCCGCCGACCCTGCCCCGCGAGGCGGCGAAAGCCGGCCACCGGAGCCCTTCGGCGCTCTCCCCGCCGAGGAGCACGTCGAGTCCGCCGCCCAGCGGGTCCGCGTCGACGAGCATCGTGCGCCGCCCCGCACGCGCCGCCGTGACCGCGAGGGCGCAGGCCAGCGTGGACGCCCCGGCGCCACCGCGGCCGCCGATGACCCCGATGGTGAGGGCGGACCGCCCCACGCCCTCGGCCACGTCGGCGATGCGGTCCACGAGCCACTGCTCGCCGTCGGGCAGGACCAGCACCCGGTCGGCGCCGATCTCCACCGCCCGCCGCCAGACGTCCGGGTCGTCCTGATCCCGCCCGACCAGCACCACGCCCCGCCGTCGCGGAGCTCCCCGCACCCGGTCCGCAGCGTCGTCCCCGACCAGGACGAGCGGGGCCGCGTCCCAGCCCTCTCCGCAGCCGGGGCCGCCGTGATGCACCTCGGGCAGCGCTCCCGCAGCGGCGCACAGCCGCAGCAGGTCGTCCAGCAGCTCCACGTCCTCCGTGACGATCAGCGGTCCGCCCTGCCGTCCGTCGGCCGGCGCGGATCCGTCCCGCGCACTGACTCCACCCACGATCCCCATCCCCCTTCGCCGCAAGCCTGTGAATGCAGCGCCCCGCGATCACGAAGAACCCGGCAGGCAATCCGGCCATGAACTTCGCGAGCGGAACGAGTGGAATCAGCGTGCGGCCCGGCGGGAAATGGTGTGGATCTTGGTCAATAACTGTGGACAAGGCGATGGCTGTGAATATCCCGGTCACCCATACCAGTGACATCACGCGGCCTTCACGAGACTTCCGCAGCGCATCGCTACGACTACCCTGCGTGACGGATCTTGCGGGCCACGAAAGACGGTCGAGGCGGCGAAGAGAACGGCTCAAGGGCCGAAAGAGGATCAACGGAGGGTTCAAAAACCCATCCGGACATGCGACGACCCCCGCCGGGGGGGAGAGCGGGGGTCGTCCCCACGGTCCGACTCGGGGGGGGAGGAGCCAGACCGGGTTAGCACGGTCGCGAACGATCCGTGACTTCCATGGTGTACCCGAGAGCCTTCTCAGGCAAACCCACGCGCCTCAGCTTACGCCGAATGGTGGGCGCCTATGCTCGGCCTCGTGGAAAACCACTCCTTGCCTCGCACCGCCGCGTTCTTTGACCTGGACAAGACGGTCATTGCGAAGTCGAGCACGCTCACGTTCAGCAAGTCCTTCTACCAAGGCGGTCTGATCAACCGCAGAGCGGTGCTTCGCACCGCGTACGCGCAGTTCGTCTTCCTGGCCGGCGGCGCCGACCACGACCAGATGGAGCGGATGCGCGAATACCTGTCCGCGCTGTGCCGCGGCTGGAACGTGCAGCAGGTCAAGGAGATCGTCGCCGAGACCCTGCACGACCTGATCGACCCGATCATCTACGACGAGGCCGCGTCCCTCATCGAGGAGCACCACGCCGCCGGCCGCGACGTCGTCATCGTCTCCACGTCGGGCGCGGAGGTCGTCGAGCCGATCGGTGAGCTCCTGGGCGCGGACCGGGTGGTGGCGACCCGCATGGTGGTCGGGGACGACGGCTGCTTCACGGGTGAGGTGGAGTACTACGCGTACGGCCCCACCAAGGCAGAGGCGATCAAGGAGCTCGCCCAGTCGGAGGGGTACGACCTCGACCGCTGCTACGCCTACAGCGACTCGGCGACCGATCTGCCGATGCTGCAGGCCGTCGGGCATCCCTTCGCGGTCAATCCGGACCGCGCCCTGCGCCGGGAGGCCCTCACGCGCGCGTGGCCGATCCTCGACTTCCACCGGCCCGTGCGTCTGAAGCAGCGCCTGCCCGCGCCGCCGCGCCCCGCCCTCGTCGCAGCGGCAGCGGTCGGCGCCGCCGCGGCCACGGCGGGCCTCGTCTGGTTCGCCAGCCGGCGTCGCCCGGCCGCGAGCTGAACGCCGGACGGCGCGAGCCGCACGCCGCGGAAACAGGCCGAACGCATATGCCTGGTTCGCTCCTGTTTGAACCTAAAAGTAAAGAAGTGCGGCCACCACTTCCGCTCACCCCAGGACTGGAGTACAAAGGAGTCAACGGCCCGCGAGACCAAGGACATCCGAGAGGATCACCTTTAAACGCAGCAAAGGCCCCACGGACCGAAGCATGAACACCGGGCACCCACGCGACGTCGACCCGTCGATTACGGGCCAGCCGCACCAGGTGACGGGCAATGTTCCCGACCTGATGGGCAACACTTCGAGGACGCTTGGTAACCCGGTGGACATGCCAGCGGCGGTACGGATTCCGTACCGCCGCAACCCTTTGTGCCGCGCCGCTCCTATGCGGCGCCGCGCTGCAGCGCCTCGCACACCGCCGCCGATTCCCTGACGCCGAGCTCGACTGCCTTGCCGCAGTGGGCGATCCAGGCCGCCATGCCCTCCGGCGTACCGGAAGCGTAGCCGTCGAGGGCCCCCAGATAGGCCGCCCTGCCCAGTTCCGCGCCCCCCGCCTCGGCCGGGCAGATCGCCTTCGGGTCGAGGCCGCTGCCCACCAGGACGATGCGTTCGGCGGCCCGCGCCACCAGACCGTTGTGCGAGCCGAACGGCCGCAGGCTGAGGAGTTCGCCGTGGACCACGGCGGCCGTCACGAGAGCCGGCGCCGCGCTGCCCGCGATGATCAGCTGGGAGAGGCCTTCGAGGCGGCCCGCCACCTCGTCCGCGTCCGGCAGGGGAAGCTCGACCAGCGGCTCGTCCACGGGCTCGCCCGCCAGCCTCGGCCGCCCCGCGCCCTCGGCGGAGTCCGCGGCGGCAACCAGGTGCAGGCGCGCTAGGACCCGCAGCGGCGACTGCCGCCAGATGGACAGGAGTTGACCGGATTCGGCGGTCAGCCGCAGGGCCGCGCCCACCGTGCGCGCCTCGCCGTCGCCGCTGAAGTCGGTCCGCCGCCGCACCTCCTCGAGCGCCCACTCGGCGCCGGAGAGCGCGGCGGAGCCACGGGCGCCGCGCAGTGCCGCCTCGGAGGTGATCTCGTTGCTGCGGCGCCGCATGATCCGGTGCCCGTAGACCCGGTCCACGGCCTTGCGCACGGAGTCCACGGAGTCGGCTACGCCGGGCAGTGCGCCCAGGGCCGCAATCGGATCGGCTGTCGTACTCATGAGTACGACCCTACGTACTTCCGGGCCCCGCTCCACGAAGGAGTGGTCTTCTTCACGCGGATCGAGCACCCGCAGTATGCGAGCCGCTACGCTTCGTGGTTATGAAAATCGCTTTCGTAGGGAAGGGCGGCAGCGGCAAGACCACGCTGTCCTCGCTCTTCATCCGCCACCTGGCCAGCACCGGCGCGCCCGTCATCGCGGTGGACGCCGACATCAACCAGCACCTGGGCCCCGCGCTGGGTCTCGACGAGACAGTGGCCGCCGAGCTGCCCGCCCTGGGCGCACGCCTGCCCCTGATCAAGGACTATCTGCGGGGCTCCAACCCGCGGATCGCCTCGGCGGACACCATGATCAAGACGACGCCTCCCGGCGAGGGCTCCCGGCTCCTTCGGGTGCGCGAGGACAACCCCGTCTACGACGCGTGCGCGCGGCCCGTGGAACTGGACGACGCCACCGTGCGTTTGATGGTCACCGGGCCGTTCACCGAAGCCGACCTCGGTGTCGCCTGCTACCACTCCAAGACGGGAGCGGTGGAGCTCTGCCTGAACCACCTGGTGGACGGCCGCGACGAGTACGCGGTCGTGGACATGACCGCGGGTTCGGACTCCTTCGCCTCCGGCATGTTCACGCGCTTCGACATGACGTTCCTGGTGGCGGAGCCGACGAGGAAGGGAGTCTCCGTCTATCGCCAGTACAAGGAATACGCACGGGACTTCGGCGTCAGCCTCGCCGTCGTCGGCAACAAGGTGCAGGGCCAGGACGACGTGGACTTCCTGCGCGAGCAGGTCGGTGACGACCTCCTGGTGACCGTCGGGCACTCGGACTGGGTGCGCGCCATGGAGAAGGGCCACCCGCCGCGCTTCGAGCTCCTGGAGGAGGACAACCGCCGTTCCCTGCAGGCGCTCCAGGACGCCGTCGACGCCTCGTACGACCGACGGGACTGGGAGCGGTACACCAGCCAGATGGTCCACTTCCACCTGAAGAACGCCCAGAGTTGGGGCAACGAGCGCACCGGGGCCGACCTGGCTGCCCAGGTCGACCCCGACTTCGTGCTGCGTGAGCGCATGACCGCGACGGCCTGACCGGGCCGGCACAGCCTGACCGGGCCGGCACAGCCTGACCCGGCTGACCCGGCTGACACCGCCTGACCGGGTCGGCGGGAACTACCGCTTGATCGCCGGAGCGCCCGGGACCCCCTTGGGGGCCGGCGCGGGCTGGGCGGAGAGGAACGCCGCCCAGCCTTCCTTCGGCTCCTTGCCGACCCGCAGCCCCGTCAGCCTCTTCAGCGTCTTCGGGTCCTGCGCGTCGAGCCAGTCCGCGAGCTGGCGGAAGGAGACACAGCGCACGTCGCGCTTGGTGCAGACCGCCTCGATGGTCTCCTCGATGGCGCGCATGTACGTGCCGCCGTTCCAGGACTCGAAGTGGTTGCCGATGATCAGGGGCGCGCGGTTGCCGCGGTAGGCGCGGTCGAAGCCCTGAAGCAGGCCGTCACGCATCTGGTCGCCCCAGTACTCGTGCTTGTCCGGGTCCCCCTGTGAGGTCGAACCGGACTGGTTCACCATGAAGTTGTAGTCCATGGTGAGCGTCTCGAACTTGCGGCCGGGGACCGGGACGAGCTGCATCGACAGGTCCCACAGCCCCTCCTTCTTCTTGGGCCAGACCTGGTCGTTCACGCCGCTCGTGTCGTAGCGGAACCCCAGCTCCCCGGCGGCCCGCATGAAGTTCTTGCGGCCTTCGAGGCAGGGGGTGCGAGCGCCGATCAGCTCCTTGTCGTAGTCGAAGGGCAGGGGCGGCGCCTTCTTCATGCCCGTGTTGGTCTTCCAGGCCTTCACGAAGGACTTGGCCTGCCTGATCTCGCTCTTCCAGTCCTCGACGGACCACTCGCCCACCCCGCGGCCGCTGCCGCAGAAGTGGCCGTTGAAGTGCGTGCCGATCTCGTTGCCCTCGAGCCAGGCGCCGCGGAGCTGCTCCACGGTGTCCTTGATCCCGGCGCGGTCATTGAAGCCGATGTCCGAACTGCCGGCCATGTGCTGCGGCGGTTTGTAGAGCCTGCGCTTCTCCTCGGGGAGCATGTACACGCCGCTGAGGAAGTAGGTCATCGTCGCGTTGTTCCGCTTGGCCACCTTGCGGAAGTGGGAGAACAGCTTCTGGCTGTCCTCGCCTGCCCCGTCCCAGGAGAAGACCACGAACTGCGGCGGCTTCTGGCCCGACTTGAGGCGGGCGGGTCTCGGCAGGTTCGGCTGTTTGCCGGTGAACGCGGTGGAGCCGTCGCCGATCATGCGGACGGCGCTCTTGGGCGCCGGGGCACCGGCCGCCTTCTTCGCGCCGTGAGCGCCCTCCTTCGCGCCGGTGTTTCCGTCGGCACAGCCGGCCAGTGCGGCTCCACACGCCGCCAGGGCGGTGAGGCTCGCGGTGATCCTCCGGGTGGCGGCCATGTTCCGCCCACCTACTTTCCGTACAAGTCGGGTCATAGCACACCGAAGTTCGCACGGAGTTCGAAAAGTGATGTTACGACAAGCCGATTACATTTTTTATTCACTCATCAGGGTGAGCTATTACCCCATTTGCCCCGAAAGTCCGCCCAGATCCTTTACTCTGGATTACGGTTCGTTTACCGAGAGTTGAGAAATCCCGCCGCTGTCACGCCGTGACCCACGGCCGCGATCCGCCCTCCGGACACCTCCGGAGGACCCCTTGTCCGCGACCGCGCTGCCCCGGAGGAGACGGGAAACATGTCTGCCTGCGTCCCCACTCGCACCACCGACTCGGCTCACACGCCACGCGACCACGAGCCCCACGCCCCGCCGCCCGGCAAGCGATTCCGCATCGAGGGGGCCGACCTCTCCGCGTCGGTCGCCGTCTTCCTGATCGCGCTGCCGCTGTCCCTCGGCATCGCCCTCGCCACCGGAGCGCCGCTCCAGGCGGGCCTCGTCGCCGCAGCCGTCGGCGGCCTCTTCGTCGGGGCGTTCGGCGGGTCACCGCTCCAGGTCAGCGGCCCCGCCGCCGGGCTCACCGTGGTCACCGCCGACCTCATCCACCAGTACGGCTGGCGGACCACCTGCGCGATCACCGTGCTCGCCGGCTTCGCCCAACTCGGCCTCGGCTGCCTGCGCGTGGCCCGCACGGCCCTCGCCGTCAGCCCCGCCGTCGTCCACGGCATGCTGGCCGGCATCGGCGTCACCATCGCCGTCGCCCAGCTGCACATCGTGCTCGGCGGCACTCCGCAGAGCGTCGTCCTAGACAACCTCCGGGCGCTGCCCGCGCAGCTCGCCGACCTGCATCCGGCCGCCCTGACGATCAGTGTCCTGACGCTGGCGATCCTGCTGCTCTGGCCGCGGATCCCCGGGCGGGCGGGGCGCATGGCCCGCGTCATGCCCGCCGCCCTCGTCGCCGTGGCCGCCGCGACCGCCGTCTCCTCGCTCGCCCGGCTCCACGTCGACAAGGTGGACCTACCGTCCTGGCGCAGTCACGCGCTCGTCGGGCTGCCGGAAGGGCCCGCCCTGGGGCTGGTCGCCGCCGTGCTCACCATCACGCTGGTGTGCAGCGTGCAGTCCCTGCTCGGCGCCGTCGCCGTCGACAAGGTCGTCGCGAGCCAGTCCGAGCTGCACCCGGGCGTGCGCCGCTCCGACCTCGACCGCGAACTGCTCGGCCAGGGCTCGGCGAACATCGTGTCCGGAGCGCTCGGCGGGCTCCCCGTCGCCGGAGTCGCGGTGCGCAGCATGGCCAATGTGCGCGCGGGCGCCGTCAGCAGGAACTCCACGATGCTGCACGGCGTTTGGGTAGTAGTGGCCTCGCTTCTCCTGGTGCCCGTCCTGGAGCTGATCCCCCTCGCCGCCCTCGCCGCCCTCGTCATGGCCGTCGGCATCCAGATGGTCAGCCTGAACCACATCCGGACCATCACCCGCCACCGCGAAATCGTGGTCTACGCGGTGACCACCCTCGGCGTGGTGTTCCTCGGTGTCCTCGAAGGCGTGGCTCTCGGTGTCGCCGTCGCCGTGGCCGTCTCGCTGCACCGGCTCGCCCGCACCCGGATCACCCACTGCGAGGACGAGACCGGCGTCCACCGCCTGCGGGTGCGCGGGCAGTTGACGTTCCTCGCGGTGCCGCGCCTCAGCAAGGCGCTGCACCTCGTGCCGCAGGGCTCGGATGTCATCGTGGAGTTGGACGGCTCCTTCATGGACCACGCCGCGTACGAATCGCTCCAGTGCTGGCAGGACTCGCACACCGCGCATGGCGGCAGCGTCGAGATCACCGGTCGCTCCGGAGCCCGTATCGCCGAGCCCGCCAGCTCCTCCTCCCACTCCTGCTGCAGGCCCTGGGCCCCGTGGCGCAACCACCACTGCGACCGGCCGCAGGAGGAGCGGAAGGACGGACGGGCGGTGCGACGGCCCAGCGGGCACCAACTGGCCAGCGGCATCAGTGCCTTCCAGCGGAACACCGCGCCTCATGTGCGCGGCGAGCTCGCCAGGCTCGCGCGCGAGGGGCAGCAGCCCGCACAGCTCTTCCTGACCTGCGCGGACTCCCGGGTGGTCACCTCGATGATCACGTCGAGCGGCCCCGGCGACCTCTTCGTCGTCCGCAATGTGGGCAATCTGGTGCCGCTGCCGGGCGCCGAGAGCGGAGACGACTCGGTGGGCGCCGCCATCGAGTACGCGGTCGATGTGCTCCAGGTGCGGTCCATCACCGTGTGCGGGCACTCCGGTTGCGGTGCCATGCAGGCGCTGCTCAGCGCCCCGCCCGGTGGCGCGCAGACGCCGCTGAAGCGGTGGCTGCGGCACGGCCTGCCGAGCGTGGAGCGGATGGGCGCGCAGGACAGGGCGTGGGCGCGCCTTGCCGGAAGGGCGCCCGCCGACGCGGTGGAGCAGCTCTGTCTCACCAATGTGGTGCAGCAGTTGGAGCACTTGAAGGCGCATGAATCGGTGGCGCGCCGGCTTGCCGAAGGTGATCTTGAGCTGCACGGTATGTACTTCCACGTCGGTGAGGCGCAGGCCTATCTGCTGACGGAGGGCACCGGTCTGGAGCCGCTCCCCGACGAGGTCTTCGACCAGGTGTCCCCCACGGGACAGGACGAGGCCGAGCGGACCCCTTCCGGGTAGCGGGAGGGGGATGCCGAGCAAACCGGGTAAAGGTCTAAACCAATTTTCGGCAGGCCCTTGTCACCACGGGTTGCGTCTGATGAGCTGTGGCTTCGGACACAACGGTCGCCCCCGGCAAAGCAGCGCAAGGGAGATGTCGTGAGCAATGAAAGCCTGGCCAACCTCTTGAAGGAGGAGCGTCGCTTCGCGCCGCCGACGGAGCTGGCAGCCTCCGCGAACGTCACGGCGGAGGCGTACGAGCAGGCCAAGGCTGACCGGCTCGGCTTCTGGGCCGAGCAGGCCCGCCGGCTGACCTGGGCCACGGAGCCGACCGAGACGCTCGACTGGTCGAACCCCCCGTTCGCCAAGTGGTTCGCCGACGGACAGCTCAACGTCGCGTACAACTGCGTGGACCGCCACGTCGAAGCGGGCAACGGCGACCGTGTCGCGATCCACTTCGAGGGTGAGCCCGGCGACAGCCGGGCCATCACCTACGCCGAGCTCAAGGACGAGGTCAGCCGCGCGGCCCACGCCCTGACCGAGCTGGGCGTCCGGAAGGGCGACCGCGTCGCCGTCTATCTGCCGATGATCCCCGAGGCGGTCGTCGCGATGCTGGCCTGCGCCCGCATCGGCGCCGCCCACTCGGTGGTGTTCGGCGGCTTCTCCTCGGACGCGATCGCCAAGCGCATCGAGGACGCCGACGCCAAGGTCGTCATCACCGCCGACGGCGGGTACCGCCGGGGCAAGCCCTCCGCGCTGAAGCCCGCCGTGGACGAGGCCGTCAGCCGCGTCGACGGCGTGCGCCACGTCCTGGTGGTGCGCCGCACCGGCCAGTCCCTCGAAGAGGCGGGCAGCACCTGGACCGAGGGCCGCGACGTGTGGTGGCACGAGATCACGGAGCGGCAGTCCACCGAGCACACCCCCGAGGCCTTCGACGCGGAGCACCCGCTCTTCATCCTCTACACCTCGGGCACCACCGGGAAGCCGAAGGGCATCCTGCACACCTCCGGCGGCTATCTCACCCAGGCGGCCTACACCCACCACGCCGTCTTCGACCTCAAGCCGGAGACCGACGTCTACTGGTGCACGGCCGACATCGGCTGGGTCACCGGCCACTCGTACATCACATACGGCCCGCTGGCGAACGGCGCGACCCAGGTGATGTACGAAGGCACCCCCGACACCCCGCACCAGGGCCGCTTCTGGGAGATCGTCCAGAAGTACAAGGTCACCATCCTGTACACGGCGCCCACGGCGATCCGCACGTTCATGAAGTGGGGCGACGACATCCCCGCGAAGTTCGACCTCAGCAGCCTGCGGGTGCTCGGGTCGGTCGGCGAGCCGATCAACCCCGAAGCGTGGATGTGGTACCGGAAGAACATCGGCGCCGACAAGTGCCCCATCGTGGACACCTGGTGGCAGACCGAGACCGGCGCGATGATGATCTCGCCGCTGCCGGGCGTGACCGAGACCAAGCCGGGCAGCGCCCAGCGCGCCCTGCCGGGCATCTCCGCCACCGTCGTCGACGACGAGGCGCGCGAGGTGCCGGACGGCGGCGGTGGCTATCTCGTCCTGACCGAGCCGTGGCCGTCGATGCTGCGCACCATCTGGGGCGACGACCAGCGGTTCATCGACACGTACTGGTCGCGTTTCGAGGGCAGGTACTTCGCCGGTGACGGTGCCAAGAAGGACGACGACGGCGACATCTGGCTGCTCGGCCGGGTGGACGACGTGATGCTCGTCTCCGGGCACAACATCTCCACCACCGAGGTCGAGTCGGCGCTCGTCTCGCACCCGGCGGTCGCCGAGGCGGCGGTCGTGGGCGCGGCGGACGAGACGACGGGCCAGGCCATCGTGGCGTTCGTGATCCTGCGGGGCACGGCGAGCGCCGAGGACGAGGGGCTCGTGGCGGACCTGCGCAACCACGTGGGTGCCACGCTCGGCCCGATCGCCAAGCCGAAGCGGGTCCTGCCGGTGGCCGAGCTGCCGAAGACCCGGTCCGGCAAGATCATGCGGCGTCTCCTTCGGGACGTCGCGGAGAACCGCGAGCTCGGTGACGTGACGACGCTCACCGACTCGTCCGTGATGGACCTGATCCAGACGAAGCTGCCGGCCGCGCCCAGCGAGGACTAGGCCGTAGCCGTACGACGAGAAGGGCACCCGGCGCCAGGCGCGCCGGGTGCCCTTTTTGCACTTAGGGTGAAGATCACTGGATTCGTCCGGGCGTACGTTAGGTAAGCTAAGGATCGCGTCAACATCGCGACAAGATGACGTGACGAGAAGTACCAAGGTGCGCCGGGAAGTCTGGTCGGCATGTGCTCAGCCCTGCCCACCCGACGGAGGTCGACTCACGTGTCCGCGCCCATACGCAGCACCGACAACCCGCGCAAGGTCCTCGGACGCCTCTCGCTCCCCGAGCGGAACTTCGTCGCGAACGCCCTGCGCGCCGAGACCGTCGGCGGCGTACTGCTGCTCGTGGCGGCCGTCACCGCCTTGATCTGGGCCAACACCGCCGGCGGTTCCTACGACGCGGTACGCGGCTTCCACCTCGGCCCCGCCTCGCTCGGGCTCGACCTCTCCATCCAGCACTGGGCGGCCGACGGCCTGCTCGCCGTCTTCTTCTTCGTGGCCGGCATCGAACTCAAGCGCGAGCTGGTCGCGGGCGACCTGCGCGACCCCAGGGCGGCGGCGCTGCCCGTCGTCGCGGCGCTCTGCGGCATGGCCGTGCCCGCGCTCGTCTATGTCCTGACCAACACCGTCGGCGGCGGCTCCCTGGACGGCTGGGCCGTCCCGACGGCGACCGACATCGCCTTCGCGCTCGCGGTCCTCGCGGTCATCGGCACCTCGCTGCCGTCCGCGCTGCGCGCCTTCCTGCTCACCCTCGCCGTCGTCGACGACCTCTTCGCGATCCTGATCATCGCGGTCTTCTTCACCAGCGACCTCAACTTCGCGGCGCTCGGCGGCGCCGTCCTCGGCCTCGCCGTCTTCTGGCTGCTGCTCAGGAAGCGGGTGCGCGGCTGGTACATCTACGTTCCGCTGGCGCTCGCCATCTGGGGCCTGATGTACAACAGCGGCATCCACGCCACCATCGCGGGCGTCGCCATGGGCCTGATGCTGCGCTGCCACAAGGAGGACGCGAGCGAGGAGCACTCCCCCGGCGAGCACATCGAACATCTCGTACGCCCCCTCTCCGCGGGCCTGGCCGTGCCGCTGTTCGCCCTGTTCAGCGCCGGAGTGGTCGTCTCGGGCGGCGCGCTCGGCGACGTGTTCACCAAGCCGGAGACGCTCGGTGTGGTGCTCGGCCTGGTCATCGGCAAGGCGGTCGGAATCTTCGGCGGCACCTGGCTCGCGGCGCGCTTCACCAGGGCCGAGCTGAACGACGACCTGGCCTGGCCCGACGTCTTCGCGGTCGCCTCGCTGGCCGGCATCGGCTTCACCGTCTCGCTGCTGATCGGCGAACTCGCCTTCACCGCGGACCCGCTGCTCACCGACGAGATCAAGGCGGCCGTCCTGAGCGGCTCCCTCATCGCGGCCGTGCTCTCCGGGATCCTCCTGAAGGTCCGCAACGCCAAGTACCGCAAGCTGTGGGAGGACGAGGAGCGCGACGAGGACCTGAGCGGTGTGCCCGACATCTACGAGATGGACGATCCGGAGTACCACCTTCGGATGGCCGCCATCTACGAGAAGAAGGCCGCGGAACACCGAAGGCTTGCCGAAGTCTCGGGTGGGGAACGCGAGGATGGCAACGGTCCGGCATGATCTGAGCAGACATATCTCAGAAGAGATCAGAAGAGAAAAAGGGGAGAACGCGATGAGCTCACCCGACGGTCCTGTCGGCGCCGAGCGCAGCCTCGGCCAGCTGGTCGCCACGGCGACCGGTGAGATGTCCGCGCTGGTGCACGACGAGATCGCACTGGCCAAGGCCCAGCTGCGTCAGGACGTCAAGCGCGGCGCGATCGGCGGCGGCGCGTTCGCCGCGGCCGGCACGGTCCTCATCTTCTCGCTGCCGATGCTGAGTTTCGCACTCGCGTACGGCATCCATACCTGGAGCGGCTGGAACCTCGCCGTCTGCTTCCTGCTGTCCTTCGCCGCCAATGTGCTGGTGGCCGGGCTGCTCGCGCTGATCGGTGTCGTCTTCGCGAAGAAGGCCAAGAAGGGCAAGGGCCCGCAGAAGGTCGCCGCTTCGGCCAAAGAGACGGCTGCCGTACTGGGGAACGTCAAGCCGCACCCCCGTGCGGTGAGCCCCGCGGGTACGGTCGACGTCCGAGTCGGTGAGACGGGGGCCACTGTGGCACGCTCGTCCTCATGACGGACCCTGCCACCCCATCGGCCCAATCCTCCGCCTCGGTCGTCCGCGTCGAGGGCCCCTGGACCCACCGGGACGTGGCCGCCAACGGCGCGCGCTTCCACATCGCCGAGCTGGGCGACGGGCCGCTGGTCCTGCTGCTGCACGGCTTTCCGCAGTTCTGGTGGACGTGGCGGCACCAGATGGTGGCGCTCGCCGACGCGGGCTTCCGGGCCGTCGCGATGGACCTGCGGGGGGTGGGCGGCAGCGACCGCACCCCCCGCGGCTACGACCCGGCGAACCTCGCGCTCGACATCACCGGCGTCGTGCGCTCCCTCGGCGAGCCGGACGCGGCGCTCGTCGGGCACGACCTCGGCGGCTATCTGGCGTGGACGGCGGCCGTGATGCGGCCCAAGCTGGTGCGCCGCCTCGCCGTCTCCTCGATGCCGCATCCGCGGCGCTGGCGTTCGGCGATGCTGTCGGACCGCAAGCAGACCGCCGCCGCCTCGTACGTGTGGGGTTTCCAGCGGCCGTGGGCGCCGGAGCGTCAGCTCGTCGCCGACGACGGGGCCCTGGTGGGCCGTCTGGTGCGGGACTGGTCGGGGCCGCGGCTGCCGGACGACGACGCGGTCGAGACGTATCGGCGCGCCGTGTGCATCCCCTCGACGGCGCACTGTTCGATCGAGCCGTACCGCTGGATGGTGCGGTCGATGGCGCGGCCGGACGGAATCCAGTTCAACCGGCGCATGAAGCGTCCGGTGCGGGTGCCGACGCTGCATCTGCACGGTTCGCTCGACCCCGTGATGCGGACGAGGAGCGCGGCCGGCTCCGGCGAGTACGTCGAAGCCCCGTACCGCTGGCGCCTGTTCGACGGCCTCGGACACTTCCCGCACGAGGAGGATCCGGTGGCGTTCTCCACCGAGTTGGTGAACTGGTTGAAGGACCCCGAGCCCGATCGGTGAAACGGTGCGGGTGTTCGCGGCGAACACTTGTCCTACGAACGCCAATTGCCCGGCGCATAGGCCAATTGGGGCCCCTGCGCGCGGTTACCGACCATGGGGCGCGGGCAGACGTCGGGGTATGGGCTGGACGCACGACTACAGTGACGTAGCACGCAATCGCCGCTCGGCCGCAGCGCTGAACAGCCATGAGAGGGGCGGGCCGCAGCAGAATCCGGGCCATCACGGCCCCGCTCAGGCGATGGGCATTCCCCGCATCCTCCGCCGGAGGGCCCGCTGGGTCTCCGCGCGGCTTCGCCACACGCGCGACTGACCCCGCCCGCCGGGCCCTCCCACCGCCGCTCTAGAGCGCGCAGCCCTGGCTGTCGACCTCTTGGTTGGCGGTGCGGCCACGCTCGATGTCCTCGCGCACCTCGTCCGTCGTCAGCACGTACCCGGTGTCGGGGTCGTCGAGGGACTTCGCGAAGACCACGCCGTAGACCTTGCCGTCGGGCGTGAGCAGCGGGCCGCCGGAGTTGCCCTGGCGGACCGTCGCGTAGAGCGAGTACACATCACGGCGCACGGTGCCGCGGTGGTAGATGTCCGGGCCCTTGGCCTGGATGCGGCCGCGCACGCGCGCGGGGCGGACGTCGTACGGACCGTCCTCGGGGAAGCCCGCGACGATGGCGCCGGCGCCGCTGGGCGCGTCCTGCGACGTGAACCGCAGCGCGGGTGCCTTCAGCGTGGGCACGTCCAGTACGGCGATGTCCCGCTCCCAGTCGTAGAGGACGACCTTCGCGTCGTACACCTGGCTCTGATCGCCTATCTGGACCGTCGGCTCGTCCACGCCGCCGACCACGTGCGCGTTGGTCATCACGCGGCGGTCGGCGAAGACGAATCCGGTGCCTTCGAGGACCTTGCCGCAGCTGCGGGCCTCACCGCGGACCTTCACGATGGAGCGCTTGGCCTCCGTGGCGACCTTGCTCTTGGCGAGCTTGGGGTCCGGGGGCCTGACGTCCTTGATGGGCTCGTTCGAGAACGGGCTGAAGACCTGCGGGAAGCCGTTCTGCGCGAGGACCGAGGAGAAGTCGTTGAACCATGTGTCGGCCTGGCCGGGCAGCGCGCGGGAGACCCCGAGGAGGACCTTGGAGCTGCGCACCTCCTTGCCGAGCGTCGGCAGCGTCGTGCCCGCGAGGGCGGAGCCGATCAGCCAGGCGACGAGGAGCATCGCCACCACGTTCACCAGGGCGCCGCCCGTCGCGTCCAGGGCGCGGGCGGGCTGCCAAGTGATGTATCTGCGCAGCTTGTTGCCCAGGTGGGTGGTGAAGGCCTGGCCGATCGAGGCACAGACGATCACGATGACGACGGCCACCACCGCCGCGGTCGTACTCACCGTGGCCGCGTCGTCTTCCTTGACCGCGTCCCAGATGACCGGCAGCAGATAGACGGCGACGAGGCCGCCGCCCAGAAATCCGATCACCGAGAGGATGCCGACCACGAAGCCCTGGCGGTACCCCACGACCGCGAACCACACGGCGGCGAGCAGCAGCAGGACGTCCAGCACGTTCACCGATTCAATCCTCGCCTCGCATCGCGGTCGCCCATTCCACGCAACCTTGTCATGCGTGCCAGTCGAGCGGGACCCGCCTGCCGCGGTCCCAGGGGCGCTCCCAGCCCGCGAAGTGCAGGATTCTATCGATCACCCCTGCGGTGAAACCCCAGACCAGAGCGGACTCGACGAGGAACGCCGGGCCGTCGTGGCCGCGGGGGTGGACCGCCGTCGCCCGGTTCGCCGGGTCCGTGAGATCGG
This sequence comes from Streptomyces sp. NPDC039480, assembly GCF_055597165.1. Classification (NCBI taxonomy): domain Bacteria; kingdom Bacillati; phylum Actinomycetota; class Actinomycetes; order Kitasatosporales; family Streptomycetaceae; genus Streptomyces; species Streptomyces sp. NPDC039480. Next base: position 174,502 of record NZ_JBVITX010000012.1, on the reverse strand, counting down.
ACACGGGGACCGTGAAGACCCGCGCTGTCTCGTTCGGATCGACGACTCCCACCGGCGTCGGGGTGCGCCACCAGCCGAGCACGGGGGTCACGACGAAGTCGCTCACCGGGATGAAGAGGCGGGGCAGCACGGCGAAGAGCTGGACGCCCCTGGGGTCGAGCCCGGTCTCCTCCTCGGCCTCGCGCAGGGCGGCGCGCAGCGGTCCTTCGCCCTGCGGGTCGCCGTCCACGGGGTCGAGGGCGCCGCCGGGGAAGGAGGGCTGGCCCGCATGCGAACGGAGGGAGCCGGCGCGCTCCATCAGGAGCAGCTCGGGTCCCTTTTCGCCCTCTCCGAAGAGGACGAGTACGGCGGACTGGCGTCCGGCGCCGCTCTCCGGGGGCAGGAAGCGGCTCAGCTGGAGCGGCTCGACGGTCCGCGCGGCGTGGACGACCGGGTCCAGCCATGTGGGCAGGCCCGCGGTGCTGAGCAGGGGGCTGCCGTCACTCGAGCTCGCATGGGTGCTGCTCGGGTGAGTGTTGCTCAGATGGCTGTTGCTGGTCGTGCTGTCCGTCATGTCGCTCGCGTGCGTCATCGGCACCCCCGTCCGTCTCTGGACAACGCTCTTGGCCCTGTGGTTCGTTCCACCCGTAGCTGTCGTACCCGTCCGTGGCGCCTCACTCCGCGGCGAGCGGCGGGGCCGGCTTGCCCGGGTAGTCCGGCGGCGGCTTGAGGCGCTGGCCCGGGAAGCCGCCCTTCTCGTACTTCAACAGCTTCTGTGCCTTCTCCGGGTCCGTCTCGCCTTCCCCGTACGCCGGACAGAGCGGGGCGATCGGGCAGGCGCCGCAGGCGGGCTTGCGGGAGTGGCAGATGCGGCGGCCGTGGAAGATCACCCGGTGCGAGAGCATCGTCCACTCGCTCTTCGGGAAGAGCGCGGCGACGGCCGCCTCGACCTTCTCCGGGTCGGTCTCCTCGGTCCACTTCCAGCGGCGGACAAGGCGGCCGAAGTGGGTGTCGACGGTGATGCCGGGGACGCCGTACGCGTTGCCCAGGACGACGAACGCGGTCTTGCGGCCCACTCCGGGCAGCTTGACGAGGTCCTCCACGCGGTCGGGGACCTCACCGCCGAAGTCGTCCCGCAGGGCCTTCGCCAGGCCCATGATCGACTTGGTCTTGGCCCGGAAGAAGCCGGTGGGCCTGATCAGCTCCTCGACCTCCTCGGGGACAGCCGCGGCCAGGTCCTCCGGAGTCGGGTACTTGGCGAAGAGACGCGGGGTCGTCTGATTCACCCGCAGGTCGGTCGTCTGGGCGGAGAGGACCGTGGCGACGAGGAGCTCGAAGGGGTTCTCGAAGTCCAGCTCCGGGTGGGCGTACGGATACACGTCCGCGAGCTCGCGGTTGATCCGCCGGGCGCGGCGGACGAGGGCGGTCGACGGCTTCTCGGCCGTCGTCACCTTCTTCGCGGTCGTCGCCTTCTTCACGGGCGCCGCCCTCTTCTTCGCGGGCGTCACCTTCTTCTCCGGCATCGCCGTCTTCTCAGGCGTCGTCTTCTTCGCGCTCACAGGGCCGACCTCTTCGCCGGGGACATCAGGGAAGGTGTCCGTTTTGTCGCTTTATTGGAAGCATTGGACGCGTGTTCGCCCACAGCGGAATCTCGGAGGGCGGCCACCGGCCCAGCCCCCTCGGCCTGTGCTCTCACCGGCTTTTTGGACACCCGGTCAGCCTAGAGCCCGACACTGACATCCGTCCCTGACCCCATGGATCGGCCCCCAATTGGCCCCCTCCCGCACAGCTCGCGGCGCCGGTGCGGCAGACTTGTGACTGATCACACTGTTTGGACCGTCCGGCAAAATGGGGAACACGGACCCCTGATATGCGGGGAACCAAGATCCCCTGAGCAGGTCGACAAGGAGAGAACTCGTGGACGACGTTCTGCGGCGCGCCCCGCTCTTCGCGGCGCTCGATGACGAGCAGGCCGCGGAGCTCCGCGCCTCCATGAGTGAGGTGACGCTCGCGCGCGGGGATGCTCTCTTCCATGAGGGCGACCCCGGAGACCGGCTGTACGTGGTCACCGAGGGCAAGGTGAAGCTCCACCGCACCTCGCCCGACGGTCGCGAGAACATGCTCGCGGTGCTCGGCCCCGGCGAGCTGATCGGTGAGCTCTCGCTCTTCGACCCCGGCCCGCGGACCGCCACGGCCTCCGCCCTCACCGAGGTGAAGCTGCTCGGCCTCGGCCACGGCGACCTCCAGCCCTGGCTGAACGCGCGGCCCGAGGTGGCCGCCGCCCTGCTGCGCGCCGTCGCCCGGCGCCTGCGCAAGACCAACGACCAGATGTCCGACCTCGTCTTCTCGGACGTGCCCGGCCGCGTGGCCCGCGCGCTGCTCGACCTGTCGCGCCGCTTCGGCGTGCAGTCCGAGGAGGGCATCCACGTCGTGCACGACCTCACGCAGGAAGAGCTCGCCCAGCTGGTCGGCGCCTCCCGCGAGACGGTCAACAAGGCGCTCGCCGACTTCGCCGGTCGCGGCTGGCTGCGGCTCGAGGCCCGCGCCGTGATCCTGCTGGACGTGGAGCGGCTGGCCAAGCGGTCGCGCTGACGCTTTCTCTGCACGTGGGCCGCACGCGGTCCGTGCGTGCTGTGTACGTGTGCTGTACGTGGATGGGTCCCGCCTCTTCGGAGGCGGGACCCATCGCGTTTTCCCGCCGTCAGATCAGCCCGTGTTCCCGCAGGTAGTCCAGCTGCGCCCGGACCGAGAGCTCCGCGGCCGGCCACAGGGAGCGGTCCACGTCGGCGTACACGTGTGCGACGACGTCCGCGGCCTCCGTGTGGCCGTTCTCCACGGCCGTCTCGACCTGCGCCAGCCGGTGGGCGCGGTGCGCCAGATAGAACTCGACGGCCCCCTGGGCGTCCTCGAGGACCGGCCCGTGCCCCGGCAGGACCGTGTGGACGCCGTCGTCGACCGCCAGGGAGCGCAGCCGCCGCAGGGAGTCCAGATAGTCGCCGAGGCGGCCGTCGGGGTGCGCCACGACCGTCGTGCCGCGTCCGAGGATCGTGTCGCCCGTCAGGACCGCCCGGTCGGCGGGCAGGTGGAAGCAGAGCGAGTCCGCCGTGTGGCCGGGGGTGGCGACGACGCGCAGCTCCAGGCCTCCCGTGGTGATGACGTCGCCGGCCGCCAGGCCCTCGTCGCCGAGGCGCAGGGCGGGGTCCAGGGCGCGTACGTGGGTGCGCGTCAGCTCCGCGAAGCGGGAGGCGCCCTCCGCGTGGTCGGGGTGGCCGTGGGTGAGCAGGGTCAGGGCGACGCGCTTGCCCATCTTCTCGGCCGTCTCGATGACGCGGCTCAGGTGCGTGTCGTCCTGCGGGCCCGGGTCTATGACCACCGCGAGCGGGGAGTCCGGCTCGGAGACGATCCAGGTGTTCGTGCCGTCCAGGGTCATCGCGGAGGGGTTGGGCGCGAGGACGTTGACCGCGCGGGTGGTGGCGGGGCCGGTGAGGACTCCGCCGCGGGGCTGGCCGGGGAGGGCGGCGGCATCGGTCATGCGGGGTGACTCCTGTCTGGGCGGGGGTGGCAGGGTGATGTCACCGCTCGCTGCCCGCGGCGATGTGCTTGGTGAACTCGTCGTGGCCCGGCCAGGAGAGGACCAAGGTGCCGTTCTCCAGGTGGGCTTGGGCGAGGACCGGTGTCATGTCCTGGGAGGGGGCGGCGGCGAGGGCCGCCCGGGGCGTCGGGTGGGCGCTCAGGGCGCGCAGGGTCGCGATGGTGGGCGGCATCATCAGGAGCTCGCCCTCGTCGTAGCCCGCGGCCGCCTCCGCGGGGCGGATCCAGACCGTGCGGTCGGCCTCCGTGGAGGCGTTGCGGGTGCGCTGGCCCTCGGGGAGCGCGGCCACGAAGAAGAACGTGTCGTAGCGCCTGGGCTCGAATTCGGGGGTGATCCAGCGGGCCCACGCGGCGAGGAGGTCGCTGCGCAGGTGGAGGCCGCGGCGGTCCAGGAACTCCGCGAAGGACAGGTCACGGGCCACCAGGGCCTCGCGGTCCGCCTCCCAGTCGTCGCCCGTGGTGTCGCCGACCACCGTCTCCGGAGTCGGGCCCGCGAGCAGGACGCCCGCCTCCTCGTACGTCTCGCGGACCGCGGCGCAGACGATCGCCTGGGCGGCGGCCTCGTCCTCGACGCCGAGCCTGGCCGCCCAGGACGCCCGCGCGGGACCCGCCCAGCGCACCAGATGGTCGTCGTCGCGCGGGTCGACACCGCCGCCCGGATACGCGTACGCGCCTCCGGCGAATGCCATGGAGGCGCGTCTGCGCAGCATGTGTACTTCAGGGGCGCCGTTCTCCGCGCCGTCCCTGAGCAGCATGACGGTCGCGGCGCGGCGCGGGGTGGCCGGAGTCAGCTCGCCGCTCGCGAGGGCGCGGATGCGGTCGGGCCACTCCGGGGGGTACCACTGCCCATTTGCCATGGGCGGAGGCTATCCCCTAGTGGGCTGATGTTCGAGAGGCAACAATCGGGCCCTACGGAGCGCCGCTCGGTGTGAACGGCCACTCCGGAGGGGCTGTTTCCCGGAGGGAGTGTTTCTCCGGAGGGACTGTTTTACGCCTCTGTGAGCTCCACCTGGAACTCGACCTCGACCGGGGCGTCCAGCGGCAGCACGGCGACACCCACGGCGCTGCGGGCGTGCACGCCCTTGTCGCCGAAGACCTCTCCGAGGAGTTCGCTGGCGCCGTTGATCACGCCAGGCTGGCCGGTGAAGTCCGGGGCCGACGCGACGAAGCCGACGACCTTCACGACACGCGCGACGCGGTCCAGGTCACCGGCGACCGACTTGACCGCGGCCAGCGCGTTCAGCGCGCAAGTGCGGGCCAGGTCCTTGGCCTCCTCCGGAGTGACCTCGCCGCCGACCTTGCCGGTCACGGCGAGCTTGCCGTCCACCATCGGGAGCTGGCCCGCGGTGTAGACGTACACGCCGGACTGGACGGCCGGCTGGTACGACGCCAGCGGCGGCACGACCTCCGGCAGCGTCAGGCCGAGCTCGGCGAGGCGGGCCTCGACTGCGCCGCTCATGCCTGCTTCTCCCGCTTCAGGTAGGCGACGAGCTGCTCGGGGTTGTTCGGCCCGGGCACGACCTGGACCAGCTCCCAGCCGTCCTCGCCCCAGGTGTCCAGAATCTGCTTCGTGGCGTGGACGAGCAGAGGCACGGTTGCGTATTCCCACTTGGTCATATGGCCGACTGTAGTCGGTGTGGGGGGCTGCTCAGGGTGGGCTCCTGCATGGTCCGGGCGGCGACTGGTTAGGCTCGGAAGGGTGAGCAGGCTCCAGGTCGTCAGTGGCAAGGGCGGTACCGGCAAGACCACGGTGGCCGCGGCCCTCGCGCTCGCCCTGGCGACGGAGGGCAAACGCACCCTCCTCGTCGAGGTCGAGGGCAGGCAGGGCATCGCGCAGCTCTTCGAAACCGAAGCGCTGCCCTATGAGGAGCGGAAGATCGCCGTCGCTCCCGGGGGCGGGGAGGTGTATGCCCTCGCCATCGATCCCGAGCTCGCGCTGCTCGACTACCTCCAGATGTTCTACAAACTGGGGGGCGCGGGCCGGGCCCTGAAGAAGCTCGGCGCCATCGACTTCGCCACCACCATCGCGCCGGGCCTCCGTGACGTGCTGCTGACCGGCAAGGCCTGCGAGGCCGTGCGCCGGAAGGACAAGAGCGGGCGGTACGCGTACGACTGCGTGGTGATGGACGCCCCGCCGACCGGCCGCATCACCCGCTTCCTGAACGTGAACGACGAGGTCGCCGGGCTCGCGAAGATCGGGCCGATACACAATCAGGCGCAGGCCGTGATGCGGGTCCTGAAGTCCCCCGAGACGGCCGTGCACCTGGTGACCCTGCTGGAGGAGATGCCGGTCCAGGAGACCGCCGACGGCATCGCCGAGCTGCGGGCCGCACAGCTGCCCGTGGGGCGCGTCGTCGTCAACATGGTGCGCCCGGCCCTGCTCGGCGACTCCTCGCTGGAGCTCGGCCTCGACCGGACGCCCCGTACGGCCATCGCCAAGTCGCTGTCGGCCGCCGGGCTCGGCGGTGCGCGCCGCGGCGGAGGCGCCGAGCGGCTGGTCGATCCGCTCCTGGAGCAGGCCGCGGAGTACGCCGAGCGGTACGCCCTGGAGCGCGACCAGCGCGCCCAGCTGACCGGATTCGGCCAGCCTCTGCACGAACTCCCGCTGCTCGCGGGCGGGATGGACCTGGCGGGGCTCTACGAACTCGCCACGGAACTGCGGAAGCAAGGGATCGCATGACGAGCAGCCAGGAAGCGGCGCGGACGCTGGCCCCCGGGCGCGTGCTGGACGTGGACGCCCTGATCGACGACCCGAAGACCCGCATCGTGGTGTGCTGCGGCTCCGGAGGCGTCGGCAAGACGACCACGGCGGCCGCCATCGGGCTGCGCGCGGCGGAGCGGGGCCGCAAGGTCGTCGTCCTCACCATCGACCCGGCGCGCAGGCTCGCCCAGTCCATGGGCATCGACTCGCTCGACAACGTCCCGCGGCAGGTCAAGGCGATCGACGGCGCCGGTGAGCTGCACGCCATGATGCTCGACATGAAGCGCACGTTCGACGAGATCGTCGAGGCGCACACGGACAAGGAGCGCGCCAAGGCGATCCTCAACAACCCCTTCTACCAGTCGCTTTCGGCGGGCTTCGCGGGCACGCAGGAGTACATGGCGATGGAGAAGCTGGGGCAGCTGCGGTCCCGGGACGAGTGGGATCTGATCGTCGTGGACACGCCGCCCTCGCGCTCGGCGCTGGACTTCCTCGACGCCCCGAAGCGCCTCGGGTCCTTCCTCGACGGAAAGCTGATCCGACTCCTGATGGCGCCGGCGAAGGTGGGCGGCCGGGCCGGTATGAAGTTCCTGAACGTCGGCATGTCGATGATGACGGGGGCCCTCGGCAAGCTGCTCGGTGGGCAGCTGCTGCGTGACGTACAGATGTTCGTGACCGCCATGGACAGCATGTTCGGCGGTTTCCGTACGCGGGCGGACGCGACGTACCGGCTGCTGCAGGCGCCCGGCACGGCGTTCCTGGTGGTGGCCTCGCCGGAGCGGGACGCGCTGCGGGAGGCCGCGTACTTCGTGGAGCGCCTCGCCGCGGACGACATGCCGCTGGCCGGTCTCGTGCTGAACCGGGTGCACGGCAGCGGTGCCGCTCAGCTGTCGGCCGAGCGGGCGCTCGCCGCCGCGGAAAATCTTGAGGAGAGCGGCATTGTGGATCAGGGGGCGGGGAAGGTAGGAGTTCGTAACTCCCACGATAATCAGGCGACTTCAGAAGACCCCGCGACCACCGCAGTGACCACCGCGACAACCACCGCAGACTCCGCGACCAGCGAGCCCCCCGCGGCCACGGAGGACCCTGCCGCCACGGAGAATCCTGCCGTCACGGAAAGCCCTGCCGTCACGGAGGACCCTGCGGCGTCCGACCCGACCACGGTGACACCCGACCCGTCCGTCGAGCAGTTGACCGCGGCTCTGCTGCGGCTGCACGCGGAGCGCATGCAGCTGCTCACGCGGGAGCAGCGCACGCGCGATCGCTTCACCGCGCGCCACCCCGAGGTGGCGGTCGCCGAAGTGGCCGCGCTGCCCGGGGATGTGCACGACCTCGCGGGGCTCCGGGCCGTAGGGGACCGGCTGGCGGGCTGACGGAACGTGGGGTTCATCGGCCCGGACACCCCGGATCAGGTTTCATCGCCCTGACGGCCTACCCCACCGCCGCGTAGCTCTCGTACGTCTCCTCGTCCTCCAAGTCCACGGGCAGCAGGCCCGCGCCACGCTCGTACTCGGAGCGCGCTGTCTCCAGGAGCCTGCGCCATGAGGTGACGGTGGGACGCCTGCGCAGCAAGGCGCGGCGCTCCCGCTCCGTCATGCCACCCCACACGCCGAACTCGACGCGATTGTCCAGCGCGTCGGCCAGGCACTCGGTCCGCACCGGACATCCGGTGCACACCGCCTTGGCCCTGTTCTGCGCTGCTCCTTGAACGAACAGTTCATCCGGATCGGTAGTGCGGCAGGCCGCCTGCGCACTCCAGTCGGTTACCCAGCCCATACCGGCGCCGTCCTCTCCCGAATCGAGGCTCCCCCACGGCGGCAGCGGCATATGCACCGCCGCCAGTTGAGGACGTTACGGAAGGTGGGCACAGCGCAACACCCCCTTCGGGCCCAATCTTGGATGGCCCGAACGGACTATGCGTAAGCGGCAGATCACCCGACGGAGTGAGCGGACGACATCCGTGAGTAACCCGGCATTCCGGGACAGTTCAGTTGAGTCACAACGGACGCCGGGCGCCACATGAGGCGAATTCGGACAGGAATTCGTCGGATCCGGTAGCGATGCAGGGCTTGTTGCCGAACCGCACCGCTGTGACAGTTGGGAGCAGCTTAGGCCAAGGCATTAAGGCCTGTCCGGCGAATCAGAACGTAGGCTGCCCTCATGGGAAAGAAGCGCTCGGGCGGTGGTCTGTCACCAACTCAGCAGGCCGCGAAGTTCCTAGGAGTCAGCGTCCTGGCGGGTGCGGTGCTGGCCGGGATCGCCCTGCCCGCGGTCGGGGCACTGGGCCTCGCGGCCAAGGGCTCGGTCGAGGGGTTCGACGAGATCCCCGCCAACCTCAAGCAGCCGCCGCTCAGTCAGCGCACCACGATCCTGGACAACAAGGGTGGTCAGATCGCGACGGTCTACTCACGTGACCGCACGGTCGTGCCGCTCAAGGACATCTCGCCGTACATGCAGAAGGCGATCGTCGCGATCGAGGACGCCCGCTTCTACGAACACGGCGCGGTCGACCTCAAGGGCATCCTGCGCGCCCTCAACCAGAACGCGCAGAGCGGCGGCGTCTCGCAGGGCGCGTCCACGCTCACGCAGCAGTACGTGAAGAACGTCTTCGTGGAGGAGGCCGGCGACGACCCGACGAAGGTCGCCGAGGCCACGCAGCAGACCCTCGGCCGCAAGATCCGCGAGCTGAAGTACGCGATCCAGGTCGAGGACAAGCTCGGCAAGAAGCGCATCCTCAAGAACTACCTGAACATCACCTACTTCGGTCAGCAGGCGTACGGCATCGAGGCCGCGGCCCAGCGGTACTTCTCCAAGCACGCCAAGGACCTGAAGGTCCAGGAGGCCGCGCTCCTCGCCGGCATCGTGCAGTCGCCCAGCAGGTACGACCCGGTGAACGACGCGGCCGAGGCCACCAAGCGGCGCAATGTGGTGCTGCAGCGGATGGCCGACACGCACGACATCTCGCAGGCCGAGGCCGACGCGGCGAAGAAGACCGACCTCGGCCTGAAGGTGAGCCGGCCGAAGAACGGCTGCATCACCTCGGTCAGCGGCGCCGGCTTCTTCTGCGACTACGTGCGCGAGGTGTTCCTCAACGACCCGGTCTTCGGCAAGACGAAGGAAGAGCGGGCCAAGGTCTGGAACCGGGGCGGTCTGAAGGTCCGCACGACGCTGGACCCGCAGGCCCAGGACTCGGTGCAGGCCTCGATAAAGGATCACGTGAACAAGACCGACGACGTGGCGACCGCCGCCACCATCGTCGAGCCGGGCACGGGCAAGATCCTCGGCATGGGCCAGTCCCGTCCCTACGGCTTCAAGAAGGACGAGACCACGATCAACCTCTCCGTGGACGACTCCATGGGCGGCGGCGCGGGCTATCAGCCCGGTTCGACGTTCAAGCCGATCGTCGCGGCGGCGGCCCTGGAGGGCGGCAAGTCGGCGGGGCAGAGCTACTCGTCCCCGTACGAGATGCCGTATCCGGAGCGGGTGGCCACCTGTGGCGGCAAGGAGTGGCGGAACTCGGGCGGCGCGAAGCTGACCAACGAGAACGAGTCCGAGGTCGGCCCTTACGGCATGGAGGAAGCGACCGCGAAGTCGGTCAACACCTACTACGTGCAGCTCATCGGCGACATCGGCATCTGCCCGGTGACGAAGCTGGCCGACAAGATGGGCATGAAGCGGGCGGACGGCAAGGAGATCGTGCAGGCGCCGTCGATCGCCCTCGGCACCCAGGAGATGTCACCGCTGACGATGGCGGGCGCGTACGCGGCCTTCGCCTCGCGCGGCACGTACTGCACGCCGATCGCCATCGAGACGATCACGACGCTCGGCGGCAAGTCGCTGCCGGTGCCGAAGTCGACGTGCTCGCGCGCCATGTCGGAGAAGACGGCCGACACCATCAACACGCTGCTCCAGGGCGTGGTCGAGGACGGCACGGGCAAGAAGGCGGGCCTCGGCTCCCGCCCGAGCGCGGGCAAGACGGGTACGACCGACTACCGCTACGCCGCCTGGTTCGTGGGCTACACCCCGAACATGTCGGGCGCGGTCTGGGTCGGCGACCCGATGCACAAGCGGCCGATGACCAACATCACCATCGGCGGCATCCCGTACGACAAGGTCTACGGTGGCGAGGTGCCGGGCCCGATCTGGCGCGACGCGATGAGCGGCGCCCTCGCGGGCAAGCCGGCGCCGGGCTTCAACACCGTCCACATCCCCGGCGGCAAGAGCAAGGACCGGGACCACGGCGGCGGCCACGACGACGGCAAGCCGGGCGGTGACGGCGGCGCTACCGGTGGCGGGGGCAATGGCGGTACCGGTGGCAGTGACGCTGGCGGTGGCGGTGGCGGGATCGGCGGCGGGGGTGGCGGGGAGCCCTGGCCCGGCTTCTCGATCCCGCCGGACGTGCTCGGTGGGAACGGGAACGGTGGCGGTCACGGCGGCGGCGGGAACGGGATCGGGGGCGGGATCGGCGGGGGCTGGCCGCGGTAGCTTCCCCGCTCCCCGCGCTGTGATCTCTCTTGTACGTGGATGAGGGCGCCCCCTGAGGCAGGGGGCGCCCTCATCGCCGTACGGACCCTTCGCTCTATGAAAGGGCGAGGGATCGGCTCTCAGCCCGCGAGAAGCTTCTTGACCGTGGCTGCGACGCGGCCGCCCTCGGCCAGGCCCGCGACCTTCGGATTGACGATCTTCATGACCTGGCCCATGGCGCGCGGCCCCTCCGCACCGGCGGCCTTGGCCTCCGCCACGGCCTGGGCGACGATCTCCTGGAGCTCGTCGTCGGAGAGCTGCTTCGGCAGGTACTCGGCGAGGATCTCGCCCTCCGCCTTCTCCTTCGCGGCCTGCTCGGCGCGGCCGCCGTCGGCGAAGGCCTCGGCGGCCTCGCGGCGCTTCTTCGCCTCGCGGGCGATCACCTTCTGCACCTCGTCGTCGGAGAGCTCGCGCGCCTCCTTGCCCGCGACCTCCTCCTTCGTGATCGCGGTGAGGGTCAGCCGGAGCGTCGAGGAGCGCAGCTCGTCGCGCCCCCGGATCGCGGCGGTGAGGTCTTCGTGCAGCTTGGCCTTGAGGGTGGTCATGGGTTGATTGTGGCAGGTGCGGGGAGTCGCCTGCCCCTCGATTTCCGCCCGGTCGGCGTGCCGGGGGCGGGCATTGGCCCTGAACGAGGCGGGGGTTGGCCCTTAACGGGACGGGGGTTCGCCCTTAACCGGGCGGGGGTTGACCCTGAACGCCCTCCGGATCGAGGGCCGGCGGGGTCTGACACGATGGGGGGATGCGCGCGCGATACGCAGTACCTCTGGGCATCACGGCGACGGCCGCGGCCGGTCTCGCCTACTCGTTCGGCATCGAGCCCCGTGCTTTCCGGTTGAGGCGGGTCACGGTGCCCGTACTGCCGTCGGGGATGCGTCCCCTGCGGGTCCTCCAGGTCTCCGACATCCACATGGTGTCCGGACAGCGCAAGAAGCAGCGGTGGCTGCGCTCGCTGGCGGGGCTGCGGCCCGACTTCGTGATCAACACGGGCGACAACCTGTCCGACCCTGAGGGCGTCCCGGAGGCGCTGGACGCACTGGGTCCGCTGATGGAGTTCCCCGGGGCGTACGTCTTCGGCTCGAACGACTACTACGGCCCGAGGCTGCGCAACCCCGCCCGCTATCTGCTCGAGAAGGCACAGGGCAAGCACGGCCTGAACGGCAACGCCCCCGCGGTCGGTGTCATCCACAACCCGTGGGAGGGCCTGCGCGACGGCTTCGACGAGGCGGGCTGGGTCAACCTCACGAACACCCGCGGCTCGCTGAAGATCGACGGCTACGAGATCGGCCTCACCGGCCTGGACGACCCGCACATCAAGCGCGACCGGTACGCGCACGTGGCGGGCGGTCCGGACGCCGGCGCGGACTTCTCAATGGGCATCGTGCACGCCCCGTACCTGCGCTCCCTGGACGCGTTCACGGCGGACGGCTACCCCTTGATCCTCGCCGGCCACACCCACGGCGGCCAGCTCTGCATCCCCTTCTACGGCGCCCTGGTCACCAACTGCGACCTGGACACGGACCGCGTGAAGGGCCTCTCCCGCCACGAGGCGGAGGGCCGGAAGTCCTTCCTCCACGTCTCCGCGGGCTGCGGCGCGAGCCGCTACACCCCGATGCGCTTCGCTTGCCCTCCGGAGGCGACACTGCTGACGCTGGCACCGCAAGCCTGAGACCACTCCCCCTCCCGCCCCGCGAGCCCTGGCCGGCCCCACCCAGCCCCACCCCGAGGAAACCGGATTTCGTCTCCGGCCGCCGGTCCGCTAAAGTAATCGATGTCGCCACGACCTGCACCGCAGGCAGTGGGCCAACGACATCGGGGTGTAGCGCAGCTTGGCAGCGCGCTTCGTTCGGGACGAAGAGGTCGTGGGTTCAAATCCCGCCACCCCGACAGCTGAAACACCAGTTCAGGGGCCTGATCCGCATCGCGGATCAGGCCCCTGAGTGGTTCCGCAGGCCATCTTGGGAGCTATTCGGGAGCCGAGCTCGAAATCCCGCTCCCGATGGCAGCCCCACAAAATCACGTGCGCTGTCAGCGCTCACCGCCTGAGTGGACGGTCATCCCCCCGCCATCGCTCCCGATTAGGCTGACGGCACCGCGTAGTCGTTTCCGCTGCCGGCCCAGCGCCCCGTGACCCGCCACAGTTCGTAGTGCAGAAGCCACTCTGAAGCCCACGGCAGGATCGTGTGCGACAGGAACATGTGCTCCTTCCACTTCCCCGGGCAGGTGCAGGCAGAGGGCGCCGTATTGGTAGACGTGCGGCAGCGCCGTGGCGCGTGGATGCAGAGGCAAAGGGGGGCCAGTAACGACTACGGACGGCGGTGCCGGTGCCGGTATGTGATCCGCACCGTATAGCGCTTACTGGCAGGAGTGGGTCGTAAGGGGACCGTGTAGGCGAGCTCTCTGCCACGCACGGTCCCCTGCGCCTCGGGCAGGACAGTGCGGATCGAGGCTAATTGCAGGCCGAGGTTAGTCGCGCGGGGAGAAACGCTGACCATGGAAGGTGTGCTCCCGCTTGCGGGTCACGGACGCGGAGAGCACTCCTGTGGCACCCATCCGATGGTTGGTGGCACTGCCCATACGGGCAGCGTGGGTCTCGTAGGACCGGAGCATGGGGTCGTAGTCGAATGGGCGCGGCTTCCGAACGGCGCCGCCCGGTCGACGTACGTCTCAACCGCCTCCCAACCGGCATCGGCCACGTACCGCCGTGTGCTGGCCACGCTGTGGTCGGCGGCCTCACCGAGTGACGCAGGCAGGCAGGCGTACAACACCAGGCGTGTGCCCGGGGGCACCTCGTGTGGTGCGGTCTGCCTCGCACTGCCGCTCATTCCGCGTTACCTCCAGCCAGGTGAGTCGAGACGCCAAGGGTCCGGCGCCTCGACGAAGAGCCTCGTCGGGGGCAGTCGGCGGCGGTACGCCGTCAGCACGCCGTTCGTCCGCCGCCCGGCGTACCGCCGCGGCTCAGGCGTAGCGAGGCTGATCGGTCCAGTGCCAAGCGGAAACGAGAAGCGGCGATGGACGCGGTGGACGAAGAGTGCCTCTGCTGGCGGACGCCAGTGCGACGTCATTGGGTGAAGCTGGCCAATTGCACCGAGCCTTCGGGCCTCGCGCGCAGACACGTACGAGAGTTCCTCGATGGACGTGCCGCGCCGGAGCGGGTCGACGACGCCGTTCTGATCGCCTCGGAGCTCGTGGGCAACGCGCTCAGGCACACAGCCGGCGGACCGGACTGCATGTATGTGGAGGTCTACCGGGACGTGGCGGTACTGCGCGTCCATGACGCGGGACGGGATGTCTCCAGAGTCCGGGCACGCTCTGCCGGGGAGTCGGTGGACGAGTTGAAGGGCAGTGGTCTCGGACTGGCGTTCGTCGGCGAGTTGGCCTCCGCGTGGTCCGTCCGGCCGATCGCGATCGGCAAGGAAGTGGTCGTAATTTTCGCCTTGGACGCCAGCGGGCTACCCGAGCGCGACGTTCCTCCGCACATCCCAGCGGTACGTCCGCCCCTCACGGCGGAGTTCCACCAACTGGACGGCGGACACGGGGAGTTGGACAGCCGGTAGAGCGCAAAGCCCTGAGACCGTCTCCACAACGGGCGCGGCGGGGCGCTGGCGGTTGTTGTACGCAAGGCTCAGGTGCGGCCGGAATGCGGACGGCGGCTTCTTCGGGGCCAGACCGACGCTGCTCCTTGCCTTGGCCAGCGCGTGGTGCAGCCGGAGCAGGGGTTCCCAGGGGCCGAGGGACAGCCGGACCGCGCCGCGGGAGCCGTCAGGGTCCGCATAGAGCGGCAGAACAGCCGCTCTGGTAGTGAGGCCCCCGCCAGACTCTGGGCGATCCTCGACGAAGCCGTGCTGCGCAGGACGGTCGGCTCCGTCGAAGTCATGCGTGACCAAATGCGGAAGCTGGTCGAGGCGAGCGAGCGACCGAACGTCACCGTGCAGATGCTGCCGTTCTCGCTCGGCTCACATCCCGGGCTGTACGGCCCGTTCGTCATCCTGACGTTCCCGCACCCCAGGCCGGACCTGGTGTGGCTGGAGAATCCCAAGAACTCCGTGTATCTCGAGTCCCCGGAGGACGTGGACAACTACACGCAGAGCTTCGACCAGTTGAGGGACACCACCCTGGACCCGTTGGAGACTCGCACCCGTATCGCACGCATCAGCAAGGAGCTCGAAGCGTGAGCACACCCAACATGGCCGCGCCGCACGACGTCACGGCAGCACCACACGACGTCGATCTCACGCACGCGCGGTGGCGCAAGAGCTCGTACAGCGGCGGTGCAAACGACTGCGTGGAAGTTGCTGCACTGGGCGACCACTCCGCGGTGCGCGATTCCAAGGACATCAGCCGCAAGCCGTTGCTCTTCTCGAGGCCGGTGATGCGCGCGCTGGTCAGCGAGATCGCCAGCGGGGCAATCGGTGAGCGTCGGGGCTGAGCAGAGAGGTGAGGAGAGAGTCACGACAGTCGTCGTGGGCGCAGGCGCCTCGGGCCTCACGACCGGTATGGCGCTGATAGAAGCCGGGCTCTCCCCGCGGCTGGTGGCCGAGGAAATTTCCACGCGCACGTCGCTCGCGGTCGGCGCGATGTGAGGGCCGTACCTCGTCGAGCCCTGGGCGAAGGTCGTCCAGGAGTGGAGCCTTGCGTCGCTTGACGTCTTCAGGAGGCTCGCCGGGGGCAACGCGCCCGGTGTTTCTGTCACCCGGCACTGACAACCGAGATGCCGCAGAAGATGATCAAAGAATGAGGGAGGGTTCACGCACCGCCCGGAACGGGCCGACCATTGAGGCCGCGAACACGTCAACGGCGCGATGACATTGAGGAAGCTAAGGTGGGATCAGTCGCCGAACGAGGGAGTTCCAGCATGGACCCGATCACCGCAGCGGCCCTCGCCGAGCTGGCCGGCGGTCTCGGCGGCGAAGCCGGACGTCAGGCATGGCAAGGACTCACCGCGCTGGTGCGGCGCCCGTTCGGGCGAGCGACACATGGAACACAAGACGACGGGACACCCCAAATCAGCTCCGGCGAACTGGAAGTCGCCGCGCTGGCGGGCGACCCTGCCGACCCGATGCATGCCCAGGCACTGGCCACCGCCCTCGGTGTACGAGCGGCCCTGGATGGAGAGTTCCGCGTACTGCTCGATGAGTGGTGGCAGCGGGCACAGGCCAGCTCCTCGGGCGGCGACGTGCACAACAGCATCAGCGGCGGCACCCAGAATGGCCCAGTGCTTCAAGGCCGGGACTTCTCAAGCCTCACCTTCAACATGACGCGCACCACAGCCTCCTCCGAAGGGGACTGATCGGAAGGAGGCTGGGCAAAGCTCTCAGCGGCGCGTCACCAGGTCGGGCGGCCTGGGCGAGTCAGCCGACGCACGCCGCCCGGAACTCCATGAGCGTGTCGGCCAGCTGCTGCCTGAAACTCGGCCGCTTCCTTGTCCGGGTGGCTGCCACGGCGGCCGATCACACGCTCGACTTGCTGCACAGATGTCGCCGGAAGCACGAGGGTGCCCCTCTTGAAGCCGGTGTCGATGTCGGTGTCGGCTCCCCTCAGATCCCGGAATCCGAGCGCCATAGCAGGGGGTTCCTGATCGATCTACCGGGGGGAATCACTCAGACTGCGCGTTCAGCCAAGCCCCCATAATCATCGATGCCTCCTTTTGCTCGGCCGCAGACTGTTCTAGATCTTCTTCCCATGCCACGCAGCTAAACAGCCCTCTTTTCCGCCATTCATCCAACGGCGCTTCGAGGTCCTCACCATTGGCCTCGTCGAGGGCGCGCCTTGCCGCACTGTAGACCAACCGCAATTCAGCACCGACGACATGGTAGTCATTATGTATCGGAAGAAGCCGCTTATGCAGAGGCAAGTTCCTGTCTACCTCGACGTATCCGAGGTAACTGGTAACCACTTCATGCATCGCCTCGTGCAGGTCCGCCGCCTGCTCCTCACTGAGCCCAGAAACGGTAGCCACGGCTAGGTTGCAGGAACGGATCAGAGTGGTAAGCCCAGGTACCGTGAGGGACTTCCAGAGTGCGGGTTCCCGAGCAAGGAAATGAGCAGCGAGGTCAGCGACCGCCAAACCGTTACCGCCGAAGAGTAGACTCGCGACGGCCATACCCAAATCACGCCGATACTCGGGGACGACCCGCGAGACCTGGGTCAGCACATCTCGGTCGATCTGCCCGGGCAGCACCTCATCTTCATCAAATAGCAGAGCGATACTCTTTCGACTCACGGTTTCCCTTCCCTGCAGTTGATCCCCATAGAGCTGTGATAGCTCCGACCTTGCCAGTTCGTTACGGAAGTCCGCCAACGTCAAACCGGGCGGCTCCGGCAGAACAGATCTCTTTATATAATCAAACTGAGCCTGCGCCAGGGTTTCCGGCTGCCCGAACACGAGCGCGGAGATTCGAATGGCCCCCTCTTTCGATACCGACGCCACAGTTCCTATACCTGAGAAAACCAGCGGCTCCCGAGCAGCTTCATGGAGCGTTGTATTCGCCGTCGCCGTCGTCAGCCAACGCGGGTCGAAGGTGATGACCACCTTCCTTGCCCCGACATGGAAGACGAGGTGGGGATCCTTGGTCAGGACTCCAGTCGGCTCCTTCAGCGGAACCTCGGGCGGGTTGTTGCAGCGTATAGGGCTTTCGAAGGAGACCAGAAGACCACGATGCACCTTCTCTGCCGTGCGCTCGCAGAGCGCAACCGCCTCCGCATCCCATGTCTCGAACAAGGGGCGAACGATCCGGACGAACTCCCCTGGCGCCATCCCCTGCCCGCCAAACGGTTTCGTGCTGTCGAGTCCGGCTCTCCTCGCCGCAGCCGCCACCGCGTTGCCCTGCGTGAGCATCGCCACCCGTGGCAGGTTGACCAAGTCGACACTGGAGAACCGGGCTCGCCAGATCTGTGACGACCTGCGCAATTCCTCGGCGAGGACCTCGTCGGTATCCTCGGCTACCGACAGCGGGCCCGTCATTGTGATATTCACGTCGCCATGGATCGCCCCTGCTTGGATGGCCGGGCCAGCCACCTGTCCAGAGAGGTCGTTTCTGACGTCAGACGGTTCCGGGGAGGCGCCCTCTCCGCCCCCTACTTGCTCCACTGCTGCCTCCCGCTCATTCTCACGCCGCGTGGTCAGCCCATCTGACAGGCAGTAAACACCATCTGCCGTACCCACAAAGGGTGTTCAGGTCGACCCGAAGGCTGCCGGCTTGACGGCAGGGCAAGGCCGCTCGTAGCGGCTATGGAGGAACAAGCGTCCACCTCAGAACCAAAGGTGAACGGGCTGCTGGGAACAACTCTCCGAGCTCATTCCGCAGGGGAAGGCAGCCGTGCTGTTCTCAAGCCTGGCTATTCAGCCCTGTCCGGTCCCGTTCGGACGGGGCCATCCCGAACGCTCCGCCGCAGGTCAGAACACCCACGGCCCTCGCCGAACCTCCAGACGAACATGCGGAAAGCGTGTTGGGGGCAACCCCTGTCAGGTGGCTCGGGGATCTCACGCCCGGGCTCCCGCAGAACCGTGCGTAAAGGTCTCCCGTCCTCCTGAAGGCCGCCAGCGTCCGGCCGCCGTGAGAGTGAGCTCTGCTAGGCACGACAGCAACCGTGACGGGCTTCCGGGCCCTCCGCCCGCAGCACCAGGGCTAGGCACTCCAAGCGGCCCTCGCAGCCGGCGCATACGGCCAAGGGACCCTCGGCGGGCCGCTCCCCGTCCTCGGGACGGTAGAGATTCACGTCCACGCACCTGCAAGCCGCACGGACTGAGTCCCGCTGAGACGACTGGATCAGGTCGCGAAGCCCCTGTTCGCGGCCGACGAGAAAGTGCAGGCTGTCCATCGGGTGCTCCAGCTCGTGGCCATATCCGGTCCACAATGAATAACTAGGGTGAGCTGGGAACTGCCCGGTGCGCCCACTTGATGTCTTCCGGGGGCACGCCCGGTGTGACGGCAAGCGGCAGCGGATCGCGGTTCGGCCCCGAGGTGTACCGGCTTCCCGGGCTCAAGCCCGGAAGGCCGACGTTGCCGCCCTCGCCCTGGTCGGGTGGGTGGGCCTCACCGTTTATCCGCGTCGCGTTCCCGGCCCGCGGCCGGGTTGTTATGCCTGTCCGGAGAACTCGGGCGGCACGAGCGATTCAGGTGACCTCGTCCTGAGGTGGGGTGTCTTCGTCAGTCGGCTGACCGTCGAACTCGTCGTCCGGTTCCTCGCCTTCCTCGTCGTCACGGTCCGCGTCGAGGTCATACGGGTCCTCGGCGATGATCCCGTGTCGCTGGACGCTCCGCTGTTGCCAGACGGGCAACTTGAATAGCACGTCCTGCAGGATGTTCCGCCACGCCTCGCAGTCGGCTCGGTCGGCGCCCAGCGAATCGATAGCACGGGTCCCGTCATCGGCCCTGACCGCCTCCACGACCTTGACCGCCCCCTCGACCGCCTGGATCGAAGTGGCCAAGTCGTGCAGGGCGTTCCCGAGAATCTCAGCCGCGTTTCGGGGAGCCGGTGTCGGTGATGGGCCTTCGCCAGCGGGTGGGAAGGTGCGACGGAGGTCTGCGTCGGTGACGAGAATGTCGCGGCCGTCTTCGTTCTGAGTGACCTGGCCCGTCTCGTCAACCTTGCGGGTCCTGCGGCCCGCCGCAGAGTCGAGGAGTGTCTGTTTCAGCTGGTGCACGCCGTGCGGGGTACTGCGCATGCGGTCGATGACCTCGCCTGGGTGCCGACGGTCGGGCTGATCGTTGTTTTTCGTGCCACGGTCACCCGTGAGCTGGCCGGTGATCACCAGGGGATAGGCGCTGCGGGCCGCAAGTTCCCGGGTCGCCACGCCTGGCTCCCCCTTTGTCACCTCCGCAAGTGCGGCTTGGGCAAGCTCCTCCGTTCCGCGGAACGTGGCCTCCCAGTCCTTGGCCAGTTCGCCCGGGAATGCCGACTTCAGGTACTTCCGAATCCGCTCGCGCCTGCGGGAGTCCTCTTCCGAAACCGAACGCATGACCAGAGAGGAAGCTACGTCGAGCAGCAGCTTGGTGGTGATGTTCTTGCGGGTGCTCTGTCCGGTGATGGCGACCCGCACAGCGGCGTGGATCGACTGATCGCGTTCGGCGAAGAGCCGGACGATCGCAGCCGCCCGGACGGACGGGTCGTCGTTGAAGCCGGCGGCCTTTGCCTGGTCGGGAGTGAGGGCACCACGTAGCCAGTCAGCCTTAGTGGGAGTGATCAGTGTCCGCCGCTCGATCTCGTCCACCACGGCGTCGGCGAGGGCCTCGTTCTCCGCGGCTTCACCCCACGGCTTGGGAGAATCGACGTGCCGGAGCGCAACCAACGACTTCACGGCGACGCCAAAGTCAGCGGTGGTGCCGTCGTGCGGCTCGAAACCGACGAGCAGCAGCGCCGGAAGCCGTTCGCAGCGCACGGTGACCGCCACTTCGGGGTCGACCTGCGCCGGGTCGCCCGCGGTCGTGATCGCCTCATTGAGCTTGCGAATGTGGGACCGCAGCTTCGCTGTGTCCCGGATGTAGGGAACGTCGGCAGACCTGAGGGCGAGCAGGTCGTGGGCGCACGTTACGCGGCTCGACCCCTCGACGGTGACCGGAACCGTTACCCCGGGTGTGCTGTCCTCGTGCTGGAAGGCCGTCGCGGCCAGCCACACCTCTGTCATCACTCCCTGGTGGCGGAGGGACTCGCGCCAGTCGTTGTGGTCGAGCACATACTCCTTGGACAATTGCGCCGCCCACGCGAGGTGTTCCTGGTTCGCGAGCCTCTGCACGAGTTCCGGGCGACTCCCTGACGCCGCGATGGGCTCGGCCAACGGACGGAAGCGCGTGCTCTCGCCAGTGCCGATCAGGTTCGAGGCCGGGTGCCGGCGCGACGGACCGATCCGCGGGTTTCGCGGGTCTGGGATGATATACCGCGCCCATACGTCAGCCCGGATGGCGAGGATCACGCCGCCGGGCACCCGCAGCCGCTCTGGGGACTCTGCCGCTCGGCGGGCAGCAGAGGGATCAACGACAGCCTGCGCGAGCGCCAATGCGGCGGGCTCGCCCATAGTGAAGTGCTCGATGAGTTTGTCGGCAAGCTTCCGTGCTGCGGTCGCCAATGCAGGCAGGGGCAGCGCTTCGACAGGGCGGGGCAGTACGGTCTCGCCCGCGCCGGATGATGGCTCCATCAGGTGTTCTCCGATCTTCGTCCCGGGGTCCATCCAGGCACGCACCTGGACGCCGTGGTCGTCCAAGGAGATCGGTCACGCTGTTTCCCGTTCTCCCCCTCAGCTCGCCCGGGCAAGACCCGATGTGTCCGAGACGGCATCAGCACGCTCGACCGCACTTCCGAGACGTACCGGCTTCGACTGCCGGCGTTGCCGCCCACCGCCAACATGGCGAAGGTGAGGAGCTTGAGTCCACTGATGTGACTGCCCGAAAAACGCTAGCAGCAGGGGCGACGCCCCTTCAGAATCCCTTGATTCCACATCCGTTGGGCGCACAATTGTGGTAGGCGGTTTTCGCGGGAACAGGGCTTCTTTGCCGCGGCTCATGCCGACAGCGAGGTCCTACCGATGGTGCGGTCTTGCGGATCCCGCCGATCGTGTCCCTTCTCGTGGTGTAGCCGATCAAGGCACCGGAATCCGCAGGTCGGGGACAGTGGCCCCGCCGCACCGGGTGTGCAACTCGCCTCAGCAGGGGGCCTCTTGGACTGCCACCTCTGCGGAGATCGACAGCGGCCTCGTACCGGAACGCGTAACGCTCGATCCCCTACACCACGGCGCGGGACACGACCATCCCGCCGGCCCGGATGCCCTGTGGCCGAGCGACCATGGCAGCTTTGTGAGCCGGCCAGAACGGCGCCCTCAATGGCGATCTGAGCCCGCTGGTCGAGTGCCATCGCGCCAAGGATTCGTGTGAGCTGATACGGCGGGTCAGACGGACTCGGCGGCCGTTGGCTGATGCCCCGCTGGGAGCCACCCCGCTCCCCGAGCCTCTTCAAGACCACCCGAGACCACCGCACCCCAACGCCCTGACCAGGCAAAACAGCAAACAAGCCGGTGTCGATCACGCCCGAACCTCATTCGGGACGAAGGGGTCGTGGGTTCGAATCCCCCCACCCCGACAGTGACGTACCAGGTCAGGGCCTGATCTTCATCGCGGATCAGGCCCTTCTTGTGTGTCCAGTGACCGTTTGTGAGAAATCCTGGAGAAGGTATTGGCCTAGGTCTTCTCCAGGATGGTCACCGGCCGGGCACGAGCCCGCTCATTCATCGGCACCTGGCCTTGGACGTACGCGAGCTGATTTCGACCAAACTCGGCGTCTCGTCACACACCCTGCGCACCGGCCTTGCGCCTCTCCCCCGGCAAAGTCCGACCCGGCCGCCACCTGCGCAGGCGAGGCACCGGACTGGCGCCAAGCGGTGTAGAGGAAGGCCAGAGCCACCGGCCTCAATGAGGTCCTCGCGGCGCCTGGGACATCACCGGCTTCATGCACGCCACACTCGCCATGTGAACTCGATCGCCTCCGAGCCGCACCGGACTTACCCGCGCCCTTCAGCAAATGGCTACGCGAACGCCGCTCGCCCCCGCTCTCGGCGACCAGATCACCTGACACTGCCACGGCCCGATGCATCGCTCCTCCAACCACCCACGTCACTAAGACGCCGCGGGACACCGATTGCGACTCAGGAGACCAACCGCTTCGGACGACTCCTGGGCGAAGGCGGCCGGGACAAACGCTCAGCCATCAAGCTCTGGCTGCTCACCCAACCGCGACGTGGCTCCGCAGCGTTTGCTCACACAACGATGAAAATGTGGACGCTCGTTGCTTTTGCGATTTGTAGACCGCCTCAGCGCTAGAGGTACACACAGAGCCCATCACCTTAATGGATGAACTTAGTTCACTCGAGCGAGCTAAAAAATACAGACAAATCGGTATAAAAGTAATGGCCCCAGCGCGCTCGCGTGATGCACTCCTGGACGTGACCAACATTGAAACGCCGGGGGATGGCTACGCGTTCCGCGTTCCGACCCTGAACGAATACGGGATTCCTGTGCGCTCGGGGGACTACTGGGTTGGAGTAGATCTAGCTGAGAAGTGGCTTGAAAGAAACCTGGAGGGGAACAGGAAATCCTCTGTGGTGCGCGTCAGGCGTTACGCGAAGGCGATGACAGAGGGCCGCTGGAAGCTGACACACCAGTCGATCGCCTTTGACGAAAAGGGGAGGCTGATTGATGGACAGCATCGACTATTGGCTGTGATTCATTCCAAGACCGTGGTCCCCATGAGAGTTCACGTCGGCGCCGACCCGTCCACATTCTCCGTAATTGATACCGGATACGGTCGAGTTGCCTCACAATTCATGCGTGTGACCAACGCGAACATCATCAAGGGTGCAGCAAGGATCATCCTGTTTGCCGAGCAGTGCAAAGAAAATGGCGGGGAGGTAGCGCTCATGCACCGCGGCACCTTCGACAACGACGTGATCTTCGAAACCGTAGACCAGTGGCCAGAGCTACAAGAATATTCCGCCACCGCTTCACGCATCTATCGGGCTTGCGGGTCGTCATCGACAAATATGTTGGCCGTTCTCGCGCAGGCCTCTCGCGGAAACAACCCGAAGGCCATCGAATCGTTTTCCGAAAAATTGATCCTCGGCGAGGACATGTCTAAGGGGGATCCTGTTCTCCTTCTGCGCAACCGGGCAATCGCCCGAATGGACCGCTCTCTGTCCTTCAGGGATAAGACAGTTCTCTATGGCACTACAGTCAAATCATGGAATGCTCACGCCAGGGGCGAAAAATTGAAATTTCTCCGCTTCATCTATGACGAAAAATCACAAGAAGGGATGCTCCCGGTAAGCGCTGGAAAAGGTTCGACAGGGATGCGTGAAAAAATTCCCGATGTATACTGAGGTCGGCTATGGCCCATCGTGCTCGGGCTACCCGCACCAGCGCTGTATTGGGAGTGGTGCCGAAATCACCAAACGGCTCGGAGTCACGCCTCGCGCTGTCGGCTACCAGCCGAAACCGATCCTTCTGTGTCTCGGCTCGATGACCGAGATGTCCCACTCGATCGCGCAGTCCGTGATCACTCCTTCATCCTCACGGGCGGGGAATCAGGGCCGGTGATGCGATCGAGGAGGAGAACGCAGCGACCAGCTCGTGGAGGGACGCTGGTACTGAAGCTGCCGCATCAGCCCATCAAGCCTGGGCGCGGGTCGGCATCCTGGACGAGCGGCGGCAGCAGCTCCAGCGAGACGCTGCAGGTGAAGGCAGGGTCCGTGACGGTGGAGCCTGGCCGTTGGTCAACGTCACGGATCCAGCCATGGTCGGTCAGTGCGTCAAGGACCGACCCGACCGCACCATGACGCAAGCCTGATCGCTACAGCGGGTCACGGGAACCTGCTTCCGCAACGCGTCTCAGGTGCCTTCCCCGGACTCGGCCCCCAACGCTGGGAGAAATCTGGGAGATGGCCTACCTCCAGCGGCCAACCCAGACCCCGCCGACAGCGTCCAGAGCGATCCCCCGGTAACCACTCAGGGGGCCGTCCCGGATTGCAGATCAGGCCCCTGACTTAGTGTTTCAGCTGTCGGAGGGGCGGGATTTGCGTCACACCTCAGCCTCCGAACCAGCGAGATGACCGCTCGTATCAGGCTCCCCCACATGCACAGATCGCTGTTCGGCGAGGCGCGGTTACGATCGCCGGTCATGGACTGGCTGGAGCGGGTCGCGGAGTTGAGGCAGTGGAGTAGGAGTGGGGTTCGTGCTCCGCACAAGCCGTTGTTGTTGCTGTATGCCCTTGGTCGGTTTCAGCAGGATGCCGGCGGCGAGCTGCGGTACAGCGCTGTGGAGGAGGATCTGCAGCGGCTGTTGGCCGAGTACGGTCCGCCGAACCGGACTACTCCGGCCTATCCGTTCCATCACCTGGTGAGCGACGGTGTGTGGGAGGTGCGGACCGATCGGGGGCCGGGCAGCCCCGGCAGCGGTGTGCGGGAGTTGCGGGCCGCGGGGGCCGCGGGGCGGCTGGCGCCGGAGCTGCGGGCGGCGCTGCGGCGTGAACCGGCGCTGCTCGGCCGGATGGCGCGGGTCCTGCTCGACCTGCACTTCCCGCCTTCGCTCCACGGCGACCTGTGCGAGTCCGCCGGCCTGGAGCTGGAGCCGGTGGAGACCGGGGAGATCTCGGCCGTCGTACGCAGGCGGCGGGATCCGCGGATGCGGGAGCGGGTGCTGACTGCGTACGAGTACCGGTGCGCCTTCTGCGGGTACGACGGCAGGATCGGCGCGGTTCCGGTCGGGTTGGAGGCGGCGCATGTGCGGTGGTGGGCGTTCGACGGTCCGGACGACGTCGACAACGGACTGTGCCTGTGCTCGCTGCACCACAAACTCTTCGACAAGGGCGTCCTCGGTGTCGGCGACGGCCACCGCGTCCTGGTCTCCCAGCGCTTCGTCGGGCACAGCCCCGCCGCCCGCGAGCAGGTCATCGCCCTCGCCGGCCGACCGCTCCTCGGACCTCAGCCGGGCGCCCGCCCAGTCGCCACGGTCCACCGCTCCTGGCACACCAGCCAGGTCTTCCACGGCAGCCCGCGCCCTGCCCCGGCTGCCTGATGAGTGAATAGAGCACTAATACGTGGAGGGGCCCTGGTGCCGTGCGGCACCAGGGCCCCGAAGGAATTGCTACACCATCTGCCGACCTTGATACCGCGTCGGCCTTATGCGTCCGCAGGCCCGACCTGAATGCTGTCGGGGGTGCGGGGATCGCGGTTGCTTGACCGGAGACCACCTCACTATCGATGTCCTGCGGTACCCAGGCTCAGGACTTCTGCCTGGGCGATCCTGATGGCGTCTTGTTCCTCCGTATTTCCTCGGTGATCAATTACTGCTTGTAGTGCTTGTACTTCTTGTTTTTCTTGCGGGTACTGCTACTGCGGTACTGCTGTTCTGCTCATGGCGGCCCCTGATCACTGCGAGCCACCCGGTCCGGTCGTCAGTCCCGTCGCCGTCCTGCAACAACCCTGGCTTCGAAACTCCACCACCGCACCGTCCTGCGTACTGCTACTGCGGGTACTGCGGGGTACTGCTGCCCGGCAGTTCGTCTCTGCCGGGCCCTGCGGTCTCTCTGGGGTACGAGAGAAACCATAACCACACCAGCACCCAATGTCTACTCCAGCCGACATAGATTTTTGGGTGTGCGGTGGGGAGGTTCAGGGGGGGGAGCGGGTGCCGCCGCGGCCAATGCGTGTAAGCCCGTCACGCCGTGGGTGGCATGACGGGCTTCGCTGTGGAGTCTTCTATGAGCAGCAGTGCGTCGGACCGGCGCCGGTCCCTCCCCTCGTGGGGACCGGCACCGATCGACGCGTACAACGCCGACCGTGATGGAACTCCGTATCGGCGCGGATCAGGGAAAGTCCGGAAACGCCTTCAATGTGAACGCGGTCCGTATATGACCGACTGCACTGATCTCTCGGGCCACGCGACGAGCCTGTCGTCACTGTGACGCAAGCCAGGCTCAGAACCATCGGTGGCGTGAGCCGCCTCCGCGAGCACTGCGCCGGTGACCTGCCAGGACGCTGCGTGGTTGGTTCGCTACTGCGACGAAATCCTGCCAGTTACCGGTCTCCGGGAGGAGGGCGCACCCTCGTCCGGACGCCTTCCGCGCAGGTCAGCCGTATAAAGTGAGTTTTCCGGTCCGGATGTCCAGGCGCGGCGGAAGTAAGGGGTGGAGGCCTTGAGTTCCGACTCAGGGGCACGCACAAGCTTCGCGGAACGTCTCGCGCTGCTGTACAAGGAAGCCGGTAACCCGCCCCTCAAGCGTGTGGCCGAAGCGGTCGTCAGGCTCCAGCGCGTCGACGAGCGGGGGCGGCCCGTACGGGTGTCCGCCCAGCGGATCAGCGACTGGCGGCGGGCGAAGAACGTGCCGGCCCAGTTCGCCGCACTCGCGGCCGTACTGCATGTCCTGATCCCCGAGGCCCGTCGCGAACGGCCCGCGCCCGTCTCCGCCGGTCTGTACGACATGGCCCAGTGGCACCGGCTGTGGGAGCGCGCGGTGGCCGACCCCGTCGGCGACCGGGCCCCCGGGGCCGAGGAGGGCGCGGAGCCGCCGGGCGCCGCCGAGGACCCTGCCGCCCCCAGCGTCTGCCCGTACCGGGGACTCGCTTCGTACCGTCAGCAGGACGCCCAGTGGTTCTTCGGCCGGGAGCGGAGCACGGAGGCCCTCGTCTCCCAGCTCCGCGCGGCGGAGGCGACCGGCGGCCTGGTCATGCTCGTGGGCGCGTCCGGCGCGGGGAAGTCCTCCCTCTTGAACGCCGGCCTGGTGCCCACCCTGCGCAACGGCGCGCTCGACGAGGAGGGCGGCCGCGTCACCGGTCCCGTCCTCCAGCTCGTACCGGGCAGCGAGCCTCTCGCCGAGTTGCTCCGCCAGATACCCGAGCTCGCGCGCGCCGTCCCGGAGGAGGGCGCGGCCGACGAGGTCGTTTCGCCCGAATTCGTGCGATCCGTACAGGAGTCTGTACGTGAGTCCGTACGTGAGTCCGTACGGGATTCCGTACAGGAGTCTGTACGGGAGTCCGTCGCCGCCCCGGGGGAACGCACAGCCCCTGAGGGGCAAGCGGACCCGGTGGATCCGGTGGATCCGGCCGGCCCTGACCTCCCCCCACCGACCACCCGCCCCATCATCATCGTCGACCAGTTCGAAGAGACCTTCACCCTCTGCCCCGACGAGTCGGAGCGGCGCGCCTTCATCCAGCTGCTGCATGCCGCCTGTAGTCCGGACAAGAGCGGCGAAGGCGGCGAAGGCGGCCCCGGCCCCGCCCCCGCCCTCGTCGTCCTCGGCATACGCGCCGACTTCTACGAGGAGTGCCTCGGCTACCCCGAGCTGGCCGACGCCCTCCAGCACCGGCACATGGTGCTCGGGCCGCTGACCACCGGTGAGCTGCGCAAGGCGGTGACCGGGCCGGCCAAGGCCGTCGGGCTGGAACTCGAACCCGGGCTCGCGGAGCTGATCATTCGTGAGGTGAGTACGGACGGGCCGCGCGGGGCGCACGACGCGGGAGTGCTGCCGCTGCTCTCCCACGCGCTGCTCGCCACCTGGCAGCGGCGGAAGACGGGGCGGCTCACCCTGGCCGGCTACCGCGCGGCGGGCGGCATCCAGGGCGCGGTGGCGGCGACCGCCGAGCGGGCCTGGTCCGGCCTCGACCCGGCCGCCCGTACGGCCGCGCGATTGTTGCTGCTCCGCCTCGTCCGGCTCGGCGAGGACACCCAGGCGACCCGGAGAAGAGGGACGCGCCGGCAGTTGGCGGAGGAGTCGACGGATCCCCACAAGACGGAGGAATCGCTCGAAGCGCTGGTCCAAGCCCGTCTGGTGACCCTCGACGCGGAGACCGTGGAGATCACGCACGAGGCGCTGCTGCACGCCTGGCCGCGGCTGCGGGACTGGATCGACGAGGACCGCAGCGACCATCTGCTGCGCCAGCGCCTGGAGGAGGACGGGAAGGCCTGGGAGGACTCCGGGCGCGACTCGTCGCTGCTCTACCGGGGCTCCCGGCTCGAACAGGCGAGCGCCTGGGCGAAGAGCGCGGGTGACACGTATCTGACCCGGGGCGCGGTGGAGTTCCTGGCCGCTTCGGGCCGGCTGCGCAGGCGCTTCGTCTGGCTGAGCCGTGGCGCGGTGGCGGTCCTCGTCGTGCTGGCGATGGTGGCCGTCGTGTCGGCGGTGGTCGCGCGGCAGCAGCGGGACGACGCGGTGTTCCAGCAGGTCGTCGCCGAGGCCGACCGGGCCCAGCACACGGATCCGTCGCTGTCCGCGCAGCTCGACCTGGTGGCGCACCGGCTGCGGCCCGGCGACGAGGGCGTACGGAACCGGCTGATCTCGATCGTGAACGCGCCGCTGGCCACGCCGCTCCTGGGTCACAAGGGTGCCGTGTACCTCACCTCGTTCAGCCCGAACGGGCACGTTCTGGCCACCGCCAGCTACGACCGGACCGTACGCCTGTGGGACGTGTCGGACCCGACGCACGCCGAGCCGCTGGGCAAGCCCCTCACCGGTCACAAGAGCTGGGTGAGCACCGCGGTCTTCAGCCCGGACGGCAAGACTCTCGCCAGCGCTTCGGACGACGGCACGATCAGGCTGTGGGACGTGCGGGACCCGAGCCGGCCGCGGCCGCTGGGCGCGCCGTTGACCGGGCACGGCGGCACGATCTATCTGCTCGCCTTCAGCCCGGACGGGCGCACGCTGGCCTCCGCCAACGAGGACCATGCCGTACGCCTGTGGGACGTGGCGCGGCCGGCCAGGCCGAAGGCGCTCGCCAAGCTGACCGGTCACACCGCGGCCGTGCGGTCCGTGGCGTTCAGCCCCGACGGGCGGACGCTGGCGGCCGGTGGCGACAACGGCCCGATCAGGCTGTGGGACACCGCCGACCGGCGCCGCCCCGAGCCGATCGGCAAGGTGCTGCGCGGGCACACCAGCACGACGCACTCCGTCGCCTTCAGCCCCGACGGCGCCACGCTCGCCAGCGGCGGCTCGGACAACACGATCCGCCTCTGGGACGTCAGGAACCCCCGCCGCGGAAAGCCGCTCGGCACGCCGCTGACCGGCCACACCGGCCCGCTGTGGTCCGTGGCGTTCAACCCGGCGGGCACGATGCTCGCGGCCGCCAGCGCGGACAGCACGGCGAGCCTGTGGAACGTCCGCGATCCGGCGCATCCGTCGCAGGTCGGCGAGCCCCTCGCGGGCAGCAGCGGGGAGATGTACGCCCTCGGGTTCAGCCCCGACGGGCGGACCCTCGCCACCGGCACGGGCGACAACAAGGTGCGCCTCTGGTCGATCTCGACGGCGGACATGCTCGGCCGTATCGGGTCGTTCCGGCCGGACGGGCAGGTGCTCGCGACGGCGGCGGGGGACGAGAAGGTCCGGCTGTGGAACGTGCGGCGTCCCGAGCGGCCGGTGGCGCTGGGCAAGCCGTTCCGGCCCGCGGAGGGGCTCGTCCGTTCGCCGATGTTCTCGCCCGACGGCCGTACGCTCGCGGTGCTCACGGGCAATCGCGCGGTGCAGCTGTGGAACGTCTCCGATCCCGGGAAGGCCGTCGCGTACGGCCCGCCCGTCAAGCTGCGGACCCGGTTCGCCGCCGCGCTCGCCTTCAGCCCGGACGGGCGCGTCCTCGCGAGCGCGGACACGGACCGCACCATCCAGCTGTGGGACGTCAGCTCGCCGGACCGGCTGCGCAGGCTCGGTCCGCCGCTCACCGGCCATCAGGGGTACGTCAACTCCCTCGACTTCAGCAACGACGGCCGCACGCTCGTCAGCGGCAGCGCGGACGCCACCGTCCGGCTCTGGAACGTGACCGACCCGCGCCACGTCAAGCAGCTCGGCGCGCCCCTGAAGGGGCATCTGGGGCCGGTCAACGAGATCGCCTACAGCCCGGACGGCCGCACGCTGGCCGCGGGCAGCGACGACGGAACGGTCCGGCTCTGGAACGTCGCGGACCGCCGCGCGAAGCCCCGCCTCGACGCGACCCTGACGGGACACACCGACGCGATCGTGTCCCTGACGTTCAGCAAGGACGGCCACACCCTGGCGACCGGCAGCAACGACAACACGGTCCGGCTCTGGGACGTCGGCGATCCGGCGGACGTCTCCCCCATCGGCCAGTCGATGAGCCCCAACGCCAAGACCGGCACCTTCCTGGCGTTCAGCCCGCAGAGCCACATGCTCGGGGTGTCGAGCGGTACGGATACGGTCCGGCTGTGGGACCTGGACACCGACGAAGCCGTCAGCCGTATTTGCTCGACCACACGGGGTGTTCTGACGCGGGATAAATGGGATGAGTATCTTCCCCGCCTCTCGTACGACCCGCCGTGCGACGAGTAACAGCCGGCCGCCGCCACGTGATCCCGATCACAACTCCATGGTCAAAAGGCAGAGTTGACTCCCGTCGCGCATTAAGCCTTGTTACTGTTGTAAGCAGAGCCCGATCGCTGGTGCATCCCCCGTCGCCAGCGGTCGGGCCCTTCCATTGTCCGGCGCTATTCGGCGCCCCGGGCGATGCGCCGTCGCCCGTTCAGGTTTTTAGCCGCGAGATCGTTTCGTACCGAAACTTCCTGGTGTTCTCGTCAACTCCTCTTTCGGAGTCATAGGGTGTGGGCCCAGGAAAGGTGGTGAGTGCCGTGCGCAGGCGGATCATCGTCGTCACAGCAGTCCACGCGCCCTCGGCGCCCTTCCTCGCGGACGCGTACGAGTCGCTCCGCCGGCAGGAGCTCCCGCAGGGCTGGGAGTGGCGCTGGCTCATCCAGGAGGACGGCACGAGCGACCGGGTCGCGCCGCACGTCCCGGCCGACGAGCGGGTGTCGTTCCGCCAGGGACGGCCCGGCGGCCCGGGGGTCGCGCGCACCATGGCGCTCGCGCGCGCCGACGGCGCGTACGTGAAGATCCTGGACGCCGACGACCAGCTCACTCCCGGTGCGCTGGCCCGCGATCTCGCGGCGCTCGAAGGCGACCCGACCATCGGGTGGGCCACCTCACGGGCGCTCGACCTGCTGCCCGACGGCTCCACGGCCGGTTTTCCCGGCGATCCGGAGCACGGGCCCGTCGAGCGCGGGACGGTCCTCGACCACTGGGCGCGCCACGACTACCGCGCGCCGGTCCACCCGGCGACGCTCTTCGTCCGCCGTGACCTGCTCCTCGCCCTGGGCGGCTGGATGGCGCTGCCCGCGTCCGAGGACACGGGGCTCCTGCTGGCGCTCGACTCCGTGGCACGCGGCTGGTTCTCGTCGGAGGTGGGCCTGCTCTACCGCAAGTGGGAGGGCCAGGCGACCGGCCAGAGCGCGCACGTCGACACGGGTGAGCGGGCGGCGCGGATGGCGGTGGTGGAGGCCAGGGCGAGGGCGCTCGCGGACCTGGGCTGGCACTTCCGGCCGGGCACCGGCTGAAAGCCCGGACCACCCTCGGCCCTCAGCCGTCCCTGCTCACTCCTCGGTCCTCAGCCCTCCCTGCTCACTCCAGTGTCTCCGCGTCGACCCGTGAGAAGACCAGCTCGGTCTCGCCGACCACCGGCCCGCGCCACCGCACCGGTGGCGCGGGGCGCCGGATCGCGCCGGGGTAGCTCTCGGGCGCGTACTCGTTGACCAGCCGGTAGGAGTGGAACCCCGCCTTCCGCAGGGTGTCCAGCAATTCGTCGACGTCGTCCCCGAGTTGCGTCATGCGGTCGGGGGTCACCTCCACGGCGATCTCCACGTCGGGCCGGAGACGGCCGAGGGCCGGGGCGAGGCCCCTGATGACGCCGCCTTCCGCCCCCTCCACATCGATCTTGATCACGCGCGCGCGGGCGAGCTCGTCGGGCTCCAGGAGCTCGGGCAGCGGCGTCGCGTCCGCGTCGAAGGTGGACTCGGCGGGCCCGTCGTACGGGACGATGCTGTTCGCGCCCATGTTGTTCGAGCTGGCGAGGATGAACGTGAGCCGCTTGTGCTCGTCCGACACGGCCGCGTTGACCGCACGGATGTTGGAGCATCCGTTCAGTTCGGCGTTCCGCAGGACGCGCCGATGGAACTCGGGCGAGGCCTCGATCGCCACGACCCGCCCCTCGGGTCCGACGAGCCCCGAGCCGAGGACGGCGAAGTAACCCACGTTCGCCCCGACGTCGACGAACACGTCCCCGGCGCCGAGGCGCCCGCGCAGCCACCGCGTCATGTGCGGCTCCCAGGCCCCGAAGAGGTACACGTAACGCTGGATGAGGTCCTGGGTGTCGACGGCGAACCGGTGGCCGTACCGGTCGGCGACGACCCGGCGGCGAGGGCTCTCCCGCAGGCGCGGATTCAGGAAGCGGGCGGCCAGCGCCGCCTTGCCGAGGGTGCCGGGGGCGTCACGCACGTACCGGCGGCCGAGCGTGACCAGCGTCTCCGAAAGGGTGGTGCTGGTCCCGGGGCTGCCGATCCCGCTGGTGCTGATCCGGGGGGTGCTCATCCGATCGCCTCTCCGTCGGGGGTCGGATGAACCGTATCGGCCCGCCGCCGGCCGCCTACCGGCCGGTCCTGTCGAACGGCAGGTCCAGCATGCGGATCGCGTTCCCGCGCAGCAGCTTGTACTGGATCTCCGCCGGCAGGTGCCCGACGTGGTCGGCCGCGACCTCCTTGGTGTGCGGCCAGGTCGAGTCGACGTGCGGGTAGTCGGTCTCGAAGGTGGCGTTGTCGACGCCGACGGTCTCGATCGCCTCGATGCCGTGCTTGTCGCGGAAGAAGCAGCAGAAGATCTGCCGGTAGTAGTACGTGGAGGGCGGCTCCGGGATCAGGTCCTTCACGCCGCCCCAGGCCCGGTGCTCCTCCCACACGTCGTCGGCGCGCTCCAGGGCGTACGGAATCCAGCCCATCTGCCCCTCGCTGTACGCGAGTTTCAGCCGCGGGAACTTCACCAGGACACCGCTGAAGAGGAAGTCCATCATCGACGCCATCGCGTTGTTGAAGGAGAGCGACGCCTGGACCGCGGGCGGCGCGTCCGGGGACGCGGCCGGCATCTGCGACGACGAGCCGATGTGCATGTTCACGACGGTCCCCGTCTCCTCGCACGCCGCGAAGAACGGGTCCCAGTACCCGGAGTGGATCGACGGCAGCCCCAGGTACGTCGGGATCTCGCTGAAGGTGACGGCCCGCACCCCGCGGGCGGCGTTGCGCCGGATCTCGGCGACGGCGAGGTTCACGTCCCAGAGCGGGATCAGACAGAGCGGGATCAGCCGGCCGCCGCTGTCGCCGCACCACTCCTCCACCATCCAGTCGTTGTACGCCCGGACGCAGGCGAGGCCGACCTCCTTGTCCTTGGCCTCCGAGAAGGTCTGCCCGCAGAAGCGGGGGAAGGTCGGGAAGCAGAGGGACGCCTCGACGTGGTTGACGTCCATGTCGGCCAGGCGGGCCTTCGGATCCCAGCAGCCGCGGCGCATCTGCTCGCGGGTGATGCCGTCGAGCGTCATCTCGTCGCGCGAGAAGCCGACGGCGGCGATGATGCGCTTGTACGGGAAGATGTTGCCCTCGTACTCCCACCAGTCGGTGATCTGGCCCGCCGGGTCGGTCGTGAACCTGTACTTGCCGCCGATGTACTCCAGTTCGCCGATGCCCGCGGTGAAGGGCTTCGGGCCCCGGTCGCGGTACTTGGCCGGGAGCCACTTCTCGAAGAGGTGCGCGGGCTCGATCACGTGGTCGTCCACGCTGATGACCCGAGGGAGTTCCTTGGTGCCGACCTCGCTGCTGACCACTGTTGTGCCCCCTACCGCTGCCGCTGCCTGCCGGTTTCACCGACCCATATCTGACGATCCATCAGATTCCATCGGATCGAGGTTATGGCCTCACCCGGGCGACGGCAAGCGCCCGCCCGCAACTCGACCCCTTGCGCGGCACGGCCCGATCCGCTGAACTGACGCCCCGTCAGGTTGGCTTGGGGAGGACGCGCGATGCAGACGATCTGGCTCGGTGGAGCCGAGTGGGTGGCCGTACTCCGGATCGGCATCGGCCTGTGGTGGCTGGAGAGCTGGCGCCACAAGGACAAGAAGCAGTGGTTCGGCGGCGGCGGCATCGAGTGGGCCGCGGGCATCGCCGAGAAACACCGCTGGCCCGCCGTGCGCCGGGGATTCGACGTCGTGGTGAAGCCCCGGCCGCGCGTGATGGCGTACGTCGTCGCCTACGCCGAACTGGCCCTCGGACTCGGTCTGATCCTCGGATTCCTCACCCCGGTCGCCCTCATCTGCGGCCTCGTCCTCAACCTCGTCTACCTCGTCCTGATGATCCACGACTGGGCCGAGCAGGGTCAGAACCTCATGATGGCGCTGGCCTCGCTGGTCGCCTTCTTCACGTGGAGCTGGCAGACGTGGTCGCTGGACGCGGCCCTGGGAATCCTCGTCTGACCTGTCCGAGCCCCTGGCCTGTTGAAGCCGCAGCTGTCACCCTGCCGGGCACGGCACGGGTACCGGCACCGGCACGTCCCGCGGACGAGGAGATGACCATGAGCGACCGCGCCCACGACGCGAAAGCGACCCCCGAGGCACGCCCCGAGCCGGACCCCGACGCGGCCCTCCGCGCAGGTCACGCCGCCCGCGCCAAGAGCGCCGCCGTCCGCGCCGCGGCGGTCTGCCACCACATCGAGCGGCACGGCGCCGAGCAGAACACCTCCTGGAAGGCCGCCCACGCGGCCCGCGTCTGTGTCCAGGCCCTCGCCGTGCTCGCCGAGTCCGCCCCCGACCCGGCGGCGGACTCCCGCTGCGCGCGCAACGCCGCGGCCGCCGCCGCGCAGGCCGCCCAGCTGGGGCAGGCGCACGACGCTGAGAGCGGGCCCGCCGTCGCCGCGTACCGTGCCGCGCTCGAGGCGTCGCAGGCCGCGGCGGCCGCGGCGGGCCGGGACGCCCTCGGCGCGGACGAGGCGCTGAACGCCGCGGCGGACCGGGCGGAGGCGGCCGCCGTCACCGCCGCCGAGCACGCGGGCTGGATACGGCCGGGCCAACACCTCCCGGAGATGTCGACCGGCCTGCGCAGCCCCGAGCTGATGTCGATGCTGCACTTCTGACGCATGCACTGCTCCGTGCGTTGCTCCCCGTGCATTGCTCTGTCCGCATCGCTCGGACGGTGGAATTGCCCGGATTACCGGCGGTGTCGGCGCACCCTTCCCGCGCTCTTCGCCGTTTGAAAGACCATGAACAACCCGAAGCGCATGCTCACCGCTCTGACCCTGGCCGCCGCCGCCGTCGCCGCGGCCGCCCCCGCCCACGCCCACGCCGCCGCGTCCGCGCCCGAAGAGGGCCAGGGCAATATCGGCCGGGCCGTCGGCGAGACCCTGATGGACCCCGTCGAGAAGGGCCAGCAGGTGATGGACGCGGGCAAGATCGCCCTGTCCGTGGTCGACACCGGCCTGAAGTCCGTGCGGACGAGCACGGAAGCCGCCACCACCGGACACTGACCCCACCCCCTCCTTCGGCGGCCCGCTCAGGACACCGGCGGGCGTCCGGAGGAGGATGGGGACGTGCTTACCGTGCTGGTGCTGGTCGGGCGGGAGAACGAGAAGGCTCTGATCGCCCGGATCGAGAGCATCCCCGAGGTGTGCGTCCTGTCCCACACCGATGACAGCTCGCTGGCCCTCGCCCGGGCCCGGGTGCTGCTCCCGGACGTGCTGGTCATCGACCTCGGCGCCTGCCTCCCCGGGGACGCAGCCGCGGTCGTCCACCGGGCGCGCGGTCTCGGCCTGCCCAGCGAGCTGGTCGTGCACGGGGCGGACGCGGTCGTCGGCGTCGTCTCCCCCGACGACGACTCCCCCGACGGCGACACGCTCCCCGCGCACGAGAGCGGCCCGGGCGGCCTGGTCCGTACGCTCACCCGCCTGGCCCGCAGGCAGCACGCCTCCTAGGAGCCGTTCCCCTCCCGGCCGCGGCGGCTCTGCAGCGTACGGGCGAGGCGCGGACCGAGGCGCTGCTTGAGCCAGCGCAGGGCGTGGAGGCGGCCGACGGCCTGGTCCAGGTGGAAGTAGAGCTGCGGCGGCACATGGGGCAGGAGCGGCGAGTGGCGCTGGCCGAGCAGCGCGAACATCTGGTGCGGCTCCAGACCCATGTAGCGGGGCAGGTTCTCGTACCACTGGGCGCTGTGCCGCGCGGCGCTCTGCACCGAGAGCAGGGCCTGCTTGCGTTCCCTTTCGTACGCGGCGAGTGCGGCCGGGAGCTCCGCAGGCGCGGTGACGGTCCGCAGGGCACGGGCGAGGCCCATCGCGTCGCGGAGCGCGAGGGTGGTGCCTGCCCCGATGGAGTAGTGCGTCGTGTGGGCGGCGTCGCCGATCAGCACGAGGCCGTCGTGCGACCAGGACGCGTTGGTGACGGTGGGGAAGGCCTGCCACTGTGCGGGGCTCTCGATGTCCCTGCGGCCGAGCAGTTCATGGCCTTCGAGCAGGTCGGCGAAGAGCTTCTCCAGCAGGCGCAGGGCCTCGTCGTGACCGAGCCGGTCGAATCCGAGGCCCGCCCAGGTCGTGGCGGAGCACTCGACGACACAGGTGCTGTGCCCGGCGCTGAACCCGTACGCGTAACACCAGATCCAGCCGTGGTCGGTCTCGACGAACGCGAAGGTGAACGCGGTGAAGACGCGGGTCGTGCCGAGCCAGATGAAGCGGTTGGCGCCCGTGGTCACGCGCATGCCGAGCCGGTCCGCGTGGGCCGCGCGGAGTCTGCTGCGCGCCCCGTCGCCCGCGACGACGAGGTGCGCGTCGGGGAGGTCCGCGCGGCCGCCGATCTCACGGCCGTACTCCAGACGTACGCCCAGTGACTCGGCCCGGTCGGCGAGGACGGTCCGCAGCCGGTGCCGGGCGATGGCGTGCCCGGGGTCGCCGTCGTGGGCCGTGGTCCGGTCGCCCACATAGGCGAACCCACCCTGCCAGCGCACCGACTGCTCCTCGATGAGCCGGGCGGACTCGGGGTCGTGGGCGTACAGGTCCGCCAGGAGATCCGGCCAGTAGGTGACACCCCAGCCGAAACGGGCACCGGCCGGGTGCCGCTCGTGGACCGTGATCTCGTGGGCCGGGTCCTGGAGTTTGGCGAGGATGGCCAGGTACAGGGAGGCGGGCCCGCCACCGACGCAATCGATCTTCACGCGCGCTCCTGATGTCGTCGGCCTGGAGTCGTCGGGAGGAGGGCCGAGGGGCACCAACGTAAGCGGCGGTCATACGTTCAGGGCGGGACCCAGCGCCGGACGGACGGGTGAATTGTCCGATTCGAGTGGTCGGCTTTCGGCGCCGGGGTCAGCTGTGACTTGGCCCCGGTGGGCTGACGTCTCTCTGCCGATCCTGTATACGTCGATCCTGTACACGTCGATCCCGGATCGTCGACGAACCTGGAGGTGTGATGGGCATGGCGTCCCACCGTTTGTCCATCGCGGGCCTCGCCCACTCCGACCTCTGCGCCGTGCTGCGGCTCAGCGGCGAACTCGACCAGGCGTCCGAGAAGTTCTTCATGGACACCCTGGCCGGTGCGGTCGACGCGGGCCGGCGTCACATCGTCCTCGATGTGACGGCGCTGACGTTCTGCGACTCCCGCGGCCTGAACTGCCTGCTCGCCCTGCACTGGCTCCTGCGGCGGCGGGCCGGTGACCTGATGCTGGCGGGCGTGGGCCGCCGCCTCGCCACGCTGCTCGAACACAGCGGGAGCACCGCCCTGTTCTCGTCCCACACCTCGGTCGGCCAGGCCCTGCGCTCCCTCCCGGAGCCCGCCCGCCCCCACTGGCCGCCGCCCGCGGAACACGGCGCGGACGAAGAGGTCTTCCCTCCGACGGCCTAGAACAGGGCGGCATACGCCGGGCGGCTCACCCGAGATGCGGGGCGGGCCGGGCACCGGTGAGCTGTCGGACATGGAACAGGACATAGCCAGTGCGGCAAAAGGGGTCACCACGCGGCGTCGCGCTCTGGGGGTCGCCGCGGCGCTGCTGGCCGGCGGCGCGCTGCCGCTGACAGCGTCCCGCGCAGCCGCCCGGTCGGACCGCTCCCCGTCGGACCCCTCGCCGTCAGACCCCTCCCCGTCAGATCACTCCCTGTCAGATCACTCCCTGCCGGACCACGTCTGTACCGGTGCCTACGACGCCGAGTTCGAGGCGGCTCTGGCCGAGGCGGACGACCGGCTCGGCGCGGGCGAGACGCTCAGGATCCCGGACGGGCCACCCGGGCAGTACGCGATGCCGCTGCGCACCGGCTTCCGGGTCTCCGCGGCCTACGGAATCCGCGGCGACTGGCTCGCCGGCCACCACACGGGCATCGACCTCGCCGTGCCGGAGGGGACGCCGGTCTACGCCGTGGGCGCGGGCGCGGTCCTCGTCGCCCGGTGGTCCGGTGCGTACGGCAACGCCGTGACGGTGCGGATGCCGGACGGCCACTACGCCCTCGTCGCCCACCTGTCGAGCATCTCGGTCCGCGAGGAACAGAGCGTCGAGGCCGGGGCCCTCCTCGGCCTGAGCGGGGCCACCGGACGTGCCACGGGCCCGCACCTCCACCTGGAGATACGGGCCCGCCGTGAATACGGTTCGGACATCGATCCGGTCAGTTATCTGGCCGAGCGCGGAGTGCGGCTTCTCTGACCTGCGACTCCTCTGACCGGCGGCTTCTCCAACCGGCGAGCACCGGAGGCCTACTGGATGCCGGGAACGAGGTTCGTCAGGGGGGCCACCAGGTCGGTGATCTGGCGCAGCTGGTTCAGCTCGTTCAGGTTGTTGAGGCCGACCAGCTGGTCCTTGAGGTGCGGCATCCGGGCCGCCTGGTCCGCGGGCATGCCGGTCTTGCCGAGGCCGTCGATGGTGTCGAGCACCTCCATCCTTCCCGTGTCCTGCGTGGGGGCGGACGCCTGGGCTGCCGGGGTGGCCAGGGCCACTGCGCCGGCGGCCAGCGAGACGGCGGTGATGAGTCGTCGTGCTGAAGTCATGTTTTCAGAACCGCCTCGGGCTCCCGAAAGTCACGGGTCCGGCCGAGGCCTCACTCAGGAAGCGCATTCGCGGCCCTGTGTACGCGGGGCGCGCCCGGCCGCGTACCGTCGCCACCCGGCCGGCCTACTTGTCCCACTTATCGCCACGGAATTTCGCTAAAACGATGCATTCATCCCGCATGGTCATGCCGTGCTCTCGCACCGTGACCTCGCCTTGACGAAAGCAGTTGGACAATAGGCGGTTGCGTGTGGGCAGCCGCTCTATCCAAATCAAAGGAGAACGTGATGTCTCGCATCGCGAAGGCAGCCGCTGTCACCCTCACCACCGGAGCGGTCGTCGTCGGCGGCGCCGGTATGGCTCTGGCGGACGCCGGCGCGTCGGGTGCCGCCGTCGGTTCCCCCGGTGTGCTCTCGGGCAATCTGCTGCAGGTCCCGGTCAACATCCCGGTGAACGTGTGCGGCAACACCGTCGACGTCATCGGCCTGCTGAACCCCGCCTTCGGCAACCCCTGCGTGAACAACGGCGGCCACAAGGGCGGCCACCACAACGGCGGTCACCACAACGGCGGTCACCACAACGGCGGCGGTCACAATGGTGGCGGTCACAACGGCGGCGGCCACTCCGGCTACGGCGGCTGACCCCACCCCGACGAAGCCCCCGCCGCGCGTTCCGCCGGGGGCTTCCCCATGCTCCCTCGCTGCTCCCCGATGCTTCCTTAGGCGTACGTGTAAAGCCCCTTGTGCCCGAGCAGTTCGCCCGGTGTGACGTCCCAGGGCGGCATCGGCTCGTCGCGGGCGACGATGCGCTCGTGCTGGGACGAGCCGGGGCCCGGCGGCCGCTCCGGCAGGTAGGGGGCGGAGTCCGGGTGCCGGCGCCGCCACCGGTCCCAGAGCAGGTCCACGAAGGCGTGGTTGAGCCAGAAGACCGGGTCGTTGACCGATGCCCCGCCCAGCATGTGGCCGCCGACCCAGCGGTGAACACGGTTGTGGTTCTGCCACCGCTCCGCGCCGCTCGCGGACGTCCAGCCCTCCAGTTTGTTGCGGAAGCCCTCCGGTGACGTGGAGTTCCACGGCGGCACGTCGTAGCGGGGGTCGGCCAGGGCGCGCGCCACGTCCCGCGCCGTGGGCAGGTCGATCGGGTCCTTGGGGCGCCCGAGGTCACGCGTGAGGAAATCCCCGTCGGTGACCCCTTCCTTGATGGTCCAGGCCCCGTGCCGGTACGCGAACGGGCCTGTCATGACCTGCCGGTCGCCGCGCCGTCCGTTCCCGCCCATCAGCTCCGCGCCCCAGAGCGACGCGGCCGGGCCGCGGTCCTTCGTCCAGTCCCAGTAGGGCACGGTGACGCCGGAGTCGACGCGCTGCAGGGCCCGCTCGAAGTCGAGCAGGAAGCGGCGGTGCCAGGGGAAGAACGAGGGGGTCATGTGGGCGACGCGGAGTCGCTGCTCGCCGTCCGACACATAGAAGTCGATGTGCGTGCGGACGAATTCGTCGTACTCGCCCCGGCGTTTGAGCTTCAGCACCGCGTCGACGAAGCGGCGCCGCTCCGGCCGGCTGAGGCTCCGCTGGTTCTTGCGCGTGGGGGCCATGCCCGTCCCTTCGGCGTTCGGGGGCCGCGTGGCCGGGTCAGTGGCCGCGGCCGCTCAGGGCCTGGAGGGGGCCGAGTTCGTCGACGGCTCCTCGGGCCGCGGCCAGCGGCGTCGCGTACGACCCGTAGTGGTCGACCATGCTCAGATAGCTGCCGTCCGCGCGGCGCATCAGCGCGAGCCGCCGTCCGTCGACGGTGACGTGCCAGCCCGCGGAGCCGTGCCCGGCCTGCTGCGCCATCGGTTCCCCCTGGATGCGACGGCCCTGGTACGTCTCGTCGAACGGCGGGTCCGCGGGCGCGGCGGCCGGACCCGGTGCGGGCGGGTCCAGGGCGGGCGGGTCCGGTACGGGCGGGTCCAGTACGGGTTCGTCCGGCAGGGCCCGGACGACGCCCGCGGCGCCGAGGAGCGCCGCGGCAGCGGCTCCGATGAGGTGACGGCGGGTCACCCGGTCGGCCGGGTTCTTCTCCATCGGGCTCGGTCCGTCCTTTCGCCGTGCGGTCCCACCGGATTTTCAGCTGGTCCAGAAATCCCACCAGCGCGTCAGGATCAGCATTCCGACGACGCCCATGTGCGCGGCGGGAAGCACCCAGGTGAATTCCTCCAGAAAGGCGCGCAGAGCGCGGGGGGCGGGGAGGAATCCGGAGCGTACGTTGTGCGCTGTCACGTACCAGAACATGACGATGGTGGCGGCCCAGGCGAGGCAGCACCACAGGCAGAGGGAATTGATGCGGTAGAGGGACTGGAATTGCAGCCAGCCGCAGAACGCGACGCCGAACGCGGTGCCCGCGTGGCAGGTCAGCCAGTACCAGCGGGGGTGGCGGGCGCCGCCGATCAGACCGGCGCCGACACAGATCACGACGGCGTACGCGACGAGGCCGAGCAGCGGGTTGGGGAAGCCGAAGGCCGCCGCCTGCTCGCTCTTCATGATGTTGCCGCAGGCGACCACGGGGTTGAGGCTGCACCCGGGGACGAAGTCCGGGTCCGCGAGGAGCCTGAGCTTGTCGAGGGTGATGACCCACGCCGCCAGGAGCCCCGCCGCGCCGGTGATCACCAGGAGCAGGCCGAGCCGTCGGCCGCCCCGCTGCTCGGGGGCGCCGTCCGGTGCGGGCGTGGTGGTGGGGCCCGTACCGGGTCCGCCGACGGCCTGCGGCGGTACCCGGGGCGGCAGTTCGGTGGTGTGGCGCATCAGCGCAGGCTGCGCGCGGGCAGCAGGCAGTGCGTGGCGTTGATCAGGGTCTCCTCGGCGCCGGCGAACTCGCGGAGGCGGTCTTCCGGGACGGGCTCGCCGGGCTTGGCCTCCGGCCACGCGCGCGTGGTGGCGAGGAAGTAGGCGTGGCCACGCTGTTTGACGGCGGCGAGCCACTCCGGCGGCACCGCGCACTGCGCGTTCAGGTGGGGCATG
The DNA here is from genome assembly GCF_055597165.1 of Streptomyces sp. NPDC039480. NCBI lineage: Bacteria > Bacillati > Actinomycetota > Actinomycetes > Kitasatosporales > Streptomycetaceae > Streptomyces > Streptomyces sp. NPDC039480. The sequence continues at coordinate 132,364 of NZ_JBVITX010000012.1, read as the reverse complement.
TTGACGACGGCCTGGTCGCCCTCGACGAGCAGGCTCACCGGCAGGGAGGGGTTGCGCGCCCCGTCGAGGAGAGGGCCGCCGATGGGCAGGCCCGCCTCGTCGAGGACGGTGCGCATCGCTTCGGCGGTGGCCTCCGGGCCGCCCTCCGTGTCACCGAGGGAGTAGGCCAGCAGGAAGGGCATGTCCTTCTCTTCCTCGGGGTGCGCGCCGCTCCAGGCGAGAACAGCCAGGGTTCCCAGGTCAGTCTCTTTAAAGGGGCGCTGTTCGCTGGATGTTGAGGTCATGGGGGGAACCGTATAGACGCGGCCGGACGGGACCGGTCCGGTTGTCACCCATGTGGCCCAACCGGGGCCGGCCATCACACGATGGGGTCACCCGGTCGGCTCCGGTGACGCGCCGAAGGGCCGGTCCGTGGAAGAGGTGACCGGCCCTTGCGCGGCCTCGGACGGCGAGCGCGCCGTCCGGGGGAATTACTTCACCCTGTGGAGCCAATTCCGCTGCCCGGCGCGGTAATCACGGGCGCTTACTTGCCGAGCGGAAGTCCGCCGAGGAGTTCCGTGGGGCCACCGGCGGAGTTCAGGCCTTCCGCGGTGTCCTTGACCGTGTTGATGACGGAGCCCTTGTTCTCGGTGTCGAGGATGTTCGTGCCCACCGGCTTGGTGTCGAGCAGGTTCTGGCTGGTGATGGCTTCGAGCCCGCCGTTCAGGCTGGTGGGCGTCAGGCTGTCGGCGACCGCGGGCGCGGCGGAGCCGGCGGCGGCGAGCGAACCGGCAAGGACAGCGGCAGCCTTCAGGGCCTTCATCATGTTCCTTTCTTTGGCGACGCGTGTCGCCTTTGGCGAGCACCATTCAGGCATCGTTGCCTGTCGTCTCTTTTCGCCAGGACTAACGAGCGCGGGACGGTACGGAAACGCCGGAAAGAAAGGACTGCTCAGACCGCAGGGAGCGCCGGGGTCTGCGGGAGCGACGAGGTCTGCGGGAGCGACGGGGTCTGCGTGAGCGACGGGGTCTGCGTGAGGGGGTCGGCGGGCGCCTTGGGCTGGGCGCCGCCCAGCAGGGAGGTGAGGCTGCCGATCAGGCCGGTGAGAAGCTGCGGGAGCGACCCGAGCGGGTCCTTCGGCGGTTCCTCGGCCGAGATGCCGAGCACGCCCTTCGGGTCCTCGACCGAGGCGGCCTTCAGCGGTTCGCCGGCGGCGTCGCCCTGGGAGGCGAAGGCCGGACCGGCCGTGCCGAGAAGCAGCGTCACGCACAGGGTGGTGGTCGCGAGGCGCCGTACGGGCAGAGCGCGCATAGGTTTTTCCCTTCCGGTGATGCGTCGGATCTTGTGATCACCGTGGGAGCGCGGCGCGCCGCCCGCAACCGAGCGACTGCGCGACGACCTGGCCTTTCCCGGTGCGTGCGGGCATCCCCGCAGGTGGGGGGCGGAAGCGACGGCCGGTCGGCGGCGGGCGGGCGCACACTCCATTCGGGGCACGGCCGTCACCACCGCGCGGCGGGCGGTGGAGACCGGGCGGACATGCGGAACGGCCGCCCCCCGCTTCCGTGGGGACGGCCGCTCAGATCAGACGGTGCGTCAGTCGTTGGCGCACTGGTTGCCGAACGCCGGGTTCAGCAGACCGATGACGTTGATGCTGTTGCCGCAGACGTTGACGGGAACGTGGACCGGCACCTGCGCGGTGTTGCCCGAGATGACGCCGGGGGAGTTGGTGGCGGCGCCCTGCGCGCCGCTGTCGGCGGCAGCGACACCCGCGGATCCGGCCACGGCTGCGGCGGCGACGGCGGACAGGGCGAATGCCTTGGTGGTACGCGACATGGGGTGCTGCTCCTTGGTGATGATGCGACGTACGGGCGGGATGCCCGTCTGGAGGGATCAACTGCCGACCTCGACGCCGAGTTGTGCGCCCAGACGGGTGATACGCGGCGCGATTCATTGCCTCCGCGCCTCTCTTCACGAATCCGACACACGTACCGAGGTTGACGGAGCGGATCGCTTCAGCGGCTAGAGTTGCGCTTCTCTTTGGGGCATTCCACCCATACGCGTTCAGATTCGTACATTCACCGCGCCTCACCCCATGTCCGCTGTGGTTCAGAGTTCTCACACTCGGAAGGCCAACGCCGTCATGCGTCACTCAGGAGTGCTGAGGGAAGCCGCAACGGTCCTGCACATCAGCCAGCCGGTGGACGGCGGCGTGGCACGGGTCGTCGTCGACCTGGCCACCGCGCAGGCCGCGGCCGGTACGGACGTCCACGTGGCCTGTCCCCAGGAGGGTTTCCTGCCCCGGGCGTTGAGCGCCGCCGGCATCCGCGTCCACCCCTGGGAGGCGACCCGCTCCCCCGGCCCCCGCCTCCGCGCCGAGACGCGGGACCTCAAGCGCGTCATCGACACGGCGGCTCCCTCGCTCGTCCACGCGCACAGCGCCAAGGCCGGACTCGCCGCGCGTCTCGCGCTGCGCGGCAGCGTCCCCACGGTGTTCCAGCCGCACGCCTGGTCCTTCGAGGCGGTCGGCGGCCCCACCGCACTGCTTGCCCGGCTCTGGGAACGCCACGCGGCCCGCTGGACGACGCGCACCGTCTGCGTCAGCGAGGCCGAGCGGGCCACCGGCCGCCGGGCCGGTGTCGGCGGGGTCTGCTCGGTGATTCCCAACGGCGTGGACACCACCCGGTTCGCGCCCGACGGACAGGGTCCCGCGCGCGTCCCCCTCGTGGTGTGCGTCGGGCGGCTCTGCCTGCAGAAGGGGCAGGACGTGCTGCTGCGGGCCTGGCCCGCGGTGGCCGCGCGGGTGCCCGAGGCCCGGCTCGTCCTGGTCGGGGACGGGCCGGACGCGGCGCGGCTGCGGGAGCGGGCCGGGCCGCGGGTGGCGTTCGTCGGGGCGGCGGCCGACGCGGCGCCCTGGTACCGGGCGGCCGATGTCGTCGTCCTGCCGTCCCGCTGGGAAGGCATGGCGCTGGCCCCGCTCGAAGCCATGGCCTGCGGCCGTCCTGTCGTGGTCACCGACGTGGACGGGGCCAGGGAGAGCCTGCCGCGCGACCACCGCCCGCACGCCCTCGTACCGCCGGAGGACCCCGAGGCACTGGCACGCGCGCTGATCGCGCTGCTGCGGGACGGAGAACTGCGTGACGCGCTGGGGCGGCGGGGCCGCCTGCACGTACTGGACCACCACGACGCACGGCGTGCCGCGGCCGCGATCGACGCGGTGTACGGCGAGCTTCTGGGCACGGCGCCCACCGAACGCAGGGAGTGCACCACCACGTGAGTGCCGAACGGACCGTTGCCTCCTCATCGGCTCAGCCACGGCAGGACACCCAGGCCCCGCCCGGCACCTTCGTCGTCGCGCCACGCGAGGCGACGGCCCGCCGCGCCGGGGCGTGGGCACGGCGGCCGGCCCGCACCCGGCGCTCGGCCGCCGCCCTGGTGGCCGCCGACTGCGTGGCGGCCCTCCTCGGCCTGCTGCTGCTCGACGACCCGCGGCACCAGGCCGTACTGGCCCCCCTGCTCCTGGCGGGTGTGCTGGTCCTGAACGCGCGGGGGCGCCTGTACGAGTACGCCGCGCTCCCCGACACGCTCGGCCAGGTGCCGTCGCTCACCGGGCGGATCGCCCTCGCCTGGTCCCTCACCGCGGTCCTCGCCCCCGCGCTGCCCTGGTCGCAGCCGCTCCCCCTCCGCACGCTGCTCGGCATGGCGGCGGCGCAGGCCCTGCTGAGCTGCTGCGGGCGCGCGCTCGCCCACCGGCACCGGCGGACCGCCACCCTGCGCAGGCCGAGCCCGGCCCTGGTGGTCGGGCCCGGCGACCAGGCGCGCGGGGTGGCCGCGGCGCTGCTGCGGCGCCCCGGCTGCGGTGTGCGGCCCGTCGGCATCGTGAGCGAGGCGGCGGACCCGCCACCGCAGGACGACGACGGCGGTGCCGATACGGCGGCGGATCCCGGGCCCGAGCTGCCGGTGCTCTGCACGGAGGACGAACTCCACCGGGCGGTGATCCAGAACGACGTCCGGGCCGTGTTCCTCCTCGCCGGCCAGGGCACCGGGCTCACCGGCCGGCTGCCGACACTGCACCACCTGGGCTGCGACCTGTGGGAGCTCGACCCGCACTGCTCGGGCGCCGGGCACGGGCCGGACGGGCCCCGGCAGTACGTGGCCGGGTTCGCCTGCCGCCCCCTGACGTCCGCCGGGTCGCCGGGGGTCGGCATCGGCAAGCGGCTGCTGGACATCGCGGTCTCGGGCGTCCTGCTGCTCGCGGCCGCGCCGGTCCTCGCGGTCTGCGCCCTGGTGCTGCGGGCCGTGGAGGGCCCCGGCGTGATCTTCCGGCAGGAGCGCGTCGGCAAGGACGGGCGGCTGTTCACCCTGTTGAAGTTCCGCACCCACCGCCCCGCCGACCAGCAGGAGGCGGCGACCCGGTGGAGCGTCGCCGACGAGCACCGCATGAGCGCGTTCTGCCGGTTCCTGCGCGGCACCTCGCTGGACGAGCTGCCCCAGCTGTGGAACGTGCTCAGGGGTGACATGAGTCTCGTCGGGCCGCGCCCCGAACGGCCGTTCTTCGTCGCGCAGTTCAGCCAGACCTACCCCGACTACGCCCACCGGCACCGCATGCCGACCGGCATCACAGGCCTGGCCCAGATCCACGGCCTGCGCGGCGACACCTCCATCGAGGACCGGTGCCGCTTCGACAACGCCTACATCGACAGCTGGTCGTTCTGGCAGGACCTGTGCATCCTGCTGCGGACCGTCGGCTGCCTCGTACGCCGCACGGGGAGCTGAGCGCGGTGAACCACCTGTCGACCGCCCTGCCGTACGCGCCCCGCCCGCAGGACGCGGTGCTCTCCTGGCTGAGGCGGAACGCGCCGGTCCTGCCGGTGGTGCTCCTGGTCGCCCTGCTCGCACTGCCCGTGCCCGCCGGGGGCGGCGCCTCCGGAGACGGCGGGAGCGGCACCGGCACCCTCGCCGACGCGGCGTCCGCCCTCGTCGTCGGCTTCTGCGTCGTACGCGCCGTGCGGGCCGGGCGGCGCCCGCTGACCCGCACCGCCGCCGTGCTCCTCGGGCTGCCGGTCGTCGGCATCACCGTGGCCGCGTTCGGCGCCTCGTCCGCCGCGACCGGTGTCGCCGGGGCCGCACGCTACCTCCAGATCTTCGTCCTGGTGCCGGCCGCCGTGCTGCTGCTGATCCGCGACGCCCACCACTTCCGCCTCCTCGCCTGGTCGTTCGTGGCGCTCGGGCTGTGGCAGGGCGTCATCGGCGTACACCAGAACCTGACCGGCACCGGCGCCTCGTACATGGGCGAGGACATTCGCGCGGTGGGCACGTTCGGCTCCACGGACGTCATGGGAATGGCCACCGTCGTCTCGTACGGACTCGTCTGCGCGCTCGCGCTCGCGTTCCGTCCCCACTCGCCGCGCCAGCGCTCCGCGGCGGTGGTCTGCGCCGCCCTCCTGCTCGTGCCGCTCGCCCTGTCCTTCAGCCGCGGCGCGTGGATCGCCGCCGCGGTGGCCTGCGTCGGGGTGCTGCTGCTCGCCGGGGTGCGCCGGGCGGGCCGGGCCCTGCTCGCCGCCGGTGCCGCCGCCGTGGTCCTGGTCGCGGGCCTCGGAGTCGGCTCACAGATGCTCCAGGAACGCCTCAGCAGCATCACCCAGGTCACCGACACACCCGACCAGTCGGTCACCGACCGCTACACGATGTGGGCCGCCTCGGTCGACATGTGGCGGGAGCGGCCGGTGACCGGCGTCGGCCTGAAGGGGTTCCCCGACCACCGCGACAGCCACGCCTCGCTGGCCCTGTCCGCCGGCAGCGACACCGCGGGCGCCGGCAGCGGCTTCGTCCGCCAGCCGCTGCTGTCCCCGCACAACATGTACCTGCTGGTGCTCGGCGAACAGGGACTGCTCGGCCTCACCACGCTGGCCGGCGGCTGGGCGGCGCTCGTGGTGTGCGCGGTGCGCCGGTGGCGGCGGCAGCGGGCCGGGCGCAACGGTCCCGGCGGCCCGGACCTCGACTGCGCGCTGGTGGCCTGCGGGCTGCTGATCTGGCAGCTGACCGACTTCGTGTACGCCGACATCGGCGGCCCCTCCACCGTCCTGACCGGCGTCGCCTTCGGCCTCGCGGCCTGGTGGGCGGTCGGCTCGCACGGGCGGACCGGAACGGGGGGTGTGCGATGACGGCGGTGCCGTCGCCGGTGGCCGCGGACACAGATCCGGTCCCGGCACCGGACCCGGCCCCTGGGGCAGGGATCACCGACGTCGGCCGGGAGGCGGGCGGGAAGACCGGTGGCTCGTTCCTCGCCAAGGCCGCGCTCGTCACGGCCGCGCTGTCCGTCGCCGGTTCGCTCCTCGGCCTCGTACGCGACCAGGCGCTGGCGCACTTCTTCGGCGCCGGGACCGACACCGACGCCTTCCTGGTGGCGTGGACGGTCCCCGAGGTGGCCGCGACGCTGCTCATCGAGGACGGCCTCGCCTTCTTCCTCGTGCCCGCGTTCAGCCTGGCCCTCGCGCGCCGGGCGGACGGCCCGGCCACCGACCCGGTCCGGGAGCTCGTCCGGGCGTCGCTGCCGCGAATGGTCCTGTGGTTCACGGGGGCCACCGCGCTGCTGATCGCGGCGGCCCCGTACCTGGTCGCCGTGCTCGCCCCCGGGCTGCCCGACCCGCAACTGGCCGTCGACTGCACCCGGCTGACCGCCACCTGCGCCCTGACCTTCGGGCTCACCGGCTACTGCAGCGCGGCGCTGCGGGCGCACCAGCGGTTCGTCGCGCCCGCGACGGTCTACGTCGCCTACAACGCGGCCATCATCGCCGCCCTGTTCGCGCTCGCGGTGCCGCTGGGGGTGCGGGCCGCGGCCGTGGGCGTCGCCGTGGGGGGCGTCCTCATGGTCGTCGTACAGGCACCCTCGCTGTGGCGGCAGCTGCGACGCCCGTACCGTCCCGAGTCCGCGACCACGAGTACGGCCACAACCACGAGTACGACCGCGAGCGAGCCCGAATCCGCCAAGGCCCTCCAGACCGCCATCATCTGGACCGTCCTGCTGTTCGCCCTGTGCCGTCAGTCGCAGGTCCTCATCGAGCGGTTCCTGGCCTCGTCGCTGCCCGCCGGGGCCATCTCGCATCTGAACTACGCGCAGAAGGTCGCGCAGATGCCGATGGCCCTCTCCCTCATGATCTGCACGGTCACCTTCCCCGTGGTCGCGCGGGCCCTGGCCATGGGCGAGAAGGAGCGGGCCCGCGACCGCGTCGAGCGCGATGTCGTCCTGGCCGGGTGCGTGGTCCTGGTGGGTGCGGCAGCCGTCATCGCCGCCGCGCCGCCGCTCATCGAACTGCTCTTCCAGCGCGGCGCCTTCACCGCCAGGGACACCGCCACCACCGCCTCGGTCATGCGTGTCTACGCCCTGGGCCTGCTCGGCCACACGCTGGTGGGCGCGCTGGCCCGGGCGCACTTCTCCGTGGCACGGACCACCTGGATCCCGCTCTTCGCCATGTTCATCGGCGTCGTCACCACCGCGGGGATCGGCTTCCTGACCGTCGGCACGTGGGGCGTCCACGGGATCGCCGGGGCCAACGCGACGGGCATCTGCGTCAGCGCCCTGCTCCTGCTGCGCGGCCTGGGCCCGCACACCGTGCCGGTCAGGACGCGGGCCGTCGTCGGACAGCTCGGCCGGCTCGCGCTCGCCGCGGGGGGCGCCGCGCTGCTCGGCGCGGTGGTCGCGCGGGCCGTGCCGTGGCCCGCCGCGGCCGTCCTCGCGAGCTTCACCGCGGTGACCGTCTCCTTCGTGCTCCTCGGCCTGCTCCTGGGGGTGCGGCCCTGGACCACCGTCCTTCGCTCCGTCGGCAGAAAGCTGCGTCATGTCCGTTGACCTCACTCCGCCCGCGCCGTCCGGTACGGAGCCCTTCCTGCGGCTGCGGCCGCCGCGCAATCCGGCGTGGGTGGCGATGTACCACTCCGTCGCGGATCCGTCCGACGACCCGTACGAGATCACCGTCGCGCCCGACCGGCTGGCCGAGCAGCTGCGGTGGATGCGGCGCCAGGGGCTGCGCGGCGTGTCGATGACGCACCTGCTGGAGGCGTGTGCGCGGGGCCTGGAGCACAACCTCGTGGGCCTCACCTTCGACGACGGCTACCGCGACTTCGTCGAGGACGCGCTGCCCCTGCTGCGGCGGTACGACTGCACCGCGACCCTGTTCGTCCTGCCGGGCCGGCTCGACGGCGACAACGCCTGGGACCCGCTCGGCCCGCGCAAACCGCTCCTCGGCGCCGAGGGCATCCGGCACGCGGCCGAGTGCGGCATGGAGATCGGCTCGCACGGGCTGACCCACGTCGACCTGACCGCCGCCGACGACGGGCTGCTGCGCCGCGAGGTGAGCGACAGCCGCGCCGCGCTGCGGGAGTTGACCGGCGGCGAGGTGCGGGGCTTCTGCTACCCCTACGGCCACGTCGACGAGCGCGTCATGGCGGCGGTCCGGGAGGCCGGATACGCGTACGGGTGCGCGATCGCACCGGGAGCGCTCACCGGGCCGTACGCCCTGCCGCGCGTCCACGTCGGCCAGGGCGACACGGCCTGGCGCCTGCGCCTGAAACTGCGCACGAACCGGCTCAGGCGCCGCGTGCTGGACGGCCCGGCGGTGGCGGAATGAGGGTCCTGCACGTCATCACCGGGCTCGGGGTGGGCGGTGCCGAGCAGCAACTGCGCCTGCTGCTGCGCCACTTGCCCACGTCGAGCGACGTGGTCACGCTGACCAACGCGGGCACCGTCGCGCAGGGCATCGAGGCCGACGGCACCCGCGTGACCGACCTGGGCATGGCCGGCAACCGCGATGTGGCGGCGCTGCCGCGGCTGACCCGGCTGATCCGCGTGGGCCGGTACGACCTGGTGCACACCCACCTCTACCGCGCCTGCCTGTACGGGCGCGTCGCGGCCCGGATGGCGGGCGTGCGCGCGGTGGTGGCCACCGAACACTCCCTGGGCGACTCGCAGATGGAGGGCCGGCCGCTGACACCGGGCGTGCGGGCGCTGTATCTGGCCGGGGAGCGGCTCGGCCGGGTGACGGTCGCGGTCTCGCCCGCGGTCGGGGCGCGGTTGCACCGGTGGGGCGTGCCCCGGCAGCGCATCCGCGTCGTGCCGAACGGCATCGAGGTCGAGCGCTTCCGGTTCGACCCGGCGGCCCGTGCCCGCACCCGCGCCCGGCTGCGCCTGCCGGAGGGCGCGTTCGTCGTCGGCGGCGTGGGGCGGCTGGCCACCGGCAAACGCTTCGACGTCCTCCTCGAGGCCGCCGCCCGGCTGCCCGAGGACGTCGTCGTCGTACTGGTGGGGAGCGGCCCTCAGGAGGAGGGGCTCCGGCGGCTCGCGCACCGGCTCGGCCTCGCCGGGCGGGTGCGGTTCACCGGTGAGTCCACCCACGACGCGGGCGGCCTGCCCGCGCTGCTCTCCGCCATGGACGTCCTGGCCTCCCCCTCCCCCGAGGAGGCCTTCGGCCTGGCGCTCGTCGAGGGTCTCGCCGCCGGGCTCCCCGTGCTCTACGCGTCCTGCCCCGCCGTCGAAGGCCTCGGCGCCGGCGAACGGACCGGCGCCGCCTACTGCCCGAGCGACCCGGACTCCTTCGCGCGGGCCCTGCACGGCCTGCGCGGTGACGTGCCGCCGCACCGCGAGGCACCGGCGGCGGTGCGCCACTACAGCATCACCCGAAGCGCCGGCCAACTGATGGACGTCTACGCGTCAGTTGTCCCCGGCCCGACCCTGGAGGTGACCCCTCGATGAGCGACTCCGCGCACGCGCACTCGCGCACCGGACCCCTGCGAGCCCGCCTCGCCCGGCTGCCCCGCTGGTCGGCCCTGCCCGCCTGCGCGGTCCTCGGCGCCCTGATCGGCACCGGGTACGGCGCCCTGCAGACGCCGGAGTACACGGCCACGAGTTACGTCGTCGCCGTCCCGCAGGCGAAGGCGGACCCGGCCACGGCGCTGGGTTTCGCCCAGGCGTACGGCCGGGTGGCGACGCAGCTCGCCGTGCTGGGCGACGCGCAGGTGGCGGCGGGCATGTCGGCCACGGAGCTGCGGGACAGGGTGCGGGTGGCCACGTCCCCCGACGCGCCGATGATCGCGGTCTCGGCGACCACGGAGCAGCCGGACTCCGCCGTCACCGCCGCCGACGCGGTGGCGCGGTCGCTCGCCGCGAGCGCCAACCACTCCAAGGGCAGCACCCAGGTCAAGCTGCTGCCGTTCTCGCGTGCCCTGGCGCCCGACGCGCCCTCGTCGCTCTCCACCGGGGTGACGGCCCTGGTCGGCGCGAGCGCCGGCGGGCTGCTCGGCGGCCTCGCGCTCCTGGTCCGCCCGCGCGCGCGTACGGAGGAGACGGCGGCGGGGGCCTCCGTCCCCGGGCCCGCGTCCGGCCTGGTCCGGAGCGCCCCATGAGCACGGCACCGGCGAGCACCGCACCGAGCAGCCTTCCCACGGCCCAACTCTGTGTGGACGAGGACGAGTTCGAGGCGCTCGCCGAACCGTGGGGGCGGCTGCACCGGGCGTGTGCGGTGGCCACGCCGTTCCAGAGCCACGCGTGGCTGTCGTCGTGGTGGCGGTCGTACGGCAGCCCCGGCCGGCTGCGGGTGCTGCTCGTCCACAGCGGCGGGCGGCTGATCGCCGCGGCGCCGCTGATGCGGGTGGACCGTCCGCTCCCGGCGCTGAAGCCGCTGGGCGGCGCGATCTCCGACTTCACCGACGTGCTGCTGGACGACGCGTGTCGCGAGGAGGGGACGGAGGCGCTCCTCTCCGGTCTGTACGCGCTGGCCCGGACCGCGCTGATCGATTTCGGGGAGGTCAGGCCGGGCGCCTGTGTGGAGAGCCTGTATGAGCGCTGGCCGGGGCCGCGGCGCACGCTGGCCGCATCCGACTGCCTCGAACTGCCCGCGCTGCCGATGGACGGGCTGCTCAAACGGCTGCCCGCGCCACGGGCCCAGCGCGCCCGCGCCAAGATCCGCAAGCTGGCGGCGCTGGGCCTGGAGAGCCGGGTCGTGCCCGTCGAGGAGGTGGAGTCCTCGGTGCGGACGCTGCTGCACCTGCACCAACTGCAGTGGCAGGGCCGCAAGGTGACCGCCGAGCACCTCCAGCCGCGGTTCCACGAACACCTGCTGCGCTCCATGCGCCCGATGGTCGCGGCGGGAGAGGCCGTGCTGACCGAGTTCAGCCTGGACGGCGAGGTGCTGGCCGCGGACCTGACGCTCCTTTCGGGCACACTGGCCGGCGGCTATCTGTACGGCGCGCATCCGCGGCTCAGGGAGCGCAAGGTGGATGTGGCGACGATGCTCCTGGAGGCGTCCACCCGGCACACCGGCGGCGAGCACCCGCGCGCGCTGAGCCTGCTGCGCGGCAACGAACCGTACAAGCACCACTGGCGGCCCGAGCCGGTCACCAACCGGCGCTTCCTGCTGGCCCGCAGGCGCACCGCACCGCTGGTGCACGCGGTGGCCTGGGGCGCGTCGGGCCGCCAGTGGGCGAAGCGGAGGCTGCGCGAGCGCGAGGGGGACGGGCGCCGCGGTGGCGGAGGCACGCGCTCCGGCGGCGGAGGCGCGCGCTCCGGTGGCGGAGCCTCGTCGTGACGGCTCACGCCACCGCGGCCTGGTGGGGCGTCAGGGCTGCTTCTGGCTCTGCACCTTCTCGTCCTTCAACCAGTCGAAGCGCAGACACAGCCTGGCGCCCAGCCAGGACTCGACCCAGTCGCCGAGCTCCACCGGCGAGCAGTCCGGGAGCTTGCCTGGTTCGGTCGGTCCGGTCGGTCCCGTCGGGTTCCCGTCGCGGCCGGAGAGCAGCTCGCGGTAGACCCGCGCGGCGCCGGGGTTGTCCTTGCACTGCCAGACACCGTGCGGGCAGTAGTCGGTGACCGTGTTGTACAGCGGCTTCTTCTCGTCCATCCATTTCAGCATGCGGCGCATGTATTCTTCGTTGTCGCCGTTGCGGAAAAGCCCCCATTCCGGGTACGAGATGGGCTTCTTGTGCTCCGCCGCGAAGTCCACGTGCTGCTGGAGCCCATAGGGCTCGGTGATCTGCTCGTCGAACGACATTCCGCGCGGCTGGTCGTACGAGTCCATGCCGATGATGTCGACGACGTCGTCACCGGGATAGCACTCCGTCCAGGGAACGGCGTCCCGCCCTCTGCTCGGGGTGAAGTCGAACGTGAATTTCTGCCCCGGAACAGAACGCATCGTGGTGACGATCCTGTTCCAGTACTTCTTCCAGGACTCCGGGTCGGGACCACAGCGATGGGTGTACGTCGTGCCGTTCATCTCCCAGCCGAGCACGACCACCGTGTCGGGCACGCCCAGGTCGACCAGGCGCTCGGCGAGCACTCTGTAGTGGCCGTCGAAGTCGCCCGCGGCGCCCTGTTCGAGCAGCCGGGCCACCTCGCGGTCGTCGACGCCCTCCTCGTTGCGTTCGAGCATCGGGACGTTGAGGACGAAGAGCCTGTCGTCCTTCCCCTTGCGCCACTCCGCCCAGCTCTCCAGGAAGTTCGGAGCTCCCTCGATGTTGCTCCAGCGATCACCCGGAAGGTACGTGTGCCCGACCCGCAGCTCGGCGCCGCCGAGCCACTCGCTGAGCTCACCGATGCGCTCGACCCCGCGCGGGCCGTAGTCGAGATACGCGCCGAAGGCGGGGGCAGGGGAGACCGCTTCCGGCGGCTCACCGTCGCGTACGTCACCCACGGAGTGTCCCGGCACGGCGGCCAGGGCCATCGACGAGACGATTCCGGCGGCGATGAAGGCGAGACGTTTACGGCCCCGAAGACGTTTACTCCGGCGAAGGCGTTTTCCGCCTCGAAGGCTTTGTGGGGCATGTGCGCCCATACCTGCTCCTCGTTTCCGACCTCACTTCACTGACACCCCGTCATATGTATTTCTATTGCGCCAATCGTGTTTCTAATCCCGTATTCCGCCACATCGCCCGCATGGGCGATCGACAAGCGAGGGTGACGTTGCAGCCTCTGGATACACGCATTCCTGCGGTCCTGTTGCGGATCGACAGGAATCCCTTCCATCACGGGACGCTGGGTGCCGTGCGCTCACTGGGCCGCGCCGGAATCGAGGTCCATCTGGTGGCCGACGACTTCGGGAGTCCCGTCCAGCGGTCCCGTTATCTGCACCGGATGCACGCGCCGCCCGCCCCGGGAGCGTCGCTCACCGAGGTGGCCGCCGTGCTGCGACGGGTCGCGCACCGGCTCACCGGACCGGCCGTCCTGATCCCCCTCGACGACGCCGGCGCCCTCGCGGTCAGCGCCCTGTACGAGCAGCTCACCGACCGCTTCCTGGTGCCCCGGCTGCCCGGCGACGTGGCCGAGCGCGTGGCGGACAAGGCGGCTCTCGCCCGGCTCTGCGCCCGGGCGGGCGTGGCACACCCGACGACCCTGGCGCCGGAGTCCGCCGCCGAGGCCGCCGACGCCGTGGAGCGCCTCGGGGTCCCTGCCGTGGCGAAGTGGAGCCGCCCCTGGCTGCTGCCCCGCGACACCGGCCTGCGCAGCACCACCGTGCTCGGCTCCCCGCACGAGGCCGCCGCCCTCTTCGAGCGCCGTGCCGAGGCCGGCAGCCGCCTCCTCCTCCAGGCCTTCGTGCCCGGGGCCCGCGACGCGGACTGGTTCGTGCACGGCTGCGCGGGCCGTGACGGTGTCGTACGCGGTGGTGGTACGGGCCGCAAGCACCTGTCGTGGCCGCGCTCCGCGGGCCTGACGGTGAGCGGCGACTGGACCGTGAACCCCGCGCTCTGGTCGGCGGCCGCGCAGGTCGTGTCGGCCCTGGAGTACCGCGGGATCTTCGATCTCGACTTCCGCAGGGACGCCACGACCGGCGACTTCCACCTCATCGACTTCAACCCGCGCCCCGGCGCCCAGTTCCGCCTCTTCGCCGACGGCGCGGGCACGGACGTGGTGCGCGCCCTGCACCTCGATCTGACCCATCGGCCGGTGCCCGACCCGCAGCCGCTGCCGGGCCGCACGTTCGTGGTGGAGAACTACGCCCCGCTGGCGGCGCTGCGCTCGCTGACCAGGGTCGGGCCGGGGCAGGGCGTCTCCTCGCCGTACGGGGAACTCGCCTGGCACGCCGCGGACGATCCCGCCCCCGGGGCCGCGATGCGCCAGATGTGGCGCCGCCATGTGGTGCGGAGGCTGCGCGACGGCATGGGCCATCGGTCGCGCCGGGCCCTGACGTCCCTGTCGGCCGGGCCGGTGGAGCACCCGCCCGCCGTCCTGCCCGCCCAGGCGAACCGGGAACGAGCCGTCACCGACGCATGACCTGCTGGTCCTGGGAGCCCGGCGCTCTTATGAGTGACACAGCGGGCGAACGGGTGAACTCCGCTTCCCGCGCGGGCCGTCCGGTGATGCACTGGACGGGCTTCACTGGGACAGGCCGGGTCGCTTCCCGCCAGCCGTCGGCTCCTATGCCGTGGGTGAGCGACACCCCCCGATGGGCAGGTCAGGTCTCTACCTCCCTGAACGCCGGCAGGGAAGCGATTCCGTCTCCGCTTCCCTGCCGGCGTACTGCCATGTCCGGACTCAGCGCCGGGACGACGCGCGCCCCCTCCGGTACAGGATCGCCCCGCCGAGCAGCAGCCCCGCGCTCGCGCCCGCCGCGCCGAGCAGCGCGGCGTCCGTTCCCGTGGCGGCGAGCAGGTCGTGGGGCGTCTCCATGGCGACCGGGCGCCGGGCGTGCCTGCCCTGCGGCGCGTCGTGCGGTGCGGAGGCCGACGACACCTTCGGGGCACGCGGGTCCGCGGGAGCCGCGGGGCCGCCGGGGTGTGCCGGGTCCTCGGGGGTCGCTCCCCGGGGGCGCGGGACGGGGCTGCCCGGTGGGGTGACGGGCGGCTTTCCGGCGGCCGGGGGCTCGGCGGTGTGCGGGTCCCGGTGGGGGTGGCCGTCGCCGCAGCGGTTGCCGGTGACGGGCGAGAGGGCGGCCACGATGCCCACGGTGTTGCCGCAGGCCTTCACCGGCGCGTCGACCGGGGCCTTCGCGTTGTTGCCCGCGCCCACGCCGGGCGACCGGGTGGTGTTGCCCTGGGCCGCGGAGCCGGAGGCCGAGCGGGCGGGGGCGTCCGAGCGGGCCGGGGCGTCCGAGCGGGGGGAACGGGTGGGCGCGGTAGGCCTGTTGGAGCTTGCGGAGTTGCCGCGCGGCGCCGCCTTCGGAGCGCTCTCCGTCGAGCGTGGGGGCCCGGAGCGGGGCGCCGAGTGGGAGCCGGAGTGGGAGGTGTGGGAGGAGGAGCCGCAGGTGTTGCCGAAGGCCGGATTGCCTGCCGCGGCGGCGTTCGCCGAGTTGCCGCACACGTTCACCGGCACTTCCACCGGGGCCTGGACGTTGTTGCCCGACAAGAAGCCGGGCGAGTCCAGCGCCTGCCCGTTCGCTCCGGAAGCGGCGAACGCGTGGGTGCCGGACAGGGACAGGATGCTCGTGGCGGCCGCGGCGGAGAGCATTCCTTTGCTGAGGGCCTGTCGCAATCTAGTGGTCTTTCTCTGTCCGATGGGAAGCCGGCCCTGGCGCCGGGATGGCTGCCAAGGCCGGCTGGGACACAGCAGGAACAGCTGAGCCGCTACTACGTCAGTCGTTGACGCAGGTGTTGCCGAACGCCGGGTTCAGGAGACCGACGACGTTGATGGTGTTGCCGCACACGTTGACCGGCACGTGGACGGGCACCTGGATGACGTTGCCGGAGATGACACCCGGGGAATTGGAGGCCGCACCCGAGGCACCGGCGTCGGCGAAGGCCGGAGCGCCCCCGCCCAGCGCCATGACCGCACCAGCGATGATCGTTGCGCTCTTCTTGAGCTTCACAGCTTTTCCCTTCTTTCGGGCCACGCCTAAACGGCGGCCGGAGCCGGGCGGGCAATCCCTGTTCCCGCACCGCGACCTGAGCCCTACTTAACGAGCGGTACCGGCCGAAGAAACCGCCGGGTTGACACGCCCCGGAAGTTCACTCGAATGCGACTCGACCGTGAACCGCCTATGACATAAGGGAGTTGGCCCGCGACATGAGAAAGCCCGGGCCACCCGAGGAGGAAAAAGGCGGGCGGCCCGAGCAGTCTCTACGGCGTGACGGATCAGCCGTTGTGCTCGCCGTTGGCGGACAGCACCGGGATGTCGCTGAGGATGTGCGACAGCGGCTCGTCGCCCTTCGCCTGCGTCGAGTTCTCGGTGCACTGCTGGGTCTGCGGCGCCGAGAGGATCGGGATGTCCTGGATGCCGATGTTGACCAGGGCGACGATGTTCTGGATGTTGGCCTTGACCGGGAGGCCGATGCAAGGCTTGTTCAGCGTGCCCTGGATCAGGGAGAGCTGCGGGCTCATGTCGCCCTTGGTGGCGGAGTTACCGAACGACTGCTGGGCACCGTTGCCGCTCATCGACTGGGTGCCGGTGTCGTCACCGACGGCCATCGCGGGGGAAGCGATACCGGCTACGGCCACCGCAGCCGCTGCCATTGCCATTGCCTTCTTAAGCATTTGTGGTTCCTTTTCTGGGGCAGACGCTCACGTTACTGCGGCCTGCTCAACTCCCCGCTCCACGTTTAGTTCCGCGCATTCACTCCATCGGATCGTCGGCGGTCGGCACGACGACGAAATCACTCATACCCGCGGGTGGCCGCTTATTGGGCCATCGGAGTGAATTTCAGCAACCCCTCCCGTTCCGGGCAGTTGCTCAGGGTGCTCCGAGGACGGGGCTAACTCAGAGAGGAACACCTGTGATCAAGAAGGTTATGACCGCAGCTGCGGTCACGGCTTCCGTCGTCGGCATGTCGGCGTCCGCGGCACCCACGGCCCTCGCCATCGGCAACGACGGCGGCACCGAGACCATGAGCGGCAACAACGCCATGCAGTCGTTCGGCAACTCGGCGACGCACGGCAACATGAGCCCGCAGATGGCGCTCATCCAGGGCTCGTTCAACAAGCCCTGCATCGCCCTGCCCGCCAAGGCCAACATTCAGAACATCGTCGGCCTGGTCAACATCGGCATCCAGGACATCCCGATCCTCTCGGCGCCGCAGACCCAGCAGTGCACCGAGAACTCGACGCAGGCGAAGGGCGACGAGCCGCTCTCGCACATCCTGGAGGACATCCCGATCCTGTCCGGCAACGGCACCGCCAACCGCTGACACCGAACGCCTCCCGGCGGGCCGCCGTCCTCCTCCTCGGCGGCCCGCCGCATTCGTTCACTGCCGGGGCCAGGGGTCGCGCTCGACCAGTCGTCTCCACTCGGGGTCGGGCCGTCCCGGAACGGTTTTCCCCTGCGCGTACCAACTCCTGAGCAAGGAGTCGTAGATGGGGTCGGTGCGGCACTCCGGGGACTGCCTGCTCGTCGGAATGACACCTAGCCGCTGCCATGGTCCTGTGCGGTCAGCCATATTTCCTCGTTCAGAGTGGGGCGTCTCCGTCTTCGTTTCCGTCGTTCCTGTCGTTCCTGTCGAAGTGCGCGACGAAACGGTGCCGTTGAGACAAAAGCTGACGTTCAGCACATTTATCCATCGAATGGCCGAATCGCCGCAACTCCCGCTCTGTCGCTCAGTTGATCACCATGCGGCTCCGGAGTGGAGCCTCACTCGAAGGGAACTCCTCACCATGAAGAAGCTGCTCGCAACGACCGCCCTCACCCTGTCCGCAGCGGGAATGGCCGTCACCGCGGCTCCGCAGGCCATGGCCATCGGCGATGACACGGGCACCCAGTCCGTCAGCGGCAACGGCGCCGGGCAGGCGTTCGGCAACTCCGCGACGAAGGGCAACATGAGCCCGCAGATGACCCTGGTCCAGGGCTCGCTGAACAAGCTCTGTGTCGGCCTCCCGGTCAAGGCCAACATCCAGAACATCGTCGCCCTCGTCAACATCGGCGTTCAGGACATCCCGATCCTCTCCGCGCCGCAGATGCAGCAGTGTGTCGAGAACTCGACGCAGGCCAAGGGTGACGAGCCGCTGTCGCACATCCTGGAGGACATCCCGGTGCTCTCGGGCAACGGCACCGCCAACCACTGATCCAGGGGCGCCGCTCCACCCGGGGGCGCTGCCGGGGAAGGCCCGCACCTCGCTGCCGGTGCCTTCCCCCCCCCCCCCGCTCCCGGGCGGCGTCACTCCGCCAGCCGCTCTCGGCGAGCAGGCCCCCGCAGGACCCTCGTATGAAGCGCATATCCCGCGCCCTGTCCGTCGCCGCCGCACTGGCCGTCCCGGCCGCGCAGCAGGCCGACGGCCGGGACGGGGACGACTGGCACCACGGCCACCACGGTCACGGCCACGGCCACGGGCACGGCCATCACCACCACTGGCACGCCGGACCGGGCCTGGACTTCCTGTTCTGACCTCCGGACACCATGCCCGGTGGCTGCCACGGATCTCCGTGTGCGGCCACCGGGCATTTCGGTGCTCACCGGGCGAACCACCCGAACGCGGTGTGTGGGGGCGGACTCGCGGGGCAGCCGAAGAGGAACAGTCCCCACAACATCGGTGGGAGTGATGCGCTGTGACAACCGACAGCACTCAGGAAGCCCGCATCCTCACCCGCCCCCGCAGCCCGGCAGCCGCCCGGGAGGCCGTGCGCGCAGCGTTGCGCCAGGGGCACGGGCACTTCGGCGAGATGGCGGTGGCGGACGCGGTTCTGGTCACCTCGGAACTGGTCACCAACGCGCTCAGGCACGGCGGCGGCCTGCGCGGATTCCAATGCCGCGTGCGGTCCGACTCCGTAGAGATCACCGTCGAGGACGGCAGCGACACGGTCCCGGTCACCCGAGCCCGCACGGCCCTCCTCGTGAGCGGCGGACACGGCTGGCCCACGGTGTGCCGGCTTGCCGAGGACGTCAGCGTGACGCACCTCCCCGGCGGCGGGAAGCGCATCGTCGCGCGGGTGCCGCTGACCGCATGAATACGCGCGATCCGCTTGAATCCGCGTGTGACTCTCATACGCGTCCGGTCACCGTCACCGTGACCCGCGGAGGTTCCGGTTCGCCGGTCATCCGCTGCAGCGTCCCGGTCACGGCGGCGCGCACCTCCCGGGTGACGTCCACGGACCGGTACCCGCGGCGCAGAACGACGTAGATCTCGGCGTGCCACGCCGCGGCACCCTTGTCCCGGGTGACGCGGACCGCAGAGGAACGCCTGGTCAGCGGGGTGGTGACGCGGAGGAGTTCGGCGATGCCGGGGCGCAGGAAGGCGACGCCGGCCGTGCCGAGCACCGCTTCCTGGACGGCCTCGGCCAGCTCATTGGCAGTACGTCGGTCCGTCACGGGTGCCGCCTCTCCGCGCTGTCGTCGACGGCGTCGTCAGTGCCGTCGGCGTCGCTGGCGTCGTCGATGATGTCGGCGACCGTCACGTCGACGGTCGCGACCCTCATGCCGAGCTCGGCGTCCACCGCGTCGAGGACCCGCTGGCGGACCCGCTCGGCGACCTCCGGGAGATGCCAGGTGAGGGCCACCGCCACCTCCGTGCGGATCCGCACGGGTCCGCGTGGATGGCGTCCCGCCGCGTCGGTGCGGCCCTCCTCGGGGAGCGCCTCGATGCGGCAGCTGCCCGCCCGCACGCCCGGCAGGGACTCGGCGGCGGCCCGGACGGTCCTCGCGGCCGCGGCCTCCACGATCCACGCGTCCTCGTCCTCCTCGCCCAGCGGCAGCGTGCGGCCGGGGCGCAGTTCGAGGCGCACCACGTCCATGACGCGCCCCACCAGCGCGGAGGCGTCGGGCTCGGGCTCCCGCGGGTCCGTTTCGCGGGCCGCGGCGACGACGTCCTCCAGGCGCCGCAGCGTGTTCCGCGCGTCGGCGCAGTGCGGGCAGGCGGCGGCGTGCGGGTCGGCCTCGCCGTTCTCCGCGCGCTCCCACACGCTCCACACGTCGCGGCCGCAGGGCAGCAGTTCGTTCTCCTCGTTCAACGCCATGCGGCCATCGCCTCCGTGAGATAGCGCCGCGCCCGGAAGACGCGGCCCCGTACCGCCTCCGGACTGATGCCGACCGTCTCGGCGATGGTTTCGTAGGCGAGGCCGTTGAGCTCGCGCAGCACCCAGCACACGCGCTGTTCCGGAGAGAGCCCCTCCATCGCCCGGCCGAGCTCCGCCACGGCGGCGTGCGCCTCGGCGACCCGCGCCGGGGAGGCCTCGTGCTCGGGTGCCTGCGGCTCGGGCACGTCGCCCAGGTCGACGGCGGGGCGGCGGGCCCGCAGGACGTTCAGGCACCGGTTCGTGACGATGCGGTGCATCCACGTGCCGAACTGGGCGTCCCTGCGGAACTCCGGCACCTTGCGCCAGGCGCTCACGAAGGACTCCTGGACCGCGTCCTCGGCCTCCGTGCGGCTGCCGAGCAGCCGTGTCGCGAGCCGCAGCAGGCCCGGCGCGTGGCGGCGCACGAGTACCTCGAAGGCCTCCTCGTCGCCCTCCGCGGCCCGCACCGCCAGCAGTCCGTCGTCGGACCGCGCGGAGTCGTCCGCCTCGGCCGGCGCTCTGTCCGGGTCGCCCGGCACACGCGGCTCCTCTCACTCAGGTCGTACTCCTACGACACATGGCGAGCGCCCGCGTTACGCGACGCGGGTGCGGGGGCCGCCGGGAGAAGAAATTCCACCGGGACGCGTAACGAATCCTCCGCTCCGGTGTCAGAAAGGCGCGGGGCCGGGCACTCGGCCCGCAGTCACTGACGACGAGGAGATGGCTCCATGGCGACTCAGGAGATCACTTCGAAGACCGCCGCCTCCGGTGGCGGCGAGCAGGGCCTCACCGGTGCCCCGCACCAGGCCGTGCCGGGCAGCACCACCGTAGTGGGCAGGACGGGGGCGACCGAGCCGGCCGCGACCCGCGGGAAGACCTCCATCGCCGACGTGGTGGTGGTGAAGATCGCCGGTACGGCAGCGCGTGAGATCCCCGGTGTGTACGACATGGGCGGCGGGCTCTCCCGCACCATCGGCGCCGTCCGCGACCGGGTCCCCGGTGGCAGGCCCAATGTCGGGCGCGGGGTGAAGGTCGAGGTCGGCGAGCGGCAGACGGCGATCGACCTGGACATCGTCGTCGAGTACGGCGTGCCCATCACCGACGTCGCCCACGACGTGCGCGAGAACGTCATCGCGGCCGTGGAGCGCATCACCGGACTGGAGGTCGTCGAGGTCAACGTCGCGGTCAACGACGTACGACTGCCCGACGACGACGGTTCGGACTCCGCCGGCGAGACGCGTGTGGAGTAGGTGAGTGGTGAGCACAGCTCTGGTAGGCCTGATCGCCGGGATGGCGCTGGGGTTCGCCGGGTGGTTCGGCGGCTTCGGCGCCTTCCTCCTGGTCGCCGCCCTCGGCGCGGTGGGCTTCGTCGCGGGGCGCCTCGTCGACGACGGCACGGACATACGGGGCTTCCTCAGCGGCCGTGACCGGGGGCGCCGATGAGCACGCCGGCGGCGGACCGCGGCTCGACGACCGTCGCGGACCGCGCGGTGCGCCGCATCGCCGGGCAGGCCGCCACGGAGGCGCTCGCGCCCGGCGAGGTGCGGACGACCCGGAGCTCGGCGTCCGTACGCGGCCGTCGGGCCCGGGTCGACGTCACCGTGGCGCTGCCCTATCCCGCGGTCCTCGACGACGCGGGCGAACGCGTCCGGGCCCATGTCGCCGACCGTACGGCGCGGCTCACCGGGCTCGCCGTGCCGTCGGCACGGGTGCGGGTACGGGAGCTGTGCCTACGGGAGACGGGCGCTCCGGAGGAGGGCGCTTCGGCCGAGGCAGGCGCGACGGGTCGGGCTCGGCGGCCGTGGTCCTCGCGGCGGGTGCCCGTCGCCGTCATCTCATTCGCCGCCGCCGTGGTGTGCGGCGTCTTCCTGTACGACGTGCTGGCCGTCCGCACGGCCGACCGCCCGACCGCCCGGTGGCGGGCCGACCTCATGGGGTGGCTCACCTCGCACGGCCCGGACAGCGGCGTCTGGCCGGGTGCGGCGATGGCGTTCGCCGTGTTCTGCCTCGGTGTGTGGCTGCTGGTCCTCGCCGTCACGCCGGGGCGTCGCGGGCGGCTCCCCATGCGGCCACCGCTGCCGGGCGTCCACGCGGTCCTCGACCGGCGTGCGATGGCGTCGCTGCTGCGGGACGCCGTGTCGGAGCTGCCCGGCATCACCCGGGTGCGGGTCGATGTCGGCCGCCGCAGGGCACGCGTGCGTGCCGGGCTCGCCTTCGGCCGGGAGGAGGACGCGCGCCGGGCGTTGACGGAGGCGGCGGAGCGGGCCCTGACGGCGTGCGGGGTGGCCAGGCCGCCACGTCTCCGCGTCCGGCTGCGCCCCGAGCCGGCCTGGCGTGCTCCCGCGCAGGAGGAAGTGCCGGTGCTGCCGGCAGACGGCGACTCGACTCCGGAAAGCGGTGTCCGATGAGCCGACTCCGTAGCGGCACCAACCGCACGGCCCTGCTCTGTGTGGCCGTGGCGCTCCTCGGCGCCGGAGCCGCCCTTGCGTCGGCCACCGACGGCGTCCGCGAGCGGCTGCCGTCGGGCTGGCCGCGGCTCGGCGCCGACAGGGTGTGGCTCGACGGGCGGGACCTCGGCAGGTGGCGCGATCAGGGCTGGTGGACGCCGCTGGTGATCGCCGGGCTCTCCGTCGGCGTACTCCTGTTCCTGGGGTGGGCCGTGGCGCAGCTGCGCAGCGGGCGCGTACGAGAACTGTCCCTTGGGCAGCCCGATGTGACGCTCTCCGGGACCGCGCTGGCGGCGGCGATGGCGGAGCGGGCCCGCGCCATCGACGGCGTGGCCGACGCGCGCGTACGCCTGCGGGGGAACTCACGGCGGCTGCGCGCCCGCATCACCCTGGTTTTGCTGCCGGACAGCTCTCCGGAGACGGTCCTTCGACTGCTCGCCCGGCACACGGTGGCGGAGGCGCGGGCGGCGACGGCACCCCGCGCCCTGGACGCCGACGTACGCCTCAGGGTGGAGTCGCACAAGTCCCGTCGCCTGCGCTGAGGGACCGTCGGCTCAGTGTTCGGTGAGCAGTCCGGAGCGCAGCTTGGCGAGGGTGCGGGTCAGGAGTCGCGAGACGTGCATCTGGGAGACCCCGAGCACCTCTCCGATCTGCCCCTGCGTCATCTCCTGGCCGAAGCGCATCTCGATGATGTGCCGCTCGCGCTCGTCCAGTTGCTCGACGAGGGGCGCCAGGGCGTGCAGGTCCTCGAAGAGGTCGAGTGCGGGGTCCTCCTCGCCGAGGATGTCGGCGTAGTCACGGCCCTTCGAGCCGTCGTCCTGGCTGAGGGGGACGTCGATGGACCCGGCGGTGTAGCCGTTCGAGGCGACGAGGCCGTCGTTGACCTCGTGCTCGGTGAGTCCGAGGTGGTCGGCGAGCTCCCGGACGGTGGGCTCGCGGTCCAGCTCGGCGCCGAGCGCCTCCTTGGCCTTCACGAGGTCGACGCGGAGCTCCTGGAGGCGGCGCGGCACGTGGACCGCCCAGGTGGTGTCGCGGAAGAACCGCTTGATCTCACCGGTGATGTAGGGCAGCGCGAAGGTGCTGAACGCGACCTCGCGGGACAGCTCGAAGCGGTCGATGGCCTTGATCAGGCCGATGGTGCCGACCTGCACGATGTCGTCGATGTCCGTGCTGCCGCCGCGGAAGCGGGAGGCCGCGAACTGCACCAGCGACAGGTTCATCTCGATCAGGGTGTTGCGTGCGTACTGGTACTCGTGCGTGCCCTCTTCGAGGTGCTGGAGCCGGTCGAAGAAGATCTTCGACAGGGCCCGCGCGTCCTTGGGGGCGACGCTCCCCGCGTCCTCGACCCACGGCAGTTCACTGCTGGGCGTCTCTTCCCAGGGGGCCGCAGCCCGCGCTTCCTCAAGCGTCGGTGCTGCAGTCAACTGTGTGGGGGTCCTCACTAGTTCACCTTCGCTCGGTGGGGGGCGGCGGGGGTACGTCACCAGACCACCTGCCCAGCGGTCCGCCGGTTAAGCATATTGGTCCTGCCTGTCGACCCGTTCCCCTCGCCGTTCCGTGCTGACACGATGCGGAGTCCAGGGTGCGGGGGGAGTTGCCCTCAGCAGGGCGGGGCGGGAGGCGTACATGCCAGAGGTGTTCTTGCGGCGACTGAGCCGTTGGCAGGCGGAGATGCAGCGCGAGGCCTTGGCCGATCTCTACGTAGAGTCCTGTCGCGGCATGGCCGGCGCCGGGTTCGGGGACCGGCGTACGTTTCTGCACCGCTTCGAACAGGACGTGCAGCAGACGGACTTCGACATGGTCGTGGCCGACTCGGCGGGTCTGGTCGGCTGTCTCTACGGATACCGCGCCGAGCGGAGCGGGACGTGGTGGGAGAGGTTCAGCGGCGTCCTGCCCCCGACGGTCTCGGAACAGACCGCTTCTGGGCGGGTGTTCCTGCTGAGCGAGCTGATGGTGGCGCCCGCCGAGCGTGGCTCGGATCTCGCCTCCCGTCTTCGGACGCTGCTCCTCACCCGGCACACGTCCGATGTCGTCGTCGCCGTCCTCAAGCCGGACGACGACCGGAACCGGGAGGTGCTCCAGGCGTGGGACTGGACGAAGCTGGGCGAGTTCGCGCCCGACCAGGAAGGCTGGCTGCGGCCGCCCTCTCCCCTGCCCTGACGCTCACTCGTCCCGTGCCCTGCTCGCCCGCAGGGAGTACATGAGCGGGATGCGGGGCCGGTCCGACGGGAATCGGTAGGTGCCGTCGCGGAGTTCCAGCGCGCCGAACCGCGCGAAGAGTGTCTGGTCGCGCTCGCGCAGGAACTCGACGCGCAGCCCCGCGGCGGCGAGCGCCGAGACCACGTCGCCGATCGGGTGCTGCCACTCGACGGTGCGGTTGTGGACGGTGGGGGTGACGGTGTCCGCGTAACCGCCGGGCGTCTCGTCGACCCAGGCGTCGCGCGCGAAGTAGTCGTGCTCGACGCGGGAGCCCGTGGCGTCGTCCAGGACGTCGGTGAGCGGATGGAACTCGTTGAGGTAGAGGAAGCCGCCGGGGGCGACCAGCGAGGCGGCGGTCTCGGCCCAGCGCCGGATGTCGGGGAGCCAGCCGAGCGCGCCCACTCCGGTGTAGACGATGTCGTACGAGGAGTCGGGCACCGCCTCGGCCGCGTCGTACACGTCGGCGGTGACGAAGGTGGCCTGTTCCGGAGTGAGACCGAGCTCGGCGGCGAGCTCCCGGGCCGCCTCGACGGCGGGCTCGGAGAAGTCGAGCCCGACCACGCGGGACGCTCCGTGGCGCGCCCAGGACAGGGTGTCCAGGCCGATGTGGCACTGGAGGTGCAGCAGGGACTTGCCCCGTACGTCGCCCACTTCCGCGAGCTCGTGGTCGCGCAGGGGGTCCTTGCCGGCGCGGAACGCGTCGAGGTCGTAGTAGTCGCTGGCGAGGTGCAGAGGAACGCGCTCGTCCCAGCGTTTCCGGTTGGTCTCGCGCCAGTCGGCGGGCGTCGGGGAGTACATGGCCGGAAAGTTATCCACAGGCTGGGGAATCCCGCCAGCGGATTGTCGGCGGGGCCAGGCAGTATGGAGGGCATGAGCGAGACGGGTGCGACGAGCGCGACAGGTGCGGACGCTGCGGGTGCGGGTGCGACGGGTGCGGAGAAGACCGCGGGCGTGGCGGGCGCCATGCCGGACTGGGAGAAGCGGTTCAGGGCGCCGCGCGTCTCCCTGCCCGACTGGGCGGAGGACGCCCCCGAGCGCTCCCTGTTCGTGTCGAACGCGACGGGGACATATGAGTTGTACGCCTGGGACAGGGCGACCGGCACCCAGCGCCAGGTGACCGACCGGGCGAACGGCACGACGGACGGCGCGCTGTCGCCCGACGGCGAGTGGATCTGGTGGTTCGACGACAAGGACGGCGACGAGTTCGGCGTCTGGCTGCGCCAGCCCTTCGGCGGCGGCGCCGACGAGCCGGCGGTGCCGGGCCTGGCCGCCTCGTATCCCGCGGGTCTCGCCCTCGGCAGGGACGGCGGGACGGTGGTCGTCGGCCGCTCGACGGACGAGGACGGTTCGACGATCCATGTCGTACGCCCTGGCGACACCGGCCCGGTCGAGGTGTACCGCCACCGGGAGTCGGCGGGCGTGGGCGACCTCTCGTACGACGGATCGCTGATCGCCGTAGAGCACACGGAGCACGGTGACGCGATGCACTCCGCGCTCCGCGTGATCCGGCCGGACGGTTCGACGGTCGCCGAGCTCGACGACACCAAGGGCGGCACGGTCGAGCTGGGCCTTGAGGTCCTCGGCTTCGCGCCGGTCGACGGCGACACGCGCCTCCTCGTCGGGCACCAGCGGCGCGGCCGCTGGGAGCCGATGGTGTGGGACGTCGCGTCCGGCGAGGAGGACGACCTCGCGCTGGGCCTGCCGGGTGACGTGAGCGCCGAGTGGTATCCGGACGGCTCCGCGCTGCTCATCGCGCACGGCTTCGAGGCTCGCGGCGAGCTCTTCCGGTACGACTTCGCCTCCGGTGAGCTGGTGCGGATCGAGACGCCCGCGGGCTCCGTCTCGGGCGCGACGGCACGCCCCGACGGCAGCGTGGAGTACATGTGGTCGTCGGCGGCCGAGCCGCCGGTGGTCCGCTCCACGGCGGGCGGCGTGGTCCTTGACCCGCCCGGCATGAAGGCGCCGAAGTCCGTGCCGGTGGAGGACGTGTGGGTGGACGGGCCCGGCGGCCGCATCCACGCGCTGGTGCAGCGGCCCGCGGGCTCCTCCGGCCCGCTCCCCACCGTCTTTGAGGTGCACGGCGGCCCCACCTGGCACGACAGCGACTCCTTCGCGGCCGGCCCGGCGGCCTGGGTCGACCACGGGTACGCGGTCGTGCGGGTCAACTACCGCGGCTCCACCGGCTACGGCAGAGAGTGGACGGACGCCCTCAAGCACCGCGTCGGCCTCATCGAGCTGGAGGACATCGCAGCGGTGCGGGAGTGGGCGGTGTCGTCGGGGCTCGCCGACCCCGACCGCCTGGTCCTGTCGGGCGGCTCCTGGGGCGGCTATCTCACCCTCCTCGGCCTCGGCACCCAGCCCGACTCGTGGGCTGTCGGTCTCTCGGCGGTCCCCGTCGCGGACTACGTGACGGCGTACCACGACGAGATGGAGGCCCTGAAGGCGATGGACCGCACGCTCTTCGGCGGCACACCGGAGGAGGTCCCCGAGCGCTTCGCCGCGTCGTCCCCTTTGACGTACGTCGACGACGTGAAGGCCCCGGTCTACATCTCGGCGGGTGTCAACGACCCGCGCTGCCCGATCCGCCAGATCGACAACTACGTGGACCGCCTCGCCGCCCGGGGCGCCACCCACGAGGTGTACCGGTACGACGCGGGCCACGGGTCGCTGGTCGTGGACGAGCGCATCAAGCAGGTGGCCCTGGAGCTGGACTTCGCGGAGCGGCATCTGGGGGCGTGATCGGTATGCCCCATGGGGGCGTGACCGATATGTCCTGCGGCTGTGCCGCGTGCGTCCGGGAGTGAGGTGGGGTGGACCCCACGGGTCGGCGGGGCGTGGCGGCACCGTACCTTGGGGGTGTGTACCGGTTTCTGCTGACGCCCCGCTGGTGGGGGATCAACGTCTTCGTCGTGCTGGCCATCCCCTTCTGCATATTCATGGGGTCCTGGCAGCTCGGCCGCTTCGAGGACCGCGTACAGGACCACGAGTCCGCCAAGGAGCAGGTCGAGGATCAGGCCGCGGAGGCCCGCGGTGACGCCGAGGGGCGTCCCCTCGCCTCCCTGCTGCCCGTCGACAAGGAAACCTCCGGCGAGCAGGCCACGGCCACCGGTCGCTACGGCACACAGCTCCTCGTGCCGGACCGGGAGCTCGACGACAAGCGCGGCTTCTACGTCCTGACCCTGCTCCGCACGGACGACGGCAAGTCGCTGCCCGTGGTCCGCGGCTGGCTTCCCGGTGACGCGAGCGCCGCCAAGGCGCCGGCCGCCCCCAAGGGCGAGGTCACGGTGACCGGGGCGCTTCAGGCGTCGGAGAGCCCGGGGTCGAACGGCGTGAGCGCCGCGGGGGGCCTGCCCAAGGGCCAGCTGGGTGCGATCAGCTCGGCGTCACTGGTCAACCTCGTACGCGACGACCTGTACGACGCGTGGATCACCCTCGACAAGGGGGACTCCGGGATGAAGGCGGTGCCGGCGTCCGCGCCCAACAACACGGGTCTCGACCTGAAGGCCTTCCAGAACCTCGGCTACACCGGTGAGTGGTTCGTCTTCGCCGGGTTCGTCGTCTTCATGTGGTTCCGGCTGTTCCGCCGCGAGGCGGAGTTCGCCCGCGACGCCCGGCTGGGCCTGCACGCCGAGCCCCAGGTTGCGGAACCGCAGGCCGCAGAGCCCCAGACCGCCGGGCCGCAGGGCTGAGAAGGCAGGGCTAGGAAGCGGGCAGTACGCCCGTCCGGTACACCGTTCCCGCGCACGCGTTCGGGATCGTGGCCGCCGCCGACGGGGCTCCCGCCTCGGCGGTCAGGGAGACCAGGACGCTGCCGTCGGCCACACCGCCGTCCGCCCGGCCCAGCTGGGTCTCCATGCCCTCGGGCGTTCCGCCGCCCGGGGTCCCGCTGCCGCCGCCCTCCGAGGGCGACGGGTTGGGCGTCGGCTCGCCGCCGTCCGAGGGGCACTTGTCCGAGGGCAGCCAGGCGAACCGCACCTCGTACGCCGCGCCGGGCTGGAGCACGAGCGGGCTGGCCTCCTGGGAGGGGTCCGGCAGGCCGAGCGCCGCGTCCCCCGCCGTGTGGTCGACCACGACGATCTTCGTGGGGTCGGCCGCGCCCTGCGCCACCGCGCTGACGGCGCCCGCGGCCTCGACCGTACAACTGCTGTCGGAGACGTTCGAGACGCGGAAGGAGCCGTAGACCGAGCCGCCGGTGTCCGCGGGGTTCGTGCTGCCCGTGGCGCCGAGCTGGGCCGCGTCGCAGACCGGCGAGCTGGCGGCCTCGGAGGTGGAAGGGTCGGGGGCTCCCGTACCGCCGCCGCCCGTGCCGCCCTTCGCCTTGCCGTCCTTCTTGTCCTTCTTGCCCTTCTTGTCCTTGCTCTTGGACTTGTCGGGCTTCTTCTCGGATCCCTTCGAGTCCCGGTCCCGGTCCTTGCCCTGGGTCGAACCGCCCTGCGCGTCCTGGCTGTTGCCCGCGATCGAGGGGCGGTCGTTCGAATCGCCCTTGGAGTTGGTGACGTGCACCAGGGCGGGGACCGCGGTGCCGATGAAGAGCGCGGCGGCCGCGATGCCGACCACGGCCTGGCGCTTGCGGGCCCGGCGGGCGGGGACCGCCTGCCGCAGGTGGTCGAGGGCGCGCTCACCCGGCTCGATCTCCTGCACGGCCTGGCGCATCAGCCGCCGCAGCGCGAGCTCGTCGGCGCCGAGCGTGTCCTCCCGGCCGGGCTCACCCGCGGAGCCGAGGCCGCCGACGGCCCGAAGCCCAGCTGCGGGGCCCCGCCCGTCCGCAGAGCCGAGCTCACCCTCCGGAGAGGGGCCGTCCTCCGGGGAGGCGTCCTCCGAGCCGAGACCGTCCTCAGCACCGGACCCTTCGGGTCCGCTGTCCGGCCCGGGGCCGTCGTCGGGACCGTGGTTCACGTTTCCGTTCCTGCCATGGTGCTCAAATCCGCCCTGCTCATCACGCTTGCGCTCACTCATGCCGGGGCCTCCATGGCGACCCGCAGGGCCGCGATGCCACGCGAGCCGTACGCCTTCACCGAGCCCAGGGATATGCCCAGGGTCTCGGCGACCTGCGCCTCGGTCATGTCGGCGAAGTAGCGCAGCACGAGGACCTCGCGCTGGCGCCGCTGGAGGCCGCGCATCGCCTTGATCAGCTCGTCGCGCTCCAGCTGGTCGTACGCCCCCTCCTCCGCGCTCGCCATGTCGGGCATCGGCTTGGAGAGCAGCTTGAGCCCGAGGATGCGCCGGCGCAGCGCGGACCGCGACAGGTTGACCACGGTCTGACGCAGATAGGCGAGCGTCTTCTCCGGGTCACGCACCCGCTTGCGGGCCGAGTGCACCCGGATGAACGCCTCCTGCACCACGTCCTCGCAGGACGCCGTGTCGTCGAGAAGCAGCGCGGCGAGGCCGAGCAGCGACCGGTAGTGGGCGCGATAGGTCTCGGTGAGGTGATCGACTGTGGTGCCCGCGGTCATCGTCATGGCGTCGTCAACGCCCTCGCGCTGCGCCGGCAGACGGGCCGGCCGCGCCGCGGGCATGGGTGCGATCACCGGCATGCCGCCGGTCGCGCGGGGACGACGAGCAGGACGCAGCGCTGCCGCGCCTCTCGCCTGAACCGCTGTGAAGTCGAGTACCTCTGCCACGCTTGTTGGACACGCTTCCCCCCATCAGGGTTGTACGCATCCGGCATCGCGTTTGCGGCATGTCGCGCGGGCACCGCTTGTGACGATGCATCAAAAGCCCCCATGCGTACCAGCTCTTCCCCTATGCCCCAATTTTTCCCGGCGCTCGGGCCGCCCCTGAGGGCAACCGCTAAAGACGCCCCCCGCCTCGCCGCCGGTTGCAGTGATCAGACGCGAATCTTCGAACGCGGAGATGATCCAGTTCAAGCGTCCACGACCACCGAGTTGGACACAGAACTTACACAGATCCCACAAAGGGCTCGCCCGTGGGGTGGTATGTACCAATCCGCGCGCTCTAGGCGGTTGTTCGACTCAGCCGGCCGTGAACTCCCCGGCCACCAGCTCGGCGATCTGCGCCGTGTTCAGCGCGGCGCCCTTGCGCAGGTTGTCCCCGCAGACGAAGAGCTCCAGCGCGGTGGGGTCGTCCAGGGCGCGCCGCACCCGGCCGACCCAGGTCGGATCGGTCCCGACCACGTCGGCGGGGGTGGGGAACTCCCCCGCTGCCGGATTGTCGAACAGGACGACGCCGGGCGCGGTGGCGAGGATCTCGCGTGCCCGGTCGACGGTGACCTCGTCCTCGAAGCGCGCGTGGACGGTCAGGGAGTGGGTGGTGACGACGGGCACGCGCACGCAGGTGGCGGCGACGCGGAGCCCGGGCAGGCCGAGGATCTTCCGCGACTCGTCCCTGACCTTCATCTCCTCGGACGACCAGCCGTCGTCCTTCAGAGATCCGGCCCACGGCACGACGTTCAGCGCCACGGGCTCGGGGAAGGGGCCGGTGTCGTCTCCC
The DNA here is from genome assembly GCF_055597165.1 of Streptomyces sp. NPDC039480. NCBI lineage: Bacteria > Bacillati > Actinomycetota > Actinomycetes > Kitasatosporales > Streptomycetaceae > Streptomyces > Streptomyces sp. NPDC039480. The sequence goes on along the minus strand of NZ_JBVITX010000012.1, from coordinate 101,394 downwards.
ACGGCACGGCGTACGTCACCGGGGCTGGTGCCCAGTTCGCTGCCCGCGACGAGGTTCAGCTGGCGACGCAACGTGTCGATGCCGTCGCGGCCCGCCCCGCTGACCGCCTGGTACGAGGAGACGATCAGCTCGCGCAGGCCGAACTCGGCGTGCAGCGCGCCGACGGCCACGATCATCGAGAGCGTCGTGCAGTTCGGGTTGGCGACGATGCCGCGCGGCCGCACGCGCGCGGCGTGCGGGTTGACCTCCGGGACGACCAGCGGAACGTCCGGGTCCATCCGGAAGGCGGCGGAGTTGTCGACCACGACGACGCCCTTGGCGGCGGCGACGGGCGCCCACTGCGCGGACACCTCGTCGGGTACGTCGAACATGGCGACGTCGACCCCGTCGAAGACGTCCTCGGACAGGGCGAGGACCTCGGTCTCCGCCCCGCGCACGGCCAGCTTGCGGCCGGCCGAGCGCGGGGAGGCGACGAGTCTGATCTCGCCCCAGATGTCGGCGTGCTGCGACAGGATCTGGAGCATGACGGTGCCGACGGCCCCGGTCGCTCCGACGACCGCGAGCGTCGGCTTACGGCTCATCGGCCGGTGCCTCCATAGACGACGGCCTCGTCCGTGTCGGAGTCGAGCCCGAAGGCGGTGTGCACGGCACGCACGGCTTCGTTCACGTCGTCGGCGCGGGTGACGACCGAGATGCGGATCTCGGAGGTCGAGATGAGCTCGATGTTCACGCCGGCGTCGCTGAGCGCCTCGAAGAAGGTCGCGGTGACGCCCGGGTTCGTCTTCATCCCGGCACCGACGAGCGAGATCTTCGCGATCTGGTCGTCGTACCGAAGAGAGTCGAAGCCGATGGCCGACCGGGTCTTCTCCAGGGCGTCGATGGCCTTGCGGCCCTCGGCCTTGGGAAGGGTGAAGGAGATGTCGGTCAGGCCCGTCGAGGCGGCCGACACGTTCTGCACGACCATGTCGATGTTGACCTCGGCGTCCGCGATGGCGCGGAAGATCGAGGCGGCCTCGCCCGGCTTGTCGGGCACGCCGACGACCGTGATCTTGGCCTCGGAGGTGTCGTGCGCGACACCGGAGATGATGGCCTGCTCCACCGTGCGGTCCCCTTGCTGACTCGACTCATTGCTGACCCATGTGCCCTGCAGCCCGGAGAACGAGCTCCGCACGTGGATCGGGATGTTGTAACGGCGTGCGTACTCCACACAGCGGTGGAGGAGCACCTTGGAGCCGGAGCTCGCGAGCTCCAGCATGTCCTCGAACGAGATCCAGTCGATCTTCCGCGCCTTCTTGACCACACGCGGGTCGGCGGTGAAGACGCCGTCCACGTCCGTGTAGATCTCGCAGACCTCGGCGTCGAGGGCGGCGGCGAGGGCGACCGCGGTCGTGTCCGACCCGCCGCGCCCGAGGGTCGTGATGTTCTTCCCCTCCTGGCTGACGCCCTGGAACCCGGCGACGATGGCGATGTTGCCCTCGTCGATCGAGGTCCGGATGCGGCCCGGGGTCACATCGATGATCCGCGCTTTGTTGTGGACGGAGTCGGTGATGACGCCGGCCTGGCTGCCCGTGAACGACTGGGCCTCGTGGCCCAGGTTTTTGATCGCCATGGCCAGCAGGGCCATGGAGATCCGCTCACCGGCGGTCAGCAGCATGTCGAATTCGCGTCCGGCAGGGATCGGGGATACCTGTCCGGCGAGATCGATCAACTCATCCGTCGTGTCACCCATCGCCGACACCACGACAACGACCTGGTGGCCGTTCTTCTTGGCGTCGACGATCCTCTTGGCGACCCGCTTGATGCCCTCGGCATCGGCTACGGAGGAGCCTCCGTACTTCTGCACGACAAGGCCCACGTGCGCTCCTCGCTCAGTCCGTCTGTCACCGCACTACTGCGGTCGGCTCAGTCTAACGAGCGGCCGAAATTCGCCTCGCTGATATCACATCGTGAGATGTCCCGCTCACAAGTTGATCACCGCAGGCGTACGTTCCCGCTCTTCGGGGCGTACGTTCCGACCGCTCGGCTTGGCACATGCCCGGTTCGGAGCACTGCACTCCGGAAAGTGGGGCGCGTCACAGGGTCTGGCCGGGGGCCTCAGGCGGTGTAGTTCTTGAGCTGCTCCGTGTGCAGGGTGATGCCGACGGGGGCGGGGAGCGCGACGGCGGCGCCGTACGCGTATGCGGGGCTCCGCCGGTAGTCGCCGTCGTGCGGGTCGCTGAATGCGGTCAGGGTGCCACTGTCCCGGTCGACGAGAAGGTGGACCGGGATGCCGGCGCGGGCGTATCCACGACGCTTCTCGTGCCGGTCGATGTCCTGGTCGCGCGAGGTGACCTCGACGGTCATGAGAACACCGCTCGGCTCCGCCCAGTCCCCCTGCCCCGCGAAGGTGCCGATCGGCGCGAGCGCCCCGTCCGGCCTGGCCCGGTCCCCCAGGCGGCCCGCGATCGCCATTCCCCGCCCGGAGTACAGGCCGAGCTCGGGGCGCTGCTGCATGCACTGCCGCAGCAGCCACATGACGATCTCTCCGTGGTTGCCGTCCGGCACGGGCTTGACCTCCAGCTTTCCGTCGATGAGTTCGAGCGTGACCGTCTCGGGCGCCCCGTGGGCGAGGTCCTCGAAGTCCTCGGCGGACATCTGTGCCCGCGCCGCGGCGTCGGAGGTCATGGCGTCATCCCTTTGAGCCCCGCCGCACGACGCAGCGCGTCGACTCTCTCGGTCACGTCCACCACGTCGTCGTATCCGGCCGGACGCGGGCTCGACGGGCTCGACGGGCTCGACGGCCGTGCGAGGAACGTGTCCGGGATGTACCCGGACCGCTCCTCCTGGGGGCAGCAGTCCGTGCAGATCCCGTCGACCAGCTCGACAGAGGTCTCGGGCTCCTCGCAGAACGGGCAGATCATGACGGCACGGGTGACGCGGGCGCGGGCCTTGGCGGGGGCCTGACGCTTGGGGGGCATCTTGTTCTCCAGTCGGGTGCGGGCGAGACCGCCCGGGTTGGTGACGGTGGGCGGCAGCCCTTCGGTGAGGGCGCGTGTGATGTCGGAGGGGGTGGCGCCTCGTTCCAGCCACTCCGCTGCGCGGGGCGCGAGCTGCGTGCACTCCGCCTCGGAGAGGGCCATGCGGCGGTCGGCGGTGCGGAGTTGGGCGAGGGTGCGGTGCGCTGCGCTGGGCTCGGGGGCGGGATTCTTGGCCACCTCCGGCTCCGGCACCGGCTCGGACACCCTCGCCAGGCCCGGCTGGTAGGCATCGGTGACGTCCCGCCCGTGCCGGGAGCGCACGAACTCGGCCCACCACTTACGGGTCTTGGGCTCCCGTGACCAGTACGTCCTGGTCACCCACCGCATCGAGTTGTCCTCGACGGTGATGTGTTCCTTGACCCAGCGCAGATGGCCGGCCTCGGTGAGACGCCTGAGGGAGGTGCGGGTGGCCTGCTGGCCGTAGCGGGGGTGTTCGGCGGCGAGGACCTTGTGCCCCATCGCCGCCCCGTCGGGCAGGTGATCGACGAACGTCGCGAACTCGGCGTCGCGGGGGCCCAAGTGTGCGAAGTCGGGCTCGGTGTCCGGTTCCGCGTCACCCGCGAGGCGTTTCCCGTACCCCGATTTGGCCATCGGGTGGGACGGGGAGGGGAGGGCAGCATTAGGCTTGGCGTAAGCCACGGTCGACCTTCGATCGATCGTAGGACTAGGCCTCGGAGCCGGTGTTGGCGCACCGACCGGGGCCGTTCTATTGCCGCGAACCTAGAGCGGCTTTACGTTCCGGCGCAAACTGACTACGGAACGTCACCCTTGAGAGTGACGGAGCCCCCAACTCCGCTTCCGGGACGGTTGGTTGGGTTCATTTCATCGGTGAACCAAACCCAGGAAAGAGCTCGGGTCCCGGGGCTCAAGCTCCGGGCTGAACTGCGGCGATGAAGGTGGCCCAGGCGGGGGCGGAGACGGTGACCTCGGGGCTCGCGGGGAGCTTTGAGTCGCGGATGTGGAGGGCAGTAGGGGCGGACTCGTGCCGGTGCAGGGCGACTTCGAGGCAGTTGCCGCCCTCGGAGTCGCTGTAGCTGGACTTGACCCAGGTCAGCTGCTCACTCATAGCTCTTCCGCCATCCGCTCGATGAAGAGGGCCGACTCCTCGGTGCCGAGGGCCTCCATGCGGATCATGCTAAGTCGCTCGGTATGGGAACTCACCACCGCTGAATCGGACGTCAGCTCGCTCGCCGACGGCCCTTCGGTGAAGGCGAAACGCTCTCGGTCCTGTGTCTCCAGCACGACCATCGGACCCAGGAGTGCTGCGGGAATCGCCCGAGCGAACGGCAGCACCTGGACCGAGACGTTGTTGCAGCGCCCCACCTCAAGCAAACGCACCAGTTGCTCTTTGTCCACCTGAGGAGTCCGCAGCGTCGCTTCGTACAGCACAAAGCTGAGCGCCACCGGCGGTGTACACGTGAGGAGCGCCTGTCGCTCCATACGTCCCGCGACTCGTTCCTCCACCGTCGCGCCATCAAGCGGCGGGCAATGGTTGCCGATCAGTCGCCTCGCACACGCCTCCGTCTGCAACAGCCCGGGGATCCATGCGACTTCGTACGACCACAGGCTGATCGCTTGCTTCTCATACTCCATGAAGTCCAGTGCCCGAGCCGGAAACTTCTCCGGCTTGACGTAATCCTTGGCCGCGCACAGCAACCCCTCCGCCCCGCACAGGACATCCGCCGCGTCCAGAACGCGCGCCGTCGGCATCCGGACACCCTGCTCCATCGCCTTGATCGTGTCCGGTGCGTAATTCGCGGCGGCGCCCAGCTCCTCGCGCGTGACGTTCGCCTTCATCCGCCACCGCTTCAGCTGGTTCCCGCTGTACCGCCAGGTCGGGTTGTACTGAACGGACACAGTGACCACCTCCGACGGATACACCGACGCGCGTATCCCCTCAGTCACTACCGAGCGTAGCCTCGCGCTCCGCACCCTGTGACCATGACGAACGCAATTCACTGGCCCGAGTGGGTCCCGGTGGCGGGCCACCAACTCCGGGTCTCGGGCGTGCACTTCGACACGCTGCGCATTCAGGGCGTACGAGGGGAACAGGTCGCCGCACGACTGGTCGCCGAGGCGGACGGGGACGCCGGCCCCGTCATCTGCGAGGCGACGGGGTTCCGGTGGATGTACTTCCTGGTCCCGCCAGGCACCGCCAAGGACCACACATGGCCGCTCGGCGTACAGCGCTTCGGCACCCCGCGCACGGTGACGTACATCGGCGTACCGGCCCTGAACGGCAACACGTGGCCCTTGCTCTGGTACTCGGAGCCCACGCCGACGGCGCCGTACGTGGCCCCGGAGCAGATGCTGTCCGCGTTGGGGACCTGATCACGACCTGATCAGTCCGTGGGCTTCCTCGGCTTCCAGCTCCTCACCCCTTTCACGGCCAGGCGCCGCCGTACGGCGCCCAGGTTGTCGCGTACCAGTGCGGTCGTCGGGTGGTCCTCGCCCAGGATCCTGGTGGAGTCGGCCAGCACCTGCTCGTACAGATCCACCGCGCGGCCCAGGTCACCCCCGGTGCCATACGCATGGGCCAGGTTGTTCCGCGTCTTCAGCGTGTCGGGGTGATTTCCGCCCAGCACCCGCAGCTGGTCGGCCAGCACCTGCTCGTACAGGGTGACCGAGCGGGTGACTTCGCCCGACACCGCATACCCGTGGGCCAGGTTGTGCCGCAATCTCAGTGTGCTCGGGTGGTCCGGCCCCAGGACCCGCAGCTGATCGGCCAGCGTCTCCTCGTACAGGGCGATCGCACGCCCCACCTCACCCGCCGACTCAGTCGCCGCAGCCAGGTTGTGACGGGACATCAGAGTGTTCGGGTGGTCCGGCCCCAGCACTCGAAGCTGATCGGCCAGCGTCTCCTCGTACAGCGGGATCGCACGCGCCACCTCACCCGTCTCCACGTACGCGCTCGCGATGTTGTTCCGCGACATCATGGTGTCCGGGTGGTCCCTGCCCAGCACCCGCAGCCGGGCCGACAACGTCTCCTCGTACAGAGCCATCGCACGGGCCGCGTCACCTGACGCCTTGTACGAATAGGCCAGGTTGTTCCGCGTCATCATGGTGTCCGGGTGGTCCGCGCCCAGCACCCGCGTCCGGTCCGCCAACGCCTCCTCGAACAAGGCGATCGCACGGCTCACGTCACCGACCGACTCGTACGCGCCCGCCAGGTTGTTCCGCGACAACAGCGTGTCCGGGTGGTCCCTGCCAAGGACCCCCAGCCGGTCGGTCAGTGTCCGCTCGAAGAGGGGGATCGCCCGAGCCGGGTCGCCGACCAGCTCGTACGCGCCCGCCAGGTTGTTCCGCGCCGTCAGCGTGTCCGGGCCGACCTCGCCGAACACTCGGGTGGCCGCCTCCACACCGCGGCGGAAGTAGCCGATGGCCTTGTGCACCTCTCCTTGGCCTTCGAGGTACAGCGCGACCTGGTTGAGGACGAGGTGTGTGCTGTCCGTGTCCTCGGCGGGCGCCCATGCCGCAAGGAGGGCCTCGGCGTGCGGCAGGAGTCTGCGCCACGTCGGCCAGCCGGCGACGTTGTCCTGGGGGTCGTCCGGCAGCATGCCGCACATCCGGGCCGCGGCCTGGTCCCGGGCCTCGGTGATCAGGGGCCCGGTGCGGTGCGGGTCGTCCTCCGACGGCGTGCGGGCCACCGTTTGGACGAGGCGGTGGACGCCCAGCGTCGAGCGGTCGAGGCTGATCATGTTGTAGTTCGCCAGGAGGGCCAGGAGCCGGGCGAGGTCCACGGGATTCTCGGCGAGCGGGGCGAACAGCTCCCGGGGGATGCCCGTGGGGGCGTACCAGGACGCGATGCGCAGCAGGTCGACCGCGCGCGGGTCGCGTTCGTGGAGGACGTCCAGGGTGATGCGCCAGATCCGGGCCATCGTGCGTGTCGGGTCCGCGCCCTCCGGCGCGGCGTCGGTGGCTTCTCCCGGATACCGGCCGAGCATCGCCCGGTACTCGCCCGCCGTCATCAGGGTCTGTGCCATGAACGCGCCCGCCTGCTCCAGGGCGAGAGGCAGATGGCCGAGGTCTTCGGCCAGCGCGCGGGCCTCGGTCTCGTCTCCGCCGTCCGTCAGGCGTGCCAGCAGGTCCAGCGACGCGTCGGCTTCGAGAACGGGGAGCGGGATCGGCTCGCCCGACCAGCCTCCCCTGCACCGGGATGTGATCAACTGGCGCCCGGATTCCCGTAGTTGTCCCGTGACCGTCCGGACGTCCTCCGGTCTCTCCACGTTGTCGAAGACGAGCAGCCAGCCCGGGTGTGTCTGCAGCCAGCCGATGGACCACGAGGCGGCCTGCGCGGTCGGGAGGGCGGGGGCGCGGTCTCCCCTGAGTCGCACGGCCAGCGCCGCCAGGCCCTCGTCGATCAGGTCGGGCGTGTCCGCGCGGAGCCACCACACCAGGCGGTACGCGTGCCGGTTGGCGTGGGCGTAGTGCAGCGCCAGCGTCGTCTTTCCGACGCCGCCGAGGCCGTGCAGGGTCTGGGTGATCGTCTGGGAGCCCTCGGACAGGGCGCGGCCGAGGGCGGCGAGTGCCTCCTCGCGGCCGACGAAGAACCGTGACGGCAGGTCGGGAAGGTTGTGCATCCCCCGGGGCACCTCGACGTCGTACGCCGTGCGCGGCACGTGCGCGTCGGCGTCCGTCGCCGTGACGTCCTCCAGGACCAGGTCACCGCCTGCCGCCTTCACGGCCATCGCGAAGCCGGGCCGCGCGGCGAGCGATGCCACGGAGACCGCCGTGAGCTGGTCCCCCTCGTAGTCCCGTGCACGGTCGGTCGTGACGACGCCGACGAGCCGGCCGCGTGCGAACAGGGCCGCGCCGGAGGCTCCCGACCAGCGTGACTTCTCGTCCGGTTCCGGCTTGCTGGGGGTGGCGACCCGGTCGACGTGCGCGGTGATCACGTCGCCGCCCGACTTCAGGCCGGTCAGGGTCTCGACGTGGCCCCGGATCTCCTTCGTGTCCCGGACGCCGTCCCGCACTTCGGAGCACGGGAAGCCGACGGCCAGGCAGCCGAGTCGGCTTTCGGTGACGGCCGGATCGATGCGGCCCCATCGCAGGGGGGCGGTACCGGGCGGCAGCGGCGCCCAGGATGCGCCCATCACGCGGATCAGTGCCGCGTCCGGCTGCGGGTCCGGCGCGGGCTCAGGCCAGAGCAGCTCGGCTTCGGTCCACTGCTCGTGCCCGTCCGGGTCGAGTCGGCGGACCTCCAGCACCCCGGCACCCCGGACGTTGTGCAGCGCCGTGAGGACGATCCGGTCCGCGACCAGGTAACCCGTGCCCGCCCTGCCTTCGCCCGGGTTCCAGATCTCCACGACCCGTCGTACGTCCATGACGTGGCCGCCGCCCTACCGGGGCCGCTCCCCCACGTGGTCCCCGACCCGCGCGTCCTCACCCGTCGCCGCGTCGACCGGCTGCAACGTCACCTTGAGCCGGCTCACCGCCCCCCTCGACCGCGCCGCCTTCGCCTCGGCCCCGAAGGGGAGGACGAAAACCTTCGCGCGGGCCTCACCGTCCTTGCGCACGTCGACGGTGAACTCCAACTCGACCGGGCCCGTACGGAATTGGAGCTCCTGCCCGCGGCCTTCCTCGGCCGCCCGCTCCAACTCCGCCCGCACCGCCCCAATCGCCTCAGCCAGCCCGACCCACGCGTCGTCCGCCATGGTCCCCGCCCCCTAGCGCAGTTTGTGACTCAGCGTAGCGCTCGGTCGCCTTGCGGCAGGGGTTACTTGACCGTCCTGAGGCCCAGTGGACCCGCGATCTCCTCTGCCATTACCTTGCCCGCTTCCTCCTCCAGGCCCTCCGCTGCCAGGTCCTCGTCCGTGTCCAGGCCGTCGAGGTCTTCCAGGGGCTGGTTCAGGCGGACGTGGGCCACCAGGGACTGGAGGGCCCGGAGGGCGCCGGAGGCTGTGGAGCCCCAGTTCGAGAAGTAGGAGAACTGCCACCACCACAGGGCCTCTGTGGTGCGGCCCGCGCGGTAGTGGGCCAGGCCGTGGGAGAGGTCCGCGACGACGTCGGCCAGGTCGTCCGAGATGCGGCAGGGGACCGGGGCCTTGCGGGGCTCGTACGGGTCGAAGACCTCGGAGTAGACGTCGATCGGGTCCAGGAGGACGGCCAGGCGTTCGCGGAGGTCGTCGACGTCCTGTTCCGGGCCGAGGTCCGGTTCGTACCGCTCCTCGGGGACGATGTCCTCGTGGGCGCCCAGGCGGCCGCCGGCCAGGAGGAGCTGGGAGACCTCCAGGAGGAGGAAGGGCACGGCCGAGTCCGGCTCGGCGCCCTTCGCCACCTCGCGGACCGAGACGATGAAGCTCTCGATCTGGTCGGAGATCTGAACCGCGAAGTCGTCCGGGTTCCGGTTCTGGGCTGTCGCGTGCAGCGTGGCGTCAGACATCTAGGAGTCGTCTCCCCTCGAAGGCGCGGCCCAGGGTGACCTCGTCCGCGTATTCCAGATCTCCCCCGACAGGGAGTCCGCTGGCCAGGCGGGTGACCTTCAGGCCCATGGGCTTGATCATGCGCGCGAGGTACGTCGCCGTCGCCTCGCCCTCCAGGTTCGGGTCCGTCGCCAGGATCAGCTCCGTGACCGTGCCGTCGGCCAGGCGCGCGAGGAGTTCCCGTATACGCAGGTCGTCCGGGCCCACGCCCTCGATCGGGCTGATCGCGCCGCCCAGGACGTGGTAGCGACCACGGAATTCCCGCGTCCGCTCGATCGCGACCACGTCCTTCGGTTCCTCGACCACGCAGATGACGGAGGGGTCTCGGCGGGGGTCTCTGCAGATGTTGCAGAGCTCTTCCTGCGCGACGTTCCCACAGGTCGCGCAGAAGCGGACCTTGTCCTTGACCTCCAGGAGCGCGTGCGCCAGGCGGCGCACGTCCGTGGGCTCCGTCTGGAGGATGTGGAAGGCGATCCGCTGCGCGCTCTTGGGACCGACGCCGGGCAGCCTGCCCAACTCGTCGATGAGGTCCTGAACCACGCCTTCGTACACGGAACGCCTTTCCTGTAGTCCTGCCGAGGGTGTCTGCCTTCTACGTACGGTAGTTGGCCGGGGGGTTTCTTAGAAGGGAAGGCCCGGGATGCCGCCGCCGCCCAGGCCCTGGGCCAGCGGGCCGAGCTTCTCCTGCTGGAGCGCCTGCGCGTTCTCGTTGGCCGCCTGGACCGCCGCGACGACCAGGTCCGCCAGGGTCTCCGTGTCCTCGGGGTCGACCGCCTTCGGGTCGATCACCAGGCCGCGCAGCTCGCCGGAGCCGGTCACCGTCGCCTTGACGAGGCCACCGCCCGCCTGGCCGTCCACCTCTGTGCGTGCCAGTTCCTCCTGCGCCGCCGCGAGGTCCTGCTGCATCTTCTGGGCCTGCTGGAGCAGCTGCTGCATGTTGGGCTGGCCACCACCGGGGATCACGATCAGCTCCGTTTCGTACGGTCCATGGGTACGGGTCCATCTGGCGGGGTTTCCGCCTAGAACGAGCCTACGTGGTCGGCGGGCGCGTCGCTCCAGCACTCTTTCGAGTGAGATCAGCGGTCTTCCTATACCTGATCAAGCAGCTCTTCCGGGCGGAAAAGCCGTGAATCCGGGCTCATGGCCACCCATTGGGCGGTAGGACTTAGTGTCGATACGCGCGATCTCGTAGAGGAGTGCCGGGTGAGCCAGCCGGAGATGCAGCCCGAGGGGATGCCCCCTGAGGGGGTGCCCCCCGAGGGGCAGGGTTCGGGGGCGGGCGCCTCTCCGGGGCCGGGGGCGGGGCCTGGTGCGAGGCCAGGGGCGGGTGCGGGGGCGCGGTTCGGGGATCTGACCGGGCGGGCCTTTCCCCTCGGCGACTGGGGCGAGCCTGCCGCGCGCCTCGACGAGCTGTACCGCTGGGTGGAGCGGGGCGCCCTCGACACGGCCGAGTGGTATCTCGTCGACCGGGGCCGGAAGCGGCGCGCGGCGCGGCTGCTGCGGGTGGGCGCCGCGCTGGGCGCCGTGGGCGCCGGTGTGCTGCCGCTGCTCGATCTGGCCGCGGTGGCCGGTCCCGAGGCCTCCTGGGGGTTCGTGTCGCTGCTCGCCGGGGTGGCGTGCGTGGGGTGCGACCGGTTCTTCGGGCTCACGTCCGGGTGGATGCGGGACGTGGCGACCGCGCAGGCCGTGCAGCGGCGGCTGCAGGTGCTGCAGTTCGACTGGGCGTCGGAGAGCGTGCGGGAGGTGCTCGGGCCCACCGAGGGCACCGCCGGGGAAGCGGCCGAGCGGTGCCTCGGGGTGCTGCGCAGGTTCTCCGACGACGTGACGGAGCTGGTGCGGGCGGAGACCTCGGACTGGATGGTGGAGTTCCGGGCCGGGCCCGTGCCGCTGGCCATGCAGGCGATGACCCCCGGCGGCCCGCCCCGGGAGGCCCCCGCCTACCCCGGCCGTTTCCCACTGCCACCCGGCGCCCGCCCAAACATGCCCCGCCAACGCCCACCGGAGCCCCGCTGACCGGCAGGGCAGGACGTACGCCGGTCAGGTCACCTGCGCCAGAACACGTGGTGGGTTACGCCGCTCGGGCTTGGGATGACTTCCAGGTGGTAGCGGTCGAGCAGGTCGTCGGGGGAATTCCAGAGGCGGACGCCGGAGCCCAGCTTTACCGGGGTGACCACCACGTGCAGGGTGTCGATCAGGCCCGCCGCCAGGAACTGGCGGATGACGGTGGTGCCGCCGCCGAGTCGCACGTCCTTGCCATCGGCCGCCTCCCGGGCCCGCTCCAGGACGTCGGCGGGGTCGCCGCCGACGAAGTGGAACGTCGTGTCGGAGAGCGTGAACGAAGGGCGCTCGTGGTGCGTCATCACGAAGACCGGCGTGTGGAACGGCGGCTCCTCGCCCCACCAGCCGCGCCACTCGTGGTCCTGCCAGGGCCCGCGCTGCGGCCCGAACTTGTTGCGGCCCATGATCTCGGCGCCGATGTTGTGGGAGAAGTCCCGCGTGAAGTAGTCGTCGAGACCGCGGCTCCCGCCCGCGTCCTTGCGGTTCGGCCAGCTCGCCGTCGCGCTCGCCCAGGTCATCAGCTCCCGGGGGTCCGCGTGGCCGAAGGGCCGCTCCAGGCTCTGGCCCTCACCGGCACCGAACCCGTCCTGCGAAACAGTGAAGTTCTGCACCTTCAGTAGCTGACTCGGCTGGCTCGGCTGGCTCGGCTGACTCGGCTGACTCACGTGGCTCCTCCTGTTGCTGCCTCTGGCAGTTTTTCGTGTACGACAGTCAGATCGGTAGACCGGGCGAGACGCGGAAAGTCATCGCTAGCTGTAGATGATCATTGAGCCCTGCGCCAGGCTGCGGGTCGCCGCCGCGTGCAGGCCCAGCCAGACGTGGCGTTCCCTCGCGAAGGGGCTCGCGTCCGGTGGCGGCGGGGCCGCCGGTTCCTCCAGGGAGGTGGGGGCCGCGGGCGGGGCCGGGGGCAGGGGCGGGTTGGCGGGGTCTATGCCGATCGAGGGGGCCACGTACTCCAGTTCGCGCAGGAGCGCCTGGGAGGAGCCGAGGGGCCCGCCGCCCGCGAGCAGCTCGTCGTTGGAGAGCGGGGCGGGGAAGTCCACGGGGACGTACGCGCCCGCGTGGTCGTAGTGCCAGACCAGGTGCGACTGCTGGGCCGTGGCGTCGAACATCTCCAGGAGCTGTTCGTAGTCACCGCCGAGCGCGTCCACCGGCGTGACCTCCAGGCCGCAGATCTGGAGGAGGTACGCGCGGCGCAGGAAATGCAGTGCGTCGTAGTCGAAGCCCGCGACCGGGGCCACGTCGCCGGACAGGCCGGGCATGTAGGCGAAGACGGGGACCGGCGGGAGCCCCGCCTCGTTCAGCGCCTTGTCGTAGACGGCGAGCTCTTCCGCGAAGGGGTTGTCGGCGCTGTGGCACAGCACGTCGACGAGCGGGACCAGCCACAGGTCGCAGGCCAAGAAGGACTCCTCGGGTCAGGTCGGGCGACGGACGGTACGAGTGAGCTTTCGTTGCGGATTGTCGCTCCGCGTGCAGGCAGTTGCGGATCGGTGCTCCGCGTGCAGGCAGTCGCGGAGTGTTGCTTCGCGTGCAGGCAGCGTAGTCGGGCCTGTGGTCCTCTAGCTGCCCTGGTGCAGGTCCCATATCCATACGCCGCCCACCCACTTTCCGTGACGGCCGACGAGCGCGTCCACGGTCGCGCGCAGTTCCGTGTCGTTGTCCTGCGGCGCCAGGACCAGGACGCCCGCGTTCCAGAACGTCAGGTCCCTGCGGACCGCCTCCCGCCAGGCGGACGTGATCTTGGGGACGCGGCCCGTGGAGCGGACGTGGCCCAGGAGGTTCGACGTGTTCGTGGGCGGGGGGCCGTAGATGCCGACGCGGTCGGGGCCCCAGGGGCCGTTGAAGTAGCCGCCCGGGATGCGGAAGCCCAGGTCGGCGGTGGTCTGCCAGTGCAGGCCCTCCGCGTTGCCCGCGTCGGGGACCGGCACCGGGACGAGGGTCTCGCCGTCGCCCAGGTACGTGCGCCAGGTGCCCTGCGCGATGAACGGCGGCACGTCGGTGCGGTCCACGGCCTTCAGCGGCGCGGGCACGATCGGCAGCAGCGCGACGGCGACGGCCGCGAGGCCCGCGTACCGGTGCATGGGCCGGGGAGCGGACAGGAGGCGGGCGAGCGCCAGCGCGAGCAGCATGCCGAGCGCCGGGGCGCACACCATCGCCACGCGCGACTCGATGACGGATTCGAAGAGGGGCAGGTCGGAGAGTGCCGCCCACGGGCCGGGCAGGACGGTGTCCGTCAGCGGAATGCGGAACTTCGGTCCCAGCGAGAGCAGCGCGGCGCCGACCACGGTGAACGCGAGCGCCTTGACCACCGTGCGCTCCCAGAGGCGTACGACGATCGCGAAGGCCAGGGCGGCGAGCGGCCAGCCGAAGAAGGCGTTCTCCTCGGTGGGGTTCATGGCGAGGTGGTCGGCGGTCGCGTCGCTGCCCGCGAGGGAGCGCTCGGCGAAGGAGAGGAACGCGAGCGGGCTGTTGCCCGCGTTGTCGCCGTGCAGCACGCTCTTGTAGCTCTGCGGCCCGAAGAACTGCCAGTACAGGGGGAAGGCGACCAGCGGGATCGTCACCGCGAGGGCGATCCCGAGGCCGCGCGCGAGCGGGCGCCAGGACTCCCTCGCCACGTCCCTGCGTACGGCCGCGTACGCGAGGGCGAAGAGCAGCATGCCGAGCGCGGCCAGGAGGAGCGGTTCCTCGCCGAGGAAGATCTGGTACGTCGTGAAGAGGCCGAGGACGACTCCGTCGCGTACGACCCGGGTGCCCTCGCAGAGCCGCAGCGCCCGCTCGATGATCAGCGGGATCATGAACAGGACGATGAAGTTCGGGTGGGCGTTGGCGTGGCTGACCATCGGGGGCGCGAAGGCGGCGAGGACGGCGCCGGTGGCGGCGGCGCCCCGGTGCGGCACGAGACGCTTGCGGATCAGCCGGTACCAGGTGAGGGCGGTGGCGGCGAGGCCGCCGGTCATCGCCACGTTCAGGGCGACCGCAGGGCCGAGGAGCCAGGTCACGGGGGCGAGCGGGACGGAGAGGCCGAGCATGACCGTGTTGGCCATGAGGTTCACGCCGTCCGGGACGTTCTGGAGGGTGGTGAAGAGGGGGTTGTCGAGGTGGCGGATGTTGTCCGCCGTCACCGCGAAGAACCACTCCCACTGGTTCTGGTCCTGCATGGAGTCGGGGAAGTAGCGGTCGGCCGGGGCCGGCCAGCGTCCCGAGAAGAGGGTGAAGGACAGGGCCAGGAAGAGGAGGGGGATCAGGACGTCCGCCCGGCGGACCGCGCGGGCCTTGAGGAGGGTCAGCTCGGCGAGGACCTTGACGTAGTCGAGCGGCCGGACCTTCGAGCCCTCCTGGTGGGACCAGCGCACGGGCACCTCGGCGACGGGCCAGCCGGCCCGCCGGAAGTACTGCAGTATCTCGACGTCGATGCCCCAGCCGTGCAGCCTGGACGCGGCGAACGCCTCGCGGGCCCGGTCGCCGTCGAAGAGCTTGAAGCCGCACTGGGTGTCGCGGATTCCGGGGACGGCGACCGTGCGTATGAGGAAGTTGCCGGTCCGGCCGAGGAGCTCGCGCAGCCGGTGCTGGTGGGCGCCGATGGTCGCGCCGGGGCGGGCGCGGGAGCCGATCGCGGCCGCGTTGCCGTCGGTGAGCGCCTTGTCGAGGTGGTCGAGCTCCTCGATGGGCGCGGCGAGGTCGGCGTCGGTTACCAGGACGCGGCGGCCGTAGGAGGCGAGGACGCCGAGGCGCAGCGCGTGGCCCTTGCCGCGGTTGCGGCCGCCGCGGACGAGCTGGACGCGGGGGTCGTCGGCGGCCGCGTCCGCGGCGATCTCCGCGGTGCGGTCGGTCGAGCCGTCGTCGACGACGATCAGCTCCCACGCGCCCCGGTACGTCTGGTCGAGGTGGTCGCGGAGCGCGGCCAGCGTGGGGCCGAGGCGCCGCTCCTCGTTGTACGCGGGGACGACGACGGTCAGGTCCACGCTCATGCAGCGGCCAGCCGCTCGATGAGGGACAGGGAGTGCGCGTTGTACTCGACGACGATGCCGTGGGCGGCCGCCGGGTCGCGGCGCACCAGCGCGTCGACGAGCTCGGTGTGCCGGGACCAGAGCAGGCCGCGCAGGTCGCCGCCGTTGATGTCGCTCCAGCGCCGCAGGTGGGTGACGGCGCAGACCCAGGACTTCACGCGCAGGCGGTGCAGGAACTCGGAGAGGTAGGGGTTGCCGAAGAGGGTGCTGAGCTCGCGCCAGAAGCGCAGGTCGTAGCCGATCAGGACGGTGAGGTCGCCGGCGCAGGCCGCGCGGGCCGCCTCCTCGCCGCGGCGGCGCACGGAGAGGAGGGCGTCGCCGACGTCCCGGCGGGCGCCGTGCTCCGTGAGGTCGCGGAAGATGCCGTCGGCGACGAGGCCGCGGGCCTCCAGCATGCCGCGGTAGTCGTCCAGGGTGTGCTCGTGGACGCGGAAGCCGCGGTGCTGGTCGGCGTCGAGGAGCCCTTGCGCGGTGAGGTCGACCAGGGCTTCGCGGACGGGGGTCGCGGAGACGCCGTACTGGTCGGCGATCTCCTTGACCGTGAACTCCTGGCCCGGCTCGAGCCTGCCGGCCAGGACCTCGTCGCGGAGGGCGTCGGCGATCTGCTGGCGCAGAGTGCTGCGGATGACGGCGGGGCCGTCGGTGCCGGGCATCTGTTTTCCCCCGCGGAGTCTGGGTGCGTGGTCGCGTGTGTGTTCCCTTACGGGCACGCCAGACTACGCGGTCGGGGTTTCGGGGCAGGGGCCCGAAGGTGGCCCCCGCCCGGCCGTCACCCCAGGTGAGACGGTGCTACACGGTGTGTTCGTCGGCCGCCGAGAGCGCCGCGTCCAGGGCGGCGAGGCCCTCCTTCGCCTCGGCTTCCGTGATGGTGCAGGGGGGCACGACGTGGGTGCGGTTCATGTTGATGAAGGGCCACAGGCCGTGCTTCTTGGCGGCGGCGCCGAACGCGGCCATGGGGGCGTTCGCCTCGCCGGTGGCGTTGTAGGGCACGAGCGGCTCGCGGGTCTCCCTGTTCTTCACCAGCTCCAGGGCCCAGAACATGCCGACGCCGCGCACCTCGCCGACCGACGGGTGGCGCTCGGCGAGCGCGCGCAGGCCCGGCTCGATGACCTGGGCGCCGAGGGCCGCCGCCTGCTCGACGACGCGCTCCTCCGCCATGACGTTGATCGTGGCGACGGCGGCGGCGCAGGCCAGGGGATGGCCGGAGTAGGTGAGGCCGCCCGGGTAGGGCCGCTTGGCGAAGGTTTCGGCGACCTTCGCGGAGATGGCGACGCCGCCGAGCGGTACGTAGCCGGAGTTCACGCCCTTGGCGAAGGTCATCAGGTCCGGCGTGACGTCGTAGAGGTCGGCGGCGAACCACTCGCCGGTGCGGCCGAAGCCCGCCATGACCTCGTCGAGGACGAAGACGATGCCGTACTTGTCGCAGAGCGCGCGCACGCCCGCGAGGTAGCCGGGCGGCGGCAGCATGATGCCCGCGGTGCCAGGGACGGTCTCCAATATGATCGCCGCGATCGTCTGCGGGCCCTCGAAGGTGATGGTGTCCTCGAGGTGCTGGAGGGCGCGCTCGCACTCCTGCGCCTCCGTCTCCGCGTAGAAGCGGGAGCGGTAGAGGAACGGCGCCCAGAAGCGGACGACGCCCGCCGTGCCGGTGTCGGAGGCCCAGCGGCGCGGGTCGCCGGTGAGGTTGATGGCCTGCTGGGTGCCGCCGTGGTACGAGCGGTACGCGGTGAGGACCTTGGGGCGGCCCGTGTGCAGGCGGGCCATGCGGGTGGCGTGCTCAACGGCGTCGGCGCCGCCGTTCGTGAAGAAGATCTTGTCCAGGTCGCCGGGGGTCCGCTCGGCGATGAGGCGTGCGGCCTCGGAGCGGGCCTCCACGGCGAAGGCGGGCGCGAAGGTCGTCATCGTCGCCGCCTGCTCCTGGATCGCGGCGACGACCTTCGGGTGCTGGTAGCCGATGTTGGTGTAGACGAGGCCGCTGGTGAAGTCGAGGTAGCGGTTTCCGTCGTAGTCCCAGAAGTACGAGCCTTCGGCGCCGGCGATCGCCGGCGGGTCTATGAGCTCCTGTGCGGACCAGGAGTGGAAGACGTGTGCGCGGTCCGCGGCCTTCACGGCGGCGCCGACCTGGGGATTCGGCTGAGGGGTCATGGGGCCGAGGGTAAATGTCCACGGAGTGGACACGGTATGGGCGTCCTGTCGGGCGTGGGGGGAGGAACCCGACAGAGTGTCGGGTGGCGTACCTCTTCGCTCCCCTCCGGGGTGGGGGCTTGCTCTGCTTTCCCGGGTGCGGGCGGGTGGGGGCTGGCCGCGCAGTTCCCCGCGCCCCTGGGTGGTCCGGGCATCTGCCTCCCGCCCCGGCCGGGCTATCCGGGGCTTGCCCTGCCGGGCGGGGGTTCTTTCGCGGCTCACCGCCGGTGGGGGCTGAGCGCGCAGTTCCCCGCGCCCCTGGGGAGCCGGTGTGGCCGCCCCCGTTTTGCCTTGCGGGACGTGTGGCGCGGAGTTGGGTTCCTTAGGGGCGCGGGGAACTGCGCGGCCGGCCACAGCGGGCCCGCGCGGGTCAGTCTTCGTCCGTGTCCGGGACGACCTTGGCCCTCGGGCCTGCCTCCGCGCAGCGGACCTCGTACGGGAGGTCCTCCTGTTCGTCGTCGTCGGCGGGTTCGGCCTCCAGGCGTACGACAGGGGCCGGGCCGCGCTCGACGTCGTCGTCTATGTGGAAGCCGTCCGCAGGGCTCCAGGAGATGAGCCGGACGGTGCCGTCGGAACGGCACTCCACCGTGGCGGAGCCGCCAGTGAATCGGACCGTCGACCGCTCCGCGGAGGGGGAAGGGCGAGCCGAGGCCGGCGGAGAAGTGGGCGTCTCCGGGCGTACCGGAGGAGAGTCCGCGGCCTTGGCCAGCGCCCTGCGCACCGCAGCCTCGTCCAGCGGACGACTGTGCGCCGCATCGCCCCCACCGTCCGCGCTAGCCAGCTGCCACGCGCCCAGCGCCCCCGCCGCCGTCCCCACGGCCACCCACGCCGCCGTGACGACGGCGTTCCGCCACTTCCTCATCCCGCCACTGTGCCGCATCGTTTCCTAACGTCCGGTTAAGAGCCCGACAAGGACCCTGCCCAACCCCAGGACCCGCCCCTCACTACGGTGGTTGTATGGCGCATCTTCTCGTCGTCGAGGACGACCCCCAGCTCCGCGGCGCGCTGGTGCGGGCCCTGCGCGACAAGGGCCACGCGGTGGCGACCGCGCCCAGCGGCATGGCCGGGTTGGACGCGGCGGTGACCAGCGGGCCCGATCTGGTCGTCCTCGATCTGGGGCTGCCGGACGTCGACGGCGCCCAGGTGCTGCGAATGCTGCGCGCGGTCAGCGACGTCCCCGTCATCGTGGCGACGGCCCGCGACGACGAGCCGGAGATGGTCACGGTCCTCGAGGCCGGCGCCGACGACTACATCGTCAAACCCTTCGGCGCGGCCCAGCTGGACGCCAGGATCAAGGCGGTGCTGCGCCGCCTCGGGGTGGCGGAGACGGAGGAACCCCTCCGCGTGGGCGCCCTCTCCGTCGACCCGATGGCCCGCGAGGTCACCCTCGACGGCACGGCCCTCGACCTCACCCCGCGGGAGTTCGACCTGCTCGCCTATCTGGCGCGCCGGCCCGGCCAGGTCGTCTCGCGCCGCGAGCTCCTCGCCGAGGTCTGGCAGCAGCCGCTGGGCGGCGCGGACAAGACCGTCGACGTCCATTTGTCCTGGTTGCGACGGAAGTTGGGTGAGACCGCGCAGCAGCCCCGCTATCTGCACACGGTCCGCACCGTCGGCGTGAAGCTCGCGGCCCCCGAAAGCTCCGCCACCGCCACGGACACGGACTGACCCATGCGCCGCAGCCTCCTCCTCCTGACCGCGGCCACCACCGCCCTGGTCCTGACCGCCCTCCTCGTCCCCCTCACCCTCCTGACCCGCAGCCACGCCGCCGACCGCGCCACCGCCGAGGCCACCGCCCGCGCCCAGTGGGTGGCCCACGCCCTGGGCCCGGCCCTGGCGACCGCCGACGAGCGCGAGACCGCCGAGCAGACGGTCGAGAGCGTCAACGGCAAGGGCCTGCCCGCCACTTCTCTCATCCTCGCGGACGGTTCGGTCATCGGTCCGCGCGCGGGAAGCGGTTCTCCTCTGACGGATCCGGTACGCCTTGCGCGCACAGGCCGCGCCTTCACCTACGAGACGGACTCCGGCAGCCGTCTCGTCCTGGTCCCCGTGCAGGGCGCGAAGGGCGGCACGGCGGTAGTCCAAGTCACGCTCACCGAGCGGCAGTTGTACGCCGGTACGCTCGCCTCGTGGCTCGTGCTGGCCGGGATCGGCGTGGGGCTCGTCCTCCTCGGTCTGCTCCTCGCCGACCGGCTCGGCGCCCGTCTCGTCGGCGCCACCCGCAGGCTCGCCCGCACCGCCGACCGCCTCGCGGCGGGCGACCTCACGGCGCGGGCCACCCCCGAGGGCCCGCCGGAGCTCCGCCTGGTGGCGGGCGAGCTGAACCGCCTCGCCGCCCGCATCGACGAACTCCTCACCGCCGAAAGGGAGAACGCCGCCGACCTCGCCCACCGCCTGCGCACCCCGGTGGCCGCCCTGCGCCTGGACGCGGAAACCCTCCGCGACACGGACGAGGCCCACCGCATCGCGGCGGACGTCGCCGCGCTGGAGCGCAGCGTCGACGACGTCATCCGCAAGGCGAGGCGGCCGCTGCGCGAGGCACCGAGCGCGGACCTGGCGGCGGTCGCCCGCGAACGCGCCGCGTTCTGGGCGCCGTTGGCGGAGGACCAGGGGCGGCGGGCGGAAACGGTCACTCCCGGCGACAAGGCGCCGGTCCCCGTCACCGTCCCCGCCGACGAGCTCGCCGCGGCCCTGGACGCCCTGATCGGCAACGTCCTGGACCACACGCCGCAGGGCACCGCCTACCGCGTGACGGTCCGCGTCCTGCCCGGCGGCGAGGCGCAGCTCACCGTCGCCGACGAGGGCCCGGGGTTCCCCGACGGAACCGCGCCGGACCGGGGCACGAGCGGCGCGGGCTCCACGGGTCTCGGCCTGGACATCGCGCGCCGTACGGCCGAGGAGGCGGACGGCCGCTTCGCGGCGGTGAGCACGGCCGACGGCGCCGAGGTCACCCTCACGTTCCCGCGGCCGCTCCCGCAGGGGCCGCCGCCCGCGGGAACGCCGTCCGCACCGCCCGGGCCCACTTGTTGATGCCCAGCTCGGGCCGGACCGCGGCATACCCCCCGCAGTACTTCGTGAACTCCGCGGCACGCACCCCGAACCGGTGCAGCACCCGGTCGGCGTCCGTCAGATGCCCCTTGGTCTTGGTCTCCACCAGCACGAGACCGCTGTCGGCGGCCGCGCTGCGCCCCGTCGCCGTGTCCCGCACGACGAGCCCCGCGTCACACGTGATGCGCTGCCCGTCGGCGACGAAGGTCGCGCGCTGGTAGTCGGTGACGAGCGAGGGCGTGAGCCCGCCGGGCGCCTCGATGCCGTACGACCCGCGCAGCACTCCGGCGAGGAACCCGAGCCGGACCGCGTCCAGGACATGGTCCGTGCCCTCCAGGCGCTGCCGGTGCTTGACGGTCTCGCCGCGCCCGCTCTTCAGCTTGATCTCGAACTGCCGCTCCCCGCTGTCCTGATAGACCCGCTCCCGGATGCGGTAGCGGAGCCGCCGCCCCTGCCGGTGGTCGTGGAAGGTGAGCAGCTCGGGGGTGTCGTAGTACGTCGAGTGGTAGCGGAACCAGCGTTTTCCGCCGATGCTGAGCGCCCGGAAGGGGCCGCCGCGCCGCCGGGGGTCGGTCAGCAGGGCCGCGAGATCCTCGAAGATCTCGACGGGCACGAGATAGCTGTTGTCGAAGCGGGCGAGCAGCTCCGCCCGCACGTTCACCTCGTCGAGCGAGATGGGGTGCGCGGCGAGCGCGGCGCGGCCGATGGCGCGTACGGCGGGGTTCACACGGTCTCCTTCTGGTGGCCGGGGGTGAACGTGCGGGACCGGGTCGTGCGTCGTCGTACGGTCAACTCCCCACGCGGCTCGGAAGGTTCCGGCTGACGGAATCGGACTTCCAGCACCATGAGGTCGCGTACGTAATCCACCTCCTGCACCGTCCAGCCCAGCGGCCGTCCGAGGCGCCGCTCCAGCTCGGCCCTGAGCGGGCCCTCCTCGCGGTAGACGGCGTCCAGCGTGACGATCGCGCGCCGGTCCCGTGCGAAGAGGCGGGGGTGATCGGCGCCGTACATCACCACGAGCAGGACGCCGGCGAGCAGCGCGGCCACCGGCAGGCTGAGCGCGGGCAGGCCGCAGAGCAGGCCGAGGACCAGGGTGATGAAGTAGTACGCGACCTCCTGGTGCTGGAGGGCGTCGGAGCGCAGCCGCACGATCGAGAGCACGCCGAAGAGGCCGAAGCCGAGGGCGAGCCCGCCGTCGCCGCCGACGGTGCCGAGCCCGGCGACCACCGCGAACAGCGCGACGTTCAGGGCCAGATACGCGGGGACGAGCTCACGCCTGTGGTGCCGCGGATAGAAGACCCCGAAGGTCAGCAGGGCGACGGCGGCCAGGTCGAGGCCCAGGTGGGCGCTGAGGGTCAGTGTGCTGTCCATGACGAGGACGCTAGGGAGGCGCGGGTTAAGGGCGCCCCTCGTGGACGTTAAGGAAGCGCGGGGCCGTACACGGAACCGTTCCCCTATTGACAGCATGCTGTCCTTTTGCCAGCATGCTGTCAATCGATACGGCTCGCACCTGGAGGCCCTGATGTCCCGCAAGCCCGTATACCTCGCCGTCTACGACACCTTCGCCGACTGGGAGACCGGCCACACCACGGCCTGGCTCGCCCGCTTCGGTCACGAGATCCGCACGGTCGGCCCGACCACCGCCCCGGTCACCTCCATCGGCGGTCTCCGCGTCCAGCCCGATCTGGCGCTCGGCGAGCTGCGCCCCGAGGACAGCTCGCTGCTGGTCCTGCCGGGCGCCGACCTGTGGGACACGAGCGACGACCTCGCGCCGTTCGCGCGCACGGCCCGCGCGTTCCTGGCCGCGGGCGTGCCGGTCGGCGCCATCTGCGGGGCCACGGCGGGCCTCGCCCGCGAGGGGCTGCTCGACGACCGCACGCACACCAGCGCCGCGCCGATGTATCTGGCGGCCTCCGGCTACAAGGGCGGCGAGCGGTATGTCGAGGCGGACGCGGTCACCGACGGCGACCTGATCACGGCGGGCCCGACCGAACCGGTCGCGTTCGCCCGGGAGATCTTCGGCAGGCTCGGCGACGTACTCGACGACGAGAAGCTCGACGCGTGGTACCGCCTCTTCCACGACTCGGACCCGGCCGCGTACGAAACGCTCAACTCATGAGCGGGGCAGGACAGATGAAACACGAACCGCAGGGCCTGCTCAGCCGCACCGCGCTGACCGTCTTCCGGCTCAACGGCCAGTTCCTCGCCGTGTCCGAGGAGCTGGCCGGGCCCGCGGGCCTGACCGCCGCCCACTGGCAGGTGCTCGGCGCCGTCCTGCGCGAACCGCTGCCGGTCTCCGGGATCGCCCGCGCGATGGGCATCACACGGCAGAGCGTGCAGCGCGTCGCGGACCTCCTGGTGCGCAAGGGCCTCGCCGAGTACGCCCCGAACCCGGCCCACCGCCGCGCCAAGCTGCTCCGCCCCACGGACGCGGGGCTTGCCGCGGTCGCGAAGATCGACCCGGGCCACGCGGCGCTGGCGGAGCGCCTGGCGGCGGCGCTCGGCACGGACGGTTTCGCGGAGACGGTACGGGTGCTGGAGCGGTTGTCCGCCGCGCTGGACACGGCCACCGCCGGTGATCGGGAAGCCGGTTCCGCGGGCGGCACGGGGCCTGTCGCGGAACGCGTAACGGAACCCGTTACGGAACCCGTTACGGAACCGTAGAGGCAAGCCCGCTCCACCCCGTCCCACGGCCGCACTATCCTCACTCTGTTGCACACCAATGGGGGAGGTCGGTGCGGCGATGGAGAAGCTCGTACCCGGAGATCCGCAGCGCATCGGCGCGTACCGCCTGCTGGCGCGGCTCGGCGCCGGCGGCATGGGGCAGGTGTACCTCGCGCGGTCCGACCGGGGCCGTACGGTCGCGGTCAAGCTGGTCCGCCAGGAGCTCGCCGAGCAGGACGAGTTCAGGAACCGGTTCCGGCAGGAGGTCCAGGCCGCGCGGCGGGTGGGCGGGGCGTGGACGGCGCCGGTCCTCGACGCGGACACGGAGGCGGCGATCCCGTGGGTCGCGACCGGGTACGTCGCGGGGCCCTCGCTGCAGAGCGTCGTCTCGCACGACCACGGCCCGCTGCCCGAGCGGTCCGTGACCATCCTCGCGGCCGGGCTCGCGGGTGCGCTCAAGGACATCCACGCGGCCGGCATCGTCCACCGCGACCTCAAGCCGTCCAACGTCCTGGTCACCATCGACGGCCCCCGCGTCATCGACTTCGGCATCGCCCGCGCGCTGGAGACGGTCACCGACGGCGGGCTCACGCGCACCGGCGCGCTGGTCGGCTCGCCCGGCTTCATGGCACCGGAGCAGGTGCGCGGCGACCGCATCACCCCGGCGTGCGACGTGTTCTGCCTCGGCTCCGTCCTCGCGTACGCGGCGTCGGGGGCGCTGCCCTTCGGCACGGCCAACAGCGGTGTGCACGCGCTGATGTTCCGCATCGCGCAGGAGGAACCGGATCTGGAAGGGCTCCCCGAGAGCCTCTCCGAGCTGATCGCCGCCTGCCTCCGGAAGGACCCGGCGGCCCGGCCCTCCCTCGACGAGGTCCTGGAACGCACGGGCGCGGCGGCCGCCCTCGGCGACGGCCGCACCATCGACCCGTGGCTGCCGGCCGCGCTGGTCGCCCAGCTCGGGCGGCACGCGGTGCAGCTGCTGGACGCGGAGGATCCGGAGAGCCCCGAGAGCCCGGTGAGCCCGGCGAGTCCGGAGAACTCTGACAGCGCGGAGGGCCCCGAGAGCCCGGAGGACCAGGCCGGTCCGGTCGCCCCCGCCGCCCCGGAGAAGCCGGCCCCGGACAGCGCGCCCTCCCAAACCCCGCCCGCCGTACCGGACGTGGTGAACGGCGCGCCCGCCACTCCCCCGCCCCCCGGCACGCCCGGCGCCGCGCCCCTCGACCACCTGCCCACCATGGTGTCCGGCCAGGCCCCGCCGCCCACGCCACCACCCGGCGCCCCGGTGTACGGCTACCCGCACCAGCCGCCGCACCCCCAGCCCACCCCGTACGGCTACCCGCAGCAGCCGGCTCCGGGCTACGCCCCGACGCCCCCGTACGGCCCCGTCCCCCTCCCCGAGCCCCCGCGCCGCAGCGCCCGGTCGACCGTGGCGCTGGTCGTCGTGGCGTTGATAGTGGCCGTCGGAGCGGGCGGCACGGTCTACGCCGTCATGAACGGGGACAGCACCGAGGACAAGCGCGGCGGCGCCAAGAACAGCGCGAGCAGTTCGCCGAAGACGCCCGGGCCCACCTCGCCGACGCCGGGACCGACCACGCCGGGGCCCACGACCCCGGCACCGGACAAGGGCACCATTCCCGACAAGTACCTGGGCAGCTGGAGCGGCGGGATCACCACCGGCAGCGGCCGCAGCACCCGCGAACTCACCCTCCAGCAGGGCGAGGTGGGCGACACGGTGCTCTCGGTGACGGCGGACGGGCCGACCGAGGACGGCGGGACGTACCACTGTGTCTTCCAGGGGAAGCTGGAGTCCGCGTCCGGTGACCGGCTGCGCATCGGCCCGACCGTGGTCACCGTCGGCGAACCCATGTCGTCCTGCTCGCCGGGCGAGCCGAGCGTCATCACGATCCTCGGCAACGGCAAGCTGCGGCGCGCGAACACGGACGGCAGCGGCGAGCTGACGTACGACAGGGGCAACTGACCGGCGTACGGGCGCGGTTGGCTGAACCGGTGGCGAACAGCGGGCGACGGAACGGGGAAGCCGCCGCCGGGCGGCACCGCGCCGCCTACCGTCACCGCCCATGGACTGGTTGAGCGCCGAGAACACCATCGCCGTGCTCACGGCCGCCCTCGGCCTGGTCGCCACCGTCGGCGCGCTCTGGTACGAGCGCCGGGTGCCGCGCCGCAAACTGATCGGCTACCGCGTCCAGCTGGACACGGCCATAGGCGACAACGTCCGTACGGGCGGCGCCAACACGCGGCTCGGGCTCTTCGACGAGACCCCCGAGATGTCCGACGCCACGCTCGTCCTGCTGCGCGTCGAGAACGACGGTTCGCAGGCCGTGACCGACGCCGACTACAGCGGCCGCGCGCTGCACGGGCTCACCGCCGTCTTCACGGGCCGCACCGTCCGCGGCCTCGCCGTCACCGCGCCGTCCGGCGACGACCACCTGATGGAGCACTTCACGCCGGGCACGGGCCTGCGCTACGAGGGCAGCACGCTGCACATCCCGCGCGTCCCGCTGAACCGGGGACAGCACTACAAGCTCCTGGTCCTGCTCACCGGCGGCCCGGTCGGCGGCGAGGTCACCCTCTCCGGCGGCATCCAGGCCGGTGCGGTGCGGCCCAACCGCTCCACCACCCTCGACGGCAAGCCGCCCCTGCTGTCCCGGCCCGCGCAGCTCCTGACCGTGCTCCTCACCGTGTCCGTGATCACGCTGGCCTCGATCATCGTGCTGCGGGACGCCGACCCGCCGCCGATCGAGTGCGCGACGGGCGAGCTGACGGTGCTCGGCTCGACGGCGTTCGCCCCGATCGCCGAGGAGCTCGCGAACAAGTACGAGGAGGACTGTCCCGGCTCCGACATCACGGTCAGCGCGCACGGCAGCGCGGCGGGCATACGCGAACTGGACGACGCGGGCCGCAAGTCCGGCCGGGCCGAGGACGACGGGGCGCCGCCCCTCCTCGCCTTCTCCGACGGACCCAAGTCCGACGGCTTCCCGCAGCTCGCCGAGACGCGGGTGGCGATCTCCGTCTTCACGCTCGTCCTCAACGACCGCGTGCCGCTGCGGAACCTGACGCTGCCGCAGGTCCGCCGCCTCTACCGCGGCGACGTACGCAACTGGGAGGAGCTCGGCGGCCCCGACCTGCCCGTCGTCCTCGTCAGCCGGGGGTCGAGCTCCGGCACCCGCGACACACTTCAACGCCGCGTCCTGGCCGGGAACTTCGAGATCAAGGCGTCGTCCAACGACTGCCTCGGCAAGGACGACCGGTCCGTCCCCGTCACCCGCTGCGAACTCGACTCGACCGACCAGGTACTCGACGCCGTCGGCCGCATCCCGGGCGCCATCGGCTACAGCGAACTCCGCGCCGCGTCCGGCCTGAAAGGCCTGCACCGCCTCAACCTGGAGGGCCACGCCCCCTCGACCGACCAGCTCCTGAAGACCGGCTACCCCTACCGCGAGATCGAGTACGCCTACACCTACGGCCTCCCGCCCGCCGACTCCCTGGCCGCCGGATTCCTCGCCTACGCCCGCGGCACCGGCCTCGACGTCATCCGCACCCACGGACACCTGCCGTGCGCCACCCCGGAGGGCCTGCGCGTCTGCGGCGACGACGCGTCCGGCTGAGGCATGCCGAAGGGGTGGGGCGCACTCCAGCGCGCCCCACCCCTCATGCGACTCGTGCGACCGGTGGGCCGATCAGACGAACGAGTTGATCTCGATCGTCTCCGTGCGGCCCGGGCCCACGCCGATCGCGGAGATCGGGGCGCCGGACATCTCCTCCAGGGCCTTCACGTAACCCTGCGCGTTCTTCGGCAGGTCGGAGAAGGTCTGGGCCTTGGTGATGTCCTCGGACCAGCCCGGCAGCATTTCGTAGATCGGCTTCGCGTGGTGGAAGTCGGTCTGCGAGTAGGGGAGCTCCTCCACCCGCTTGCCGTCGATCTCGTACGCCACACAGACCGGGATCTGCTCCCAGCCGGTGAGGACGTCGAGCTTGGTGAGGAAGAAGTCCGTCAGGCCGTTCACGCGGGTCGCGTAGCGGGCGATCGGGGCGTCGAACCAGCCGCAGCGACGGTCACGGCCCGTCGTCACACCGCGCTCGCCGCCGATGGTGCGCAGCGCCTCGCCGTCCGCGTCGAACAGCTCCGTCGGGAACGGGCCCGCGCCGACGCGGGTCGTGTACGCCTTCAGGATGCCGATGACGCGGCTGATCTTCGTCGGTCCGACGCCGGTGCCGGTGCAGGCGCCGCCGGCGGTCGGGTTCGACGAGGTGACGAAGGGGTACGTGCCGTGGTCCACGTCCAGGAGCGTGCCCTGGCCGCCCTCGAACAGGACGACCTTGTCGTCGTCGAGCGCGTTGTTGAGGATCAGCGTGGTGTCGGCGACGTACTGCTTGATGTTCTCGCCGTGCTCCAGGAGCTGCTCGACGATCTGCTCCGCCTCGATCGCGCGGCGGTTGAACACCTTGGTCAGGAGCTGGTTCTTCTGCTCCAGGGCCGCTTCGACCTTCTGCTGCAGGATCGACTCGTCGTAGAGGTCCTGCACGCGGATGCCGGTGCGGTTGATCTTGTCGGCGTACGTCGGGCCGATGCCGCGGCCGGTCGTGCCGATCTTCCGCTTGCCGAGGAAGCGCTCGCCCACCTTGTCGACCGTCACGTTGTACGGCGTGATGATGTGGGCGTTTCCGCTGATCAGGAGCTTCGACGTGTCGACGCCGCGCTCGTTCAGACCGCTCAGCTCGGAGAGCAGGACCGACGGGTCGACGACGACTCCATTGCCGATGACAGGCACACAGTCCGGGGAGAGAATCCCGGAAGGGAGGAGGTGCAGCGCGTACTTCTGGTCGCCTACGACAACCGTGTGGCCGGCGTTGTTGCCGCCCTGGTAGCGCACTACATAGTCCACCGAGCCACCGAGCAGGTCAGTGGCCTTTCCCTTGCCTTCGTCACCCCACTGAGCACCGAGCAGCACAAGTGCGGGCACAGGCGTACACCCCTTCCGGGCGGGGCATGTCCAAGGTCAGGGGCCGTAGCCGCCGTATGGGTGTGCCTTGGATGCTGCCCCGGAATAGACGAAGCCCCTGGCGCAATAGCGCAAGGGGCTCTTGCACAAAGATGCTACCCGAGGTCTCAAAGAACGGCTAAAAGAAAGGGCGCACGTTGTCGGCTCGCGACCAGCTTCTAGTCGTCATCGACCCGGTCGCCCGGCGCACGGACGGTGAGTCGGTACGGATCGCGAAGGACGTACTCAGTGCGGGTGCCGCGGTCCGTTTCTGTCTGCCCGAAGGCCCCGAGGACTTCGCGAAAGCCCTGGCCAGACGGGGTGCCCGGCGTCTCGTGGTGATCGGGGACGACCGGGCGCTGCTGCGGGCGGTGGGGGTGCTCCACCGGGAGCGCGACCTCGCCGGATGTGTGCTTTCCGTCGTGCCTGTGGGCGCCTCGCAGACGCTCGCGCGGGGGCTGGGAGTGCCCGCCGGGGCGGTCGCCGCGGCGCGGGCCGTGCTGGAGGGGGCCGAGCGGCGGCTCGATCTGCTCGTCGACGACAGCGACGGGGTCGTCCTCGGCGATCTGCGCATCCCGCCCGTGGGGGCGTCGGCCGTCGCCCGGGGTTCCGCTGTCGGCGCCGCGACCCGCGTGCCCGCCGGGGCCGCCGCGGAGGGGCACGCCTGGCTGCGGACCTGCCAGTCCATCGTGCGGACCCTCGCCGCCCGCCCCGCGCGGCCCGCGGCGGCCGACGGGCGCTCCCCGGCCCGGCTGCGGGTCGAGGCGGACGGCGTCACGCTGGTCGACCTGGACCAGCCGGTCGAGACCGTGCACGTCACCGCGGGGCCCGGCGGCCTCGCCCAGGTGGAGGTCAGGCCGACCTCGGTGGGCGCGGAGGCGGCGCCGGTGCGGGTGCGGGCGCGGACGGTGACGGTGTCGGGGGCGGACTTCCGGTACCGGGCGGACGCGGTGGTGGCGGGCCCGGTGCGGACGCGGACCTGGACGGTCCATCCGAAGGCGTGGCGGCTGACGCTGCCGCGGTGAGGTGTGGGGCTTGCGCTGGCCCGATGAGGCGTGGGGCTTGCGCTGGCCCGGCTCACACCTCGACCAGGAGTTCCTTGAACCCCCGGATCACGAAGTTCGGCCTGCGTTCGGGCTCCGCGGCGAGGCGCAGGCCCGGGGCCCGGCGCAGCAGCGCACCGAGGGACGCCGTCAGCTCCATGCGGGCCAGGGGTGCGCCGATGCAGTAGTGGATGCCCGCGCTGAAGGAGATGTGCGGGTTGTCGCGGCGGGCCAGGTCGAGGGTGGCGGGGGCGTCGAAGACGGCCGGGTCGTGGTTGGCCGAGCCGAAGAGGAGCGCGAGCTCCGAACCGCGTGGGACCGTCACTCCGCCGATCTCGATGTCGTCGAGGACCCAGCGCTCGAAGAGTTGCAGGGGCGTGTCGTGGCGCAGCAGCTCCTCGACGGCCGTGGGGGTCAGTCCGTCCGGGTCCGCGCGCAGGGCCGCCAGCTGGGCGGGGTTGCGGAACAGCGCGTACCAGCCGTTGACCGTGGCGTTCACCGTCGCCTCGTGGCCCGCGTTGAGCAGGAGCACACAGGTCGAGATCATCTCCTGCTCGGTGAGCGCATCGCCCTCGTCGTGGGCCGCGATCAGCGCGGAGAGCAGGTCGTCGCCCGGCTTCCTGCGGCGTCCCGCGATCAGCTCCGTGAGGTACGCGGTGAATTCGAGGGACGCCCGTACCGCCCGCGCCGCCGTCTCCTCGGACGGGTGCAGCTCGTACATGCCGCAGATCGCCGCCGACCAGGGGCGGAGGAGGGGCCGGTCGCTCTCCGGGATGCCCAGCAGCTGTGCGATGACCGCCACGGGCAGCGGCTCGGCGACGCGGGCCGCCAGGGCCCCGCCGCCGTCCGCCGCCAGGCCGCGCGCCAGCCGGTCCGCCAACCCGTGGACGTATGGCCTCAGTTGCTCGACGGTGCGGGGCGTGAACGCCTGGGAGACCAGGCGGCGGATGCGGGTGTGGGCGGGTGCCTCCAGGTCGAGCATGCCGTTGTCGTTGAGGACGTGGAACGGCTCGTGCTCCGGGGGCGGGGCCTCGCGGCCGAACTCCTCGTACGAGAAACGGTGCAGGTGGGTGCGGCCCAGGCGGCGGTCGCGCAGGAGGGCGGCGACGTCCGCGTGGTGCGGGACCAGCCACTGGCCGGTGGGCGCGTAGTGGTGGACCCGGCCGCTCTCCCGCAGGGCCGCGTACGCCGGGTACGGGTCGGCCAGGAAGGCGGGTGACGAGGGGTCGAAGGGGGCGTCCGCTTCGTCGGGGGCGTCGGCTGCATCGGCTGCGTCCATGCAGGGACGCTAGGTGCTCGCACCCCCTCGTGGCACTACCCCGGCGTGACCAGCCTCGCCTCGTACGCGAACACCGCGGCCTGCGTGCGGTCCCGCAGGCCCAGCTTCACCAGGACCCGGCTGACGTGCGTCTTGATGGTGGACTCGGCGACCACGAGACGGGAGGCGATCTCCGCGTTCGACAGGCCCTGCGCGATGAGGACGAGCACCTCCGTCTCGCGCTCGGTGAGCTCGCCGTACTGCTGTGCCTGGACGGCCGACGAGAGCCGCGGCGCCTCGGCCAGCTTCGAGAACTCCGTGATCAGACGGCGGGTGACGGTCGGTGCGAGCAGCGCCTCGCCGGACGCCACCACGCGTACGCCGTCCGCCAGCTGGCGGGCCGACGCGTCCTTGAGGAGGAAGCCGGAGGCCCCGGCGCGCAACGCCTGGTACACGTACTCGTCGAGGTCGAAGGTGGTCAGGACGAGCACCTTGCACCCGTCCGTGCCGCCCTCGGACGCGACGATCTCGCGGGTCGCCTCGATGCCGTTCAGCTCCGGCATGCGGATGTCCATCAGGACCACGTCGGGCGCGAGCTCGGCGACCTTGGTGACCGCCTCCCTGCCGTTCACGGCCTCGCCGATCACCTCGATGTCGGGCATGGCGTTCAGGAGGACGGAGAAGCCCTCGCGGACCATCATCTGGTCGTCGGCGATCAGGACCTTGATCGTCATGCGTCCTCTCCCGCCGGGTCGAGGCGGTCCGCGAGCGGCACCGGCAGGAACACCGTCACCTCGTAACCGCCCTCGGCCGTCGGCTCCGCCGTCATCTCGCCGTTCAGCATCGTGACGCGCTCACGCATCCCCGTGATGCCGTGGCCCGCCCCCGGGGACGGCTTGACCAGGCCGGTCGCCGGACCGTTCACGATGCGCAGGCCCAGGCCGCCGAGGACGTAGCCGACCTCGACGCGGGCGGCGGCGCCCGGCGCGTGGCGCAGGCTGTTGCTCAGCGCCTCCTGCACGATGCGGTACGCCGACAGCTCCACGCCCTGCGGCAGCTCGCGGACCGCTCCGGTGACGACCTTGTCGACGGTCAGGCCGGCCTCGCGGACGTTGGCGAGGAGCCGGTCGAGGTCGGCGAGGGTGGGCTGCGGGGCGTCCGGCGCCTCGTAGTCCTCCGCCCGTACGACACCGAGGACGCGGCGCAGCTCGGTGAGCGCCGACACCGCGTTCTCGCGGATCGTCACGAAGGCCTGCTCCAGCTCGGGCGGCGGGTTCTCCACGCGGTAGGGCGCGGCCTCCGCCTGGATGGCGACCACCGACATGTGGTGCGCGACGACGTCGTGCAGCTCGCGGGCGATGGTGGTGCGCTCCTCCAGGAGGGTCCGCTTGTCGCGCTCGATGGCGGTGACGGTGCGCTGCACGGTGACCTCGCGCTGCGCCTCGCGGCGCACGTGGATCACGGTGGTGACGAGCAGGGCGAGCGCGGAGAAGAACAGCATCATCGGGGCGTCGGAGGAGCCGGGCGAGCCGAGACCCACCTCCATGACCACTCCGAACGCCGCTGTGGCGAGCCACATCCACGCGGCGGTGCGCGGGCCGTTCCTGGCCGCGACGACGACCATCACCACGATGTGCGCGAAGAACGCGGAGGGCGTCCACGGCCAGCCGTCCCAGGTGTTGCCGAGCACCGCGGTGAACGGGGTGGAGGCCAGCGAGACCCAGAAGGCGCCGACCGGCCTGACCAGGGTCATCAGGACGGCGGCCGCCGGGATGAAGCCGGTGAGGAGGTGGGAGAGCTCGTTGCCGCCCAGGCCCACCTGGTAGGCGATGGACATCGTGATCAGGGCCGCCACGACCACCAGGACGTGCGGGGCCCAGACCGCGTGCCCGCGTATCCGCTTCGGCAGGAGGCGGGCCGTCAGCCCCTCCGTCGTCCTCGGCGGCAGCATCCGGTAGGCGAAGGCGTCGCGGAACAGCGCCTCGCGCAGGCCGCCGAAGGCCTCCCGCACGAAGTGGAACTCGGGGCTCTGCCGGCCTCTGGCCTTGAGCTGCTCAGTCGTATCGGTCACGTCTACGAAGGTACGGGGGCGCGGCCGGGCGGTCGTCCGCACCAGGACGGGTTCGGGAAGGTCCGTCGCAAGTACTACTCGGGGCCCTTGTCGGAGGCCTCAGAGACCTCAGAGGCCTCCCGACGGACGGACCACCCCCGACTCGTACGCGAACACCGCCGCCTGCGTGCGGTCGCGCAGGCCCAGTTTCACCAGGATGCGGCCGACGTGCGTCTTCACGGTCTGTTCGGCGACGACGAGCCGCGCCGCTATCTCCGCGTTCGACAGGCCCTGCGCGATCAGCGCGAGCACCTCCGTCTCGCGCTCGGTGAGGTCGCCGACGCGGGACCTGAGCGGGCCGCGCGGGCCGCCGTCCAGCCGGGAGAACTCGGCGATGAGGCGCCGTGTGATCCCCGGCGCGAGCAGCGCGTCGCCCGCCGCCACCACGCGGACCGCCTCGGCGAGCTGGTCCGCCGACGCGTCCTTCAGCAGGAAACCGGAGGCGCCAGCGCGCAGCGCCTCGTACACGTACTCGTCGAGGTCGAAGGTGGTCAGGACGAGCACCCGCACCTCGGGCCGGGCGGCCGTGATGCGGCGGGTCGCCTCGATGCCGCTCAGCTCGGGCATGCGGATGTCCATGAGGACCACGTCCGGCACGAGCTCGGCAACCTGGGCGACCGCGTCCACGCCGTCGACGGCCTGGCCGGTCACCTCGATGTCCGGCTCCGCGTTCAGCAGGACGGAGAAGCCCTGCCTGACCATGATCTGGTCGTCGGCGATCAGGACCTTGATGGTCATGGTGCGGTCTCTCCGTGGGTCGGCCGAGCGGTGGTGGGCGGGGTGTCGGTCGGCAGGGCGTCGGTCGGTGGGGCGTCGGTCGGCAGGAAGGCGGCGACCTCGTAGCCGCCGTCCGGGGTGGGGCCTGTGACGAGGTCGCCCCCCAGCATGGCCGCCCGCTCCCGCATGCCGAGCAGCCCGTGGCCCGCGCCGGGCGAGGGCGGCGCCGCGCCGCGCGCGCCGGAGTCGGTGACGCGGACGCTCAGCCCGGCCCGTGTGTACGCGAGACCGATCCGTACCGTCGAGCCCGGCGCGTGCCGGATCGCGTTGCTGAGCGCCTCCTGCACGATGCGGTACGCCGACAGGTCCACGCCGGGCGGCAGCGGGCGCGGCTCGCCCGCGCTCTCGCGGTGGACGGTCAGTCCGGCCGCGCGCGCGTTGTCGACGAGGCCGTCGAGGCGCTCCAGGGTGGGCAGCGGGGACTGCGGCGCGGCCTCCGGGTCGTCGGGGTGCTCCGAGCGCAGGACACCGAGGACGCGGCGGAGTTCGGTGAGGGCCTCCAGGGCGTTCGCCCGGATGCCCGCGAGGTTCTCCCTGAGCTCGTCGGGCGGGTCCTTCACCAGGTGCGGGGCGACCTGCGCCTGGATGGAGATCACGGACATGTGATGGGCGACCACGTCGTGCAGCTCGCGGGCGATGCGGCTGCGCTCCTCCAGGAGCGTGCGGCGGGCCCGCTCCTCGGCGGTGAGCGTCTCCTGCTCGACGAGCCGGCTGCGGGCCTCGCGGCGGCCGCGCAGCAGCGTGCCGATGAGGGTGACGGCGCCGAAGACGACCGCCGAGAGCGGCACCGTGGTGTCGTACGCGCCGGGGTTCATCGTCTGTTGCAGCAGTCCGGGCACGCCGACGCTGAGGGCGCAGGCGGCCCAGGCGGCCCGGGGCGGCAGCCGCAGGGTGAGGAGCAGCAGCACCGTGGCGTGCGCGACGAGCGAGGGCGGGCCCCAGGGCCAGGGTTCGTGCTCCTGGTCGGCCGGCATCGCCGTCAGGGCGGCGGCCGAGACGTTCGCCCCGAGCGACAGCCACCACGCGGGGACCGGGCGCACCAGTGCGAGCAGGAGCGCCGCGGTCTGGCCCAGGGACAGGAACGAGCCGACCGTGTAGCCGAGCCGGTAGCGGGCGGACAGCTGGTCGAGGTTGCCGAGCAGCGTGCCGACGGCGATCCACACGATCACGAAGTGCGGCAGCCAGCGGAGCAGCCGCGGCCGCCAGAGCGGCGGCAGCGGCATCGGCGCGGCCGTCCACAGCTCCTTGCACAGGGCCCGCACTCCGGCCGCGACGGCCCCGTCGAACCGCTCGCTGTCGCCGCGCCCGCGGCCGTCACCCTCCACAAGATCAACCCTAGGCACGCGGCACCGCCTCCGCTCCCCCGCCTCCGGTGCCGTGCCGCACCCGGCGGCCCCCTCCCTCGTACGTCCGGAACGCCGCCCAGCACACCGCGAGCCCCAGCGCGAACACCGGCAGCCAGCCGAGCCGGGCGAGCACCCAGCCCGGCCCGTCCGGCACCGTGTGCAGGCCGGGCAGCGGGCCCCCGCCGAAGAGGCTCCCGGGGAGCAGGCCGAGCGCGGTGACCGCCATCAGTGCCGTCTGGTGCCAGAGGAATATCGTCATCGCGGAGAGGTTCACGAGGGCCACCGCGGCCCAGGCCGCGGGCCGCCGCAGCCACCGCGCCAGCGGCTCCCGCAGCAGCAGGGCCAGGCCGCACTGGGCGAGACCGAAGGTGACGGCCGCCAGCGTGGGCGGGTTCAGGTTCGACATCGGCTCGCCCGGGACGCCGACCATCGAGGCGGGATAGCCGGCCCACAGGACGAGACCGGCGGTGGCCGCCGCGCCGCCCACCAGCAGCACCCGGCCCGAGTGCCGCGTCAGCTCACCGCGCGCCCAGGCCGCGCCCAGCGTGTACGGCACGAGCCAGCCCGCCGCCAGGTTGACCCAGCCGAGCCAGGCGGGGCCGCCGAAACCGAACCGTACGAGATCCACGTGGAGAACGACGGCCAGCGGCCACAGCGGGTTGAGCCGCCGCACCAGCGGGGTCGCCGCGGTGAGACCGGCGAAGGCCAGCAGGAACCACAGGGGTGACAGCGCCAGCTTCACCAGCGTGTGCACCGTGTCCGGGGCCGCGCCCGACAGGACAAGGCCCGCGCCGACGGCGGTCCACAGCGCGAGCACCGCGGCGACCGGCCGGAAGAGGCGGCCGATGCGGGCCGTCAGCCACGGGAGGTACCCGGTGCCGCGCGCCCGCGCCGACGCGTAGCTCTTCGCCGCCACGTGCCCGCCCACCAGGAAGAACACGGCGAGCGTCTGGAGGACCCAGGAGACCGGCGCGAGCCACGGCATGTCCTTCAGCGGGCTGGCGGCGCGCAGCGTGCCGCCGTCCGACACGAGGGCGGTGACCAGCCAGTGGCCGCCCACCACCCCGAGGATGGCGAAGGCCCGCAGGGCGTCGACGGCACGGTCACGGCCGGGAGGCGTGGCGGCGTCGACCCGCTCGGCGAGTCGGGACAGATCGGGAAAGGGCAGCTTGAGACCTGGCAGCCGACGCTCACGCATGAGTGACCTCCGGGTGATCGCCGCGCACGATCCGTGCGAGGTTGCCGAGCGCGACCGAGCCCGGCCTGAGGTAGTCGCTGTGGCCGCCGTCGCCCGCCGCGAAGACGCGGGCGCCGAAGCCGGCGGAGACCGGGTCGGTGCCGAAGCCGACGGTCGTGCCGAAGACGTCGGCGCTGGTGTGCGGCACGTCGGCGATCCAGTCGGCGGCGCCCCGGCCCGCCCAGATCCGGGCCCGCGTGTGCAGCTCCTGCGCGTCGTCGACGCCGGTGCCGGGACTGCCGTATAGCGCGATGTCGGCGACGTCCAGGCCGCGCGGCCCCGAGGCGGCACTGCCGCACACCACCGAGCCGTACGAGTGGCAGAGCAGGGACACGCGCGCGTGGGCGTTGATGCCGCGCAGGCCGTCGACGAAGGAGCGCAGTGCGGGCGCCGCGTCGTCCGCGCGGCCGGTGGTCAGGACGGCGGGGCTGACCGTGCCCGGCGTCTCGTAGCCGAGCCACGCCACGACGGCCGTGCGCGGGCCGAGCTCCGCGTGCAGGGCGAGGGCGCCGGACCGCAGCCTGCCGTACGAGTCGAGGGACGTATCGGAGCCCGGCACCAGGACGGCGACGCGGTCCGCGCCCGCCAGGTCGCCGACGACCTCGGCGGTGCGGCCGGTGCCCCGCCCGTCGAAGGCGAGGAACTGCCGGCCGGGCGAGGCCATGGCGCGCAGCGCGGCGGCCCGGTCGGCCGCGCCGTAGCCCTCGGCGAGGGAAGCCGCCTCGGTGGCGTTCGCCCGGTTCGCCGCGTACGCCTCGGGGAGCGTCGCCGCCGTGACGCGGCCCAGCGCGGCGGGCGCCGGGGCCGGGATCTCCGGGCGAGCGGCGCCCGACACCGGGACCACCACGGCGGCGGCGACACCGAAGGCCAACAGGGTGCGGCGCAGCCGCCCGGCCCGGATCCTCATCGCGTCCATACCTTCCGCTTCCGTGCGGGCCGGTGCTCCGACTCGCTCTCACGGAAAGGAAGTTATGGATCGGGCGCTGTCGCCCACATCACGCTGGGGTATACAGCGGCGGGGTAGCTCTCAGGTACTACGGGTATCCCCAGGGATGATCGAAACGTCGCCCGCAGGCGCGTAGAGCATCGCCCGCAGGCGCGTCGGAGCACCGGCCGCAGGCGCGTCAGAACGCCAGTTGGGCGATCTCCTCCGCGACCACCGCACACGCGTCCGCCGCCGGGTCGATCAGCGGGAAGTGGCCCACGTCCTCGAGGAGCGTGAGCCCCACGACCTCGCCCGCCTTCGCGGCCGCGTCGGCGTACGCCTCGGCCACCGCCTGCGGTACGACGATGTCGGTGCGGCCCTGCACCACGGTCGTGGCGATGCCCGTCGGGAGCAGCGCGGCCGGGTCGGCGTACGGCAGCCGCTCCTCGAACCGGTCGCCGCCGCCCAGGAGTTGCGCCGACGCGCCGTCGCAGACCGCCAGCTCCTCGGCGGCGCGGAAGTCCGCGATCGGCGCGAGCGCGACGACGCCGCGCAGCGGGGCCGGGCGGTCGGTGCGCCACGGCGCGTCGGCGGGCAGGACGTGCCGGGCGGCGGCCCACAGCGCGAGGTGGCCGCCCGCCGAGTGCCCGGTCACCACGGTGCGGCGCGGGTCGGCCGACGGCAGCGCCTCCCGTACGAGCGAGGGCAGCGCGTCGAAGAGGGCGGCCACGTCGTCGAAGGTCTCGGGCCAGCGCCCGGCCACCGGGCGCGTGCCGCCCTGCGCGGGGATCGGACTGCCCCTGCGGTACTCGGCGTTGGCCACCGCGAAGCCCCGGCGGGCGAGGAAGTCGGCGAACGGCGTGACGTGCCGCCGGTCGTAGGGCGCGCGCCACGCGCCGCCGTGCAGCAGGACGACGAGGGGCGCGGGGATGCCCACGTCGCCCCTCGGCGCGTAGAAGTCGACGATCTGGTCGGGGTGTTCGCCGTACGCGGCGGTGGCGTCCGGCTCCACGGCGGGATGCGAGAAGGCGGCTTCGGCCTCGGCGGCATCGCGGGCCACGGCGGCGTCGTCCGGCATGCGGCAACCTCTCAACAGCGGTACGGCTGGCGGGCTCGCCCCCGCCGCTCCGGGACACGGAGCGGCGGGAGCAAGATCCGCCGGACGTTATCAGCCCAGGGTCTCCGCGAGGACACGAGCCGCCCGCTCGGCGTCCGCGAAGGACACGTACAGCGGTGTGAATCCGAACCGCAGCACGTCAGGGGCGCGGAAGTCCCCGACGACGCCCCGCTCGACGAGGCGCCGCATCACGTCTCCCGCGTCCTCGCAGCGCAGCGCGACCTGGCTGCCGCGCTCGGCGTGCGCGGCCGGGGTGAGGGACTCGACCCTGCCCTGCGGCACGTACGCGCCGACGCACCGCAGGAAGAAGTCCGTCAGGGCGAGGGACTTGGCGCGCACGTCGTCGACGGACACGCCGTCCCAGACGTCGAGCGCCGCTTCCAGGGCGAGCATCGACAGGATGTCGGGCGTGCCGACGCGCCCGCGCAGCGCCCCGTCCGCCGCCTCGAACGCGGGCCGCATCCCGAAGGGCTCGGCGTGCGAGTTCCAGCCGGGCAGCGGCGAGTCGAAGCGGGGCTGGAGGCCTTCGCGTACGTAGAGGTAGGCGGGCGAACCCGGGCCGCCGTTCAGGTACTTGTAGGTGCAGCCCACCGCGAGGTCCACGCCGTGCGCGTCCAGGCCGACGGGCAGCGCGCCCGCCGTGTGGCACAGGTCCCAGACGACGCGGGCGCCCGCCGCGTGGACCGCCGCCGTCAGGCCCGGCAGGTCGTGCAGGCGGCCTGTGCGGTAGTCGGCGTGGTTGAGCAGGACGGCGGCGGTGCGCTCGCCGAGTACGCCGGGGACGTCGCCCGGGGCCACCGGTATCAGCCGGCAGCCGGTGAGGCGGGCCGCCGACTCGGCGATGTATCCGTCCGTGGGGAAGGTCGTGGCGTCGACGACGATCTCGTCACGCCCCGCACGCCCCTCGTGACCTTCCCTCGCCATGCGGACCGCCGCCACCAGCGCCTTGAAGACGTTGACGCTGGTCGAGTCGCCGACGACGATCTGGCCCGGCGCGGCGCCGACCAGCGGGGCGATGCGGTCACCGATGCGCTCGGGCGCGGTCCACCAGCCGCTCTCCTCCCACGAGCGGATGCGGAGCCTGCCCCACTCGTGGGTCATGACCTCGGCGAGCCGTCCCGGCACGTGCGCGGGCAGGGCGCCCAGCGAGTTGCCGTCCAGGTAGACCGTGTCGTCGAGGACGAACTCCTTGCGCTTGGCGGCGAGTTCGTCGCGGGAGTCCAGCGCCTCGGCCTCGCTCCGCAGGTCAGACATGGCTCCTCGCAGTCCACAGCTCGGGGAACACGTTCTTCGACGCGCGCTTCTCCAGCCAGGCCACACCGGCCGAGCCGCCCGTGCCCGTCTTGGCGCCCATGGCACGGCGGGTGGCGACCAGATGGTCGTTGCGCCAGCGCCAGACCAGCTCGGCGACGTCCGTCAGCGTCTCGCCGAGGCGGGCCAGGTCGGCGTGCTCGTCACCGGAGTAGAGCTCGGTCCAGACGGCCTCGACCTCCGGCGACGGCTCGTACTTCTTGGACAGGTCGCGCTCCAGGACGGCCGCGGGGACGGCGTACCCGCGCCGCGCGAGCAGGCTGAGCACCTCGTCGTAGAGGCTCGGCTCGTGCAGCGCCTTCTCCAGCTCCGCGTGGACGCGGGGCGCGCCCCGGTGCGGGACGAGCATGGACGCGGACTTGTCGCCGAGCAGGAACTCCATGCGGCGGTACATCGCGGACTGGAATCCCGAGCCCTCGCCGAGCGAGCTGCGGTAGGAGTTGAACTGGGCGGGCGTGAGCTGGGCCAGCGGGCGCCAGGAGGCGTTCAGGGCCTCCAGCTCGCGCAGGCTGCGCTTGAGCGCGTTCTGCGCGGTGGGGATGTCGTCGCGCCGCAGGGCGTGCGCCGCGGTCTCCCACTCGTGGACGATCACCGTGAACCACAGCTCCATGACCTGGGTGGTGACCAGGAAGACCATCTCGCCGGGGTCGTCCGAGCGCAGGTGCTGCAGATGGGTGAGGACGTCCGCCTGGACGTAGTCCTCGTAAGGGGTGGTGCCTGCGAAGTCGAGGTTCGGGCTCTCCGCCTCGTGGACCTCGGTGGACGCCGCGCGCTCCTCGGGGGATGCCTCATGCGTCTCTGGGGACATCGCTGTCTCCTCGATACGTACTCCGGGTAGCGGTCCGCCCCTGCCGTTACCGGCACGGGGGCCCCGGTCCCCACCGGCATCTTCCGCAACTTTCCCGCAATCGGCAAGGCACACCCTTGGGGGAGGACAGCCCCTAAAGCTTTACGCTGCTTTCAGGCTGTGCCCGGCGGCGCTCCCGGCAGGCCCGCAGATGCGCGGCGTTCCCACAGCCGCGCACCGAGTGCCAGACGCCGCTGTTGTTGCGGGAGCGGTCGTAGAAGGCGGCGGCACAGAGTTCGTTGCGGCAGATCTTCAGCCGCCGCCAGAGGTTCGAGGCCTGGGCCACCAGCGCCTCGGCCAGCACGGCGGAGGCCAGCCAGCGGGCACCGGCACCCTCCGGCTCCACGGTCAGCGCGCCGTCGCCCGACAGCGCGACCACCACGGGCGCGGAGGTGAAGCGGACCGCACCCCCATCCCGGTCGGTGGAGGCCAGCGCGCGCCGCAGCTGGTCCCGCAGGCAGCGCAGCTTCAGCAGATCCTCGGCCGCGAGGACCAGGCGCACGTCACCCCGGCCGGTCTCCCCCGCCCAGGCGCCCACGGCCCGGTCGGCCCACTCCTGGGCACGGCCGAGCTCACCGTCGGCGAGCAGGTCGGCGGAGTCGGAGTGGCCGGCGGACGCGGTGTTCAGAAGCTCCTGAACGAGGGCGAGGCCGCCGGGCGCGGGGGTCAGGCTGAGGCGCTCGGTCGCGGGCCAGTTCATGAGGTTCACGGTACCCGCCTTGCTCAAGACATGCCCAAAGTACGTACAGTGCTGTCATGGAAACCACAAAGAGCACGGACCCCGCGGCCACCCCGGCCACGACGGACACCACGGACACGACCGCCGCACGAGCCGCCCAGCTCCTCGGCCGCCCCTTCGACATCAACGGCCTCAGCCTGCGCAACCGCATCGCCATGGCTCCCATGACCCGCGAGTTCTCGCCGGACGGCGTGCCGGGCGAGGACGTGGCGGAGTACTACGCGCGCCGCGCCGCGGGCGGCGTCGGCCTGATCGTCACCGAGGGCACGTACATCGACCACCCGTCGGCCGGCAGCAGCCACCGCGTCCCCCGCTTCCACGGAGAGGCCGCCCTGGCGGGCTGGCAGCGGGTCGCCGAGGCCGTGCACGCGGCGGGCGGCAAGATCGTCCCGCAGCTGTGGCACGTCGGCGCGACCCGCGACGAGGGCCAGGGCCCGATCCCCTCCGCCCCGCCGGCGGGCCCCTCCGGCCTCGCCCTCGACGGCACCGCCAAGGGCCACGCGATGACCGGCGCCGACATCGACGCGGTCATCGGGGCCTTCGCCGACAGCGCGGCCGCCGCCGAGCGGATCGGCTTCGACGGCGTCGAACTGCACGGCGCCCACGGCTACTTGATCGACCAGTTCCTCTGGGGCAACACCAACCGCCGCACCGACGGCTACGGCGGCGACCTCGCCTCCCGCACCCGCTTCGCGCGCGAGATCGTCGAGGCGGTGCGCGCGGCGGTCTCGCCGACGTTCCCCGTGATCTTCCGCTTCTCGCAGTGGAAGGCGAACGCGTACGACGAGAAGATCGCCGCCGACCCCGCCGAACTGGACGCCCTGCTCGCCCCCTTGGCGGCCGCGGGCGTCGACGCCTTCCACGCGTCCACGCGCCGCTACTGGCTCCCCGAGTTCGACGGGGACGACCTGAACCTCGCGGGCTGGGTCAAGAAGCTCGCCGGAAAGGCCACGCTGTCGGTCGGCTCGGTGGGCCTCGACAAGGAGTTCCTCAGCCCCGGCTGGACGAACGAGACCGCCACGACGGGTATCGACCTGCTCCTCGACCGCATGGAGCGGGACGAGTTCGACGTGATCGCGGTGGGCCGAGCGCTGATCGCTGACGCGGAGTGGGCGAACAAGGCGATGACGGGCCGCCTCGCGGAGGCGACGCCGTTCGACGCGAAGCTTTTGGGGACCTTGCGTTGATTCTTCGGGTGCGGGTCCGCTGTGGCTGGTCGCGCAGTTCCCCGCGCCCCTGAAAAACTCCCCCGGCGCCGCTGCCATCCCTCCCCGGCGGCGGGCGATATCAGCCCGTCCGGCGTTTGAGGACGAGGCCGTTCAGGCCGAAAAGGGGGTCCGGGGGCAGCGCCCCCGAAGCTGGGGGTCCGGGGGCAGCGCCCCCGTGGCGGTGCCCCCGGACCCCGCTCACGTCAGCCGAGCGTCTTCGCCGCGGTCTCGGAAGATTCCCGCAAGAAGCCCGCGCAGCGCTCGTACTCCTCCTGCTCGCCGATCGCCTGCGCCGCCCGCGCGAGGGCGTGCAGGGCGCGCAGGAAGCCGCGGTTCGGCTCGTGCTCCCACGGCACCGGGCCGTGGCCCTTCCAGCCGCTGCGGCGCAGGGAGTCCAGGCCGCGGTGGTACCCCGTACGGGCGTAAGCGTACGACTCGACGACGCTGCCGCGCTCGTACGCCTCGTCGGCGAGCTGGGCCCAGGCGAGCGAGGACGTGGGGTACTTCGCGGCGACGTCGGCGGGTGCCGCACCGTTCGCGAGGAGCTCGCGCGGCTCCGGGTCGTCGGGCAGGTGGGTCGGGGGCGGTCCCCCGAGCAGATCCTTGTGAATGGCCATGGGACCAAGTCTGCGGCATGCCGGTACGGCGAAGGCCCCGGGT
This sequence comes from Streptomyces sp. NPDC039480, assembly GCF_055597165.1. NCBI lineage: Bacteria > Bacillati > Actinomycetota > Actinomycetes > Kitasatosporales > Streptomycetaceae > Streptomyces > Streptomyces sp. NPDC039480. Next base: position 58,419 of record NZ_JBVITX010000012.1, on the reverse strand, counting down.
CACCGACCCAGGGCCTTCACACGCGGAACAACAGGTACTACTTCAGCTTCGTGCCCGTGGAGCGCAGGTTCGCGCAGGCCTCGGTGACGCGCTGCGCCATGCCGGCCTCGGCGAGCTTGCCCCAGGTGCGCGGGTCGTACGTCTTCTTCGAGCCGACCTCGCCGTCGACCTTCAGGACGCCGTCGTAGTTCTTGAACATGTGGTCCGCGACGGGACGCGTGAAGGCGTACTGCGTGTCGGTGTCGAGGTTCATCTTGACGACGCCGTTCTCCAGCGCGGTCGCGATCTCCTCGGCGGTCGAGCCGGAGCCGCCGTGGAAGACGAAGTCGAACGGCTGCGATCCGGCGGCCTTGCCGTACTTCGCGCCGACGCCCTCCTGGAGGTCCTTGAGGAGCTCGGGGCGCAGGACGACGTTGCCCGGCTTGTAGACGCCGTGCACGTTGCCGAACGAGGCGGCGAGGAGGTAGCGGCCCTTCTCGCCCAGGCCGAGGGCCTCGGCGGTGCGCAGCGCGTCGTCGACGGTCGTGTACAGCTCGTCGTTGATCTCGTGGCTGACGCCGTCCTCCTCACCGCCGGTCGGGGTGATCTCGACCTCAAGGATGATCTTCGCGGCGGCGGCCTTCGCGAGCAGCTCCTGGCCGATGGCCAGGTTGTCGGCGAGGGTCTCGGCGGAGCCGTCCCACATGTGGGACTGGAACAGCGGGTTCTGACCGGCCTTGACGCGCTCGGCGGAGATGTCGAGGAGCGGGCGGACATAGCCGTCCAGCTTGTCCTTGGGGCAGTGGTCCGTGTGCAGCGCGACCGTGATGCCGTACTTCTTGGCGACGATGTGCGCGAACTCGGCGAGCGCGACCGCGCCGGTCACCATGTCCTTGCTGTGCTGACCGCCCAGGAACTCCGCACCACCGGTGGAGATCTGGATGATGCCGTCGCTCTCGGCCTCGGCGAAGCCGCGCAGCGCCGCGTGCAGCGTCTGCGAGGACGTCACGTTGATCGCCGGGTAGGCGAACTTGCCTGCCTTCGCCCGGTCGAGCATCTCGGCGTAGACCTCGGGAGTTGCGATGGGCATGTGTCCGCTCCTTGTGATGTGCGGGTGGGTGCTGTGCTGCCTGGACCCTGACCTGGGGGCGACGACATTGTCGCCCCCATCTTTCCAGACGCGGCGGGCCGCACGGACGCGACCGCCGGTCCGGACACAGGCTCTCAGTCCAGGCCGAGGTCGTCCTTCGAGTACGCGAAGAGGTACGGCACACCCGCACCCTCGGTGATCTTCTCGCCGGCGCCGGTGGCCCGGTCCACGATCGTGGCGACGCCGACGACCTCGGCGCCCGCCTCGCGGACCGCCTCGACGGCGGTCAGCGGCGAGCCGCCGGTGGTGGAGGTGTCCTCGACGACCAGGACACGGCGGCCCTTGATGTCGGGGCCCTCGACGCGGCGCTGCATGCCGTGCGCCTTGGCGGCCTTGCGGACCACGAAGGCGTCGAGGCGCTTGCCGCGCGCGGCGGACGCGTGCAGCATCGCGCCCGCGACCGGGTCGGCGCCCATGGTCAGGCCGCCCACGGCGTCGAAGTCGAGGTCGGCGGTGAGGTCGAGCAGGACCTGGCCGACCAGCGGGGCGGCCTCGCCGTCGAGGGTGATCCGGCGGAGGTCGATGTAGTAGTCGGCCTCCAGGCCGGAGGAGAGCGTCACCTTGCCGTGCACGACGGCCTTGTCCTTGATCTGCTGCAGCAGCTCGCCGCGTACGTCAGTCATGTCCAGAAGCTTAAAGGCGTCGCCACGTCCACGTCGTCGCCGTCTCCAGGGGCTCGATGGGGGTGACCAGGCGCGGGTCGGTGTTGAGACCGTTCGGCGGGCCGGTCTGCGGTTCGACGCAGACCGCGGCCTCCTGCTCGTCGTAGACGACGACCCACTGCTCGCGGCTCTTGACGTTCACCTCGAACCGCTCGGGCCAGGTCAGCGTCACGTCGACGCCGTCCGGCATGCCGAAGCAGTCGTCCCAGGGGCCCGGCTTCCGGTCGATGCGGTGGCCGGTGGGGAGGTGGTCGTCGCCGCGCTCCTCCTGCCAGGCGGGGTCGAAGTCGAGGCGGACGGGCTCGCCGCCGCCGTCGAGAACCCGGTTGAACCACGGGTGCCAGCCGGCCTGCGCGGGGAAGGAGTCGCCGTACGTCTCGATGCCGAGGCGCAGCGTCAACGCGTCCTCGCCGAGTTCCACGATCTGGGTGACGCGGCCCGGGTGGGGCCAGGGGTCGGTCAGGTCGTACGTGAAGACGGCCTCGGTCTTCGAGGTGCGCGCCGTACGCCATTCGGCGTCGCGGGCGAAGCCGTGGATGGCGTGCGGCGGGGAGTTCAGCGGCATCTGGTGGACCACCGCGCCGTCGCGGAACCGGCCGTCCCTGATCCGGCCGCACCACGGCACCATCGGGAAGCAGCCGTACTTCTTCCCTTGGCGCAGCAGCTCGACGCCGCCGATGCGCAGACTTCCGATGCGGCAGCCGTTGCCCGGCTGCACCATCACTTCCGCGTCGCCCGCGGTGAGGGTCACGTCTTCGGTACTCACAGGGCCGACCCTACGACGTGGGCGGTCGGCGCGGCGTGAGCGGTCAGCGGCGGCGGCGCAGGGCCCGGCCGACGACGATGGCCGACGCCAGCGCTAGCGCGGCGGCGGGCGCGGCCCAGCGGAGCGTGGCGTTGGCGGTGAGGGACTCCGGGGCGGGCGCCGGCGCGTACCGGCCGCGGGGCGGGGCGTGGTCGACCTCCTCGGCGCTGCGCCCGATCATGGTGCGGCGCGCGTGCGCGGCCTCGGCGGGCGGTACGTCGATGTCCCCGATGTCGTCCACGTCGTCGAGGTCCGCGAGGTCTTCGAGGTCTTCGATGCCGTCCACCTCGTCGAGGACGTTGGTGTCGTCGAGGTTGATGCCGTCGTCGGCGTCGTCGATGTCGTCGATGTCGTCCACGTCATCGATGTCGTCGATGACATCCACGTCGGCGATGTCGTCCACGTCGTCGCTCGGTGCCGTGTCGGGGGGCGCCGCCGCGCCGAGGCCCTCGGCGAACCGGTCCAGGAGGCGCCGGACAGCGGATTCCACAGCCTGTGGAGAACCTTCCGTGATCCGGCCGTCCGCGGTCGCGCTGCCGCCGAACACGAGGGTCGCCCCCTCGACGGCCGACACAAGGCGCACGGTCAGCGTCAGCCGCACGGAACCGGAGCCGCGGACCTCCGTGCCCTCGCCCTCGACGGTGTACGTCCCGTCGGTGCGGGCAGCCGTCCGCGCCGCGCCGCGGTAGGTGATCGTGTGTCCGCCGACGCGCACCTTGAGGCGGCCGGAGAGCGGCCCCGCCGTCTCCTCCGCGTCGCGCTGAAGTCCGGGGACCGCCCCTGCGACCCGCTCGGGGTCGGCCAGGACCTGCCGGAGCCGCTCTGCCGATACCGGAACGAACACCTCATGCTCCATGGCAGGGGAGCCTACCCACGCGGCCACCACTTGTACGACAGTTCGCCGCGCCGGGTACGTCAGTTCGCGTAACGCGGATGGACCAGGGTGGAGGGCGGCAGGCCCCGCTGCCGGGTCGGCTCGGCCGCCCGCGCCCCGGCCCGCACCACCTCCGACCGGGCCGCGCGGAGCAGCACGGGCCTGGTCCGCGAGGCGAGCACGAAGCCCCAGTCGCGGGGCGCCCCGGCCCCCTGCGCCGTGCGGTCGGGCCCGGCGGCGAACCCCGAGAGCCGCCCGCCGACGCGGTACGCCACGGTCCGCAGGCCCGCCGCGCGCAGCGAGGCCTCCACCGTCCAGAAGCAGCGCGGCCTCGCGGTCAGCGGCCCCGCGTGCACGGCGAGCCTGCCGCCGTCGGTGAGGGCCCGGGTGGCGAGGCCGTAGAACTCCTGGGAGTACAGCTTCGCGCTGGCCGTGATGCCGGGGTCCGGCAGGTCGGAGACGACCACGTCGTACTTCGCGCGGGTCTGGCGCAGCCAGCGGAACGCGTCGGTGTGCACCACCCGCACCCGGGGGTCGCGGTACGCCCGGCCGTTGAGCTCGCTCAGGGCGGGGTCGTGCCGCGCGAGGTCGACGACGCCGGCGTCCAGCTCGACGATGTCGACGCGGCGCACGTCCGGGTGGCGCAGGATCTCGCGCGCGGCGAGGCCGTCGCCGCCGCCGAGGACGAGCACGCGCGCGTGCGGCCCGCGCATCGCGGGTGCGACGAGGCCCCGGTGGTAGCGCTGCTCGTCGCGTCCGCTGATGCGCAGGCGGCCGTCGAGGAAGAGGTCGAGGGAGCTGCGCCGGCCGCCGGTGAGGACGACCTCCTGCACCTCGGTCTGCACGGCGACCCGGATGTCCCCGCCGTACACCGCGCGCCGGGCGGCCCGCTCGAAGTCGTCGACGAGCACGGCGGCGGAGGCGAGCAGGGAGAGCACCACCACGTTGGCGGTGAGGAGCACCCATCGGGCGCGCGCGCTCAGGTCCTGCCGGAACAGGCCGAGGACGAGCGCGCCGCCCGCGACGGCGTTGACCGCGCCGGTGAACAGGGCGCCCGTCAGCTGTCCGAACATCGGCAGCAGCAGAAAGGGGAAGGCGAGCCCGCCGACCAGGGCGCCCACATAGTCGGCGGCGAAGAGGTCGGCGACGGCGCCGCCCGCGTCCTGCCGCCGGATGCGCTGGATGAGCACCATCAAGAGCGGCACCTCGGCGCCGATGAGGATGCCGATGGCGAGGGAGAACGCGACCAGCAGACCGCGCGACCCGCTCGCCCACACCTCGCCCTTGTCGCCGGACCACGCGAACGCCGCGTACAACGCCATGGCGCTGCACCCGCCGACCAGCGCGAGCGCGGCCTCGACGAGGCCGAACCAGGCGGCGGCGCGGCGCCTCAGCCGCTTGGCGAGCAGCGATCCGATACCCATGGCGAAGACCATCACGGAGAGCACGACGGAGGCCTGGGTGACGGAATCACCGATCAAGTACGCGGCGAGGGCGACGAGTTCCAGTTCGTACACGAGGCCGCAGGCAGCGCAGACGAAGACGCCCACGAGGACGAGGAACCGTCCTGTACGGGGCGAGACCGGCAACCGCACCGACGACTGGAGCACCCTGGAACGCTACGTCACCATCGGCTCGTGCCGGGTCCCCCACATGGGTGCAAATCCCCCTGCCCGCCGCCCGGGCCGACCTGTCCGCCCCGCTCGGGCCGCCCTTCCCGCGCGCGCTTCCCGCGCGCCCGGTCAGAGCGACGCGGTCAGCGGCATGCGCGCGCCCACACGCGTCCGTGTCGCCACGAGCTGGCCTTCCTGGGGATACGCGTGCCACGTACGCCACATCAGTGAGCCTTCGTGCCGCTGTGCGAGCAGTGCGGTGAATGCGTGCGGGCTGCCGGGGAACACACCCGCCAATCCGTGCGGGTGTTCGGCCACAAGTGCGAGCAACTCCTGTGCCCGACCGGCGAACTGACCGCGCGACAGCGTTTCCACGCGGGCCGCGAATTCGTACTCCCATTCACCCACGCGTTTCGATACGCCGAGCGGAAGGGGCGTACTGCTGCCGGGGATGCAGGCCACGGTCTCCGAACAACTGCCCTGTTCGTCCTCCATGAGTACCTGGTGCGAGGCCCCGAGCAGTCTCAACTGCATTTTCGCGTCGGCCAGTTCCAATTCGAGGGTGGCCAGCGCGGGCAATGGCTCGCGGCCCAGGGCCCAGGCCAGGTCCTCGGCGCGCGTGTCGGTATAGACGGTCTTCAGGGTCGTGAGCATGGGTCGGCTCCGCTAACACTCAATGGAGGTGGGGCCGGCGCCCCCGGATCGGACTCCGGGAGGTCGGAATGCCGGCTCGTGCCCACAAGAACGTCTTTCGGGTATCCAGTTCCCGGTCTGTGAAACCTGAACCAGGAAATCTGGACCAGACGTCCGAGGGCGGTGCTGACGTCTCAGAGGGAATCATGGTCGGCGACGCTGCCACTGCGTTTTTACCCAAGTACGTGTGGTTTCCATCCCCATGAGGGCTACGCAGTTCAACTGTTCAGTACAGCCATCACAGAACACGGCCCTGACGTGGTGTCGAAGCGGAACCGAAGCCCGACTCCGCGCCGCAACACCGAAGCGCCCGGCGGGAATTGCGGGCCCCGCCGGGCGCTTCGTGGATTCGGTGGACCAGCTGCCCCGTGTCAGCTGCCTCCGCCGCATCCACCCCCGCCGCCCCCGCAGGAGGAGCTGCCTCCGCCGCACGACGAACCGCCGCCGCACGAAGAGCCGCCGCCGTCGTGGTGCCCGCCGGCGCCGCCGCCCCCGGCCCACCAGCTGCCGCCGCCCGCCGAGCTCGACGCCGTGCCCGAGGTCCAGCGCGAACGGGTGCGGCGCCGGCCGCTCCCCCCGTAGTTGATCGCCGCGACCAAGGCGAAGATCAGTACCGCAACGAAGACGAAAGCCACGAACATGGCCCTCACGCTCCTTCCGTTCCCCCCGAAGCAGGTCCCCGTGGGCCGGCTTCTCGCGTGACAGGGAGATGCCCTTGTCCAAGCCGACGCAAAGCAGAGTTGAGGAAGTCCAGAGGTTCGGCGCAGGATGGCGGCCATGAAGTCCTCCTCCGGCCCCTCCGGGCGCGAGCCCGGCCCCTCCGGGCGCCCGCTGCTCAACCGCCGCCTCGCCGAGTTCGGCACGACGATCTTCGCAGAGATGTCCGCGCTCGCCGTCCGGACGGGCGCGATCAACCTGGGCCAGGGCTTCCCCGACACGGACGGCCCCGAGGCCGTGCGGGAGGCCGCGGTGCGGGCGCTGCGCGACGGCCGCGGCAACCAGTACCCGCCAGGGCCCGGCGTCCCCGAGCTCCGCACGGCGATCGCCGAGCACCAGCTCGCCCGCTACGCCCTCTCGTACGACCCCGACCGCGAGGTCCTGGTGACGGCGGGCGCGACCGAGGCGATCGCCGCGTCACTGCTCGCCCTCGTCGAGCCGGGCGACGAGGTCATCGCGCTCGAGCCGTACTACGACTCGTACGCCGCCTCGATCGCCCTGGCCGGCGGCACGCGCGTCCCCGTCACCCTGCGCCCCCGCGACGGCCGCTTCGTCCTCGACCTGGACGAGCTGCGCGACGCGGTCACCGACCGCACCCGGCTGATCCTCCTCAACACCCCGCACAACCCGACCGGCACCGTCCTCACCCGCGCCGAGCTCACCGAGATCGCCAAACTGGCGGTCGAGCGCAACCTCCTGGTCGTCACCGACGAGGTCTACGAACACCTCGTCTTCGACGACGCCGAACACCTCCCGCTCGCCACGTTCCCCGGCATGCGCGAGCGCACGGTCAGCATCGGCTCCGCGGGCAAGACGTTCTCGTTCACGGGCTGGAAGGTCGGCTGGATCACCGCGTCGCCGGAGCTGGTCGCGGCGGTCCGCTCGGCGAAGCAGTTCCTCACGTACGTCTCCTCCGGCCCCTTCCAGTACGCCATCGCGGAGGCGCTCGCCCTCCCGTCGTCCTACTTCGACGACTTCCGCGCGGACATGCTGGCCAAGCGGGACCTCCTCGGCGAGGGCCTCACAGCGGCGGGCTTCGACGTCTACCGCCCGGCCGGCACGTACTTCATCACGACCGACATCACCCCGCTCGGCACGACCGACGGCTTCGCCTTCTGCCGCTCGCTCCCGGAGCGGGCCGGCGTCGTCGCCATCCCGAACGCGGTCTTCTACGACCACCGGGAGGCGGGCGCGCCCTTCGTCCGCTTCGCCTTCTGCAAGCGGACGGCCGTCCTGGAGGAAGCGGTGACGCGCCTCAAGTCACTGGCGGGCTGAGCCTGCGGGTCGCGAGGCTGCGGAACGCCGAGAGCCCGGCGGGGTGGACTCCACCCCGCCGGGCTCTCACGCGCTTACGGCTCAACAGGCCTCACGGGCCCTCAGGCCTGCTCGTCGCCCGGCTTCTCCTCGCCCTCGGCGGAGTCGACCTCGGCCTCCAGGCCCAGCTGCTCCACGAGCCAGCGGTCGAACTCGATCGCGGCGCGCACCCAGCTGACCGTCGACGACACGAAGTGCTCCAGCGAGACACCGGTGCCGATCAGCATCTGGGCCTCGCCGATGAGGCGGACCGTGCCGTCGTCGTGCGTGTGGCTGTAGACCTTCGGCCACAGCGTGCGGCGGTTCCAGTCGTCGATCGACTCGAGAAGCTGCTGCTTCTCCTCGATCTGGTGCGGCCGGTCGTAGAACGTCCGCACCGAGAAGACCTGCTGGTCGTCCTCGCCGCGGAACATGAAGTACGTACGGAACTCCTCCCACGGCGCCGCGAGGTCACCCTCGTCGTCGACGACGTGCTTGAGCTCCATCTGGTCCAGGAGCTGCTTGACCAGGTCCTGGTCGGGGACGACGGGGCCCGCCGGTCCTGAGCCCTGCTGCGGGTCGGGCTGTCCCCCGAAATTCGGAATCGAGGACGGGTCGATGCTCACGTGCTGTGTCCCTTCGTATGGATGGGCCCATCCTCTCCCAGGATGGGGCCCCCGGGGCAAGCCCGGCTTCTCGTCTGCCGTGTTTCCGCCGTTCGCCGTCTGCGGACAGCGTGTGGCTGGCCGCGCAGTTCCCCGCGCCCCTGACGGGGCGCGGAGCGCACCCGGCGGTCAACCGAGCGGGGCAGACGAGAAGCCGCTACAGAGACTTCCCCGTAGGAGAGCTTGTCGCGGGGCCCACGATCAGGCCGTCCTCGAAGCGGTCGACGCGGACCACGTCCCCGTCCTTGACCTCCCCCGCAAGGATCTCCTTGGCGAGCCGATCGCCGATGGAGGTCTGGATGAGGCGCCGCAGGGGCCGCGCCCCGTACGCCGGATCGTTGCCCTCGTCCGCCAGCCAGGCCAGCGCCTCGGACGTGACCTCCAGCGTGAGCTGCCGGTCGGCGAGCCGCTTGGCGAGGCGGTCGATCTGCAGCCCGGCGATGTGCGCGAGCTCGTCCTTGCTGAGCGCCGAGAAGACGACGAGGTCGTCGAGCCGGTTGAGGAACTCCGGCTTGAACGAGGCCCGCACCACCTCCAGAACCTGCTGCTTCTTCTCCTCCTCGCTCGTCAGCGGCTCCACCAGGTACTGACTGCCGAGGTTCGACGTGAGGACCAGAATCGTGTTGCGGAAGTCGACCGTCCGCCCCTGCCCGTCGGTGAGCCGTCCGTCGTCGAGCACCTGGAGCAGGACGTCGAAGACCTCAGGGTGCGCCTTCTCGACCTCGTCGAGGAGGACGACGCTGTACGGGCGGCGGCGCACCGCCTCGGTGAGCTGGCCGCCCTCCTCGTACCCCACGTACCCGGGAGGCGCGCCCACCAGCCGGGCGACGCTGTGCTTCTCGCCGTACTCACTCATGTCGATGCGGACCATGGCCCGCTCGTCGTCGAAGAGGAAGTCCGCGAGGGCCTTGGCGAGCTCGGTCTTGCCGACACCGGTCGGACCGAGGAAGAGGAACGACCCGGTGGGCCGGTCCGGGTCGGCGATCCCGGCACGCGTACGCCGTACCGCGTCCGACACCGCGCGCACGGCCTCGCCCTGCCCGATGAGCCGCTTGCCGAGCTCGTCCTCCATGCGCAGCAGCTTCTGCGTCTCGCCCTCAAGAAGCCGCCCGGCGGGGATACCGGTCCAGGCGCCGACCACATCGGCGATGTCGTCGGGACCGACCTCCTCCTTCACCATGGTGTCCTTGGACTGCGCGGCGGACTGGGCGGCGGCCTCCTCCTCGGCCTCGGAGGCCGCTTCGAGGTCGCGCTCCAGGGCGGGGATCTCTCCGTAGAGCAGCTTGCTCGCGGTGTCGAAGTCGCCGTCGCGCTGAGCGCGCTCGGCCTGCCCGCGCAGTTCGTCGAGCTTCTCCTTCAGCTCACCGACGCGGTTGAGGGACTGCTTCTCCTTCTCCCAGCGGGCGGTGAGGCCGCGCAGCTCCTCCTCCTTGTCGGCGAGGTCGCGCCGCAGCTTCTCCAGGCGCTGCTTGCTCGCCGGGTCGGTCTCCTTGCTGAGCGCCAGCTCCTCCATCTTCAGCCGGTCGACGGCGCGCTGGAGCTCGTCGATCTCGACGGGCGAGGAGTCGATCTCCATCCGGAGCCGGGACGCCGCCTCGTCGACGAGGTCGATGGCCTTGTCGGGCAGGAAGCGGGAGGTGATGTACCGGTCGGAGAGCGTGGCCGCGGCCACCAGGGCGCTGTCGGCGATCTGCACCTTGTGGTGCGCCTCGTACCGCCCCTTGAGCCCGCGCAGGATCGCGATGGAGTCCTCGACGCTCGGCTCGGCGACGAGGACCTGCTGGAAGCGGCGCTCCAGCGCGGGGTCCTTCTCGATCCGCTCGCGGTACTCGTCGAGCGTCGTCGCACCCACCATGCGCAGCTCACCGCGGGCGAGCATGGGCTTGAGCATGTTGCCCGCGTCCATGGCGGAGTCGCCGCCGGCGCCCGCGCCCACGACGGTGTGCAGCTCGTCGATGAAGGTGATGATCTGCCCGTCGCTCTCCTTGATCTCGGAGAGGACGGTCTTGAGCCGCTCCTCGAACTCACCGCGGTACTTCGCGCCGGCGACCATGGCGCCGAGGTCCAGGGAGACGAGCCGCTTGTTCTTCAGCGACTCGGGGACGTCGCCCTTCACGATGCGCTGGGCGAGCCCTTCCACGACGGCGGTCTTGCCGACACCGGGCTCACCGATGAGGACGGGATTGTTCTTCGTACGCCGCGAAAGGACCTGCACGACGCGCCGGATCTCCTGGTCCCGCCCGATGACCGGGTCGAGCCGTCCTTCGCGGGCCGCCGCGGTGAAGTCGGTGCCGAACTTCTCCAGTGCCTTGTACTGACCCTCGGGGTCGGGTGTGGTCACCCGGCGCCCTCCCCTTGTCTTCTCGAAAGCGTCCAGCAGCTTCTTGCTGCCGGCCCCGTGCCGAGTGAGTACGTCCCCGGCCTTGCCGCCCTTGGCCGCGATGCCGATGAGCAGGTGCTCGGTGGACAGATAGTCGTCCCCGAGCTCCTTCGCGCGCTGTCCGGCGTCCGAGACGACGGCCAGCAGCTCACGGTCGGGCTGGGGCGGCGCGACGGTGGACCCGGTCACGCTGGGCAGGCCGGCGAGGACGCGCTCGGTGTCGGCGCGCACGGCGGCCTGGTCGGCGTCGACCGCGGCGAGCAGATCGACGATGTTCTCGTTGTCCTCGCCCTCCAGCAGCGCGAGCAGCAGGTGCGCGGGGGTCAGGTCGGGGTGACCGTCCTTGACCGCGCGGCTGCTGGCCGCGTTGATCGCGTCCCGGCTCCTGTTGGTCAGCTCGGCGTCCACGTGCGCTTCTCCTCCTTACGGGGTCCTACGACGGGGGCTTCCACGAACGGGTCCCCCACCCACACTGACTTACTCAACCTACACAAACTTGAGTCTATTCCACTCAAGGAGGGACCGGGAAGTCCGGGCGGCTATGTTCCCTGGTCATGGCCCCGAACCCGCGCATCGACCCGTCCGACCCGCCCGAGCCCTACCTCAGCTTCTGGCGCGAACGGCACCTCTGCACCCTGACGACGCTGCGCCCGGACGGCACTCCGCACGTGGTGCCGGTCGGGGTGACGTACGACCCGGAGGCGGGGGTCGCCCGGGTCCTGGCCCGCAAGACGAGCCGGAAGGTCGCGCACATCCTGGCGGCGACGGGCGTGGAGGGACCCGGGGCACGGGTGGCGGTCTGCCAGTTCGCGGGCCGGCGCTGGGCGACTTTGGAGGGCCATGCGGCCATCCGTACGGAACAGGCGGCGATAACGGAAGCGGAGGACCGCTACGAGGAACGCTACGAACGCCGCCCGTCCCCGAACCCGGACAGGGTCCTGATCGAAATCACGGTGACCCGAGCACTGGGCAAGGCATAACACCCTGCGCTCCCCCTCTGCCGCACACCACAGCGGCGCCACCGTGTTCAGGTCCACGGTGGCGCCGCTGCTGGGGGAAGCGCCTGCGCGATTTACAACGACGGGGGAATCGCGTCAGGCACTGCGGGGGGTGGCTGTGATGTTGTCCGAGACGCCCATGACGTCCGGGTCCTGCTGCTCCTGCTGCCCGACCATCTGGTGGTCGCGCCGGTCGAGATTGACGAACACCATCCCGTACCGGATGGCACACCGCACGGGCTGCGGAGCCCCGCGGGGCCGCCGGAGGCACCGGTAGGCCCGGATCTCCTCCTCGTCGTCACGCGTGACGACGATCGGCTCACCCAGCAGCGTCACCATCAACGAGTCACCGCGGTGGGGGATCGCGGTCACCAGATCGATGAAGTGCCACCCGGAGCGATAGGCGGTGGCCATTTCTCGGCGGAAGGTACGGTCGTCGGGGGGAGTACTCATGACGCCTCAACCCCAGTAGCCTGCTGGGAGTTCCAGGACACATCGGCCGCCGTGACCGCTGCGGAGACGTCCTGCCCTGCCCGGCTCCCCGGGGACCCCCATGAGACATCTTCTGCCGTTGCGACAGCGAACGCCGCAGCGCCGAAGGCAACGACCAGCGCCGAGCGAAGCATTTTCATGAACATCGTCAGCTTCGTCCTCACTCGATAGGTTCCTCTCCCCCGGCTCCAAAGACGATGTCTCAAACCAGCACGTCGAGGCCACAGGGTCGGTGCATCATGTTCCTGTACGTACAGGACCCTGGGGGGTGGATAATTGCTTATGAATGGCACAAAACCGACACATCCCCACCCCATCACCGCCCTGTGCGATGACGGAGCCAGGTTGTACGCCAGCGCCCTCAGCACGGGCCGCATCGCACGTGACGAGATCGAATCCGCTCCATGCTTGGTGGAATTCGCTCTGTTGCACACCGACCCGGATGACGCGAATTGGCTTCGCCCCGTTCCCCCGTCCGCCATTCTCGCGCAGCGTCTCCACCCCATCGAGCGGGAGATCAGGGACCGGAGAAAGCTCACCGTTGAGCTGACGGACGCGTTTGAGCCGTTCATGAACATCAGCGCTCAGCCGTCGGTGGCCACCCACGCGATCACCGTCCTGGAGGGCCTCCAGAGCATCAACGCCACCCTGGACGCGGCCACGGCCGCCTGCACCGACGAGATTCTGACCATCCAGCCGGGCGGCGTCCGGGGCGGCGACATGCTTTCCCAGTCACTGGCACGAGTACGCGAACCACTCGACCGCGGCGTTCGCATGCGCACCCTTTACCAGCACACCGTGCGCCACGGCCCCGGTGTCTTCGCCTACTTGGAACAGCTCGACCCCCGCCAGATACAGGTACGCACCCTGGAAGAGCTCATCGAGCGCATGATCATCTTCGACAGATCGATCGCCGTCATACCCGCGCGCCGCGACCGGCAAGTGGCGTTGGAACTCCGCCATCCCGGACTGGTCGAGTACCTCGCCTCGGTGTTCGAGCAATTCTGGCAACAGGCGACCCCGCTGAGCGAGGAAGCCCCGTACAGCCCGGCGCACGGCGGGATCACCGGCGTCCAGCGAGCCATCGCCAAACTCCTCATCGAGGGCCACGTCGACGAGGCGATCGCCCGCCGCCTCGGCATGAACGTCCGCACCTGCCGCGCCCACATAGCCAAGATCGCCGCCGCCCTCGGCAGCGGCAGCCGCGCCCAACTCGGCTACCTGATAGCCCAGTCCGGAATCCTCAACCAAGACAGCCCGAAGTGACCGTCGGGTGCCGCCCCCCTCATGGCCCGGAAGAACTGTGCGCGGCGGGATCAGCCCTGTACTCCCGCGCCCTGAGCGACGGACGCGTGCCGGCCCAGGACGCCGAACAGGCTCCTTGCCTGGTAGACCACGGCCTGCTGTCCCCTGAGCTCGACGACACCCAGTGGCTGCTGCCGACGCCTCCTGCCATCGCCCTGCCCCAGCTCCTCCACACCATCCAGGAGAACATCGCTCGGGAGCGGCGGCACGGCGCCGAGTTGGCCTCCCGTTTCCGGCCGCTCATGAAGGTCGCCGCCAAGTCGGCCCCTCCCGCAGGGACCCCAACCATCAAGAAGCTGGTGGGAAAGCCGTACATCCGCGAAGTCCTCAATCAGGCGCTGGACCGCGTCCTCGATGAGTTGCTCATCATCCAGCCGGGCGGCACCCGCCCTCCCGACCTACTGGACAAGGCGCTGCCGAGAACCCAAAGCATTCTTTCCCGTGGCGTCCGGATGCGGACGCTTTACCAGCACACCACCCGGCACTCGCTGCCCACTCTGCTCCACTACGAGAAGCTCGTCGGTGACACGGAAGTCCGCACACTCGACGAACTGCCCCAACGGCTGTTCATCCTGGACAGGGCCCTGGCCTTCATCCCGGCGGGCGCGGACGGCAGCGCGGCGTTGGAAGTGCGTCATCCCGCTGTTGTCAGCCACCTGATCACCGCATTCGAGCGCCTTTGGGCCCTGGCCGCCCCCATGCACCCGCGAACCGAGCCCCTCCCGTCGGGCAAGGGCATCACCGCTCGGCAGCACGCCATCGCCGGCCTCCTCATAGAAGGCCTCACCGACGCCGAAATAGCCACCCGCCTAGGCATGAACATCCGTACCGCCCGCGTCCACATCGCCAAACTCGCCGCCACCCTCGGCAGCAACAGCCGCGCACAGCTCGGGTATCTCATCGGGCAGTCAGGGATCCTCGACCAGGACCGTGTGAAGTGACCAGCGCATTCCACGGCCGCCCAGACACTTCCCGCCCATGCGTGCCGCTGTCGCAGCTCCCTGCATAGAATCGCGACGCTTCAACCAGCAGTAGGGAGCACACATGGCCGCGAACCACGTACCGCACCCCGTCGAAGAGCTGTGTGAGGCAGGGCTCAGCGTCTACACCCGCGCCTTGCGTGAGGGGCGCGTACCCGATGAGGTCGCCGCGCAGGCCCCTTGTCTCGTCGACTTCGGCCTCCTCCACCCGGCCCTCGATGACATGCGGTGGCTGCATCCCACCGCACCGGCCGTCGCCCTGCCCCGTCTCCTCCGCACCATCGAGGACCAGGTGGCCCTCCACCGCCACCGCGAAGACAAACTCACCACGTTGTTCGAGTCGTTACTCAAGCTCGACGCTCCACCCATGGCCGGCAGCACGACCCCCGCCATCACCGCCCTCAAGGGAATGTCACGCATCGACGCGGCATTGGATCGGGCCATCAGCGACGCCACCCAGGAAGTACTCATCGTCCAGCCCGGCGGAGTTCGTCCCCCCGAATCCCTCGAGCGAACTCGTCCGCGCGAACAGGGGATCCTGTCCCGCGGCGCCCGTATGCGGACGCTTTACCAGCACACGACGCGTCACGCGCTCCCCGTGCTCGCCCACTACGAACAACTCGTCGGCGACGTCGAGGCGCGCACCCTCGACGAGGTCACCGAGCGGCTCTTCGTCTTCGACCGGACCGTGGCGTTCATCCCGGCCAGCAAAGACCGCACCCTGGCCCTGGAGCTCCGCCACCCCGCCCTCGTCGACTACTTCGCCACCACCTTCTGGCGGCTGTGGCGCCTGGCCACCCCCATGTGGCCCCAGACCGCCCCCCAACCCGCTGAGAACGGCATCACCACCCGCCAGCACGCCATCGCCGGCCTCCTCATAGAAGGCCTCACCGACGCCGAAATAGCCACCCGCCTAGGCATGAACATCCGTACCGCCCGCGTCCACATCGCCAAACTCGCCGCCACCCTCGGCAGCAACAGCCGCGCACAGCTCGGGTATCTCATCGGGCAGTCAGGGATCCTCCAGCAGGATCGGTGACGTCGGTGACACCGGTGTCAGCAATGCCGCACGCCCAGAACCGGACACCCGGAAACAGCCGTCCAGAAGCAGACACTTCAACTACGGCATCCGGCCCCTGTTCGCCCCGCCTGCATAGAATCGCGACGCTTCAACCAGGCAGGAGGGGGCTCGCATGGCCACGAAGCACTTACCGCACCCGCTCGAGGAAATCTGCGAAGCGGGGCTGTCCGTCTACGCCCGTGCCCTGCGTGAAGGCCGGATCCGTCGCAGTGCCGCCGAACCGGCCCCGTGCCTCGTCCGTCTCGGCCTCCTGCAGCCCGGCCTCGACGACCTGCAGTGGCTGCACCCCACCAGCACCACCGTCACCGTGCTCGACGGGCTCGACCGCATCAACTCGGCCATCGACCGGGCCATGAACGAGGTCACCGAGGAGTTCCTCGCCGTCCAGCCCGGTGGTATGCGGCCCCCCGAGACCTTGGCCGAAGTCTTCCCGCGGGACCAGGCGATCCTCACCCGGGGATGCCGGATGCGGACCCTCTACCAGCACACAACGCGCCATTCTCTGCCCGTGCTCGCCTACTTCGAACAGCTCGACGGCGACACCGAGGCACGCACGCTCGACGAGGTCACCGACCGGCTCTTCGTCTTCGACAGGACCGTCGCCTTCATCCCGGCCAGCAAGGACCGCAGCGTCGCCCTCGAACTCCGCCACCCCGCCCTCGTCGAGTACTTCGCCACCACCTTCTGGCGGCTGTGGCGCATGGCCACCCCCATGTGGCCGCAAGCGGCTCCCCAGCCGTCCGAGAACGGCATCACCGCCCGCCAGCACGCCATCGCCGGCCTCCTCGTCGAAGGCCTCACCGACGCCGAGATCGCCGACCGGCTGGGGATGAACGTCCGGACCGCCCGCGTTCACATCGCCAAGCTGGCTGCCACTCTCGGCAGCAACAGCCGCGCCCAGCTCGGGTTCCTGATCGCGCGGTCAGGGATCCTCGAACGGGGGTGACTCATCCCGGTACAGGGGCTTCGCGCCTCTTGTTCCCTCCTCAGGTCGCTGCACCGCAACAAGATGGCGCTACCGCCGCCCCTCCCCGCCCGGCAAGCTGAGGACAGCGGTGGGGGCATCTGATCGGCCCTCTCCCGCTTCCCCCGAGCGCCCCGGCCAGCTGCTCCCCCGTAGCCGACCGGGGCGCTCTCACGTCACGACAAGGGGCTGGCCCACTCCCGCAACAGCTCCACCCGCTCCGCCGCCCGCGGCGACCCGCCCTCATGGCGGCGGCCCCAGTCGGACATCGCCGTCAGGGTGGTGAGGAGGGTGCCCGCGCCTTCGGTGAGGTGGGTCAGGAGGTCGCGGGAGAGGTCGTACTCCGTGCGGGAGTAGCCGACCGCCGCCGCCGTGTACGCCGTCAGCTCCGTCTCCTCGCCCTCCGCGTCAGTGACACGTACCGTCATCGTCGGGGCCTCGTCGCTGCCGCCGAGGCCGACCGTGAGCGCCAGGTCGACCACCGCGCCCACGTGCCGCTTCAGGGACTTCACGGGGACGTCGTCGACGGTCAGCGCGCGCACGTCCTCCCACGGCCACATGCCGGTCTGCCGGTCGCCGAGGGCCAGTACGCCCTCCGGCGTCAGCCGCACCCCGGGCGCGAGCCCGGCCGGCTTCGCCCCCACGTACACATCGCCCTCGGCGATCCAGAACAGGCCCACCATGGCCATCGTCAGCTCAACTCCCCGTACCCGTACACAGCGAAGCGGGGCCGGGAGGTCACCACCTCCCGGCCCCGCTTCAGGGTACTCAGACGTCCTCAGGCCATAGGAAGGCCGTGAGGGCTACTGTTCCGTTGTCCGTTTCGGGCGCCACACCACCAGCGCGCTCGCCTGCTGCACGTCCTGGTACGGGACCAGGTCACGGCGGTACGAGGCGTGCACCGCCGCTTCGCGCTGCTGCATCGCCGCCGCGGCGCCGTCCACGGCCGCGGAGAGCTCCGCGACCCGCGACTGGAGCGCCGCGACCTGGTTCTCCAGCTCGATGATGCGCTTGATGCCCGCGAGGTTGATGCCCTCTTCCTGCGACAGCTGCTGCACCGTACGGAGCAGCTCGATGTCGCGGGCGGAATAGCGTCGGCCGCGGCCCGCCGTACGGTCCGGGGAGACCAGACCCAGGCGGTCGTACTGCCGCAGGGTCTGCGGGTGCAGACCGCTCAGCTGGGCGGCCACCGAGATGACGTACACGGGTGTCTCGTCGGTGAGTTGGTACGGATTATGACGACGGCCGACCCTATCCATGGGGTCACGCTCCCTTCGCGGCCTGGAACAGTTCTGCCCGCGGGTCGTCGCCCGCAGTCGCCTTGCGGTAGGACTCCAGGGCTTCCTTCGCCGAGTCCGACAGGGATGTCGGGACCGACACCTCCACCGTCACCAGCAGGTCGCCCCGGGTGCCGTCCTTGCGGACCGCGCCCTTTCCGCGGGCCCGCATCGTACGACCGTTCGGCGTGCCGGCGGGGAGCTTCAGGGTGACGGGCGGCCCACCCAGGGTGGGCACCTTCACCTCGCCGCCCAGCGTCGCCTCCGGGTACGTCACCGGAACCGTGACCGTGAGGTTGTCGCCCTTGCGGCCGAAGACGGGGTGACTGTCGACGTGCACGACCACATACAGGTCGCCCGCCGGACCGCCCCGCTCGCCGGGCGCGCCCTTGCCGCGCAGGCGGATGCGCTGCCCGTCCGAGACACCGGCCGGGATGCGCACCTGCATGGTGCGCGACGACTTGGCGCGGCCGCTGCCGCCGCAGACCTCGCAGGGGTCCTGGGCGATCAGCCCGCGGCCCTTGCAGTCCACGCACGGGTCGGTGAGGGAGAACCCTCCGCCGCCGCCCCGCGAGACCTGGCCCGTGCCGACGCAGGTCGGGCACACGCGCGGTGTGCCGTTCTTGTCGCCGGTGCCGGAACACGCCTTGCAGGCGGCCTGGGAGGACATGCGGAGCGGCACGGTCGCACCGTCCACCGCCTCCGTGAAGCTGAGCGTGACCTCGGACTCGATGTCCTGGCCGCGCCTCGGCTGCGTACGCGTGCCGGCTCCGGCACCCGCGCCGCCGCGGTTGAACAGGCCCCCGAAGACGTCACCGAGACCGCCGCCGAAGCCGCCGGCCGCTCCACCGCCACCCGGGCCGCCACCTCCGAAGAGGTCGCCCAGGTCGAAGTTGAACGAGCCGCCGCCGGCTCCGGGGCCCTGCCGGAACCCACCGTTTCCGAAGAGGGCACGCGCTTCGTCGTACTCCTTGCGCTTCTTGGGGTCCCCGAGGATGTCGTTCGCCTCGGAGATCTCCTTGAAGCGCTCCTCCGCCTTGGTGTTGCCCTTGTTGGCGTCCGGGTGGTTCTCGCGGGCGAGCTTCCGGTACGCCTTCTTGATCTCGGCTTCGGTGGCGTCCTTGGGGACGCCGAGGACCTTGTAGTAGTCCTTCTCGATGAAGTCCTTGGTGCTCATCCCCGACGTCCCTCCTCACTCATGTCGCTGCCGTCAGCCCTCGTCCGGGCCACCGGTCTCCTTCTCGTCCGACTTCTCCGCGGATGCGGAGTCGGCGGAGGCCGCGGAGCCATCGGATTCCTCGCCCTTGACCGTCTGCGCGCCGGGCTGCGGCTCGGCGACCGCCACCCGCGCGGGGCGGATGGTGCGCTCACCGATCCGGTACCCCGGCTGCAGGATCGCGACGCAGGTCGTCTCGGTGACGTCCGGTGCGTAGCTGTGCATCAGGGCTTCGTGGATCGTCGGGTCGAAGGGCTCGCCCTCCTTGCCGAACTGCTGCAGGCCCAGCTTGGCGACGACGGTCTCGAGAGACTCGGCCACCGACTTGAAGCCGCCGACCAGTTCGCCGTGCTCACGGGCGCGGCCGATGTCGTCGAGGGTGGGGAGGAGCTCGGAGAGGAGGTTCGCCGAGGCGATCTCCTTCACCGTCACCTTGTCCCGCTCCACCCGACGGCGGTAGTTCTGATACTCGGCCTGCAGCCGCTGGAGGTCGCCGGTGCGCTCGTTGAGCGCGGTGCGGACCTGGTCCAGCTGGGCGGTCAGGCCGACGTCCTGAGCGGACGTCTTGCTCGCTGCTGCGTCCCCGGCCGGGGCCGCCGGGCCCTCCTCGGTGGAGGGCTCGGCGGCCTTCGGCGCCGCGTCATCAGGGGTGGCGCCGGAGGGGACGTCAGGCTTCTCGGCGTCCTCGCCGAAGCCCGGGGTCTCCTCGGTCATCAGGCGGCGCCGCCCTTCTGGTCCTTCTCGTCGTCGACGATCTCGGCGTCGACGACTCCGTCGTCCTCCTTGGCCTGGTCGGCACCCGGGGCAGCGCCCTCGGGGCCGCCCGCGGCCTGCGCGCCCTGGGCGTCGGCGTACATCGCCTGGCCCAGCTTCTGCGAGACGGCGGCGACCTTCTCGGTGGCGGTGCGGATCTCGGCCGTGTCCTCGCCCTTGAGCTTCTCCTTCAGCTCATTGACGGCTTCCTCGACCTCGGTCTTCACGTCACCGGGGACCTTTTCCTCGTTGTCCTTGAGGAACTTCTCGGTCTGGTAGACGAGCTGCTCGCCCTGGTTGCGCGACTCGGCGGCCTCGCGGCGGGCGTGGTCCTCGTCCGCGTACTTCTCGGCCTCTTCGCGCATGCGGTTGACCTCGTCCTTCGGCAGCGAGGAGCCACCGGTGACGGTCATCTTCTGCTCCTTGCCCGTGCCGAGGTCCTTCGCGGTCACGTGCATGATGCCGTTGGCGTCGATGTCGAAGGAGACCTCGATCTGCGGGACGCCGCGCGGGGCCGGCGGCAGGCCCGTGAGCTCGAACATGCCGAGCTTCTTGTTGTACGCCGCGATCTCGCGCTCGCCCTGGTAGACCTGGATCTGCACGGACGGCTGGTTGTCCTCGGCCGTCGTGAAGATCTCCGACCGCTTGGTCGGGATGGTCGTGTTCCGCTCGATGAGCTTCGTCATGATGCCGCCCTTGGTCTCGATGCCGAGGGACAGCGGGGTCACGTCGAGGAGCAGGACGTCCTTGACCTCACCCTTGAGGACACCGGCCTGGAGCGAGGCGCCGATGGCGACGACCTCGTCCGGGTTCACACCCTTGTTGGCGTCCTTGCCGCCGGTGAGCTCCTTGACGAGCTCGGCGACGGCGGGCATGCGGGTGGAGCCACCGACGAGAACGACGTGGTCGATCTCGGAGAGCTGGATGCCCGCGTCCTTGATGACGTTGTGGAACGGGGTCTTGCAGCGCTCCAGGAGGTCGGACGTGAGCTGCTGGAACTGGGCGCGCGTGAGCTTCTCGTCCAGGTGCAGCGGGCCCTCGGCGGAGGCCGTGATGTAGGGCAGGTTGATCGTGGTCTCCGTGGAGGAGGACAGCTCGATCTTGGCCTTCTCGGCCGCCTCGCGCAGGCGCTGGAGCGCCATCTTGTCCTTGGAGAGGTCCACGCCGTGGCCGTTGTTGAACTGCTTGACCAGGTAGTCGACGACGCGCTGGTCCCAGTCGTCACCACCGAGGTGGTTGTCGCCGTTCGTGGCCTTCACCTCGACGACGCCGTCGCCGATCTCGAGGAGCGAGACGTCGAAGGTGCCGCCACCGAGGTCGAAGACCAGGATGGTCTGGTCGTCCTTGTCGAGGCCGTAGGCAAGGGCGGCGGCGGTGGGCTCGTTGACGATGCGCAGGACGTTCAGGCCCGCGATCTCGCCGGCCTCCTTGGTGGCCTGGCGCTCGGAGTCGTTGAAGTACGCCGGGACGGTGATGACCGCGTCGGCCACCTTCTCGCCCAGGTACGACTCGGCGTCGCGCTTCAGCTTCTGCAGGATGAACGCGGAGATCTGCTGGGGGTTGAACCCCTTGTCGTCGATGTCCACCTTCCAGTCGGTGCCCATGTGGCGCTTGACCGACCGGATGGTCCTGTCGACGTTCGTGACCGCCTGGCGCTTGGCGACCTCGCCGACCAGCACCTCGCCGTTCTTCGCGAAGGCGACGACGGACGGCGTGGTCCTGGCGCCTTCGGCGTTGGTGATGACGGTGGGCTCGCCGCCTTCGAGAACGCTGACGACGGAGTTAGTCGTGCCCAGGTCGATGCCGACCGCACGTGCCATTTCGGTTCCTCCAGATGTACTTCTTGAGTGGATCTGGCTCAAGCATGCATCAGCGCTGCGCTGGCGTCAACAGATGTGAGTCTGGGCCACTCAACTCTTATCCTGCACTTACGCGCAGGTAGAGGCCCCTCCCGGGGGTGGCGCCTTGACTGCGGGCACGTCGTGGCTGGTCGCGCAGTTCCCCGCGCCCCTATGAGTACCCGGCGACGTCACTCGCTCAGGGTTGCCTGAGCGACGCAGATCACCGGGTTGCTGGCTACAGTGCGGCGGAGTAAGTGGGTAGTCTCAGACGGACTGCATAAGTTACCGCTTAGTAATAGTTCGCCTCGCAGGCCCGAGGAGCCCCCAAATGCAACTCGCCGCGATCATCGTGTCGCTGGTCCTAATCGCGGTCGGCGTCGCGCTGTTCGGCCGTGCCATCGTGCAGATCTACAAGTTCGTACGACTCGGTCAGCCCGTGCCCGCCGGCCTCAGGACCGACAACCCGGTCCAGCGCACCCTCACCGTGGTCAAGGAGTTCCTCGGCCACACGCGTATGAACCGGTGGGGCATCGTCGGCTTCGCGCACTGGTTCGTGGCGGTGGGCTTCTTCTCGCTGCTGCTGACGATCGTCAACGCCTTCGGCCAGCTCTTCCAGGCCGACTGGATCCTGCCGATCATCGGTGACTGGGCGCCGTACAACGTCTTCGTCGAGTTCATCGGCACGATGACCGTGCTCGGCATCCTCACGCTGATCGTCATCCGGCAGCTGAACAAGCCCGGCAAGCCGGGCCGCAAGTCCCGCTTCGCGGGCTCCAAGACCGGCCAGGCGTACTTCGTCGAGTCCGTCATCCTCATCGTCGGCGTCTGCATCTTCACGCTGCACGCCCTGGAGGGCGCCCAGCACCACGTCGACAGCTACGAGGCGTCGTTCTTCATCTCGTACCCGGTGGTCCAGTGGTTCGCGGGGATGGACCTCTCCACCCTCCAGAACCTCACGTACTTCTTCGCCGGGCTGAAGATCGCGACGTCCTTCATCTGGATGATCGTCGTCTCCCTGAACACCAACATGGGTGTGGCCTGGCACCGCTTCCTCGCCTTCCCGAACATCTGGTTCAAGCGCGAGGCGAACGGCGCCACGACGCTCGGCGAGCTGCAGCCCATGACGTCCGGCGGCAAGCCGATCGACTGGGAGGACCCGGCCGAGGACGCCGTCTTCGGTGTCTCCCAGGTCGAGCAGTTCAGCTGGAAGGGCATCCTCGACTTCTCCACCTGCACCGAGTGCGGCCGCTGCCAGTCGCAGTGCCCCGCCTGGAACACCGGCAAGCCGCTCTCCCCCAAGCTCCTCATCATGTCGCTGCGCGACCACGCGCACGCCAAGGCCCCGTACCTGCTCGCGGGCGGCGGCAAGACGATGGAGGGCGAGGAGAAGGCGACCGAGGAGCAGCTGAAGGACGTGCCCGCCGCCGCCCTCGCGGAGGCCGAGCGCCCCCTCATCGGCACCCACGAAGAGAACGGCGTCATCGACCCGGACGTCCTGTGGTCCTGCACCACCTGCGGCGCCTGCGTCGAGCAGTGCCCGGTCGACATCGAGCACATCGACCACATCGTCGACATGCGCCGCTACCAGGTAATGATCGAGTCCGCGTTCCCGTCCGAGGCGGGCACGATGCTCAAGAACCTGGAGAAGAAGGGCAACCCCTGGGGCCTCGCCAAGAAGCAGCGCCTGGAGTGGACGAAGGAAGTCGACTTCGAGGTGCCGGTCGTCGGCAAGGACGTGGAGGACCTCACCGAGGTCGAGTACCTCTACTGGGTCGGCTGCGCCGGCGCCCTGGAGGACCGCGCGAAGAAGACCACGAAGGCCTTCGCGGAGCTGCTCCACATCGCGGGCGTCAAGTTCGCCATCATGGGCGGCGACGAGAAGTGCACCGGTGACTCGGCGCGGCGCCTGGGCAACGAGCCGCTGTTCCAGCAGCTCGGCCAGGAGAACGTCATGACGCTGAACGCGGCGTTCGGCGAGGAGTTCGACGACGACGGCAAGGTGACCGAGGAGTCGCGCAAGCCGAAGACGGCCAAGAAGATCGTCTCGACCTGCCCGCACTGCTTCAACACCATCGCCAACGAGTATCCGCAGCTCGGCGGTGACTACGAGGTCATCCACCACACGCAGCTGCTCCAGCACCTCATCGACGAGGGCAAGCTGATCCCGGTGACACCGGTCGAGGGTCTGATCACGTACCACGACCCGTGCTACCTGGGCCGCCACAACAAGGTCTACACGCCCCCGCGCGAGATCATGTCGTCCGTCCCCGGCCTGCGTCAGCAGGAGATGCACCGCCACAAGGAGCGCGGCTTCTGCTGTGGCGCCGGTGGTGCGCGCATGTGGATGGAGGAGCGCATCGGCAAGCGCATCAACACCGAGCGGGTCGACGAGGCGCTGTCGCTCAACCCCGACATCGTCTCCACCGCCTGCCCGTTCTGCCTCGTCATGCTCACGGACTCCGTGAACGGCAAGAAGAACGACGGCCAGGCCAAGGAGTCCCTCCAGGTCGTGGATGTCGCGCAGCTGCTGCTCGACTCCGTGAAGACGCCGGTCGACCCGGCGGGCGACGCCGAGTCGGTGGACGAGCCGGAGCCCGAGCCGGTGAAGTAACGGCCACGGGGAAGTGGTGCAGGCCGGTTCCGCCTTCGGGCGGGACCGGCCTGTTCGCGTTAGCGCCTGTTCGCGTTACGTACGACCTACTTCGGGTCACGGTTGAACTTCGACGTCGACCAGAAGTAGCCGAGCACCGCGAGCCCCAGGCACCAGCCGACGGCGAGCCATCCGTTGTGGCCGATCTCGCTGCCGAGCAGCAGGCCGCGCAGGGTCTCGATGGCGGGGGTGAACGGCTGGTACTCGGCGATCGGCTGGAACCAGCCGGGCATCGAGTCGACCGGGGTGAAGGCGCTGGAGAGGAGCGGCAGCAGGATCAGCGGCATCGCGTTGTTGCCGGCGGCCTCGGCGTTCGGGCTGACCAGGCCCATGCCGACCGCGATCCAGGTGAGAGCGGTCGCGAAGAGCACGATCAGCCCGAACGCGGCCAGCCATTCGAGAGCGGACGCGTCGGTGGACCGGAAGCCGATCGCCACGCCGATGGCGCCGACGAGGACCACGCTCGCGATCGCCTGCAGCACGCTGCCGACGACATGCCCGATGAGCACCGACGGGCGGTGGATGGCCATCGTGCGGAAGCGGGCGATGATGCCCTCGGTCATGTCGTTGCAGACGGAGACCGCCGTTCCGATGACGGTGCTGCCGATGGTCATCAGGAGCAGACCGGGGACGACGTACGCGATGTACGCGGAGCGGTCCGGGCCGCCGATGCCGCCGACGCCCTCTGCGATGCCCGAACTCATCGCGTCGCCGAATATGTAGACGAAGAGCAGCAACAGCATGACCGGGGTGAGGAGCAGGTTCAGGGTGAGGGAGGGGTAGCGGCGGGCGTGCAGGAGGTTGCGGCGCAGCATCGTGGACGAGTCGCGCAGGGCGAGGGAGAAGGAAGTCATCGTGTGCCCTCCAGGTTCTGGTCGGCGAGTGCGGGGTTGCCGGTGAGGGCGAAGAAGACGTCGTCGAGGTCGGGGGTGTGGATGGTGAGGTGATCGGCTTCGATGCCGGCGGAGTCGAGGCGATCGAGGAGGGTGCGCAGGGCGCGTTGACTGCCGTCGCTGGGGAGGTGCAGGGCGAGTGCTTCGTCGTCGCGGGTGGCGTCGTGCAGGGTGTGGGCGGCGGCTCGGTGGGCGGCGGGGTCGCTGAAGCGCAGCCGGACGTGTCCGCCGGGGACGAGCTGCTTGAGTTCCTCGGCGCTGCCTTGGGCGGCGAGGGTGCCGTTGTTCAGGACGGCGATGCGGTCGGCGAGTTGGTCGGCTTCTTCCAGGTACTGGGTGGTGAGGAAGACGGTGACGCCGTCGGCGACGAGGCCGCGGATGATCTGCCACATGGTGTGCCGGGAGCGCGGGTCGAGGCCGGTGGTGGGTTCGTCGAGGAAGATGATGCGCGGGCTGCCGACCAGGGTCATGGCGATGTCGAGGCGGCGCTTCATGCCGCCGGAGTAGCTGGCGGCGGGCTTGCGGGCGGCTTCGACGAGATCGAAGCGCTCCAGCAGTTCGGCGGCAATCTGCCGCCCTTGCTGCTTGGGGAGGTGGTGCAGGTCGGCCATGAGGAGCATGTTCTCCTCGCCGGTGATGAGGCCGTCGACGGCGGAGAACTGCCCGGTGACGCCGATGGCGGCGCGTACGGCCTGGGGGTCGGTGGCGATGTCGTGTCCGGCGATGTGGACCTGGCCGCTGTCGGCGGTGATGAGGGTGGACAGGATCTTGACGGCGGTGGTCTTGCCGGCGCCGTTGGGGCCGAGCAGGGAGAAGACACTGCCTGTCGGCACGGTCAGGTCGATGCCGTCGAGGACGGTCTTGTCCCCGTACGCCTTGCGCAACCCGTACGCCGCGATGGCCAGGTCGTCCGTCATGGTGGCTGCTCCTTCAGGGGCTTTGGGTGCCGGCTTTGGGTGGCGCGTGTTGCTGTTCAGAGGCTGCGGGCGGTGATGTCGCCGTAGGAGGTGGTCGCGCGGATGGACAGGCCGGCGTCGGGGCCCTCGGCGTTCATCAGCGCGTTGTGGATCCGGCCGTAGGTGGTGCCGGCGTCCAGGGAGGCGGAGACGCCGCGGGCGACGCCGACCGAGATGTCCCCGGCTTCGGTACGGAGGTCGACGGTGCCGCGCACCGCTTCGGCGACGCGGATCGCGCCCTTCTGGACGCCGACCTTCGCGGACCCGGTGAGACGGCCGACCGAGACGTCCCCGGCCATCAGGGAGAGGACGGCGTCCGCGGCCTCGTCGAGCTTGACCGAGCCCTGTGCGGCCTCGAAGACGACGTCACCGAGCCGCCCGACACCGCGCAGCTCACCGGCGGCCGCCTTGGCCTCGACCTTGGACCCGGCGGGCAGCTTGACGGTGATCTCGACGGCTCCGGAGCCGTTGCCGAGGAGGCGGTTCTTCGGCTCGGCGGCCGCGATCCGCAGGACGCCGTCGCCGTCGCCGTACTCGACGACGATCCGCTCCGCCGCCTTGACGTCCTTGCCGTTCGAGGCGTCGGCGGGCCGGACCTCGACCGCGGTGTCGGCGCGGTCGGCGGCGATGAACTGGATGCGGCCGGCGGGGATGTCGAGGACGGCGGAGATGGGGGCGGGGGTGGCGAACTTCTGCATGGTGTGCTCCTGGGGTTGGGCCCCGGTTGGTGGGTGGGGCGCGGTGTTTCCGATGAGGGAAAAGCTACGTTGCGTTTCGAGATGCAGCAACACTTTCATTGCACTCGACTCCTCTTTGCACAGGTCACAACCACCATTTCGTTGCAACGGCCGGGAATTCAAGGCAACGGAGGCACACCGACTCGTTGCAATGAGGTGGAATTGAACGCTAAGATGGCAACACCTGAGATGAGTGCGAGCGCGAGGAGACCGTGATGCCGGGAGGCAGACTCACCCAGCAGGAACGCCGCCAGATCGCGTCGGGACTGGCCGACGAGCTCGCCTACGCGGAGATCGCCAGGCGCCTGGACCGCCCCACGTCGACGATCACGCGCGAGGTCATGCGCAATGGCGGCCCCACCGGCTACCGCGCCGACCTGGCCCACCGCGCCACCGAACACCGCGCCCACCGGCGCAGGCAGGCCGCGCCCCGGGGGCCGCAGGCGTCTCGGCAGGCCGCTCCGCAGGCCGATGGGCGTGATGGTGAGGCGGTGCGTGAGTACGAGGAGTTGCTGGCCACCGTCTTCATGCAGTCGGGCCTGCCGAAGATGACGGCTCGGGTACTGGTCGCCGTCTCCGTCAGCGACGCGGGCAGCCTCACCGCGTCCGAACTCGTCCAGCACCTGCAGGTCAGTCCGGCGTCGATCTCGAAGGCGGTGGCGTTCCTCGACAGCCAGGGCCTCATTCGCCGGGAGCGGGACGAACGCCGCCGCGAGCGCTATGTCGTCGACAACGACGTCTGGTACCAGTCGATGATCGCCAGCGCGCGGGCCCACGCCCAGCTCGTCGAGACGGCGCGGCAGGGTGTCACCGTCCTCGGCCCCGACACCCCGGCGGGCGCCCGCCTCGAAAACGTCGCCCGTTTCGTGGACTTCGTCTCCGAGAGCATCGTCCGGGCGGCGGAGCAGGCGCGGGAGATTCTCTCTGCGAAGCCGGAGGCTTCGGTGGGCCGGTGACGTTGACGGTCACCGGGGCCGCCCGGTGTTTTCCGGAGTGTGGCGCCTCCGGGCCGGCAGTAAAGGGCGCTCCCTGCGGTCGCGTCGGCTACGCCGATTCCGCTCCGCTCCACCCTTGACTCCCGCCCCTCCACCGCACGTTGACCTTGACCCGGACGGCCAGGGGTGGGGCCGACGGAAACTCGGGGTGGGTTCATCGGCTTCGCTGCCGGGTGCAGACCGGCCCAGCGTATGTAGCCGTCACCGTCAGGGGGCGGCCATGCCCGGCTTCGCCGGCGGGGTCACCACCTTTCACCGCCGGGTGCGGACCGGCCCAACGTGGGCGCGGGCCACGGTCACACCTCGGCCGCCCGCACGGCCAGGCTGGTCGGGTCATCAACTCTCGCTGCCGGGTGCGGACCGGTCCAACGCGTGTGGCCGTCACGGTCGCAGCACGGCTGCCTGCCCCCGGCTTCGCCGCTCGGGTCATCGGCTCTCACCACCGAGTGCGGACCAGCCCAACATGGTGGGCTCGTCATGGTGGGAGCGTCGCGCGGGACGAACGGGCCGCCCGGTCGGGCACCTACTTTCGCAAAGTTGTGAATGGGCAGCCCGCGCGCCCCCTGCCACACCCCGCGCGCCGCCCTCAACGCCCACACACCCGGCCTCGACCTCGGCCTCGCTGCTCGGATCATCGGCTCGCCCGGCCGGGTGCGGACCGGCTCATCGTGGGCGCCCGTCCCGGTCGATGCACTGCCAGCCCCGAGACCCAGGGCCCGCCACCCGGCCAGCCGGGGCAGCCGGTCACCTACTTTCAAGAAGTTGCGAATGGAGGGCCCGCGCGCCCCTCCTTCATAGGCAATGCGCCGCCTTAGACGAGGAGGGACAGGACCCGGGGACCTACTCTCACGAAGTTGCGAATGGTTAGGCCGCGCCCCCCCCTTCGCGGGCAACGCGCCCCGTCCCCGGGAAGGAGAGGCCCCCACCCGGCACCTACTTTCGCCAAGTTGCGAATGCCTGCGCCGCACGCCCTCTACCCAGGCAACGCGCCCCCAGGCCGGGAGAGACAACCCGCTCCCTGGGGACCTACTTCCACAAAGTTGTGAATACGGAGACCGCGCGCCCCCTCCTTGACGAGCAATGCGCCCCCAAGCCGGGAGGGAGAGGCCCCACCCGGGGACCTACTTTCGCCAAGTTGCGAATGCGTGCACCGCACGCCCCCCTCGAATGGCAAATGCGCCCCTGCTGGGCCGTCCCGCCGCTTCCCGAACCCTCCACACCCCGCACTAAACAACCCTCCACGACGGCGCGCGGGGTGCGGCAGGGGGGCGCGCGGCCCGCCCATTCACAACTTTTCCAAAGTAGGTCCCCGACCGGCCGCCGCGTGCCCGGCAGAGCTCCGCCAGTGACAGCCACACACGTTGGACCGGTCCGCACCCGGCAGCGAAAGTCGATGACCCGACCAGCCTGGCCGTGCGGGCGGCCGAGGTGTGACCGTGGCCCGCGCCCACGTTGGGCCGGTCCGCACCCGGCGGTGAAAGGTGGTGACCCCGCCGGCGAAGCCGGGCATGGCCGCCCCCTGACGGTGACGGCTACATACGCTGGGCCGGTCTGCACCCGGCAGCGAAGCCGATGAACCCACCCCGAGTTTCCGTCGGCCCCACCCCTGGCCGTCCGGGTCAAGGTCAACGTGCGGTGGAGGGGCGGGAGTCAAGGGTGGAGCGGAGCGGAATCGGCGTAGCCGACGCGACCGCAGGGAGCGCCCTTTACTGCCGGCCCGGAGGCGCCACACTCCGGAAAACACCGGACGGCCCCGGCGCGTATCAACGTCACCGGCCCACCGAAGGTGCCGAGCCGCCGGGAGGTCATCCGACAGCCACCCCACCACTCCCTTCGCACAACCCTTCGTACCCCTCAGAAGTCACACTCCCGCAAGCAATACCCAAAGGTTTCCAGAGGCTCCGGGAGTCCCACGTGCGCGTAAGAAGCCTGGCCGGCACCACCGGCGAGGACATCGGCACCGGCTTCGGGGTCGGGGTCGGGGTCGGGGTCGGCCGCACCGGAGCCGGCCTCAGCCGCACCGTGCGCTGACCCCCCTCCCGCCAGGCCACCCCCTGGGCTCCCGCCCGGCCTCCACTCATGCACACCCTCAACTGATGAGAGACCTCTCCATGTCCTCGTACGTGCGAAAGACCGCGCGCAAGAACACGCGCAACAAGCTCCTCGCGGCCGGCGCCCTCTGCGCCGCCACCGCCCTCGGCGTCACCGGCCTGACCGCGGGCAACGCCCTCGCCGCCGCCCCCGCCGCGCCCACCGCCCCCTCCAAGATCCGCGCCGACTACAACGGCGACGGCTACGTCGACCTCGCCGTCGGCGTGCCGAGCGCGACCGTCGGCGGCCAGGCCAAGGCCGGGTACGTCAACGTCGTCTGGGGCGGCGCCTCCGGCCTCGGCAAGCACGGCTCGGCCACCGTCAGCCAGGCCACGACCGGTGTGCCCGGCACCGCCGAGGCCGGCGACAAGTTCGGCTACGCCGTCGACTCGAACGACATGAACGGCGACGGCTACAGCGACCTGGTCGTCGGCGCGCCCGGAGAGGCGACCACCGCCGGCGCGGCCGCCGGCACCGTCGCGGTCGTCTGGGGCTCCGCGAGCGGCTTCAAGGGCGGCTTCACCGCCGCCAACGGCGGCATCGACAGCGCCAGATACGGCTCGATCCTCGCCACCGGCGACTTCGACAAGGACGGCGACAAGGACATCGCCCTCAACTCGCACTTCGACGAGTCCGACGCCGTCGTGACGCGGCCGGGCCCCTTCACCACGGGCTCGCCCGCCGAGGTCTCCCGGGTCACGGGCTGGCACTTCGCGGGCCCGTCCGCCCTGGCCGCCGGTGACTTCGACGGCGACGGCGGCGACGACCTCGCCATCTCGTACCACGGCATGGAGGTCAGCGGCACGACCGTGCAGAGCCGCGCCTCCGGCGAGTGGAAGGAGACCTGGCACACGGCCGACAGCTCCGACACCGCACTCGCCACCGGCGACTTCGACGGGGACGGCTCCGCGGACCTCGCCGTCGGCAACATGCGGCCGAACCCCGAGGCCGAGGGCACCTACTGCGAGGACATCCTCGGCGGCTCCATAGCCGTCATCTACGGCAAGCAGGGCGGCAAGCTCGGCGACGGCGGCTCCTCCTGCACCTCCCAGAACAGCCCGCAGGTCGGCGGCACCGCCGAGACCGGCGACAACTTCGGCGCGCAGCTCGCGGTCGGCAACCTCGACCGGGACGGCATCGACGAGCTGATCGTCGGCGCCGACGCAGAGGCCGTCGGCACGGCGAAGAACGCCGGTACGTACTGGGTCCTCGCCTCGGCCGGCACCGGCGGTGACCTCTCCGGCCCCGCCTTCAGCCAGAACTCCGCCGGCGTGGCGGGCACGGCGGAGGCCGACGACCACCTCGGCGCGGCCGTCGCGGCCGGCGACTACAACGGCGACTCCTACCCGGACGTCGCGGTCGGCGCGCCCGGCGAGGACGGGCAGAAGGGCGGCGTCTGGTACGCCCCGACCCCCAAGGACGGCCCGAACCCGGCGGTCACGTCGGTGACGCCGGGCAAGCTGGGGCTCGCGGGGGCGCGGGAGTACGGGATGGTTCTCGGGCGGTAACCCGGACGCGGACGGGCTGGATCCCGGAGGTCCAGCCCGTCCCGGGCCCAACTCCCCCGAACCCCGCCATACACCCCCAACTCCCGCCCCCCATACAACCCTTGTGCCCCACCGCAGGTCTCCCCTTAGCCGATCACGGCATGACGCCAGGGCCAACGCCCGGTGAACACGCCCGCCCCGGCCCCCATCGACCGCGGATGCCCGCCAGGCATCCCCGCCTGCCGCAGGAGTACCGCATGGCCAAGCACAAGCGCACCTCCACCACCGCCCATTCCAGACGCACGCGCCTCGCCGCAGCGACGGCCACCGCGGCCGCGCTGACGGGCGGGCTGCTCGCCGTCACGGCCACCACCGCGTCGGCCGCGCCCGCGGACCCGCTGCCCTCGCACGAGGCGGACTTCAACGGCGACGGCGTCGCGGACCTCGCCACCTCCGCGCCCGGCGCCAGCGTCGGCGGGAAGAACAGCGCCGGCCAGGTCACCGTCACGTACGGCGGAAGCACGCTGCGCCACAAGACCTTCAGCCAGAACAGCGCGGGCGTCCCCGGCTCCGCCGAGACGGGCGACACCTTCGGCTACGACACCGCGTACGGCGACTTCGACCGCGACGGCTACGACGACCTCGCGGTCGGCGCCCCCGGCGAGGACGTCGGCAGCGACAAGGACGGCGGCACCGCACAGATCCTGTGGGGCTCCGCGCACGGCCTCTCCGGCGGTACGACGGTGAAGGACCCCCGCCCGGGCGGCCACGACTACTTCGGCGGGCCCATCGAGGCCGGTGACTTCGACGGCGACGGCGCCACCGACCTCGCCATCGGCGCCCGGTCGGGCGCCGCCACCATCGACGTCATCAACGGCGACATCTCCCGCAGGAGCGGCACCGGCGACGGCCGCTACACGGTCAAGCCCGCCATCCACAGCGGCGAGGGCGCGGGCCCCTTCAACCTGCACTCCGGCGACGTGAACGGCGACGACCGGGAAGACCTCATCGTCGACGGCTACTCCACCGCCGACGGCTACAACGCCAACCTGTGGGTGCCCGGCACCGCCGACGGCCTCAAGACCACCGGCCAGCAGCGGCTGCCCGGCGGCATCATCACCGACGTCGGCGACACGGACGGCGACGGCTACGGCGACATCGTCATCGGCCTGGAGTGGGACGACGAGATCGCCGGCTCGCACAAGGGTGGCTCGGTGTACGTGGTGCACGGCGCCGCCAACGGCCCGTACGGCGACACTCAGATCTTCACCCAGGACACGGCGGGCGTACCGGGCACCGGCGAGAAGGGCGACGTCTTCGGCGGCGAGCTCGACCTCGGCGACATCAACGGCGACGGCAACCTCGACCTGGTCGTGGGAGCGCCGGGCGAGAACCTCGACGGCGTCGTGGACGCGGGCTCGGCCACCGTCATCTACGGCAAGAAGGACGGCTCGGGCCTCTCCACGGAGGGCGCGGTCTTCCTCGACCAGAACACGCCGGGCGTCCCCAACTCCAATGAGGAGAGGGACTACTTCGGCGCGGACATCCACGTCGACGACCTGAACGGCGACGGACGGGGCGACGTCATGGTCGGCGCGTACGGCGAGAACGGGGCGAACGGCGCGTTCTACCCCCTGACCAGCAAGAGCGACGGCTCCCTCACCGGCTCTGCGGGCGTCTACACATCGACGGTCGGCATCTCGGCGACCGGCACGCCACGCCTCGGCGCAAACTTCGCCGACTGACGGACCAGCCCATCTCCTCTTCGCCGGGCCCGCACCACCTCCCTCCGCGGGCCCGGCCCCACCCCTCCCTCCATAGCGGCCAAGCCGCCCTGACGAACCAACAGTTGGAGCCCCCGTGCGCACACGCACCCTCGCCCTGGCCGCGGCCACCGCCCTCGCCGCCACCGGCCTCACCCTCCCCCTCACGACGGCCGCGCACGCCGAACCCACCCCCCTTGCCGGCGACTTCAACGGCGACGGATTCGCCGACCTCGCCGTCGGCGTGCCCAGCGGCACCGTCGGCGGCAAGGCGAAGGCCGGCTACGTGAGCGTCGTCTTCGGCGGCGAGGACGGCCCGGGCACGAACGGCGTACGCCGCATCACGCAGGCCACCGTCGAGGTGCCCGGCACCCCGGAGGCCGGTGACCGCTTCGGCGGCGCGGTCACCACCGCGTACATAGACGACGACCCGTACGCCGACCTCGTCATCGGCGCCCCCGGCGAGGACATCGACGCCAAATCGGACGCGGGCTCCGCCACCGTCCTGTACGGCGCCGGCGACGGCTTCTCCGAGGCCAACACCGCCGCCCGCGGCGCGAAAGCCGGCGACGCCTACGGGAAATCCCTGACGACCGCCGACTTCACCGGCGACACGGACGTCGACCTGGCGATCGGCGGCAAGGACCAGGTGGTCTACAACGCCCACCCGCTCACCGACCACACCCAGCCCCTCATGTCCAGGCCCATGGGCGGCCGCGCCCCCGTCATGACGACCGGCGACTTCAACTCCGACGGCCGCCCCGAGCTGGCCGTCGCGTACTACACGCAGAACCAGCCCCACACCCAGTCCCACGTCCAGCTGTACGACTACAGCCCGGGCGAGTACGCGTTCTTCCTGACGTGGAGCAGCGACAACAGCGCAGCGAACGCCCTCGCCACCGGGGACTTCAACGGCGACGGCCGCGACGACCTCGCCCTCGGCAACTGCCGTGAGATCGCCGACGAGAACATCGACGACCCGTGCGGCCCCGAGGAGATCGCCAAGGGCGGCGGCATCCACATCCACTACGGGGACGGCACCGGCCTCGTCTGGAAGGGCCAGACCCTCAACCAGGACACCCCCGGCGTCCCCGGCGTCGCCGAAACGGGTGACGACTTCGGCAACGCCCTCGTCGCCACGGACCTCGACGGCGACGGCAAGGACGACCTGATCGCGGGCGCCCCCGGCGAGGCCATCGGCAGCGCTGCCCGCGCGGGCAGCGTCACCGTCCTGAAGGGCGGCGCGAAGGGCATCCTGAACGCGGACGGCTCGGCGGCCGGCGCGGTCGCGTACCAGCAGAACACCCCCGGCATCCCGGGCGCGGCCGAGAAGGGCGACACCTTCGGCGCGAACCTCGCCGCCGCCGACCACGACGGCGACGGCCGCCCCGACCTGTCCGTGGCGGCCCCCGGCGAGAACGCCTCCGCGGGCGGCGTCTGGGAGCTGCCCGGCGGCGGCACCGAGGGCAGCAGGGCCATCACGCCCAACTCCATCGGGCTGCCCGCGTCTTCGCACCCTTACGCGTACGGAGCGGTGCTCGGCCGCTGACGGACCCTGACCGTAGGGAAACTCTGACCTAGGGGAACCCTGACCCTTCAGGGTTCCCCTAAGGGTTGTCACAGGTCGGCCGCAAAGCCCGTCTCCTCCCGGGGAGGGACGACCCGACCCCCGAAGACCAGGTACGTTCGATTCGTGGCTGGATTCAGGATCGGACGCGGCCGGGACAACCGCGCCGCGCGACCGCAACAACAACCGCGGCAGCAGCCGTACGGACAGCAGGCCCCCCAGGGCGGCCAACAGCCGTACGGCTACCCACCCGCGCCGTCGACCCCGCAGCGCCCGCAGCCCTCGCAACCCCCGCAGCAGTACGGCGGGGGCGGCAGGCCGTACGGCGGTGGCGGCCAGCAGTGGCCCCACGCCGGGGCCGGCAGCGGCAACCACGGCGAGCCGGAGTACTTCGGTGGCCCCGACGACCACGGCCAGGGACACGGACCCGGCCACGGCCGCGGCCCCCAGCCCGGCGGTTACGCCCCTCAGGGCGGCGGCCACGGCGCTCAGCCGGGTGGATACGACCCGTACGCGGCCAACAACCCCGGACACACCCAGGCCTTCTCCATCGGCGAGGACCCCTACACCCAGGGCGACACCTACCGCGCCGGCCAGGCGCCCGCCCCGGTCCTCGGCCCGCGCCTGCACTGGAAGGAGCTGCTGCGCGGCATCGTGCTGCGCCCCGGCCCCACCTTCCTCCACATGCGGGACTACGCGATGTGGGGCCCCGCCCTCGTCGTCACGTTCCTCTACGGCCTGCTCGCGATCTTCGGCTTCGACGACGCCCGCGACGACGCGATCAACGCCACGCTGTCGTCCGCGGTGCCCTTCGTCCTCACCACCGGCATCGCGATCACCATCAGCGCCTTCATCCTGGGCGTGGTCACGCACACGCTCGCCCGCCAGCTCGGCGGCGACGGCGCTTGGCAGCCGACGGTCGGCCTCTCCATGCTGATCATGTCGCTGACGGACGCGCCGCGCGTGATCGTGGCGATGTTCCTCGGCGGCGGCCAGCCCTTCGTCCAGCTGCTCGGCTGGGCGACCTGGCTCGCGGCGGGCGCGCTGCTCACGACGATGGTCAGCAAGTCCCACGACCTGCCGTGGCCGAAGGCGCTGGGCGCGTCCACGATCCAGCTGCTGGCGATCCTGTCGATCATCAAGCTGGGCACGTTCTAGTACGTACGTGCCGTATGAGCCGTACGTAAGCGAAAAGGGCCCGGGGACGACAAGTCCCCGGGCCCTACTCACTCACTAACGCCATGCACACCAGGCAGGAGCCGCCCGTCAGGCGTCAAGAACCTGCCCGGCGCGCTGCACGACGGGCGGCTCGACGCTCCACGGGAAGTTGATCCACTCGTCGGTCCGCTTCCACACGTACTCGCACTTCACGAGGGAGTGCGACTTCTCATAGATGACGGCGGACCGCACCTCGGCCACGTGGTCGAGGCAGAAGTCGTGGACGAGCTTCAGCGTCTTCCCGGTGTCGGCGACGTCATCGGCGATGAGCACCTTCTTGTCGGTGAAGTCGATGACGTTGGGAACGGGCGCAAGCATGACGGGCATTTCCAGGGTCGTCCCGACCCCGGTGTAGAACTCCACGTTCACGAGGTGGATGTTCTTGCAGTCGAGCGCGTACGCGAGCCCGCCCGCGACGAAGACGCCACCGCGGGCGATGGAGATGATGATGTCGGGCTGGTACCCGTCGTCGGCGATGGTCTGCGCGAGCTCCCGCACAGCACCGCCGAACTTGTCGTACGTAAGGTTCTCGCGCTCGTCACGCACGTCACTCATACCGCTGCTCACACCTGGGTCCGATGGAAGTTGAGGAAGGAACGGGAGGCGGTGGGCCCGCGCTGCCCCTGATAACGCGACCCGTACCGCGCCGAGCCGTAGGGCTCCTCGGCGGACGAGGTCAGCCGGAAAAGACAGAGCTGCCCGATCTTCATCCCCGGCCACAGCTTGATCGGCAGGGTCGCCAGATTCGACAGCTCCAGGGTCACGTGCCCGCTGAACCCGGGGTCGATGAACCCGGCGGTGGAGTGCGTGACGAGCCCGAGCCGCCCGAGGCTGGACTTGCCCTCGAGACGACTGGCGAGATCATCAGGGAGGCTGACGACCTCATACGTCGACGCGAGCACGAACTCACCCGGGTGCAGGATGAACGGCTCGTCGCCCTCGGGCTCCACGAGCCGCGTCAGATCGGCCTGCTCGACGGAGGGGTCGATGTGGGGGTAGCGGTGATTCTCGAACACCCGGAAGTAGCGGTCCAGCCGCACATCGATGCTCGAGGGCTGCACCATGGATTCGTCGTACGGGTCGATCCGTACCCGTCCGGAGTCGATCTCGGCCCGGATGTCCTTGTCTGAGAGAAGCACGCACCGAGGATACGCAGAGCGCGCGGGCCCTCCCCAATCGGACAGGACCCACGCGCTCCACTACCCACTACTGCTTCTGCAGGGTCACCGGCACGGCGTGCCGGAGCCGGGCACAGCGCGGGCACCGGATGAGCCGGCCGGGACCGAGCCGGTCCGCCTGCTGCATCGGGAACGAAGCGGTGCTGAACACGTGCCCTTCGGCACATCGGACGACGGTGCGCTCCATCAAGTCTGAGAGTCCCTTCCCCAGTCGTAGGTGAGCTCGTACGTACCCGTACTCACTCGTCTCTCGCTCGCCTCCGAGCCGACGACGAACGCCCACATTACGGTATGAAAGGGACGGCCCTCCAGGCGGCGCGACCACATTCCACGGTACGCCCCAACTCCCTCCCGTCGCACGGCGCATCCCCCTCCCGAACACCACTCGGGCCCCACGGCGAGAGCGCCGGGAGCCCGGGATGAGGTACAGTGTGCGACGGTACGACACCGCTTCGAAGCATCTTCGGGACGGCGTCTTTCGCGGGTGTAGTTTAGTGGTAGAACATCAGCTTCCCAAGCTGAGAGTGCGAGTTCGATTCTCGTCACCCGCTCCACGAAGAAGGCCCAGGTCATAGACCCGGGCCTTTCTGCTGTCCGCCTTCTCTCACTCGTCGCGTGCCACTTCCGTGCCAGATGCTTGATCATCCGACTTCCGTGCCATGGAGCGGCGGGCCTCCCGGACGGTCCGGTCGAGCATGCCCGCGACCTCTTGCTGACGCTCCTCCTCGGAGTGCTGGTAGATCATCGCGGCCTTCTCGGACGACTGGCCGGCGCGGACCATCGTGTCCTTCAGGGTCGCACCGGATCGGGTGGACAGGGTGTGCCCGGTGTGGCGGAGATCGTAGAACCGAAAGTTGCCTGGCAGACCGGCGACCGTGCGCACCCTGCGCCAGTACTTGCCGAAGGTGCTCCGGCGGAAGGGCGCTCCCCGATCACCGACGACGACGAGCCCGTTCGGTCCTTCCTCGGCGAACGACTCCATGTGCCAGCGAACCTCACGCTCCAGGAACGTGGGCAGGTAGATCGTGCGGGTACCGGCGTCCGACTTGGTGTCGCCGGGAGCACGTCGCCCGTTCGTCCTCTCCGGCTCGGCGGTCCGCACCGTGATGCGCAGAGCGTCGAGGTCGACGTCCCGGCACCGGAGCCCGGTCATTCTTCGGGCCGGGTCGGGCCGTAGGCCCCGAGGTAGACCATGAGACGCCACCGCATCCCGACCGCTTCGGCGAGGGCATCGACCTGCGCGACGGTGGCCGTGGGCCGTTCCTGTGCCTTCTCGGCACCCGCACCCTTGATGCGGCACGGGTTGCGACGGATCAGGTCGTCACCGACGGCGGTCTCCATGATGGCCTTGAGGAGGCGGTACGCCTTGGCGGTCGCCGTCTTGGCGCCGGTGCGGAGACGCTCGGTGCGCCAGGTGCGGACGCGGGGCGCGGTGATCTCGTCGAGGTCGTCATCACCGAAGGTCGGCAGGATGTGGTGGTCCAAGAGGTACCGGTACAGGTCGCGTGTGAGCACGCTGAGTTCGCGTTCCTCACTTGTCGGCGTACGCGCGGAGATTGACTGCTCCGGCCTCCGGGTCCCGCCAGTCACCTCTGCGGATCTCGGTCTGCTTCTCGGCCAGCCAGTCGTCAGCGTCGGCGGTCGTCCCGAAGGTGAACGGCGCCGGGCGCATTACGCCGTCCGGCCCCGGGTACCGCGCCTGGTAGCGGCCGGACGGCAGCCGCCGAATCGCGCCGAAGCGGCGACGCCTCCCCCTGCTGTTCGCCATCAGGCAGCCCTCCCGTAGCGAGCACGGGAGCGCTTGATCGGCTCGACGGTGTGGGAGGTGATGAACTCCTCGACCAGGCTTTCCGGGATGCGCACGTGGCGGCCGACCTTAACCTACTGGATGCACCGCTCCTCGATGAGCCGACGCGGGAAGCGAGCCGTCGTGCCGAGCAACTCGGCGACCTGGACGACGGAGAGATGACGCTCAGCCATAGGTGGGCTCCCCTTCGGTTCCGGGGGCGGGTTCGAGGGTTTCGGCAAGCCAGGCTTCGGCGTCGGTGAGGCCGGTTCCGGCGTAGACCCAGTGGGCGAGGACGAGGGTCGAGTCCGGGGCCGCCTGGTCGTCGGTGACGGCTTGGGCTCGGCGCCATTCGGCTCGGGCGTCGCGGAGTGCGCCAAGAGTCACGGAGTAGCGGCGGGACTTGGTGGAGAAGTGGCCGCGGAAGCCGAGCATGTGGGCCCAGGACCGGAGCCGGAGTTCTTCCAGTTCCTTGCGTGCACCTAGGGTCCACGCGGTACGGATCATGCGGCGGGCGTGGTCGCTGATGTCGAGCTGGGCGAGTTCGGCGAGAAACTTGAGGGGCCGGTCCAGCGCGCCCGTGGCAGTCTCCGCGCCCTTGGTCGCGTACTTGGCGATGTACGCTGCGACGGCCCGCTCAGTGAGCTCCTGGCCGCCCTCGAAGTCGGCGGATCGGATGGTGCGTACGTCGAGTTGGCGGCCGAAGGTAAAGGCGTGCGCGCGGTTGTCGATGACCGGGCCATCCACGCGGGCGGCGGTCGCGGCGGCTCCGATGGCGTCGGTCAGCAGCTCAGGGGTTGCCCAGGCCGGGGCGGGGTGTCGCCGCCGCCGGGCCGTCGATGCGGATGACCGCGTGGAAGTGGACCGCACCGCGTTTCTGGTACTCGGCGACCTTGGCGAAGGACACGCGGGCGTAGACGCGGAGGGCGCGTTGGGTGAGGCCGGCGCGCTTGGCGACCTCGCGGCGGAGGTAGATCGAGAAGCGCCGCCAGAGCAGGCCCGCGTGAGCGTTCCAGAGGACTGCTGCCTCGTAGTCGTAGGTGTCGGGGTCGAGGGGTGTGCCGAGGGCGGGGTCGTCCTGGCCGTGGAGGATGCCGCAGCGGCAGGGGCGGACCGTGCGGGCCGGGCCGGTGGGGCGGTTGTGGACGGGGCCGAAGCCGGGGGCGGTGAAGGTGGCGAACACGCGGGGGTGAGCGGCGACGCGTTCGGGGACGCCCTTGCCGCCGCGCAGGCCGGACGTGATCAGGTGGAAGGTGTCGCGGCGGTAGACCTCCGCGCAGGCAAGGTCGAGCATACGGACGACGACGCCGTACACGGGTGGGGACTGGGGATGGTCAGCGCACTCGCGCACCGGGTCATGGTCGCTCCACGGTGTGTGGGTCGACGGCGGACGGGATGGGAGCAGGGGAGAGCAGTGGGTTGAGGGAGCCCTGTCCGGATCCTCTGGACACTGGGGAAGTTCTCGCGTGAACGCCAAACCGCGAGGATGATGGGGCACATGTCGCGACGCCGTAGATACTGGGGGACCGCTTCCTTCCCCTGGGCCTTGCCTGTAGCTATGGATGCGTTGGGCCTGATTGTGCCCGTAACAATCGGCGGTCACAAGGTGACCATGACGTTCCCAGTCCTTGGAGACGATGGAATGTTGCACCCGACGACGGATGGCAACGGAAGGCCGCCCCCCTCCCAACTCTTGCGGGCATTCAAAGGTCGATGGGGATACAAAACCTCTGGACGATCTTGCCATATTTCGACGGTCTCTATTTCGCTTCTCCTGCACCCGCACGAGAAAATGCACGACTCAGAGGAGTTTCAATCCCTCAATGAATCCTTTTGGGCCTGGTTCACGACAGTCCAAGAGTGGGCGGCAGCCTGGTGCGCGGTTCCTCTAGGGAATTTCGACGACTCGCATAACTCGGCGGTTCACATCGCCATGGGTGAGAATTACCTGACGGGCGGCGGCACACTAATGAGAACCGTCTTTATCGAAAAAAATCCACTCACTCGAACACAGTTGGCCAACATTCTACGTCGCGCATCTCGCGGAGACCGTCTTCCCACCGAGCACCAACTCCTACTGTCTGCCGTCGACGCGCAACTCGGAAAGAATTTGCGCCGAGCGGTTATCGATGCCGCAACAGCAGCGGAAGTGGCTCTGGCTTCCTACATCGCTGACAGCCTCTCCGCCAATGGCCTAGGGCAGGGTTTCATTGACGAAATGATCAAGGATGTTAACGGAGTAACGAACTTGCACGCGCTATGCACCAAACTTGGCGGAGACCCAGGAGTTTCCAAGAGTAGGATCTCGCAGGAACTCGCTAATGTCAGGAACCGTGCGGCACACGCGGGCCACACACCAACCCTGCAAGAGGCAACCGCCGCTAGAGAACACGCCGTGACAGTAGTCCGAGCGCTCCGGCCTCTTCCGTCCCCTTAGGGTCGGTTGCCTAACGGCGCAGGGCGGTACCAGAACCGTGCCAGGTTGAGCGGGGAACCGCAGGGCAACGGGCCGTCGGGCCAGGTCCAGGCAGCCCATCTCCCGCTAGATCACCCGAGCTTCCCAAACTGATGACCCCAGCACCTCTGCCTGAGTAGCCGACCCGTCAAGTGATGGATTCCCTGGGTCGCCAAGCGAATCTTAAGACGCGAGCTCACCTGTCAAGATTCTCGCTGCTTCCGAAATGCTTTTTTCCTCTATGTCGTAGCCTCGACGAAGCAAAACTGTATCAGCCTCCATAGGCCGCAAGACAATCTCTTCCACGGGCCCTTCATTAAATCGCAGCGGGCGATATGGGTGAACAGCCTCGGGATTGTCGTCTCGCACAGAAAGAAAAATTGACGGATACCGTTTCGCCGAACCATCAAGGTCACGCAGGACCTCGCTCTTAAATCCGTACCAAAGGAGCCACTTTGGCGCCCGGTCTCCATCTAGCACCTTCCCAAACCAAGAATTACCCTCAGAGTCAAGATCCTCCAGCAAGGCATACGAGCTCAAGTCCGGGTTCCCTTGCAGCAGTATGGACCATCCTCGGGCCCTGAATGCATCCGACAGCGCCTTGAAAAACTGATCTGGAAGGATCTTCCAGAGATCAAACCTGTCTCTCACGGTGGACAACAGGCGGTCCTTAACGATTTCCCGGACGTAGTCCGGGCGCGACATGAGCCGAACCGTGCGATTCAGCACGAGAACAAACAAGTCGTAGAGCGGCAACATGTCACCCTCGTCGCTTCGCGCCAGAGCGTCATAATACTGTCCGCGGTCTACTCCCGAACGCAC
Source organism: Streptomyces sp. NPDC039480 (assembly GCF_055597165.1). Classification (NCBI taxonomy): domain Bacteria; kingdom Bacillati; phylum Actinomycetota; class Actinomycetes; order Kitasatosporales; family Streptomycetaceae; genus Streptomyces; species Streptomyces sp. NPDC039480. Next base: position 16,083 of record NZ_JBVITX010000012.1, on the reverse strand, counting down.
CAAAAGAGGCGGGAATCCGTTCCGCGCCAAGGACATATTCGCAAGTAGGCGAGCCATTCGGCCGTTTCCATCCTCGAATGGATGAATATGTGTGAGCCAGGCGTGAACAACTGTAGCCTCCAAGGCCGGATTCACGTCGCATTGCTGCCACCAGTCGGAGAGCTGACGCATATGAATGGGAACTTCCCAGGGAGCAGAGGTGCGATGTTTGGTGCCGCCGATTTCATTTTCTACCTCCTTATACCGGCCGGCATACGATTCCCCGCTAGCGATTAGCTCATGCAGCGAGCGCATCTCAAACTCACGCGGCCTCACAGAGCCGCGCGCCCATTCATCTGCGATTTCGTGTGCCTTATAAAGCCCGAGCGCCTCGTAGACTTTCGGATCTTGCCTAACCGCCTGCATCAAGGAACCCACAGGCCCCTGCAGAAGTTCCCTGTACGTGAGAGCTACTTCGTTGACCTGTCCGTAAGTCCAGTCATAGCCTTCGATGCGATTACTCTCCGCGACGATTCGAGTCCTGATTGCGCGGACATAGGGCTCGAACATCTCTTGCCCTTCGAGCGCGATGCGCTCCTGCACGGCAATCGACTTCTCCCGTGAGCGGGTTGCCTTTTCTTCGACGATTCTGAAACGAGAAATCGCAGTCTCATCGGCGGAAATCAAGTACGGGGTGCCTGCGAAGATGTCATCAACCTCTCCCATGAGCCAACCGTACGGGCTGGAAGGCGCAAAGGTAGGCTTTCAGTCAATCCTGGCCATCAAGAAGGGCTGTGCCTGACGAACCCCGCACCGGACCGCGTGGTAGGTGTCAGCTCACCTGGCCCGGCTCGAACGGGCTTGTCCCCTCCACACAGGTGAGACGCACACCAACCCCAAGGCCAGACGGCCACCCAAGTCGCATCGGGACGAAGCAGTCGCCCACTAAAGTGCACTGCATGGCCAACGACTCGCCAGCCTCCCCCAACTGCGGCGAGACGATGAAGTCCTGCGGCCTGATGCTCTCGCGGTGCGAGGATGACGGTCGGCGGGTCTGTCGGGCACTCTGGAGGTGTGCTGGCGACCACGTCTGGTGGCGCTGGGCCGACCAGGCCGGATGAGCCGGCCACCGTCTGCCCCGTGCCGGAGCTGTTCGGTTGACATCCACGGCCCCGCACAGTGGCAACACGCACCAGATTCTTGCGGCACCGGAGCGCGAAGAACGCCCCGCTCACGTCGAGGGAAGATCGAACTCCTAATGCGGTGGTCGGCTGACATGTGATGCCCTCTCGCTGGTCCTCACCGACCGCTCCACAATTGCGCCTCAAGTGGCGGTTCAACCCAGATCCAGATCTGCACAGACTCCCATGCAAGCGCTCCAGAACCGGCACTTGCGTATGGTCTCAGGCATGGCTCAGGACCGACCAGATATCCCAGCCGCTCTGAAGCGGGCCGTGCTTGTTGAGGCTGGCCACCGATGCGCCATCCCCACATGTCGGCAGACTCCCGTTGAACTAGCGCACATCACGCCCTGGGCAAAGGTCAAGGAACATACATTCGGCAACTTGATCCCACTCTGCCCGACTTGTCACACGCGATACGACAGTGGCGATATCGACCGATTGTCAATGCGGCAATATAAGGCAAACCTGGAAATCCTGAATCAACGGTATACCGAAACCGAGCGTCAACTTTTGAAGACATTCCTGCGAAAGTGGCAGATGTTGACCGAGGCGGGCGAGGGGAGCAATCGGCAGCATGAATTCATTTCACATGCGGGAATAAGACCGCAATTTACCCAATTCGGCGGCATTCAGATACACCAAGCCATGTGGTGGATGATTGCGAACCTGCTTGAAGATGGGCTGATAGAGACTACAGAGCTGTGGCCAGGGCTGAGGCAGTCAGAAACAGTGGCACTCGCCTTGACGAAGGATGGCGCCGCATTCCTGAAGCGCTGGGCGAACGCCGAGCCCCTGTGACCGATGCCCTCAGACATGATCCATAGGGCTGTAGGCATGGCCGGTGCTAACTGTCGTGGACTGACGTCCAGTCGAGGCTTGTTGAGGCCGTCGGCCGTCACCTGAGCGCGGGGATGCTGGGCCGTCCGTGGGCCGTCCGAGGTCGCTCAACAGCAGCCAATGACGACCGACGACGACCACCAAGCGGACGATCCCACCGCCCCTGAGCAGAGAAAACGCAGGTCATCAAGATCCCCGGCAAGACCCAGGGCAAGAAGAGGTACCGTCGAAGCCGGTTGCACGAGACCGTGCCAGATCCGTGCCAGGTTGGGCGGGGAACGGCGGGGCAACGGACCGTCGGCGTCGAGGGTCGTCAGGCCACTCCCCCGCAGTCAGACGCCCAACTCCCCCTAGAAAACCCGAGCTTCCCAAGCTGAGAGTGCGAGTTCGATTCTCGTCACCCGCTCTGCCGAACCCCCAGGTCATGGACCCGGGGGTTCTTTGTTGTCTACGCGGGTGGGCCGGCCCTTCGTACGGCCCGCAGTGCACGCCTCATCCGTTCCCCGTCAGCGCATGCGCCTGTCTCTGTCTGGCATGCGGGACAGTGATCCAGATGTGCCAGGTAGCTCTGGTAGACGAGCTCCACACGGCGGCGAGCTGTTGGGGCCGAGGGCGGCCCGCTCGTCACCGGGTCTCCGTCGTCCGCGCTCTGCCCGAGGCCGATGACGGCCGCCACGGTGGCGGGCTCGCACAGGTCGCCCTCGAAGCGCGGTCGCACGATCCAGTACGGGCCGGGCGGCTCCGTGCGGTCGAGCCTCGGCACGCCGAGGTAGGTTCCGCGGCTCAGCCGCGGTGCGTAGTCCTGGTGCTTCCACACCCGGCCGCGGCACGGCTTCATCAATGCGTAGTAGCTGCCGCCCAACGTGCGGCCGTCGTAGACGACAGGCCCTGCGATGAGCCAGGCGAGGCGAGTGGCGACCGCCTGCGGAGCGGTGACACCGACGGCCGCCTGCACAAGCGCCTCGGGAAGGCGGACCGCATCGAACCGGCCGCCGAGCGGCAACAGCGCCACACCGGATTCCGCCCACTCCCGGCAGGCCCGCTCGGGGGCGAGCCGGCTGTGCGCGAACCATGCGCTCAGGGTCGCGGCCGGGGCCGGGGCTGCGCTTTCGATGATCGGGGCTCGGCTGGTCTTGTCGGCCACGTCGACTCCTTACAGGTCGGCCGTGCCCGGGGACCGTTCACGCGACCGCCCGAGCGCTGACCCACTCATGGAATCGGCCCGCGACACAGCGTGACAGGGACGTGACGCCCTACTTTCGCAACGCTATTCGGCGACGCCCAGGAGCTCTGCCAACTGCCGGAGACCCGGCGGGTGATGAGGGAGCGCCCACAGATCACGCACGATGGCCACGGCCAGAGTGTGGTGCTGCATCCAAGAGGGCGCCACGCGGTGCAGCGACTCCAGAGCCTTCACCGCGCCGGCCGCATCGCCGAGGTCGGTGTGGGCCCGGGCCACATCCAACAACAGCCACGTCCGCCAGGACGCGGGAACGTCCTTGCCAAGACGCATGCCCTTGGCCAGCACCAGGGCTTCTTGCGGATGGCCGTACTGAACGGCCAGCCGCACGCGCTCGATACGAACCGACGACGGACTGAACACGCTGACCATCCGGCTGTCGCTGCCCGGCGGCAACTTGGCCACCCTCTTGGCCTCCTTCTCGGCGTGCTCCATCAACTCAGCCGCTCGCTGGTAGTCGTTGCTGCGCGCGGCGGATGTGGCCGCAGACATGGTCAACGCGCCCCAGACCTTCAACCCATCGGCAGTCTCCGTATAACCACCAGCAGTGATGGCGTCCGCAGCCCGCAGGGCAACGCTCAGGGCATCACCGAGTCGGCCTTGCCGCTGATACGTCCACGCGACGGAGTTGACGATTATGGGCCGCAGCAAGGGATCGGCGGAGCGGTCCGCCGCGTCGATGGCCCGCTCCAGACTGATGAGCGCGAGGTCGGTCTTCCCCATCCGCACGGCAACGTGCCCAGCAAGCTGAAGAACCTTCCCCAACGCCGCAAACCCACCGCTCCGGCCACCCCCCACCCCACCCCCATCACCCAATAAACAGGCAGCCCGCGCATCCGCGATCATGTCGGGCAGCGCCTTCATCACGGTGTCGAACTCGGCCGCGTGGTACTGCGTCCACCCCTCCGCGATCTGCTCGCGCAGGACGTCGAGCGAGAAGCCGGGCCCAGGCGGCTCGGGCTCCGGCCCCCCGAGCGCCGGCATGATGGCGCGCCGCACCGCCACGAAGCGGGGCCCGTCGTTCTCCCCCGTGGAGGAGACGGCAGGGGGATCCCCGAGAAGCGTCGTCAGCTCCACACCGAGCCCGTTCGCCAGCGCGTGCAACGTGGGCAACCGTGCCGAATGCTTCCGCCGCTGCTCAAGCTGCCGAATCACGTCCACACACACGCCGGAACGCTCAGCCAACTCCTCCTGCGTCAACGACGCCAACCGCCGCAGCCGCCGCAAATTCCGCCCCAAGTCATCGTCTCCCACGCAGTCAAGGTACGCCGCGCCCCAACGGGGCGGAGCACTGCGGGTTTTGGGGGCGCGATGGTTACCAAATAGCCCGCCGACTGCCCCATGAGGTCGCAAGAGTCAGCTGTGGTCCGCCGAACCGCAAGCGCCCGGGGCGGGCCGGACCTCACCTGGACGCTCCGCCAGGTGGGCCTCCTGGCTGCGCCGCCGCCCGCCCATTGTGGATAGCCCCAGGGCACATGAGGCGAGCACCCGACAACGCGGCCCATGGCATCGAGGCCGTTCGTAAAGCGGCGCGCTCCACCTGGACGCCATGAATAGTGCCCGCTCCACAGCCGTGTGAGTCGACGGCGGCCGGGATGAGAGTTGGGGAGAGGGGTGGGTTGGGGTGGCATGAATGCGGGAGAGCGATGTTCACAATCGTCGCTGTCGGTACCACCGTGAGTTGGCAGGCAGCGATGACGCCACCTGCGCCACGGCAACTTGTGGTGCTTGCTCGGGCAAGGCGTCGCGTACGGCTTGGGCTTGGACGGGGCAGGCCTTGCCAGGCTGGCCCATGGACGTGCCGTCGCTCAGCGGGCGGGCGCCGTGCGGGCAGCCAGGTGCCGGATGTTGGACGCTTCCTCCAGGAGCTTTCTGGCTTCGGCGAGGTCGGTGGTTTCGGTGGCACGCGCTTCGAGGTCGGCCAGGTGGGCGTCGAGGTACGGGTCGCGGGCGATGGCGTACTCGCCCCACCAGCGAGCCATGAACGCCGGTACGGGATCGAGGTCGAACGTGGCAGCGATCGCCCGATTCCAATGCGCGTCAAAGTCAGCGAGCAGCTGCGGAGCGTGCCGAGCGATTGCCTGTCGAAGTGCCTTGGGGGTTCTATCCGGCATGGGAGGGATGCCGGACGGATCGGTAGCGGCAATGGTCATGCTTTGTCCTCCGTCGGCCTCACCTCTGAGCCTTCCCCGGGCGCCCTCACGCTAGGGCAGTTGGCGGCGGAGTCCAACGACGTCGTCTTGACGCGCTGCGTACGCATGCCCTTGGTTCGCCACGAGGGTGCGGCAGTCGGGCGTCAGTGGGGCGGCAGTGGGACGTTAGCGGGGGTCGGCAGAGTGGGGGATGTCAGCAGGTCAGGCGGTGGGTTTCGTTGGCCGGGCTGTTGGCGTGTCAGCATTCGCGTTTCATTTCGGGGGACATCCCATGCGTACGTTTCGTAGCACCACCGTTCTTGCCGCTGCCGGTGCGGCCGTCTTTGCTCTCTCCCTCACCGCCTGTGGCGGGGGTGGCTCCGACACGAAGTCCGCTGGGTCGACGGGTAGTGAAAGCACCGTCTCCGTCGGTGGGTCCGAGGGGGATGGGGCGGCGGCTGACTCCGACGGAGAGTCGGGGCAGGCCGCGAAGGGTGGGGTCGGGGCCAAGGCCACCGTCGCCGCCGGTCGTGGCGATGGAGGGGCCGGTGCTGCACCCGTCTGCACCACCAAAGACGTCAGCATCAGCGCCGCCCGTCACGGTGGTCCTCCCTACACCCACATCGTGCTGACCGCGAAGAACACCTCGGGGCACAGCTGCAAGATGACCGGCTTCCCTGAGATCCAGTTCCTGGAGAGTCACAAGCAGAACGTGCCTGCCGTTGCCAAGAGCAAGCCCGCCAGCCTCGTGGTCCTGAAGGCCGGCGCCCCCGCGTACGCCCTGGTCAAGGTGTCGGACGGTGGTGTCGACGAGAGCAACGAGCCCGTCTCCGGGTTCTCCGTGACGCTGCAGGGCGGGGGTGGCATGGCCGCCGTCACCGCGCCGGGCAGCGGGGGCATCGCCGTCGACCCGGCGAAGGCGCTGACCGGCTTCTGGACGTACGAGCTGCGCAACGGCGCCGACGACTTCTGAGGGAGTCGTCCGGGCCCTCGCGGGTCCTACAGTCTCCCGGCGAGGCGGGCGAGGACAGTCGCCTCTTCGGTGCCTTCCCCCGCACCGAAGATGTGACCCACCAGGTCTGTCTCGCCGGGTGTTCTCTAGTCGGACGAGCTGGTCGCGCCGGACGCGGTGTTGTTGCTTCGGGCGCTTCGCTTTACCGCCGCGGTGACCAGTTCCGCTGAGGCCGTCGTCGCCCTTGCCACGCCGTGGACCCAGCGGGGGCCGCCGCGGGCCGCCCAGCCGGAATCAGGGCCTGCCGGGGAATCCGTGCCTGCGGGCCGCCGTCACCACCAGCAGGACCGGGGCCAGGAGCAGCAGGATCGTCCAGGGGAAGGACGCGGTGCCGACCAGGCCGAGCAGGATGCCGCCGAAGACGCCGCCGCCCGCCATGGCCACGTTCCAGAGGGTGACGAGCATGGCCTGGGCCGCGTCCGCCGCGTCGCCGGCCGCGTCGCCCGCGGCGGTCTGGAGCAGAGTCGGGGCGCCGCCCCAGCCCAGGCCCCACAGCGTCACGGCGACGTATACGAGTGCCGGGGTGTCGGAGAAGACGGCCAGTACGGCCGCCGCTACGCCGACCAGGACCACGCTCGCCAGCGTCAGTGCGCGCAGCCTGCGGTGGATCAGTGCGCCCACGATCCAGATGCTGAGGAGAGACGCGGCGCCGAAGACGAGAAGGACGACGTCGGTCGAACCGGCCATGCCCAGTTCGTCCAGGAACGCGGCGATGTACGTGTAGAGGACCGTGTGCGCCAGGACGAAGACCAGGGTGACGAAGAGGACCGGCGTCACGCCGGGCACGCGCAAGGTGTGCAGCATTGAGGGCTTGGTGATGTCGCCGCGAGTCTTTCGCCCAGTGTGCGTCTGCTGCGGCTGCCCGGGGTAGTCGGGGACGAGTGTCGCTATCCAGGCCAGCAAGAGCACCGTCAGGCCCGTCATGGCGAGGAACGCGACCTGCCAGCTGAGCGCCTTGCCCAGGAACGTTCCGGCCGGCACGCCCAGTGACAGCGCGACCGGGATGCCCGCCATGGCGATGGCGATCGCCTTGCCCTGGAGGTGGGGCGGCGCCATGCGGCGGGCGTAACCGGCGAGCAGCGCCCAGGCCAGCCCCGCGGCGACACCGGCGACGAAACGGGCCGTCATCGTGAGGGGGTAGTTCGTCGAGAGTGCGGTGACGGTGTTGGCGGCGGCGAAGCCCGCCATCGCGGTCAGCAGCAGGCGCTTGCGGCGCCAGCCCGCGGTGGCGGCGGTCAGCGGTATCGCGGTGAGTGCGGTGCCGATCGCGTAGACGGTGACGGTCTGGCCGGTCGCCGACTCGCTTACGCCGAGATCGGCGCTCATCGCCGGCAACAGGCCCGCCGGCAGCGTCTCGGTGAGGCTGGTGATGAAGACGGCGGTGGCCAGGGCCAGGAGGGCCAGGAGGGGGAATTCTCTTTGCCCCTCCTGGGGGTGTGTTGGGGTGGATGCGGGGGTCGGAGTGGGTGTTGCTTCTGTTGTGCGCATGGTGGGTGTGGGGCCTTTCAGTGCGTGTGTGGGGTTCGGTGCGCGTACGCGGATGAGTTCGGGGGCGTCGGGCTCAGCCGTGGGGGGTGGCGGTGTGGGGTTTCGTTGCCAGGTGGAGTGCTAGGCCTGCTGTCTCGTCGGCCGGGGCGCGACAACGGGTCAGGGGTGCCAGGGAGTTGGCCGCCGGGTCGTCGGTCGAGCCGCCGGTGAGGACGACCGAGCCTCCTTCCCGTAGGAGATGGAGCAGTTCGGGGGCGGGCGGTTCGGGGAGGCCGTCGTCGGCGTGGATGAAGAGGAGGTCGATGCCGCCCAGGCGTTCCTGGATGGTGGAGGTGAGGGCTGTGGAAAACGCCGAGGACGACGAGGGTGTCGGCGCGGCGCGGATGACGTGGGCGCAGGAGCCCACCTCTGCGGCGGCCGCGGCTAGGTCCGCCTGGGGGCCGCCGGTCACCAGGACCTCGGCGCCGCCCTCGACCAGCCGCTTCGCGATGGCCAGGCCGAGGCCTGTGGCGCCACCGATGACTACCGCCTTCCTGCCTGCGTACTTGGGCATGTGTCCCCCTTCTTCTCCTGCCGTGCGGCGGTGCTGCGCCGTTCATGTGACGACTGTGCTCGCGGGCGCTTCGGGGCCGCTGATGATCCGCTGACGGGCGTTGTGGGGCGGTCGCCGGTGTGTACGGTGATCCACATGCGGTTCGGGGTGCTGGGGGCACTGGCGGTGTGGGACGGCGAGGGGGAGCCGGTCAAGGTCCCCGAGGCGAAGGTCAGGGCGCTGCTCGCCGACCTTCTCGTGCACGAGGGGCGGCCGGTCTCCGCCGACCGGCTCATCGACGACCTGTGGGGCGATGCGCCGCCGCGCAATCCCGCCAACGCCTTGCAGTCCAAGGTCTCCCAGCTGCGCCGCGCCCTCGGCCGTGATCGTGTGGAGTACCAGGCGCCCGGTTATCGGTTGCGTGTTGATGTGGCGGCCGGTGACGAGGTGGACGCGGACCGTTTCCGTTCTCTCGTCGAGGAGGCGCGTGGCGTGGCGGATGCGCGTGGGCGGGCTGATGTGCTGACTCGGGCGCTTGCGTTGTGGCGCGGGCCCGCGTACGCCGATCTCGCCGATGAGCCGTTCGTACGGGCGACAGCCGACCGGCTCGCCGAGCAGCGCCTCGCCGTGGTGGAGGAACAGGCGGAGGCACGGCTCGCAGCGGGCGAGCACACCTTGCTCACGGGTGAGTTGGCCGACCTCGTCACGCGGCATCCGCTTCGGGAACGGCTGCGGGGCGTGCAGATGCGTGCGCTGTACCTGGCGGGGCGCCAGAGTGAGGCCCTCGCCTCGTACGCGTCGCTACGACAGCAGTTGTCGGAGGAGCTTGGTCTCGACCCTGGCCCGGAGTTGGTGTCCCTGCACGAGGCGATACTCCGCCAGGAGCCGGGGTTGGGGGCGGGTGGTGGCGGTGGTAGTGGTGCTGCTGGCGGCGCTGGCTGGTTGAGGGCGGGGCCCGGTGGGGCGCCGGGTTCGGGCCTCGGCTCCGGGCTCGGTTCGGAATCGGGTGCCGGCCCCGGTTTCGGCCCGGGTTTCAGTATCGGTTCGGGCTCGGCTTCCGGTCTGGAGTCCGGTCTGGAGTCCGGTCTGGATTCCGGCGCGGGCTCCAGCCTCGGTTCCGGCCCGGGCTCAGGCCCGGGCCCCGGTCTCGGTTCGAGCCTGGGTACCGCTCCAGCTCCCTCGCCCGTAGTCGAGCCTCCCGTCGAACCCGTCGGCGTCCGCACCAACCTCCCCGCCCCCCTCACCGCGCTCGTCGGGCGGGAGCGGGCCGTGGCGGAGACCGGATCGCTTCTCGCCGCCGGGCGGCTCGTGACGCTCACCGGGTCCGGGGGTGTCGGTAAGACGCGGCTCGCGGTAGAGGTCGCGGGGCGGCAGGCGGGTGAGGTCGAGGGGCGCACCGCCTTCCCCGATGGCGTCTGGCTCGTCGAGTTTGCCGGGCTGCGGGGCGGGAGTGGCGTCGCCGACCTCGCTCAGGCCGTGGCCGGTGTCCTCGGCCTCCGGGACGACATGCCGTCGGGGCCGCCGGGCTCCGGCTCCACCGGGGGTGGCCTCCCAGCCCGACCCCCCGCCCCCACCCAACGCCTCGTCTCCGCGCTGCGCGACCGCCGAATGCTGCTCGTTCTCGACAACTGTGAGCAGGTCGTCGAGGAGGCCGCCGAGCTCACGGACACCTTGCTGCGTGCCGCGCCGGGGGTGCGCGTGCTGGTCACCAGTCAGGAGCCGTTGGGGCTCACCGGTGAGGCCGTGTTCCTGGTGGAGCCGCTGCCTGCCGCGGACGCGGTCAGCCTGTTCGTGGCACGTGCCCGTGCTGCGGCGCCCGGTTTCTCGCTCGCCCCCGGTGGCGCCGACGAGGCGGCCGTCGCGGAGATCTGCCGTCGTCTCGACGGCATCCCGCTCGCCCTCGAGCTTGCGGCGACGCGCGTACGTGCCCTTGGAGTGCGTGAGTTGGCCGATCGGCTCGGTGACCGCTTCCGGCTGCTCACCTCGGGGCAGCGTGGTGCCCCGGCCCGCCAGCAGACCCTGCGGGCGATGATCGACTGGAGCTGGGAGCTGCTCAGCGCGCCCGAACGCATCGTCCTGCGCCGCCTGGCCGTCCACCGCGACGGCTGCACGCTGGACGCGGCGGAGGCGGTGTGCGCGGGTGACGGGGTGACTCGCGACGAGGTCCTGGATCTGGTGACCCGCCTCGTCGACCGTTCGCTGGTCGTCATGGCGCCGGGACCCGCCGGGACCGGTCCGCGCTACCGGCTCCTGGAGTCCGTCTCCGCGTACGCCATGGAGCGGCTGCGCGAGATGGAGGATCTCGGTGGCGTACGTGAACGCCATCTTCGCCACTACCTGGACCTCGCCGAACGCGCCGAGCCGCACCTTCGCGGGGGCGAGCAGCGCGTGTGGCTCGACCTCCTCGACGCCGAGGCGGCGAACCTTCGCGGGGCGTTGGAGGAGGCGGTACGGCGGGATTCCGGGCGGCACGTGGGAGAAGCCGTGCGGCTTGGTGGCGCGCTCGGCTGGTGGTGGTTGTTGCGGGGGCGGCTGGCCGAGGCCCGGCGTTCGCTTTCCGCGGTGCTCGAGGCCGTGCCCGGCACCCACGGTACGGGTCCACTTCGGCTTCTTCGGAACGCGTTCGCCCTGTTGACCGGGGAGCGGGCGAACAGCCACCGGCTTCCACCAGACCACGTCCTCCACGGCGTCGACCACCACGACCTCGACCGCCCCGACGTCGACCACCCCAACGTCGACCTCCGCACCCTCTGGCTCTACGCCTACGGCCTCTTCAGCGCGGGTGAGCCCCTCGCGAGCGAGGAGGTCAACGCTCGGGTGCTCGTCCTCGCCGACGCCGCCGGCGACCGGTGGAGCACGGCCGCCGCGCTCGCCCTGCGCGCGATGCACGCGCTGATCCGGGGGGAGCTCGACACCGTCGGCGGCGACGGGGGCCGTGCGGCCCAGTTGTTCGGTGAGCTCGGCGACCGGTGGGGCGCCTTGCAGGCCGTCACACCTCTCGCCACCCTCGCCGAGATCCGGGGCGACTACGACGAAGCCGCCCGCCGCCAGCAGGAGGGCCTCGGCATCGCCCGGGAGCTCGGGCTCCGGGCCGAGGTCGCCGCGCGGCTCTCCGGGCTCGGCCGGCTGGCCCTGCTCACGCGCGACTGGGAGCGGGCGCGCGAACTCCACGAGGAGGCGCGGCTGTTGGCCGTCGAGTACGGTTACCGGTACGGGGAGATCCACGCCGAGATGGGACTCGCACTCGGGGCGCGCCGCGTCGGCGACCTCGCCACAGCCGAGACGTATCTGCAGCGCATCCGCGACCGCCACGCCGACGTATCCTCACCGGCCGGCGATCACCTGCACCACGCCGAGCTGGGCTTCATCGCCGAGCTGCGCGGGGACGGGGCCGGCGCCGAGGCCCACCACCTGCGCGGCCTCCGCACCGCCCGTCTGCTCGCCGAGCCGCGCGCCATCGCCCTCTCCCTGGAGGGGCTTGCGGGTGCGGCGGCCGTATCCGGCGCGGCGGAGCGCGCCGCCCTGCTGCTGGGTGCGGCGGACGCGGCCCGCAGGAGCGTGGGGGCACCCCTCCCACCCGCCGAACGCGGCGATGTCGACCGGATCGCAGCCTCGGCGAAGGCTGCCCTGGGAGAGGCCGCCTTCGGTGTCGCGTTCACGCGCGGCGCTCAGCGCGACCCGGCTCGGTTGCCGGTCGACCCGGGCAACTCGGGCCCGACCGCCCGCCCGTAGAGATCATCCGGCTCGTACGGCACCCTTGTGCCGTGGATGCGCTCAGGCCTCAGGACCCGCAGTCGATCGGTCGGCACACCCTTGTCGCGCGCCTCGGCGCGGGCGGCATGGGGCAGGTCTACCTCGGGCGGTCGCCCGGTGGGCGGCTCGTGGCCATCAAGGTGATCAAGGACGAGATCACCGATCATCCCGAGGCCCTCGCGCGGTTCCGGCGCGAGGTCGAGACCGTACGGGTCGTCCGCAGCGCCTACACCGCCCAGTTGATCGACGCCTCGCTCGACGCGGCCCCTTACTGGCTCGCCACCGAGTATGTGAAGGGGCCGACCCTCGGCTCCGCCGTCGCCGAGCGCGGGCCGTTGCCCGCCGACACCTGCCGCAAGCTGTTCGCCGCGCTGGCCGAGGGGCTCGCCGCAGTGCACGCGTACGGCATCACCCACCGCGACCTGAAACCGCAGAACGTCATCCTCGGCGGTCAGGGCCCGCAGCTCATCGACTTCGGCATCGCGCGCGGGGACGGACACACGGCGCTGACCGACACCGGTCTCGCTCCGGGCACACCCGGGTTCACCGCGCCGGAAGTGCTGATGCGCAATGAAGTCGGCCCGGCTGCCGATGTGTTCGCGCTGGGCGCGACGCTGGCGTACGCGGCCACGGGGCGGCCGCCGTTCGGTGCGGGCGCGGCGGCCGGGGTGAGCTACCGGGCCGTGCACGAGCCGGTCGACCTGGCCGGCGTCGAGCCGGGTCTCGCGGCCCTGATCGAGGCGTGCGTCGCCAAGTCGCCCGGCGAGCGGCCGACTTCGGCCGAGGTGATCGAGCGGTGTGCCGTACGGTCCGCGCTCGTGGACGACCCGGCGTACGCGGCCCTCGCCGACGCCCCCTCCACTTCTCCCTCGCCATCACCAGCTCCCTCCCCCTCCCCCTCCCCGGAAGCGTTCGCCCGCTTCCCTACGCAGCCCGCGTCCCCGCCCCCACCCCCGCGCCGGAAGCCGCACTGGTTCAAGCTCGCCGCGATCACGACAGCCGCCGCCGCTACGGCCGTCGCACTCACACTGGTCGTCACCCAGTTGCTGCCGGGCGACGGAGGCCGAGCCGAGAGCGGGAGCAAAGAGCCGGAGTCGGGGCGGGAGTCGGGATCTGGATCCGGGACCGGCTCCGGCTCCGGCTCCGGGTCCGACTCCGGGTCCGACTCCGGGTCCGGGTCCGGATCCGGGGCGGGCGATCAGGCGTCCAAGGGCGGCGCCCCCTCCCACATCAACGCCGACCGCATCAGCCGCGTCTTCTGGAACTCCGAAGAAGCCGCCTGCAACGTGCCCTCCGAAGTGCGCGGCCCCTCCGGCTTCCAGCGTTCCGTCGTGCCCGGACGGGACGGCACCGTGAAGATCGCTTTCCGCGACAAGTACGCCTTCAGCTCCTCCCGCGACAAGGCCGGAGAAGCCAAGAAGTATTACGTCGCCGTGACCGTCAAACCCCCGCACGACATCGATCCCGACACCGGCCGCCCCGTCGCGGGCCTCCCCACCGAGAACCGGGCCATGGGATACGCGAGCAAGCCCGTCGACCTGTACGGCGGCAAGGAACCCGACGACTGGAAGACCGCCACCTACCCGGACGACTTCGCGACCCGGATTCCTCAGGTGGGCACGAAGAAGGCGATCCCGACGGCCAACGACCCGGGCGACTGGGCGGTCGAGTTCCATGTGGTCCGGGCGCCCGACGACTACTCCAGCATCGACTGCACGGGGTTCACCGCCCCAGACTGACTGACCGGCACCTGAGCCGGGTGAGCAGAAAAGCGTCACCTATACAGTGACGGTTCATCGAAGTTGAGTGAGTGGGGGGCCTGACATGGCACTGTTCGGAAACGCGCACACCGTCGACCCGGCGAAGGCGCAGAGCGATTACGCGCGGCTGCTGGGGCACGGCGAGCAGGTGCACGCCGCGTACACGCTGATACGCGACACCATGCTGTTCACCGACCGTCGGCTGATCATGGTCGACAAGCAGGGGATCACCGGCAAGAAGGTCGAGTACCACTCGGTGCCGTACCGCAGCATCACGCACTTCGCGGTGGAGACTGCGGGGCACTTCGACCTCGACGCCGAGCTGAAGATCTGGATCTCCGGCAACCCGGCGCCGATGCAGAAGACGTTCACGAAGGGCGTCGACATCTATGAGGTGCAGGCGATCCTGACGCAGTACGTCGCGCGCTGAGCGATTCGGACCTTTCCGGCATGCGGCCTCCGCTTCGCTGATCTTCACTGGGGGGACCAGGTGGAGCGAGCTACGGAGGCGGCATGGCCAGGTACGAGTACAGATACGCGTCCGGGGTCGGGCCCGGTTTCAGGGCCGGGCGCAGGACACGTGGTCCGGCGGCCGCGGCGGTGTGCGCCGCGGCCCTCGCCCTCCTGACGGCGGGCTGCTCCGACGACGGCGGCACCGCCTCGGACGCGGCCAGCCGGGCGGCATCGGCGGTGGCCTCCGCGACCGCGCGGGCGGGCGAGAAGATCCACGAGATCAAGGGCGGCGTCGACGCCAAGGGCGACGTACGGCTCGGCGATCCGTCGACCGACAAGGACGGCCGCACCACCGTGAAGGTCACGGCCGACAACACCGCCGACTCCGCCAAGTCCTTCGCCGTCCAGGTCACCTTCAAGAATGCCGACGGCAAGCTTCTGGACACGGTCGTGACCAAGATTTCCGGTGTCCCCGCAGGTACGTCCAAGGACGCCACGGCCCGCAGCACTCACAAACTCGACGGCGACGGCGTGAAGGCCGACGTCACCACGGCTCTCCGCTACTGAAACGGCCCCGTCCGGCCCCACGGCTGTGGTTGGCATGCGGATGTCTTTCCTCCGCCTCCCGTGTGTGCTTGCCTGGTGGCCGTTTCGGCCGACTGGGGCGGGAGTTGCCGCATGCGGAAGCTGTGGAGCGCGGGGGTGCTGGCCGGCGTGCTGCTGTTGGGTGCGTGCGGCGATCCCGGATCGGGTTCCGGGGGCGCGGCACCGGCCGATGTGCCCGACGCGCCACCCGGCGCCGCGGCGCCCCGGGAGCCCTCGCCGTCCTCCACCACGCGGCAGCGTGCCGCGGAGAAGCCGCGGTCGAAGGCGCCAGAGGCCCCGAAGGCCCCGAGAGTCCTGTACCTGGGTGACTCCCTCGCCATGGAGAACCAGGACGTCCTCGGCGCGCAGCTCCGCGACGGCCTCCGCGCCCGCTACCGCAGCGCCCCGTACTCCGGCACCACCCTCTGCGACTACCTCGAAGGGACCGGCAAGGACTCCCTCGTACCGGACAAGGACAAGGCGGCCGCGCTGGTGCGGGCCGAGCGGCCGGACTATGTCGTCCTCCAGTTCTGGGGCAACGCGTGGGGCTACACGCCGTGCATGGACGGCATCACGTACGACAAACAGCGCGCGAAGTACTTCGACCGGTACGCCGCCGACGCGCGCCGGCTCGCCGCGCAGATCGACACCGCCGCCGGTGCCGGACGGACCCGCGTCGTGTGGGTGCTGCAGGGGCCCGACGCGATGACGCCCGACCGCGTGCGGCGCGTCAACGCCATCTACCGGGCGCAGGCGAAGGCGTCGGGCGGGCTCGTCGCCGACGCGGGGCGGACGGTCAGCCCGGCCTCCGGTCGCTACACGTGGGTCGAGAAGCTGCCCTGCACGGCGTACGAGACGCGGCACCCGGCGTACTGCACGGAGCCGGGCAGCGGCCGTGCGGCCATGCACCGCGGCGACGACTTCCTGCACTTCTGCCTGGCGCCGACCACGGCCAGGTCCCGGCCGTGCCCGGTGCGGTCGCCCGGCATCCGGCGGATGACGGCGGAGATCACCCGCGTCGTGGCCGCCGCCTCCTGACTGAGTGTTTCGCCCTGTGAGGTGTGTTTGATCCCGGGTTAGGTTCCGCGCCAGTTCAGGGTGCTTTCGCCGGTGAGGCGGCGGGTCATG
>NZ_JBVITX010000011.1:0-357270 GCF_055597165.1 Streptomyces sp. NPDC039480 | reverse complement strand
TCCCAGCTGATGCTGGAGACGGGGTTATCAACATATCTGGCGTTGACTTTTGGCACGCTGTTGAGTTCTCAAGGAACGGACGCTTCCTTTGTACTTACCCGCAGAACATTCTCTGGGGCTTTCCTCCGGGCGCTTCCCTTCGGTATTTCGTGTTTCCAACCTTACCAGATCCGTTTTCCGTTCCGTTCCCGGTTCGGATTTCATTTCCGGTGGCCGTTGGAGGGCCTTTGCCTTTCGGCGTGTTCACTACTTTAGCGGATTCCCTCCGCAACTCATAATCGAGTCTCGCGAGTTCGAATTCCGGCATGCAGGCATGCCGGAATAAGGCCCCGCAGAGGGGAAGTCGTCAGGTAGTGGTTGGTCGCTTCCGGCTGCTGGCAGACTGCCGTACCCGGTTCAAGCGACTCGGACTACCTTACGGAGGCCCCGATCCTGCGTCAAGTCCGGCGGCGTCGGGGCGTATGGGCCCGATAAGGGCTCACCGTAGGGTCGTTGGCCGTCCAGAAGCGCCACGGGTGGACGCCCCCCTCGCCCGAGACCCCTGTGCGGGGTCCGCTGCTGACCTGGTCGGACGGGACCGGGGTGCCGGTCAGTACGGAGAAGGGGGAGGACGGGTCCCCGCACACGTCGGTGCCGTCGAGCTGGCGGTCCACGTCCAGAGCGGTGGCCAGCCGGGCGGGGCCTTTGGCCAGTTCCTTGTCGTTACGGGCCGAGAGTCGACGCTCACGGGCCAGTTCCACGCCCTTCGTGATCTCTCCCGCGCGCAGCAGGACCGCGCCCGCCATGCCCTCGGGTCCGCACACCAGGTTCATGCAGTGCCACATGCCGTAGGTGAAGTAGACGTACATGTGTCCCGGCCGGCCGAACATGACGCTGTTTCGGGCGGTGCGGCCGCGGTACGCGTGTGAGCCGGGGTCGACCTCTCCCGCGTAGGCCTCGACCTCTGTCAGACGGACTTCGATCGGTCCTGCCGCCGAGTCCCGCACAAGGATGCGGCCGAGCAGGTCCGGGGCGACCTCCAGGACCGGGCGGTCGAAGAAGTCACGGGTGAGAGGCGTACGGTCAGGGCTCGCGATCATGCCGTACGAGCGTACTGCACATGGTTCTGGTTCACGGGTGGTCCTCGGGCCGCCCGGTCGCCAGGGCGGTGGGCGGAACCGCACACGGTTCTCTCGCGTTCCTATCGATCAAGTATTCAAGTCGGGACGAGCCACGGGCGGCGGCCCGGGGATGGAGTGTCATGGGGTTCAAGAAGCTGCTCGCGAGTCTCGGGGCCGGTGGCGCCTCGGTGGAGACCGTGCTGACCGAGGTCAACGTGGTCCCGGGCGGCGTGGTCCAGGGTGAGGTGCGGATCCAGGGCGGGTCCGTGGACCAGGAGATCGAGGGGCTCTCCGTCGGTCTGCAGGCCCGGGTCGAGGTCGAGGGCAACGACCAGGAGACCAAGCAGGACATCGAGTTCATCAAGCAGCGGCTCGGTGGCGCCTTCACGCTGCAGGCCAACCAGGTGCACGCCGTGCAGTTCAGCCTGGAGATCCCCTGGGAGACCCCCGTCACGAGCATCGACGGGCAGCAGCTGCGCGGCATGGACATCGGTGTGACCACCGAGCTGGAGATCGCGCGCGCCGTGGACTCGAGCGACCTGGACCCGATCATCGTGCACCCGCTGCCGGCGCAGCAGGCCATCCTGGACGCCTTCATCCAGCTGGGCTTCCGCTTCAAGAACGCGGACATGGAGCGCGGCCACATCCGCGGTACGCGGCAGAAGCTGCCCTTCTACCAGGAGATCGAGTTCTACCCGCCGCAGCAGTACCGCGGGCTCAACCAGGTCGAGCTGAGCTTCGTCGCCGACGACCGCGAGATGGACGTCGTCCTGGAGATGGACAAGAAGCCGGGTCTGTTCAGCGAGAGCAGCGACTCGTTCCGTTCGTTCAAGGTCGGGCTGAACGACTTCCACAGCACCGACTGGGCGGCGTACCTGAACGAGTGGCTGTCCCAGGTCGGCAGCAAGCGCAACTGGTTCTAGGCTCGGAGAGGACCAGCGAGGACCAGCCATCAACCAGGAGGTGCCCAAGTGACCGAGCTCAAGAGGCCGCCGCTTCCCCATGACTTCCATCCGCCCGTGCCGTCGTTCACGGTCGTGAGCGAGGACGTCGAGCCGGGTGCGGTCCTTAAGGACGCTCAGGTCCAGGCGGCCGGGAACACCTCGCCGCAGCTGCGGTGGGAGGGCTTCCCGCCGGAGACCAAGAGCTTCGCCGTGACGTGCTTCGACCCGGACGCCCCCACGGGGAGCGGGTTCTGGCACTGGACCGTCTTCGACATCCCGGTCTCGGTGACCGAGCTGCCGGCCGGTGCGGGCAGCGGGAAGTTCGAGGGGCTGCCCGAGGGCGCCGTGCAGGTGCGCAACGACTACGGGGCGAAGGAGTTCGTGGGTGCGGCGCCGCCGCCCGGCGACCCGGCGCACCGCTATGTGTTCACCGTGTACGCGGTGGACCAGGAGAAGCTGGGCCCCGACTCGGACGCCACACCCGCGGTCGTTGGCTTCAACCTCCGGTTCCACACGCTGGCGCGTGCTCAGGTGATCGCGGAGTACGCGGCTCCCGAAGAGAGCTGAGTGACCCTCAGATACTGAGCGTTCACCGATTGTTTGCCCGCCTCTGGTCATGGAAGTGATCAGAGGCGGGCATTTTTTATTGCGTTGTCCATCTCGGCGTGCCCGGCCAGAGTTGATCCCAGCCCGCCACGCGGTGGGCCGGTGCATACGGGAGGTGGGCAGGTTGATGCGGGACACGCTGGTGCTGAACGCGAGCTTCGAGCCGCTCTCGACGGTGTCGCTCAACCGAGCCGTCGTTCTGGTGCTCCAGGACAAGGCCGTGGTCGAGCACGCCCACCCCGGACTGCGCGTGCGCGCGGCGGCGATCGACATTCCCGTGCCCCGCGTCATCAGGCTCTGCAGATATGTGCGGGTGCCGTTCCGAAGACAGGCTCCATGGTCGCGGCGGGGTGTGCTGGTGCGGGACCAGCACCGGTGCGCGTACTGCGGCAGGCGCGCCACGACGGTGGACCACGTGGTCCCGCGGTCGCAGGGCGGCGCCGACTCCTGGCTGAACACGGTGGCGTCGTGCGCGACGGACAATCACCGCAAGGCGAACCGGACTCCGGAGGAGGCCGGTATGCCGTTGCTCCGGCAGCCGTTCGAGCCGACGCCCGCCGACGCGATGCTGCTCGCGCTCGGCCGGGACGAGTTGGCCTCGCTGCCGGAGTGGCTGGCGCAGCCAGCGCCCGCGGCCTAGCGCTCCCCCGTCAGTCGATCGGCGGCTGTTCGCGGCGCTCCTTGCCCTGTGCGGGCACCGAGCCGCCGCCTCCGCCCAGCGGGCCGAAGTTGCCGAGTGCGCCGCCGAGGCCCTTGAGGGCGTCGCCGATCTCGCTGGGCACGATCCAGAGCTTGTTGGCGTCGCCCTCGGCGATCTTCGGCAGCATCTGGAGGTACTGGTACGAGAGGAGCTTCTGGTCCGGGTCGCCGGCGTGGATGGACTCGAAGACCGTGCGGATCGCCTGGGCCTCGCCCTCGGCGCGCAGGGCCGCGGCCTTGGCCTCACCTTCGGCGCGCAGGATCGCGGACTGCTTCTCGCCTTCGGCGCGGAGGATCTCCGACTGCCGTACACCTTCGGCCTGGAGGATCGCGGCGCGCTTGTCGCGGTCGGCGCGCATCTGCTTCTCCATCGAGTCCTGGATGGAGGTCGGCGGCTCGATCGCCTTGAGCTCGACGCGGTTGACGCGGATGCCCCACTTGCCGGTGGCCTCGTCGAGGACGCCGCGCAGCGCCGCGTTGATCTCCTCGCGGGAGGTCAGGGTCCGCTCCAGGTCCATGCCACCGATGATGTTGCGCAGCGTGGTGACGGTGAGCTGCTCGATCGCCTGGATGTAGCTGGCGACTTCGTACGTCGCGGCCCTGGCGTCGGTCACCTGGTAGTAGATGACGGTGTCGATGTTCACCACGAGGTTGTCCTGGGTGATCACCGGCTGGGGCGGGAAGGGGACGACCTGTTCACGGAGGTCGATGCGGTTGCGGATCGAGTCGATGAACGGGACGACGATGTTCAGACCCGCGTTCAACGTGCGGGTGTAGCGGCCGAAGCGCTCGACGATGGCGGCGCTCGCCTGCGGGATGACCTGGATGGTCTTGATCAGGGCGATGAAGACCAGCACCACCAGAATGACCAGGACGATGATGATTGGTTGCATCGGTTTCCCCGTACCCCTCTTGCCTCGGCGAAGATCTTGCTGGTCGAGTCTGTCAGACCGCCATCCGGCCCGTGGGGCATTCACATGACGACGGCCGTCGCTCCGTCGATCTCGACGACGTCCACGGCCTGGCCCGCCTCGAAGGCGCAGTCCGTGTCGAGTGCGCGGGCCGACCAGATCTCGCCCGCGAGCTTGATGCGGCCGCCGGAGCCGTCGACCCGTTCGAGGACGACGGCCGTTCTGCCCTTCAACGCCTCTACGCCGGTGGTCAGTTCGGGCCGCTGGGAGCGGTGCCGGGCCGCGACCGGGCGTACGACCGCGATGAGCGCGACCGAGACCGCGGCGAAGACCACGACCTGCGCCACCATGCCGCCACCGAGGCCCGCGGTCACGGCGGCGGCGACAGCGCCCACGGCGAGCATGCCGAGCTCCGGCATCGCGGTCAGTACGAGCGGGATTCCGAGCGCGGCGGCTCCGATGAGCCACCACACCCATGCGTCGATGTCCACCCGGTCATGGTAGGACCGCGGGTCCCTTCCGGGACAGGGCGCCGATCAGCTCAGCGGAAGGCCCGTGGCGGTCCAGCGGTCGTTCCGCTGCTCGACGACCAGCGGGAGGCCGAAGCAGAGGGAGAGGTTGCGGGAGGTGAGCTCGAGCTCCAGCGGGCCCGCGGCGAGCACCTTGCCCTGGCGGATCATCAGGACGTGCGTGAAGCCGGGGGCGATCTCCTCGACGTGGTGCGTGACCATGATCATCGAGGGGGCGATCGGGTCGCGGGCGAGGCGGCCGAGGCGGCGTACGAGGTCTTCGCGGCCGCCGAGGTCGAGGCCGGCGGCGGGCTCGTCGAGGAGCAGCAGCTCGGGGTCGGTCATCAGGGCGCGGGCGATCAGGGTGCGCTTGCGCTCGCCCTCGGAGAGCGTGCCGAACTTGCGGTCGAGGTACTCGCTCATGCCGAGGCGGTCGAGGAAGGCGCGGGCGCGCTGCTCGTCGACGTCTTCGTAGTTCTCGTGCCAGCCGGCGGTCATGCCGTACGCGGCGGTGAGGACCGTCTGGAGGACGGTCTGGCGCTTGGGCAGCTTGTCGGCCATGGCCATGCCGGCGACGCCGATGCGCGGGCGGAGCTCGAAGACGTCCGTGCCGGGCTTGCCGAGGGTCTCGCCGAGGACGGTGGCGGTGCCGGTGCTCGGGAAGAGGTAGCTGGACGCGACATTGAGGAGGGTGGTCTTGCCCGCGCCGTTCGGGCCGAGGATGACCCAGCGCTCCCCTTCCTTGACCGACCAGGAGACCTGGTCCACCAGAGCCCGGCCCTCGCGGACCACAGATACGTCCTCAAGCTCCAGTACATCGCTCATGAGCGCGCTGTCTCCCATTGCAGTCTCGGTCGTCGCTCGCGCCGGTGGACGCGGCCCCCGGATAAAACCTACGCCACCGGCCGACCGTTCCTGTCGTGAGGCCGGTCCTTAGGCTGTGTGCATGCTCTCGGAACCACGCTCAGGACGCCTGGCCGCATGGGGAAATGCCCTATTGGCCGGACTTGTTTCCCCGGATGACGCGGTGCTCGCGATGGTCGGCGAGGACGCGGTGCACCGGGTCGAAGGACTTCCCGGCGAGTCGGGCCCGGTCGGGCTCACGCTCGCGATGGGGCGGCTGCGGTCGCTGGGGGTGACCGGCCTGCGGGTGGCGCTGCCCGCGCCGGGGCATCCGCTCGGGCTGAGCGGGCCGCCCGAGTTCAACGCGCGCGCACTGGAGGCGGAGGAGGCGGTCGTCGGTTTCGGCGCGCCGTACGGGCTCGTTCCCGAGGTGTACGAGGCGGGGCCCGACGGCGACGTCCATGTGGAGGTCGTCTGGCACTGCCTGCCCGTGCGGGAGGCGCCGCCCGCCGATGTGCCCTCGCTGGGCGAGGCGGAGCGGGAGCTCGCGGAGGCGCTGCGGGAGGCGACGCAGGTGCTGTCCCGGCTCGATGTGGCGGGGTCGGGGCCGGTCGCGGAGGCGGCGCTCGACGCGTACCGGGCGCGGGCCGAGCGGGGGCGCGAGCTGCTCGCGCCGGGTTATCCGCCGCGCGCGGTCCGGGTGCTGGAGCTTGCGCAGCGGGTCGGTCTGCTGATTTCGCTGGCGTACGAGAACGGTCATGGTGGGGCCGTGAGCGCTTCGGAGATGGCGGCGCGGGTGCAGGCGCTGCGTCCCGTGGAGCGGACGGCGCGGCGGGCGCAGGTCGCGGCGTTCAACTCGTACGTCGAGGAGCGGGAGCGGGGCGGCGGGCGCTGAGGGATGACGCGGGCCCCGCGGACCTGCTCGGTCCGCGGGGCCCGTGCCGGGGCTTGTGCCTCAGTGGTTCACCGTGTGGTTGGCGAACGCGGGGTTGAGGACGCCGATGACGTTCACACTGTTGCCCGTGGCGTTGACCGGGACGTCGACCGGCACCTGGACGAGGTTGCCGGAGCCGACGCCCGGGGACTTCGTGGCGGCGCCGTTGGCCTGGGCGTCCGTGCCGGCGGACGCGGCTCCGGCGGACGCGCCCGCGGCGATGCCGGCGGCGACGACGGCCAGGGCGGCCTTCTTGGCGATGCTGTTCATGGGACGTGCTCCTCCTGCTGTCATGGGCGACCCCGGTGACGGGGCCGGGGGCTGTGCGGCTCGCAGGATGCGATCAGAGGTTCTTGCAGACGTTGCCGAACACCGGGTTGAGGCCGCCGATGACGGTGACGGTGTTGCCGCAGACGTTCACCGGGACGTGGACCGGGGCCTGGACCAGGTTGCCCGAGAGGACGCCGGGGGAGTTCTTCGCGACACCGTCGGCCTGCGCGCCGCCGTGGGCGGAGGCCATGCCGGCGCCGGCCGCGACCAGGCCACCGGCCACCATCGTGACAGCAGCGGCCTTCTTCAGGTTCTTCACTTCTACGATCCTCCTGAGCAGAAGCTGCGGCCAGCCGCCGCAGCACGCACTGGAGAACGCCCGAACGCCCCCGGGGATACGCCATCCGGGGGACATCCACACGACGGTATGAATCTCAGACCGGAAGTCGACGGCCCGCCCGGGGCTTGTCGGCTGCTCAGCCGGTCACTCCGTGCCGCACGGCCCAGAGCGCGGCCTGGGTGCGGTCGGCCAGGTCCAGCTTCATCAGGATGTTCGAGACGTGCGTCTTGACGGTCTTCTCGGAGAGGACGAGGGCACGGGCGATCTCGCGGTTCGACCGGCCGTCGGCGATCAGGCCGAGGACCTCGCGCTCGCGCTCGGTGAGGGAGCCGCCCCTGCCCTGCCCGCCGCCCGTCTCCTCCTGCGAGAGCAGTGCGCCCGCCACCTCCGGCTGGAGCAGGACGTGCCCGGCGTGCACGGAGCGGATGGCGCCGGCGAGGGCGTCCGGGTCGATGTCCTTGTAGACATATCCCGCGGCGCCGGCGCGCAGGGCCGGGACGACCGTGCGCTGCTCGGTGAAGCTGGTGACGACGAGCACGCGCGCGGGGTTGGCGAGCTCGCGGAGCTTGCGCAGCGCCTCGACGCCGTCCATGCCGGGCATCTTGACGTCCATCAGGACGACGTCCGGCTTCAACTCCTCGGCGCGGGCGACTCCTTCGGCGCCGTCCGACGCCTCGCCGACGACGTCGATGTCCTCCTGGATCTCCAGGAATGTGCGCAGACCGCGGCGGACCACCTGGTGGTCGTCGACCAGCAGCACCCGGATCCCTGTCTTCGTGTTGAGCGCGGCGTCAGCCACCGGGGACCTCCATCTCGATCGTCGTGCCCTTGCCGGGCTCCGATTCCACGGTCAGCCGTCCGCCGACCCCGCTCGCCCGGTCCCGCATGGAGACCAGGCCCAGGTGCCGCCCCGCACGGCGGGTCGACTTCGGGTCGAAGCCCGAACCGTCGTCGACGACGCGCAGGACGGCTCCGGTGCCGTGCTTGTCCAGCAGCACGGCGACGTGCTCCGCGCCGGAGTGACGCAGCGCGTTGTGCAGGGCCTCCTGGGCGACCCGCAGCATGGCTTCCTCCTGCGAGGCGGGCAGCGCCCGCACGCCGTTGCTCTCGAAGGTGACGTGCGCGGAGTGTGCGCGGTCCAGCACGTGCGTGTGGGTGCGCAGGGTGGCCACCAGGCCGTCCTCGTCGAGGGCGGCGGGGCGCAACTCCACGACGGCCGCGCGCAGTTCGTCCGCGGCCTCGGCCGCGAGCACCGCCACCTGCTGGAGCTCGCCCTTGGCGCGGGACGGGTCGCGGTCCACCAGGGCGGCGGCCGCCTGGGCCGTCAGGCGCAGCGAGAAGAGCTTCTGGCTCACCGCGTCGTGCAGCTCGTGGGCGAGGCGGGAGCGCTCCTCGGCGATGGTCAGTTCGCGGCTGCGCTCGTAGAGGCGGGCGTTGGTGAGGGCGATGGCGGCGTGCTGGGCGAGGATCGCGAGGAGCTCCGCGTCGTCCTCGGTGAAGCCGCAACCACCTTGGGGCTTGGGGCAGTTCTTGTTGGTGAGGAAGAGCGCGCCGAGCGTCTCGCCGTCGGAGTGGATGGGCACGCCGAGGAAGTCGGACATGTCCGGGTGGGCGGAGGGCCAGCCTCCGAAGCGGGGATCCTCGCGCACGTCGCCGAGCCGGACGGTCTCGCCCTTCTGGAGCATCGAGGCGAGGATGCCGTGCTGGCGGG
Source organism: Streptomyces sp. NPDC039480 (assembly GCF_055597165.1). Classification (NCBI taxonomy): domain Bacteria; kingdom Bacillati; phylum Actinomycetota; class Actinomycetes; order Kitasatosporales; family Streptomycetaceae; genus Streptomyces; species Streptomyces sp. NPDC039480. The sequence continues at coordinate 348,403 of NZ_JBVITX010000011.1, read as the reverse complement.
GCAGGGGGCCGATGGCCTTCCACTGGTCGTCACTGACGCCGTCGACGACGAACTGGGCGAAGCCGCCGTGGTCGTCGGGGACCCCGAGCGCGGCGTACTCCGCGTCGAGCAGCTCGCGGGCCGAGGCGACGATCGTCTTGAGGACGTCACGCACCTCCAGATGCCTGCTCATGGCGAGGAGCGCGGAACTCACCGCAGTCAGGCCGGATCGGGGTCCTTGACTCATGGTCACAACCGTACCGGTGGGGTGTGACAGTCCGTATCCGACCAGTGGAGGCCACCGCCTACGTCCCGGGGCCTAGGTCCGCGGTCCGGCGACGGCCACTTAATACTCTCCACCGAGGCCCCTCACTGAGAGCGTTGCGGCGGCAACTCCTGGTGAGACCGTTACGTCGCTGATGTGAGACCGCGCATAGGACGCACATCACGTACGAAGACCCCTAGTTGATGAGGAATCCCTTTACGCAAACGGGGTAGGTGCCCGAATTGGGCGTGTGTGCACCCCCTGATCCACTACCCGGCATCGTACGTCACACCTTTGCCACACATTTTTGCGGCCGCTAAGAATTGCTCTCGTCGCTCGGCGCCGCGGTCTCCCCGACCGCGGCGTTTTGCCGGAATGCACCATGTCCCCGCCGGCCGGAGCGACCTCCGCTATTCGAAGAGGTCCAACTCGCATGTCCATGCACAACACCCCTGGTCATAGTCGTCCCACCGTGACCAAGGCCCAGAAGTTCTCGATCGCCGGTGTCGCCACGCTCGGCGCCGCTGCCCTCGCGTTCTCCCTCGTGCCGGGCAGCGCCGATGCGGGCACCGAGACCCGGAGCCTCGATACCGCCCCGGTGGCCTTCAAGCAGAACGTCGAGGCCGAGCAGGCCGTCCGCGCCGGTGTCATCAAGCAGCACAGCAGCGCCGACAAGAAGGCCAAGGACACCGCCGCGAAGGCCGCCGCCGACAAGAAGGCCGCCGACGAGGCCGCCGCGAAGAAGAAGGCCGAGGACGAGCGCAAGGCCAAGGAGGCCGCGAGCCGCGCCGCCGCCCGCAAGCCCGTCTACGCCAACAACCTCGACGGCTGGATCCGCCAGTCCCTGGACATCATGAAGGCCAAGGGCATCCCCGGCTCCTACGAGGGCCTGCACCGCAACATCATCCGTGAGTCGGCCGGCAACCCGCAGGCCGTGAACGGCTGGGACATCAACGCCATCAACGGCACCCCGTCGATCGGCCTGCTCCAGGTCATCAAGCCGACCTTCGACGCGTACCACGTCGAGGGCACCTCCACGAACATCTACGACCCGGTCGCCAACATCACGGCCGCGGCCAACTACGCCGCCGACCGGTACGGCTCGATGGACAACGTGAACGGCGCCTACTGAGCCTTGATCGCCTGATCACTGGACCTCTTCAGCCGAAGATGAGGTTCTCAGACGCCGAAGGGCGGCACCCCGCGCGGGGTGCCGCCCTTCTCGTACGTACATACGTGCTTACTTGCGCATGACCTCCGGCTCGTGGCGGCGCAGCAGGCGCGCGACCGCGATGCCGCAGATGACGCCGAGCGCGAGCAGGATGGTGATGTTGATGCCCCACTGGCTCGCCGAGTGCTCCCACAGCGGGTCCAGGTCGTTCGGGTTCTTCGGGTCCCACGGCGGCATGAGGTGCGCCAGGTCGAGGGTGGCGCCCGCGCCGGCGATGGCCCAGCGGGACGGCATCAGCCAGGCGAACTGCTCCAGGCCCGGCGAGCCGTAGACCTGGAAGAGGACGCCGGTGAACACGACCTGGACGATCGCGAACATGACCAGGAGCGGCATGGTCTTCTCGGCGGTCTTCACCAGCGAGGAGATGACGAGGCCGAACATCATCGAGGTGAAGCCGAGCGCGATGATCGTCAGGCAGATCTCCGCCGCCGGCGGCATGATCAGGCCTTCCTCCGGCAGCTCGCGCGGGGCGAAGCCGATGGCGCAGATGATCACGCCCTGGATGGCCGTGATGACGCCGAGGACGATGACCTTCGACATCAGGTACGCCGAGCGGGAGAGGCCGGTGGCCCGTTCCCGTTCGTAGATGACCCGTTCCTTGATCAGCTCACGTACGGAGTTGGCCGCGCCCGAGAAGCACATGCCGACCGCGAGGATGAGCATGATCGTGCCCGCGTCGCCGTTGAACTTGACCGGCGGTTTCGGCGGGGCGAGCCCGAAGTCGGCCGGGATCACGACGCTGACGATGCCGAGGACCGCGGGCAGGATCACCATCAGGCCCATGAAGCCCTTGTCGGACGCGATCACCGAGGTGTAGCGGCGGATCAGGGTCCACAGCTGCGACCCCCAGCCCTGCGGCTTCGGCGGCTTCACCGCCTGGGGCGGCGGCATCTGTACGGACTGCGCGGCGACGGCGTCGATGTCCGCGGCGTACATCTGGTAGTGCTGCGAGCCCTTCCAGCGGCCCGCCCAGTCGTAGTCGCGGTAGTTCTCGAAGGCGGAGAAGACGTCGGCCCAGGTGCTGTAGCCGAAGAAGTTCAGGGCCTCCTCGGGCGGGCCGAAGTACGCCACCGAACCGCCCGGCGCCATCACCAGGAGCTTGTCGCAGATCGCCAGCTCGGCGACCGAGTGCGTCACGACGAGGACCGTGCGGCCGTCGTCGGCGAGGCCGCGCAGGAGTTGCATGACGTCGCGGTCCATGCCCGGGTCGAGGCCGGAGGTCGGCTCGTCCAGGAAGATCAGCGAGGGCTTGGTCAGCAGCTCCAGGGCGACCGACACGCGCTTGCGCTGGCCACCGGAGAGGGAGGTGACCTTCTTCTCCTTGTGGATGTCCAGCTTGAGCTCGCGCAGCACCTCGTCGATGCGGGACTCGCGCTCGGCCTCCGTGGTGTCGGCCGGGAAGCGCAGCTTGGCCGCGTACTTCAGGGCCTTCTTGACGGTCAGCTCCTTGTGCAGGATGTCGTCCTGCGGGACCAGACCGATGCGCTGCCGCAGCTCGGCGAACTGCTTGTAGAGGTTCCGATTGTCGTAGAGGACGTCGCCCTGGTTGGCGGGCCGGTAGCCGGTGAGCGCCTTGAGCAGGGTGGACTTGCCGGAACCGGAGGGCCCGATGACCGCGATGAGCGACTTCTCCGGGACGCCGAAGGAGACGTCCTTGAGGATCTGCTTGCCGCCGTCGACCGTGACCGTGAGGTGGCGGGCCGAGAAGGAGACGTCACCGGTGTCGACGAACTCCTCGAGCTGCCCGCCGACGAGGCGGAAGGTCGAGTGGCCGACGCCGACGATGTCGTTCGGGCCGATCAGGACCGTCGAGGACTTCGCGATCGGCTGGCCGTTGACGTACGTGCCGTTGTGCGAGCCGAGGTCGTGTATCTCGAAGCGGCCGTCGGGCGTCGCGGTGAACTCGGCGTGGTGGCGCGAGACCTGCAGGTCGGAGACGACGAGCTCGTTCTCCAGGGCACGGCCGATGCGCATCTTGCGGCCGAGTGCCAGCTGGTGGAACGTCGTCGGGCTCCGGTCGCCGTAGACCGGCGGGGCCCCCGCGACGCCGCCGGTACCGGGAGTCTTCTGCGCGTACTGCTCGGACGGGCCACCCTGCTGCTGGGGCACGTGCGGCTGGTGCTGCTGCTGGGGCTGGTGGTGCTGCTGGTGCTGTTGCGGGTGCTGCTGCCAGCCCTGCTGCTGCGCCTGGTACGGGGCCTGCTGCTGCGGTGCGGCGTGCTGCTGCGATGCGGCCTGCTGCTGGGCGTGCTGCTGCGGTGCCGCGACGGCGGCCGCGGCCGCGCCCGGGACGCCACCGGACACGTTCACCCGCGGACCGTCGGTCGCGTTGCCGAGGTACACGGCCGAACCGGGGCCGATTTCCATCTGGTGAATCCGCTGGCCCTGTACGAAGGTGCCATTGGTACTGCCGTGATCCTCGATGACCCAGCTGCGCCCGCTCCAGCTGATCGTCGCGTGCCGCCAGGAGACCCTGGCGTCGTCGAGCGAGATATCCCCCTGCGGATCACGTCCGAGGGTGTACGGCCTGGACGCGTCCAGCGTCCAGGTCCTGCCATTCAATTCCAGTACGAGTTCCGGCACTCCATGCCCCACTGAGTTGTCCCCCGAGCTAGCCCCCATCGGTGGGGAGTCTAGGGATGTCGAACATCGGGAGGAACTATTTCAGGAGGAGGGCTCTGACCGAAAGTCGGGCCTTGTGAAGACTGCGTACGGGCGTGACGGGTTGCCCCGTTGACGGGGAAGAAATCGGCCCGGAGAGTAGGAAGCGCCCATCAGTGCCCATCAGTGCATACGGATCATGCTCATTGGGAGCATTAAGTGCATTCAGGGCAACGCGCCGCGGTCCGGGGGGTCCTGATGCAGGCCGACGCTCACGAAGGCGATCACAAGGGCGGCCACCGAGGCGGCAGCCGGGGTGTGCGGTGGGGTGACGTGCTGCTCTCCGCGATCGCCGCGGTCAGCTGGGCACTGGTCGGCATGGCGGGGACGGCCGCGCTCGGCCTTCATCTGCTCGGCGCGGACGCGATCGCCGCGCTCGGGCCGATGACGGCGGCGACCGTCGCGCTGGGCGCGGGAGGTTCGGTCACGCCGTCCGGTGACGTCTCGGCGTTCGGTCTGGACGGCGCGGAGGCGACCACGACAGTCGATATTGCGCCACTCGGTGTGGGTTTGGTCGGCGCGCTGTTCCTCGCGCACTTCTTTCTGCGCTCCTTGCGCGCGGCGGGGGCCGTGATCGCCCCCGCCGAACTCGCCGCGCGTGCGGCCGCGGTGGTCGCCCTCTTCGTCGCGATGCTCGCGGGGCTCGCCTGGGTGGGGCACGACGTCATCACGATCGACGGCAAGCAGCTCGGCATCGACAAGGGGATCGAGGAGGGCATCGACAGGCTGCCGGACGGGATCGGCGACAAGCTGCCCGGTGGGCTCGGGGACGACATCGGCGGGCTCCTGCCCGACCGGCTCGGGGACCTGGTCGAGGCGGAGGCCTCGGTCGGCTTCACCGTGGACACCGGGCCGACGCTGCTCGGTGGGGCGGTCTGGGTGACCGGCGTCCTGCTCATCGCGCTGCTCGCGTCACGGCGCACGCCGCTGCCGCGCGCCCTCGGGGGGCTGCACCGGGTGGTGCGGCCGGCCGTGTCCGCGCTGGTCACGGTGGTGCTGGTGGCGGTCGCGGCGGGGCTCGCCGCGGCGGCGTACGCGATGGTCGGCGACGACCACCCCAAGCGGATCGCCGGCGCCGCGCTGCTCGGGGCGCCGAACGGTGTCTGGCTCGGCCTGCCCGTCGGGCTCTTCGTGCCGTGGGACGGCAGGGCGACGGGCGAACTCCGGCGGTTCCTGCCGGACCCGGTGGACGACCTCCTGACGGGCCCGTCCGACAAGGCGCTCACACTCGGGCGGCTCGCGGAACTGGACGGCAGGGTCTGGTTGTTGGGCGTGGCGGCGGGGGTGGCGATGTTGTTCGCGGGGGTGCTGACGGCGGTACGGACTCCTTATATACGGGGTGCAGGTGCTGTACGAGGTGCAGCTGGTGTCGGGGTCACAGCTGGCGCCTCCGAGGCGGGCGGGGTGCATGCCAAGACGTCCGCTGCGGGGTTCGTGGGCCTGTGCGCGGTGCGGCTCGGGGTGGTGACGGCGCTCGGGCTTCCCCTGCTCGCATGGCTGTCCGAGGTCTCCGTGGACGCCTCGCTCTCCGTGTTCGGCTTCGACGCGTTCGGCGCGGGGGTCGAACTGCACGGGCGGCTCGGGATGGCGGTGCTGCTGGGGGCGGCGTGGGGGTTGGGAGCGGGGGTGGTGGGGGCGGTGCTTGCGGTGGCCGCGGGGGCGGCGGGGGGTGGGGTGACGGGGTTCGGAACGACGGGGTCCCCCGGCGCCACCGTCACACCCTCCACCCCCGGCACTTCTTCCACTCCCGGCGCCGGGCCGTACACCCCGGGTACTCCGCACCGCCCGCCGAACCCCGACACGAACCCCTACCTACGTCCGCCCCCCTCCGCGCCCCGCGACGTCTCCGGCGCCCCGACGGTCATGGGCCCGGTGGTCCCCCCACCCCCACCGCCCCGCCGCCGCTCCCACTCCTCCGACTGGCCCCCACCCCCACCGCCTCCCCCACCACCCCCTGCACCAAAGACCCCCCGCAGGCCCAACTAACACCACCCGGCACCGTGGGTTGTGCCCACCCGTGCCGCCCGCGGCCCGCCTGCCCACAACGGGACCACGCCGCACGCCCCCTGACCGCACCACACCTGCCCCCTCCGAGGAGCAGCAGCCGCCCACAACGGAAACGGGCCGAACGCCCCCTGACCGCACCAAACCTGCCCCCTCCGAGGAGGAGCAGCCGCAGGACAACCGGCGTCACCCGCAGCCCACCGACCACGGGAACGGGTCGAACACACCTCGGCAAACCGTGCCCCGCCCCTACGAAGAGGCGAACTCGCGGGACAACCCACGCCACCTGCAACCCACCTGCGGGAACGGGTCGGACACATCCTGGGCGACCCACGCCTGCCCCCGACGAGGAGGAGCCGACGCGAGGCAACCCGCGCCGCCCACCTGGCCCCCCAGCGGGAACGAGGTCGCACGCCCTGGGCGGGCCACCCCGGCCCTTGCGGTGGCGAGGTGGCCCCTACGGTAAGGAGGTGTCGCGGGGTGAACGGGTGGGTGGGTGGGAGGCATCCGCCGCGAAGCGGCGGGACAGGATCAGCCCCGACGGACCACCCGGCCCGGTGCGCGGGAGGCATCCGCCGCCAAGCGGCCGGTCAGGATCAGCCCCGACGCGCCAGCGGGCCCGGCGGGTGGGAGGCATCCGTCGCGAAGCGGCGGGACAGGGGCCGCCCCGACGGGTCAGCCGGCCACGGCAGGCCGGCGGCAGGCGAGCCGGGGCGGGCTGTCCGGGTGGCGGACCGGGCGGGCGGGGGTGGGAAGAGGGCGGATACCGTAGGGATCACCATGAGTGCTTCGCAGCCCCCTCAGCCCCCCGACTTCCCCACCCTCCTCGTCAAGATCTTCGGCAAGGACCGCCCCGGCATCACCGCCGGCCTCTTCGACACCCTCGCCGCCTACTCCGTCGACGTCGTCGACATCGAGCAGGTCGTCACCCGTGGCCGTATCGTGCTGTGCGCGCTCGTGACCGAGCCGCCCGCCGGCCTGGAGGGCGACCTGCGGGCCACCGTCCACAGCTGGGCGGAGTCCATGAAGATGCAGGCCGAGATCATCTCGGGTATCGGCGACAACCGGCCGCGTGGCCTCGGGCGTTCGCTCGTGACCGTGCTCGGCCACCCGCTGACGTCGGAGTCGACGGCCGCGATCGCCGCCCGGATAACGGCCACCGGCGGCAACATCGACCGTATCTTCCGGCTCGCCAAGTACCCGGTCACCGCCGTCGAGTTCGCGGTGTCCGGCACCGAGACCGAGACGCTGCGCACCGCCCTCGCCATAGAGGCCGCGAAGCTCGGCGTGGATGTCGCGGTCGTCGCGGCGGGCCTGCACCGCCGCGCCCAGCGCCTGGTCGTGATGGACGTCGACTCGACGCTCATCCAGGACGAGGTCATCGAGCTGTTCGCCGCGCACGCCGGGTGCGAGGCGGAGGTCGCCGAGGTGACGGCGGCCGCGATGCGCGGAGAGCTGGACTTCGAGCAGTCGCTGCACGCCCGCGTGGCGCTGCTCGCCGGGCTCGACGCGTCGGTCGTCGACAAGGTCCGCTCCGAGGTGCGGCTCACGCCGGGTGCCCGCACCCTCATCCGTACGCTCAAGCGCCTCGGCTATCAAGTGGGCGTCGTCTCGGGCGGATTCACCCAGGTCACCGACGATCTGAAGGAACGTCTCGGCCTCGACTTCGCGCAGGCCAACACCCTGGAGATCGTCGACGGCAAGCTGACCGGCAAGGTCACCGGCGAGATCGTCGACCGCGCGGGCAAGGCCAGGCTGCTGCGCCGGTTCGCCACGGAGGCCGGGGTGCCGCTGGAGCAGACCGTCGCGATCGGTGACGGCGCGAACGACCTCGACATGCTGAACGCGGCGGGCCTCGGTGTCGCCTTCAACGCCAAGCCCGTCGTCCGCGAGGCCGCGCACACCGCGGTGAACGTCCCCTTCCTGGACACCGTCCTCTATCTCCTCGGGATCACCCGGGAAGAGGTGGAGGCGGCCGACATGCACCTGGACTGACGGCCGACGGCACCTGGACAGACGTACACCTGTATCTGTCACCCGCGTCGAAGGGGCCCGCACCGGTGTGTGCCGGGCCCCTCACAGTGGACGGGGATAGGGCTACTCGGACGGCGCCCAGTAGTCGACGAGGGTGGCCACGCCCGGCTCGAGTGCCTTCCACGAGCCGGAGTACGTCAGGACGGCGAAGGCCGCGGTCGGGAAGCCCCTGCGGTCCAGCCGCGCTCTGGTGTCCCCTTCGGCCTCCCCGGCGAGGACGTCGGTCAGGCCCTGCACGCCGGGGTTGTGGCCGATCAGGACGAGGTTCTGCACGTCGTCCGGGGTTTCGTTGAGCACGGCGATCAGCTCACCGGGAGAGGCTTCGTACAGCCGCTCCTCGTAGACGGTCTTCGGCCGCTGCGGCAGCTCCTGGACGGCGAGCTTCCAGGTCTCGCGGGTCCGGGTGGCGGTCGAGCAGAGGGCCGTGTCGAAGGCGATGCCGCTGTCGGCCAGCTTGCGCCCGGCGACGGGGGCGTCCCGGCGGCCTCGCTCCGCGAGCGGCCGCTCGTGGTCGGAGACATCCGGCCAGTCGGCCTTCGCATGCCGGAAGAGGACAATCCTGCGGGGTTCTGCGACGCTCATGCATCCCAGCTTCGCATGAAACGTGCCATGGGGCGCAGGGAGTTGGCGTGGTGCCCCGGCGCGGGTGACGGGCCCGGTGGCGGAGGGGTCAGGAGGCCGCGCGCAGGACCAGCGTCTGTATCCGCTCCAGGAGGTGGGTGAGGGCCGGCTCGCCGGTCGCCGCGTGCGCGTCCACGGGGTTCAGGATCAGCAGGAGCAGGGCCGCGAAGGCGACGGCGGGGAGGGCGATGGCCCACCAGGGGAGCTGGATCTCGACGCTGCCCGACTGGGCCGGGTCGCGCCGGGTGTGCGATCGGGCCGACATGCCGCCTCCGTGGTCTTCGAGTGGTCCGCGCCGCGTCTTCGCGGGCACAACTCGAAGTTAGGTGATCGGCGACCCCCGACCCATCCGGAGGTCCACCCACTTGACCCTGATACTGACCCCCTAGGGGATGGGGGTGCTAGCCCCACCATCCGCCGCGCCGGAGCCCGTTCGGGCCGTCGTGGGCGCCGGTCTCACGGCGAGGCGATGGAGGCGATGATGCCGATGATCACGGTGATGGCCAGCATCGAGCCGAGCACGATGAGCAGCTTCTTCTGGCCGTTCTGGGGGTTCGGGTCGAGGACGGGCATACAGCCAGTCTCGCACCCTTCACCCACCCACCCTCCGCCGGGGTCAGGCCGCCGCGGCCCTCCCCGCCACCTCGTCCTCGACCGTGCGGTTGCGGCCCGCGAGCGTACCGATGACGATCTGCGGCACCATCAGGGCCGCCATGAGAGCGATCGGCAGCCCCCAGCCGCCGCTGTGCTGGTAGAGCACGCCCACGAGGAGCGGTCCCGGGATCGAGATCAGATAGCCCGTGCTCTGCGCGAAGGCGGACAGCTTGGCCACGCCGACGCTGCTCTTCGCCCGCATCCCGACCATGGTGAGGGCGAGCGGGAAGGCACAGTTGGAGATGCCGAGCAGGATCGCCCAGGCCCACGCGCCGCCGGCGGGGGCGAGGTACAGGCCGGCGTAGCCGGCGAGTCCGCAGGCGCCGAGGAAGATCACGACCGGGCCCTGGTTGGTCAGGCGCGTGGCCACCCTCGGGATGACGAACGCCAGGGGCACGCCCATGGCCATCGTGACGGCGAGCAGCACGCCCGCCTCGCCCGCGGGGACGCCCGCGTCGCGGAAGATCTGCGGCATCCAGCCCATCGTGATGTACGCGGCCGTGGCCTGGAGGCCGAAGAAGACGGCGAGCGCCCACGCGGTGCGGCTGTGGGTGATGCGCAGTCCCGCGTCCTCCTGGCGCACGGCGGGGCTGATGTGCTCCGGGGCCTCGGCGGCGGCCGTGCCCCGGTCGCGGATGAGCGGGATCCACGGCAGGACGGCGACGGCGGCGAGCGCGGCCCACACGGCGAGGCCGGTCTGCCAGCGTCCGCCGAGACCGTCGGTGAGGGGGACGGTGGCCGCGGCCGCTATGGAGGTGCCGAACGCGAGCGCCATCGAGTAGAGGCCGGTCATGGAACCGACCCGGTCGGGGAACCAGCGCTTGACGATGACCGGCATCAGGACGTTGCTGACGGCGATGCCGGCGAGGGCGAGGGCGGTGCCCGCGAGGAAGCCCGCGGTGCCGCCGATGAAGGGCCTGATCACCAGGCCCGCAGCGATGGCTGCCATGCCGACGCACACCACCGCGCTCGGCCCGAAGCGCCGGGCCAGGCGGGGCGCCATCACGCCGAAGAACGCGAAGCAGAGCGGCGGCACGGAGGTGAGCAGGCCCGCGAGGGTGCCGCTCATGCCGAGGCCGTCGCGCACCTCTTCGAGGAGGGCGCCGAAGCTGGTGATGGCGGGGCGGAGGTTCATGGCCGCCAGGACGATGCCCACGACGACGAGTCGCGTCGCCCACGCGCGCGTGGGGACCTGTTTCTCGGTCGGTTCCGTACGAGTGCGGGGTGTTGCTGTCGGCGTCATCGTCCCGGTTTCCTCACTAGCCATGGGGCCATCATAGAATCATGGGATGATTGGCTGTCCAATCCGTTTACGTCACACTGCTCGTACAGAGCACGCGGTGCGCACAGTTCAAGCAGCGCACAGTTCACGCAGCGCACACAGAGGTCCCGCACGAAGGAGCGTCATGCCGCTGACCACCCCTCGCCGTTCGGCGCTCTCGGAGCAGGTGATCTCCGAGCTGCGCAACCAGATCTCGTCGGGCGAGTGGCCGGTCGGCTCCCGCATCCCCACCGAGCCCGAGCTGGTCGAGCAGCTCGGCGTGGCCAGGAACACGGTCAGGGAGGCGGTCCGCGCCCTCGCGCACAACGGCCTGCTCGACATCCGGCAGGGCTCGGGGACCTATGTGGTCGCGACGAGCGAGCTCGCGGGCGTGATGCAGCGCCGGTTCGCCGACGCGGACCCGCGGCACATCGCCGAGCTGCGCAGCACGCTGGAGTCCAGCGCGGCGAAGCTCGCCGCCGAGCGCCGCACCGAGCGCGACCTCAAGCAGCTCGACGCGCTGCTGGCGCGCCGCGAGGAGGTCTGGGCGTCCGGGGACGCGGAGGCGTTCGTGACGGCCGACGCGACGTTCCACATGGCGGTCGTCGCCGCGTCGCACAACGACGTCCTGACCGCCCTGTACGCGGACCTCGGCGAGGTGCTGCGGGACTGGCTGCGCGAGGACATCGGCGAGGAGCTGACCCCGGAGTCCCACATGGACCACGCCCGTCTGGTGGACGCGATCCGCGCGGGCGACACGGAGGCCGCCGCTTCGGAGGCGGCGGGCTATCCCTTCATGTGCCGCCCGGAGCGGCTCGCTTCCGGCTGACGGAGCGGGTCACTTCTCGTGGCCTGACGGAACGAGTCACTTCTCGTGGCTGACCCAGACCGAGCGGACCTCTTTCCAGCACCGTCCGGTCAGGCGCACCGTCATCGCGGGTCCCGCCTCGACGGGGCGCGAGTCGGTGTCGATGTCCCACCACCGGTAGCACTCCACGTGGAGGCGGACCCGGTCGGTCTCGGGGTAGGGGTTGTGGCAGTACGCGACGACGTGGGAGCCGACGACACCGGTGCGGCACTCCGAGCCGAAGGGCCGGGGCCGCGGCTTCTCCGCCCGCGCGTCCTCCCCCACGCGCGCGTGGGGAGGTTCTTGCGGCGCGGCGCTCGGCGCGACGACCACAAGAGCGAGAGCCAGGGGCACCGCACCGGAGAGACGCACACTTCAGAGTGCGTGACACTCCCCCGCCGCCGCCCGGTCGGGGGGCCGAACGGGTGATGGCACACACGCCGAGGCCCCGCCTCCCGCGCGCTGCGGGAGACGGGGCCTCAAAGACGTACAACAAAGACGTACGACGGAACGTACGACCTGGTCAGGCGCCCATCATGTGCACGCCGCCGTCGACGTGGATGATCTCGCCGGTGGTCTTCGGGAAGAAGTCCGAGAGCAGGGCGACGATGCCGCGGCCCGCGGGCTCCGGGTCGGCCATGTCCCAGTTCAGCGGGGAGCGGGTGTCCCAGACCTTCGCGAGGTCCGAGAAGCCCGGGATGGACTTCGCGGCCATGGAGCCGAGCGGGCCCGCGGAGATCAGGTTGCAGCGGATGTCGCGGGAGCCGAGGTCACGCGCGAGGTAGCGGCTGGTGGCCTCAAGGGCGGCCTTGGCCGGGCCCATCCAGTCGTACTGCGGCCAGGCGAACTGCGCGTCGAAGGTCAGACCGACGACCGAGCCGCCCTCCTCCGGCATGAGCGGCAGGCAGGCCATGGTCAGCGACTTCAGGGAGTACGCCGACACGTGCATGGCCGTGGCCACCGACTCGAACGGCGTGTTCAGGAAGTTGCCGCCGAGGGCGTCCTGCGGGGCGAAGCCGATGGAGTGGACGACGCCGTCCAGGCCGCCGAGCTCCTCGCGGACGATGCCCTCGAGGCGGTCCAGGTGCTCCTGGTTGGTCACGTCGAGCTCGATGACCTTGGCGGACTTGGGGAGCTTCTTGGCGATGCGCTCGGTCAGGGTGGGCCGCGGGAAGGCGGTCAGGATGACCTCCGCGCCCTGCTCCTGAGCGACCTTCGCCGCGTGGAAGGCGATGGAGGACTCCATCAGCACACCCGTGATGAGGATGCGCTTGCCGTCGAGAATTCCGCTCATGTGATCAGTGACCCATGCCCAATCCGCCGTCAACGGGGATGACGGCTCCAGTGATGTACGAGGCGTCGTCGGACGCGAGGAACTTCACCGCGGCGGCGATCTCCTCGGGCTGCGCGTAACGGCCGAGCGGCACCTGAGAGACGATGCCCTCGCGCTGCTCGTCCGTCAGCACCTTGGTCATGTCGGTGTCGACAAAACCGGGGGCGACGACGTTGAAGGTGAGGTTGCGCGAACCGAGCTCGCGGGCGAGCGAGCGGGCAAAACCGACCAGACCCGCCTTGGAGGCGGCGTAGTTCGCCTGCCCCGCGCCACCCAGCAGGCCGACGACGGAGGAGATGAGGACGACGCGGCCCTTCTTGGCGCGCAGCATGCCGCGGTTGGCACGCTTGACGACGCGGAAGGTGCCGGTGAGGTTGGTGTCGAGGACGGACGTGAAGTCGTCCTCGGACATGCGCATCAGGAGCTGGTCCTTGGTGATGCCGGCGTTGGCGACCAGGACCTCGACGTTCCCGTGCTTCTCCTCGATCTCCTTGTAGGCCTGCTCCACCTGCTCGGCGTCGGTGATGTCGCACTTGACGGCGAGGACACCGGCGTCGGTGAGGACCTTCGGCGGCTCGCCCGAGCGGTAGGTGATCGCGACCTTGTCGCCGGCCTCGGCGAAGGCGCTGGCGATGGCGAGGCCGATGCCCCGGTTTCCTCCGGTGACGAGAACCGAGCGGCTCAACGGATCACCCTTTCGATAGCGGTCTGGTACCTCGAAAACCTATCGGTACCTCCCGCGATACGGAGAATCGACGACCGACAGTGGCTCGGAGGAGTCACTGTCGGGTCCCTACAGAAAAACCTGGCCCTCGAGCCGGGGTGCGCGACATGATCGGACCTGACCGGTGCCGACAACAGGGAGACATCCGTGCCCCATTCCATCGATGAAGCCTTCACGGCGCTGCCGCTGCGGGCTCTCGCCGACGCCGCGCTCGCCCGTGCGCGGGCGCTGGGCGCCGACCACGCGGACTTCCGCCTGGAGCGGGTGCGCAGCGCGTCCTGGCAGCTGCGCGACGCCAGGCCGTCCGGCACCTCCGACTCGACGGACCTCGGGTACGCGGTCCGTGTGGTGCACGGCGGCACGTGGGGCTTCGCCTCGGGTGTGGACATGACGATGGACGCGGCGGCGCGGGTCGCGTCGCGGGCCGTGGCGATGGCCAAGCTGTCGGCGCAGGTCATCAAGGCCGCCGGGTCCGACGAGCGAGTGGAGCTCGCGGACGAGCCCGTGCACGAGGACAGGACGTGGGTGTCCTCGTACGAGATCGATCCGTTCTCCGTGCCCGACGAGGAGAAGGCGGGGCTGCTCGCCGACTGGAGCGCGCGGCTGCTCGCCGCCGACGGGGTCGCGCACGTCGACGCCTCGCTGCTCGCCGTGCACGAGAACAAGTTCTACGCGGATACGGCGGGGACGGTGACCACGCAGCAGCGCGTGCGGCTGCACCCGCAGCTGACCGCGGTGGCCGTGGACGGGGCGACCGGCGAGTTCGACTCGATGCGGACGATCGCGCCGCCGGTCGGGCGGGGCTGGGAGTACCTCACGGGGACCGGCTGGGACTGGCAGGGCGAGCTGGAGCGCATCCCCGAGCAATTGGCGGAGAAGATGCGGGCGCCGAGCGTCCGGGCGGGTTCGTACGACCTCGTCGTCGACCCGTCCAACCTCTGGCTGACGATCCACGAGTCCATCGGCCACGCCACCGAGCTGGACCGCGCGCTCGGCTACGAGGCGGCGTACGCGGGCACGTCGTTCGCCACCTTCGACCAGCTCGGCAAGCTCGCGTACGGCTCGTCGCTGATGAACGTGACGGGTGACAGGACCGCCGAGCACGGGCTCGCGACCGTCGGGTACGACGACGAGGGCGTGGCCGCGCAGTCCTGGGACCTGGTCAAGGACGGCACGCTGGTCGGCTACCAGCTGGACCGGCGGATCGCGAGGCTCACCGGCTTCGAGCGGTCCAACGGCTGCGCGTACGCCGACTCCCCCGGCCATGTGCCGGTGCAGCGCATGGCGAACGTGTCGCTCCAGCCGGACCCGGGCGGGCTCTCCACGGAGGACCTGATCGCGGGTGTCGACCGCGGCATCTACGTGGTCGGCGACCGGTCGTGGTCCATTGACATGCAAAGGTACAACTTTCAATTTACCGGGCAGCGCTTCTACAAGATCGAGAACGGGCGGCTCGCCGGGCAGCTGCGGGACGTCGCCTACCAGGCCACGACCACCGACTTCTGGGGCTCGATGGCCGCGGTCGGCGGCCCGCAGACGTACGTCCTCGGTGGCGCCTTCAACTGCGGCAAGGCCCAGCCCGGCCAGGTCGCCGCGGTGTCGCACGGCTGCCCGTCCGCCCTCTTCCGGGGCGTGAACATTCTGAACACCACGCAGGAGGCCGGTCGATGAGCCGCAGCGCCACCAAGCCGCACGAGATCGTCGAGCGCGCCCTCGAACTGTCCACCGCCGACGGCTGCGTCGTGATCGCCGACGAGGAGTCGACGGCGAACCTGCGCTGGGCGGGCAACGCCCTGACCACCAACGGCGTCACCCGAGGCCGCACCCTCACCGTCATCGCGACCGTCGACGGCAAGGAGGGCACCGCCTCCGGCGTCATGACGCGCTCGGCCGTGACCGCCGACGACCTGGAGCCGCTGGTGCGGGCCGCCGAGGAGGCGGCGCGCGGGGCGGCCCCCGCCGAGGACGCGCAGCCGCTGGTGACCGGCACCGCCGCGTCCCCCGATTTCACCGAGGCGCCCGTGGAGACCACGTCCGCGGTCTTCGCGGACTTCGCTCCCGCGCTCGGTGAGGCGTTCGCACGGGCCCGCGCGGGCGGTCGCGAGCTGTACGGCTTCGCGAACCACGAGTTCGTGTCGAGCTATCTCGGCACGTCGACGGGGCTGCGGCTGCGGCACGACCAGCCCAACGGCACGCTGGAGCTGAACGCCAAGTCGCCGGACCGCACCAAGTCGGCGTGGGCGGGGCGGTCGACCCGTGACTTCAAGGACGTCGACCCGGCGGAGCTCGACGCGGAGCTCGCGCAGCGCCTCGGCTGGGCCCGGCGGCGCGTCGACCTGCCCGCCGGGCGGTACGAGACGCTGCTGCCGCCGACCGCCGTCGCGGACCTGCTGATCTACCAGTACTGGTCGTCGTCGGCCCGCGACGCCGCCGAGGGCCGCACGGTGTTCTCCCAGCCGGGCGGCGCCACGCGCCTCGGCGAACGCGTCACCGAGCTGCCGCTGACGCTGCGCAGCGACCCGTACGAGCCGGGTCTGGAGTCGGCGCCCTTCGTGCTCGCGCACTCCTCGGGCGGTGACGCCTCCGTCTTCGACAACGGTCTGCCGCTGGCCGCCACCGACTGGATCCGCGCCGGTGAGCTCGCTCACCTCACGACCAGCCGGCACAGCGCGGGCCTGACCGGGCTGCCGGTGACGCCGGCCGTCGACAACCTCGTCCTTGACGGGGGCGGCGACCGCTCGCTGGACGAGATGGTCGCGGCCACCGAGCGCGGGCTGCTGCTGACCTGCCTCTGGTACATCCGCGAGGTGGACCCGGCGACGCTGCTGCTCACGGGGCTGACCAGGGACGGTGTGTACCTCGTCGAGAACGGCGAGGTGGTGGGCGAGGTGAACAACTTCCGGTTCAACGAGTCGCCCGTGGGCCTCCTCGGCCGGGCGACCGAGGCGGGCCGCACGGAGAAGACGCTGCCGCGCGAGTGGGGCGACTACTTCACCCGGGCCGCGATGCCCGCGCTGCGCGTCCCGGATTTCAATATGAGTTCGGTCAGCCAGGGCGTATAACCTCGGGGACTGCACTCAGTGCGTCCCATCAGCACTCAGTGCATCCCATCAGCGAAATCCAAGGAGACGCGAGACCCGTGACGGACATCGTCGACGAGCTGAAGTGGCGGGGGCTTTTCGCCCTGTCCACCGATGAAGACGCACTGCGCAAGGCGCTCGCGGACGGTCCCGTCACGTTCTATTGCGGCTTCGACCCGACCGCGGCGAGCCTGCACGTGGGACACCTCGTACAGGTCCTCACCGTCCGGCGGCTCCAGCAGGCGGGGCACCGTCCGCTGGCGCTCGTCGGAGGCGCCACGGGCCAGATCGGCGACCCGCGGCCGACCGCCGAGCGCACCCTGAACGACCCGGAGACGGTCGCGAACTGGGTGGCCCGGCTGCGCTCGCAGATCGAGCCGTACCTGTCCTTCGAGGGCGAGAACGCCGCGACGATGGTCAACAACCTCGACTGGACCGCGGGCATGTCCGCGATCGAGTTCCTGCGCGACATCGGCAAGCACTTCCGGGTGAACAAGATGCTGACCAAGGACTCCGTGGCCCGCCGCCTGGAGTCCCAGGAAGGCATCTCGTACACGGAGTTCAGCTACCAGCTCCTCCAGGGCATGGACTTCCTGGAGCTCTACCGGCGGTACGGCTGCACGCTCCAGACCGGCGGCAGCGACCAGTGGGGCAACCTCACGGCGGGCATCGACCTGATCCACCGCCTGGAGCCGGACGCCGCGGTGCACGCCATGGGCACGCCGCTGATGCTCAAGTCGGACGGCACCAAGTTCGGCAAGTCCGAGGGCGGCGCGGTCTGGCTCGACCCGGCGCTGACCACGCCGTACGCGTTCTACCAGTTCTGGCTGAACACGGACGACCGGGACATCTCGACGTACACGCGGATCCTGTCCTTCAAGTCCCGCGAGGAGATCGAGGAGATCGAGAAGCAGACCGAGGAGCGGCCGCAGGCGCGCGCCGCGCAGCGTGCGCTCGCCGAGGAGCTGACCACGCTGGTGCACGGCGCGGACCAGTGCGCCGCGGTCATCGCCGCGTCCAAGGCGCTCTTCGGCCAGGGCGAGCTCGCGGAGCTGGACGAGGCGACGCTGGCCGCGGCCCTCTCCGAGCTGCCGCGCGTCGAGGTCGCCGAGCTCGGTCCGGTCGTGGACCTGCTCGCCGAGGTCGGTCTGGTGGCGAGCAAGTCCGCCGCCCGGCGCACGGTGAAGGAGGGCGGGGCCTACGTGAACAACGTGAAGGTCACCGCCGAGGACGCCGTGCCGGCCCGCGAGGATCTGCTGCACGGGCGGTGGCTGGTCCTGCGCCGCGGCAAGAAGAACCTGGCCGCGGTGGAGGTCACGGCGGGCTGACCCGCCCGCACCACGCCCGCATGCCCGCACCACGCGAGCGCGAGAGGGGCCGGTCCGCGTGGACCGGCCCCTCCGTGTGCGGCTAAGCCCGCCGTTTGTTGCCGCGGAGCATCGTGTACGCCGCGTCACCGAGGCCGACGACCACGAGAGCCGCGACCAGCTGGAGCGCGTGCCGGCCCCAGTCGATGCCCTTGGTCTCGTTGATGCCGAACTGAGTCGCGAGCCAGTTGCCCAGAACGGCTCCGATGATGCCGAACACCGTGGTCAGCCAGAGAGGACTGTGCTGCTTCCCGGGGAGGATCGCCTTGGCAATCAGCCCCAGCACGAAACCCACGATGATGGCCCACAACCAGCCCATAGCTGCCTCCTAGTCGGCTCAGATGAGCATTACGGCCAGTCTCGACCCGTCCGCCATACGGCGCATGTCGGGCTCGGCCATACGTGGCGCGGCGCAGGAGGGGCACCGGGATGAGGCCCGCCCCGGTCTCGTAGGCTGCGCAGCCGCGGCGTAACGTTGAGGGGCCGGACCGGGGCAGGTACCGCGGAGAGTCCGGCACAGCGGACAGGGCGGTGGAATGTGATGCGGAAGCAGAGCAGCGGCCAGGTCTTCCGGATCACGGGGGCCCGGCAGGGTCTCGCGGAGGACGTGCGCGGCAGGCAGCGACGGTATGTGATCTCGATGTCGGTCCGTACGGTGTCGGTGGTGGCCGCCGCCGTGCTGTGGAACGTCGAGCGGCACGTCGCGCTCGTCGCACTGGTGCTCGGAATTCTCCTGCCGTACATCTCCGTCGTGATCGCCAACGCGGGGCGGGAGTCGCCGCCTTCACTGCCGTCGACGTTCGTGCCCGCCCCATCTCGGCCAATGCTCGCGCCGCCCGTCGCGGCGGCCGCCGCGGAATCCGTCCCGGAAGATCCCCTGGGCCCCGCGCACGACCAGCGGCGCGGTGCCGCGCACGAGCCGAACTGACCGTCGACGTTGCGCCAAGCTCAAGAAAAGCTCAGATCAATCGTGTAGTTCCGGTGCCGGTCCGCGGGTCCCCCATGACATACTTCGTACGCGCTCCGCATCCCCCGTCGGAGCGACAGACCGACGCCGGGCAGCTCCCCCCGTGGCTGCTCGGCGTCGCCTTGTTTGCAGCACTTGGATGCGACTGTGAGTGACGAAAACCCGATCTGTTCCGCCAAGGGCTGCCGCGTCTCAGCGGTCTGGGTACTGGCCTGGAACAACCCCAAGATTCACACCCCGGAGCGCCGCAAGACGTGGCTCGCGTGCGAGGAGCACCGCGAACACCTCGCCCAGTTCCTCGGCGTACGCGGCATGCTGAAGGATGTCGTACCGCTCGACGAGTGGCAGGCGCGCGAGGGCGCCGACGGGGGCAGCTAGCCGCCGATCGCGGACATCGGGCGGTCCGGCTGGAGGAAGGACGGGTCGTCCAGGCCCGAGCCGGCCTTCTTGCCCCACATCGCTAGCTTCCATATGTCGGCGATCGCGTCGTCCGAGCCGTCCGCCGTGTCTTCGGGGGCGGCGCGCAGGGCCGCGCGGAGGTCCGTTTCCTCCGTGGCGAAGAGGCAGGTGCGCACCTGGCCGTCGGCCGTCAGCCGGGTGCGGTCGCAGGCCGAGCAGAACGGGCGGGTGACGGAGGCGATGACGCCGACGCGGTGCGGGCCGCCGTCCACGAGCCAGCGCTCGGCGGGTGCGGAACCGCGCTCCCCCGAGCCCTCTTCGGTGAGCTCGAAGCGGGTGCGCAGGGACTCCAGGATGTCACCCGCGGTGATCATGCCGTCGCGCTTCCAGCCGTGCTGGGCGTCGAGGGGCATCTGCTCGATGAAGCGGAGCTCGTAGTCGTTCTCGACGGCCCAGGCGAGGAGGTCGGGGGCCTCGTCGTCGTTCAGCCCGGGCATCAGGACGGTGTTGACCTTGACCGGGGTGAGGCCGGCGTCGCGGGCCGCTTCGAGGCCTTCGAGGACGTCCTTGTGGCGGTCGCGCCGGGTGAGCGTCTTGAAGACGTCGGGGCGCAGGGTGTCCAGGGAGACATTGACCCGGTCGAGGCCGGCGGCCTTGAGGGCCTTGGCGGTGCGCTTGAGGCCGATGCCGTTCGTCGTCAGGGACATCTTCGGGCGGGGCTCAAGCTGGGCGCAGCGCTCGACGATGCCGACGAGGCCGGGGCGGAGCAGGGGCTCGCCGCCGGTGAAGCGGACCTCGGTGATGCCGAGCTTGGTGACGGCGATGCGGATGAGGCGGACGATCTCGTCGTCGGTGAGCAGGTCCGGCTTGGCCAGCCACTGCAGGCCCTCTTCCGGCATGCAGTAGGTGCACCGCAGATTGCAGCGGTCTGTCAGCGATACGCGCAGGTCAGTGGCTACGCGGCCAAACGTGTCGATGAGCACTGCGGCCCCCTCCCCGGCGGTCGGTTACTGATGGGCCCCATGGGTCCCACTGCCTTCGACCTTACGCGACACCTCTGACAACGCCATGGGCCATTTGCCACGAGGAACGGTACGGCCGCGTCGTAGGACTCTACGACGCGGCCGCTACGAACGTGTGAACAAACGCCCGTCAGTGGGCGCCGACGCCGGTGAGGGACTTGACCTCCAGCTCGGCGTACTTGCCCTTGTCCGGCTCCTCCTTGGAGAGGAGCGAGCCGAGCCAGCCGAGCAGGAAGCCCAGCGGGATGGAGATCAGGCCCGGGTTCTCCAGCGGGAAGAAGTCGAAGTTCGCGTCGGGGAACATCGAGCTGGGCTTGCCCGAGACGACCGGTGAGAACAGCACAAGGCCGACGGCGGCGACGAGCCCTCCGTAGATCGACCAGAGCGCGCCCTGCGTGGTGAACCTCTTCCAGAAGAGGCTGTAGAGGATCGTCGGCAGGTTCGCGGAGGCGGCGACCGCGAAGGCGAGGGCGACGAGGCCCGCCACGTTCAGATCGCGGGCCAGGGCCCCGAGCGCGATGGAGACGATGCCGATGAAGACGGTCGACCAGCGGGCCGCCTTCATCTCCTCCTTCTCGGTGGCCTTGCCCTTGCGGATGACGTTCGCGTAGATGTCGTGTGCGAAGGAGGACGACGAGGCGAGGGTGAGGCCCGCGACGACCGCGAGGATCGTGGCGAAGGCGACCGCGGAGATCACGGCGAGCAGGATCGCGCCGCCGGTCGAGTCGCCACCGCCGCCGATCTCCAGGGCGGCGAGCGGTGCCGCAGTGTTGCCCGCCTTGTTCGAGGCGATGATCTCGCCGGGCTTGAGCAGGGCGGCGGCGCCGAAGCCGAGGACGATGGTCATCAGGTAGAACGCGCCGATGATGCCGATCGCCCAGTTCACGGACTTACGGGCGGCCTTGGACGTGGGCACGGTGTAGAAACGGATCAGGATGTGCGGCAGGCCGGCGGTGCCGAGGACCAGGGCGATGCCGAGCGAGATGAAGTCCAGCTTCGAGGTGCCGGAGACGCCGTACTTGAGGCCCGGCTCCAGGAAGGCCGAGCCCTTGCCGCTGTTGGAGGCGGCCGTGCCGAGCAGGTCGGAGACGTTGAAGTTGAACTTCAGGAGGATCAGGAAGGTGATGAGGACGGTGCCGGTGATGAGCAGGACGGCCTTGACCATCTGCACCCAGGTGGTGCCCTTCATGCCGCCGATGGTGACGTAGACGATCATCAGGACGCCGACCAGGGCGACGATGAGGACCTTGCCCGCGTCGCTGGTGATGCCGAGCAGCAGCGAGACCAGGACGCCCGCGCCCGCCATCTGCGCGAGCAGGTAGAAGATCGAGACGACGATCGTGGAGGTGCCCGCGGCGGTGCGGACCGGGCGCTGGCGCATGCGGTACGCGAGGACGTCGCCCATCGTGTAGCGCCCGGAGTTGCGCAGCGGCTCGGCGACCAGGAGGAGCGCCACGAGCCAGGCGACCAGGAACCCGATGGAGTAGAGGAAGCCGTCGTATCCGAAGAGGGCGATGGCGCCGGCGATGCCGAGGAAGGAGGCGGCGGACATGTAGTCGCCGGAGATCGCCAGGCCGTTCTGGAAGCCGGTGAACTGGCGGCCGCCCGCGTAGAAGTCGGCGGCGCTCTTGGTCTGCCGGCCGGCCCACACGGTGATGAAGAGGGTGGCGACGACGAAGGCGGCGAAGAGGCTGATGATCAGCGGCCGGTGCTCGGAGGCGTCGGACGCGGCCGCCAGGTCGATGACGGCGGTGTGCGCGGGGCTCATGCGTCGCCCTCCGTGCGGGTCTCCATGCGGGACTCCATGCGGGACTTGATCCTCTCGGCCTTCGGGTCGAGCTGCGCCGCCGCGTGGCGCGAGTAGAACCAGGCGATGAGGAAGGTGGTCAGGAACTGCCCGAGGCCGAGGATGAGGGCCACGTTGATGTTGCCGAAGAGCTTGGTGCCCATGAAGTCGCCCGCGTAGTTGGAGAGCAGGACGTACACGAGGTACCAGGCGATGAAGGCGATGGTGAGCGGAAAGGCGAACGAGCGGTGCGAGCGGCGCAGTTCACCGAATTCCGAGCTCCCCTGCACCTCGATGAACTCCTCCGTGGAGGGCGCGTGGGGAGCGGGTTCTTTTCCTGCGCCACCCTTCGAAGGGGGCGGTGCGTCGGTGGCCACGGAGTCTCCTCGTGGTGCGGGTGGGGTGGGGACGGACAGTTGTTCCATGGGTTCTCTGGCCTCACGTCCGGCGTGACGCGGATCACGTGAGCCACGGATGGCGATGCTAAGGCCACGGGACGTGATCCGACAGGGGTTGATGTTGCTTCCGTTGTCTGCTCAACGTCGCCGGGCGGCGCACGACGCGCCCCTGCTGCCCGGTTTCTGCCGGAACGCAGCCGGAAGACGGTCAGAAGGCGGCCAGGAGGCATTGCTGGCCTGGGAGTTCGGGGGATAGCTTCACCCTGCACGCCCGTCATGTACCTGCCCGAGCACCAGCTGTGTTCGGGCAGTTCCGTATCCGGATGATGTGGAGATCCCATGGCTCATCTGCGTTCAAGACGTCGTACGGCGCTCACCGTGCCGCTCGGCCTCGCGCTCGCCGCCTCGGTCGGCTTCGTGCCCGGCGCCGCGACCGCGGCCCCGAACGAGTCCCCCGCCCCCGTGTCGGCGCAGACCGCGAAGGACGCCCCCGTCTTCGCGTACGTCGTCAACACCCGCACGGACCGCAAGACGCTCGCGTACGTCAAGAAGGCGATAGCCAGGGCCGGCGGCTCCGTCGTTGTCACGCACGAGAAGATCGGCGTCATCGTCGTCCACTCGACGGACCAGGACTTCGGCAGACGAATACGCGACGTGCGCGGCGTCCAGTCCGCGGGCGCGACCCACACCGCGCCGCTGAAGTCGGCCGCCACCACGGACGACGGCAAGGCGAAGGTGCTGTCCGCCGCCGAGGCCAAGGCCCTGAAGAAGAGCGCTGCTCCGGGCACCGAGCCGATGGAAGCCGACCAGTGGGACCTGCGGGCGATCGGCGCCGACAAGGCCGCGAAGATCAACCCGGGCAGCAAGAAGGTCACCGTCGCCGTGATCGACACCGGCGTCGACGACACCCACCCGGACCTCGCCCCCAACTTCTCGGCCGCGCAGTCCGCGAGCTGTGTCGGCGGCAGGCTCGACACCTCGCCCGGGGCCTGGCGTCCGGCGAAGAAGGAGCACTACCACGGCACGCACGTGGCCGGTGAGATCGGCGCCGCGCGCAACGGCGTGGGCGTCGCGGGTGTGGCGCCCGGCGTGAAGATCGCGGGCATCAAGGTGGCCGACCCGGTCGACGAGCTGTTCTACCCGGAGAACGTGGTCTGCGCCTTCGTGTTCGCCGCCGAGCACAGCGTCGAGATCACCAACAACAGCTACTACGTGGACCCGTGGCTGTACAACTGCAAGGACGACCCGGACCAGAAGGCGATCCTCGACGCGGTCAACCGCGCGCAGCTGTACGCGCAGAAGAAGGGCACCCTCAACGTCGCCTCCGCGGGCAACTCCAACCACGACCTGGACGCGGACGCGATCGTCGACGACTCCAGCCCGGACGACTCCACTCCGGTGACCCGCACCATCGACCCGCACGAGTGCCTCGACGTGCCGACCCAGCTGCCGGGCGTCGTCACGACCAGCGCGACGGGCGTCAAGAACCTCAAGTCGTCGTACTCCAGCTACGGCAAGGGCGTCGTCGACGTGACGGCCCCGGGCGGCGACCGGTACCAGCTGCCGACCGACACCCCGTCGAAGAACGGCAACATCCTCTCGACCATGCCGGGCGGCGAGTACGGCTGGCTGCGCGGCACGTCGATGGCGGCGCCGCACGCCTCGGGTGTCGCCGCGCTGATCAAGTCGACGCACCCCAAGGCGGGCCCGGCCGAGCTGCAGCGGATCCTGAAGAAGCAGGCCGACCGTCTGGAGTGCCCGACCACGCCGTACGACCCCGACGGCGACGGTGACGTCGACGCGGTCTGCGAGAGCGGTGGCGCGCACAAGAACGGCTTCTACGGCAGCGGGCTCGTCGACGCGCTCGACGCCGTGAAGAAGAAGTGACGGGGAGACTGAACGTGAGCGAGTCCACCAAGTCCTCCGGGTCCTCCAAATCCTCCAGGTCCTCCAAGGCCCACATATCCGCTGCCGCCTTCCTGCGCTCCCGCCGCGCGCTGGCCCTGCCGCTCGGCGTCGCGATGGTGTCGGCCGTCGCGTTCCTGCCGGGGACGGCGTCCGCGCGGCCCGCCGCGATACCGGACGCGCCGGCTTCGGCCACAGCGTCGGCTTCGGACGCCTCGTCCATGAGTTACGTCGTGAACGTCCGCCCCGGCAAGGGGAGTTCGGAGCGCGCCAAGAAGGCCATCGCGAAGGCCGGCGGCGACGTCGTCATCGCGTACGACAAGATCGGCGTCATCGTCGTCCACTCGGCGGACCCCGACTTCGCGAAGACGATCCGCAAGGTGAAGGGCGTCGACTCCGCGGGCGCGACGCGGACGGCCCCGCTGTCCGCCCAGTCGGACAACGCCCTCGAGTCGGAGCGGCCGCTGACCGCCGCGGAGGCGAAGGCGGCGGCCGGGAAGGCCTCGGCGGGCCAGGACGCGCTGGAGCCGCTGCAGTGGGACCTGCCCGCCATGAAGGCGGACAAGGCGCACGAGATCTCCCTCGGCAGCCGCAAGGTCACGGTCGGCGTGCTCGACTCCGGCGTCGACGACACGCACCCCGACATCGCGCCGAACTTCGACCGCGGGGCGTCGGCGAGCTGCCTGGGCGGCGTGCCCGTCCAGAAGGACAGCGCGTGGCGTCCGGTGGCCGGTGAGAGCGACCACGGCATGCATGTGGCGGGCACGGTCGCCGCCGCGAAGAACGGCACCGGTGTCACCGGCGTCGCGCCGGGCGTGAAGGTCGCGAGCCTGAAGGTGGCGGAGCCCAAGACCGGCATGTACTACACGGAGGCCGTGGTCTGCGGCTTCGTGTGGGCGGCCGACCATGGCGTCGACGTCACCAACAACAGCTATTACACCGACCCGTGGCTGTTCAACTGCACGACGGACGACGACCAGAAGGCGCTGGTCGACGCGGTCGGGCGGGCCGCGCGGTACGCGGAGCGCAAGGGCGCGGTGAACGTCGCGGCCGCGGGCAACTCGAAGACCGACCTCGCCCAGGACGAGATCATCGACAAGTCGAGCCCCAACGACACCACTCCGGTGCCGCGGACCATCAAGACCAAGGACTGCTTCGACCTCCCGTCGCAGCTTCCGGGGGTCGTGACGGTCTCCGCCACCGGTGCGAAGGGCATCAAGGCGTCGTACTCGAACTACGGCCACGGCGTCATCGACATCACGGCGCCGGGCGGCGACTCCACCAAGTACCAGGCGCCGAACCCGCCGGCCGTCGACGGCCGGATCCTGTCGACGCTGCCGGGCGGCAAGTTCGGCTACAAGGGCGGTACGTCGATGGCGTCGCCGCACGCCGCGGGCGTGGCCGCGCTGCTCAAGTCGACGCATCCGCACGCCTCGGCCAAGCGGATCAAGGAACTGCTCCACCGCCAGGCCGACCCGATGGCCTGCACCGACCCGTACGACTTCGACGGTGACGGCAAGGTGGACGCGGTCTGCGAGGGCAGCAGGAACAAGAACGGCTTCTACGGCGTGGGCATGGCCGACGCGCTGGACGCCGTGCGCAGGTAGCGGCACCTAAGTAGCACGCAACCAGCAGGCAGGTGGCACCACATCACCGCTTCGCGGTGGAGAGGGCCGGGCGACTCGTGAGCCGCCCGGCCCTCAGCACTCCGCTGGTCAGCAGGGCCTGAGCCGCCAGGTAGGTGAGCATGATCGCGAAGTCGGGCCTCGGCAGCTGCGGCCAGTCGGCGACGCCGGTCGCGATCAGGGTGTCCGAGAGCAGGAACAGCGCCCCGCCCGCGGCCGCCGTGACGCCGAGCGTGGTCGCGCCGAGCGCCATGGCGGTGAGCAGCAGGCTGTAGCCCGCGACGGGCCCGCGCATGTCGGCCGGCAGGTCCGGCCAGAGCAGCGCCACGGTGCCGGCGAGTGCGAGGGCGTACGCGGCCACGAGTACCGCACCCGGCACGCGGGGCGACCCGCCACCGCGCGCGTAACCGCCGGTGTCGCCGTACCGCTTGAAGAGCACGAGATAGCAGACGTGTCCGGCGGCGAAGGACCCCATCCCGGCGAGGAACGCGGGCTCGGCGTCGAAGAGCAGGAGGGTGTCGCCGCCCCAGCCGAAGAGGAGGGCGGCGATCAGCAGCGGGGGCCCCTTCCGTGTGGCGACGTACGCCGCGAGGAGAGGCATGAGCAGCGGCTTGAAGACGGCGTGGCCGGTGTCGGAGTCGGCGAGGAGCGCGACGAGGTCACCGAGCGCGGCGACGCCGAAGGCGCCGAGAAGCAGCCCCGACGGCGGCCGCCCCGTCACGCCGCCCGCTCCGGGACCGGCGCGTCGGAGGCGGTGGGCAGCGGCGCCGGGGACGCCTCGGGGGCCTGCGGCTGCCAGCCGGGACCGCGGAAGATCCGCCCGGCCCGCTCCCGCCAACCTGCCGCAGCCCGCAGGTCCTTGGCGATGGCGGCGTACTCGTGGGTCGCCACGCGCAGGGGGTTGTACGTGTCGATGTTCTTCGTCAGTCCGTACACGGGACGGTCGGTCTCGGCGACCCAGGAGCCGAAGAGCCGGTCCCAGACGATGAGGATGCCGCCGAAGTTGCGGTCCAGGTAGCCGCCCTGGGACGCGTGGTGCACGCGGTGGTGCGAGGGCGTGTTGAAGACGTACTCGATGGGGCGGGGCAGTTTCCCGATGCGCTCGGTGTGGATCCAGAACTGGTAGACCAGGTTGGCCGACGAGCAGAACGCGAGCGCCGCCGGGTGGACGCCGCAGGCGATGAGCGGCAGGTAGAACGGCCACACCGTGAGGCTCGTCCAGGGCTGGCGCAGTGCCGTCGTGAGGTTGAACTTGCGGCTGGAGTGGTGCACGACGTGGCAGGCCCACAGGATGCGGATGACGTGGTGGCCCCGGTGCGAGCAGTAGTAGAAGAAGTCCTGGGCGAGGAGCATCAGCGGGATGGTCCACCACAGGACGGGCACGCGCAGCGGTGTCAGCGCGTAGACGCCCGAGTAGATCGCGACGATCGGGATCTTCCACAGCAGGTCGAAGACGAGGCTGCCGAGCCCCATGGTGATGCTGGTGGCGGCGTCCTTCGTCTCGTACCCGGCGGCGTCCTCGTCGGGATGGATCCGGTGGCTCACGATCTCGACGACGGTGAGCAGCACGAAAGCCGGGATGGACCACAGCACGACATCGGGCAGGTTCGGGGACATGCGTGCACCGTAGAACGGCTGTCGGCCCACGACTAGGGGTTGT
This sequence comes from Streptomyces sp. NPDC039480, assembly GCF_055597165.1. Taxonomy (NCBI): domain Bacteria; kingdom Bacillati; phylum Actinomycetota; class Actinomycetes; order Kitasatosporales; family Streptomycetaceae; genus Streptomyces; species Streptomyces sp. NPDC039480. The sequence goes on along the minus strand of NZ_JBVITX010000011.1, from coordinate 320,580 downwards.
TACCGACAAGTATTACCGGCGGTACGGGAGCGGTTGTTGGTGATCCTCACCAAAGATCCGACTTCAAACGGCAGGGGGGCTCCCGGCCCCCCTGCTCGTCCGCTCACCAGACCCGTACCGACGCCCCCGCCGCGAACACAGGGCTCGTCGCGTCGGTCGGGGCCTCCTTGAGGGGTTCGTCCAGTTCTTCGACCGTGGGGCCCACGCGTGCGGCGATCCGGTCGAGGCGGTCCAGGTCGAAGCCGTAGACGCGGGCCGCGTTGCCGCCGACCATGGCCGCTATCTCTTCCCTGGGGAGGCCGGCGTAGGCGGTGCGGAGGCCTTCGCGCGAGTAGGGGTACGTGCCCTCGTCGTGCGGGTAGTCGCTGCCCCACATGATCTTGTCGAGGCCGATCCGCTCGCGCAGCGCCGCCTCGTGGGGGCGCATGAAGCTGGCGCCCACGAAACAGTTGTCGCGCCACACTTCGGAGGGGCCCTTGCCCATCGCGTCGGCGAGGCCCGCGCCGAACTTCGCCTCGGCCGTCCCCGCGCCGCCGGCCCGCCTCGCCGCCGCGACGAGCCGCCCGTGGTAGTAGTCCAGCATGTCGAGCACTCCGGGGACCCAGCCCGAGCCCTGCTCGGTGAGGACCAGCTTGAGGTCCGGGTGGCGGCGGAAGGCCCCGCCGAAGACGAGGTGCCACAGCGCGCGGTGCGAGAACCACGTCGTCTCGACCATGAAAACCGCGCGAGCGGCCGGCTCCTCGCCGAGCGGCGGCGAGGCCGAGCCCGCGTGGTGGTTGACCGGCACGCCCAGTTCGGCGCAGGCCGCCCAGATCGGGTCGTAGGTCGAGGAGTAGAGCTCGGGCAGGCCCGAGCCGGGTGGTGTGCCGGGCAGCATGAGGCCGCCCGTCAGGCCCGCGTCCACCGACCGGTGGATCTCCTCGACGGCCCGGTCGACGTCGTTCAGGAGGATCTGGAAGACGCCCGCCCTGCGTCCCGGGGCGGCGGCGCAGAAGTCCGCGAGCCAGCGGTTGTGGGCGCGCAGACCGGCCCAGCGCTGCTCGAACTCCTCCCGGGTCGGCGCGGGGGCCATCAGGGACGCCGAGGGGAAGAACGGCGGGATGGTGTTCGGGAAGACGACCTCGGCGACGATGCCGTCCGTCTCGAGCTCGGCGACGCGGCGGTCCGAGTTCCAGTTGCGGTCGGCGGTGTCCGCGAGGAGGTCCTCGTACGGATTGACGTAGGTGGCCGCCCACGCGTCGAACGCGTCGTGGTGGCGCGGCTCCAAGTAGGGCCGGTAGTCGAGGAGATCGGCGCCCGCGTGGCAGTCCGCGGAGATGACGGTGTAGCGGTCCCCGGTCATCGGGTCACCCCCAGAGTCGGGAAGTCGTGGTCGGTCAGCCAGTGGCGGCCCACCTCGCGCGAGCGCGCCCAGGATGCGGCCACGGCTTCCTGGTCGTCGGCCTGGCCGAGCTCGGCGGGTGTCGGGCCGATGCGGCGCGCCAGCGGCGCGAGCTTCTCCGTGTCGAAGCCGAAGACCTCCGCGGCGGCGAGGCCCAGCATGCGGCGGGTCTCCGCCACCGGGATGTCATGGAAGGTCTTCCGCAGCCACGCGCGCGTGTCGGGCCAGGTGCCCTCGGGGTGCGGAAAGTCGCTGCCCCAGAGGATGTTGTCGACGCCGATCTCGTACCGCTGGGCGAGCTCGCGGCGCTTGGTGTTGGTGGCGCAGACGAAGATCTGCCGGTCCAGGTACTCGTGCGGCGGGCGCTTCAGCTCCGCGAACGGGGAGAGCTTCTTTCCGCCGTGCGCGCCCAGGTAGAGACGGTCCATGAACCACAGCAGGTTCGGCAGCCACCAGCAGCCGGACTCCGCGACGCCGAACCGCAGCCCGGGATGGCGTTCGAAGACGCCGGACCAGAGCATGAACCACAGCGGCCGCGCGGGCCACCAGGTCACTTCGGAGACGTAGATCCCGAGGTGGTCCCCGTACTCGTGCCGGGGTGCCGCTCCGGAGTGGGTGACCACGGGCATCGCGCACTCGGCGGCCGCGGCCCACACGGGGTCGTAGCGCCGGTCGTGGTAGGGCGCCTTGTCGACCCACATGGAGGGGATCATCAGGGCGCCGAGCCCGGACTCCTTGGCGCGGCGCACCTCGGCGACGACGCGGTCGACCTCTCCGGTGATGGGCAGCAGGGCGACTCCGCAGTGCCGTTCGGGGTGCTCGGACACGAAGTCGGCAAGCCAGCGGTTGTGCGCCTGGGCGCCCGCCATGCCGAGCTCGGGATCCTGGTCTCCGGAGAGGCCGAGGCCCACTCCGAAGGGCGCGGCCGTCTGGCTGTCGACGGCGTCCGCGTCGGGGAAGACGACCTCGGCGGCCACTCCGTCGCCGTCGAGTTCCTTGAGGCGCTGCGCGCTGTCCCAGCCGCCGCGCAGGCCCTCTTCGTTGTCCTGGAACCACTTGGCGGCGAACGCGTCGTTGCGGATGCCGAGCCGGGTCGCCTCCTCGCGGCGGGCGCCGCGCTCGCCGAGGAAGGCGTCGAAGTCCCGGTGGAAGCGGCTGTCGAGGTAGGGCCGGTACTCCTCGGTGGGGAGTCCGGCGTGGCAGTCGGAGGAGATGATCAGGTACGGGTCCTGCGGATTCCGGTGACCCTGGTCGCTCATGGGTGGCGCTCCCTTCAGTCCAGGACGAAGTGCTCCAGGTAGGCCGGGTCGGACCGGTCGAGCATCGACCTCGACCGCGCCCGGATCTGCCGGTCGCTGTGCTCGCTCGCCGGGAGCAGCCAGAAGCGGCCTGCGGCGATGCCCTCGGCCACGAAGTCCGCGACCTCCTCGACGGGGGTGAACTCCACCTCCTCGCCCGCCTCCCGCATCGCGGCCTCCCACTGGTCGAGGCTGCGGTAAGGGGTCCTGCGGGGGCGGGACTTGGCGTACCGGTCGGGCCGGTTGCGGTGCGACTCCCACAGGCCGGTGCGGAGCATGTGGGGTCCGGGGAAGAGCACGGAGGCGCCCACGCGCGCGTGCTCCGCCTTCAGATGGGCGTACAGCGACTCGGTCATCGTCACCACGGCGGCCTTGGTGACGGCGTACACGGAGGCGGTGGGCAGCGGCGCGATGCCGCCGTCGCTGGAGGAGGTGTTGACGACGTGGCCCGGTTCGCCGCCGGCGATCATCCGGGGCACGAAGGCCTGGATGCCGTGGAAGACACCCCAGACGTTGACTTCGAAGGCCCACTTCCAGTCGTTCGGCTCGTGCTCCCACATGCGGCCCTCGGCGCCCGAGCCGACCCCCGCGTTGTTGCACAGCACATGGACGGCGCCGAACCTGTCGTACGCCTCGTCGGCGAGGGCGAGGACCTGGTCGCGCACCCCGACGTCGACCACGCGCGCGTGCACGGCCCTGCCGTCCTCGCGCAGCTCCGCCGCGGCCTTCTCCAGAGCGCCGGGCTCGACGTCCGCGAGGACCACCGTCAGGCCGTCCGCCGCGAACCGCCGCGCCATGGCGAGCCCGACGCCGCTCGCCGCGCCCGTGACGACGGCGACCTGCCCCGCACGCAGCTCCATCTCAGACGCTCCCCTCGGGCGGCCCGTCGAGGATCTGCGCCGGGTCGTCGTAGCGCTGGTGGATGTAGGGCAGCAGGGCCTGGGCGCTGACGCGCTCGACGACGCGGCCCCGCTGGTCGGTGGTCTTCTCGCCGATGGTGATCTCGACGAGCGCGCGCACCGGCAGATCGGCCACCGGGTCGTACATCGACTCGCGCAGGACGACGTCCCCGGTGACGGCCTCCAGCTTGCGGACCTTCTCGTTCCGTACGCAGTGCACGAGCACGGGGTCGGCGTCGAAGCCCGAACCGTCTACCGCGGGCAGGAACTTGAAGTAGAAGTCGGTCTTCCGCGTCGGCTCCGGCAGTGGCAGGGCGCCGCTGACCGCGCCGCGCACCTCCACGAACGCGATGCCGTGCCGGGCGAGCCGGGCCCGTACGACCAGGCCGTCGCGCTCGACCTCGACCTCGCCGAGCTTCTTCGGCTCGCCGAAGACCTCGCGGCCGCCGATCAGGGCCCGCTCGTGGGTCATCGGCATCACCAGCGGATACCAGCCGGCCACTCCCGCGTGCTCGGCTGCGACGGCGACGGAGCCCGCGCCCAGCGGGTAGCCCGGCAGGTCGACCTTGCTGATGTTCGCCCGCACCAGGGGCCGCCCGGTGGGCTTCAGCGGCGGCGGCAGAACCGCCGCGACCGTGTCCGGGTCGCTCTCCCAGACGGCCACCACGCCCGTGGACCAGATGTCGGGGAGCTTGGAGCTCGCGGTGCGCGAGGCGGCGATCTCCGCCTCGTCACGCGCCCCGTAGCGAATGCGTGCCATGTCGTACCACCCTTCGTCAGCGCGGACTCGGGCCCGCGGCCGGGACTTGCGGCGGTTCTGTAACACAGTTACAACAGGACTCGTGAAGGGTAAAGAGAAGTCCGGTGCGCATCTGGACCGGGAGCAGGTTCTCGACACGGCCGCGCGCCTCGTCAAGCGGCACGGCCCGCGCGCCCTGACGATGCGGGCGCTCGCCGCCGAGCTCGGCACCGCCGTCACCTCGATCTACTGGCACGTCGGCAACCGCGAGTCGCTCCTGGACGCCCTCGTCGAGCGCACCCTCGCCGACCTCGGCGAGGTCCGCGCCACCGGCCGCACCCCCGCGCAGCGCGTCGCCTCCGTGGCCCGCGCCCTGCGCCACCAGCTCCTCGACCACCCGCACCTCGTCGCGATGGTCCACGAACGGGGCCTGACGGAACGGATGTTCCTGCCCGCCCAGCGCGCCCTCGTCCACGAGGTCCACCGGGCGGGCCTGCGCGGCGTCCGCGCCGCCGAGGCCGTGCGCGCCGTCCAGGTCCACGTCGTCGGTCACGTCCTGGTCGAGCGCTACCGCGAACGCGCCCCCGAGCAGCACCCCGGCGAGGACGAGCTGTGGACGGCGCAGGCGGCCGAGCAGGACGGCGCGCTCGCCCGCGCGCTGGCCGGACCCGTCGACGCGGAGGCGCTCTTCGCCACCTCCGTCAGGGCTCTGGTGGCCGGGCTTCTCGGACCGGGGCCCTGACTGTCAGTCGCGGCCCGTATCCTCATGGACCATGCTCGAAGACCGCACGACCGCAGCGTCCGCAGTGCCCTGGCCGGCCGCGTATCCAACGGGATACGCGGTCGTCGACGTGGAGACCACCGGCCTGGCCCGCGACGACCGCATAGTGTCGGCCGCCGTCTACCGCGTGGACGCCCAGGGCGAGATCGAGGACCACTGGTACACGCTGGTCAACCCCCAGCGCGATCCCGGCCCGGTCTGGATCCACGGGCTCACCAGCGAGATGCTCGCGGACGCGCCGCTCTTCAAGGACATCGCCGAGGAGTTCGCGGGCCGCCTCGACGGCCGCGTCCTCGTCGCGCACAACGCGGTCTTCGACTGGTCGATGATCGCCCGGGAGTACGCGCGCGCGGAGCGCCTCGCCCCCGTGCGCCAACGCCTGTGCACCATCGCCCTCTCCAAGGAGCTGGCGCTCCCGCTGCCCAACCACAAGCTGGAGTCCCTGGCCGCGCACTTCGGCGTCGAGCAGCGCCACGCGCACAACGCCCTCGACGACGCCCGCGTGCTCGCCGAGGCGTTCCGCCCGAGCCTGCACGCCGCGGCGGGCGGCAATGTCCGTCTGCCGCTCCTGGAGTGCCGTCCGCTGACCGAGTGGTCCGACGGCGTGCCGCGCGTCGTGCGCCAGTCGACGGGGCCCGTGCCGTCCTCCTCGTACCGGCCGGGCAGTTGGCGCCCCTCGCGCAAGCGCCCGCCGTGCCCGTATCCGAACCCGGGGCGTTACGAACCGGGCAAACCACTCAAGCAGGGCATGCGGGTGGCGTTCTCCGGAGACACCTCCGTGGAGCGCGAACTCCTGGAGGACCGGGCGGTCGAGGCCGGGCTGCACATCGCGACGAGTGTGTCCCGCCTCACCAGCCTCCTCGTCACGAACGACCCGGATTCCGGCACCTCCAAGACCGTCAAGGCGCGCTCGTTCGGCACGCCGGTGATCGACGAGGCGGCCTTCGGACAGCTCCTCCAGGACGTGGCACCCGCCGCGGAGTCGTAACCGAGCAGGCGTCAGACGGGTGATTGCGGGCGACTCGCCCGCCGACCGCTCGCCCCGCACCGCCGCGGCGTCCCACCCTGTGGCGCATGGCACGTTGCGAGGTCTGCGGAAACGACTACGGCATGTCCTTTGAAGTGCACGCGCAGGGCGCGGTGCACGTCTTCGACTGCTTCTCCTGCGCCATCCACCGCATGGCGCCCATCTGCGAGCACTGCCGGTGCCGCATCATCGGCCAGGGCGTCGAGGTGGAGGGGCACTGGTACTGCGGCGCCCACTGCTCGCGCGCGGAGGGGCGGGTGGGCATCATCGACCGGGTCTGAACCGGGCCCGCCTCCGGGCGGGCACCGACCCCACCCCCGGGCAGGCACCCCACAGGCCTAGAGGTACGGTCGTGGGGTGTACCGCTTCCTCCTGACCCGGCAGTGGGTGATCCTCACCCTCATCGCCCTCGTCCTCATCCCCGTGATGGTCGAGCTGGGTTTCTGGCAGCTGCACCGTCACCAGAACCGGGTCGCGCAGAACCAGCGGGTCTCCGACGCGCTGGCCGCCGCCCCGGTCCCGGCGGAGAAGATCACCTCCCCCGGCCACGAGGTGCCCAAGAAGGACCTGTACCGCCGGGTGAGCGCCAAGGGGACGTACGACACGGAGCACGAGGTCGTCGTGCGGCGCCGCACCAACTCCGACGACGAGGTCGGCTTCCACGTCCTGACGCCCTTCGTCCTCGCGGACGGCAAGGTCCTGCTCGTCAACCGCGGCTGGATCCCGGCCGACGGACCGCAGACCGCCTTCCCCAGGATTCCCGCCCCGCCGAAGGGCGAGCTCACCATCACCGGCCGCCTGAAGGCCGACGAGACGTCCGCGGCCAGCGGCATCAAGAACGTCCGCGGCCTCCCGGACCGTCAGATCATGCTGATCAGCAGCGGGCAGCAGGCCGACAGCCTCGGCAAGCAGGTCCTCGGCGGTTACGTCGAGCAGACCTCGCCCGAGCCGGCCGACGGCTCCCCCGAACTGATCGGTGAGCCCGACCACAGCAGCATCGGCGCGCACATGGCGTACGCGGTCCAGTGGTGGCTGTTCGCCTCGGGCGTCCCCGTCGGCTGGGTGGTGCTGGTGCGCAGGGAGCGGCGCGACCGCGCGGCGGCCGCGGCGGCCCCCGCACCCGAGGCGGCACCGGCGAACGCCTGAGCCGGAACCCCGCGCGGCCACGTGGCACGAGGTCCGATTGACGGGGCCTCATCCCGGGAAGCCGTTCTGCGTGCATCACCCCATAGAGGACTACGCGCTCATCGGCGATCTCCAGACCGCCGCCCTGGTCGGCAGGGACGGCTCGGTGGACTGGCTCTGCCTGCCCCGGTTCGACTCGGCCGCCTGCTTCGCCGCGCTGCTCGGCGACGAGGAGAACGGCCACTGGCGCATCGCGCCGAAGGACGCAGGCCCCTGCACCCGGCGCGCCTACCGGCCGGGCACCCTCGTGCTCGACTCGGAGTGGGAGACCCCGGACGGCACCGTCCGCGTCACCGACTTCATGCCGCAGCGCGACCGCGCCCCCGATGTCGTACGCATCGTCGAGGGGTTGACGGGCAAGGTGACGGTCCGCAGTACGCTCCGCCTCCGTTTCGACTACGGCTCGGTCGTGCCGTGGATGCGCAGGATCGACGGGCTCCGCGTGGCCGTCGCCGGCCCCGACGCGGTGTGGCTGCGCAGCGAACCCCAGGTCCGCACCTGGGGCGAGGGGTTCAGCACGCACTCCGAGTTCACGGTGGAGGCGGGCGAGAAGGTGGCCTTCGTCCTCACCTGGCATCCCTCGCACGAGCCGCGCCCCACCCTCGTCGAGCCCCATGAGGCGCTGCGCGACAGCCTCGCCGACTGGCGGGAGTGGACCGCCCGCTGCCGCTACGACGGGCCGCACCGCGACGCGGTCGTACGCTCCCTCATCACCCTCAAGGCACTCACCTACGCCCCGACCGGCGGCATCGTGGCCGCCCCCACCACATCCCTGCCCGAGGAGATCGGCGGCGTGCGCAACTGGGACTACCGCTACTCCTGGCTGCGCGACTCCACCCTCACCCTGGGCGCCCTGGTCGCGGCCGGCTATCTGGAGGAGGCCGAGGCGTGGCGCGACTGGCTGCTGCGCGCGGTCGCGGGCAACACCGCCGACCTCCAGATCATGTACGGGATATGCGGTGAGCGGCGGCTTCCGGAGCACGAGATCCCATGGCTGCCCGGGTACGAGGGCTCGGCCCCGGTGCGCATCGGCAACGACGCCGTGAACCAGCTGCAGCTCGACGTGTACGGCGAGGTCATCGACTCCCTCACGATGGCCCGCGCGAAGGGCCTCGCCCCTCGTCCGCACGCCTGGAACCTCCAGCGCTGCATGCTGGAGTTCCTCGAGGAGAAGTGGCGCGAACCGGACGAGGGCCTGTGGGAGGTCCGCGGCCCGCGGCGGCACTTCGTGCACTCGAAGGTGATGGCGTGGGTCGCCGCCGACCGGACCGTGCACGCCTTGGAGGAGGACCCCGGCCTTGCCGAGAATCTCGGAGACGTCGAGCGCTGGCGCAAGATGCGCGACGAGGTGCACCGGGAGGTGTGCGAGCGCGGGTACGACGCCGAGCGGAACACGTTCACGCAGTTCTACGGCTCCGCCGAGCTGGACGCCTCCCTGCTGCTCATCCCGCGCGTGGGGTTCCTGCCGCCGGACGATCCGCGCGTCGCCGGCACGGTGGACGCGATCCACCGGGAGCTGGGCGGCGACGGGTTCGTACGGCGCTACAGCTCGGACGAGCGCCGCATCGACGGGCTGCCGGGCGGCGAGGCCACCTTCCTCGCCTGCTCGTTCTGGCTCGCCGACGCGCTGCACATGACGGGCCGCACCAAGGAGGCGCGCGCGCTGTTCGACCGCCTGCTCGCGCTCCGCAACGACGTGGGGCTGCTCGCGGAGGAGTACGACCCCGCTTCCGGCCGGCAGCTGGGCAACTTCCCGCAGGCATTCAGCCACATCGGCCTGGTCAATACAGCCCTCGCGCTCTACGGGGCGGACGCGGGAGGATAGGGGCCATGGATCTTGGACTGAAGGACCGTGTCTACGTAGTCACCGGCGCCACCCGTGGCCTCGGCAACGCCACCGCCCGCGAACTGGTCGCGGACGGCGCGAAGGTCGTCGTCACCGGCCGCGACGAGAAGACGGTCGCCGAGGCGGCCGCCGAGCTCGGCCCGAACGCGGTGGGCGTGGCCGCCGACAACGCCGACCCCTCCGCAGCGGACACGCTGATCGCCGCGGCCCGTGAGCACTTCGGCGGCTTCGACGGCGTGCTGATCAGCGTCGGCGGGCCCGCGCCGGGCTTCGTCGCGGACAACACCGACGAGCAGTGGCAGGCGGCGTTCGAGGCGGTCTTCCTCGGCGCCGTGCGGCTCGCCCGCGCTGCGGCCGCGCGGCTCGGCGAGGGCGGCGTCATCGGCTTCGTGCTCTCCGGTTCGGTGTACGAGCCGATCGCGGGCCTGACGATCTCGAACGGTCTGCGGCCCGGGCTCGCCGGGTTCGCCAAGTCCCTCGCGGACGAGCTCGGTCCGCGGGGCATCCGCGTCGTCGGCGTGCTCCCGGGCCGGATCGGCACCGACCGCATGCGCCAGCTCGACGGCCTCTCCCCCGACCCGGCGGCCACCCGCGCCGCGAACGAGTCGACCATCCCCCTGCGCCGCTACGGCACCCCTGAGGAGTTCGGCCGCACTGCCGCCTTCCTGCTCTCCCCCGCCGCGTCCTACCTGACGGGCATCATGGTCCCGGTGGACGGCGGTGCCCGGGCGGGCTTCTGACCCGGGGCCGGTCAGTTCACGCGCTCCGCGTGGTGTTTGAGGGTCCGCAGGCGCACCGTCGTGGGCAGGCTCTTCAGGCCTGCCGAGTCGCGGGCGTGGGCCAGGGGCCGGGTGGAGAGGTCGTGGAGGACGTCGGCCGGGGCGGCGTGGGGGGCGAGGACCGCGTCCACACGGGCCTGCGGGGCGCTGCGCCGGCCGGTCAGGAGGGCGCGGGCGCGCTCGACCCCGTCCAGCGTCTCGGCCTCGGCGGCCAGCACGTTCTCCATGGCGCGGCCGCGCAGCAGCGCGCCCTCGCCGTCCCCGGTATCCACCAGGACCTCCGCGAGGCGGCGCCTGCGCAGCTGTGCGGAGAGCCACCACAGCGAGAGCAGGAGCAGCACGGCGAGGGCGGCGATGACCACGGGCCAGAACCATCCTTCGTCCCGCCACCGTGCCCGGTCGGCGGCGCTGACCAGCACGTCGTGCCGGCCGTCGTGGATCCACCACGACGGCGGCGACGCGCCGAGCCCGACGGCGAGCACGGAGCCGCCGAGGACGAGCAGCACGAGCCCGGCGAGGGCGAGGAGTACGCGGTTGACCGTGCGCAGCATCGCGCTCACGCCTTTCTGCCGGGCCGGGCCACACGGACGGAGAGGCCGGGAGTGCGCGCGAGGCCCAGCTCGCGGATGCCGTCGGCCATCGTGGCGTCCAGGTCGCCGCGCACGTCGTCGAGTTCGCGGAAGTGCGACACCGCGCGCACGTCCACCTTGGAGCGCTTCATGCGGACCCGCACGGACTGCACGCCGGGCACGTCCATGGCGCGGTCGCGCAGCGCCGTGGCGGCGGCGCCGCGGTACAGGCCCGCGCGCACGTCCGCATGGGTGCGCCGCATCGGCAGGAGGCCGCGCTGTCCGGGCGTCACGGCGAGCACGAGGAGCCAGAGCCCGACGAGGGCGGCCACGGCGGCCCCGGCGAGCACGGCGGTGTCGTCGAGCGGCCGCCGGCCGAGCTGGTGGGCCAGTTCGCGGCGCCAGTGCATCGCGGGGTGGTCGGCCCGGACGGCGACGACGTCGTAGAGGAGCAGCCCGGTGCCGCCGACGGCCAGCAGGGCGAGGAGGGCCGCGGGCACCCGTCGGCGCGACCAGAACCGGGAGGCCTTCTCGTCGCCGGAGAACGTGGGCGGCGGCTCATAGGCGGTCGCGGAGGCCGTCTGGTCGAGCTCGCCCTCCGACTGTTCGAGGACCGGCGTGGGCCGGGTGCCGCCCCCTTGGGGTTCGCTCATCGGATCCTCCCCTGTGCCGCCGCGCGTACCTGCGCCGAGTGCAGCCGCTCCACCTGGACGGCCACCTCGGGCACCTCCATCCCCGCCAACTCCCTTACCCGCTCGGCGACTTGGCGACGCACCGCACCGCACTGGGCGCCGATGTCGCAGGGGTAGTCCAGCTCGACGCTGACGCGGACGCGGGCGGACTCATGGCGGACGGAGACCGTGGCGCGCGGCGGCGAGCCGTCGGCCGGTACCGCGTCCACCGCCTCGCGCGCCGCCCGCGCGGCGATCTTCGCGACGACGCGGTCGGCGATCCGGGTCGCGCCGCGCTCGCCGGGTGCGACCTGTGCCGCCACCGCTCACCGCCGCCGGTCGCCGCGGCCGCGGAGGAAGTCGCCGGGCTCCAGGTCCCCCTCGAGGAACCGCCCGGCCACGAAGCCGATGGCGCCCAGGGCGGCCACCAGAAGGAACGCCCCGAATCCGCCGAAGTATCCGGCGAAGCCAAGAGCCATTCCGGCCACCATGCCGATCACGGCCATGCTCATCGTGCGCTCCTTTGGGTCGCTTGGCGGGACGTGCCTACTGCAGGCGTCCCTGCGGCTCTTCGTCTTCCTCGTCCGGCAGCTTCACATCGCTCACCGCGATGTTGACCTCGACGACCTCGAGCCCGGTCATGCGCTCGACGGCCGCGATCACGTTCTCCCGCACGTCCTGCGCGACGTCCGCGATGGATACGCCGTACTCGACGACGATCTCCAGGTCGAGCGCGGTCTGCACCTCGCCGACCTCGGCCTTCACACCGCGCGACACGGACTTCGAGCCGCCGGGCACCCGGTCGCGCACGGCGCCGAAGGTCCGCGCGAGGCCACCGCCCATCGCGTGCACGCCGTCCACGTCGCGCGCGGCGAGCCCGGCGATCTTCTCGACGACGCCGTCCGCGATGGTGGTGCGGCCCCGGCCGCCCGGGTCACCGCCGCCCCGGCCGGTCGCGGACTTCGCCGCGCTCTGCTTCGGGGAGTCCTTCTCCAGCGTCTGAGACGCGTTCCGCTGTCCGGTGTCGCTCATCGTCGTCCCGTTCCTTTCGAAAGGGGATCTGCTCCGTGGATTGCTGCTTCTCAGCTCACATTAAGCGCGGCCCCGCGCCCGCGCGCCCGGGATGCGGCAGGGTGGAGCCATGACGGGTGAGGGTTGGACCCAGGCGGTACGACGACAGCTGCGGCTCGGCCGGGTACTGCCGCTCGGCGGTGCGGCGGACGGCGCGTGGGTGGCGGAATCCGCGGCGGAGGGCGCGTTGCGCCAGATGGCTGACCGGGTCGCCGGGGTGCGTCTCGGCACGGTCCGTGTCGCGTCGGCCGATCCGGACAGGACGTATGTGGCGGCCGTGCCCGCGCCGCCGAGCGCGCTGCCGCCCGGGCCGCTGCGGATCACCGCGGAGTTCGCGGCCGTCGCGGGCGAGCCGCTGCCCGCGGCGGCGGACCGGCTGCGCGCCGCGCTGTCGGAGGCGGCGGCGGACCGGCTCGGCCTCCTGGTCGAGGAGGTGGACCTGAAGGTGGTGGCCCTGCTCGACGAGGGCACGGATTTCGGGGACAAGGGCAGGGGCTTCGACGACGTACGCCCTGAGAAGGAACCGCAGCGGCAGGGCGATGAGGCCGACGGCGGTGACGAGGCGCGTGCCGAGCGGGCCGCCCTGGCGGTGCCCGGGGTGGCCCGGCTGACCGGCATGCTCGGCGGGGCCGTGCACCTGGAGCAGCGCCCGGCGACGGACACGCTGCCGCGCCGCCACGCGCGCGTGGAGCTCGCGACGGACCGCGACCACCGCGCTCTGGACGTGGCGCTCGCGGTCCGCGCGGCGGTCGGTGCCGCCCTGCCGGACCACCCTTCGGTGGCAGTGCTCGTCACCGGGGTGGATTAGGACAGCTCAGCAGCGAGCTGGGTCAGGACATGAGGGAGCGCGGCGTCAGTCGCCGAGGCCCGCGAGGTCGCGCAGCCGACGCCCCTGCGCGGCACGCTCGGCGACGCGCTGCTCTTCGTAGGAGCGGCCGGTCGCGCCCTGCAGCAGCGCCTTGGTCTCGATGACGGCGTCACGCGGCGCGGCGACGAGCGCGGCGGCCAGGTCCTTGGCGGCGGCGTCGAGCTGGTCGGCGGGCACGACGAGGTTGGCGAGGCCCACCCGCTCGGCCTCGTCCGCGTGGACGAAACGGCCGGTGGCGCAGATCTCCAGGGCGCGGGCATAGCCGACGAGACCCACGAGCGGGTGGGTGCCGGTGAGGTCGGGGACGAGGCCCAGGCTGGTCTCGCGCATGGCGAACTGCACGTCGTCCGCCGCGATCCGCAGGTCGCAGGCGAGCGCGAGCTGGAAGCCGGCGCCGATGGCGTGGCCCTGGACGGCGGCGATGGACACGATGTCGCTCCGCCGCCACCAGGTGAAGGCCTCTTGGTACTCACTGATCGTGGCGTCGAGGACGCCGTCCTCACCGCGTGCGAGATCGATGAAGGACGGTTCGCCGTCGAAGCCCTCGGGCGTGAACGCCTGCCGGTCGAGGCCCGCGGAGAAGGACTTGCCCTCACCGCGCAGCACCACGACGCGGACACTGCCGGGCAGCAGCTGACCTGCCTCCGTCAACGCCCTCCACAGCGCGGGAGATTGGGCGTTGCGCTTGGCCGGATTGGTCAGCGTCACCGTGGCGACGGCCTCGTCGATGGTGAGGCGTACGCCGTCCTTGTCGAGAACCGGTGCGAGCTCGCTGTCGGACGAAGCCATGGGTGCCTCCGATGGGGTGCGGTCGGTCCGGACGCTCGGGAGCGCCCGTAAGTGACTGCACAGTAACCACCCGGTCGATCACGCGATCGACCGGGTGGCCACCGTCGGACCATGGGTACAGCGGGCCGCGCCTGCCGTCAGCCGGCGGCGGCCTTCTTGCCTCGCGTCGCCCCGCCGCGTCCCCGCAGCGTGACGCCGGACTCGCTGAGCATGCGGTGCACGAACCCGTACGAGCGGCCGGTCTCTTCGGCCAACGCCCGGATGCTCGCACCGCCGTCGTACTTCTTCTTCAGGTCTGCCGCGAGCTTGTCGCGCGCGGCGCCGGTAACCCGGCTGCCCTTCTTCAGAGTCTCGGCCACCCGTGCCTCCTCATGGGAAGTGCGCTCTGGACTTCTCATGATCACCCCTTCCGGGCTTCCTGGCCACCCATTCGACAAGGTCGGTACGGCGAGGTTTGCCGCTAGGGAAGGGCCCGCCACGAGCGGAATCCAGCATTCCGGGTGCTGGATTCGCTGCGCCCGGCCGAGCCGGACGATGAATCGCCAGGTCAGCGGGGTGCCGGGTGGGATGCCCGGCACCATGCCCGGACGGCGGCGAAATCCGTGTATGACACACCTCGGTACGAGGACGGCTCACACAGATGAGGGATCACCGATCGGCCGAATGATCCATACGCAGTGGATCAGTGGTTCGATCACGCGAAGTGGACGGCTCAGGCGAGGGCGACGAGGTCCGCGTAGTCCTGGCCCCACAGGTCCTCGACGCCGTCCGGCAGCAGGATGATCCGCTCCGGCTGCAGCGCCTCGACGGCGCCCTCGTCGTGCGTGACGAGGACGACCGCGCCCTTGTAGGTGCGCAGCGCGCCGAGGATCTCCGCGCGGCTCGCCGGGTCGAGGTTGTTGGTGGGCTCGTCCAGGAGGAGGACGTTGGCCGAGGAGACGACCAGGGTCGCGAGGGCGAGCCGGGTCTTCTCACCACCGGAGAGCACACCGGCGGGCTTGTCGACGTCGTCTCCGGAGAAGAGGAACGAGCCGAGCGTCTTGCGGACCTCGACCAGGTCGAGGTCGGGGGCGGCCGAGCGCATGTTCTCCAGGACCGTGCGCTCCGGGTCCAGGGTCTCGTGCTCCTGCGCGTAATAGCCGAGCTTGAGGCCGTGGCCCTCGATGACCTGCCCGGTGTCGGGCTTCTCGGCGCCGCCGAGGAGCCGCAGCAGGGTCGTCTTGCCCGCGCCGTTGAGGCCGAGGATGACGACGCGCGAGCCCTTGTCGATGGCGAGGTCGACGTCGGTGAAGATCTCCAGCGAGCCGTACGACTTCGAGAGGCCCTCCGCCATGAGCGGCGTCTTGCCGCACGGCGCGGGCTCGGGGAAGCGGAGCTTGGCGACCTTGTCGCTCTGGCGGACCTCGTCGAGGCCCGCGAGGAGCTTGTCGGCGCGGCGCGCCATGTTCTGCGCGGCGACGGTCTTGGTGGCCTTCGCGCGCATCTTGTCGGCCTGCGAGTGCAGGGCGGCGGCCTTCTTCTCGGCGTTCTGCCGCTCGCGCTTGCGGCGCTTCTCGTCGGACTCGCGCTGCTGCTGGTAGAGCTTCCAGCCCATGTTGTAGACGTCGATCGCGGAGCGGTTGGCGTCCAGGTAGAAGACCTTGTTGACGACCGTCTCGACTAGGTCGACGTCGTGGGAGATCACGATGAAGCCGCCGCGGTACGTCTTCAGGTAGTCGCGCAGCCAGACGATCGAGTCGGCGTCGAGGTGGTTGGTCGGCTCGTCGAGGAGGAGCGTGTCGGCGTCCGAGAAGAGGATGCGGGCCAGCTCGATGCGGCGGCGCTGACCACCGGAGAGCGTGTGCAGGGGCTGGCCGAGCACGCGGTCCGGGAGGTTGAGCGCGGCGGCGATGGTGGCGGCCTCGGCCTCGGCGGCGTACCCGCCCTTGGTGAGGAACTCCGTCTCCTGGCGCTCGTACTGCTTCATGGCCTTGTCGCGGGTGGAGCCCTGGCCGTTCGCGATGCGCTGTTCGTTCTCGCGCATCTTGCGGATCAGTACGTCGAGGCCGCGGGCGGAGAGGATCCGGTCGCGGGCCAGCACGTCGAGGTCGCCGGTGCGGGGGTCCTGGGGGAGATAGCCGACCTCTCCGGAGCGGGAGATCGTGCCGCCCGCGGGGACGCCCTCGCCCGCCAGACACTTGGTGAGGGTGGTCTTGCCCGCTCCATTGCGGCCGACGAGGCCGATGCGGTCGCCCTTCGCGATACGGAAGGAGGCGTTCTCGATGAGGATGCGGGCGCCGGCGCGCAGCTCGATGCCGGAAGCGGTGATCACGGGGGTACTCCTGAACAGAGTGGACGGCGAGTGGGACGACTGAGGTGCTCGGGACCGGTGTCTATGCCGTCCAACTGAGGAGAGGAGCTGCCATGGCAGCAAGTCTAACGGGCCGTCGCAACTAGTTTTCCGGGCCGCGGTCGCCGCCGGGGCCCCGGCCGAGATCGCCGTTGCCCAGCGGGGTGCGGCCGGGGACGATCCTGCCGTAGTCGTCCACCGCCATGACCTGGGCGGTCCAGGGGGCGGCCGGGCTCGCGCAGGGCTGGGCGATCAGGATCGCCTTGCCGCGGTGCACGGAGCGGGCCGGTTCGAAGGCGCAGCCGGGGCGGGCGGGCAGCACCCAGCGCAGGTCGCCGTCCGTGGTGCGGTAGGCGGCGATGCGGTGCGGGGTGACGACGGCCAGCATGCGGGCGCCGGGAGTGAGGGGCCGCAGGACGCCGGCGCCGCCGCGGGCGTCCGGGGTGCGCAGCCAGTCGGCGGCGGCGGGGATGGCGCGGTGCCAGCGCACGGAGCTGCCGTCGGCGCGTGCGGTGTCGGTGACGAGACCGTCGTTCCAGAGCGTGAAGGCGTGCCCCGGCGCGGGCAGGAGCGTGACGGGCCGGCGCCCCGTACGCGTGTACGACCACCGGAGGTCGCCGCTGTCCGTGTCGTACGCCTCGACGGCCGCTCCCCGCGTCCGCAGTCCGGGTTCGTCGGCGGAGGCGGGTGCGGCGTCCGTCACGCGCGCGTGGACGGTGAGGTGGTCTCCGAAGGGGACGGGCCGCGAGTGATGGGCGGCTGTGATGAGCGGCAGGGCCAGCAGGGCGAGGGCCACGGGCAGGGCGATGCGCGTGCCGCGACGGCCGGGGGCGAGGGGCTCGTCCCGCAGGCCGGGGGCGGGCCGCTCGTGCGGCGGGACGGGTGAGTCGAGCGGTGGAGCGGACATGTCGCCCCCTTCGGTACCACTGCTCACGGATCAGGCGCAGAGCGTAGCCGCGAGGGGGCGGGGCAGGCGCCGTGTGGCGGGGCGACACGGGGCGGGATGTGGTCCGTGTCGCCCGTTCGGCCCTCCGTCCGGCGCCGGGTGGGGGCCGGCGTATCAGGATGAAGTGGCCGGTGGTCCGGCGCGGGGCGGCGCAGGCCGCTCCGGATGCGGCAGAGGGGTGCGCCCATGCAGTTCGACGACGACGCCAACCTGGACACCTCGGAGGTGCGGGATGTGCGCGGCAGTCGGATCCCCGGCGGCCGGGCGACGGTGGGCGGCGGCGTCGCCGGGCTCATCGCCCTGCTCCTGGGGCTCTTCTTCGGAGTGGGCCCCGACCAGCTGGGGCTCTCCTCGGGCGACGAGGAGCCCGAGGCCTCGTCGTCCTCCGTCGCGCAGGTGCAGCAGAACTGCCGCACGGGACGGGACGCGAACAGCAAGGAGGACTGCCGCATCGTGGCGGTGGTCAACAGCCTCCAGGACTACTGGCGCCCCGAGTTCCAGCGCCGCAGGGCCGCCTACTCCCCCGCGCAGACCGTCCTGTTCACCAGCCGCGTGGGCACCGCCTGCGGCTCCGCGTCATCGGCGGTCGGCCCGTTCTACTGCCCCGGCGACCGGAAGGTCTATCTGGACCTGGGCTTCTTCGACGAGCTGCGGACCAAGTTCGGCTCCACCGGCGGGCCGTTCGCGCAGGCGTACGTCGTGGCCCACGAGTACGGGCACCACGTGCAGAACCTGACGGGGATCCTCCAGCGCTCCCAGGACGGGCGCACGGGCCGCGACAGCAACGCCGTGAAGGTCGAGCTGCAGGCCGACTGCTACGCCGGGGTCTGGGCGCGGCACGCGACGCGCAGCCCCGACGACCGCACGGGCAGGCCGCTGATCAGCAGCCTCGACGAGAACGACATCCGCGACGGCCTGGACGCGGCGGCCGCGGTGGGCGACGACCGCATCCAGGAGAAGTTCCAGGGCCGGGTCACCCCCGAGTCCTGGACGCACGGCTCGGCCGAGCAGCGCCAGCAGTGGTTCTACGAGGGCTACCGCACCGGCGACATGGGCCGGTGCGACACCTTCCGCTGACCCGGCGGCCCCGGCAGCACACCGATGAGGAGTGATCGACATGGCGGACGGCGACAGCGGGCGGCCGAGCATCTGCCCCACCCTGCTCTACGCCGACGCGAAAGCCGCGATCCGGCAGCTGACGGAGGCCTTCGGCTTCACCGAGGTGCAGGTGTACGAGGGCGAGGACGGCAGCGTCGCGCACGCCGAGCTGGCCCAGGGCAACGGTGTGGTGATGGTGGGCTCCAAGGGCACGGACAGCGCCTTCGACCGGGCGATGAGGGGCGCGGGGCCCTGCGGCGTGTACGTCGTCGTGGCCGATGTCGACGCCCACCACCGGCGGGCCCGTGAGCACGGCGCGGAGATCCTGCTGCCCCCGACCGACCAGGACTACGGCTCGCGGGACTACATGGCCCGGGACGCCGAGGGCAACGTGTGGAGCTTCGGCACGTACGCCCCGCGGACGGAGCCCGGGGCGAGTGCCTGAGCCTGTCTTCGCGGGCTACTCCCCGCCCGTGTGCACCTGGAAGGCGGCGCGGCGGACGGCCTTGGCGAGGGCCGGGTCGGGGTGGGCGGCGGCGAGGGCGACCAGGACCTGCACGGTGCGGGGGTGTCCGACGCGGCGCACCTCGTCGAGGAGTGCGGGCACGGTGGGCTGGACGGCCGACTCCAGGTGGCGGACGAGGAGTTGGGCCTCGCCGTGGTCCGCGACGGCCGCCGCGGTGTCGACCCACAGCCAGGTGGTCTCCTCGCGGGTCAGCACGAGGTGGACGTCCTCGGGGTCGGCGCCCTCCTGCTCGGCGAGCCAGAGCAGGGCGTAGGGCCGCAACGGGGTCTCGTCGACGACGGCCCTGACCTCCGCCTCGGCCGGGGCGCCGACCACGCGGAGCGCCTCGAAGGCGAGGCCGCGCAGCAGGGCGTCCTCGCCGCGGGCCGCGGTGAGGAGGTCGGTGACGGCGCTGCCGACGGTGCGGGCGGCCAGCCAGGCGCGGTACTCGGCGCGGGCCGCGTTGGGGCGCAGGCGCGCGCAGCCGCGCAGCATGTCCTCGGCGGACTGTTCGATGTGCCCGGCCGGGCTCTGCGCGGCGACGCAGATCTGCTCCAGCTTGACCCAGACCGCCCAGCTGCCGAGCGGGGTGAGCGTGGCCTGCCCGTCGGCGTAGGTGAGCGCGCCGACGGCGGCGAGGCCGTGCAGCGCCCAGTCGAGGAGAGCAGGCAGCGGGGCCTCGTCCTCGGGGCTCTCGGCCGGGGCTGCGGTCTCGGGCTGCGGCTGGGGTCCGTACGGGATCTCGCAGCGTTCGGTGCGCAGTTCGGTGACCCGCTGGTCCAGGAGGTCGAGGAGTTGCGGCACGGGGACGGGGCCCGCGGACAGCTGGAGGAAGGAGAGGACCTGCGGCATGGCCTCGACGGTCTCGGCGACGGCCGCGGGGGGCAGGTCGTCCGGTGCCGGGTGGGCCAGCGACCAGGCGTCGAAGAGGGCGACCCAGCCGCGCAGCACGGCGGTGTCGTCGCGGTTCCAGGCCCGCAGGCGCCAGCCGGGGCGTGCGCTGTCGCCGTGCACCTCGATGAGGCCCGCGAGGCGAGCGGTGTCCCAGTCGGCGCGGACCTGACCGGGGGTCAGTCCCAGGTCGGCGGCGGCCCGTTCGGCGGTGGCGTCGGAGAGCGTGCCCTTGCCGTCGGGCGCCGCGCCGGTGCGGCCGGGTCCCGGACGGAGGGCGGCGTCGGCCCAGCGGGCGACCCGGGCGGCGTCGGCGAGGCCGGCGCGGGCGCTGCGGGCCAGCTCGGCGGGGGCGGGCGTGCCCTCGGGGGGCCGGGGCGCGGGGCGGCGCGTGCGGCGGTTGCTCATCGCGCCGGGCGCGGCGGAGAGGGGTCGTGTCGCGTCGCGCCGGGCCTCTCCTCGCTCTTCGGCCCTCGGGCGGGGCGCGCGGACAAGTCGGAGCCTGGAGTCGCGCGGGGTACGGGACGTCACGGGTGCAGTCTTCCTGTTGACGGTCCGAAAACCCAAACGGAATGACGGCGCAGCGTCACAGCAGGGGGGTGAGGAAGCGGCGCAGCACCTCTTCGTAGCCCACGGGGTCGGCATTCCACATGGCGCCGTGCGGCGCGTCGGGAACCGGGTGCAACGTGACCAGGTCCGGGCGCTGTTCGGCCAGCCTGCGGGAGAAGGCCCAGGGTGCGACGGCGTCGTCGGGGCCGTGCACGACCAGGGTCGGCACCCGCAGCGCCGCGGGGTCCGCAGCGGCGGGCAGCCGGTCGCCGCGCAGCCCCGTGCGGCCTTGGGCCGCACGGACCGCAAGCGGAAGGAGGGGCCCGGGGGTGCGCCGGGCGCCGGCGAGGGCGCGCAGGGTGGTTTCCCAGTTCAGTACCGGTGAGTCGAGGACGAGGCCGCCGACGCGGTCGCGCAGCGCCGAGTGCCCCGCGGCGTGCAGGCACATGGCGGCGCCGGTGGACCAGCCGTGCAGGACGACCCGCTCGGCGCCGTGGCGCACGGCGTGGCGGATGGCGGCGTCCAGGTCGCGCCACTCCGTCTCGCCGAGGTGGCCGAGGCCGTCCGGGGAGCGGGGCGCGCCGGGGTCGCCGCGGTAGGCGAGGTCGAGGACGGGGACCCGCAGGCGGTGCAGGAAGTCCATGACGACCATGGGGTGTTCGCGGGTGGTGCCGAGGCCGTGGACGGTGATGACCCAGGTGTCCCGGGCGCCGGACACGAACCAGGCGGGCAGGGCGCCGAGCTCGCCGGCGATGTCGACGTCCGTGTGGTCGAGGCCGAGCGCGGTGCGCGGGTCCCCGATGTGGACCTGCGGGGTGAGCCAGACGCGGTCGCCGGGTTCCAGGGAGCCGCGGGTGACGGCTTCGAGGCGGCGTACGACCGTGTCGGCCTCGTGGGGGGCGGACTCCAGGACGGGGCCGACGATCGCGTGGGTGCCGGGGCCGCTCAGGCCGTACGTGCCGGGGCGGCGGCTGGCGAGGGCGCGGGTCAGGCCGACCTGGCCTGCGGCCGTGGCGTGCACGGTGAGGCGGGGCTCGGTCGGCAGAGGGCGGCCCGGGGGCGCCTTGAGGGCGGCGTCGCTGGCGAAACGGCCCGCCGCGATGGCGGCCGCGGCCGCCCCCAGGGCGGCTGTTACTGCGGTGACGGCCGCTGCCGTCGCTTTGGCTGGGCGCACGGGTCCAGTGTCCGGGGCCGAGGGCTCCGGGGCCAGTGGGCGATGCCTCCGGAGTGACGTGCCCGGTCAGTCCCCGGGCTGACCGTAGCCCCGCAGTTTGTCCTGTGCTGCGCGCAGCTGGTCCGGGGAGAGGAGCGTCGGTGTGTGGCCGGGGACCGCGGCGGCCGTGAGCCAGAGGCGGGACATCCACTCCAGCTGGGCGGTGCGGTCGTACGCCTGGGAGAGGTCGTCTCCGTAGGTGACCGTTCCGTGGTTCTGGAGGAGGCAGCCCGTGCGGTCGCGCAGGGCGCGGAGCATGTGCCCGGCCAGCTCGTCGGTGCCGTACAGGGCGTAGGGCGCGACGCGGACGGGGCCGCCGAGTGCGCCGGTCATGTAGTGGACCGCCGGGAGCTCGGGGACCAGCATCGAGACGGCCGTGGCGTGCACCGCGTGGGTGTGGACGACGGCGCCCGCGTCGGTGTCGCGGTAGATCGCGAGGTGCATGGGGAGTTCGCTGGTCGGCGCGAGATCGCCGAGGACTTGCCGTCCTTCGAGGTCGACGCCGACCGCGTCCTCGGGCCGCAGCCGGTCGTACGGGACCCCGCTCGGGGTGACGAGGACGGTCCCGCCGACGCGTACGGAGACGTTGCCCGAGGTGCCGACGACCAGGCCGTCCTCCACCGTCCTGCGGGCCGTGAGGACCAGCTCGGCCCAGGCTTTCCGGACGGCGTCGCGCGCCGCGTCCCCACCCTCGTCGTGCCGCTGCTCAGTCATGCGGCGATCCTGCCAGCCGGGCGATTCCGGTTACCGGCGGCCCTCGGCGTGATCAGGATCTCTTCGGGAGGTCGCGGGGCCGGTGGGGGCGGGTCGCGCGGGGGTCGCCGCCGGATGGCGGAGCGCAACACTCCGCCCAGTTTGCGGGCTTCCTGCCCCCGATCCGTACGATCGTCATCGGACACCTGGTCGATACGGAGCGATGGCACTCCACTTCGGGTCACCGCACCGCCCGTCCCAGTTCACTTTCCGTTCACCCAGGTTGCCTACGTTCCACATGCCACTGACGTCCAACAGAAGCCTGGGTAAATGGAACACATCACGCTTCTCCTCGGGATCGTGATCGTCACCGCTCTCGTGTTCGATTTCACGAACGGTTTCCACGACACTGCCAACGCGATGGCGACGACCATCTCGACCGGCGCTCTCAAGCCCAAGACGGCGGTGGCCATGTCCGCCGTGCTCAACCTCGTCGGAGCCTTCCTCTCCGTCGAAGTCGCCAAGACGATCTCCGGCGGCATCGTCAACGAGGACGGCCTGAAAACCGAGGTCATCTTCGCCGCGCTCGTCGGCGCGATTCTCTGGAATCTCCTGACCTGGCTGGTGGGCCTGCCCTCCAGCTCCTCCCACGCCCTCTTCGGCGGCCTCATCGGCGCCGCGGTCATGTCGATGGGCTGGTCGTCGATCGACGGCGGCACCGTCGTCACCAAGATCCTGATCCCGGCCCTCGCCGCGCCGCTCGTGGCGGGTCTCGCCGCGACGCTGGCCACGCGCCTGACGTACCGGATCGGCCGCAACACCGACACCAAGGCCACCGCGAAGGGCTACCGCGCGGGCCAGATCGCCTCCGCGGGCCTGGTCTCGCTGGCCCACGGCACGAACGACGCGCAGAAGACCATGGGCATCATCACGCTCGCCCTGGTCACCGGCGGCGTCCTGAACCCCGGCGCGAACCCCCCGATGTGGGTCATCGTCTCGGCCGGTGTGGCCATCGCCCTCGGTACGTACCTCGGCGGCTGGCGCATCATCCGCACCATGGGCAAGGGCCTCACCGACCTCCAGCCGCAGCAGGGCTTCGCCGCCCAGACCAGCGCCGCGACGGTCATCCTGGCCTCCTCCCACCTGGGCTTCTCGCTCTCCACCACCCAGTCCTGCTCCGGCGCCGTGATGGGCGCGGGCCTCGGCCGCAAGGGCGGCGTGGTCCGCTGGTCGACCGCGACCCGGATGTTCGTCGCCTGGGGTCTGACGCTGCCGGCCGCCGGCCTGGTCGGCGCGGGCGCCGAGTTCCTCACCAAGCAGGGCCCCTGGGGCGTCGCGGTCACCGCCGCGCTCCTGGTCGCCGGCTCGGCCGTCATCTGGGCGCTCTCGCGGCGCAACGCCGTCGACCACACCAACGTCACCGACGACGAGATCCGTCACGACGGCGCCACCGGTGCCGAGCCCGCGGGCGTCGTGACCACCGCGATCGCCGCCGTCACCCCGCCCCCGACGGGCGCGATGGCCGCCTCGACCGGCCCCGACGAGGCCGTCAAGGCCACCGTCACGGCCCCGACCACCACCACGACCGGTGCCATGGCGGAACCCGCCAGGACCGCGACGGTATAAGGACAGATCACCATGAGCATCGACTGGGCAGCTCTCGGCTCCGTCTTCGGAGTCAGCCTCGCGGTGACGGTGGCCCTGGTGGGCCTGTTCACCCTCGGCGTCGTCGGCCTCTCCAAGCAGGAGACGGCGGCCGCATCGGACGGCGGTTCCGCGGCCATGGCGCGCACCGGCGCGTACGCCTGCTTCGCGCTGTGCGCGGCGGCCGTGGCGTACGGGATCTATCTGATCGTCGCCTGACAGCGGAGTTCCCCGGTGGGGCGCGGAGCGTGCGGAACGCTTCGCGCCCCACCGGCGTGTGTGGGCCCCAACACACTCTCCCGCCGCAGGTCAACGGCGAGTTGACGGGCATTCGCGGGGCGTGGTGGACTGCCGGGGCCAACTACGGCGGCAGAAGAGGAAGCCGGTGCGAATCCGGCGCGGTCCCGCCACTGTCACCGGGGAGCGACGCTCCCCGTGAGCCAGGAACTCTCGCCGCCGATCACGTCGAACCAGGGCGCGGACACCCTGAGTGAGGACATATCGCCATGCGCGGCCGCCCGTTGCCGGTTCCTTCCCTGAGTACGAGTTCCCTCCTCAGTGCAGCGACGGGCTGAGCCCATGAGTGCCGATCGCGACTTCGCGTACGGCGCCGCCGCCGGACTCCTCGGTGACCTGCTGCTCGGCGATCCGCGCCGGGGCCATCCGGTCGCCGCGTTCGGACGTGCCGCGGGCGCCGTCGAGCGGATGCTGTGGCGTGACCACCGCGGGTGGGGCGCGCTGCACGCCGTGGTGTGCGCCGGGGGCGCGGCGGGCGCCGCAGCCCTCGCCTCTTCTCTCGTACGCCGGTCACGCGCCGGTTCGGTGGCGCTGACCGCCGCCGCGACCTGGGCCGTGGTCGGCGGCACCTCCCTCGGCCGTGAGGCGCGGGCCGTCGGCGGGGCGCTGGAGGCCGACGACATCGAGGTCGCGCGGGAGCGGCTGCCGCATCTGTGCGGGCGCGACCCGCAGGCGCTGGACGCCGACGGCGTCGCACGGGCCGTCGTGGAGTCCGTTGCCGAGAACACGTCCGACGCGGTGGTGGGGGCGCTCGTGTGGGGCGCCATCGGCGGGGTGCCGGGGCTCGTCGCCTTCCGCGCCGTGAACACGCTGGACGCGATGGTCGGCCACAAGTCGTCGAGGTACCGGCGTTACGGGTGGGCCTCGGCCCGTCTCGACGACGTCTTCGGGTGGCCGGGGGCGCGGCTCACCGCCGCGCTGGCCGTGCTGGCGGGGGACTCGCCGTCGGGGGCGGTCAAGGCGTGGCGTTCCGACGCCGCGCAGCACCCCAGTCCCAACGCGGGGCCCGTCGAGGCCGCCTTCGCGGGGGCGTTGGGCGTGCGGCTCGGGGGGACCCTCTCGTACGCGGGGCGGGTCGAGCACCGGCCCGTCCTGAACGGGTCGGGGCGGGACGTGCGGGTGGCGGACATCGAGCGGGCCGTGAAGCTGTCCCGGCGCGTGAGCTGGCTGGCACTGGGAGTCGCGGTGACGGCCCGCCGGGCGCTGCGGTCGGCGAAGTCGAGGAGAGACGTATGAGTGGCGGGTTGCTCGTCGCGGGGACCACATCGGACGCGGGGAAGAGCGTCGTCACCGCCGGCATCTGCCGGTGGC
The DNA here is from genome assembly GCF_055597165.1 of Streptomyces sp. NPDC039480. Lineage (NCBI taxonomy): Bacteria > Bacillati > Actinomycetota > Actinomycetes > Kitasatosporales > Streptomycetaceae > Streptomyces > Streptomyces sp. NPDC039480. Next base: position 295,201 of record NZ_JBVITX010000011.1, on the reverse strand, counting down.
TGACCCGCAAGGGCGTGTCCGTCGCGCCGTTCAAGGCGCAGAACATGTCCCTGAACTCCTTCGTCACGCGCGAGGGTGCCGAGATCGGGCGCGCGCAGGCCATGCAGGCGCAGGCCGCCCGCGTCGAGCCGAGCGCGCTGATGAACCCGGTGCTGCTCAAGCCGGGCGGCGATCGCTCCAGCCAGGTCGTGCTCATGGGCAAGCCGGTGGGTGAGATGAGTGCGCGTGGCTACCACGGGGGGCGGCAGGCCGCGCTGCTCGACACCGTCGTGGGATGCCTGGAGGAGCTGCGGGGCAGCTATGACGCCGTGATCTGTGAGGGCGCGGGCAGTCCCGCCGAGATCAATCTGCGGCGCACCGACATCGTGAACATGGGCATCGCGCGCGCCGCCCGCTTCCCCGTCCTGGTGGTCGGTGACATCGACCGGGGCGGGGTGTTCGCGTCGTTCTTCGGGACGACGGCGCTGCTGAGCGCGGCGGACCAGGAGCTCGTCGCCGGGTATCTGGTGAACAAGTTCCGCGGGGACGTCTCCCTCCTCGAACCGGGGCTCGACATGCTGCTCGGTCTGACCGGGCGGCGCACGTACGGCGTGCTGCCGTTCCAGCACGGGCTCGGCATCGACGAGGAGGACGGCCTGCGGGTCTCCCTGCGGGGCGCGGTGCGGGAGTCCGTGGTGGCGCCGCCGGTCGGCGAGGACGTGCTGCGGGTCGCCGTGTGCGCGGTGCCGCTGATGTCCAACTTCACGGATGTGGACGCGCTGGCCGCCGAGCCGGGCGTCGTCGTGCGGTTCGTGGACCGGGCGGAGGAGCTCGTCGACGCGGACCTCGTGGTCGTACCGGGCACGCGCGGCACGGTGAAGGCGCTGCGGTGGCTGCGTGAGCGCGGCCTCGCGGACGCCCTCGCGCGGCGGGCCGCCGAGGGGCGGCCGGTGCTCGGCATCTGCGGCGGCTTCCAGGTCCTCGGCGAGCACATCGAGGACGACGTGGAGTCGCGGGCCGGGTCCGTCGACGGGCTCGGGCTGCTGCCGGTGCGGGTGCGGTTCGCCCGTGAGAAGACGCTCGCGCGGCCGGTGGGCGAGGCCCTCGGGGAGGCGGTCGAGGGGTACGAGATCCATCACGGCGTGGCCGAGGTGGCGGGCGGGGAGCCGTTCCTGGACGGCTGCCGGGTCGGCGAGGTGTGGGGCACGCACTGGCACGGGTCGCTGGAGAGCGACGCGTTCCGCCGCCGGTTCCTCACCGAGGTCGCCCGCGCGGCGGGCCGCCGCTTCGTGCCCGCCCCCGACACCAGTTTCGGCACGCTGCGGGAGGAACAGCTCGACCTGCTCGGCGACCTGATCGAAGAACACGCGGACACGGACGCACTGTGGGGCCTGATCGAGAACGGCGCGCCGGCAGGCCTGCCGTTCATCGCGCCGGGTGCGCCGTCATGAGCGCCCGCGCAACGGCTCTCGTAAGCGCCGCCACGCACCACCGCATCAAGGAGGCTCTGTGAGTACCCCGTATCCGTTCACCGCTCTCGTCGGGCAGGACGACCTGCGGCTCGCGCTGTTGCTGAACGCCGTATCGCCCGCCGTCGGCGGCGTACTCGTGCGGGGGGAGAAGGGCACCGCCAAGTCCACCGCCGTGCGCGCGCTCTCCGCGCTGCTTCCGGAGGTGCCGGTCGTCGCCGGGTGCCGCTTCTCGTGCGACCCGGCCGCGCCCGACCCGAACTGCCCCGACGGCCCGCACGAGGCGGGCGGCGCCACCGCGCGCCCCGCCCGCATGGTCGAGCTGCCCGTCGGCGCGTCCGAGGACCGGCTCGTCGGCGCCCTCGACATCGAGCGGGCGCTCGCCGAGGGCGTGAAGGCCTTCGAGCCCGGACTGCTCGCCGACGCCCACCGCGGCATCCTGTACGTCGACGAGGTCAACCTCCTCCACGACCACCTGGTCGACCTGCTCCTGGACGCCGCCGCGATGGGCGCCTCGTACGTCGAGCGCGAAGGCGTGTCCGTGCGGCATGCCGCGCGGTTCCTGCTCGTCGGCACGATGAACCCCGAAGAGGGCGAGCTGCGGCCGCAGTTGCTCGACCGGTTCGGGCTCACCGTCGAGGTGGCCGCGTCCCGGGAGACCGACCAGCGCGTCGAGGTCGTACGGCGGCGGCTCGCGTACGACGACGACCCCGAGGCCTTCGCCGCCCGCTTCGCCGAGGACGAGGCCGCGCTGCGCGACCGCGTCGTGGCGGCCCGCGCGCTCCTGCCCCAAGTCACGCTCGGCGACGCGGCACTGCGGCAGATCGCGGCGACCTGCGCGGCGTTCGAGGTCGACGGGATGCGCGCGGACATCGTGATGGCGCGCACGGCGACGGCGCTCGCCGCCTGGGCGGGGCGTACGGACGTGGAGAGCGAGGACGTGCGGCAGGCCGCGCTGCTCGCGCTGCCGCACCGCAGGCGCCGCAACCCCTTCGACGCGCCGGGCCTCGACGAGGACAAGCTCGACGAGACGCTGGACGAGGCACGCGAGAACGAGGCCGACGAGGAGCCCGAGCCGCCCGAGGGCGACGACGACCCCGACGGCGGTGGCCCGGACGGCGGCCCCGGCGGGGGCGGTGGACAGCCTCCCGCCGACGGACCGGACTCCCCCTCCCCCGAACTTCCGGCGCAGAACCAGGGCATGGACACCGAGGAGGAGCCCGCACCGCAGGAGCCCGCACCGGCCCCGGGCGGCGCCTCCGGCGAGCAGCAGGCCGTGCGCGCCGCCGAGCCGTTCCGCACGAAGATGCTGAGCGTGCCCGGCATCGGCGAGGGCGCGGCGGGACGGCGCTCGCGGGCGCGGACCGAGCACGGCCGTACGACCGGTTCGCGGCGGCCGAAAGGCGCGCTGACCAAGCTGCACCTGGCGGCGACGGTGCAGGCCGCGGCGCCGCACCAGAAGGCGCGCGGGCGCTCCGGCGCCGGTCTCGTCGTACGCCGTGACGATCTGCGGCAGGCGACGCGGGAGGGGCGCGAGGGCAATCTCGTGCTGTTCGTCGTGGACGCCTCCGGGTCGATGGCGGCGCGGCAGCGCATGAGCGCCGTGAAGGGTGCCGTGCTCTCGCTCCTCCTGGACGCCTATCAGCGGCGCGACAAGGTGGGTCTGGTGACGTTCCGCGGCAAGGACGCCGAGGTGGCGCTGCCGCCGACGTCGTCGGTGGACGCGGCCGCGGCCCGGCTCGAGACGCTGCCGACCGGCGGCCGCACGCCGCTGGCCGCGGGCCTGCTGAAGGCGCACGACGTGCTGCGCGTGGAGCGGCTGCGGGACGCGGCGCGGCGGCCGCTGGTGGTCGTGGTGACGGACGGGCGGGCGACGGGCGGTGTGGAGCCGGTGGCCCGCGCGGGGCGCGCGGCGCGGCTGTTCGCGGCGGACGGGGTCGCCTCGGTCGTCGTCGACTGCGAGTCGGGCTACGTACGCCTCGGTCTCGCGGGCCAGTTGGCGGGCGAGCTCGGCGGGACGGCCGTGACCCTCGACGAGCTGCGGGCCGACTCGATCGCCGGCCTCGTCAAGGACGTACAGGGAATGAACTCGCCTTCTAGGAGGGCCGCTTAATGCCGCAGGGACAGCCGAGTGTCGTACCGGACGACGGGCTGACGACACGTCAGCGCCGCAACCGTCCACTGGTGTTCGTCCACACGGGCATCGGGAAGGGCAAGTCGACCGCCGCGTTCGGGCTCGCGCTGCGCGCCTGGAATCAGGGGTGGCCGATCGGCGTCTTCCAGTTCGTGAAGTCGGCGAAGTGGAAGGTCGGCGAGGAGAACGCGCTGAAGGTCCTCGGCGCCTCGGGCGAGGGCGGCACGGTCGCCTGGCACAAGATGGGCGAGGGCTGGTCGTGGATCCAGCGCGCCCCCGCCGAGGGGGAATTGACCAACGAGGACAAGGCCCGCGAGGGCTGGGAGCAGGTCAAGCGGGACCTCGCCGAGGAGACGTACAAGCTGTACGTCCTCGATGAGTTCGCCTATCCGATGCACTGGGGCTGGATCGACACGGACGAGGTCGTGGAGGTGCTGCGGAACCGCCCCGGCACGCAGCACGTGGTCATCACCGGCCGCAACGCCCCGCAGCAGCTGATCGACTTCGCGGACCTCGTCACCGACATGTCCAAGATCAAGCACCCGATGGACGCCGGCCAGAAGGGCCAGAGGGGCATCGAGTGGTAGCTCGTCTCGTCATCGCGGCGCCGTCGTCGGGCAGCGGCAAGACGACCGTCGCGACGGGCCTGATGGCCGCCTTCGCGGCGGCCGGGCTCGCCGTCTCCCCGCACAAGGTCGGGCCCGACTACATCGACCCCGGCTACCACGCGCTCGCCACCGGCCGCCCCGGCCGCAACCTCGACGCGTACCTGTGCGGGCCCGACCTGATCGCACCCCTCTTCGCGCACGGGTCGGCGGACTGCGACATCGCCGTGGTCGAAGGCGTGATGGGGATGTACGACGGGGCCGCCGGGCAGGGCGAGCTGGCCTCCACCGCACACGTCGCGAAGCTGCTGCGGGCCCCGGTCGTGCTGGTCGTCGACGCGTCGTCGCAGTCGCGGTCGGTGGCGGCACTGGTGCACGGCTTCGCGTCCTGGGACCCGGAGGTGCGGGTCGCGGGCGTGATCCTCAACAAGGTCGGTTCGAACCGGCACGAGGCGCTGTTGCGGGAGGCGCTCGACGAGTCCGGGGTGCCGGTGCTGGGCGTACTACGCCGCGTGGCGCAAGTGAGCGCACCGTCACGGCACTTGGGGCTGGTGCCGGTGGCCGAGCGGCGGGCGGACGCCGTGGAGTCCGTCGCGGCGCTGGCCTCGCGGGTACGGGAGGGCTGCGACCTGGACGCCCTCCTCGCGCTGGCGCGCAGCGCGCCGTCCCTGCCGGGTGGGGCATGGGACCCCGCGACGGGGCTGGGTGAGTCACCGGCTTCGCCGAGTTCGTCCTCAATCGCCGGACAGGCTGGATTCCCCCCGGCCGGGCCCGAAGCGAAGCGCCCCGTCGTCGCCGTCGCCGGTGGGGCCGCCTTCACCTTCTCCTACGCCGAGCACGCGGAGCTGCTCACCGCCGCCGGAGCCGACGTCGTCACCTTCGACCCCCTCCACGACGAGCGACTGCCCGACGGGACGGCCGGGTTGGTCATCGGGGGCGGCTTCCCCGAGGTGTACGCGCCCGAGCTGTCCGCGAACGAACCGCTCCGGAAGGCCGTGGCGGCACTCGCGCTCTCCGGCGCGCCCGTGGCCGCCGAGTGCGCGGGCCTGCTCTACCTCTCCCGTGAGCTGGACGGGAAGCCGATGTGCGGGGTCCTGGACGTCGCGGCGCGCATGTCGGAGCGGCTGACGCTCGGGTACCGGGAGGCGGCGGCCGTGTCGGACAGCGTGCTCGCGCCCGCCGGGACGCGGATGCGGGGGCACGAGTTCCACCGCACGGTCGTCGAGCCGGGTGCGGGGGCGACCCCGGCGTGGGGCCTGCACCGGCCCGAGCGGCGCGTCGAGGGCTTCGTACAGGGGAACGTGCACGCCAGCTATCTGCACACGCACTGGGCGGCGGAGCCGGGCGTCGCGCGCCGGTTCGTCGGACGATGCGCGCCGTGACCGGACCGGGGCGCTCACTCCGCGATGCCCACCACGAGCCAGATGAACGCCGCGCCCGCCACCGTGCACAGCAGCGTCGAGCGGGCCGGGTGGTCGTGGTGTGCCTCGGGCAGGATCTCGGCCGCCGCGAGGTACAGCAGCGCGCCGCCGAAGAAGCCCAGATAGCCGCCGAGCAGCTGCTCCGGGATGGTGAGGAGCAGCGTCGACGCGGCGCCCACCACCGGGGCCGCCGCGTCCGCGAAGAGCATGGCGAGGGCCTTGCGACGGGCGTTCCCGTACAGGCTGGTGATCGTGTACGTGTTGAAGCCGTCCGCGAAGTCGTGGGCGACGACGGCCAGCGCCACGGCCGCGCCCATGCCGCCGCCCACCTGGAAGGCGGCGCCGATCGCGACGCCGTCCATCGCGCTGTGCCCGACCATCGCGGCGGCGGCCGTGAGCCCGACCTGAGGGACGCGGCCGTGCCCGTCCTCCCCGGCGCCGTGCGCGGCGTGCCGGCCGGCGAGGAGGCGTTCCACCAGATGGGCGACGAGGAAGCCGGCGACGAACAGGAGCAGCGCCGCAGGTACGCCGAAGACGGGCCCGCCCGCGGCGTCCAGCGCCTCCGGCAGCAGGTCGAGGCCGACGACGCCGAGCATCAGCCCGCCCGCGAGGCCCAGCACGAGATGGCGCCGGTCGGTGACCCGCTGGGCCGTCCAGCCGCCCACCAGGGTCATGAGGAAGGCGCCGAGCGCCACGAGCACCGCCATGGCCCCTTGCTAGCCGATTGACCCCCTGTCCCGCACATCCACCACTCCCGCCCCACACGAAAGGACCTACTTCCCATGGCCGGTGCCGGAAAGGTGACGCCCGTCGAGGACGTCGTGCTCGTCGTCGGCGTCGGCGCCTGTGAGGACGCCCCGGTGGAGGAGGTGCTCGGCCTGGTCCGGGACGCGGTCCGTGACGCGGGCTTCCCCGAGTCGGCGGTGGCCGAGCTGGCGACGGTGGACGTGAAGGGCGAGGAGCCGGGGATCGTCGGGGCGGCCGCGCGGCTCGGCGTGCCGCTCGTGACGTACGCGGCGCGGGACCTGGCGGACGTCGCGGTGCCGAATCCGACCGCGAGGGCCCGCGCCGCGGTGGGCACGCCGTCGGTGGCGGAGGCGGCGGCGCTGCGGGGCGGCGGTGAACTCCTCGTACCGAAGCGGAAGTCGGCGCCCGTGGGGCGCCCGCCGATGGCGACGTGCGCGGTCGCGGCCCGGCCCGGCACGCCCGACGTGCCGGTCGATCTGCGCCACCACGGGGACGCGGAGGTGCGGGACGACGGCGCGGACCTCACGGACCTCGCCGTGAACGTACGCTCCGACACTCCCCCGGCCTGGCTCAAGGGGGTGATCGCCGCGTCCCTCGACGGTCTGGCGGCCTACCCGGACGGGCGGGCGGCGCGGGAGGCGGTGGCGGCGCGGCACGGTCTGCCGCCCGACCGGGTGCTGCTCACCGCGGGCGCGGCGGAGGCCTTCGTCCTGCTCGCCCGTGCCCTGAAGGTCCGTCACCCCTATGTGGTGCATCCGCAGTTCACCGAGCCGGAGGCGGCGCTGCGGGACGCGGGGCACGAGGTGGGGCGGGTGCTGCTGCGGGAGGAGGACGGCTTCCGGCTCGACGCCTCCGCCGTGCCCGAGGAGGCCGACCTGGTGGTCGTCGGCAACCCCACGAACCCGACGTCCGTCCTCCACCCGGCGGCGTCGGTCGCCGCGCTGGCGCGCCCCGGGAGGATCCTGGTGGTCGACGAGGCGTTCATGGACGCGGTGCCGGGTGAGCGGGAGGCGCTGGCGGGCCGCACGGACATCCCCGGCCTGGTGGTCCTGCGCAGCCTCACGAAGACCTGGGGGCTCGCGGGGCTCCGCATCGGTTACGTCCTCTCCGCGCCGGAGGTGATCTCCGCTCTCGCCGGGGCGCAGCCGCTGTGGCCGGTCTCGTCGCCCGCCTTGGAGGCGGCGCGGGCGTGTGTGGGGCCGAGGGCGCTGGCGGAGGCGGGCCATGCGGCGCACCGCATCGCCGCGGACCGGGCCCATCTCCTCGCAGGACTGGCCGAGTTGGCCCCCTTCGGGGTCCGCGCGGTGGTCCCTGCGGAGGGGCCTTTCCTCCTGGTCCGGGTGCCCGGGGCGGGCGGGGTGCGGGAGCGGCTCCGGGGGCTGGGGTTCGCCGTGCGGCGCGGCGACACGTTCCCCGGCCTGGGGCCCGACTGGATCCGTCTGGCGGTCAGGGACCGGGCCACCTCGGACCGCTTCCTGGCCGCCCTCACCACGACATTGCGCACGTAGGCCTCCGGCAACCGGCCTCGCCCACCGGCGCAGTTGACCCTGACTGTTCGTCACCGCCCCGTCTCTGATAGTTGTTTCAGCGGGGTACGGGCACATGCCCGTGGCGGTGTCCCCCGGCACCGCAGGGAGGACATATATGAGCACCACCACTCGGGACGAGATCCTCACGGGCGAGCAGCGGGCGGTGAATCACGCGTACGACTGCTACGCCATGAAGCTGGCCGAGCTGGGCGGCACCTCGGCCGCCACCGCGTCGGCGAGCGGCAAGGACGGGATCGCCAACCGTGCCGAGGCGCAGGCGCGCGCGGAGGCCTACGGAGGGCTCAACGGCGAGGCCCTGGTCTTCTCCCGCGTCGACGCGCCGGAGGACCCGGGAGGAGACCCCCGGCCCTGGTACATCGGACGCCGCGGAGTGCACGACGCCTCGCACGAGCCGGTGGTCCTGCTGTGGACCAGCCCCCTGGCGAAGAGGTGGCTGGAGACCCGGCCGGAGGACCCGGGCGAGGTGGTCCTGCGCCGCCAACTCCGCTGCGCACAGCGGATCGTCGAGAGCTACTTCGACGACATCTCCCTGTCGACAGCCACTCCCGCATCCGCTCCCGCACCCGCGGCCGTGCCCGAGCCCGCCCCTGCACCGGAGCCCGCCCCTGTGCCGGCCCCCACCCCCGGAGACGTCGTACGACGCCGGCGGCGGAAGGTGCTCCAGCCGGACGAGTTCCTGCTGCGGGAGCTGCAGCGTTCGCGCGGCGGCCGGATGCGGGACATCGTCGAGACCATCCGCCGTGACCAGATGAAGCTGGTCACCGGCTCGCCCTCGGACATCCTCGTCGTGCAGGGCGGCCCCGGCACCGGCAAGTCGGCGGTCGGTCTCCACCGGGTGACCTGGCTCGTCAACAACGAGCACTTCAAAGCTCAGGACATCCTCGTCATCGGCCCCCACCAGCGGTTCCTCGACTATGTGGGGCAGGTCCTCCCCACCCTCGGCACCCGGGATGTCAACGCCGTCCAGCTGGACCGCCTGTGGGAGGGCGAGATCCTCGGCACCGACTCGCCGGAGGCGCGCCTGGTGAAGTCGGACCAACGCATGGCGGACGTGTTGCGGCGCCGGGTGGAGAGCGACTACCGCCCGGAGGCGCTCGACGCCCTCACCACCGCCCCCTCCTTCGAGGGCGACGAGCCAGGGATCGTCGTCACCGCCGGCAGTACGACCCTGCGCGTGCCGAAGTCCGAGGTCCTCGACCTCCTCGACCGGGCCCACAGCGGCGACGGGCCCTTCCGGGAGCGTCGCGACCGCTTCCGCGGCCTCTTCGTCGACCGGCTTCTCCAGGAGCTCGCCGACATCGCGCCGCGCCGCGGGCAGACCGGCACGATCCGCCGCGACCTGGAACGCAACCGCCGGGTCGAGCGCCTCGTCGAACGCGTCTGGCCGTCCCCCGGCCCCCGGGAGGCCCTGCGCGGCCTCTACGACTCGGCCGACCTCCTGCGGGAGTGCGCCGACGGCATCCTCGACGAGGACGAGCGGACGGCCCTGCTGCGGGCCCGCGCCACCAGCGCCGACGCCGATCCGTGGACCCTCGACGACCAGGTCTGCCTCGAAGAGCTCCGGGTGCTGATCACCGGTGACGGCCCACCGCGGTACGGCCACATCGTCGTCGACGAGGCGCAGGACCTGACGCCCATGCAGGCCCGCTCCCTGCGGCGGCGCTGTGCCGCGGGCGGCTCCATGACGGTCCTGGGCGACCTCGCGCAGGCGACGGGCGTCCACACCCCGACGAGCTGGGACCTGCTCGGCGCCCTGCTCTCCGACCACGGCGACTGGAGCGTGGCCGAGCTCACCACCAGCTACCGCGTCCCCGCCGAGATCATGGAGTTCGTCGCCCCGCTGGCCCGGACGATCGCTCCGACGCTGCCCTACCCGCGGGCCGTCAGGGAGGCGGGAGCCGACGCGGTACGGACCGTGGCGACCGAGCCGGGGAAGCTGCTCGACGACACCGTCGCCCACGCGGTCCGGCTCACGGGCACCAGTGACGGCAGCACGCCCCGCTCCGTCGCCGTCATCGTCCCCGACGACTCGGACCTGCCGGACGCCGTCACTCGCAGGATCGCCGAGGACGGCGACATCGGCGAGCAGCACCGTGCGGCCGTGTCCGTGCTGGCCGCGGCTCAGGTCAAGGGCATGGAGTACGACCACGTCCTGGTCGTCGAACCGGCCGCGATCGCCGGCCGCGGTCCCGCAGGGCTGCGCCAGCTGTACGTGGCCCTCACCCGCAGCACCCAGAGCCTGACCGTCCTGCACACCGCCCCGCTGCCGACGGCGCTCACCGCCGCCGAGGACACCCCGGCACCGGCTGTCCCCGGCGCCCGGCACGAGGGCGGCGAAGCCGGACGGCTTCCCCGGATCGGCACCGACGTCCGGGTCCAGGTCGTGGGCCGGGCCCCTGGCGGTCGCTACAAGGCCAAGCCGTTGTCGCCGGCGCTCGACCGGCCGCTCGTCCTCACCGTCCGCCATGGGTCCGTGCCCCCGCTGCGCGGTGAGGTGCTGGACTGCTGGGTGTTCGCCAACGAGACGACCCAGACGGTGCTCACCGCCGACCAGCGCGGCCGGTCGCCCATCTCGGAGCGGATGGCGGGACGCTACCTCGCGGCACTGGACGTGCTCGGCGAACTGGCCGACAGCGACGGCGACGTCGTCGACGCCCGCAGCCGTCTCTCCGAACTCCAGGGCATGGCCAACCGCGTCCTCCGCCGTGACCAGGCCGACTGGGTCAGTGTGCTCCACCTGTTCGGCGATCCGGACCGAGAACGGCTCGGAGCCCTGCGCGATCTCGCGGCGACGGCCAACCGCGCGCTCAAGGAGGGGACTTTCGACGCGGGCCGGCTGGCAGCGGGGCTGGCGGAGTCCGGCTGGGCACAGCCCCTCGCCGAAGCGCGGCGAGAGCTCCAGGAGCGCTTCGCCCCGGCGCCGAGCCCGGACCCGAATGCGAGCCCGGACTCGGACCCGGACCCGAGCAGCGCCGTTCCCGTCGTCACCCCGACGCAACCCGATCCCGCTCCCGCTCCCGACCACGATCACGATCCGGATCACGATCAGAGAGAAGACGTACAGATGACCACTGCGGACACAGCCGCACCCCCGGTCGCCACCGCGAAGGACGGCTTCCTCCGCGCGCTGGAGACCGCCGCCGGCACCGACCGCGCGTGCAAGAAGCACGAAGCGGTCCGGCACGCGCTGAAGGCATCACTTCTGTGGGCGGACCTCCAGCCGGCCGACTCAGCGGTCGTCGACGTCAGCTGCGTCACCCAGCACGGTCTCTTCCTCTACGAGGCCCTGGGCGCGGGCTGCTCCGCCTACGCGGACCTGCGCTCGGGCGCGACCCGGCTGCTCGAGATCAACCACACGCTGCCCGCGCCGGCCGACGGTCTCTATCTGGTTCTCCCCGAACCGCCTGCCGAGGACTGGTCCGCGGACACGATCCGCGACGTCTTCCATGTCGACGTCATCTGGCGCACCCCGGCCGGCTGGGGCGGCGAGCACGCGGACACTGCCTTCGGCACCCCGGGGTGAGCGGTTCACCCCGGGGTGAGCGGGGGCGCTGAGGCCGGAATCAGCCCCGTGCGCGGCGGGCGAGCGCCACTGCCCCGCCGCCCACCATCAGCAGCACCACGGCCCCGCCCGCCACATACGGCGTCATCGAACTGCCGCCCGTCTCCGCGAGGTTCGCCTCCGTTTTGGGCTTCGTGGGTTCCACCCGCTCGCCCGGCTCGCCCTGCGGCTTCTCCTGCGGCTGCTCCTCGGTCTCCTTCGGCGGTGTGCTCGTCGGCGTCTCGCACCCGGCTCCGGCCAGCCGCACCGTGCCCGTGACCTCCGCGACGTTCAGTTTCAGGGGGTTCACGGAGACCGTGAGTTCCAGGGCGGAGGCCGCGGCGGTCCGTGATGTCGTGCGGGTCCTGGACAGGTCGAGTCGCACCTCGCCGACCCCCGGCACCTTCACCTCGGTCGTCCCCCGCGCCGTCAGCGTCACCTTCTTGCCGAGCACGGTCACACCGCCCAGCAGATTCGATTCGGCGACCGGCTTCTTCCCCGCCGCGCAGACCGCCTTCGACGTGACCTTCTCGACCTCGACGAGGGAGAGCAGCGGCAGTCCAGGTACGTGCATCTTGGCCCGCGCGACGTTGCTGTACCCCTCCGCCGTGCCGCCCCGCACGGTCGCCTTCGCCGTGGCCACGTCGGCGCGCAGCACGCTGAAGGGGCGCCCGCCGTCGACGCCGTCCAACTGGGCGGTGAGCGTGGTCTTCTCGGCGCTCGCGGGCGCCTGCACCTCGTTCAGGGCGACCTTGAGCGGGACGTTCAGGGTCTTGTTGAGGAGCGAGATGTTCAGGCCGGTGCGCAGCACGACGGCGTCGGCGTGCCCGCCCCGGTGACTGTCGCCGCCCGTGGCCTGTGCGGATCCCGCGCCGGCAAGCGCCGCGGGCCCGGCGGCGAGCGCGGTGGTGACGGCGACGACGGAGAGGCGGCGGGCAGGCGTGCGGAAGGTGTTGCTGTTCAAGGTGGTGGAACCCCCACAAGAGGAAGTGGGCCACCGGCGGCGCACGCCACATGGGGACATCACGTGCGCGCCGATGGCGTCGTCCCGCTGGGACGGGGGACGACGCGGGAATCTTTACGCACTTAGAGTGAACGGTCAGCAACCAGGCGTGAGTTCACTCCAACGGGAGGTTTCCGCCTCTGTATTCGAATCTCCCGGCACGCACGTTCCCCTGCGTCACCCCGGCACCAGCCCGCCCCGGGCAGTGGGTGGCAGGTCGCCCATGGTCAGCCCACCACTCTCCCGTTCAGCACCACCCTCCGCGGCGCCCCGAGCACCCGCACGTCCGCCCGCGGATCCGCCTCGTACACCACGAGGTCCGCCGGCGCGCCCTCCGCGAGCCCCGGGCGCCCCAGCCACTCCCGTGCGCCCCACGTCGTCGCGGAGAGCGCGTCGACCGCCGGGATGCCCGCGCGGGTCAGCTCGACGATCTCCGCGGCCACCAGACCGTGGGCCAGGGAGCCGCCGGCATCGGTGCCCGCGTAGACCGGGACGCCCGCGTCGTATGCCGCGCGCACGGTGTCGTAGCGCCGCTCGTACAGCCGTCGCATATGCCCCGACCAGCGCGGGAACTTCGCCTCGCCGCCCGCGGCGAGGTCCGGGAACGTGGCGATGTTGACGAGCGTGGGAACGATCGCGACGCCGCGCTCGGCGAAGAGCGGGATGGTCTCCTCGGTCAGGCCGGTGGCGTGCTCGATGCAGTCGATGCCCGCCTCGACCAGATCGCGCAGGGAGTCCTCGGCGAAGCAGTGGGCCGTGACGCGGGCGCCGAGCCGGTGCGCCTCAGCGATCGCCGCCTCCACCGCCTCGCGGGGCCAGCACGCCGTCAGGTCGCCGACCTCGCGGTCGATCCAGTCGCCGACGAGCTTGACCCAGCCGTCGCCGCGCCGCGCCTCCCCGGCGACGTACTCGACGAGGTCCTCGGGCTCGATCTCGTGGGCGTAGTTGCGGATGTAGCGGCGCGTGCGCGCGATGTGGCGGCCCGCTCGGATGATCTTGGGGAGGTCCTCGCGGTCGTCGATCCAGCGGGTGTCCGAGGGCGAGCCCGCGTCGCGCAGCAGGAGGGCGCCGATCTCGCGGTCGGTGAGGGCCTGCTTCTCGGCGGTGTCCGCGTCGACGGGTCCGTGCGCGTCGAGGCCGACGTGGCAGTGCGCGTCGACCAGGCCGGGCAGTGTCCAGCCCTCGACCGTACGGACGTCGTCCGCCGCCGTCCCGACGGGCCGGTCGTACGTCACCCGCCCCCCGACCACCCACAGCTCGTCCCGTACGTCATCGGGTCCGACGAGCACCCGCCCCTTCACGTGCAGCACCGCGTGATCGCTCATGCCAGCAGCTTAGGAGGGCCCCGGACGAGTGGTACAGGGCGGACAGGGCACTCGGAACGCCCCACGCGGGACCGGTCGGTACGCTCGGTGCCGCAGCCCGAACGAACTCGTGAGCGAAGTGAGCACTGACGTGAGCAGTACTGTGACGCACCCCTTTCTGGACCTGGCGCCGCTGAGCGCCGAGCAGTTCGCCGCCATCGAGGCGCGGGTGGCCCGCCTGCTCGACACCGAACAGGACGTCGTGATCATGCAGGGCGAGGCGTTGCTGCCCCTGGAGGGCTGCATCCGCGGCGCCGCGCGGCCGGGCACGACCGCGCTGAACATCATCACCGGGCCGTACGGCCAGACCTTCGGGAACTGGCTGCGGGACTGCGGCGCGACGGTCGTCGACCTCGCCGTGCCGTTCCACACCGCCGTCACGGCCGAGCAGGTGCGGCGGGCCTTCGCCGAGCACCCGGAGATCGACTTCGTCTCGCTGGTGCACGCCGAGGCGGCGACCGGCAACACCAACCCGGTCGCGGAGATCGGCGAGGTCGTGCGCGAGCACGGCGCGCTGTTCATGCTGGACGCGGTCGCCTCGGTGGCCGCCGAGCCGCTGCTTCCGGACGCGTGGGGCGTGGACCTGTGCGTGATCGGCGCGCAGAAGGCGATGGGCGGTCCCGCGGGGGTCTCCGCGGTGTCCGTGAGCGAGCGGGCCTGGCAGCGCATCGCCGCCAACCCGCAGGCGCCGCGCCGCTCCTACCTCTCCCTCCTGGACTGGAAGGAGCGCTGGATCGACGGCGGCAGGAAGGCGCTGCTGCACGCGCCGGCCCAGCTGGAGATGCTCGCTCTGGAGGCGTGTGTGGAGCGCATCGAGTCGGAGGGCCTCGACGCCCTGATGGCGCGGCACGCCACCGCCGCGGTCGCCACCCGCGCCGGTGCCCTCGCGCTCGGCGGAGGCCTGGAGCCGTATGTGCGCGAGGCCGTGGACGCGGCGCCGGTCGCCACCACCCTGCGTACGCCGCCCGGTGTCGACGCCTCGGAGCTGGTGGCCAGGGCGCTCGCCGCGGACCCGGCGCTTCCGCTGATCGCCGGCGGCGGGGCGCTGGCCAAGGAGATGGTCCGGGTCAACCACTACGGCCCGGAGGCGACCCGCGGTGTGGTGCACGCCTGTGTCGCCGCCCTGGGTGCCGCGATGGCCGAGAGCGGCCTTGTGGTCGACCTGGAGGGGGCCCGGCGCGCGGTGACGGACGCCTGGAGCTGACGCTTCCCGCCCCATACGGAACCCCGCCCGCGGCCGTCCGCCGCCCCATGGCCAAACGCACGCACCCCATGGCACCGTGCATCCCATGACCACGCTCCCGGACGGCCGCCGCATCCCGCCCCTGACCGCCGACGAGCCCACCATGCTGGCGAGTTGGCTCGACATCCACCGCGCCACCCTCGCGCTGAAGTGCGCGGGGCTGGACGACGAGCAGGCGCTGCGCACCTCCGTCGAGCCGTCCTCGCTCTCGCTGTTCGGCCTCGTGCAGCACCTCGCCGAGGTCGAACGGAACTGGTTCCAGCGGGTGTTCGCGCAGCGTGACGTGGAGCCGCTCTACGGGGATCGCAGTGGTTTCGTCCTGGACCGGTCCAGGACGTTCGCCGAGGTGCTCGCAGTGTGGGAGCGCGAGGTCGCCGTGGCCCGGGAGCTCTGCGCGGGGCGCTCGCTCGACGACACGGGGCGGCTCGGCGCGGAAGAGGCAGCCGTCATGGGCGGCGAGGACGTCGTCAGCCTGCGCTGGATCCTCGTCCATCTCATCGAGGAGTACGCCCGGCACAACGGCCACGCCGATCTCCTCAGGGAGCGCATCGACGGGGTCGCCGGATCGTGAATCCAAGCCTCCGCTCCTTTGGTGCTCTCTTTGAATTCCCGCGTGCGTTCTCACGAATTATTTATAAACTCGACAAGCACAGCTTCCCGTATTCTTCTGCCCGCTTTCCGGAGACCTAAACACTAAGGTTTCGACAGTACCAATCGGCGTAATTCGGGCGCGTCACCACGGGGTTACGGGTGTGTGACGTACTCCACAACGCGTCCGTTTTGCGTATTAAATCCGGACCAAACCCCCCTAAAGCGGCGGCGTCTCATGCGGGCGCACGCCCACGCGTGATAACACATGAAGCGCTCTCATGTAACCCCTTCCCCCGATGCAATTCCAGAAATTGCTCGGTAAATTCAATCCGCATGACCGCTGCACAAGCCGATCTACCGACCGACCTGCAAGCGAAATTCCTGAAAATGCCGGAGGGGTTGCGTCTCGACAGTCCCGTGGTCGCCGACGGCGCCACGATCTGGCGGATCGCCCGCGACTCCAAGGTGCTCGACCTCAACTCGTCGTACAGCTATCTGCTCTGGTGCCGCGACTTCGCCGCCACGTCCGTCGTGGCCCGGGACGCCGCCGGGGAGCCGGTCGGCTTCATCACCGGGTACATCCGGCCGGAGCGGCCGAACACCCTGGTGGTGTGGCAGGTCGCCGTCGACCACGCGCAGCGCGGCCGCGGTCTGGCCGGCGCCCTGCTCGACGGGCTCACCTCGAAGGTCGCCGCCGGACGCGCGCTGACCGCGGTCGAGACGACCATCACGCCCGGGAACACCGCGTCCGAACGGCTCTTCACCTCCTACGCGGCACGCCACGGCGCGTCCCTGGAGCGGACGGTCCTGTTCGACGCGGGACTGTTCCCCGACGGCGGGCACGAGCCCGAGGTCCTGTACCGCATCGGTCCACTCGGCTACTGAGCCCCCTCGCCTCCCCCACGTGTTCGCCCGGCGACACGCACCACCCGCAACTCCCCCCACCTCCCACGTCTTTCCATCTCCCAGGAGATCTGCTGTGACCATCACCCAGCCCGACCTGAGCGTCTTCGAGACCCTGGAGTCGGAGGTGCGCAGCTACTGCCGCGGTTGGCCTACGGTCTTCGACCGCGCGCAGGGCAGCCGCATGTACGACGAGGACGGCCACGAGTACCTCGACTTCTTCGCCGGCGCCGGTTCGCTCAACTACGGCCACAACAACCCGGTGCTGAAACGCGCACTCATCGACTACCTGGAGCGCGACGGCGTCACGCACGGTCTCGACATGTCGACGACCGCGAAGCGCGCGTTCCTTGAGTCGTTCCAGAACATCATCCTGCGCCCGCGCGACCTGCCGTACAAGGTCATGTTCCCGGGCCCGACGGGCACCAACGCCGTGGAGTCGGCGCTGAAGCTGGCCCGCAAGGTCAAGGGCCGCGAGTCGATCGTGTCGTTCACGAACGCCTTCCACGGCATGTCGCTCGGCTCGCTCGCCGTGACCGGCAACGCCTTCAAGCGGGCGGGCGCCGGCATTCCGCTGGTGCACGGCACGCCGATGCCGTTCGACAACTACCTCGACGGTCAGACCCCCGACTTCATCTGGTTCGAGCGGCTCCTTGAGGACCAGGGCTCCGGCCTCAACCAGCCCGCCGCCGTCATCGTCGAGACGGTGCAGGGCGAGGGCGGCATCAACGTCGCCCGCGCCGAGTGGCTGCGCAAGCTCGCCGACGTGTGCGAGCGCTGGGACATGCTCCTGATCGTCGACGACATCCAGATGGGCTGCGGCCGCACCGGTGCCTTCTTCTCCTTCGAGGAGGCGGGCATCACGCCGGACATCGTCACCGTGTCGAAGTCGATCAGCGGTTACGGCCTCCCGATGTCGCTCTGCATGTTCAAGCCGGAGCTCGACGTGTGGGAGCCGGGTGAGCACAACGGCACGTTCCGCGGCAACAACCCGGCGTTCGTGACGGCCGCCGCCGCGCTCGAGGCCTACTGGACCGACGGCCCGGCGATGGAGAAGCAGACCCGCGCCCGCGGCGAGCAGGTCGAGCAGGCGCTGACCGCGATCGTCGACGAGAACCGCGCCGAGATCAAGGAGTTCCGCGGCCGCGGTCTGGTCTGGGGCATCGAGTTCCTGGACAAGGACCGGGCGAGCGCCGTGGCGAAGCGGGCCTTCGAACTGGGCCTGCTCATCGAGACCTCCGGCCCCGAGGGCGAGGTCGTCAAGCTCCTCCCGGCGCTGACGATCACCCCCGACGAGCTGGACGAGGGGCTGCGCACGCTGGCCCGCGCGGTCCGCGAGACCGCCTGAGCGAGCGCGCTACCGAGCCCCGGCACCGTAAGAGAAAAGGAACCAACTCACCGTGATCGTCCGTTCGTTCAAGGACATTGAAGGCACCGACCGCCATGTGAAGGCCGCCTCGGGCACCTGGGAGAGCAAGCGCATCGTGCTCGCCAAGGAGCGCGTCGGCTTCTCGCTGCACGAGACCATCCTGTACGCGGGTACGGAGACGTCGATGTGGTACGCGAACCACATCGAGGCCGTCGTCTGCACCAAGGGCGAGGCCGAGCTGACCGACGACACGACCGGCGAGAAGTACACGATCACGCCGGGCACCATGTACCTGCTCGACGGGCACGAGAAGCACACCATGCGGATCAAGGAGGACTTCCACTGCCTGTGTGTCTTCAACCCGCCCGTCACCGGTCGTGAGGACCACGACGAGAACGGCGTGTACCCGCTGCTCACGGAGCCGGACCCGGTCTGACCACGACCTACATCCCGAACAGGGCCGTACGAGAGGAGAGGCAGGCAACACCATGACCACCGCACCCGAACGCACCAGCGACCTGTACCCGACCCGAGGCGCCGAAGAGGTGCTCATCGAACGCAAGGACCCCGTGGTGTGGTCCGAGCCGGGTGCGGCAGGGCCGATCACGCCCGGGGACCTGGCGGGGTTCGAGCGGGACGGTTTCCTGGCGATCGACCAGTTGATCACCCCGGACGAAGTGGCCGTGTACCACGCCGAGTTGGAGCGGCTGATGAACGACCCGGCGATGCGCGCGAACGAGCGCTCCATCGTCGAGCCGCGCTCCCAGGAGATCCGGTCGATCTTCGAGGTGCACAAGATCAGTGAGCTCTTCGGCAAGCTGGCGGCGGACCCGCGGGTCGTCGGCAGGGCCCGGCAGATCCTCGGCTCGGACGTGTACGTCCACCAGTCCCGGATCAATGTGAAGCCGGGCTTCGGTGCCTCGGGGTTCTACTGGCACTCGGACTTCGAGACCTGGCACGCGGAGGACGGCCTGCCGAACATGCGGACCGTCTCGGTGTCCATCGCGCTGACGAAGAACCACGACACCAACGGCGGTCTCATGATCATGCCGGGGTCGCACAAGACGTTCCTCGGCTGCGCGGGCGCCACGCCGAAGGACAACTACAAGCGGTCGCTGCAGATGCAGGACGCGGGCATCCCGTCGAACGAGACGCTCACGCACCTCGCGTCCGACCACGGCATCCGCCTGTTCACGGGCGAGGCCGGTTCGGCGACGTGGTTCGACTGCAACGCCATGCACGGTTCGGGGGACAACATCACCCCGTATCCGCGCAGCAACGTCTTCATCGTGTTCAACAGCGTGGAGAACACGGCGGTGGAGCCGTTCTCGGCGCCGGTGCGCCGGCCCGAGTACATCGGGGCGCGGGACTTCACGCCGGTGAAGTGACCCGCCGCTGACGACGAGCCGGCCCGGTACCCCCCGTGGGTACCGGGCCGGCTCGCTGCGCGTGCGCCTTGTGCCGTACGCCTTACAGCGGCAGGTAGTCGGTGTAGCCCTTCTCGGCGCCGCCGTAGAAGGTGGTCCGGTCCGGGGTGTTGTACGGACCGGCGGTCCTCAGGCGGGCCGGCAGGTCGGGGTTGGCGAGGAAGAGCGCGCCGAACGTGACGAGGTCCGTGGTGCCGTCCTCGATCAGGGCGAGCGCGTCGTGGCCGGTGGGGCCTTCGGTGTGCGGGTTCAGGAGGAACGTGCCGCCGAAGTCCTTGCGCAGCCGTACGGAGAGGTCGCGGACGTCGCCCACCTCCGCGACGTGCAGATACGCGAGGTCGAGCGCGGCGAGTTCCTTCGCCAGGGCGGTGTACGTCGGCTCCGGGTCGGGCTCGGAGATGTCGTTGAAGGGGTTGCCGGGCGAGACGCGGAAGCCGGTGCGGGCGGCGCCGATCTCGGCGGCGACGGCCGAGGCGACCTCGACGGCGAACCGGATGCGGTTCTCGACCGGGCCGCCCCACTCGTCGGTGCGGCGGTTGGAGCCGGGGGCGAGGAACTGGTGGATCAGATAGCCGTTGGCGCCGTGCAGTTCGACGCCGTCGAAGCCCGCGTCGATCGCGTTGCGCGCGGCGGTGACGAAGTCGTCGATGGTGGCGCGGATCTCGGCGCCGGTCAGTTCGCGCGGGGTGATGAAGTCCTTGGGGCCCTCGGCGGTGTAGACCTGCCCCGCGGCTGCGACGGGTGACGGGGCGACGTTGGTCAGGCCGTCGGGCAGCAGGACGGGGTGGCCGACGCGGCCGGTGTGCATGAGCTGGGCGAAGATCGTGCCGCCCGCCGTGTGCACGGCGTCGGTCACCTTGCGCCAGGCGGCGACCTGCTCGGTGGAGTGCAGGCCCGGGGTGTCCGGATATCCCTGGCCGACCACAGAAGGCTGGATGCCCTCGGTGATGATCAGGCCGGCGGAGGCGCGCTGGGCGTAGTACTCGGCGGTCAGCTCGGTGGCGACACCGCCTTCACCGGCGCGGCTGCGGGTCATGGGGGCCATGGCGATGCGGTTGGCGAGCTGGGTGCCGGACAGGTCGATCGGGTCGAATGCGGTGGTCATCGGAGCTCCCGGGGTGGTTTATGTGGTCGGCCAATCATTCGCGGCGAGTGCCACTGTAGCCCATTTATTGGCCGACCAAGGTAAAGTTTTCGAAGACGTCTACAACAGGAGCTCGTGATGAAGGCCGACACCGTGCAGGCCCCCTCGGCCGACCCCGTCTGTACGCCCGGGGCATCGGGCGTCGCCGACGCGGGGCCCGTCAGTCTCGCCGTCAGCCGGGTGGCCCGGCTGCACCGCATCGCCGCGGGGAAGGCCCTCAAGGGGCTCGGGCTCTACCCCGGGCAGGAGTTCGTGATGATGCACCTGTGGGAGGCGGGTCCGGTGCGGCAGTCCGAGCTGATCAAGGCGGTCGACCTCGATCCGTCGACGGTCACGAAGATGCTGCAGCGCCTGGAGCAGGCGGGGCATGTCCGGCGGCGCCCCGATCCCGCCGACCGCCGGGCCGTGCTCGTCGAGGCGAGCGCGGCGAGCTGCGGGCTGCTTGCGCAGGTGGAGCGGGCGTGGGGTGAGCTGGAGGGGCACACGCTGGGGGGGCTGGAGGAGGCGGAGTGCGCGGAGTTGCTTCGCTTGCTCTCCAAGGTGGAGGCGAATCTCTGCAAGGAGACGGAGGAGTGCCCGGAGCGCAGGGGGCGGGGCTAGCCCCGCCCGATATCCGGGGCGTCCGGCAAGGGTGGGCTGGGCTCACCCGTCCTGACCGGGCCGGATCGTGGGGTCTCCCGCGGGCCGGTGGGGGCTGGCCGCGCAGTTCCCCGCGCCCCTTACGGGGCACGACCCACCCTCGCCGCCCGGTCGCAGCCAGCGCCGTAGCGGAGCCGCGCCGTGGGGCCTGCCGCCTCAAGGCCGGCTGCGGGCCGGTGGGGGCTGAGCGCGCAGTTCCCCGCGCCCCTGACGGGGCACGACCCGACCCCCGCCACACCGTAACCACCGCCACACCGGAGCTACCTCCGGCGCCGCGCCGTGGGGTCTGCCGCCTCAGGGCGGCCGCGGGCCGGTGAGGGCTGGCCGCGCAGTTCCCCGCGCCCCTGAGGGGGCACGACCCACCCTCGCCGCCAGGTCGCAGCCAGCGCCGTAGCGGAGCCGCGCCGTGGGGTCTGCCGCCTCAAGGCCGGCTGCGGGCCGGTGGGGGTTGAGCGCGCAGTTCCCCGCGCCCCTGACGGGGCGCGACTCGCCCCCTGCCACACCGCAGCCACCGCCACACCGGAGCCACCCCCGGCGCCGCGCCGTAGGGCCTGCCGTCTCAGGGCCGGCCGCGGGGCGGTGGGGGCTGGGCGCGCAGTTCCCCGCGACTCTGGCGGGGCGCGGCCGCACCAGTACTCGCCTCGGGGTTACAGCCAAGCCAGCGAAGCTGCTCTCGTCAGGATGTGGTGGATTGTGGCGGGGTCGCCTGATGTGCCGTGTGGGAGGTGGGGTGGGGGGCGGCGGCCGGCTATGAGGAGGCAGAAGTCGATGGGGTGCAGGACCAGTTCGGCGCGGATCGGGTCGTCGGAGTTGCCCAGGATCCACTCCGTCTCGCCGCCGTCCCCGGTGATGGTCAGGGCGACGGGTGGGGACTGGGGGCCGTAGGCCGGGCCGAGGATGCGGACGGCGAGTCGGACCAGCTGCCAGAGGTGCGGGGAGGGCGGCGGGGGCACGGCGCGGTCGAGGGCGACGCCGATGTCGTCGGCGTGCACCCAGGTTTCGAAGGCGCGGGACAGGAAGTGGTCGGCGACGGGCAGCCGCACCCCGGCGAGCACCGTGGCGCGGGCGGCGAGTTCGGGGTCGTGGGCGGCCCGGGAGGCGAGCAGCCCGGCGGCCTGGGCCCGCCACGCGGAGACGGTCTGCGCGGGCGTACGGGTGCGTTCGCGGCGGATCACCTCACGGGTGCGCGCCTCCCCCGCGGCGCGCCACGGCCTGCCGTCCGGCGCGCGCGGGACGGGCTCGCGCGGGGGCAGGCCCAGATGCCGGGCGAGCGGCTCGTCGGCGGCGATGAGGTGGGCGACGGTGTCGTGGACGTCCCAGTCGTGCACGACCGGTGTCCCCCAGGCGGCCCGCTCGTCCAACTCCGCGAGGAGCGCCTGGAGCCCGGCGACGGCGGCGGCGTAGGGCGCGGCGTGCGGGGCGGTGCGCAGGGCGGGGGCGCGGCTCCGCAGGGCGAGGGAGAGCCCGTGCCGTACGGGGGTCTCGTCCGGCACCGGGTCGGGCAGGGCGGGCCCGTCCAGGTGCCGCACCGTGGCGCGCAGCCGCGCGGCCTCCGCGGCACAGGGCGCGCACTCCCGCAGGTGCCGGGCGACGGCGGCCTCGTCGCCCGGCATGAGGGCGTCCACGGCCCAGGCGCCCAGGAGTTCGCGTACCGCTTCGTGGTGGCCGGTCAAGGGTGTTCACCTCGCGGGGGCGGGTCCGCGAGGGTCTCGGCCAGGGTGCGGAGGGCCGTTCGCAGGCGGGTCTTCGCGGTGCCTTCGGGGATGCCGAGTTCGACGGCGGCCTGCCGGTAGGTGCGGCCCGCGAAGTAGGCGAGATGCACCACCTGCCGCTGGGGCAGCGGGAGCCGGGCGAGGGCGGAGTGCAGGAGCAGCGAGCGCTCCTGTTCCAGGATCGCCTCGTCCGGGGCGGGCCCGGCCGCGGGGGCCGGCTGCATGGCCGTCTCGTCGGCGTGGGCAGCCTTGCGGTGCCGTTCCTCGCCGCGCACCCAGTCCACGGCGCGCCGGTGGGCGAGCATCGAGAGCCAGCCGCGCAGGCTCCCGCGGCGCGCGTCGAACGCGTACGGCCTGGTCCACAGCTGGGCGAAGACCTCCTGCGCCACATCCTCCGCGGCGGCGCGGTCGCGGGTGACACGGATCGCCACGCGCTGCACGAGCACGCCGTACGCGGCGTGGACCTCGGCGAGGGCCGCCTCATCGCCGTGGACGAGGCGCCGGTGCAGTGCGGCGTCGGCGGGCGGGCGGCCGGGGCCGGGGCCGGGCGGCGGTTCGGACGTGCCCGGCCTCTCGAAGGACGGCTCCACCGGCACCACCACCTCGCGCGGCCGCGCGACCACGTAGTACCGCCAAGCCTGGCGCCCCGCGGCCCGCCGCGCCAGGCCTCAGCCCGACAGCACGTCGAGGATCCGGTCCACGTCCGCCTCGGTGTTGTACAGGTGGAACGCGGTGCGCAGGTGCCCCGCCCGCGCCGAGGTGAGGATGCCGGCGCGGGTCAGTCCGGGGGCACGGTCGGCGAGTCCTGGCACCGAGACGATGGGCGAGCGGCCGGGCACGGGGGTGTGGCCCAGTGCGGCGAGTCCGGCGCGGTAGCGGGCGGCGAGTGCCGTGTCGTGGGCGTGGATCGCGTCGATCCCCGTCTCCTCGACGAGGGTGAGCGCGGCGGCGGCCCCGTGGTAGGCGAGGAAGGCGGCGGGTTCGTCGAACCTGCGGGCGTCCGGGGCGAGTTGGGCGAGCGGCCCGTAGGTGGAGTTCCAGGTGTCGGCCGCCGCGAGCCAGCCGCCGTGCAGCGGTGGCAGGGACTCCTGCGCCTCTTCCCGCACCGTCAGGAACGACACGCCGCGCGGGCACAGCAGCCACTTGAAGGCGCCGGTCACGGTGTAGTCGTACGCGCCCGCGTCGAACGGCAGCCAGCCCGCCGCCTGCGTCGCGTCGACGAGGGTGCGCGCGCCGTGGGCGGCCGCCGCCTCGCAGACCGCGGACAGGTCGGCGGTGCGGCCGTCGGCCGACTGGACGGCGGAGAACGAGACGAGCGCGGTCGTCGGGGTGACGGCCGCGGCGAGCCCGTCCAGCGGCGCGTACCGCATCTTGAGGTCGCCGCGCAGCACGAAGGGGTTCACGATGGACGCGAACTCGCCCTCGGGAGCGAGGACTTCGGCGCCGGACGGCAGGGAGGCGGCGATCAGCCCCGCGTGCACCGCGACGGACCCGCCGGTCGCGACGCGGCCGTCCGGGACCCCGACGAGCCGGGCGAAGGCGGCGCGCGCCTCGTCCACCACCTCGAAGTCACCCGCGCCGCCCGGCCGCCCCGCGCCGTTCTCGGCGGCGAGCGCGCACACCGCCTCGACGGCGCGGCGGGGCAGCAGGCCGCAGCTCGCGGTGTTCAGGTAGGTCGACGTGGGAGCGAATTCGGTGCCGTTGTTGATCCCCAGGGACTCCATGGGGATCAACCTATGCGGCGCCTCAGGCCTGCGGAACCGCGCATCCGTCAGGTCCGCACGCGTCGCCGCCGTCGGCCTGCGCCAGGGTGGTGAGCGGCGGGCGCTCGCCCCACGCCTGCTCCAGGGCCTGGGTGAAGACCTCGGCGGGCTGGGCGCCGGAGATGCCGTACTTGCGGTCGAGGACGAAGAACGGCACGCCGTTCGCGCCCAGTTCGGCGGCCTCGCGCTCGTCGGCGCGCACCTCGTCGGCGTACCGCTCGGGGTCGGCGAGGACGGCGCGCGCCTCTCCCTCGTCCAGGCCCGCCTCGACGGCGAGCTCGACGACGCGCTCGTCGTCCGTGAAGACGGACCGCTCCTCGGCGAAGTTCCCGCGGTACAGCAGTCCGATCAGCTCGTCCTGCCTGCCCTGCTCCTTGGCGAAGTGCAGGAGGCGGTGCATGTCGAAGGTGTTGCCGTGGTCGCGGCCCTCGGTGCGGTAGTCGAGGCCTTCGGCGGCCGCGTTCTCCCCGAGCCGCCTCTCGCCCTCGCGGGCCTGCTCCTCGGTCATGCCGTACTTGCCCATGAGCATCGGCAGCACGAGGCCGGTGTCGCCCTTGGCGCGGCCGGGGTCCAGCTCGAAGGAGCGGTGCACGACCTCGACGCCGTCGCGGTGCGGGAAGGCGGCGAGGGCCTTCTCGAAGCGGGCCTTGCCCACATAGCACCAGGGGCAGCCATGGACCAACGAAGCCATACCGCTCTGACCTGGGGTTTCACCGATTTCCTCGGTTCTCGCTTTACCGGCTCCCTCTCTGAACACCGGTAGAGCCCCCCACGCCGGAGCGGCAACCTTCGGCGAACGGACGATCCATGACGCAGCGAGACGACTACCCCGCCCTCAAGGCTCTCGGGTTCGATGATGACGAACTGAAAGAGCTTGGGCTTTGGCTTCCACCGGTGGGCATAGCCCCCGAATTCCTGGCCGAGATGTACGTACGGCGGAGCAAGAAAAAGGACTCTCTCAGCGCGCTCAAGGAGCAGGTCCGGCGCATGGCGAATGCGTCACGCGACAAGGGACTTGCTGTTCGCCACGTATGGTTCGAGCAGCGTTCGGCCTCAAAGTCCTATGTGCGGCGCGAGGAGTTCGAAAAGGCATGTGCGGCAATCGTGGAATTGGCTCTGTCCAAGACTCTGCTTGTCTTCAAGACCTCGCGACTCTCCCGCCGAGGTATGGGCCAGGTCGGTCTACTGCTGGACGCGTTCGATGAAATGGCCGCCTGCATTCTCGTGGTCGCTGAGGGAATCGACTCCCGCCGAAACCGTATGCTCCTCGCCATTCTCAGCGAACAGGCACGCGAACAGGTCTCAGACCTCGCCGAGTTCGTGAAACTGGGAATGGATGCCCATAAGGCCGAGGGAGGTTGGACGGGTGGAGTCGCACCATTCGGCCTCATGTCTGCCGGAAAGCGGCTGGTCCGCAACCCCAAGGAATACCCTCTCGCGCGGCGAATCGCCGTATACCTCCTCGACCGGAAAACACCCAACTGGATTGCCAACAAACTGAACAGTGAGGGACTGAAAACCCGCACGGGTAAGAACTGGCAGGCAACCGGGATCATCGCCCTTGCTCACGCTGTCACGTGGGCGGGGCTCGTGGCACAGCGCGACAGGATCTTGGACGACAAGGGGCGATGGAACGGCAAATACCACCGTGGCGGTAAGCCTTTGCTCAACAAGAAGGGATTCCCGGTCTCCTGCGGCGAGGGCGTTATCACGTTCGCGGAACACGTCAAAATCAATGCCATTCTTGCCAGCCGCGCACAGAAGGGGACTAGCATCGGGGACCGCACCCGGGGCAAGCGGGAAACCGTCGCGCTGCTCTCCGGGGCTATGCGATGCCCTCACTGCTGTGCCGGAGTAGCCAACGGCGGAATCAACTACCGCTGTTCCATCCGGCAGAACGAGGGACCGACTGTTTGCGTGGGAGTCTCGACCGACCGTAAGCGCGCGGATGCTGCGGTTGAAACGCTGTGGATCAATCACGTTCTCTCCCTCTCCCCCGAGTCTGACACGCTGCACGCAATCGCCAAGGACTGGCTTTCCTACAAGGACCCCGAGAAAGAGGCACGTAAGGCCGAGGTCGCCGCCGCACTTGAAAACGCGGTCGGTCGCGAAATGTCCCTCAAGAAGGAACGGTTCGTTCTTGGCCGCATGACTGAGGCTGACTACGAATACCTTTGGCGGCAACTCAACACACAGATTGAGGCACTAAAGGAGGAGCTAGCCATTCTCTCTGTCGAGGCGGACCTTTCCCCGCTGATGGACCCCGAGGCGCTTACAACACTGTGGGTCAACGCTGGCATCGGCGGACAGCGCGCTCTTTTGGCCTCCACGCTGGGCCCGAGGGGAATCACGCTGGCACCGGCCAAGTACCGAGGCGACCGGACCCCGATTCTTGACCGGCTAGTAGTGGATTGGCGCGACGCCAAGGACCCGGAAGCGCTGACAGCGATCGACACGGGGATTGAGTTCGTGAAGGTCTGTAGGCAGCGCAGGAAGGCAGAGGATCGAGCGGCCAGCAAGCCCCTGTAGGGCCGCCTGAGAGCCATCGAGAGCCCCGGCGAGGGATTTCCCCCCGCCGGGGCTTTCTCATGCCCACGCGCAGGCACACAGCGGCTCTTTACCGGCGCACTCGTAGAAGGAGAGGGCCCGTCGGCGCTGGCGGGCCTTTTTGCTGCCTTCGTTTCACCGGATACGCCGCACACCCACAAGAGGTTGCACCGGATACGCGGACCTGAACGAGTAGCCAAGGCCGACTAACACCAGATACACGGACCCCACCAAGCGGGTTGCACCGGATACACGGAGACAGAATTCATGGAAATACCAAACTTCACTGAATTGCTCACTGCCCTACGCGCAGCCGAGACGGAAGGGAACTTCGGGCTAGACCCGGATAGCAGGCGCACCCCTGCTAGGTCTCTCACCCTCGTACATCATCACGTGACAGTCGCCCTGCAAATCGCGGAATCCGTCCTCACAGGGCAGGAATGCGCGCTGCCTAGCTGCCGTAACCCCATCGAGTACAAGGGCACCGGCCGTCCAGCCGCGTACTGCGGGCGGAGTTGCCGCGACCGGGCCGCCTACCGAAAGAAGCGGGAAAAGGAACAGCGGGGAGGGGAGTGATTTTCTCTCTTTGTGTTGAGTGTTGATTCTCGACATAGAAATAGGTCACCTCGTGGAAACTCCAAGGGGACCGAAAGTTGACCTCAAGAACAGCACTCGACACACGCCCCGCTGATGACGCAAATATCCGAACCACTACCCCCCAGCCGGCTGGAATCTGGGGGTTTTCTCATTTGGGGGTTTCTCTTGTCTCTACACCGCGCCCACGATTGGGCTGCCGCCGCTTCGCTGCTAGGCATCGAATATGACCCGTCGGCCACGTCGGCCCGTGCCGCTATCGCGGAGTCCGGATTCGTCGTTCGGGACCTGACCGCCGAGGCCGAGACCGAGTTGCATCGTGCGCGGGGTCGTGAGGCTGACATACCGCAGCCGTTCCCCGAGGTCGCTGTACGGGCTTCTGCGGCCCGTTCGCTGCGTGACGCGATGGATGACCCTTGGCGGCCCCTGTGGGAGCTTCACGCGGGCGCTGAGCGCCTTCTGAGGCTCGCTGTCCGGCAGCGCTCCCAGACGCTTGCCATATCCAAGTCATGGGCGACGGCCGCCGGTTGGGTGGAGATGAGCCACGGGCAGAAGCGCTTTATGGGCAACTGCCTTGAGTGCGCACGTGAGTTCAGCGTGACTCGCCCCGCTGTCTCGTCTCGCCGCTGGCCGCAGATATGCGACGGCTGCAAGGTCGAGCGAGAGCGCGCCCGTAAGCGGGATTGGGCACGACGCAACCGCGCCAAGACCGCGTAGACGGCTACTTACGTATACGGGCCGGGAGTGGTTAACCGGCCTGTCGGATAGCGGAAAAGTTCGACCTCTCCCTCTGCGCCCCCTGGCGGTCATTTCGACTGCTAGGGGGCGTCCTCTTTTGATTGGAATTCACTATGTCTCCTGACCTCAAGGCTGATGCGCAGTTCGCCTTTAACCAGTACCGCACGGGTGCCGTGGCCGACCCCTACGCCGTTCTCGACGCTCACCGTCTATTCGCGGTTGAGATGCTTTGCGATGGCCTGGTAACCGCCGACGACGTGCGCGAATCGATTCACGGCCTTATCGCTGTGCTCAACATCGTGACCGATTACCGAAAGACTCACCCGATCAACACCGTTCTTTCTGAGGAGGTCTGAGAATGGCCAACATCTTCGCCGTAAGTCACGTCGTTGCCAAGAACGCTGCTTCGCTACTCAAGGCCGAGCTGGTTCTAGGTCGTCTCGTGTTCCGTGACGCCGAGTCCGATTTCATCGGCGGGCGGGGCGACACGGTGAGTGTCCGCGTTCCGCGCATTCTCCAGGCGTCCAAGTTCACCGGCTCCACCTCGGCTATCAGTACGCCGCTGAATGAGCAGACGGTTCCCGTCAAGCTCAACACTCACGCAATGCAGCCGCTAGAGCTGACAGCTAAGGACATGACACTAGAGGTGGAGAACTTCAGCGCGCAGGTTCTCATGCCCCAGGTTGCCGGTGTCGCGGAGATGATTGAGGCAGAGATCGGGACCGTGATGCAGCCGGTTATTACCGCTGCCACGCTGACGATTGATCCGGCCAACCCCCGTGACGCGATTACCAAGGCGGGCGAAATCCTTGACTCCCGCAAGGTGGGCGCTAAGTCGCGCGCACTGGTGGTGAGCCCGAACGTTAAGCGCGCGCTACTCATGGACCCCAACCTGTCCAACGTCGATTCGGCCGGTTCCCCGTCCGCACTCCGGGACGCAATTGTGGGTCGCTTGCACGGGTTCGACGTTTACATGTCGCCATTCATCAAGGATGGCGCTGTCGCGATGACCCGTGAGGCGTTCGCGGCGGCCATTAAGGCACCTGCTAAGCCTGAATCGGTTTCCGGTGCATCGGCAACGGACGATGACGGCCAGGGATATGCGATGACTTGGTTCGTGTCCTTCAACGGGGAGACCCGTACGGAGATGAGCGTCGTTGAAGCGTTCGTGGGCGCGACGGTTCTAGATGCACAGCGCGCCATCGGCCTCAAGCTGGCGACGGCCGGAGCGTAAGGGGGCAATTGTGGCTGCGGTAGAGAACGCGCCCGAGACGCCGGAGGAGCCCGCTGTAAGCGTCTCTGAGGCCCCGGAGGTGGAAGCGTCCCCCGGGGCTGGTTCCATGCCGGACACGGGCGCTCAGGCCGTCTCTGAGCCGTCCCTAGACGACCTGCGGGCCGAGGTGGACCAAGCCGCTACGGCACTCCGCACGTCCGAGGATCTACGCCACCAGCTCAACGCGCAGTTGGACGATGCCGAGGCACGCGTGAAGGCCGCCGAGGTCGCCCTAGAGCGTGAACGCGTTGGCCGTCGTCATGGGCTGCCGGATGAGCTAATGGCGTTCCTGCGAGGCGAGACGGCTGAGGCCCTGGAGGCGGAAGCGGCCACGCTGTCCAAGTTCGCTGGTTCGAGTTATGGGACCCTGGGGGCTGGTGGCCTTGACCCGACGGACCAGAATTCCAACGGAGTCGTTAGCCGGATTCTTCGGAAGTCGCGGGAGTTCTAGTGAGTCGGCAGTCTGAATTCAACTCGGCTGCACAGGCTTACTACTTGGCGCAAGTGGATATCTCCGAATCGCTACTGGAGCGGGTCGCGTCCTGGTGGCGTGGCCTGTCTCCGCAGCGAGCCGCCGAGGGATCGTCCGCTGTCGTGCGGGAGTTTCAGGCTCTCGTCAGTACCTCGCGTAGCCGCTCATACGCCGAGGGCGTGAGGTACCACCAGGCAGCGCGGGAAGCGGCAACCGGTAAGCCTGCGCCGGATTCCGTGTGGGACGGCCGAGACCTAGCGGCCGAGGCCGGTAAGGCCAAGACCTCGTACTACGTGCACACTGCCCCGCTCCGTGAGCAGATGCGGCGCGGCCGGTTGGATGACCCGGAATTCCTCAAGTCCCTTGAGGGCACGATGCAAAGCGCCGGACGGAACCTCGCGCTAGATGCTGGCCGACTCTCTGAATCGGGCGGTCGTGATGCGCTGGCCGAGGCCCGAGAGAATGACGCCGAGGTGATCGGCTGGTACCGCAGGACGGACGCTGATCCGTGCGGATTCTGCGCCATGATTGCCAGCCGAGGGGCCGCGTACTCCGATTACTTGGAGCCCGACCAATTCCACCGGGGTTGCCACTGCCAGACGCTCCCGCTGTTCCGGGGTGTCGAGATACCGGCCGAGGATGCGGCCAAGCGAGATGAGTACCTGGTCCGCTGGAACGCAACAGAGGGCAGCGGGACCGATCAACTGAGGAACTTTCAGCGGGAGTTCAACGAGGAACGACGGCAGCGCCGAGAGGCAGTTGAGGCGGCATAGTGAACGCACGTCGAAATCTCTGGTTTCGCTTCAGGTTCGTGCTTTCCCTGCCTTTCTAAGGTCACGCATTGTGCCAGTAGGGGTGGGGAGGTACTCCGAAATTAAGCCTTTCCCCACCGCAAGGTCTTGGCACCTCTCTCCGTGTACAGGTTTTGGCGTCGCCCAAACTCCCTTGGACCGCAGTTGAACACGGATTGTCACGCAGTCTCGCCGGGCCGCCTTCGAAATTCGGCGACTTCCCGGCCGGCTGCGACCCTGGCCCCAGCATTCCCAAGGGTTCCGCAGCCTTCGATCCCAAACCCGAGCCCCCGTGGCCGCTCCTTCGCTGGGGCTGACCACGGGGGCTTTCGTGTTTGCTCTCAGCCCTCCAAAGATTTCAGCCCTTGGTAAGCCTCCCGAAGGTCCGAGGCTTCCGGGAGCTGTCGCGCTTCAACGGCATCGACGACTTCCAGCGCGCGCCAGTGATTCGAGGGGACGATACGGCCGGACAGTATGGCCCGCTGTGCGGAGTTGCACGCTTCGTCTAGTCGGTCGGTACCGAGTAGCGCCAATGCTAGGTCGATATTCGCGGAAGCCACACGGCGCGGCCATTTCTCAACATCATCAGCCGGGGCCAGTCGGGCAATCACTTCTCGCGCGTACCCCTCGGCTGCGGGATCTCCCACCCAAGCTAGCGTGGTCGCTGTGTACGCCAGCGATTTTGCAGGGTCGTACTGGTAATGATGCTCGGTTCCCTTTCGCGGTACGAGGGACACTGACATTTGCTGTACGCGATCTATGGCCGCGTAGGTTTCCTTCCTTTCCCCGAGACGCGCTCTCGCTCTGCCTTCTTGCGCTGTGGCTTGAATGGCTACCGAACTTCCACCGGGGGCTAGCCGCTGCGCGATCTGGGAGAGTTCCAGTGCGCGGCCATATTCGCCGTCCGTAAGAACCCGCCAGGCGTCAGTCTCATAACACCACGCCTCAATCTCTCGATGCTCCGCGTGCTTGGCGAGTGTCGCGGCCGTTTGCAAACGGGCCGTAGCGGCGTGTTCCTGATTGAGATCAATGTGGAGCGTGGCACCCAATAGCTGAAACCATCCGCCCACCACGTAAAGGCGTCGCTGTTCCGCAAGGGTCATCCGAGCATCCATGAGATGTGCGACGTAGGCGGAGTGCTTTCGAACTCGCTCCAACAAGTCCTGCGGCGGAGACTTTGGGTACTTCATGGCCAGCTCATCAAAGGCATTTTCGAGTCGACTCAATGTCTCCTTTCCTACATCGCTCGCCGCTACGCGCCTAGCTAGTTCCAGCGCATCGAATTCGTCATCGCTCTCCGGTTCGGCTACGGCAATCCATTCGCGGGGAGTCTGCTTGAAGGCGTCCGGAATCAGCAAGTCATCAAGCTCGTTCGCCGTCACCCCAAGAGCTTTAGCGATCTTCGGCCGTTGCCAGGGTTGCGGATCGTTCTTTCCGTTCTCCCACCGCTGGACGGTTGAACGATCTACGCCGACTGCTTCCGCGAATTCCTCTTGATTGAGCCCACATGCTTTCCGGCGCTCCGCGAACCTCCGCCGCCTACTGGTCATCGTGGCCGGTCCTCTCTGGCTCTGCGCTGTCTGCCCTGGTCAGCGTAGCCACTGCGGCCAGGGTGCGGCAGGACTGCGGCCTTTCTGCCGTGGTCGGCTCCAACTCCCGTTGGTTCGCTGTGCCTTGTTGCAGAACCGCCAGCGCCATGGGGGTGAGGGAGTGACCGGAGCAGTGACACACGAACGGGCCCCAGAGCCTGCGTACGAGCCGCAGACGAACGACACCGTCCGAGATACCCGCACGGGGCGCGTAGGCCGAGTGATGGGGCGCGAGGGGCCGCGCTACCAGCTCCGCCCGCTGAATGGCGGAAAGGAATGGGAGGCAGAGCCGGAAACCATCGAGCCCGCACAGCAATCCGACGCGATAAGTGCCGATGTAGCCAAGGCGAATGCCTCTTCTCTTTGGGGGATCTGACATGGCAACAGCGCTCGGATCGGGGACTGATCGGTGCGGAGGCCACGCATGAACTTCCCCAGAAAGCCGCACACTCGTCGCCAGCGACCTCTACCGCCCCCGCACCTAGTCGTCCTCGCGGACGGCCCCACGGACCCGCAGAAGGACGTACAGGCCCCCTGGTGGGTCGAGTACGGCGGAGTCCGCGACGCAGCGTCCGGAGTGATCGCGTTTCCGCCTGGAGCCGCGCCCCCGTGCCGGTTTCCGTGCGCGCTGTGCCGACAGCGGGAGGGGTCGGCGTGATGTACCGCTGTGAGGCGCGGGCGGTCCCGGACGCCTATGTCCTCGCATCGGCTCGGTTGATCCCGAGTCCGTACCCCAGATCGAGTGGTACGCGGAGCCGTTGGGAGAAGCCCTCCAATGCAAGGTTGCCGACGTTCCGCACGATCACCACACGGCGTTTCTCCGCACCGGAGCCAGCGCGGAACCGTGCAGTGACGTATTCCTCTGTTGGCGAGACGGCACGTCGACTCAGTGGATTGAAGACGTGGTGCTTTGCCTCAAACCGGCGTTCGGCCGCCCTTTGGGTACGTCGTGCCTGATCTTCCACGACCATCCCGGACAGTGCGACTGGGCGTACACCGACCCAGCGGACGTAGCCGTGCAGGCTCAGGCGGACCAAATTGCCGCAGAAATGGGGTGGCTTGCCTGATGGTCACCCAGAAGGACATTGGTGCGAAGGTCACGGACGGCTACCGCGTCGGCATCCTTAAGGCCATTGACTCTGCGTGGGAGGACCCAACCAAACTGCCCGGCGACCGTCGACCGCGTAAGGTCGCGTTCGTGTGGCCCGAGGGCGGCGGCGTCGAATGGACAGCGGCCCCTGGCGACTTGAGCCCCGTATGAGCCGCGCGCTGGCCGTGCTCGCATGGTGCACATGGGTCGTCGTCGTCGCGCTCATAGTGGCCCGAGGCATGGATGCCTAGTCCCACCCTCAACATGATCGTGGCGCCGCGACATGCTGAGGATGGATCAGCCCTCGTGGTCGGGCACGAGGAAGAAGGGCCCCGTTCTGCGCTCTCCCCCGAGGCGTGGGGCGGGGTCTTCTCGCGACCATCCCCGCTGGTCAACACCCCCGCGCTAAGCTGTGGTTGCGTTGGTTCACGGGCAGGCGATGTCGCTCCAGATCTCGACGCGCATGTGTGGCTCTTTCCAGGTCGTACGGTACGAAGCAGTCGGTGCGGAGGGTGCCTCCGCTCAGTCCGTCAACGTACGGGCAGACCGTCTCATTCCCCCACGGGGAAGTGCCGGCACGGACGCGCCGGTACCGGGCCGTGCCTCAGCGGCACGGCCCGGCGCGCCGCGTCAGTCCTGGCGGCTGGTGACCTCGACGAGGTGCGACCCGAACTGGGTCTTCACCGGGCCCTGGACCTCGCCGACCGGGGCCGAGAAGACGACCTGGTCGAACTCGGGGACCA
This sequence comes from Streptomyces sp. NPDC039480, assembly GCF_055597165.1. Taxonomy (NCBI): domain Bacteria; kingdom Bacillati; phylum Actinomycetota; class Actinomycetes; order Kitasatosporales; family Streptomycetaceae; genus Streptomyces; species Streptomyces sp. NPDC039480. The sequence continues at coordinate 260,760 of NZ_JBVITX010000011.1, read as the reverse complement.
TCTGTCCCGGGCCGAACGAGCCGAGGTTGCCGCCGGCGCTCGACGAGGGGCACGAGGAGTGCTGCTTGGCCAGCTCGGCGAAGTCCGCTCCGCCCTCGATCTGCTGCTTCAGCTGAAGCGCTTCCGCCTCGGTCGAGACCAAGATGTGTCGCGCGGTGGCCCTAGCCATGTGTCACGTCCTTTCGAGTACATATGAACGCCGCCAAGGGTAAACACCTCACTCCCCTGCCAGGGACTCCGCCGCCGCGAACCTTCCCGTGTTCGCCCTGATCCAGGTGCGCAGGTGGGCGAGGGGTTCCAGGGCGCCGCGGCCGAGCTCGGTCAGTTCGTACTCGACGCGGGGCGGGACCTCGGCGTGGACCGTGCGCGTCACGAGGCCGTTCTCCTCCAGGCGGCGCAGGGTCTGGGTGAGCACCTTGGGGCTGACGCCCTCCAGCTTGCGGCGCAGCTCCCCGAAGCGGCGCGGGCCGTCCGCCAGGGCGGTGATGGCGAGGCCCGTCCACTTGTGGACGAGCAGCTCGAAGACCGCGCGGCCGGGGCAGAGCAGGCCGTAGATGTCGTGCCGGCTGCGGGTGTCCTCACGGCTCTGACCAGTCATGGTTTCCAGAATATAGTTGGGGCCCTTGCGGGTGATCAGGGCCTCCCGCCTAGCGTCCGGCTCATGGAATCCACCACCGCACCCGTCCGCGTCGGTCTCGTCGGTCTCTCCGCCACCGGCGGCTGGGCCCCCCACTCCCACGTCCCCGCGCTGGCCCGCCTCGACGGCTACGAACTGCGCGCCCTCGCCGCCTCCAGCGACGCCTCGGCGCGGGCCGCGGGTGAGAAGTACGGGGTGCCGCTGACGTTCGGCTCGGCCGCCGAGCTCGTCCGCAGCGACGAGGTCGACCTCGTCGTGGTGAGCGTGCGGGTGCCGCTGCACCGCGAGGTCATCCTCGGCGCGCTCGGCGCGGGCAAGGCGGTGCTGTCGGAGTGGCCGCTCGGCAACGGTCTCGCCGAGGCGGAGGAGCTGGCGGCGGCCGCGGAGCGGGCGGGTGTGCGGACGTTCGCGGGGCTGCAGGCGCGCTCGGCGCCCGCCGTGCGGTTCGTCCGCGATCTCGTCGCCGACGGGTACGTCGGCGAGGTCCTGTCGACCAGCCTGGTCGCGTCGGGGCGGCGCTGGGGTCCCGTCTTCGAGCCGTCCGGGGAGTACCTCCTGGACAGGCGGAACGGCGGGACCATGCTGACCATCCCCTTCGGGCACACCGTCGACGCCGTCTCCATGGTGCTCGGCGAGTTCACCGAGGTCTCGGCGACCCTGGCGACCCGGCGTCCCGTCGTGCGCGAGGAGGGCACGGGCCGCCCGGCCGCCATGACCGTCGACGACCAGATCGCGGTGAGCGGGCGGCTGGACTCGGGGGCCGTCGCCTCCGCGCACTTCCGGGGCGGCCTGTCCCGTGGCACGAACTTCCACTGGGAGATCAACGGCACGGAGGGCGACCTGGTGATCACCGGCGACTCCGGCCATCTGCAACAGGCCGCGCTCACCGTGCGGGGCGCCCGCGGCACGGACCCGGCGGCCGGCGAACTCCCCGTGCCCGGACGGTACTTCGACGTCCCCGAACTGGACGATCTGCGCGGACTTCCCGCGTACAACGTAGGGGCGCAGTACGCCCGGATGCTCACCGGCCCGGCCGAAGGCGGCGCCCCGGTCCCGGACTTCGCGCACGCGGTGCGGCGCCAGCGACTGCTCGACGCCATCGAACACGCGGCGGCCACCGGCACCCGCGTCGCTCTCCGCCCCGGGACCTAGGAGCCGTCCCGCAGCCCCCGCGGCCAGTTGGGGCGGAACTCGATGTGGTCGTACGTCACCACGCAGCCCTCGCCGACGGGTGACTGCGCCATGAAGCCGACGAGTGCGGCGCCCGCCGTCTCCTCGTCGCCGAGCGAGAAGATCCGCACGAACGTCCACCGCTCGCCGTCCGTCGACGCGTGGAACGCGAACGCCGACCCCGTACGGCTGACGCGCAGCCAGGCGCTGCTGCCGTCCACCACGAAGGCGTTGGCGTCGTCGGAGCGGCCGCGGGTGACGACCGTGCAGATCGTGGGCTCGTCCGGGGAGCGTTCCAGGCACAGCTTGGCCCACTCCCGCTCCCCCACGTGGAGATACAGCACGCCCGCGTCGAAGGCGGCGGCGAAGCCGACCGTGACGCGGGCGATCAGCTGGAAGTCGCCCTCGGGGGCGCCGAGGAGGCGGGGCGCGTCGGAGGCGGGCTCCAGCGCCTCGCCCGTCGGCGGCACGAAGCGGTCCTGCCGGGCGCCCGCCCAGCCGGTGAGCACCCCGTCCTCGTACGACCAGTGCCCGTCGGGGCCGTACGTGCGCAGGGAGAACGGGAGTTGCTCGATGGTGACGTCCATGCGGTCAGTGTTCCAGGCGCCCGTCGTAACGCCGCGGCAGGCCCAGCGGGTTGTCGTCGCGCAGCTCCGGCGGGAGCAGCGCCTCGGGGGTGTTCTGGTACGCGACCGGGCGCAGCCAGCGCTCGACGGCCGTGCCGCCGACGGACGTCGAGGTCGAGGTCGTCGCGGGGTAGGGGCCGCCGTGGTGCTGGGCGGGGGCGACGGCGACGCCGGTGGGCCAGCCGTCGACGAGGACGCGCCCCGCGAGCGGGGTGAGCTCGGCGAGCAGCTCGGCGCCCCGGCCGCTCTCCCCCGCCGCCTCGTCCGAGGAGAGCTGCACGGTGGCGGTGAGGTTGCCGGGCAGCCGGGAGAGGACGGCGGTGATCTCCGCCGCGTCGGTGTACCGCGCGACGACGGTGACCGGGCCGAAGCACTCCTCCAGAAGCAGGTCGTACGCCCCTTCTTCGGCGAGGCGCGCGGCCGGGACGGTCAGGAAGCCGGCGCTGACGGTGTGCTCGCCACCCGCACCGGGGGTCACCGGGGCTTCGACGTCGGGCAGTTCGGCGCGCTCGCGCACCCCGGCGACGAAGTTGTCCCGCATCCGGTGGTCCAGGAGCACCCCGTCCTCGGTGGCGCCGACCGCTTCGGTCAGGGACTTCAGGAGCCGGTCGCCGCCCGCGCCCTCGGGGGCGAGGACCAGGCCGGGCTTGACGCAGAACTGGCCGACGCCGAGCGTCATCGACCCGGCGAGCCCGGTGCCGATCTGCTCGCCGCGCTCGGCGGCGGCGGCCTCGGTGACGACGACGGGGTTGAGGGAGCCGAGCTCGCCGTGGAAGGGGATGGGGACGGGCCGGGCGGCGGCCGCGTCGAAGAGGGCGCGCCCGCCGCGGATGGAGCCGGTGAAGCCGGCGCCGGACACCAGCGGGTGCTTGACCAGCTCGACGCCCGCCTCGAAGCCGTGCAGGAGGCCGAGGACACCCTCGGGGATGTCGTGCGCGGCGGCGGCCCTGCGCAGCACGGCGGCGACCCGTTCGGAGGTGTCCGGGTGGTCCGGGTGGGCCTTGACCACGACCGGGCAGCCCGCGGCGAGTGCGCTCGCGGTGTCGCCGCCGGGCACGGAGAAGGCGAAGGGGAAGTTGGACGCGGAGTAGACCGCGACGACGCCGAGCGGGATCTTGTAGCGGCGCAGGTCCGGTATGGGCGGGGTCGCCGTGGCGTCGGGGTGGTCGATGACGACGCCGAGGAAGGCGCCCTCGTCGACGATGTCCGCGAAGGAACGCAACTGGTAGCAGGTGCGGGCGAGTTCACCGGTGAGCCGGACGGGCCCGAGCGCGGTCTCCGCGTCCGCGGCCGCCACGAGGTCGTCCTTCGCCTCTTCGAGGAGGTCGGCCGCGGTGCGCAGGAAGGCGGCGCGGACCGCGCGGTCGGCGAGTGCGGGCGCCGCGTCGCGGGCCGCGCGGACCGCCCGGTCGACCTCCCCGGCTGTGGCTTCCACCGCAACCTGCTCGCGCTGCTTCCCGGTTCGGGGGTCGACACTCCAGACTGGTGCTGCTGCCACCGCGGATTCCCTTTCCAGACGTATGCCACTCACCAGGGCTGTTCGATATGCTGAACACCGTCTCCGTTGATGAACGGCGGGGACTTGAGACTATTTCTCGGCGTTCAAAGGGGTCAAGGGCGATGTCGGCTGGCGAGACCGGAGGCGGTGCGCAGGTCAAGTCCGCGGTGCGGACGGTGGAATTGCTCGAGTACTTCGCGGGCAGCCCCGGAATGCACTCCCTGGCCGCGGTCCAGGAGGCCGTCGGCTATCCCAAGTCGAGCCTGTACATGCTGCTCCGCACCCTGGTCGAGCTCGGCTGGGTCGAGACGGACGCCACCGGCACGCGGTACGGCATCGGCGTGCGCGCCCTGCTCGTCGGCACCTCGTACATCGACGGCGACGAGGTCGTGGCCGCCGCCCGCCAGACCCTGGACCGGCTCTCCGACGACACCACGGAGACCATCCACCTCGCCCGGCTCGACGGGATGAACGTGGTCTATCTCGCCACCCGCCAGTCGCAGCACTACCTCCGGCCGTTCACACGCGTGGGCCGCCGCCTCCCCGCACACTCCACCTCGCTCGGCAAGGCGCTGCTCGCCACGCACACCGACGAGCAGGTCCGCGCGCTGCTCCCGGAGACGCTGCCCGCGCTCACCGAGCACACCATCACCGACCGCGAGAAGCTCATCGAGGAGCTGCGCACGGTGCGCGAGCAGGGCTTCGCGGTCGACCGCGAGGAGAACACGCTCGGCCTGCGCTGCTTCGGCGTCGCCATCCCCTACCGCACCCCCGCGCGCGACGCGATCAGCTGCTCGGTGCCGGTGGCACGGCTCACGCCCGCGCACGAACAGATGGTCAAGGACGCCCTCTTCGACGCCCGGGACCGGCTGACACTGGCGACTCGTAGGCTCTGACGCATGGATGTCAGCCTGCGCGAAGTCCACGACAGCGATCTGCCCGTCTTCTACCGGCAGATGAACGATCCCGTGGCCGGCCACATGGCCGCCTTCACCCCCGAGGACCCGGCCGACCGGGACGCCTTCGAGGCGCACTGGACGAAACTGCGCGGCTCCGCCGACGTCACCGTGCGCACGGTCCTCGCGGACGGCGACGTGGTGGGCAGCGCGGGGGTGTACGGCGACCCCGGCGAGCGGGAGGTCACGTACTGGATCGACCGCGCCCACTGGGGCCGGGGCCTGGCCACCGCGGCCCTGCGCGGCCTGCTCGAACTGGAACCGGACCGGCCGCTCTACGCCCGGGCGACGGCGGACAACGCGGGCTCGATCCGGGTCCTGGAGAAGTGCGGCTTCCGCCTCTCCGTCACCGAGCGGGGATACGCCGCGGCGCGCGGCAAGGAGATCGACGAGGTGGTCCTCGTCCTGCGCGAGGACTGAGTCCGCTCGGCGCCGTCTCCGCCGTGCGGCGGAGGCGGATCGGCCCGGCGTATGAGGTGCCGCGTCGTCCCCGGCGCGATCTTGGACACATGCCGCACACACCGTCCCCCGCCCCGGCGCCGTCCGCCCCGGGCCGCGTTCCGCGTCCCGCCCGCACGACCTACGCTGTCGGCATGATCATCGGGGGGATCGTCGCCGTCCACACGAGCTGCTTCCTCGCGCGGCGGACCGGCGTCACCGCGTGAAGACACTCGCCACCACCCTGTTCGGGCGCCGGGCGCGCCGCCGCTGGGTCCATCTGATCCTCGGCGGCGCCCTCGCCATGCCGTACGTCCTCGTCGGCTCCATCGTCGTCGGGCCGCTCTTCGACGACGAAGCGATCCTGGGCTCGCTCGGCGCCCAGCTCAGCGCGTTCGCCGTCGGGCTGCCGCTCGCCGCCGTCACCGCGCTGTTCCCGCTGACGCGGCCGATGTCGGTGGCCGCTGTGCGGGCCCTGTGCGGAGTACCGGCCGACTCCCTCGCCGAGGGGCCCGCGCGCACCCGGGTCGCGCGCACCCGCGCCGCCGCGTGGTTCACGCTGCACCTCGGCTTCGGCGGCGTCATCAGCGGCATGTCGCTCGCGCTGCCGCCCTTCGCGAGCGTCCTGATCGCGCTGCCCTTCTGCGCCGTCCTCGCGGACAGCCGCATCGGGATGCCCGAAGTCTTCGGCGAGCCCTGGCTGTTGGTCCTCTCCCCGGTCATCGGCTGCGCGTCGCTGGTGGCGCTCGCGGCGTGCGCCGCCACGGCCGGCGGGCTGCTCGCGCGCCGGGCGCCCGCTCTGCTCGGGCCGACGCCCGCCGACCGGCTCGCCGCCGCCGAACAGCGCGCCGCCGACCTCGCCGTGCGCAACCGGCTCGCCCGCGAGCTGCACGACTCCGTCGGACACGCCCTGAGCGCCGTCACCCTCCAGGCGAGCGCGGCCCGCCGCGTCCTGGACCACGACCCGGAGTTCGTCCGTGAGGCGCTGGCCGCCATCGAGGACACCACGCGCCGCACGGTAGGCGAACTCGACGCCGTACTGGGCGTGTTGCGGGAGGCCGACAGCGCGGGTCCGACGGCTCCCGCGCCCACGCTCGCCGCCGACCTGGACGGCCTGCTGCGCCGCACCGGGGCGGCCGGACTCCGGGTGACGGCCACCGTCGCCGCGGACCCCGAGTCCCTCCCGCCGCTGGTCTCCCGCGAGGCCTACCGCATCGTGCAGGAGGCCCTGAGCAACGCCCTGCGGCACGGCGGCGACGCCACCTCCGTGACGCTCCGCGTCGCCCTGGACGGCCCCGACCTCACCGTCACCGCGGAGAACCCGCTGCCGGACCGCTCCCCCGCCGCGCCCCGGCCCGGCGGCGGCCACGGCCTGCGCGGCATCGCGGACCGGGCCAGGCTGCTCGGCGGCACGGCCGAGGCCGGCCCCACGGACGGCCTGTGGCGACTCGACGTACGCCTTCCCCTGAACTGACCTGACGTACGACTTCCCCCGAAGGGACAGCCATGACGGCCGACGACAACATCCGGGTCGTCCTCGCGGACGACGAGCGCATGGTGCGCACCGCCCTGCGCGCGATCCTCTCCGCCGAGCCCGGCATCGAGGTGGTGGGCGAGGCGGCGACGGGCGCCGAGGCGGTCTCCGTCGTACGCGATCTGAAGCCGGACGTCGTCCTGATGGACGTGCGCATGCCGGAGACCGACGGGATACGCGCGACCGAGCAGATCCTGCGGACGATGTCCGGGCCGCCGCGCGTCGTCGTCGTGACGACCTTCGAGAACGACGCGTACGTGTACGAGGCGCTGCGCGCCGGAGCCGCCGGGTTCCTCCTCAAGCGGGCGGACGCCGACGAGCTCGTCCAGGCGGTCCGGCTCGTGGCGCGCAGCGAATCGCTGCTCTTCCCCGCGGCCGTCCGCGCCCTGGCCGCCGAGTACGGCCGCGCCGAGCCCGCGCCGCCCGCCTGGGTGGCGCGGCTCACCGGCCGGGAGAGCGACGTGCTGCGGCTGATGGCGGCGGGCCTGACCAACGCGGAGATCGCCGGGCGGATGGGGGTGGGCGCGGCGACGGTGAAGACGCACGTGGCGTCGGTCCTCGCCAAGACGGGGGCGCGGGACCGCACGCAGGCGGTGATCGCGGCGTACGAGGCGGGCTTCATGAAGGCTCGATGAGAAATCGGTCGCAAGCACGCCACAAGGGAACGAAACCCTCCCCTCCGCTCGTCCTCCCACGGGATGAACAAGACGATCAGGCACGCCTCGGTCTTCGCACTGCTGCTCGTGCTCGCCCTGCTGGTCCGGGCGACATGGGTGCAGTTCCACGACTCGAAGGCGCTCGCGGACGACAAGCACAACCGGCGCAACGCGATAGAGCAGTACGCGGCCCCGCTGGGCGACATCATCGTGGGCGGTGAGGCCATCACCGGCTCCGAGCGGACGACAGGGGGAGACCTCGCGTACAAGCGGACCTACAAGAACGGCGACCTCTACGCACCCGTCACGGGCTACAGCTCCCAGGTCTACGGCGCCACCCAGCTCGAAGGGATCTACGGAGACCTGCTCGACGGCACCGACAACCGTCTGAAGAACCCCCTCGACACGCTCACCAACAAGCGGGCCGACCCCGGCGACGTCGTCACGACGATCGACCCGGCGGTGCAGAAGGCCGGCTACAAGGCGCTGGGCGACACCAAGGGCGCGGCGGTCGCCGTCGACCCCGAGACCGGCAAGATCCTCGGCATGGTCTCGACGCCGTCGTACGACCCGTCGAGGATCAGCGGTTCCACGGACTCCAAGGCGTGGCGGGAGCTGACCACCGACAAGGAGAAGCCGATGGTCAACCGCGCGATGCGGCAGCCGCTGCCGCCCGGGTCGACGTTCAAGCTGGTCGTGGCGGCGGCAGCCCTTGAGGACGGTCTCTACGACTCGGTGGACACGCGGACGAGCAGCCCGAATCCGTACACGCTGCCCGGGACGCGCACAGTCCTCAAGAACGAGAACCAGGCCGCCCCCTGCGAGAACGCGGACATCCGCACGGCGCTCCAGTACTCCTGCAACAACGTCTTCGCGAAGATGGCCGTCGACCTGGGCCAGGACAAGGTGAAGGCGATGGCGGAGAAGATGGGCTTCAACGCCGACAAGCTGGACGTGCCGGTGCGCGCGGCGAAGAGCGTCTACCCCTCGGACATGGACAAGGCGCAGACGGCGCTCACCGGCATCGGCCAGTTCGACGTGACGGCGACCCCGCTCCAGATGTCGATGGTGTCGGCCGCCATCGCCAACGGCGGTGTGCTCGCCGCGCCGCACATGGTCTCGCAGATCAGCGACTCCGACGGCAACATCCTGGAGAAGTACGACGACGGCGACTCCCAGCGCGTCATGGACGAGTCCACCGCCGAGGGCCTGCAGTCCGCGATGCAGACGGTCGTCGAGAAGGGCACCGGTTCGAACGCGAAGATCAGCGGCGCCACCGTCGGCGGCAAGACGGGCACGGCCCAGCACGGCGAGAACAACAGCAAGACGCCGTACGCCTGGTTCACGTCGTACGCCAAGGGCAGCGACGGCAAGGAGGTGGCGGTCGCGGTGATGATCGAGTCGTCGAGCGCGGCCCGCGACGAGGTCAGCGGCAACGGCCTGGCGGCCCCCATCGCCAAGGCGATGATGGCGGCGGCGCTCAAGGGCTGACGGCGGGTGCCGGGCGGCCCCGGGGGCGGACGTGTCCTACCCCCGGCGCCCGCGCCACCTCGACACTCCCCACGCGAGCGCCACGACCGCCGCCGCGCCGGTCAGCAGGCCCACCGCGAAGCCCGCGCCGGACGCCGCGTCGTTCTCGTCGGCCGCCACCGCCGCGCCCGCGACCGCCACGGCCACCGCGAGGACGGCAAGGAGGGCGTAGAACTTCCGGCTGAAGAAGCGGGAGCGGGCCGGGGCCGGCGGGGCGGCCGTGAGCCGGGCGGCGGGGCCGATGCTCGCGGCCCTGGGGCGCTTGTACCAGGCGTAGACGATCCACTCGCCGCACAGCTCCCAGCCGTCGGGGGCGAGCCGCTCGTCCAGGCCCTCACGGCCGCGCGTGACCAGCTCGCGCCGGTACTCCCAGCGCTGCGGCTGCGTCATGTCGCGGTGGCTGACGAAGCGGCCGAGGGCGTCGACCCGCTCGACCTCCCAGCCCTCGTCGCCGAAGCGGTTCAGGAGCTCCTCGTCGACGTACGTGTCGGCGGTCCAGCGCCAGGTCTCCACCCGCTCGTCCGGCGCCTGCGGTGCCCGCTCCCCCGTGGCGGGCACCAGCTGCGCGGCGAACTCCTCGACGGGCCCGAACTCCGCCTCCGCGTCCTCGGCCCCGGACTCCTCCAGGTGGGCGGCGAGGTCCGTGACGGTCGCCTCGACGCGGTCGTCGGGCAGGCCCTGTGCCCGCAGCCGCTCGGCGAGGTCGGCGAGGTAGCCGTCCTGCCCGTACCGCGCGTTCACCGCATGCTGTGCGTGCTGTGCGTGCTGTTCTTTCATCGTGCTTCCACTCCGGCCTTCGCGAGGACTTCTCGTACGGATCCGTCGAAGGCGAGCCACAGCCCGCCCTGCTCGCCGAGGGTTTCCCGGCCGGCGTCGGTGAGCCGGTAGTAGCGGCGCCCCGGCCCCTTCTCGGCGGCGCGGAACTCCGCGGCGACGAGGCCCGCCTCCTCCAGGCGGTTCAGCACCGGATAGAGCGTGCCCCCCTTGATCTGGCCGAAGCCCGCGGCTCCGAGCATCTTGGCGATCTCGTAGCCGTAGCTCTCGCCGTCGGTGAGGCCGGCGAGCACGAGGAGGTCGAGTACGCCTTTGAACCAGCTGGCGCGGCGGTCGGTCGTCACTGCGGGTCTGCCTTTCAGACGGCGGTTGCCGGGTGCGGCTTCTCGGGCGCGGGGAGCATCAGATCGCGTACGGAGAGGAAGACGTGCAGGGCGACGGGGAGCAGCAGGCTGCCCGTGGCGAGGTAGAGCCCGGTGAACATCGCGCCGAAGAGGGCGAAGACGAGGACACCCTGACGGCCCTGGTACCAGCCGGCCAGCGCGAAGACGAGGACGGACAGGGCCGCCGCCACGTAGAGGTCGAGGCCGAGCGCTCCCACGCCGAAGGCGATGAGCAGGCCGCGGTAGACCAGTTCGGCGCAGACGCCGTCGGACACGGCGACGGCGATCGCGAGCCTGCGCTCCACGGGTGTGCGCGGCAGCATCGCCTCGATGGCGGCGAGCCCCGGCACGTTCCTGCCGCGCTCGGCGAGGTCGCGGAAGTTCCGTCCGGAGGCGACCGCGGCCGCGCCGGTGAGGAGGATCGCGGCGATCGTGTAGGCGGGCCGCTCGGGCAGCGCGAGGCCGAGGTCGGCGGCGGCGGTGCCGGGCGAGAGGAGCAGGGCCGCGCCGGCGAGGGCGGCGAACGCCCACCACAGGGCGAGCACGAGGCCGTAGTAGCGGACGAGGGCGCGGGGTTCGGTGTCCCTGCGCCGGGCCAGCGACGCGTACATGCGGCGGCCGACCCAGGGCTCGCCGAGCAGCAGATAGGCGGCGAGCGCGGCGGCGACGGCGGTGGACGGAGCCGAGAAGTCCGGCGAGAAGTCCGTCGTGATGGTCATGGGATCCCCCTTCCCGAGGGGGTGGTGCGGCGCACACAGGCGTACGCCGCACCACCCCTGAGCGGCTGAGCTACCTAGACCGTATGGCGACCTAGTCAGGAATGCAACCTATCTCGGGGCGCTGACCAATCGGGGTGCTGGCCATCTGGGGTCCTGGTCGGCCTGCCCTATCCGACGTAGTACGTCGGATTCGGGAGCTTGTACGTCTTGTCGGCGTAGCCGCCTTCGAGGTCGCTCACCTGGTCGCCGAAGCTGCCGACGATGTTGTAGCCGGTCGACTCGATGTACTTGCGCGTGCCTTCCTTGAACTGGACGGTGGTGCAGTTCCAGGCGGCGGGCGTCGCGCAGTCCTTCAGGTAGGCGGGCGGGTTCGTCTTGTCCTTGGTGAAGACGTGCGTGCGGTCGAGCGCCGTGTCGTATCCCGCCCTGGCGAGGTTGGTGACGGCGCCCTCGCGCAGCGACTCGGCGAGGCCGGTGAGGAAGAAGACCTCGACGCCCTTGCTCTTGGCGTACTTCACGAGCTGCGGCATGCCGAAGACGGCGGGGCGCTTGGCCTCCTTGACGTAGGCGTACCAACTGTCGTTGTCGTACGTGTAGTTGGTCGACTTCTCGTAGTCGAAGCTGAGCAGTGCCGTGTCGTCGACGTCGAGGACGATCGCCGGCTTCTTGCCGTGCCGGGCGTGGTGCGCGGCCTTCCTGATGTCCTTCTTCGCCTTGGCCTGGATGCGGGCCAGGTCCTTGGCGTACGGGCTGTCGGGCGAGGACCTCCACACGCCGTCCGCCCCCTTGGCCGCGCCGTAGTAGGCGTCGATCTCGCCGACGAGGAGACCTATGTTGTGGGGCTCCTTGGTGGCGCGCGGCGGGGCCTGGTCGGCACCGGCGGCACCGGCGGTGTAGAGGGCGGCACCGGCGACGGTGCAGGCGGTGGCCAGGCCGGCCACGCGTAGGGACTTCCGCATGTGTTGCGTCTCCGCATCAGGGTTCGGGCAGGTCAAGGACTGTCTACGCGCATCGACCGGGGTGTGGGGAGACTGTGGGACGACCCTTTACCTGATCCATACCTGGGGCGGGCTCAGCCCTGGGGCGGACTCGGCCCTGGGGCGGACTCGGCCCTAGGGCGGGCTCGGCCCTAGGGCGGGCTCGGCCTGGGGGGTGCTCAGTTCTGACCCTGCGCCCGCCATTCCGGGTCACGGCCGCTGAGGCCGATCACCCGGTCCAGGAGGGGCGCGTCGTCCGGCACGGGCACCGGCGCACCGAACAGCCCTCCCCCGTCCCCACCTCCGTCACCGTCACCGTCACCGTCGCCGTCGCCGTCGCCGTCGCCGTCGGCACCCTCGTCGGCGTCCCCCTCGGGCGTGAGCAGTGCCTTGGCGGCCTCCAGGCTCGCCTCGTCGGGGGCGTACTCCTGACCGGTCGCGCGCGCCAGGTCCCAGCCGTGCACGACGAGTTCGTCGAGGGCGACGAGGCCGGCGATCTCGCCCGGCAGGTCGACGCCGCCCGCCCGGGTCATGCCCTGCCAGGCCGCCGGGGAGCGCCAGGCCTCGGCGAGGGCGTCGAGCGCCTTCGGCAGCTCGCCGCGCCAGCCGGGCCCGAGGTCCGGCACGACGCTTCCCGGCGCCTGGTCGAGGCCGGGACCGAACTCCTTGCGCGCGGCCTGTTCGAAGGCCAGGGAGAGGCCGAGCACATGGCCCAGGAGGTTGCGCACCGTGTACTCGGGGCAGGGCGTGGGCGCCGCGAGCTGGTCGTCCGTGACGCGGTCGGCGATCCGGGCCACGAGCCGGGCCTGCGGGCCGAGGTCGAGGATGTCGGTCATGGGGGTCCTCCTGAGGGGGCGATGTCGGTACGTCTCCCCTTGTGGACTCCGCACGTGCCCCGAACTCATCGCGTGCCGATAGGGAAGGCGCCCGATACCGGCGCGGGGGCCTCAGGAACCAGCATCACCAGGCATGACATCGACGATCGGGCGTGTCCTGCGGGACCGCGACGCGGGCCTCTTCCTGGGCGCAGTGGTGGTCTCCGGCTTCGGGAGCTCCGCGCTGTGGCTGGTCTCCGGGATCTGGGTGAAGGAGCTCACCGGGTCCGACGGGCTCGCCGCGCTCTGCCAGTTCGCGCTCTGGGGGCCCACTCTCGTCGGCCCGCTGCTCGGCACGCTCGCCGACCGCACGCGCCGCAGACCGCTCCTGGTGAGCGCCAACCTCGCGCTCGCCGCGCTCCTCCTGTCCCTGTTCACCGTCGACACCGCCGGACGGCTGTGGATCCTCTTCGCGGTCCTCCTGGTGTACGGGGCGTGCGGCGTCGTCACCGACGCGGCGGAGGCCGCCCTGGTCGCCACGGCCGTCGACAAGGACCTGCTGGGCGACTTCAACGGGCTGCGGATGTCCGCGAACGAGGGCATGAAGCTGGTGGCGCCGCTCGCGGGGGCGGGCCTGTTCGCCGCGTACGGGGGCGCGCGGGTGGCACTCCTGGACGCGGTGACGTTCGTCCTGGCGGCCGGGATGTTCGCGCTGCTGCGGGTCCGGGAGAACGCACCGGCACCCGACCCCACACCACTGCGGGAGCGGACCGCGGAGGGTGCGCGGTACCTGTGGCGCCACGAGCGGCTGCGGCCCCTAGTGCTGGCGGCCGGACTGACGATGCTTACCTCGGGGATCAGCGGCGCCCTGGTCTACGCGGTCGTCGAGGGACTCGGCCGCTCCCCCGCGTACACCGGGGTGCTGTACGTCGCACAGGGCGTCGGTTCCGTCGCGGTGGGCGTGGCATCGGGGACACTGCTGCGGCGGTTCGGGGCACGGCGGTTCGCCGGCGCGGGCATCGCCCTGACCGGGATAGCCGCCGCGCTGACCGCACTGCCACACGATGCCACGGTCCTCGCCGGAAGCCTCGCGAACGGCATCGGCCTGCCCTGTGCCCTGATCGCCGGGCTGACGGCGGTGCAGCGCGAAACACCCGACGCACTCGTCGGCAGGGCGACGGCCACCGCCAACACCCTGATGTTCACGCCGACAGCACTCGGCATCGCGGCGGGCGCGGCGCTCGTGGAGAGCGTCGACTTCCGCGTGCTGCTCCCGGCCCTCGCAGGGGCACGACTCCTGATCGCCGCGCCCCTGCTGAGGTCCGGGGGTCCGCTGTCCGGGGAGCGGGTTACTTCACGTCGGCCCAGCGCTTGATGGTCTTGACGGCCTGTGTCTGCTGGGGTTCGGGCAGCTTCGTGATCGAGGCGCCATGGTTGGCGCCGGGGACCACGTAGCGGTAGGAGTCGTGGCGGCTGGGGGTGAACTTCTCGGCGCTCCACGGGTCGTTCTCGCCGTAGATGAACATCATGTGGCGGCCGCGGGTCTTCACCCAGCGGTCGACGTCGGCGATGGTGCTGTTGTCGTACGTGCCGCGCATGGCGGCGGGCAGCACCGAGTTCGGCTGGTAGATGTCCGGGTAGTGGCGGACGCCCTTGAGGTGCTTGAACTCGAGGTCGGCCCAGCCGAGTTGCGTGGCGGCCTGGCGGTAGTAGGGGCCCGAGCCGTTGGTGCCGAGGGACTCGTCCTGGTAGACGCTGAAGCCGTGCTTCTTCGACCAGTCGTAGAGCTCGTCGTCGGTGATCTTCTTCGCGTCGGGCACGGTCGGGCAGTCGGCGGCGGTGCCGGACTGCCAGAAGTTCCACACCTGGTCGAGGACGGCGAACTCGTAGGCGCGGTCGGTGGTGCCGAGGGTCTCCTCGAAGGTGTCGCCGTTGGCCTTCGCGTCCGCCTCGAACTTGGGGAGCAGCGCGTCGCGGCGTACGAGCATCTCGCGCTGCACGGCGTTCAGCGCGGTCCGGCACTCCTTGGTGCCGACCGTCTTGAAGAAGCGTTCGTAGCCGGAGTCGTCGCGGTTGTTCGCGTCGTTGGGCGCGACGAACGCGACGACGGCGTCGAGGTCGTCGGGGTAGAAGCGCTCGTGGTACGTCGCGGTCATGCCGCCCTTGCTGGCGCCGGTGCCCAGCCACTTGCCCTTCTCGACGGTGCGCAGGGCGCGGGTGAGGCGGTGCTCGTCGGCGGCCTCCTGCTGGACGGTCATCTTGGACCAGTCGTCGCCCGCGGCGCCCTTGGGCCGTGACTCGGCGAAGTAGCGGTGCTCGACGGCGACCTGGTTGGCGTCGATCAGCCGGGTGAGGGAGGCGGTGCCGCCGGGGAGGGTGTAGCCGCTGGTGTAGAGGACGGTCGGCTTGTCCGTGGCCTTGTGCCAGAGCGTGGCGCGCTGCGTGAACGTGGCGCCGTGGGGCTTGCGGTGGTCGACGGGCTGCTTGTACGTCAGCGTGTAGAGGGGGTGGCCCTCCTTGTCCGCTACGGAGACCACCGTCATGCCCGGTATTCGCTCCAGGCGTTCGCGGAGGTCGGACGGCGTTCCGCTCGGTCGTCCCGACCCGGAGCCGTCGCCGGCCGGCGCGCTCGCGGCGGCGGGCGTCGCGCCGCCGAGCACCGCGGCACCCGCCATCAGTCCGGCACAGACCAGCGCGGATATCCCCTTGTGGCGCACCTTGTTCCCCCTCTGTCCCCCGGTTCGGGGGTCTGTTGCCCCTGGCCCGGGGGTGTCCCTGGTAGGGGATGTCCGTGGTAGGGGCGCGACGGTTGTGGTGCGCGGATCGTACCGGTGATCACTCCGGATGCGACAGGGCTGCCGCGACGTGGGCGAGGTCGGCTTCCGAGGCCAATCCCGCGTGGTAGAGCCGCAGTTCGGTGGCGCCCTGGTGGGCGGCGCGTGCCGCGTCGGCGGCGAGGGTGGCGGGGCTGCCGCCCATGCCGCTCACCACGGTGAGGTTGGCGGCGAGGACCGCCCCGTCCCTGCGCTGCGCGGCGAACGGCTCCAGGAGGTGGGCGCCGCCCGTGCAGGGCACGACCACGCCGTCGGCCACGGAGAGGATGTGCGCCGGGTCGACGCCCGCGTTCGCGCCGCAGTGGTAGGTCACCGGGTCGGCGTGGAGCAGCACCTGGAATCCGGTGGGCGCCGCCGCGCGGACGGCGTCGACGGTGGCCTCCTGGAGGGTGCGGGCGGTTTTCTCGCGCCACGCGCGCGTGGCGGCTGCCCGGTCGGCGCCGATGAACTTCTCGACGCCCGCCCAGCCCGCGGCCTCGCCATCGACCTCGTCCCCGCCCTCGCCCGTGTCGTCGTCGCGCCACACGGGCTCCAGTGCGCGGCGGACGACGGCCGCCAGCTCGTCCGGGTCGAGGCCCTGTCCGGCGTACCCCTCCCGGCAGGAGGCGCAGAAGCACAGCGACATCAGGTACTGCCCGGCCTCGCCGGGCGTGACGCCCGCGATCTTGTCGTGGGCGTGCAGGTGCGCGAGGCCGTACCAGCCGCAGGACTCCAGTTCGGTGCCGCGTGTCCCGGTTCCTGGGCGTACGGCGGATTCCGCGGCCAGGTCGGTGAGGTACGCGCGCGTGGCGGGCTGTGCGATGCAGGGCGCCCAGGGGTAGCGGTCTCCGTAGGCGTTGACCACGGAGGTCGCCGGGTGGTCGTCGCCCAGCCGGGAGTTGTGGGCGAGGACGACCCAGCTGTGCACCTCGAGCCCGGCGTCGGTCAGGGCCTGTGCCGCCTCTCCGTAGGCATCGCCCGGCGCCCACGCCCCGGCGGCGTACGGCCGCAGCTCGCGGCCCCGCCAGTGGTCGCCCGGCGGGTAGAGCACGGCGGCGTGCGCGGCCGTCACGACGCGGTGGCGCGGGTGGCGCGGGGTCAGCGCGCGCGTGGAGTGGTAGGCGGAGGCCAGGGTGACCTGGCGAATGCCGAGGGCGGCGAGGCGGGCGGGCGCCTCGGGGTCGCCGACGACGTCCCAGGGGTAGAGGAACGCGGCGGCCTTCACGCGCCCGCTCCGGGGTGCGCGCTGCCGATCAGCTCACGCCCGCGTTCGACGAGTTCGGCGAGCCGCTTGACGTGTTCGCCCGCGGGTTCGTGCAGCGGCGGCCGCACGGGGCCCACGTCCAGACCGCCGAGCCGGACGCCCGCCTTGACGAGGGAGACGGCGTATCCCCGGCCGAGGGCGCGCAGCTCCACGAAGGGCCGGTAGAAGCCGTCGACGAGGCGGTCGACGGTGGCGTCTCCCTCCGGCGTACCGGAGTTGAACGCGCGGTGGAAGGCGAGCGCGATGTCGGGCGCGAAGCAGAAGACCGCCGAGGAGTAGAGGGTCACGCCGATGCCGCGGTAGGCGAGAGCGGTCAGCTCGGCGGTCGGCAGACCGTTGAAGTACAGGAAGTCGCCCGGCGCCCCGCCGCGCACGGCGCTGACGGTGCGCTGCATCAGGTCCATGTCGCCGAGGCCGTCCTTGAAGCCGATGACGCCTTCCGTGCGGGCGAGTTCGACGACCGTCTCGGGGGTGAGGACGGCGTTGTCGCGCTGGTAGACGATGACGTCCAGGGAGGTGGCGGCGGCGAGTTCGGTGTAGTGCCTGAGCAGTCCCTCCTGCTCGGCGACGACGAGGTAGGGGGGCATGGCGAGCAGCCCGTCGGCGCCCGCCTCCTCGGCGAGGCGCGCGTACCGCACGGCGAGCGCGGTGCCGTATCCGGCGCCCGCGACCACCGGCACCCGGCCCGCCGTCTCCTCGACCGCGGCGGCGACGCACTCCTGGAACTCCTCGGGCGTCAGGGCGTGGAACTCGCCCGTGCCGCAGCAGGCGAACACCGCGGCCGCGCCCGCCTCGATGCCGCCGCGCACATGGGCGCGGAAGGTGTCCAGGTCGAGAGCGCCGTCCGGCCCGTACGCCGTGACCGGGAAGAACAGCGGCCCGCTGGGGACGCGGAGTCGGGAAGCGAGGGGGGCTGACGTCACGGGCTCTCCCTAAGCGTGCACGTTTCTGATCCATGTCCATATCCCTGAACGCGACCACGCTAAGGCGCCCTCTCGGGCCGGGTCAAGCACGCGAACTCCCCGCCCACGAGCGGATTTACCGCGTCCGCACGCCTCCCGAACGCTTGACGCGACGCGACGGTGATCCCTAGCGTTTCCACGGATGTGAATCCTGTACGTGGACAGATACAGATACAGATACGTGGATGCATACGCCCGCCCGAGGAGACCCGCATGCCCGCTCCCCGCACCGTCCTGCTCACCGGCGCCGCCGGCGGACTCGGCACGCTGATGCGCGGGCTCCTGCCCGCGTACGGCTACGACCTGCGCCTGCTCGACCTGCGCCCGGTCCCGGACGAGCCGGACGCCGTCACCGCCGACCTCGCCGACAGGGACGCGCTGCGCGAGGCCGTGCGCGGGGTCGACGCGGTCCTCCATCTCGCGGGCATCTCCCTGGAGTCCACCTTCGACAAGATCCTCAAGGCCAACATCGAAGGGACGTACAACCTCTACGAGGCGGCCCGCGAGGAAGGCGTCCGGCGGATCGTCTCCGCGTCCTCCAACCACGCGGTGGGCTTCACCCCGCGCCCCCGGGGCGACGACCCGTTGATCCCCGTCGACACCCCGCGCCGCCCCGACACCTTCTACGGGCTCTCGAAGTCCTTCGGCGAGGACCTCGCCCAGCTCTACTGGGACAAGCACGGCGTCGAGACCGTGTCGGTCCGCATCGGATCGTGCTTCCCCGAACCGTCGAGCGTGCGGATGCTGTCGGTCTGGATGAGCCCCGACGACGGGGCCCGGCTCTTCCACGCCGCCCTCACCGCCGAGGACGTGCGGCACACCGTGGTCTACGGCTCGTCCGCCAACACCCGCATCTGGTGGGACCTCTCGTCGGCGCGGGCGCTCGGCTACGACCCACGGGACGACTCCGAGGCGTACGCGGAGAAGCTGATCGCCGAACAGGGCGAACTGGACCCGGCCAACCCGGACCACGCGCACCTGGGCGGCCACTTCTGCACGAACCCGCCCGTGTGGCCGTACTGACCTCCCGCCCACCGCGACCGGGCACCGAACGGGCGGCCCCGACCCCCGAAACGGGCACGCCCGCGGCCCGCCGCACAGGCCGTCGCCCCGCCAAGCGGGCACATACGGGCAGCATCGCGCGCGCTGCCACCCTGGTCACCCCCTTGCCCGCGCTGTAGAACTTCCCCACAGGGCCCGAACGGGCACCGCCAGACCCAGGGGAAGCAGGTGACGCCGATGACCGCGGAGGAACGTCAGCGGCGGATCGTCCACGCGGCCCGCAACGCCGGCTCCGTCGACGTGACGGCGCTCGCCGACGAGCTCGGCGTCGCCAAGGAGACCGTCCGCCGCGACCTGCGCGCCCTGGAGGACCACGGCCTGGTCCGCCGCACCCACGGCGGCGCCTACCCCGTGGAGAGCGCGGGCTTCGAGACCACCCTCGCCTTCCGCACGACCATGCACGTCCCCGAGAAGCGGCGCATCGCGGCCGCCGCCGCCGAACTGCTCGGCGACGCCGAGACCGTCTTCGTCGACGAGGGCTTCACGCCCCAGCTGATCGCCGAGGCGCTGCCGGAGGCCGCGGCGGGCCGCCCGCTGACCGTCGTCACCGCCTCACTGGCCACCGCGGGCACCCTCGCCGAGGCCGAGAACGTCACCGTCCTGCTGCTCGGCGGCCGGGTGCGCCCCGGCACCCTCGCCACCGTCGACCACTGGACGACCCGCATGCTGGCCGGGTTCGTCATCGACCTGGCGTACATCGGCGCCAACGGCATCTCCCGCGAACACGGCCTCACGACGCCCGACCCCGCGGTCAGCGAGGTGAAGGCGCAGGCCATCAGGGCGTCCCGGCGCACGGTGTTCCCGGGCGTGCACACCAAGTTCGGGGCGACGAGCTTCTGCCGGTTCGCGGGGATCGGCGACCTCGACACGATCGTCACGAGCAGCCGCCTGCCCGCGTCCGAAGCACACCGCTACTCCCTCCTGGGGCCACAGGTCCTCCGCGTCTGACGGCCACCGCCTCCCCACCGCGGCACACCCCGCGCACGGCCGACGCGGGCTTCCGCACACCCTGCGGCACCCCAATCACCCCGATATGACCCTCTACGTCCAGGAGCTCTCATGCGAACCCCGAGCCGACGGAGGCCGAGGCCGCGCGCGCTCGCCGCGGCCGCCGCAGGGGCGCTGCTCGCCCCGCTGCTCGCCGGCTGCTGGGCCGGTGCCGGCGGGGCCGGTTCAGGCGGCGACTCCATCAACGTCCTGATGGTGAACAACCCGCAGATGGTGGAGTTGCGCAAGCTCACCGCCGACCACTTCACCAAGAAGACCGGCATCGAGGTGAACTTCACCGTCCTGCCGGAGAACGACGTCCGCGACAAGATCAGCCAGGACTTCGCCAACCAGGCGGGCCAGTACGACGTCGCGACGCTCAGCAACTACGAGATACCGATCTACGCAAGGAACGGCTGGCTGCACGAGGTCGGTTCGTACGCGCGCAAGGACACGGCGTACGACGAGAAGGACATCCTGCCGCCCATGCGCCAGTCCCTCACCGGCGACGACGGCAAGCTCTACGGACAGCCCTTCTACGGAGAGTCGTCCTTCCTGATGTACCGCAAGGACGTCTTCAAGAAGGCCGGCCTGACCATGCCCGACCGCCCCACCTGGCAGCAGGTGGCGGACCTCGCCGCCCGTGTGGACGGCGCGGAGTCCGGGATGAAGGGCATCTGTCTGCGCGGACTGCCCGGCTGGGGCGAGGTGATGGCGCCGCTGACGACCGTCGTCAACACCTTCGGGGGCACCTGGTTCGACAAGGACTGGAAGGCCCGCCTGGACTCCCCCGAGTTCGAAAAGGCAACCCGCTTCTACGTAGACCTCGTGCGCGAGCACGGCCAGTCGGGGGCCGCGCAGTCCGGCTATGCCGAGTGCCTCAACAACCTCACCCAGGGCAAGACCGCCATGTGGTACGACGCGACGGCCGCGGCGGGTTCACTGGAGTCCGCCAAGTCCCCGGTCAAGGGGAAGATCGGCTACGTACCCGCCCCGGTGGCGCGGACGGAGAGCTCCGGGTGGCTGTACACGTGGGCCTGGGGCCTGCAGAAGGCATCGCGCAACCCCGACCGGGCCTGGAAGTTCATCTCCTGGGCGTCGGGCAAGGAGTACGAGAAGCTCGTCGGCGAGAAGATCGGCTGGTCGAACGTGCCCGCGGGCAAGCGCGCCTCCACCTACGCGAACCCCGCCTACCGCAAGGAAGCCGCCGCCTTCCAGGACGTCACCCGCGCCGCCATCGAGGGCGCGCGCCCCCGCGACCCCGGCGTGCAGCCCCGCCCCGCGCCCGGCATCCAGTTCGTCGGCATCCCCGAGTTCACCGACCTCGGCACCAAGGTCTCCCAGGAGATCAGCGCGGCCATCGCAGGACGCCAGTCCGTCGACGCGGCCCTGGACACGTCGCAGGACCTCGCCGAGAAGATCTCCGAGGAGTACGAGGGACGATGACCGCCACCGCGAGCACCACCACACCCGTGGGGCACACGCGCGTGCCCGCCGCACAGCCACCGGGAACGGGACGGCTGCGCGCCTGGGCGACCAGGGCGCCCCTGCTGCCCGCCCTCATCTTCATGATCGCCGTGACCCAACTGCCCTTCGTGGCCACCCTGGTGATCTCCTTCTTCGACTGGAACGCCCTCTATCCGGACGCCCGCAGCTTCACCGGCTTCGCCAACTACACCGAGGTCCTCACCGACCCCGACCTGCGCAAGTCCGTCCTGACCACGATCCTCCTGACGGCCTCCGTCGTCCTCGCCAGCCTGGTCGCGGGCCTTGCTCTCGCGCTGCTCCTGAACCGGAAGTTCCGGGGGCGCGGACTCGTCCGCACCCTCCTCATCGCGCCGTTCCTGCTCGTCCCCGTGGCCGCCGCGCTGCTGTGGAAGCACGTGCTCTACAACCCCGAGTACGGCCTCTTCAACGGCCTGCTGCACTGGGTCGGCGGGGACTCCGCGGCGCAGCCGGACTGGATCTCCAACACCCCGCTCCTCGCCATCGAGGCCTCCCTGGTGTGGCAGTGGACGCCCTTCATGATGCTGATCCTGCTCGCGGGGCTGCAGAGCCGCGACCCCGAACTGATCGAGGCGGCCCGCATGGACGGCGCGAGCAACTGGCAGGTCTTCCGCCATCTGACACTGCCGCACCTGCGCCGCTACCTCGAACTCGGCGCGCTGCTCGGCTCGATCTACATCGTGCAGAACTTCGACGCCGTCTTCACCATCACCTCGGGCGGCCTCGGCACGGCAAACCTGCCCTACACCGTCTACCAGAGCTTCTCGAGAACGGCCTGGCCTCCGCGGCGGGCGTGCTCGTCGTCATCGGCTCGCTCGTCATCGCGACCTTCGCCCTGCGAGTCGTCTCGTCCCTGTTCCGTGAGGAGGCGTCCCGCTGATGAGCACCGTACGCACCAAGCCCGCCAAGGGAGCCAGGGGCATAGGTCTGGGGCTCGTCGCCTGGCTCGCCGGGATCCTGTTCTTCCTGCCCATCGCCTGGATGGCGCTGACCTCCTTCCACTCGGAGGAGGACGCGGCGACCAACCCGCCGTCGCTCGCCGCCTCGCTCACCCTCGACGGCTACCGCGAGTTCTTCGGCTCCGGCGGCGGCGCCAGCCCCTGGCCCTCGCTCGTCAACTCGACGGTGGCGTCGGTCGTCTCGACCCTGTGCGTGCTGGTCCTCGCGCTTCCGGCCGCCTACGCCCTGTCCATCAGGCCCGTGAAGAAGTGGACGGATGTGCTCTTCTTCTTTCTGTCCACGAAGATGCTGCCGGTCGTGGCGGGTCTCCTCCCGATCTACCTCTTCGCCAAGAACACCGGCCTCCTGGACAACATCTGGCTGCTCGTCCTCCTCTACACCTCGATGAACCTGCCGATCGCGGTGTGGATGATGCAGTCGTTCCTCGCCGAGGTGCCGAAACCGGTCATCGAGGCCGCGCAGATCGACGGGGCACGGCTGCCGACGATCCTCACGCGCGTGGTGGCGCCGATCGCGCTTCCCGGGATCGCCGCGACCTCCCTGATCTGCTTCATCTTCAGCTGGAACGAACTCCTCTTCGCGCGGGTGCTCACGGGCGTCGTCGCCCAGACCGCGCCCGTCTTCCTGACCGGCTTCATCACCAGCCAGGGCCTGTTCCTGGCGAAGGTGTGCGCCGCGTCGCTCGTGATCTCCCTGCCGGTGCTCGCCGCGGGGTTCGCCGCCCAGGACAAGCTGGTCCAGGGCCTGTCGTTGGGAGCCGTCAAATGAACCAGGGAGCCACCAAGTGAAGGCCGCCATCATCGAGTCCGTCGGCAAGGCCGTCGTCGGGGAGCTGCCCGACCCCGCCCCCGGCCCCCGCGACGTCGTCGTCGAGGTCGCGGCGTGCGGCCTGTGCGGAACCGATCTGCACATCCTCCAGGGCGAGTTCGCGCCGACCCTGCCGGTCGTGCCGGGCCACGAGTTCGCCGGTGAGGTCGTCGCGCTCGGCGGTGACGTGCGTACGCTCGCCGTCGGCGACCGGGTCGCCGTCGACCCCTCGCTGCACTGCCACGAGTGCCGCTACTGCCGCGACGGCCGGGGCAACCTCTGCGAACGGTGGGCGGCGATCGGCGTGACCACCGCGGGCGGCGCCGCCCAGTACGCGGTGGCGCCCGCCGCCAACTGCGTACGCCTCCCCGACCACGTACGCACCGAGGACGCCGCACTCATCGAACCGCTGTCCTGCGCCGTGCGCGGCTACGACGTGCTGCGGACGCGGCTCGGCGCGCACGTGCTGATCTACGGCTCGGGGACGATGGGCCTGATGATGCTGGAGCTCGCCAAACGTACCGGCGCGGCGAGCGTCGACGTCGTGGACCTGAACGCGGACCGGCTCGCCACCGCGCGGCTCCTCGGCGTCTCCGGTTCGGCGGCGAACGCGGACGAACTGGACCGGCCGCGGGGCTGGGACGTCGTCATCGACGCGACGGGCAACGCCGCGGCGATCCAGGACGGCATCGAACGGGTCGCCAAGGCGGGCACGTTCCTCCAGTTCGGCGTCGCCGACTACGCCACGCGCGTGAACATCGACCCGTACCGGATCTACAACCAGGAGATCACCATCACCGGTTCGATGGCGGTCCTGCACAGCTACGAACGGGCCGCGGAACTGTTCGCCGGCGGCGTGCTCGACCCGGACGTGTTCATCAGCGACCGGCTGCCGCTCGCGGAGTACCCGCAGGCGCTCGACCGGTTCGCCGCGGGGAAGGGCCGGAAGATCGTCGTGGTGCCGTGACGGCGGTGCCGTAATTCGGTACCGGCGCGGCATGGCCGGACGTACGCTCCGGCCATGCCGAGACCTCATGGATTCACCTACGAACAGCGCGCGGACGGCACCCTCGTGATCACCCACGGCGGACGCGCCGCGGGCACGCTCCGCGCCGCCCGCGCCGAACAGTTCCTCGCCGAGGTGGCGAGCGGCGACCCGCAGCTGGTGATGGCCCGCTGGACCGGCAACTACAAGCGCGGCAACGAACGCGCCGCCCGCGCCCATCCGCGCAACCGCGGCTGACACCCTCGCGCAGCGGACCTGGAAAATCCCTGCCCGGGTAAGGGAACGGCAAAGCGGGATCGTTCGTTACCCCTGGCATGACAGCTATGACCCCCGGCTCGAACATCCCGCTGACCGCCGCCCGCGTGGCGGTGGACGTCGCCGCACCGGTGCGGCTCGACGTATCGGGCCTGCTGCTCACCGCCGACGGCAAGGTGCGCTCCGACGACGACTTCATCTTCTTCAACCAGCCCTCCGGCCCCGGTGTGACCTATCAGTCGGGTGGCGGTACGACCCCCGACAAGGTCACCGTCGACACGGCCGCCGTGCCGCCCGGCATCGAGAAGATCGTCGTGACCGCGAGCCCGGACGCGGCGGGCCAGACCTTCCAGGGCATCGAGCCCACCGCCACGATCCGCAACGCCGACGACGGCTCGGTCCTCGCCACCTTCACGCCCCCGCAGCTCGGCTCCGAGACGGCCCTGGTGATCGTCGAGATCTATCTGCGCAACGGCGCCTGGAAGGCCCGCGCGGTCGGCCAGGGGTACTCCAACGGCCTCGCGGGCATCGCAACGGACTTCGGCGTCTCGGTGGAGGAGCCCGCCCCGGCCCCTGCCGCGCCCGCAGCGGCCCCCGCGGGTCCGGTCGCCCCCGCGGCGCCTGCCGCTCCGATGGCGCCTCCGGTGGGGCAGCCGGTGCAGGGTCCGCCCCCGCCGGCCGCCGCCCCGGCCGCGCCCGCCGCCCCCGCGCCCGGCGCCGGGAAGATCAACCTGGACAAGGGCCGCGTCAGCCTCCAGAAGAACCAGACGGTGTCCCTGGTCAAGGGCGGCAAGCCGCTGCTCTCGCAGGTCAAGATGGGTCTCGGCTGGGAGCCGGCGTTCCGCGGCAAGGACATCGACCTGGACGCCTCCGTCATCGCGTACGGCCCGCAGCGCAACCACGTCGACAGCTGCTACTTCGGCAAGCTCTCGATCGTGAACGGCGCGATCAAGCACTCCGGCGACAACCTCACGGGCGAGGGCGGCGGTGACGACGAGGTGATCGTCGTGGACCTCGGCCGCCTCCCGCAGGACGTCACGGGCCTGGTCTTCACGGTGAACTCGTTCTCCGGCCAGAAGTTCACGGAGGTCGCGAAGGCCTACTGCCGCCTGATGGACGCGGCGACCGGCGAGGAGCTGGTCCGCTTCGACCTGACCAACGCCGAGGCGCAGACCGGCGTCATGATGGCGAAGCTGATCAAGCAGTTCACCGGCGAGTGGGAAATGACCGGAATGGGGCAGTTCGTCAAGTCCCGGACGGTGCGTGGCATGGTGAAGCCCGCAGCGCAGGCGCTGTAGGCGCGGCGGATGCGGGCTGAGCGGGAGTGAGCAGGGATGAGTGAGGGGCGGCGGACCGCGTGTGCGGTCCGCCGCCCCTCAGCTGTGTCAGGTCAGGATGCCGGGTGTCAGAGCTTGGCCAGCTTCGGGTAGGGACTCAGGAACCGTCCCTGACGGCCCGCGAAGTCGATGACGACCGCGTCCTCTCCCTCGACGCCGACGATCCTCCCGAGGCCGTACTGGTCGTGGGAGACACGGTCACCCACGGCGAACTGCTCAACGGGTGGGGCGGGCGGAGCGGGCACATTGAAGGGACTGTTCGGCAGGTGGCGGCGCGAGCCGGCGGGCCTCGTCATATCTGAAGTATGCGCCCCCGGACACCCGACGCACCATGCTCTGAGCTCACACCGCTTTCACATCGGTATGGAACAGACACACAAGGCCCGGCCACGGACGACCCGAACGGGGTACGGTCGTGACGGCCCGCACCCTTACGGAAACGTACGGTGACGCTTTCAGACCGCCGCCCACGGCCAGTCGGCGTCGGCTCCCGCCTCCAGCAGCCCCACCGTGCGGAACGCCGCGTCCGAGAGGCCGCCGAAGACGTGCCGGTTGCCCTCTCCGGAGGCGCCGTGGCCCGCGCGGTAGCCCGCCAGGTTCCAGGTGTAGACGGGGACGCCCGCCGGCACCTGCTCGGTCGGGTCGCCGTGGTAGTGGTACGCCGCCTGCTCGTCGGTGACGATCAGCACCCGGTCGTGCTTCTTGTAGAAGCGGCGCACCGCCTCGGTGGTGTTCGTGCCGCCGAGGTCGCCGAAGCGGCCGAGGATCTTCAGGACGGACTCGCCCGCGCGGTACTTCACCCGTGCGCTGCTGCTGCCGAACTGGACCAGGTCCGCGTCGGCGGCGCGCAGCGCGAGCGCGGTGCCGAAGATCGCGGCCGCGTCGGCGCGGTTGAGCTGCGAGCGGTCGGACAGCGGCGACCACATCGAACCGGACCGGTCGACCAGGATCAGCGTCCGGCCCGGCAGCGACGGCACGTTCCCGAGGGAGTGGCCGAGGGCCTGCTCCAGCGGGTACGACCAGCGCAGCGACGGCGCGTGCTGGTACGCCGCGAGGTAGCGGAAGGGAAACTGCCGCGACTTCGCGACGGCTTCCGGGTCGGCGAGCCGCGCCGCGACGGTCGCCGCGACCTCGTCCGAGACGCCCGCCTCGTCGAAGTTCCGCAGGTTGCGGACGAGGGCCATGGCGCCCATCGACGGGATCACGGCCTCCCAGGCCGCCTTGTCCATGGGCCCCTGGAGCCATCCCGCGAGCGCCTCCCAGGTGATGCCCGCGGCGGCGAGCCGCTCGGCGCCGCCTTCGCCGGTGATCACCGCGCGCCGCTCCGCGACGGGCAGCGCCATCAGCTCGCGGTGCGCGGCGAGGACGCGCGCACCCTCGGGCGGCACCGCGGTCTCCGGGTGGTGGCGGCGGTCGAGCGCGTACCGGAAGAGGGGGCCCTGCCAGGGCTTGGCCGGGTGGGGCGCCGCGTGCACGAGGTTGAGGATGTCGCCGAAGCGGTAGCCCTTGGCCGCCGTGTCGTACTTCAGCAGGGCCTTCTCGTTGTAGAGGCGGCGCACGGCGTCGGCGATGCCGCGCTTGACGGGCTTGGGGATCGCGCGGCCGTACGTCGACGTCCAGTAGCCGAGGAGCTCGCCGGGCTCGTCGGGCCGGCGCAGGACGGACGCGACGACCTGGCGGCCCGTGGGGCCGTCGGTGGCGTGCGCGTCGAGGCGCGCCTTCACGTACTCGGCGGCACCGACGATCGAGGCCGTCCGCATGTTGCCGTCGCCGCGCAGCCAGCCGAGCAGGCCCGCGGTCCACTGCGGGTCCTCGACGGCGAGGCGGCGGACGAGCGCGGCGAAGCGGTCGTCACGGCGGTCGCCGGTCTCGTAGAAGGTCTGCTGGGAGACGAAGTTCGCGACCGCGAGCAGGAAAAGCTCGGAGCGTGCGTCGCGGAGATGTCCGCGGCCGCCCTGGTGTGTACGGGTGGTGCGGCCGGTCGACTTCACCGGAGAAGTCACCGCCGCCTTGACGGACTTGGTGTTGAAACGTGCCATGAGAATTCCCCCGAATTCATTGCGTACGCATGCGCACGCTTATGCATGCGTGCGCACAAAGAGAAGGGGGGAGGCAGACGGCAGGAGTGTGCCCGAGTTCAGAAGCGGCGACGGACTTGTGTCGGATGCTCTACCCGATTGAGCTACACCGACCCGAAGTCGATGACGGGACTCGAACCCGCAACCGTCTGATCCATGAAGTAACCGTTGCCTGCGCACCGGGCACACACCAGCTGCTGCCTCCCGAGATCGAAGTGGCGGTGGCGTCATTTCTTGAAAGGAAGTAGCCATTGCCTGCGCACCGGGAGGTGCAGGAAAACGCATGAAATTGTGATGTCCAGAGTTCATTTCGGCGGAACCGACGATGGTGCTCTGCCACTGAGCTACGCCGGCCTGTCGGTGCCGGCGGCGGGAATCGAACCCGCGGCCTCCCCATTAGGAGTGGAAGTAGGTCCTGCCTTCGCACCTGGACGTGCATCACTTTAGGAGAGTGAACCGGCGGGGCGCCAAAGGTTTTTCACGCCCTCTGATCTCCCGGCGGCCGCAACCGTACGATGCCTCACAGGCGTCGCACAGTCCGTCAGCTCGTCCTGTCGTGCCGAGGGCCCGCGGGGGCCGCCGGAAGGAGCGTTCGTGGAGGTCGGCGGGTACAGGATCGTCGCGCTGCTCGGCGAGGGCGGCATGGGCCGCGTCCACCTCGCGCGGTCCGCGTCCGGGCGGCCCGTCGCCGTCAAGACGGTCCACGCGCACCTCGCCGCGGAGCCGGAGTTCCGCGAGCGCTTCCGCCGTGAGACGGCCGCCGTGCGTGCGGTCACCGGTCCGTACACCGCCGCGGTGCTCGACGCCGACCCGGACGCCGAACAGCCCTGGCTCGCCATCGAGTTCTGCGCGGGCCCCACCCTGCCGAAGGCGGTGGCCGCGCACGGCCCGCTCGGGCCCGCCGAGCTCGCCGCGCTGGGCGCGGCCCTCGCCGAGGCGCTGGCGGCGGTGCACGCGGCGGGACTCGTGCACCGTGACGTGAAGCCGTCCAACGTCGTCGTCACGCGCGACGGCCCCAAGGTCATCGACTTCGGCATCGCCAAGAGCGCGGCCGAGGAGAGCCTCACCGCGAGTGGCGAGGCCATCGGCTCGCCCGGCTTCATCGCCCCCGAGCAGCTTGCGTCGGACGCCCGGCCGCCGGGGCCCGCCGCCGACGTGTTCGCACTCGGCGCGGTCCTCGCGGTGGCGGCGACCGGTCGCGGCCCCTTCGGTTCGGGCGGCGCCCCCGAGGTCCTCCACCGCACGCTGCACGAGGACCCGGACCTGCTGGGCGTGCCGGACGAGGAGTGGGAGGCCTTCCTCGCCCGCTGCCTGACCCGGACCCCGGCGGACCGCCCGTCGGTCGCGGAGATACTCACCTGGTGCGCCGACCGCGCCCCGGCCGAGCCCTGGTGGGAACAGGAACCGGTGGCCGGCCTGATCCGCCGCCAGGAGGACGAGGTCGCGGGGCTGGTGGGCCCGGCGGGTGACGGTTCTTCTCCTTCCGATCCTTCCGATCCTTCGGATCCTTCCGATCCTTCCGACGGCGACGGCGACGAGTCGCTGCCCCCTGACCCCGGCGACGGGTCCGGCCCCACCGAATCGTCGCCGCCGCCGCGCCGTACCTCCCGGCGGCGGTTTCTCGTCTGGGGTGGTGGGGTGGTCGCGGCCGTCGGTGGTACGACGGCGGCCGTCCTGCTCAATGGCGAAGGGGGTGGCGCCGGCGGCACGGCCGGTGGCGGGCGGCGCGGCGGGCCCCGCCCCGCTGCCGGCGAGGTGGTCTGGAGCCGTGAGATCGGTGAAGTGGAGTACGGCGGCGCCCTGTTGCGCAGCGGCAAGGATCTCTACGTACTGGACGACAAAGGGCTCGTC
The DNA here is from genome assembly GCF_055597165.1 of Streptomyces sp. NPDC039480. NCBI lineage: Bacteria > Bacillati > Actinomycetota > Actinomycetes > Kitasatosporales > Streptomycetaceae > Streptomyces > Streptomyces sp. NPDC039480. Next base: position 231,159 of record NZ_JBVITX010000011.1, on the reverse strand, counting down.
CGGCTGGAGGCGGAGACCAACACGCTCCGCTGGACCTACCCGGAGGAGCAGCTGCGGAGCATCGACACGCGCGGTGACCTCGTCTACGTACTCCGGGACAGCCTCTTCGAACCCCATCTGATCGCGCTGCGCGTCGCCGACGGCCGGGAGGCGTGGACCTCGGGCACCCTGATGCGCAACCCGCACCGGCCGCCCCGCCCTCTCGACCCGCCCCCGAGCGAACTGGAGGGCACCAACGGCGCGTTCACGCTCACGGACGACGTCGCCTGCCTCCTCACCTACGCCTCGTACGACACCCTGCAGGAGCGGCGCGGCACGCTGGAACGGCCCTGGCGGGCGTACGGGTTCGACGCGCGTACGGGGGACGAGCTGTGGTTCCACGAAGGGCGCGCGGCGGGGGTGATCGGCGTGGACGACGCGGGCGGCCGGATAGCGGTGGCCACGGCGTCCCGGAGCTCGGGTCCCCCCGGCACGGACCGGTACGCGCGGCACGATCCGTTGGTCGTCCTCAAGGCGTCCGACGGCACGGTGGAGCGGGAGGTCACGAACGGCGCCCGCCGCCCGCAGGCCCACCCCGGCGCCGAGGGGGTCGGCTACTTCGTGTCGGAGGAGCGGATCGAGGCGGTCGACCTGGCGACCCGCCGCACCCTGTGGGACCGGCCCGCGGGTGCGGTCACGAATGTCGCGGCGCGGGCCACGGCCGGTCTCGTGCTCGCCTCGTCGTCGGACGGCGTCGAGGCGCTGGACGCCCGTACGGGCCGGAGGCGGTGGTCGCGTCCCGGGTTCCGGGACGTCGAGGAGGGGGTGCCGGTGGTGTCGGACGGCCTGGTGCTGGTCTCGGGGCCGGAGCCGGGTAGCTCGGGCGATGCCGTGTGGGGGGTGTACGCACTGGACGTACGGACGGGGGACGCCTCCTGGGCGGCGCCTGTCGACCCCGCGTCCGACATGAAGCTGGCGGCCGCGCACGACGGCCTGTTCCACGTCTGCGCGGGCCGCACCCTGCACACACTCCGCGGCCCGAAGGCCACCCGGACATGACCCCGCCCGGCGTCGTCCCGTCCTCCGCCCCCACGGCCCGCCCGCCCCACAGCGGCGGTGCCGTATGAGCGGGGCGGCCCCCATGCCGGGCACCCCGCTGCTCGACGGTGATCCCCGGCGGCTCGGCGGGCACCGGATCGTACGGCGGCTCGGGGCCGGGGGGATGGGGCAGGTCTATCTGGGGCGCAGTCCCGGTGGGCGGCTCGTCGCCGTCAAGACCGTGCACGAGCACCTCGCCGCCGACCCGGTCTACCGCGAGCGGTTCCGGCGCGAGGCGACCGCGGCACGTGCCGTCACGGGCGCGCACACCGCCGCCGTGCTCGACGCCGACCCGGACTCCCCCGTGCCCTGGCTCGCCACGGCGTTCCTGCCGGGGGTCACCCTGCGCCGCGCGGTCGCCGCGGGCCGGCCGTTGGGCGCGGCGGCCGTGCGGTCGCTCGGGGCGTGCCTCGCCGAGGCCCTGGCGAGCATCCACGCGGCGGGCATCGTGCACCGCGACCTCAAGCCGTCCAACGTGCTGGTGACCGCCGACGGGCCGCGCGTCATCGACTTCGGCATCGCCCGTGCCGCCGGGGACCTCGGTCTCACCCGGGCCGGATCGATGCTCGGCACGCCCGGGTACATGGCGCCGGAGCAGGTCGCCGGGGGCGATGTCGGGCCCGCCGCGGACGTGTTCGCGCTGGGCGCGGTGCTCGCCTTCGCCGCAACGGGCGAGCAGCCCTTCGGCTCGGGCCCCGCCGCGGTACTGCTGTACCGCGTCACGCACGAGGAGCCACAGCTCGCCGGTGTCCCGGAGTCGGCAGGCCTGCGCGCACTCGTCGCCGCCTGCCTGCACAAAACCCCCCACCGCCGCCCGTCCCCGCCCCACATCCTGACCCTCACCACCACCCCGGACGGGCCCCTGTGGTGGCGGGAGGAACCACTGCGTTCCCTGATCGCGGGCGACAGGAGCGCCGCCGCCGCGACCGGCGAGGACGGCGAGAACGGCGGCGCCGGCGCAACCGGTGGCCAGGCCGACGGCAGCCGTACCGGCCCGACCGACGGTCACGGCGGGGACGACGACGCCGGTCCGACCGCCGGCCGGCGCGAGCACGGCCGCGCCGGTGCACCCGCCGGTAGCGGGAACGGCCGCGACACCACAACCACCGACGGCGACAGCACCACCGCCGGCAACGGCACCGGCAGCGGCACCGGCCGCCGGACCGAACCCGTTCGGCGCCCCGCACCCCGACCCGCGTCCCCCTTCACCGAACGCCACCGCACCCTCGCCCGCCGCACCCTCCTCACCGCCGGCGGCGCCGGGCTCGCGGGGGTCGCCGGCTGGGCCGCTGCCCGGGCGCCGAAGGCTCCGGGTGAGGGCGCGGAGGAGGACGGGCCCGTGTTGCGGGAGGGGTCGGCGCGGGCCGGGCGTGAGCGGTGGCGGTTGAGTGGTGCGGAGGGCGGTTCGGGCGGTATCGAGGCCGCCCTGCTCGTCGGGGACACCGTCCTGGTGCACGGGCCGAGGAGCGGCTATACCACGCAGGGGCTGGTGCGCGCCGTCGACGCCGCTGACGGGACGAGCCGCTGGCAGTACGACAACGCTCCCGCGGGCGCCGCCCGTGAACCGCTCTGGGGTGTCGTGAGCGGATGGGTGATCGCCCCCGAACTCATGGGGCAGGTGTACGAGTTGGGGTCCGGTGATCCCGTGCGGCCCGAGCAGCCGTGGCGCGGTGCCGTGAAGTGGTTCGCCGTCGCGGACGGGCGGCTCGTCACACTGGACGACGGCGGCGGGTCGTCGCAGGACCGGGTGTTGCACGTTCGTGCGCTGTCCTCGGGCGGCTCCCCTCGCACGCGCGGGAAGGAAGAGACCCGCGACTGGCGGGCGCCCGCGGTCTCGGGCGGCAGAGTGTTCCTCGTACCGGACACCGGCGCCCAGGACCCCCGCGTGTTCTGCCTCGACGCGGCGACGGGCCGCGAACCGTGGACGTACACCGCGTTCGGCAAGGACGAGCAGGCGCGCACGGCGCCGGTCACACTGCCCGCGCCGGGCAACCGCAGCGGCAACACCGGCCACACCGGCGACCGTTTCGCTCTGCTGAGCGAGACGGACGAGCTCCACCTCATCGACGTACGGACCGGCGAGCGGCTGCGCAAGGAGCCGCTCGGGCTGACCGCGGGGAGCGGTGCCACGGCCCTCGGGTACGCCTCCGGCACGGGGCTGCTGCTCGCCGCGGGGGAGGACCTGATCGGGTTCAGTCCCGAGAGCGGCAAGCGGCTGTGGAGCCATCCCACCGCCGGGCTCGACACCGGCTGGCCGACGCTGCCCGGCGGCGGCCGGCGCGGCCCGGTCGCCCGGGACGGCACCTTGTTGAACTGGCTGGACGCCAGAACCCTGCAGGCCATCGACCTCACCGACGGCGACGGCGGTGGCAGCGGTGGTGGTGACGGCCGTGGGGGGCGGCAGCTGTGGCGGACGTCGTTCGACGCCATCGCGCGCTGCCCGCCCGCCATCGGCGGCGGCACGGCCTATGTGACCGCCGGGCAGGTGTGCCGGGCGCTGAGTCTGCGGACGGGCAGGACGCTGGCAGAGTGGCCGGTGGACGAGGCCGTCACCTGGCTCGCGGCCGACGCCGACGGCTGGTACGCCAGGGTCGGGACCTCGTCCCTCCGGGCGGTCAACGCGCCACGGAACGCGTGACGCCGGTCATGGCACGAGCCATCAGCGCCGCTGCCGCTTCCACGGGCCCGTGATGGCGAGCAGGATGCCGGGCGTCTGGATGCTGGCGTACAGGGTCCTGCCGTCGGGCGAGAACGTGACGCCGGTGAACTCGCTGTACTCCGGCTCCTCCTCGGTGCCCGCGTTGAGTTCGTTGCGGGCGATCGGGTACGTGCGGCCGCTCTCCGTCGCCCCGAAGAGATGCTGGACGCCGTCGCCGTCCTCCGCGATGACGAGGCCGCCGTAGGGCGAGACGGTGATGTTGTCGGGGCCGTCGAAGGCGCCGTCCTTGTCGGGGTCCTTGTTGACGCCGAGCAGCACCTTCAGGGTCAGGGTGCGGCGGCCGGGGTGGTAGAACCACACCTGTCCGTCGTGCGGGACGGGGCTCTCGTCGCGGGCGAAGGAGGCGACGATGTAGACGCCGCCGTCGCCCCACCACATGCCTTCGAGCTTACGGGCGCGCGTGATGTCGCCGTCGTCGAACTGCTCGCGCACGGGCACGGTCCGCGCGTCGCGGTCGGGGACCTCGACCCAGTCGACGCCGTAGACCGTGCCGATCTTCGTGGCGCGGGACAGGTCGTCGACGAAGCGGCCGCCGGAGTCGTAGCACTTGGGGGCCTTGAGGACGCCCGCGTCGTCGGCGAGGGTGCGCAGCCTGCCGCGGCCGTGGACGAAGCCGTGCGGCGGGGTCCAGCGGTAGAGGAGGCCGTTCGGCCTGGAGGCGTCCTCGGTGAGGTAGAGGTGGCCGCGCTTGGGGTCGACGACGACGGCCTCGTGGGCGTAGCGGCCCAGCGCCTTGATGGGCTTGGGGGCGCGGTTGGCACGCCGGTCCAGGGGATCGACCTCGAAGACGTAGCCGTGGTCCTTGGTCATGCCGTTCTGGCCGGCCCTGTCCTCGGTCTCCTCGCAGGTGAGCCAGGTGCCCCAAGGAGTGCTGCCGCCCGCGCAGTTGGTGGCGGTGCCCGCGATGCCGACCCACTCGGCGACCCGCCCGTCGGGGCGGACCTCGACGACGGTGCAGCCGCCGGCCGCCGCGGGGTCGTAGACGAGGCCCTCGGTGAGCGGTACGGGGTGCTTCCACTTGCTGCGGGGGCCGCCGAGCTCGTGGTTGTTGACGAGGAGCGTCGTGCCGCGCGGGCCGCGGAAGGTGGCGGTGCCGTCGTGGTTCGACGGCGTGAACTCTCCGCTCTCCAGCTTGGTCTTCCCGCTGTGGGTGAGGACGCGGTACGAGAATCCGGCGGGCAGCGCGAGGAGGCCCTCGGGGTCGGGCAGGAGGGGGCCGTAGCCGGGGCCGCGGTGGCCGCCGTGGCCGTGGCCCGCGGTGTCCGCCTCCTCGACCTCCGTCGCGGCGAGGGCACCGGGCGCGGTGGCGAGCGCGCCGACGCTGCCGGCCAGGGCGACTCCCGCACCGGTGAGCGCGGAGCGTCTGGCGAAATCCCTGCGGGTGAGCGACATCGTTTCTCCTGAGGACGCGAAGGCGGTACGTACGACCGGGCTGCTGTCGGCGCCACCGTCCCGCCCCCGCATAAACGGCGGTTGAACACCGCACGACGCCGAGGCGCCTCCTTCCTGCCTCCTTGCATGACAAGGTCAACAGGGGCGGATCGCCCGCAAAGCGAAGAATCACCGCGAAACACCTTGACCCGCGATGCACACCGCAATAGACATCACCACGTGCAGAGCTGCACCACCCGCACGGGGAGGCGAGCCGAGTGGACGCACATCAGGCACGCAGCCTCCATGAGAGCCGGCTGATGAGGCTGGCCAATGTCACCGGAGTCGGCATCGGAAGGGACGAGCACTCGGGTCAGGACGTGATCGTCGTCTTTGTGACCCACCGGGTGCCCCGTGACCGCCTCCGTGACGAAGACGTGGTTCCGGACACGCTCGACGGTGTCCCCGTACGCGTACTCGCCATCGGCGAGGTCGACGCGCAGGACGGCGGGACGTAGCGGGAGCGATGCCCCGGCGCGGCCCGGAACCCCACCCTTCAAAGGGGAAGAGGTGGTCTGGCGTGGTGAGCCGGCCCGAACTGATGCGAGGTCCCACCGGCGGTCAGCTGAGCGACAGCTCCCGTCAGCAGGCGATGTCCGACTTCTTGCGGCCCCAGCAGCCGCTGTCCAACGTCGTCGGCTTCGGCCACGGCGTGAAGTGGAGCGACGGGGAGCCCACCGGCGAGCCCACCGTCGTCGTGTTCGTCACCCAGAAGGTCCCGGAGTCCATGCTCCCGGAGCGGGACGTCGTCCCGCGCCAGATGGACGACGGCACCCCGACCGACGTCGTCGCGGTCGGTCACATCGCGGCGCAGCGCCAGCAGAGCAGGCCCGGCGGCCGGCGCGCCGAGGACCGCTCGCCGGTGGCGTACGGCCCGGAGGGCAGCGTCAGCGAACAGCTCGCGAGCCTCGGACAGCCGCAGCTCGAGGAGCTCGCGGGGCGTGGCGCGTTCGAGCCGCAGCTCCTCAAGCGGCGGATGCGCCCGTGCCCCTCCGGCTTCTCGGTCGGCAACGTCCGGGTGACCGCGGGCACGCTCGGCAGCGTGGTCTACGACTTCCTGCCCGGCGCCTCCGTCGACCCGCCCGGCGCCGGTCTCGGCATACCGTCGAAGTTCTACATCCTCTCCAACAACCACGTGCTCGCCGACTCCAACCGGGCGCAGCTGGGCAGCGCGATCGTGCAGCCGGGCGTCTTCGACGGCGGGCAGGACCCGGCGGACCGCATCGCGACGCTGGAGCGGTTCATCACGATCCAGTTCGCCCCGCAGATCCCGCTGGAGCGGCACAACAACGTGGTGGACGCGGCGCTCGGCGCGGTCGACTTCCAGGACGCGACGCGCGAGCAGTACTTCAGCGGCGCCCCGCGCGCCTGGCGGCGCAAGGCCAACGTGGCCGTCGGCGACCTGGTGAAGAAGTCCGGCAGGACGACGAACATCAGCTTCGGCCGGATCATCGCGGTCGACGCGACGGTCGACGTGAACTACGGCACCGCGGGCACGGCCCGGTTCAAGGACCAGATCGTCACGACGAACATCTCGGCGGGCGGCGACTCCGGTTCGCTGGTGACCTCGCAGGACGACGTCGCGGTGGGGCTGCTCTTCGCCGGTTCGTCGGTCGCGACCATCGTCAACCACATCGAGAACGTCCGCGCGCTGCTGCGTGTGGAGATCGCCGAGCTGCTGGCCTGACGGTCAGGACGGAAGGAGGGTTTTCCATGACCTCTCAGGCACGTAAGCAGAAGGGCGGCCAGTCGCGGACGTCGGAGCACCGCTTCCACAATCCGCAGGGCGCCGAGGTCAAGACGCGCGACGAGGCGTTCGCCGCGCCGGCCGCCGGTGTGTCGGCCGAGGCCCTGTCGACGGAGTGCAGGCTGACGCTGCACAGCGGCGCCGTCACGTTCGCCATTCAGGTCTCGTACAACCCGACCACCTATCCGCACGTGGTGACGGGCGGGCAGATCAGGTCCGGCATCTGCGGCGCGCCGTGGGACATCACGGGCGGCACGCTCGGCGAGACGATGCGGCTCGACGCGAAGCGCGCCGGGCAGGGCTCGTGCGCGACGACGGTCACGATCGTCGGCGAGTACCAGAATCCTCCGGCGTACCGGGGGACGTACGGGTTCGACGGGGCGACGTCGTCGTTCAAGCACACGACGCGCTACGAGTGCTGACGCCTCCGGCGGGATGAACGCACCCCGGGTGGGCCCGTGCCGTCGGGCCCACCCGGGGTGCTGTCCATCGCCCTTCGGGCTCGTCCTCGACCGCCGGACGGGCTAGATGTTCCGCGCCTTGAACGCCGCCTTGCGGGCCTCCTTGGCCACCTTCTTGTCGGGGTGCAGGCGGCCCATCGCGTCCAGGACGTCGGCCGTGGCGGGGTGCTCGACGCGCCACGCCGTGGCGAAGAACCCGCTGTGCTGCTCCGCGAGGCCCTCGACCAGGCCCTGCAGCTCGTCCGAGTTGCCCTCGGCGGCGAGCTGCGCGGCGAGCGTGTCGATGGTCAGCCAGAAGATGAGCGCCTCCGAGGGCGCGGGCACGTCGGTGGCGCCGTGCTCGGCGAGCCACACCCGGGCCAGGCCGCCGAGCTCCGGGTCGTCGAGGACGTCGCGGAGCGCGGGCTCCGCCTCGTTCCCGACCAGGGAGAGTGCCTGCTGGCAGCGGAGCCTGCGCAGGGGCGCGCCCTCGTCGCCGCCGCGCGCCGCGGCGAGCAGCTCCCGTGCGGCGGCGAGCGGTTCGTGCCGGGCGAGCCACTGCTCGATCTCGGCCTGCGCGGCGTGCTGCGGGAAGCCGGAGGTGCCGTCGAGCAGCGCGTCGGCGCCCTTGTCCGCGAGGTCGCCGACGGCGGGCGCGTCGACCCCGGCCTCCAGCATGCGGGCGCGGACGCCGTACAGGCCGAGGGGGGTGAGCCGGACCATGCCGTAGCGGCTGACGTCCTCCTCGTCGACGGGCCCGGGGCCCTCGGTGGTGTCCTCGTCGGCGTCGGCCATGAGCGCCTCGTCGACCGGCTGGTACTCGACGAGTCCGAGCGGCTCGAAGAGCCGGAACTGGTCGTCGAGCTTCATCATCGCGTCCGACACCTGTTCCAGGACGTCGTCGGTGGGCTCGCCCATGTCGTCGGGGACGATCATCGAGGCGGCGAGCGCGGGCAGCGGCACCGGGCCCTCGCCGGCCGCGGCGTCGCCCACCGTCAGCAGGTAGAGGTTGCCGAGGACGCCGTCCAGGAAGTCGGCCTCGGCCTGCGGGTCCCAGCCGAGCTCGGCGAAGTCGACCTCGCCCTTCTCCTCCAGGACGTCGAGGAGGTTGTCCATGTCGGGCACGGTGGCGTCCGCGTAGACGGTGTCGAGGGCGCCGAGCCAGACGCCGAGGACGTCCTGCGGGCTGCCCGCGGAGAGCAGCGCGAGGTCCTCGCCCTGGGTGACGGTGCCCTCTCCGCCCTCCTCCTCGGCGTCCGTGACCTCGACGAGGCCGGTGTCCACCGCGACCCGCCAGGCCTCGCTCGTGTACGCGGCCGCGTCCGCCTCGTCGATGCCCTCCGCTTCGAGGCCCAGCTCGGCCGCAGCCGCCGGGAGCTGGGCGTCGACGAGCTCGCCGCCCGCGCCGACCCGGGTGTCCGGCCCCGCCCAGCGGGCGAGCCGGACGGCGCGGGACAGCAGTGGTGTGGCGAGCGCGGCCCGCGCGAGTTCCGCTTCGGAGTGCAGCAGCACCGGCGGCAGGGTGGCGGGGCTTACGGACATCGGCTGGTTCTCCTCCGGAGGTGCGGGGCGCCGGGAGTACGGATCGGCAAGGCGCAAGCCTAGACGGATTTGGCACCATGCCGCCCGGTTCATGTCCCTGTCAGAAGCCGTACAGGGAAAGGGCACCCGGAGAACCTTGACAACTCCCCTGGTCAGGCAAGAGATTGACGCGCGTAGAGCGTCCGTCCGGGCGCCCACTGCCAGCTGTTCTCTTCCTCCCTCACCGTCTTCCCTCATCCGGAGTTCCCAGATGCCCCAGATACCGAGATCCGCCGCCGTCAGTGCCGTCACCGCCATCGCCCTCGCGGCGGGACTGCTCGCGGTCTCGTCCTCCGCCGCGTCCGCCGACGAGGTCCGCGTCCACGACATCCAGGGCACCACCCGCGTCTCGCCCCTCGCGGGACAGCAGGTCACGGACGTCGCGGGCATCGTGACCGGTGTCCGCGGATACGGCTCCAAGGGCTTCTGGATCCAGTCCGCCGACGGCGCGGCCGACGGCGACCCCGCCACCAGTGAGGCGGTCTTCGTCTTCACCGGCTCGGCGGCGCTCACCGTGCGGGCGGGCGACGCGGTCCGGGTCTCCGGCACGGTCTCGGAGTACGTTCCCGGGGGCGCCGGATCCGGCAATCAGTCCCTCACCCAGATCACGAAGCCGACGGTGACCGTGGAGTCGTCGGGCAACCCGCTGCCCGCGCCCGTCACGCTCGGCGCGAAGTCCGTGCCCGCCGCGTACGCTCCGGCCGGCGACCCCGCGCAGGGCGGCAGCGTCAACGCGCTGCCGCTGAAGCCCCGTTCGTACGCCCTGGACCTGTACGAGTCCCTGGAGGGCATGAACGTACGGGTCGGCAGCTCGCGTGTCGTCGGCGCGACCGACGCGTACAACGAGCTGTGGGTGACGGTGAAGAAGCACGAGAACCGGAACCGGCGCGGCGGCACCGTCTACGGCTCGTACGACGCGCAGAACGGCGGGCGGCTGCAGATCCAGCAGCTCGCGCCCGTCTCCGAGAAGCCCTTCCCCAAGGCGAACGTCGGTGACGTGCTGCGCGACGGCGCCGAAGGCCCCCTGGACTTCAACCAGTTCGGCGGCTACACCCTGGTGGCCCGCGAGCTCGGGAGCATCGCCGACAAGGGCCTCGCGCGCGAGAAGACGCGGCGACAGGCCAAGGGTGAGCTCGCCGTGGCCACGTACAACGTCGAGAACCTCGACCCGGGCGACCCGCAGCAGAAGTTCGACGCGCTGGCCTCGGCCGTCGTCTCGAACCTCGCCTCGCCCGACATCCTCGCCCTGGAGGAGATCCAGGACGACAACGGCGCGAAGAACGACGGGACGGTCTCCGCGGACGCCACCCTGAAGAAGTTCACCGACGCGATCGTCGCCGCGGGCGGGCCGCGCTACGCATGGCACTCCGTCGACCCGCAGAACAACAAGGACGGCGGCGAGCCCGGCGGCAACATCCGGCAGGTCTTCCTCCACAACCCCGAGCGCGTCTCCTTCACCGAGCGCGCGCCCGGCGACGCGACGACGCCCACGGAGGTCGTACGGGAGAAGGGCCGGCCCGCGCTCAGCCACTCCCCCGGGCGCGTCGACCCGCTGAACGCCGCGTGGGCGGACAGCCGCAAGCCGCTGGCCGGTGAGTTCGTCTTCCGCGGCCGCACGGTCTTCGTGATCGCCAACCACTTCGGCTCCAAGGGCGGCGACGAGGGGCTGACCTCGCACCACCAGCCGCCGGTCCGCTCCTCCGAGGCGAAGCGGCTCAAGCAGGCGCAGGCCGTGAACGGCTTCGTGAAGGACATCCGGAAGGCCCAGCGGAACGCCGACGTGGTCGTGCTCGGGGACATCAACGACTTCGAGTTCTCGGCGACCACCAAGGCCCTGGAGGACGGCGGCGCGCTGCGGGCGGCCATCAAGTCGCTGCCGAGGAGCGAGCGTTACTCGTACGTCTACCAGGGCAACTCGCAGGTCCTCGACCAGATCCTGACCAGCCCCGGAGTGGGGGACGCGGACGACTTCAGCTACGACAGCGTGCACATCAACGCGGAGTTCGCGGAGCAGAACAGCGACCACGACCCGCAGGTACTGCGCTTCCGCCCCTGACGGTGCCGTGCCCGACGGTCGGTCAGCCGTAGAGGTGCTCCAGCCAGTCCCGCCACGCCAGTTCGGTGCGCTTGGCGTCCGCGTGTACGCCGAAGTCGTGGACGGTGACGCCGACCCGGGCGCCGAAGCGGTTGCGGCCGAAGAAGCGGTGCAGCGTCTCGTCCGCGCGCAGGCCGATGAAGTGCGGGCTGCGGAAGTCGATCACCGCGTCCAGTTCCCCGCATGGGGCCTGGACGCGGACGCGGGCGCCGTCCATCGCGTCGTCGGGCAGGCCGAGGGCGCGGGCGAGCCTGCCGAAGGCGTCCGGGGCGCTGGACGCGGGCGGGCCGCTGACGGCGGAGAAGGTGACCGGGCGGCCCTCGAAGTACGCCATGTACTGGCCAAGGGTGTGCAGGTGGAAGTCGGTCCGCTGCACCATGGCGTCGTACCGCGCGTCCCGGTCGCCGGTGAAGACGCCGCTGTGCACGTGACGCAGCCAGGAGCGGCGCCCGCCGTCACGCGGCTCGATGAGATGGTCGAGCTCGTCGAGGGTCTGGCCCGGCACACGGTCCGGGTCCTCGACGCGGGCGGTGAGGCGGCGGGGCGGGTCCCAGCGGGTGACGGTGCCACCGGAGGGGGCGGCACCGCCCTCACGCGGCTCATACTCCACCGGCCAGAGCCATCCCCCGGCCCCAGTGGTAAGAGCAGCCCAAAGCCGCTCCGGTCCCCCCTCGACCTCCATCTCCCGAACAATCTCGAACGCCATGCGGGTGGGGGGCGCGTCGGGGGCATCGGGGGCACGGGTGGCTTCGGCGGCACGGCCGGCTCCGGCTGCACGGGCGGCCACGGCGGCACGGGTGGCTCCAGCAGCACGGGGGGCACCGGCAGCACTGGCAGCGTCGGTGCCACCTGCTGCTTCGGCAGCCTCGGCGCCACCGGTGGCTCCGGTAGCCTCGGCGGCACGAGCGGCACGAGCGGCTTCGGCAGCACCAGCAGCACCAGCCGCACCAGCCGCACCAGCCGCCTCGGCGGCCCCGACAGCACCGGCGACTCCCGCAGCCTCGGCGGCACGGGCGGCTTCGGCTGCTTCGGCAGGTCCGGTGGCTCCGGTGGCTCCGGTGCCATGGGCGGCAGCGGTGGCACGGGTGGCTTCGGCGGCCCCGGCAGCACCGGCGGCACGGACGGCTTCGGCTGCTTCGGCGGCACCGGTGGCTCCAGCTGCTTCGGCGGCACCGGTGGCTCCAGCTGCTTCAGCGGCACGGGCAGCCTCCGCGGCACCGGCAGCGTCGGCGGCCTCGGCGGCAGGGGCGGCACGAGCGGCTTCGGCTGCCCCGGCGGCTTCGGCTGCCCCGGCGGCTCCGGTCGCTCCGGCAGCCTCAGCGGCACCGGCTGCTTCGGTGGAACGGGCAGCCCCGGCGGCGTCGGCAGCCCCGGCGGCACCGGCGGCTCCGGTGGCACCGGTGGCACCGGTGGCTCCGGCAGCCTCGGCGGCGTCGGTAGACCCCCCGCTGTCGGGTCGGCCGCGGTCGGAGCGGCGGCCTCTGCCGAGGGGCGGTCTGCGTCTGCGCGGCCTATGACGGTTCGGCCTGTCGTCGTCGCTCATGCGGGCCCCGCGAGGGTCCGTCGGGGCAGCCCCGCCCGGCCCGTCGGCGTTCCCGTCGGCGGGTCCCCGGTCGCGGTGACGCCCCGCATGGTCCCACCGTCCCGCCGACACCTCGCACTGTCCAGGCGGGTGGAGCCGTCGCCGGGGCGGCGCCAAGAAACTACGCCTTGCTCGGTACGAAGCCGTACGCGAACCGGTACCGGGCCACCGCCGAGTCGTCCCGTACGCCGGGGAACTCTTGCACCCGCCGCCACGCCGGCGTGGGCGAGCCGACCCCGTCGCCGGCCGAGGCGAGCGCGTCGATGTGGGCCTGCTCGCTCTCCCACTCCGCGTAGTTGACGACCCGCCTGCCGTCGGTGCTGACGTGGAAGTGCGCGGCGTACAGCCCGAAACCGTCGGCGTCGGCCGGTCCGCTGTCCAGGGCCTCGACCACCCCGTCCACCCAGGCGCGCTGCCGTTCGGCGTCGGGGCCCTCGAAGTCGACCTGCACGATCACGATCGCCCCGGGCTCGCGCCCCTCGCGCCCGCGCCCGTCGGTCCAACTCCGGTACAGCCGCGTCTTGTTCAGGTCGAGCCGCTCGATGCCCGGGACAGCCGCGTCGATGTCGGCGTTCCTGGCGTCCCTGCCGTTCCCCGCGCTCGCGAAGAAGTCCTGGTAGGCCTCCTCGTCGCGCCACTGCGAGTGGTGCAGGACCGTCGAGCCGTCGGAGCCGGCGTACACCGTGTACGAGAGGAGGCCCTCGTGCGGCCATGGGCGGGTCTCCCAGGCCTTGGCGATGGCGTCGAGGGTGGCCCGCTGCCGCTCGGGCGAGCCGGTGCTCCACGTACTGATGAAGGTGAGTCCCCCGTCGCGGCGGGTGGGGTCGGGGAGGGTTCCGGTGCTGAGGGCGGAGGGGGTGGAGGGGGTGGAGGAGGTCGTGGGCATGGTCGGCCGTCCGTATCGGTCGAGGTGGGTGTCGATGTCCCCGCTGGGCCTGGCCCTGCGGGGGCAAGGGCAACGCTCCTACCTCAACCGAACTTGAAGTCAAGCCCCGCGGTGCTCGCGTACCGACACCTCCGCGAGCGCCGGCCGCTTCGCCTCCCGCCCGTCCCCCGACGACCGCCCCCGCACCCGCCGCCACAGCCAGGGCCCCATGAACCCCGCGAACCAACGCGCCTCCGCCGTCACCGCCCCGAGCACGGACACCGGGGCCAGCGGCGGCAGCGGGGTCAGCCAGCTCTCGTGCCCGGTGACGCCGAGCACGTCCGCCATCCCCGCGGCGATCCGGGCGTGGCCGAGCGGGCTGGCGTGCAGGCGGTCCCTGCTCCACAGCCGCGGATCGGTGGTGATGCGGTACGGAAACGTGTCGAACACGAGCACACCGTGGCGGTCGGCGGCCGCGCGGATCCGGGCGTTCAGCTCCAGGACGCGGGGCAGCGCGCGCCGTGCGAGCGGCGAGACCCGCGCGATGTCCGGGAAGGTCACCGTGGCCACCCGCGCGCCCGCCGCGGTGAGTTCGGTGAACATCTCCTCGATGTCGGCGGCGACGCGCGCGGCGTCGAAGTCCGGCCGCACCAGGTCGTTCATGCCCGCCATGACGGTCACCAGATCCGGCTTCAGCGCGAGGGCCGGAGCCAGCTGCTCCGCCTTGATCCGCGCCGTCCGGCGGCCGCGCACGGCGAGGTTGGCGTACATGAGGTCGGGGTTCCGCGCGGCGAGGAGCTCGGCGAGCCGGTCGGCCCAGCCGCGGTAGCCGTGCTCCTCGTCGCCGTCCCCGAGCCCCTCCGTCTGGCTGTCGCCGATCGCGACGTAGCGCGCGTACGGCTGGTGCTGCGTCGTGGCCATGCGCCGAGCTTCCTCCGGGCGCCGGGCCCCGTCAACGCGGGCTCCCCGGCGCCCCGGTGGCGGCTGCGGGCAGTGGGCCGCGGGAGGTGGCTACAGAAGGTGGCCGCCGCCGTCGACGAGGAGCACCTCGCCGGTGATGTACGAGGAGTCGGCCAGGTCGACCACCGCCCCAGCGATGTCCTCGGGCCGGCCGACGCGGCCCAGCGGCAGCCGTGCCGCCACCGCCTCCATGGACGCCTCGATGCCCTCGACGCCGTCGAACCACGGGGTGTCGATCATGCCGGGCGCCACCGCGTTGACGCGCACGGCCGGGCCGAGCGTCTTGGCGAGCAGCTTGGTCATGTGGTTCACGGCAGCCTTGCTGACCGCGTACGGGATGGAGCTGCCGTTCGGACGCACACCCGCCTGCGAGGAGATGTTGACGATGCTGCCCGCGCCGCTCGCCCGCAGATGCGGGACGGCCGCGGTGATGGTCTGCCACACGCCGATGACGTTGACGTCGTACAGCTCGCGCCACACGTCGGGGCTCGCGGCCGCGAGGTCGTCGTGGTCGATGAACCGGGTGGTCCCCGCGCAGTTGACCAGGATGTCCAGGCGGCCGTACGTGTCGACGGCCGCCTGGACGAGCCGTGCGGCGTCGGCCTCGTCGGCGACGTTCGCCCGCACGTAGACGGCGTCGGGCAGTTCGGCCGCCAGCTTCTCGCCCGCCTCCGCCGAGCGGGCGGAGTTGACGACCACGCGGACGCCGGTGGCGGCGAGGCGGCGGGCGACGGCGGCCCCGATGCCGGACGAGGAGCCCGTCACCAGGGCGACGCGCCGCTCGCCCCGCCCCGCTCCGCCACCGGCGGCGTTGTCTGTGGTGTTGCTGGTGTTACTGGTGCTGCCTTCGGTGGTGCTGGTGCTGGTGTTGCCTTCGGTGGTGCTGTCGTTCATCGTGCCTCAAGCCTCTGTGTCGTCCGGCCTGTCGGCGCCCGCGCCGATCATGCCAGACGGCCGTCGGCGTCAGCCCGGCCAGCGGCCCGTCACACGCCGCACCCCGATCGCGCCGCCGCGGTCCACCGCGGCCCTGACCACGGCGAAGATCGCACCCTGGAGCGCGGCCGCGACGAGGATCTCGCCCCAGTCGCGTTCCTCGTCATGTGCGTCCGGCGCGTCGTCCTCGCCCGCCACCGCCTTCCAGGTGCGCTGGAACAGCGCGCCCGCGAGCGCGCCGCCGGCCATGCCGAAGGCCAGGCCGAGCGGCTTGTAGAGGACCTGGATCTTGCTCATGACCGGCCCGCCCCCTTGCGGCGGCGCAGCATCACGTAGGCGAGCAGGAGACCCGCCCCGGCCGCGGCGAACGCCCCCGGGCGGCGGCGCCCGCTGGTCACGAGGCCGTTCGCGACGGCCCGTACGGGTTCGGGCGTGCCGTCCTGCACCCGGCGGGCGGCCTCGGCCACCTTCTCCTCGGCCTGGACCACGGCGGGGTACTGCTCCGCGCGCGCCTTGCCCTCCAGTACGGCTTCCTTGGCCCGGGCCGCGCCCTCGACCGCCTTGTCCTTGGCGCGTGTCGCGCTCTCGGCCGTCACGGTCTTCGCGTGTCCCGCCTCCTCGGCGGCCTTGCCCTTGGCACGCGCCGCCTGTTCGGTCACCTTGTCCTTCACCTGTGCCGCCGTTCCTTGTACCTGTCCCTTGACCACCGCGGCCCGTTCCCGGGCGCGGGTCTTCACGTCCGCCTTCGCCGCCAGCTCCTCGACGGTCTCGCCCAGATTGCCGCGGGTCTCGTCGATCTGCCGACGCAGTTCGTCCGGCCCCTTCGCGCCCGTGCTGGTGGAGTCCTTCGGGGTGTCCGTCATCGGTGGGCCCTTTCCTTGATCTCGTCGACGTCCGCCTTGACGCTGTCGATCGCCTCCTGCGGCACTGGGGGTACCGCGCGGGCCAGTTGCTTGCGCCCCAGCGCGGCGAGCACCCCGGCCACGGCGAACAGCACGCCGGTGACGATGAGGGTGGCGGCCCACACGGGCATGGCCAGTGAGAGCGCCGCGGCCGCTGTGGCCGCCAGCGCCATGAGTCCGATGTAGGAGATCGCGCCGGCCGCGCCGAGGAGCCCTCCACCGCGGCCCGCGCGCTTGCCCTTCTCGGCCATCTCCTGGCCTGCGAGCCGCATTTCCTGACGTACGAGTTCCGAAAGCTGTGCGGTGGCCCGCTCGACGAGCTCTCCCACCGAGTGCTGCGGGTGATCGCGCGTCGGCTGCTCGCCCATGGTCCCGGTCACGGGGTCCGCCTCCCTTCTGGCTGGGAGTCCCGAGTACCCGGACCGGGCGACGCTATCCATACCGCGGGGTGATCAGCGCCTTTTGTTCAGCACCGGGTGTTCGGCCGGGTGTTCGGTGCTGTGTTCAGCGCCGGGCGAAGAGCGGCGTCCAGCGGTCGACGGCGTCGGCCTTCGACGAGCGGTATCCGCTGAGCGGGACGGTCTTCTTGCTGCCGATGGTGACGAGGACGAGACGGTTGCGGTATTCACTCGTGCCGGGCGCGATGTCCCAGGCGATGAGCCGCTTGTCGTCGGCCCAGGCGAGAAGCTGCTGGCCGGGAACCTTGGCGACGCGCTTGCCGGTGAGAGGGTCGTTGATCTCGCTCGCGGTGGTATTGCCGCTGCCCGCGAAGTCACCGGCGGCGAGCTTTCCGTTCGGGGAGAGCCCGCCGTCGACGAACCAGCGCAGATGCCGCTCCTTCGCGGGGGCGCTCCGCTTGCGGCCCTCGAAGTCGTAGTACTGCTGGTGCGGCGCGGAGGTGAGACCCGTGTAGACGAGGGCGCCGTCATGGCTGAAGGTGAAGTCCTGGCGGGTGTTGATGTCCGCGATGCCGAACCCGCCGGTCTTCGTCTTCACCTCGCTCCAACTGCCTTTCCCGGACGCCACGTCGAGGACGTAGAAGCCGGTCCTGCTCGGGTCGGCGGGCCCCGGCTCCGTGTTCTTGCCGTCGCTCATCGGCCGGTCCTTGTCGAGCCGGTCCGGGTCCTTCGCGTACGTCGTCGCGACGAGCTTCCTGCCGTCGGGCGAGAACTCCACGCCCCCGACGCCGCGCGGGACGGGGATCCAGCGCTCGACCTCACCGGTCAGCAGGTTCAGCAGACCGATCCGGTGGGTCGGCAGGCCGCGCTCCAGGACGGCGGCGGTCCGCATGCCGGGCGCGACGTCGATCCAGGACCATTGGGGCGCCTTGCGGTAGGTGCCGGTCTTCTGGTCGAGGAGCCGGTAGGTGCGGGTGATGACGGCGTCGCCGTCGGGCTGCTTGACGCGTCTGTTCGTGCTGTAGGCGGCCAGCGCGGTGTCGCCCGCGGCGATCAGCTCGCGGGGCGGTGTCTGGCCGGGGTGCGCGAGGACGTCGCCGCTCCGCAGCTCGCTGGCCGGGCGCGGGCCGTCGTCCGCGGAGTCCTGGCCGAGGCCCGGTACGGCCACCGCCACGACGGTGGCCGTCACCACCGCGAGGGAGGCGCCCACCATCGTCCGGGTCTTGCGCCGCCTGCGTACGGCCAGCACCCGGTCGGCGAAGTCTCCCGGCACGGGCGCCCCTCGGTCCGCCTGCTCCCGCAGCGATTCACGGACCAGATCTGCCACCTTCACGGTCGTACCTCCATCGGCGAGAAGTCGGTGGACGCGGTCGTGGGCCGGTCGTCCGGTCCTTCGAGCCGCGCCAGCTCGGGCGCGAGGCCCCGCAGCCGGGCCAGGGAACGGTGTGTCGTGCTGCGCACGGTGCCGACGGAGCAGCCCAGGATGGCGGCCACCTCCGCCTCCGGCAGGTCCTCGAAGTAGCGCAGGACGAGCACGGTCCGCTGCCGCGTGGTGAGCCGGGCGAGCGCCCCGCGCATCACGACGCGCAGCTCCGCCGCGGAGGTGCCGTCGCCGGACGCGGCGCGTTCCGGCGGCTCGGCGACGGCCTGTTCGCGTCGTGGCCACTTCAGCCGCCAGCGGCTGACCTGCTGCCGGTACAGGATCCGCCGGACGTACGCCTCCGGCTCGTCGATCCGCTGCCACCGCCCCGCCGCCTTGACGAGCGCGTTCTGCAGCAGGTCCTCCCCCGCGTGCCGGTCGCCCCCGCTGAGCAGTACGGCGGTCTTCAGCAACGCCGACGATCTCGTCTCCACGAACTCGCGGAAGTTCTCCTGCTCCTGGACATCCATCGTCACCTTCGCTCCCTGGTGGGCCTGTTGCCCTCCCGCATGGATGAGGACGGGTCCGGGGGCCCGCCGCTATGCCTGTGCACGGAAAAAAACACCGAAGCGCCCTCAGGGCCGTCCGAGGACGGCCCTGAGGGCGCTTCGGTGGTGATCAGTCGTGTCAGTTGTGGCTGTGCAGCACGTCGTTCAGGCCGCCCCACACCGCGTTGTTCGGGCGGGCCTCGACGGCGCCGGTGACCGAGTTGCGGCGGAAGAGGATGTTCGAGGCGCCGGAGAGCTCGCGGGCCTTGACGATCTGTCCGTCGGGCAGGGTGACGCGCGTGCCCGCGGTGACGTAGAGACCGGCCTCGACGACGCACTCGTCGCCCAGCGCGATGCCGACGCCGGCCTCGGCACCGATCAGGCAGCGCTCGCCGATGACGATCCGCACGTTGCCGCCGCCGGACAGCGTGCCCATCGTGGAGGCACCGCCGCCGATGTCCGAGCCGTCGCCGACGACGACACCGGCGGAGATGCGCCCCTCGACCATCGAGGTCCCCAAGGTCCCCGCGTTGAAGTTCACGAAGCCCTCGTGCATGACCGTGGTGCCCTCGGCGAGGTGCGCGCCGAGGCGGACCCGGTCGGCGTCGGCGATGCGGACGCCCTTCGGCGTCACGTAGTCCGTCATGCGCGGGAACTTGTCGATGGACGTCACCGCGAGGTGCAGGCCCTCGGCGCGGGCGTTGAGCCGCACCTGCTCGACGTCGTCCACGGCGACCGGGCCGAGCGAGGTCCAGGCGACGTTGGCGAGGAAGGCGAACTGGCCGTCGAGGTTCACGCCGTGCGGCTTGACCAGGCGGTGCGAGAGCAGGTGCAGGCGCAGGTAGACGTCGTGGGCGTCCAGCGGCTTGTCGTCGAGGGACGCGATGACCGTACGTACGGCGATGATCTCCACGCCACGGCGGGCGTCCGGCCCGACGGCCTTCGCGGCGCCCTCACCGAGCAGTTCCACGGCGCGCTCGGCGGTCAGCCGCTCGCTGCCGGCGGGTCCGGGCTCGGCGACGAGCTCGGGGGCGGGGAACCAGGTGTCGAGAACGGTGCCGTCGGCGGCGACGGTGGCGAGGCCTGCGGCGACGGCGCCGGTGGTGCGGGAAGCATTCGTGTCGGTCATGGGTGAAACCTAACCGGAGGCACGGCGCGCGGGCGAACCGGTCTCAGGGTCCGGGCTCGCGGTGGGGCCGCCCGCGGTGACGGCGGCGGACCGCCCGCGGCTCCGGCCCCGGCCCGCCGCGACGACCAGGCACCCCGCGGCCCCCGCGAGCACCGCGCAGACCGGCCACAGCAGCCCCGGCGCGGCGGTGTACAGCGCCCCGCCGAGCGGCGCCGACAGCACGACGCCGCTGACCGAGACGCCCGAGTACAGGCTCTGGAAGCGGCCCTGCACGTGCGGGGGCGCGTGGTCGGCGACGTACGCGGTGGCGGGTGTCTTGTAGAGGATCTCGCCCGCGGTGAGCAGCAGCATCATGGCCACGGCGGTGGCGATGCCGGTGCCGAGGGCGAGCACGGCGTAGCCCGCGCCGACGAGCAGCAGTCCGGCCCCGATGATCCGCAGCGGGGCGCGGTGGCGCAGGGCGAGGGTGACGGGGAGTTCCAGGAGCAGGATGACGCCGCCGTTGATCGCGAGGAGCCAGCCGTAGACGCCGGTGTCCAGGCCGTGCCGGTCGAGGTCGACGGGGAGTGTCGAGTACTGCTGGCGGTAGACGAGGTCGGTGACGAGGATCGCGCCGAGGAGGACGAGGACGGTGGGGCGCTGCCGCAGCGCGGCGAGGACTCCGGTGCCGGGGTCGGCCGCCTTGGCACGCACCGCGCCGTGTGCGGGCAGGACCCGCCAGGCGTAGGCGGCGAAGACGAGGGTGCCGAGCCCGTCGACGACGAAGAGCCAGGTGTACGAGACGTGGGCGATGAGCAGCGCGCCCAGCGGCGGCCCGACGGTGAAGCCCGCGTTGGCCGCGAACCGTGTCACGGCGAAGCCCTGGCGGCGTGCGCCCTCGGGCACGGTGACGGCGACGAGGGCGCCGTTGGCGGCGCGGGCGCAGCCTCCGGCGTACTGGCTCAGCGTCGGCACGACGTACAGCAGGGCGTCCGGCAGGGCGGGCAGCGCGAGCACGCCCACGCCGCTGAGCAGGGAGCCGGCGAGCAGGACGCGTCGGTGGCCGTACCTGTCCCCGAACCAGCCGCCGGTGAAGTTGCCCGCGACCATGCCGGCGCCGCCGATGCCGCTGATCAGCCCGGCCCGGACGACGGAGAGGTCGCGCTCGTCCGTCAGGTAGACGAAGAAGTAGACGAAGGTGAAGGCGACGACCATGTTGAAGAACTGGCCGGCGGCGAGCAGCCACACGGTCCTCGGCACGTCCCGCAGACCACGCGACTTGCCCTTCCCCGGCACGTTCCCGGACGCATTCCCTGACACATCCCCCGACACGTTCCCCGACACCGACACAGCGCCCCCAGCAGTCAGTTCCTTTTGGGAACGGACTATGTCAGCATGAGAACCATGGCGCAACGAACCCGGCTCGACGACGATCACTGCGCCATCGCGCAGGCGCTGGACGTCGTCGGCGACTGGTGGACCCTGCTGATCGTGCGGGACACCGCGCGCGGGGTGCACCGCTTCGACGAGCTCCAGCGCGAACTGGGCGTGTCCCGCAAGGTGCTGACCGAGCGCCTGCGGCTCCTGGTGGAGGCGGACGTGCTCACGCGCGTCCCCTACCAGGACCGCCCGGTGCGCCACGAGTACCGGCTGACGCCGCGTGGCCGCGCACTGCTGCCCGTCCTGGTCGCGCTCCAGGACTGGGGCGACACCTGGGTGATGGGAGAGGGAGAGACGATGGCGACCGCGGCGGAGGCATCACTGGAGGCCCGGCGGGTCCACGAGCTGCTCGGCACCCGGGTGCCGGAGCTCCGGCTCGTCGGCCACGACGGGGAGCCGCGCGACCCGGTGGCCGGCGACACCCCCTGCACGGTCCTGTACTGCTTCCCCGGCGCGTACGCCCGCAAGGACGCCTATCCGCCCGGTTGGGCCGGCATCCCCGGCGCGCGCGGCTGCACCCTGGAGTCCTGCTCCTACCGCGACCAGCTCGCGGAGTTCACGGCGGCGGGGGCGACGGTGCACGGCGTATCGACGCAGCGCCCCGACGAGCAGCGGGCGTTCGCCGAGAAGGAGAACCTGCGCTTCCCGCTCCTGTCGGACGGCGAACTGGCCCTGACGGCGGCCCTGCGCCTGCCGACGTTCCGCGCGGCGGGCGTGAGCCGGATGAAGCGGCTGACACTGGTGGTGGACCGTGACCGGGTGGTGCGGGACGTGCAGTACCCGGTCACGGACATCACGGCGAGCGTGACGGCGGCGCTGCGGACGGCCAGAAGCCTGACGCAGCGCGCTCACTGAGCACGCGGTCGAATAATTCGACTACAAATTCGACACCACTTATGAAGTCGGCCTCATTGCGCATTTCCGCGCGCACGCATGTGGCGCCGCCCGAAGTAGAACATTCCGGCAACTCCACCGGCCGCCCCAACAGCACACAGGACAATCGCCCACTGAGCCATTTCCTGTGTCATCCACAGCAAGCTCACCGCGAGCAATGCCAGAGAGAGCAGAAACCGCTCTCCATTCCCGGGGCGGCGATTTCCCCTCAGTCCCTGCTGGCGGTGCACGAGTACTTGACGCCCTTCATTTTGATGGTCCGCCATCCTGCCATCACCCCTACCGTCTTGTTCATGGGGGCGACATCGGTCCCACCACCACCGCCGCCGTCCTGCTTACGGCAGTAATAGCCGAGGGCATCAAGCTTCTTGAGGTCGCTCATGGCCTGGTACTTCTCGTACGACTTGATCATGGCTGCGCGCTTCTGCGCGGGCGTCGCCTGCTTGGCCTTCGTGTAGGCATAACACCCGACGCTCGCGCCGATCCCCACCCACGATGCCCCCTTGGCCAGCGCCTTGGCAAGGCCTGCCGCCCCACTGCCGATCCCCAGGACGGCACAGATCTCATCCGCACCGAGAGCCTGTCGGTCCACCACGGACGGCGCGGTCGCCGCAATTTCCTCGTGGTGCGTCGAAGCCGCGTACGCCGTACTGCCCGCCGCTCCGGTCAAGGCGCAGGCAATCACGACGGAAATCCCTTTATTACGCATGCTCACGGAGTTGTTCCCCCAACTTGCCGCAATTGCTTGGTCAATGCACCCAGGACGCTACCAGCGCGTACTCCGCGCACGCAATGACCTTGTTTGCAGAGCGGGATTCCTTGACGACACCCCTCCACAAAACCCACAGGGGAAACGGAAAACGCGCGGTCAGTCGCCGGGCGCCACGAGCCGACGGAGCATGCCCCGCGCGTACTCCTCGTCGTACTCGCCCCCCGTGAGCAGCACCTGCAGACTGATCCCGTCCATCAGGGCGACGAGGGCGCGCGCGGTCACCGGGCCGGTGCGCGGTTCCAGGACCTCGGTGAGCCCCTGGCACCACTCGGCGGCCACGGGACGCAGCGCGGGCCTGCGCAGCGCGGCGAGATACAGCTCGTACTCCAGCTCGACCCCGGCCCGCTCCCCCGCGAACCAGTCGCCGAGCAGCCGGGCCAGCTCCGCCGCGACGTCGGCGTCCGGGTCCTCGAAGGCGCCACTTGCGGCCATCACCTTCGCGAACCCCTCGTTGCTCTGCCGCAGCGCGGCGACAAGCAGCTCGTCGAGCGTCTTGAAGTGGTACGTCGTCGAGCCCAGCGGCACATCGGCCTCAGCGGCGACCGAGCGGTGACTGAGCCCGGCGATGCCCTTCTCCCCCACCACACGGATCGCGGCGTCGATGATCCGCTGGCGGCGCTCGGGGTCATAGCGCCGGGGCATCAGTGCGCCCCGCCGAGATTGAGCACGACGACCCCCGCGATCACCAGACCGATGCCCGCGATCTTGACGAGATTGGCCGACTCCCCCAGAAAGATCATCCCGATCGCGGCGACGGCGGCGGTGCCGATACCGGCCCAGATGGCATAGGCGGTACCCACGGACAGCGTCTTGAGGGTCTGCGCGAGCAACGTGAAGGCGAGCAGATACCCCGCGACCGTGATGAGCGACGGCACCAGCCTGCTGAAGCCCTCGCTGTACTTCATGGCCGTGGTCCCGGCCACTTCCGCCGCGATGGCCGCGGCCAGCAGTGCGTATCCCATGCGTACGAGTGTACATATCGATGCGTACGGGCGTACGCAAACACGAAGTCCCCCGGAGGCATCCTCCGGGGGACTTCGCGACAGACTCGGTGCAGACGTCGAACCTCAGACGTTGAACCCCAACGCCCGCAACTGCTCGCGCCCATCGTCCGTGATCTTGTCCGGGCCCCACGGCGGCATCCAGACCCAGTTGATCCGGAGCTCGTTGACGATGCCTTCCGTGGCGGACTTCGCCTGGTCCTCGATGACGTCCGTCAGCGGGCAGGCCGCCGACGTCAGCGTCATGTCGATCGTGGCGATGTTGGCGTCGTCGATGTGCACGCCGTAGATCAGGCCGAGGTTGACGACGTCGATGCCCAGCTCGGGGTCGACGACGTCGTACAGCGCCTCGCGGACCTCTTCCTCCGAAGCGGGCTTCGTCGTGAGTGTCTCGTTCTCGCTCATGCCGTCTTCCTTTCAGCGGCCCCGTCGTTCTCGCCCAGTGCCTGGGCCGTCGCGTCCTTCCACGCCATCCAGCTCAGCAGAGCACACTTGACGCGCGCGGGGTACTTGGAGACACCGGCGAACGCGACCGCGTCCTCCAGGACCTCCTCCATCGCGTCGTCGGGCTCCAGCTTCCCCTTGGACTGCATCAGCTCCAGGAACACCTCCTGGATCTTCTGCGCCTCGGCGAGTTCCTTGCCGACCAGCAGGTCGTTCAGGACGGACGCGCTGGCCTGGCTGATGGAGCAGCCCTGGCCCTCGTACGACACGTCGGCGATCGTCGACCCGTCGTACTTCACGCGCAGCGTGATCTCGTCGCCGCACGTCGGGTTGACGTGGTGCACCTCGGCGTCGCCATCACGCAGACCACGCCCGTGCGGGTGCTTGTAGTGGTCCAGGATGACTTCCTGGTACATCGAATCCAGCTTCACGTCCCGGTCAGCCCCTCAGCCGAAGAAGTTCCGTACGTGCTCCAGGCCGTCGACGAGGGCGTCGATCTCGCCGGGCGTGGAGTACAGATAGAACGACGCTCGCGTGGTCGCAGGAATTCCGTAGCGAAGGCAGACGGGGCGTGCGCAGTGGTGACCCACGCGGACCGCGATGCCCTGCTCGTCGAGCACCTGGCCCACGTCGTGCGGGTGGATGTCACCGAGCGTGAAGGAGATCGCGGCGCCGCGCTCCTCGGCCGTCGTCGGACCGATGATGCGGAGGTCCGGGACGTCCAGGAGGCGCTTGACCGCGTACTCCGTGATCGCGTGCTCGTGCGCGGCGATCTTGTCCATGCCGATGGCCGAGAGGTAGTCCACAGCCGCGCCCAGGCCGACGGCCTGGGAGACCGGGGGCGTGCCCGCCTCGAACTTGTGCGGCGCGGGAGCGTACGTCGACGAGTTCATCGACACGGTCTCGATCATCTCGCCGCCGCCGAGGAACGGCGGGAGGTCCTCGAGGAGCTCCTGCCTTCCCCACAGGACGCCGATGCCGGTCGGACCGCACATCTTGTGACCCGTGAAGGCCACGAAGTCGGCCTGCAGCGCCTGCACGTCCAGCGGCATGTGCGGGGCGGCCTGCGAGGCGTCGATGAGGACGAGCGCGCCGACCTCCTGGGCGCGGCGCACGATCGCCTCGACCGGGTTGTGCGTGCCCAGGATGTTCGAAACCAGCACGAAGGAGACGATCTTCGTCTTCTCCGTGATGATCTCGTCCATGTTGGAGAGGTCGAGCCGGCCGTCGTCCGTGAGACCGAACCACTTCAGCTTCGCGCCGGTGCGCTGCGAGAGCAGCTGCCACGGCACGATGTTGGAGTGGTGCTCCATCTCCGTGATGACGATCTCGGTCTCGTGGTCCACGCGGTAGGGCTCGTCGGCCCAGCCCAGCATGTTAGCCACGAGGTTCAGCGACTCCGAGGCGTTCTTGGTGAAGATCACCTCGTTGCGGCTGGGCGCGTTGATGAACTCCGCGACCTTGTCACGGGCGCCTTCGTAGAGCGCCGTGGCCTCCTCGGCGAGGACGTGCACGCCGCGGTGAACGTTGGCGTTGTGCTGCTCGTAGTACTCGTTCAGTACATCGAGGACCTGGCGCGGCGTCTGCGAGGTCGCCGCGTTGTCCAGGTACACGAGCTTCTTGCCGTCGTGGATCGTGCGATCCAGGATCGGGAAGTCCTTGCGGATCGCCTCGGTGTCGAGGAGGCCGGAAAGCCCCTGGTGGGCCACTGTCACGCGGATGCGCCACCCTTCGTGTATGCCTCGTAGCCCTCGGCCTCGAGCTTGTCGGCGAGCTCGGCGCCGCCGGACTCGGCGATGCGGCCGTTCGCGAAGACGTGCACGAAGTCGGGCTTGATGTAGCGCAGGATGCGCGTGTAGTGCGTGATCAGGAGCGTGCCGACCTCGCCGGTCTCGCGGACGCGGTTCACGCCGTCCGAGACCTGGCGCAGCGCGTCGACGTCCAGACCGGAGTCCGTCTCGTCGAGGATCGCGATCTTCGGCTTCAGAAGCTCCATCTGGAGGATCTCGTGGCGCTTCTTCTCACCGCCGGAGAAGCCCTCGTTCACGTTGCGCTCGGCGAAGGCCGGGTCCATCTGGAGCTGCTCCATCGCGGACTTGACCTCCTTCACCCAGGTGCGCAGCTTGGGGGCCTCGCCGCGGATCGCCGTCGCCGACGTACGCAGGAAGTTGGACACCGAGACGCCGGGGACCTCGACCGGGTACTGCATGGCGAGGAACATGCCGGCGCGGGCGCGCTCGTCGACGGACATCTCGAGGACGTCCTCGCCGTCGAGGGTCACGCTGCCCTGGGTGATCGTGTACTTGGGGTGACCCGCGACCGAGTAGGCGAGCGTCGACTTGCCGGAGCCGTTCGGGCCCATGATGGCGTGGGTCTCGCCCTGCTTCACGGTCAGATCGACGCCCTTGAGGATCTCCTTGGTGGAGTTGTCGGCCTCGACGGTGACGTGCAGGTCCTTGATTTCAAGCGTTGCCATGGGTGCCTCAGGACTCCTGGGAAAGGGAGACGAGCACGTCATCCCCTTCGATCTTTACGGGGTATACGGGGACGGGGCGCGTCGCGGGAAGGCCGGACGGCTTGCCGGTACGGAGGTCGAAGCTGGAGCCGTGCAGCCAGCACTCGATCTGGCAGTCCTCCACCTCTCCCTCGGAGAGGGAGACGTTCGCGTGCGAGCAGATGTCGTGAATCGCGTACACCTCGCCCTCGGTGTGGACGACCGAGACCGGCGTGCCGTCGAGCTCCACCCGCTTCGGGGTGTCCTTCTCCAGCTCGCTCAGTCCGCAGGCGCGTACGAACGTCATGCGACCGTCGCCTCCAGCTCCTCTTCGATCTTCGCGATGAGGCGCTCCTCGACGTCCGGCAGACCGATCTGCTGGACGAGCTCGGCGAAGAAGCCGCGGACGACCAGGCGGCGCGCCTCGTCCTCCGGGATGCCGCGCGACTGGAGGTAGAAGAGCTGCTCGTCGTCGAAGCGGCCGGTCGCCGAGGCGTGGCCCGCGCCGACGATCTCGCCGGTCTCGATCTCGAGGTTCGGCACGGAGTCGACCCGGGCGCCGTCGGTCAGCACGAGGTTGCGGTTCATCTCGTACGTGTCGGTGCCCTCGGCGGCGGCCTCGATGAGGACGTCGCCGATCCACACGGCGTGCGCGTCGTCGCCCTGGAGCGCGCCCTTGTAGACGACGTTCGACTTGCAGTGCGGGGTGTTGTGGTCGACCAGGAGGCGGTGCTCCTGGTGCTGGCCCGCGTCGGTGACGTACAGGCCGAAGAGCTCGGCCTCGCCGCCGGGACCCGCGTAGGTGACACGCGGGTGCAGGCGGACCAGGTCGCCGCCGAAGGTGACGACGACGGACTTGAAGGAGGCGTCGCGGCCGACCAGCGCGTTGTGCTGGGCGACGTGCACCGCCTTGTCGTCCCAGTCCTGGACGGAGACGACGGTGAGCTTGGCGCCGTCGCCGACGACGAAGTCGACGTTGGCGGCGAGGACGGCGTCACCGGTGTGGTCGATGACGACGAGGGCCTCGGCGAACGCGCCCAGCTCGATCACCTGGTGCGCGAAGGCGGTGCCGCCCTCGCCGTGCACGGCGATCCGGATCGGCTCGGTGAGGACCGTCTCCTTGGGGACGGTGACGACCGAGGCCTTCTCGAAGGACGAGTACGCCTGGGCGGCGACGCGGTCGACGGGCTTGCCCGCCTTGCCGACGCGCGCGTCGTCCCGGCCGACGGTCTCCTGGGTGACGCCCTCGGGGGCGCTCACCTCGACGCGGATGCCGCCGCTGGCCGCCGCCGTACCGTCGTGCAGTCCGCGAAGGCGCTCCAGCGGGGTGAACCGCCACTCCTCCTCGCGGCCGTGGGGGACCGGGAAGTCCGCCACGTCGAAGGACGGGGGCGCGCTCATACGGGTGGCGACGGTGGACTCGGCGGCCACCGCGATCGATCCGGCGGTGGTGGAGCCCACCGGGATGTTCTGAGCCTCAGCCATGGCTGTCGTCGTGCTCTCTCTCTGCGTAAAGAAGTCAGTCGCTGCGGGGACGGTGTCCGGTCCTAACCGACCGAACCCTCCATCTGCAGCTCGATCAGCCGGTTCAGCTCCAGGGCGTACTCCATGGGCAGCTCCTTGGCGATCGGCTCGACGAAGCCGCGCACGATCATCGCCATGGCCTCGAACTCCGTCATGCCGCGGCTCATCAGGTAGAAGAGCTGGTCGTCGGAGACCTTGGAGACCGTCGCCTCGTGTCCCATCGACACGTCGTCCTCGCGGACGTCGACGTACGGGTAGGTGTCGGAGCGGGAGATCGTGTCGACGAGCAGCGCGTCGCACAGCACGTTCGACTTCGATCCTGCGGCGCCCTCGCCGATCTCGACGAGGCCGCGGTACGACGTACGACCGCCGCCGCGGGCCACCGACTTGGAGACGATGTTCGACGAGGTGTTCGGCGCCATGTGGACCATCTTGGAGCCGGCGTCCTGGTGCTGGCCCTCGCCCGCGAAGGCGATGGACAGCGTCTCGCCCTTGGCGTGCTCGCCCATGAGGTAGACGGCGGGGTACTTCATCGTGACCTTGGAACCGATGTTGCCGTCGATCCACTCCATGGTCGCGCCCTCGTACGCCACGGCGCGCTTGGTGACCAGGTTGTAGACGTTGTTCGACCAGTTCTGGATCGTCGTGTAGCGGCAGCGGCCGCCCTTCTTCACGATGATCTCGACGACGGCGGAGTGCAGCGAGTCCGACTTGTAGATCGGCGCGGTGCAGCCCTCGACGTAGTGGACGTAGGCGTCCTCGTCCACGATGATCAGGGTCCGCTCGAACTGGCCCATGTTCTCCGTGTTGATGCGGAAGTAGGCCTGGAGCGGGATGTCGACGTGCACGCCCTTGGGGACGTAGATGAACGAGCCACCGGACCACACTGCGGTGTTCAGCGACGCGAACTTGTTGTCACCGACGGGGATGACCGTTCCGAAGTACTCCTTGAAGAGCTCCGGGTGCTCCTTCAGCGCCGTGTCGGTGTCCAGGAAGATGACGCCCTGCTCCTCCAGGTCCTCACGGATCTGGTGGTAGACGACCTCGGACTCGTACTGGGCCGCGACACCGGAGACGAGGCGCTGCTTCTCCGCCTCGGGGATGCCGAGCTTGTCGTACGTGTTCTTGATGTCCTCGGGCAGATCCTCCCAGGACTCCGCCTGCTTCTCCGTGGAGCGCACGAAGTACTTGATGTTGTCGAAGTCGATGCCGGAGAGGTCCGAGCCCCAGCTCGGCATGGGCTTCTTGTCGAAGAGGCGCAGGCCCTTGAGGCGGAGCTTGGTCATCCACTCCGGCTCGTTCTTCTTCGCGGAGATGTCGCGGACGACGTCCTCGTTGATGCCGCGCTTGGCAGAGGCACCGGCGACGTCGGAGTCGGCCCAGCCGTATTCGTAGTTGCCCAGACCCTCGAGTTCGGGGTGGGCAGTCTCCGTGGGGAGCGTCATGCGGGGTTCCTCCCGGCCGTGCGTGCTGATGCTGGTGTGGTGGTCTGTGTGGTGGTACTGCCGCCGCTGCCGCTGCGCGGGATGAACGTCGTGCAGACGCCGTCTCCGTGGGCGATGGTGGCGAGGCGCTGCACATGCGTGCCGAGCAGCGTGGAGAACATTTCCGTCTCCGCCTCGCACAGCTGCGGAAACTGTTCGGCGACGTGGGCGACCGGGCAGTGGTGCTGGCAGAGCTGCTCGCCGACCGGTGCGCTGCGCGCCGTAGCAGCGTACCCGTCGGCGGTCAACGCCTTCGCGAGAGCCTCGGTGCGCTGTTCGGGCGGCGCGGCGTCCATCGCCTTCTTGTACGTCTCGGCCTGGGCGGCGATCCGCGCCCGGGCGAAGTCGACGACGGCGCCCTCGCCGTGGCGCTCGGTGATCCACCGGAGCGCGTCGGCGGCCAGCTTGTCGTACGACTGGTCGAAGGCGTCGCGTCCGCAGTCGGTCAGGGCGAACACCTTGGCGGGCCGGCCGCGGGTCCGTGCGCCGTAGACCCGCTGCTCACGGGGCTCCACGACGTTCTCGTGCGCGAGGGCGTCCAGGTGCCTGCGGACGGCTGCCTGGGTGAGGCCGAGGCGCTTCGCGAGATCGGTGACGGTGGACGGGCCGTGGTCCAGGATGGAGCGCGCGACCCGGTTGCGGGTGGACCGCTCTCCGGTCGCGAGTTCCTCCTGCGGAGCCTCGCCAACGTTTTTCACAACGCCATTGTTGCGTAATTCCTCAGAGCCTGACAACCCACGTCGTGATCACCGCGCGGTGCGCTGCATCACTTAGGTAAACCTAAGCTGACCTGCGGAAACGATCATCGGCACCCCTGCCGACCGCGCCCCGGCCGCCCGGCCCCTCTGGTCCGTCCCTAGACTGGCTCACCATGCGAAACGAGCCCGTCCTCCAGATCGAGCGTCTGGTCAAGCGGTACGGAACCAAGACCGCGGTCGACGGTCTCGACCTCACCGCCGGGGCGGGCATCACCGCCGTCCTCGGCCCCAACGGCGCGGGCAAGACCACCACGATCGAGACCTGCGAGGGCTATCGGAAGCCGGATTCCGGCACCGTCCGCGTCCTCGGCCTCGACCCGGTCCGCCAGGCCGACGCGCTGCGGCCCCGGACAGGCGTGATGCTCCAGTCCGGCGGCGTCTACTCCGGCGCCCGCGCCGACGAGATGCTCCGCCACGTGGCGAAGTTGCACGCGCACCCGCTGGATGTGAACGCGCTCATCGAACGCCTCGGCCTCGGCAGCTGCGGCCGCACCACCTACCGGCGCCTCTCCGGCGGCCAGCAGCAGCGCCTCGCGCTCGCCATGGCCGTGGTCGGCAGGCCGGAGCTCGTCTTCCTCGACGAGCCCACCGCCGGCCTGGACCCGCAGGCGCGCCGGGCGACCTGGGAACTCGTCCGCGACCTGCGCCGCGACGGCGTCTCCGTCATCCTCACCACGCACCACATGGACGAGGCCGAGGAGCTCTCCGACGACGTCGCGATCGTCGACGCGGGCAAGGTCATCGCCCAGGGCAGCCCCGACGAGCTGTGCCGCGGCGGCGCCGAGAACACCCTGCGCTTCACCGGCCGCCCCGGCCTCGACGTCGCCTCGCTGCTCAAGGCGCTCCCGCCGGACTCCGCCGCCGCCGAACTCACCCCCGGCTCCTACCGCGTCAGCGGCACGGTCGACCCCCAGCTGCTCGCCACCGTCACCTCCTGGTGCGCCCAGCACGGCGTCATGCCGGACAAGATCTCCGTCGAACGCCACACTCTGGAAGACGTCTTCCTGGAGCTGACCGGTAAGGAGCTGCGCGGATGAGCGCCGCCGGAACGTACACGCCCAAGCCCGGCGCCGCCCCCCTCCCCCGCATGATCGCGGCGCAGGCGGCCCTGGAGACGAAGATGCTGCTGCGCAACGGCGAGCAGCTGCTCCTCACCGTCGTCATCCCGACCCTCCTGCTCGTCCTCTTCAGCGCGGTCGACATCGTCGACACCGGCGACGGCGAGGCCGTGGACTTCCTCGCGCCCGGCATCCTCGCGCTCGCCGTGATGTCGACGGCCTTCACCGGCCAGGCCATCGCGACCGGCTTCGAGCGGCGCTACGGCGTGCTCAAGCGGCTCGGCGCCTCGCCGCTCCCCCGCTGGGGCCTGATGGCGGCCAAGACGCTCTCCGTGCTGGTCACGGAGGTGCTGCAGATCGTGCTGCTCACGGTCATCGCCTTCGCGCTCGGCTGGTCGCCGCACGGCAACCCCGTCTCCGTCCTGCTCCTCCTGGTGCTCGGCACGGCCGCCTTCTCCGGGCTCGGCCTGCTGATGGCGGGCACGCTCAAGGCCGAGGCGACACTCGCCGCCGCGAACCTCGTCTTCCTGCTCCTGCTCCTGGGCGGCGGTGTGATCGTCCCGCTCGACAAGTTCCCCGCCGCGGCCCAGACGGTGCTCGGCCTGCTGCCCATCTCGGCGCTCTCGGACGGGCTCCGCGACGTCCTGCAGCACGGCGCGGGCATGCCGTGGGCGGACCTCGGGATCCTCGCGGTGTGGGCGGTGCTCGGGCTCGGCGCGGCGGCGAAGTTCTTCCGCTGGGAGTAGCGGGCGGCAGGGGCGTGAAGAGCGGCCAGGGGCGTAACCGGCGTCACAGATTTCCCGCATACGTCCCCCTCGTGAAGACATGCACAAGCGGCCCCCTACGATGGTGCGCGTGCCAAACGTGACCCGAGCCGACATCGCTCAAGCCGTGCGGAACCCGCTCGCCTTCATCGCCGAGCGCTGGACCCCCACCCAGCGGACCGTCCAGCAGGCGGCCCTGATCTCCCTCGTCATGACGGTGGTCATCGTGGTGACGGGCGGCGCCGTCCGGCTGACCGGCTCGGGGCTCGGCTGCCCGACCTGGCCCAAGTGCACGGACGACTCGCTGACCGCGACCCATGAGATGGGCTTCCACGGAGTCATCGAGTTCGGCAACCGCATGCTGACGTACGTGCTGTGCGCGGCCGTCGGCTGGGCGATCATCGCGGCCCGCTCCCAGAAGCCCATGCGGCGCAGCCTCACCCTGCTCGGCTGGACCCAGTTCTGGCTGGTCATGGGCAACGCCGTGCTCGGCGGCATCGTGGTCCTGGTCGGTCTGAACCCGTGGACGGTCGCGGCGCACTTCCTGCTCTCCTCCGCCCTGATCGCGGTCGCCATCACGATGTGGCAGCGGACCCGCGAGGGCGACGGCGAGCCGCGTCCGCTGGTCGGCAAGGCCGTGGTGCAGCTGGTGTGGTCCCTGGTCGCGGCCTCCGCGGTGCTGATCGCGGTGGGCACGGTCGTGACGGGCTCCGGGCCGCACGCGGGCGACTCCAGCGACGTCCCGCGGATGGGCTTCGACTGGGAGGCCGTCAGCAAGCTGCACGCGGTCCTCGCCTGGATCGTGGTCACGCTGACGTTCGCCCTGTGGTTCGTCCTGAAGGCGGTCGACGCGCCGGCCGGACCGCTGGCCCGCACCCGCCAGCTGTTCCTGATCCTCCTCGCGCAGGGCGCGATCGGATACGTCCAGTACTTCACGGACCTGCCGGAGCTCCTCGTCGGCCTGCACATGCTCGGCTCGTGCCTGGTGTGGATCGCCGTGGTGCGGGTGCTGCTCTCGCTGCGGGAGCGGCCGCTCACGACGGCCGACGTGCCGGCACAGGCGGACGACTCACGGCTCTCGGCCGTCTGAGAGTCCGTACACCCGCCGGGCGTTGCCCGCGGCGATCAGCCCGGCCACGCGCTGCGCGTCGGTGAGCGACCAGGCGCCCTCGGCGACCCAGGTGCCGAGCACCCGTCCGAGGGCCTCCCTGAACAGGTGTGCCCCGACGACGTGCAGCTCGGGCAGCCCGTGCGCGCCGCTGGAGAACAGCAGCTTCCCGAAGGGCGCGAGCTCCAGGATCTCGGCGAGCACGGCCGCCGCACGCGCCCCGGTCCGTACGAGCGCGGGGCCGAGGTCGGCGTACACGTGCGGGAAGACGGCCGCGAGATGCGCGGCGCTGCGGTGGTACGGATAGCCGTGCAGCAGCACCAGGTCGGTGCCGAGGCCCGCGGTGGCGCGCGCGAACTCCCCGACGTACGTCTGCGGGTCCCCGGCGCCCGCGTGCAGCTGCAGCGGCCGCCCGGAGGCCACCGCGATCCACAGCAGGTGCCGCAGCAGCACGGGATCGGTGAGCGCCCCGCCCACCTGCCGCCCCGCCAGCCAGCGCCCCACCGCGCCCCGCACCTCGCCGGGCCCCGGCGGCTCCGCGGCGAGCGCCAGCGGATGCCGTACGCCCGCGACCGAGGTGAAGGCGACCGCTCCGACGGCGGCGGCGTGCACGGACTCGGCGAGGTTGGCGAGGAACGAGTCGGGGGTGCCCGAGGTGTCGGCGACCTGCTCGGCCAGTAACTCCAGGCGGACGATCTCGTGGGCCGCCGCGTCGCCGGTGGAGGCCATCTCGCCGGGCCCCGTCAGATCCCCGGGCAGCCCCGTGTCGACGAGGTAGGTGGTGATGCCGCTGCCCCGGAGCAGGCGCCGGCCCGTTTCCAGTACGCCCAGTTCGCGGCGGCGGGCGAGATAGCGGGCCGGCGGGCAGTGCGGCTCCAGGCCGAGCAGCGGCGGACACCAGCGGCGCACCGCGAAGCCGGTCTGGGTGTCGAAGAAGGTGGTGC
The DNA here is from genome assembly GCF_055597165.1 of Streptomyces sp. NPDC039480. Taxonomy (NCBI): domain Bacteria; kingdom Bacillati; phylum Actinomycetota; class Actinomycetes; order Kitasatosporales; family Streptomycetaceae; genus Streptomyces; species Streptomyces sp. NPDC039480. Next base: position 196,728 of record NZ_JBVITX010000011.1, on the reverse strand, counting down.
CGGGGGCGGGCGGCCCCTCGCCCCGGCCGAGGTGGGCCTCGAAGGTGCCGAGACCCAGCTCCGTACGGAGGACGCCATGGCAGTACTGGTCCACCAGGGACGGCGTTTCGATCATCCGGGCTCCCGAGGGTGGACCGTGCTCCTACGGTCCTAACGGGTGACCCGGGTGTCAGGTGTTGCTTTCGGCCGGTCTGTCGCTCAGCCGTTCTTCGGGCTCAGCCGTTCTTCCTTCGGGCTCAGTCGTTCTTCGGGCCGCCGAGCTGGATACCGGCCATTCGTGTCCATTCGTAGGGACCGGTCTTCACCTTGGCGGCGAATTCACCGTCGAACTCCTCGTGGACGGTGATTCCGGCCTTCTCCACGGCCCTCTGCGCGACGGCGTAGGTGGGCGCCACCAGGTCGCCCCAGTTGCCGTCCCCGCCGACGAGGACGATCCGGGTGCCCTCGTGGCCGATGTACGCGATCTGCCCCTCGGCGCCGCCGTGCGCCTGCGCGAAGGTGCCGATCTCCTTGGCGAGTTTGGCGGCCCTGCGCTCGGCGCGAGCGGCCTGCTTGCTGTCGTCCACCTGCTGCGTGTCTGCCATGAGCAGGATGCTACCGACGGGTAGATCACCTGGCGACAGGCGGGCGACGTGGCATCGGCCACGCGGCGGGCGGCAGCCCTACCGGAGGAAGGGGTCCACCGCCACCGCGACGAAGAGCAGCGAGACGTAGGTGATCGACCAGTGGAAGAGCCGCATCTCCTTGAGCTTGCCGCCCGTGACCTCTGCCTTGGCGCGGCTCTGCAGCCCGTGCGCCTCCCACAGCCAGAAGCCGCCGGTGACCAGCGCGACCGCGGTGTAGAACCAGCCGGTGTAGCCGAGCGGCTGGAGCAGCAGCGAGACGGCGACCATCACCCAGGAGTAGAGGACGATCTGGCGGGCGACCACCTTGTTGGAGGCGATGACCGGCAGCATCGGCACGCCCACGCGCGCGTAGTCCTCCTTGACCTTCATGGACAGCGGCCAGTAGTGCGGCGGCGTCCAGAAGAACATCACGAGGAAGAGGACGACCGGCGCCCACGACATGGAGTTGGTGACCGAGGACCAGCCGATGAGGACCGGCAGACAGCCCGCGATGCCGCCCCAGACGATGTTCTGCGAGGTGCGGCGCTTCAGGATCATCGTGTAGACGACCACGTAGAAGAGCAGGGCGCCGAGCGAGAGCCAGGCGGAGAGCCAGTTGACGGCGAAGCCGAACAGCAGGGTCGAGACGATCGCGAGGGTGATGCCGAAGACGAGGCACTCGCGCGGGCTGACCATGCCGGTCACCAGGGGCCGCTGCGACGTGCGGTCCATGAGGGCGTCGATGTCGCGGTCGATGTACATGTTGAGCGCGTTGGCGCCCCCCGCGGAGAGATAGCCGCCGAGGCAGGTCACGAAGACCAGCCAGAGGTCGGGCACTCCTTGTTCGGCGAGGAACATCACCGGAACGGTGGTGATGAGCAGCAGCTCGATGATCCGCGGCTTGGTCAGCGCCACGAACGCCTTGACACGAGCCCCGAACGGCCGATGGCTCGGGCTAAGGTCCGTCCCGGAAACCCCCGCTGGACGGGATTCAACGGCCGTCACGCACACCCCTGACAGAGACATCCCAGCAGGCCGACCAGCACCTTCAGACATGAAGATCCGGTAAAGCCCGCGCGTACCACGCCACTGTAGACGTTGCCCATACCCCGCTCTTCGCGGGGGTCGGGTCGTGTTGGGCGGCCGGTCGAACGGCGTCCGCGGCGGGCCGTGTCGTCACATGAGCGGAACCGGCCGTTCATTGAGCGGACAAATGGGCGATACCGGTGGCCTTTTGAGCGGACATATGAGCGAGCCCATATTCACTTGCGGAATGTCTCCGCTTTCCTTTCGACAGGCGGATCCTCGCATGTCACTGCAGTCTGGAATGACTCGAAAAAATGAGCGTTCTAGCAGCGGTAGGCTCGACATCGGCCGGTGGGATCAACGCCGCCGGCATTCGACATGTGGAGAGGAGCCCTGACTCAGGGTGAGCACCAAGCCGACCACCACAGACCTCGAGTGGACCGAACTGGACCAGCGGGCTGTTGACACCGCCCGCGTCCTGGCCATGGATTCCGTACAGAAGGTCGGCAACGGCCATCCCGGTACGGCCATGAGCCTCGCGCCCGCCGCGTACACCCTCTTCCAGAAGGTGATGCGCCACGACCCGGCGGACGCCGACTGGACCGGCCGCGACCGGTTCGTCCTCTCTGCGGGCCACTCGTCCCTGACCCTCTACATCCAGCTCTACCTGGCCGGCTTCGGCCTGGAGCTGGACGACCTGAAGGCCTTCCGCACCTGGGGCTCGAAGACCCCGGGCCACCCGGAGTACGGCCACACGGTCGGCGTGGAGACGACCACGGGCCCGCTGGGCCAGGGCGTCGCCAACGCCGTGGGCATGGCGATGGCCGCCCGCTACGAGCGCGGCCTTTTCGACCCGGAGACGGCCGACGGCTCGTCCCCGTTCGACCACTACATCTACGCGATCGCCGGTGACGGCTGCCTCCAGGAGGGCATCTCCGGCGAGGCCTCGTCGCTGGCCGGGCACCAGAAGCTCGGCAACCTGATCCTGCTGTGGGACGACAACCACATCTCGATCGAGGGCGACACGGAGACCGCGGTCTCCGAGGACACCCTCAAGCGGTACGAGGCGTACGGCTGGCACGTCCAGCGCGTGGCGCCCAAGGAGAACGGCGACCTCGACCCCGCCGCCCTCTACGCCGCGATCCAGGCCGCCAAGGCCGAGACCGAGCGCCCCTCCTTCATCGCGATGCGCTCGATCATCGCCTGGCCCGCCCCGAACGCGCAGAACACCGAGGCCGCGCACGGCTCGGCGCTCGGCGACGAGGAAGTGGCCGCCACCAAGCGCGTCCTCGGCTTCGACCCCGAGCGGACCTTCGAGGTCTCCGACGAGGTCCTCGCGCACACCCGCAAGGCGCTCGACCGCGGCCGCGAGGCCAAGGCCGAGTGGGAGAAGGGCTTCGCCGCCTGGCGCACCGCCAACTCCGAGCGCGCCGCCGAGTTCGACCGCGTCGCCAAGGGCGAGCTGCCCGAGGGCTGGGAGGAGAAGCTCCCGGAGTTCGAGACCGGCAAGGGCGTCGCCACCCGCGCCGCGTCCGGCAAGGTCCTCCAGGCGCTCGGCGCGGTCATTCCCGAGCTGTGGGGCGGCTCCGCCGACCTCGCGGGCTCGAACAACACGACGATCGACAAGACGTCGTCGTTCCTGCCCACGGGCAACCCGCTGCCGGGCGCCGACCCGTACGGCCGCACGATCCACTACGGCATCCGCGAGCACTCCATGGCCGCAGAGATGAACGGCATCGCGCTGCACGGCAACACCCGCATCTACGGCGGCACCTTCCTGGTGTTCTCCGACTACATGCGCAACGCCGTCCGCCTGTCCGCGCTGATGCACCTGCCGGTGACGTACGTGTGGACGCATGACTCGATCGGCCTCGGCGAGGACGGCCCGACCCACCAGCCGGTCGAGCACCTGGCCTCGCTGCGCGCCATCCCGGGCCTGAACGTCGTGCGCCCGGCCGACGCCAACGAGACCGCCATCGCGTGGCGCGAGATCCTCAAGCGCTACACCAAGGAGTTCGGCAAGGGCGCCCCGCACGGCCTCGCGCTGACCCGCCAGGGCGTGCCGACGTACGAGCGCAACGAGGACGCCGCCAAGGGTGGCTATGTCCTCTTCGAGGCCGAGGGCGGCTCGCCCGAGGTCGTGCTCATCGGCACCGGCTCCGAGGTCCAGCTCGCCGTCGAGGCGCGCGAGCAGCTGCAGGCCGCGGGTGTTCCGACGCGCGTCGTCTCGATGCCGTCGGTCGAGTGGTTCGAGGAGCAGGACCAGGGGTACCGCGACAGCGTGCTGCCGCCGTCGGTGAAGGCGCGCGTGGCGGTCGAGGCGGGCGTCGGTCTGACCTGGCACCGCTTCGTGGGCGACGCGGGCCGCATCGTCTCGCTGGAGCACTTCGGTGCCTCGGCGGACGCCAAGGTGCTGTTCCGCGAGTTCGGTTTCACCGCCGACGCGGTGGCCGAGGCGGCCCGGGAATCGATCGCCGCCGCTCAGCGCTGACGCCCATATACGACCAAGTAGGAGATGTAATTCCATGACAGACGCACTCAAGCGCCTTTCAGAAGAAGGCGTCGCGATCTGGCTGGACGACCTGTCGCGCAAGCGGATCACGTCCGGCAACCTCGCCGAACTGATCGACCAGCAGCACGTCGTGGGCGTCACCACCAACCCCTCGATCTTCCAGAAGGCCATCTCGCAGGGCGACGGTTACGACCAGCAGCTCTCGGACCTCGCCGCCCGCGAGGTCACCGTCGAGGAAGCCATCCGGATGATCACGACGGCGGACGTCCGTGACGCCGCCGACATCCTGCGTCCGGTCTTCGACGCGACGGGCGGCCAGGACGGCCGCGTGTCCATCGAGGTCGACCCGCGCCTGGCGCACAACACCAAGGCCACCACGGCCGAGGCCAAGCAGCTCGCCTGGCTGGTGGACCGTCCGAACGCGCTCATCAAGATCCCGGCCACCCAGGCGGGCATCCCGGCGATCACCGAGGTCATCGGCCTCGGCATCAGCGTCAACGTCACGCTGATCTTCTCGCTGGAGCGCTACCGCATGGTCATGGACGCGTACCTCGCGGGCCTGGAGAAGGCCAAGGAGCGCGGCCTGGACCTCTCCAAGATCCACTCCGTGGCGTCCTTCTTCGTGTCCCGCGTGGACACCGAGATCGACAAGCGCCTGGACGGCATCGGCACGGACGAGGCCAAGTCCCTCAAGGGCAAGGCCGCGCTCGCCAACGCCCGGCTCGCCTACGAGGCGTACGAGGAGGTCTTCTCCTCCGACCGCTGGGCCGCGCTCGACAAGGCGCAGGCCAACAAGCAGCGTCCGCTGTGGGCCTCGACCGGCGTCAAGGACCCGGCGTACAAGGACACCCTGTACGTCGACGAGCTCGTCGCGCCCAACACGGTGAACACGATGCCCGAGGCGACCCTGGAAGCCACCGGCGACCACGGCCAGATCACGGGCAACACCATCGCGGGCACCTACGACCAGGCGCGCGCCGAGATCGCCGCCGTGGAGAAGCTCGGGATCTCGTACGACGAGGTCGTGCAGCTGCTCGAGGACGAGGGCGTCGAGAAGTTCGAGGCGTCCTGGACCGACCTGCTCAAGTCGACTGAGGCCGAGCTCAAGCGCCTCGCTCCCGCGAAGGGCTGACCCACTTTGTCAAGCAGCAATCCGCTGCGTGACGCCGCAGACCGACGGCTCCCGCGTATCGCGGGGCCGTCGGGCCTGGTCATCTTTGGCGTCACGGGCGATTTGTCCCGTAAAAAGCTGATGCCTGCCGTGTACGACCTCGCCAACCGAGGTCTGTTGCCGCCGGGCTTTTCCCTGATTGGTTTCGCCCGCCGCGACTGGGAGGACGAGGACTTCGCCCAGGTCGTCCACGACGCGGTCAAGGAGCACTCCCGCACGCCGTTCCGCGAGGAGGTCTGGCAGCAGCTCATCCAGGGCATGCGCTTCGTCCAGGGCAACTTCGACGACGACGCCGCCTTCGAGCAGCTCAAGGCCACCATCCAGGAGCTCGACAAGGCGCAGGGGACGGGCGGCAACTTCGCCTTCTACCTCTCCGTGCCCCCGAAGTTCTTCCCGCAGGTCGTCCAGCAGCTCAAGAAGCACGAGCTCGCGGACGCCCCCAAGGGGTGCTGGCGCCGCGCGGTCATCGAGAAGCCGTTCGGCCACGACCTCGCGTCGGCCCAGGAGCTGAACGCGATCGTGCACGAGGTGTTCGCCCCGGACCAGGTGTTCCGGATCGACCACTACCTCGGCAAGGAGACCGTCCAGAACATCCTGGCGCTCCGCTTCGCCAACCAGATGTTCGAGCCGATCTGGAACCGGTCGTATGTGGACCACATCCAGATCACGATGGCCGAGGACATCGGCATCGGCGGCCGCGCCGGCTACTACGACGGCATCGGCGCCGCCCGCGACGTCATCCAGAACCACCTGCTCCAGCTGATGGCGCTGACCGCGATGGAGGAGCCCGCCTCCTTCGAGGCGGACGCGCTGGTCGCCGAGAAGGCGAAGGTGCTCGGCGCCGTCCGGCTGCCGAAGGACCTCGGCAGGAACACGGTCCGCGGCCAGTACGCCGCGGGGTGGCAGGGCGGCGAGAAGGCCGTCGGCTACCTCCAGGAAGACGGCATCGACCCCAAGTCGAAGACCGACACCTACGCGGCGATCAAGCTGGAGGTGGACAACCGCCGCTGGGCGGGCGTCCCCTTCTACCTGCGCACCGGCAAGCGGCTCGGCCGACGGGTCACGGAGATCGCGGTGGTCTTCCAGCGCGCTCCCCACTCCCCCTTCGACCACACCGCCACCGAGGAGCTCGGGCAGAACGCGATCGTCATCCGCGTCCAGCCGGACGAGGGCATCACGGTCCGGTTCGGCTCGAAGGTGCCCGGCACCTCCATGGAGATCCGGGACGTGTCGATGGACTTCGCGTACGGCGAGTCCTTCACCGAGTCCAGCCCCGAGGCGTACGAGCGCCTGATCCTGGACGTCCTGCTCGGCGACGCCAACCTCTTCCCGCGCACGGAGGAGGTCGAGCTGTCCTGGAACATCCTCGACCCGATCGAGGAGTACTGGGACAAGCACGGCAAGCCCGCGCAGTACCCGGCAGGCACCTGGGGCCCGACCGAGGCGGACGAAATGCTCGCACGAGACGGACGGAGCTGGCGTCGGCCATGAAGATCGACCTTACGGACACCACGTCCAGCAAGATCAACAAGGCGCTCGTGCAGGGCCGCAGGGCGATCGGCACCCCGGCCGTCGGCATGGTCCTGACCCTCGTCATCGTCACCGACGAGGAGAACGCCTACGACTCCCTGAAGGCCGCCAACGACGCGTCCCGCGAGCACCCCTCGCGCACCCTCGTCGTCATCAAGCGGGCCGCGCGCTCGCCCCGTGACCGCACCAGCTCGCGCCTCGACGCCGAGGTGCGGGTCGGCGTGGAGGCGGGCACCGGCGAGACGGTGGTCCTGCGGCTGTACGGCGAGGTCATCGACCACGCCCAGTCGGTCGTGCTGCCGCTGCTGCTGCCCGACGCCCCCGTGGTCGTCTGGTGGCCGGTGAACGCCCCGCTGGACCCGGCCAACGACCCGCTGGGCGCCCTGGCCCAGCGGCGCGTCACGGACACGTACGCGGCCGAGCAGCCCATCGAGGAGCTGACCGCCCGCGCCGCGGCCTACCACCCCGGCGACACGGACCTGTCCTGGACGCGCATCACGCCCTGGCGCTCGATGCTCGCGGCCGCCCTGGACCAGATCGCCTGCAAGGTGAAGTCGGTGCAGGTCGACGGCGAGGAGTTCAACCCGAGCTGCGAGCTGCTCGCCATGTGGCTCGCGGACCGGCTCGACGTACCGGTGAAGCGGGCGCTCTCGCCCGGCCCCGGGCTCACCGGTGTGCGCATGGAGACCGACTGCGGCCCCATCGTGCTCGACCGGGCCGACGGCTCGCTCGCCACGCTCCACATCGAGGGCCAGCCCAACCGCGCGGTGGCGCTCAAGCGCCGCGAGACGGCCGAGCTGATCGCCGAGGAGCTGCGCCGCCTCGACCCGGACGACACCTACGCCTCCGCGCTGAAGTACGGCGTGGACCGGCTGGCGCAGACGCCCACCGAGCGGGTGACCGAGACGGCCGAGGAGGCCCGGGAGTCCGGTGACTCCGAGGCCTCTCCCGAGCCGAAGAGGGCACCGGCGAAGAAGGCCGCGGCCAAGAAGGCGGCCGCGAAGTGAGCGCGGCCCCGCAGCTCGTCGTCCACCGCGACAAGGAGCTGATGGCGCAGGCCGCGGCGGCCCGCCTCATCACGAAGATCGTCGACGCGCAGGCCGCCCGCGGCCACGCGTCGGTGGTCCTCACCGGCGGCCGCAACGGCAACGGCCTCCTGGCGGCGCTGGGCGCCTCCCCGGCGAAGGACGCGATCGACTGGTCGCGGCTCGACCTGTGGTGGGGCGACGAGCGGTTCCTGCCGGACGGCGACCCGGAGCGCAACTACACGCAGGCCAAGGAGGCGCTGCTCGACTCGGTGCCGGTCAATCCGGCCCGGGTGCATCCGATGCCCGCGTCGGACGGTCCGTACGAGGTCGACGCGGCGGCGGAGCACTACGCCGCCGAGCTGGCCGCCGCCGCGGGCCCCGAGGACCACGGCCCCGTGCCGTCCTTCGACGTCCTGATGCTCGGCGTCGGCCCGGACACGCATGTCGCGTCGCTCTTCCCGGAGCTCCCCGCGGTGCGGGAGACGGAGCGCTCGGTGGTCGGCGTGCACGGCGCGCCGAAGCCCCCGCCGACCCGTATCTCGCTGACGCTCCCGGCGATCCGGGCGGCCCGCGAGGTGTGGCTGCTCGCGGCGGGCGAGGACAAGGCGAACGCCGCGGCGATCGCCCTGTCGGGCGCCGGTGAGGTGCAGGCCCCGGCGGCCGGTGCCTACGGCCGCTCGCGCACGCTGTGGCTGCTCGACGCCGCGGCGGCCTCACAGCTCCCGCCGGAGCTGTATCCGCCGGCCGTGGCATAGCGGCCTCCGGTCGTACGCGAATGAGGGCCCCGCACCGGGTGGTGCGGGGCCCTCAGACGTGAGCGGGGACGCGGCGGTAGCTGCTGCCGTCCTGGTCGCGGACGAGGAGGCCGTCGGTGACGCAGTACCTCCGCAGCGCCGCGGTGTCGTCGTGGACGGTGCGGAACGCGTCGTTGATCTCGCCCTCGCTGTAGACGCGGTCGGCGTCGAACAGGGTGTCCGTGAGATGGACGAGGAGTTCGTGGCGTACGACGGGGCGCACGGGAATGGCCGTGAGGCGGCCGTGCGCGAAGAAGCCGGTGAGCCGGCGCGGCACGCCGGGGTGGGTGTCCAAGGGGAGCGGCGAGCGCCGGAAGACGGCCGCGTCGGCCCGCAGCGACCCGTCGGGCAGCCGCTCCACGAGCCCGCTGGCGAGCAGACGCCTCAGGTGCCTGCGGGCGTCGGGGGAGGCGGCCTCGCCCGGCGGCAGGTCGTCGAGGACGACGCGTGCGTACAGCCTGAGTCTCTCGGGGTCGGCGAGCGAGGCGAGCAGCTGGTCCATGACGGGGTTCCCTCCCGGCGGGTGACAGAGCCGAAGCAGTGTCACCCGCCGGACGGGACGCCCGCATCCGATTAACGCGTGCGGCGGTTCGGCCGCACCGGGTCAACGGCCGCGCAGATCGCGGTACTTGGCGACCAGCGCCGTCGTCGACCCGTCCAGGTCCGGCACCTCGGCGCCCTCGGTCAGCGCGGGCTCGACGCGCTTGGCGAGGACCTTGCCGAGCTCGACGCCCCACTGGTCGAAGGAGTCGATGTTCCAGACGGCGCCCTGCACGAACACCTTGTGTTCGTAGAGCGCGATGAGCTGGCCGAGGACCGACGGGGTCAGCTCCTTGGCGAGGATCGTCGTCGTCGGGTGGTTGCCCTTGAACGTCTTGTGCGGGACGAGCTCCTCCGCGACGCCCTCGGCACGGACCTCGTCGGGCGTCTTGCCGAACGCCAACGCCTGCGTCTGCGCGAAGAAGTTGGCCATCAGCAGGTCGTGCTGGGGGACCAGGCCGGGCAGCAGGTCGGCGACCGGCTCGGCGAAGCCGATGAAGTCCGCCGGGATCAACTTGGTGCCCTGGTGGATGAGTTGGTAGTAGGCGTGCTGGCCGTTGGTGCCGGGGGTGCCCCAGACGACCGGGCCCGTCTGCCAGTCGACCTCCTTGCCGTCCCGGTCGACGTACTTTCCGTTGGACTCCATGTCCAGCTGCTGAAGGTACGCGGTGAACTTGGAGAGGTAGTGCGAGTACGGCAGGACGGCATGCGACTGCGCGTCGTGGAAGTTGCCGTACCAGATGCCCAACAGGCCCATCAGCAACGGCACGTTGGACTCGGCGGGCGCGGTGCGGAAGTGCTCGTCGACGAGGTGGAAGCCGTCGAGCATCTCGCGGAAGCGGTCGGGCCCGATGGCGATCATCAGGGAGAGACCGATCGCGGAGTCGTACGAGTAGCGGCCGCCGACCCAGTCCCAGAACTCGAACATGTTGGCCGTGTCGATGCCGAACTCCGACACCTTCTCGGCGTTCGTCGACAGGGCCACGAAGTGCTTGGCGACGGCGTCCTGGCCGGCCTTGAGCTCGGTCAGCAGCCAGTCGCGCGCCGAGGTGGCGTTCGTGATCGTCTCGATGGTGGTGAACGTCTTCGAGGCGATGATGAACAGCGTCTCGGCGGCGTCCAGGTCCCGCACGGCCTCGTGCAGGTCGGCGCCGTCCACGTTCGACACGAAGCGGACCGTGAGGCCGCGGTCGGTGAAGGAGCGCAGCGCCTCGTACGCCATCGCGGGGCCGAGGTCGGAGCCGCCGATGCCGATGTTGACGACGTTCTTGATGCGCTTGCCGGTGTGCCCGGTCCACTCGCCGGAGCGGACCTTCTCCGAGAAGGCGCTCATCTTGTCGAGGACGGCGTGCACCGCCGGCACCACGTTCTCACCGTCGACCTTGATCACGGCGTCCCGCGGGGCGCGCAGCGCGGTGTGCAGGACCGCGCGGTCCTCGGTGGTGTTGATCTTCTCGCCGCGGAACATGGCGTCCCGCAGGCCGAAGACGTCGGTGGCGGCGGCGAGCTCGCGCAGCAGCGTCAGCGTCTCGGCGGTGACGAGGTGCTTGGAATAGTCGATGTGCAGGTCACCGACCTGCAGGGTGTACGCCGTGCCACGGGCCGGGTCAGCGGCGAACAGCTCACGCAGCCGCACCTCCCCCAGCCGCTCACGGTGCTCGGCGAGCGCCGTCCATTCGGGAGTCTGATCGAGCCTGGCGCGGCTTTCTGCGTTCATCTCGGACTTCAGCCTTCTCTCGTACGCGCGTACGTCCATGTGCCCCGCTGCATCCTCCAACCTAATCGATCAGAGAGCGGGATGAGATGTCCGAAACTGTCTGTCCGCACACGTGCCGGGAGAAAGAAACCGGCCGGACACCTCTCGGTGCCCGGCCGGCTCTCAAGTACTAGATCTCGCCCCGCAGTTTGGCGAGCGCTTCCGCGAGGATGGCCTCGCCGTCCGCGTCGCTGCGCCGCTCCCGCACATACGCCAGGTGCGTCTTGTACGGCTCGGTGCGCGGCGGGTCCGGCGGGTTGTCCCGGTCCTGACCTGCTGGGAAGCCGCAGCGGGGACAGTCCCACGTGTCGGGGATCTGCGCGTCGCTGGCGAAGCTCGGCTGAGTCTCGTGCCCGTTGGAGCACCAGAAGGAGATGCGCGCACGCGGCGCGGACTCACCGCGCTCGGCCTCGCCCATCGGCCCCGCCCCGACCCGACTTCCTCGGATCGCGTTGCCACTTGCCACGGTCGTAACTCCCTGCGTGATGGTGCTGCTGCGGGCGCCTCAGTTTACGTAAGGCCCAACGCGCGTCCAGTGTTGGGAGTTACACCCCTCCCCCGGACGCAAGCCCCATGATAAGCCGCGCACGCTGGGCTGCACCGGACAAGCGAGCAGCGGGCGGCGCTAGTTGTTCGCCTTCATCAGCAGGCCGAGCGCGACAATGCAGGCGAACCAGAGCAGACCGACCACGACCGTGATGCGGTCGAGGTTGCGCTCCGCGACGGAGGAGCCGCCGACGGACGACTGCATGCCGCCACCGAACATGTCGGAGAGACCGCCGCCCTTGCCCTTGTGCATCAGCACCAGCAGCATCATCAGCAGGCTGAAGACGATCAGGGCGATCGAGAACCCCATAACCACGGCTGGACCAACTTCCTCGGATCTGAAACGACGACGGGGGCCGAAGGCAGGCTTCGGCCCCCGTCAGGGTACGACGTAACGCCGCTAGCGCATACTCACTGGTCGCCGAAGCGAACGATCTTGACGAACTCGTCCGAGTCCAGCGCGGCGCCGCCGACCAGCGCGCCGTCCACGTCGGGCTGCGCCATGATGTCGGCGACGTTCTTCGCCTTGACGGAGCCGCCGTACTGGATGCGCACCTTGTCGGCGAGCTCCTGGGAGTACAGCTCGGCGAGGCGGCCGCGGATCGCGCCGCAGACCTCCTGCGCGTCCTCGGGGGTCGCGACCTCGCCGGTGCCGATCGCCCAGACCGGCTCGTAGGCGATCACGATGGTCTCGGCCTGCTCGGCCGGGACGTCCTTCAGGCCGCCGTCGAGCTGGTTCAGCGTGTACTGGACCTGCTGGCCGGCCTTGCGGATGTCCAGGCCCTCGCCGACGCAGAGGATCGGGGTCAGACCGTGCTTGAAGGCGGCCTTCACCTTGGCGTTGCAGATCTGGTCGGTCTCGTTGTGGTACTGGCGGCGCTCGGAGTGGCCCACGGCGACGTAGGTGCACTTCAGCTTGGCCAGCATCGGGCCCGAGATCTCGCCGGTGTAGGCACCGGAGTCCTGCGCCGAGATGTCCTGGGCGCCGTACTTGATCTTGAGCTTGTCGCCGTCGACGAGGGTCTGCACGGAGCGCAGGTCGGTGAAGGGCGGCAGGACGGCGACCTCGCAGGCCTCGTAGTCCTTGTCCGCCAGGGCGAAGGCGAGCTTCTGCACGTGGGCGATGGCCTCGAGGTGGTTGAGGTTCATCTTCCAGTTGCCCGCCATCAGCGGGGTGCGCGTAGTCATCAGGTGTCAGTTCTCCAGTGCCGCGAGGCCGGGGAGCGTCTTGCCCTCGAGGTATTCGAGGGAGGCGCCGCCACCGGTGGAAATGTGGCCGAATGCGTTCTCGTCGAAGCCCAGCGTCCGCACGGCCGCGGCGCTGTCGCCGCCGCCGACGACCGTGAAGGCCGGGGAGTCGAGGAGCGCCTGGGCGACCGCCTTGGTGCCCTCGGCGTAGTCGGGGTGCTCGAAGACGCCCATCGGGCCGTTCCAGAAGACGGTGGCCGCGTCGGAGAGCTTCGAGGCGTAGAGCTTACGGGTCTCGGGGCCGATGTCGAGACCCTCCTGGTCGGCCGGGATGGCGTCGGCGGCGACCGTGGTGGGGTTGGCCGGGGCCTTGGTCTTCAGGTCCGGGAACTCGGCGGAGACCAGCACGTCGACGGGGAAGACGAACTCGACGCCCTTCTCCTCGGCGCGCTTCATGTAGTCCTTCACCGCCGGGATCTGGTCCTCCTGGAGGAGGGAGATGCCGACCTCGTGGCCCTGGGCCTTGAGGAAGGTGTAGGCCATGCCGCCGCCGATGAGGATGCGGTCGGCCTTCTCCAGGAGGTGGTCGATCACGCCGAGCTTGTCGGAGACCTTGGCGCCGCCGAGGACCACGGCGTAGGGCCGCTTGACGTCGTCGGTGAGCTTCTTCAGGACGCCGACCTCGGTGGCGATGAGGTAGCCGGCGTAGTGCGGCAGGCGGGCCGGCAGGTCGAAGACGGAGGCGTGCTTGCGGTGCACGGCGCCGAAGCCGTCGCCCACGTAGACATCCGCGAGGGCCGCGAGCTGATCGGCGAACTCGCCGCGCTCGGTGTCGTCCTTGCTGGTCTCGCCCGCGTTGAAGCGGAGGTTCTCGATGACGGCGACCTGGCCGGGCTGCAGGCCGTTCACCGCGTCGTGCGCGGCCGGGCCGACGGTGTCCTGAGCGAACGCGACGGACCCGCCCAGGAGTTCACCGAGCCGCTCGGCGGCCGGCAGCAACGAGAAGGCCGGGTCCGGGGCGCCCTTGGGGCGGCCCAGGTGCGAGGCCACGACGACCTTGGCGCCCGCGTCGGCGAGAGCCTTGACGGTCGGCAGGACGGCGCGGATGCGGCCGTCGTCGGTGATGGTGCCGTCGGCGAGCGGCACATTGAGGTCGGCGCGGACGAAGACCCGCTTGCCTTCGACCCCTTCGGCGAGAAGTTCGTCGATCGTCTTCACTACTGGACTCCTTGGGAGGGCTGACGCTGACGTGCAACAGGGCCCGTCCGGCGCATCATCGCGCGGGACGAACCCTGTGCTCACATCGAGGTGCCTGCTCTGGGGTTAGAGCTGACCGCCGACGAAGGCCGTGAGGTCGACCAGACGGTTGGAGTAACCCCACTCGTTGTCGTACCAGCCGAGGATCTTCACCGACTTGCCGTCCTGGACCATCGTCATCGACGAGTCGAAGGTGCAGGAGGCCGGGTCGCTGACGATGTCGGACGACACGATCGGGTCCTCGGTGTAGAAGAGGTAGCCCTTCAGGTCGCCGTCGTCGGCGGCCTTCTTGAACGCGGCGTTGACCTCGTCCTTGGTGACCTCGCGGGAGACCTCGACGACCAGGTCGGTGGCCGAGCCGGTCGGGACCGGGACGCGCATCGCGATGCCGTCGAGCTTGCCCTTGAGCTGCGGCAGGACCAGCGCGGTGGCCTTGGCGGCACCGGTGGTGGTCGGGATGATGTTCTCGGCGGCGGCGCGGGCGCGGCGCAGGTCCGAGTGCGGGAAGTCCAGGATGCGCTGGTCGTTGGTGTACGCGTGCACCGTGGTCATCAGGCCCTTGACGATGCCGAAGTTCTCGTCGAGGACCTTGGCCATCGGCGCCACGCAGTTGGTGGTGCAGGAGGCGTTGGAGATGACGTGGTGGTTGGCCGCGTCGTACTTGTCCTGGTTGACGCCCATCACGATGGTGATGTCCTCGTCCTTGGCCGGAGCCGAGATGAGGACCTTCTTCGCGCCACCGGCGATGTGCTTCTCGGCGTCGGCCTTCTTGGTGAAGATGCCCGTGGACTCGATCACGATGTCGACGTTCAGCTTGCCCCACGGGATGTCGGCGGGGTTGCGCTCGGACAGCACCTTGATGGTGTGGCCGTCGACCGTGATGGTGTCCTCGGTGTGCGACACCTCGGCCTTGAGGCGGCCCAGGATGGTGTCGTACTTCAGCAGGTGGGCCGTGGTCGCGGTGTCACCCAGGTCGTTGACAGCCACGACTTCGATGTCCGCACCCTGCTCGAGCAGCGCGCGGAAGTAGTTGCGACCGATGCGGCCAAAGCCGTTGATGCCTACGCGGATCGTCACGAAACCGATCTCCTCGTTGGTACGCCGGTTTTAGACGCCGGCGAGTTGTATGGGATGTCCCCGACCGCCTCCGACCCTACCTCTCTGAAGCCTCTGAGGTGACATCGAGAGGGGCCGTAAGCGGCACAAAGGCCCGTACCCCGCAGTAGGGGTACGGGCCACCGGGACCTTGGTCCCGATTACGCACTGTCAGCTGCGCAGATGTGCCAGGGAGGCGCCCATAAGAGCGGCCCTCTCGGCACTTCCGGGCACATGCTCGAACCCGAAACCGAGCAGCACGCTGTCACGCGCTGTGACCGCCGCGAAGGATCGGTAGAGCTCCCCGGTCCGCGTCCAGTCACCTGTGATATTGGGGCTGCCGGCCGGGGGCGGCGCGGCGCTCCAGGAGCCGAGCGACGTCTCGAATCCCTCGGTCTGTGTGGCGGTGCCGCCGACGACCAGTTGCGCGTTGTCCGCGAAGAGGCCGCGGCCGCCGCTGGAGGGGTCGGTGACGGCGCTGAGCGACACCTCGACCTTCTTGCCCGCGTAGGCGCCGAGGTCGAAGGCGACGGGCTGCCAGCCGCCGAAGGAGCCGGTGAAGCTGTGCCAGGCGCCGCTGGTGCCGGATGCCGTGCACGCGTCGGCGCCCACCGTCAGGTAGTGGCGCAGGAACGGGTGGCCGTTGACGAAGAAGCCGGCCGCGCACTCGGCGGGCACGGTGGCGGACGTCCTGCCGTTCTTGTCGGGCAGCGTGGTCCAGTCGTCGGCGCCCGCGGTGCGGGCTTCGAGCAGCCCGTGGTCGTAGCCGGGCTCCAGGTTCCAGTTGAGCGCGAACCGCAGCTCGGGCCGGTCCGCGGCCGTGACGCCGGTCAGGTCGATGGTGCGGGTCAGCCGCTTCCAGTCCTGGTCGGCGTGGGTGGCCGAGGCCATGCCCTGGCCCGCGAAGGGCGCGTACGGGTTGCTGAGGCCGGGGTAGGAGCCCGCTGCCGCGCTCTTGAACTGCGGGAACTTCTCGGGCGGCAGGCTGTCGGAGGTGACGGTGAAGCGGCCCGCCTTGTCGAGCGGGTTGGCGTCGGCGGCGGCGAGCGGGGTGCTCACGCCGTCGAGGGCGCCGCTGCCCTTGAAGCTGGTGGCCCCGGGTGCGGAGAGGCGTTCGTAGGCGCCGAGGTAGTACTGCGCGAAGTCGTCGGTGAGGGCCTCGCCGAGGTCGACGTCGCCGCCGGCGCGCTCGCCGGACTCGATGAGCTTGCCGCCCTCGTTGAGGTAGTCGCGCAGGGCGAGTTGGGTGGGTGCGCCGGGCACGGGGTCGCCGGTGTAGTGGACGACGGCGGAGAAGTGCGACAGGACGCCGAGGGGGTGCGGGACGCCTTGTTTCGCGACGTCCCAGACGGCGGCCGAGCGGCCGTTGGCCTTCACCGCGTCGACGTACTTCTGGGTCTGGGTGGCCGTCGCGCCCTCTTCGGCGACGACGAGCGTGCTCGCCCTGGGGCGTTCGGCGACGGTGTAGGTGAAGTGCTCGCTCTCGGTGCGGCCCTTCTTGGTACGGCCGGTGAACCACACCTCGACCTTGTCGCCCACGCGCGCGTCCTCGACCTCGGCGCGGTATTCGTCGAAGTGGAGGTTGTCCTCGCCGCCGTAGGTCTCGCCGCCCTTCCAGGCCCGCAGGTCCTCCTCGTGCGTACGGCCGCCGTTGACGCGGTACTTGAGCTCCTTGTCGCGGACGGACTTGCGGGCGGTGACGGCGACTTCCTGGTCCCCGCCCCGCGCGTACGACGTGGTGAAGGTGTCGGGGGTGAAGTCAGGGGCCTCGATGCCGGTGACGGAGACCGGCCGGTCCGGGTGGAGCGCCGTCTCGGCGACGGCGAGCGCGAAGGGGACGTTCTTGGCGAACTCCTGCTGGATCAGCTTCTCGTCGTCGGGGAAGGTGAAGATGGACGCGCAGTCCTGCGGCCGCCAGGCGTCGTTCGGGTCGACGTTCGACGCGGTCTGGCAGGTGGACATCTCCGGGGTGAACATCGGGATGCCGTTGATGTTGCCCGCGTGCCCGTCGGCCTCGCCGTTGGTGGTGTAGAGCTCGGAGGCGACCTGCGGGTGGTACCCGGCGATCGCGGGCTTCTCGGGCGTGCCGGCCAGCGATCGGTAGAGCACGTCGTCCGGGGTCGGCGTGGCGACCTGCCAGCCCACTCCGTAGAGGATCAGTTCGGCCGCGGAGTGGTAGTTGATGCCGTAGGTGAAGCCGATGCGCTTCTGGAAGCGGTCGAGCGCCTTCGTCTCCGGCTCGGACATGGGGCCCGTGCCGCGGTAGGTCTCGGAGGACGGGTTCGGGGACGAGCCCTCGTTGTCGTAGCCCCACTTGTAGGCGAAGTTGCGGTTGAGGTCGACGCCGTCGCCCGGGGCGATCTTCCCGTCGCCGTCGATGTCGCGGAGGTTCTTGCGCCACAGGCGGTTGCCGTCGGCGGCGTGCGTGTAGTCGTAGCCGTCGGGGTTGGCGGAGAGCACGAACCACAGCTCGGTGGAGTTCACGAGCTTGGTGATGCGCTTGTCCTTGCCGTAGTTGTCCAGGTAGTGGTGCATCAGGCGGCGGGTCATCTCGGGGGTGATCCACTCGCGCGCGTGCTGGTTGGACATGTAGAGCGTGGACGGCTTGGCGCCGTCCTTGGACTTCTTGGCGTTCTTGGAGAGCTTCAGGGCGAGGATGTCCTTGCCCTGGAGGCTCTTGCCGATGGAGACGACCTTGGTGAGGCCGGGGTGGGCCTGCCCGGTCCTGACGATCTCCTCCTTGAGGCCGCCCTTTCCGCTGTACGGCCGGTAGACGCCGTCCCCCGCGGCCTTGAGCCGCTTCTGCGTCGCCGCCGACACCTTGTGCTCGCTGAGTTCGATGCCCTTGCGCTCGACGGCCTTGGCCTGGCGTTCGGTGAGATACAGCTCGACGCGGCCGGTGCCGCGCTCGGGCGCCTGTCCGGCGAGTTCGTGGGCGTCCTGGCCCGCCGCGACGAGGATCGGGATCTGCTTCTTGGTGACCTCGGCCTGGTAGACGTTGACGGCTGCCGGGTCGTCGGCGGCCGGGGCCTTCGCGGGTCCTTCGGCCTGGGCGTGCGGGGCGGTGACAAGTCCGCCGACGAGCAGTGCGCTCGCGACGAGAACCGATCTCGCGCTCGCTCTTCGTCTCATGAGCCCCCCTTGCGGTTGTCCGGCACACATGTGCGGGATGCCAGGCTCGTGACAGTGCATGATCATGTCAATACGGTGGGTGAAGGCGTGCGGGGCGGGCACGAGAAAGCCGCCGGCGCCCGGTGGGGCGCCGGCGGCTCAGGAGACGTACGGCCGAGACGTGCGGCGGGAGGCGTGCGGGACGGGCGTCAGACCGCCATGTTCTCCGCGAGCATGTTGTCCGCGATCTCCTCGGTGAGGCTGGACTCCGTGCCCGGGATGCCGAGGTCCTGGGCCCGCTTGTCCGCCATGGCGAGCAGCCGCCGGATGCGGCCCGCGACGGCGTCCTTGGTCAGCGGCGGGTCGGCGAGCGCGCCCAGCTCCTCCAGCGACGCCTGCTTGTGCTCCATGCGCAGGCGTCCGGCGGCCGCGAGGTGCTCGGGGACCTCGTCGGCGAGGATCTCCAGGGCGCGTTGCACCCGGGCTCCGGCGGCGACGGCCGCGCGGGCCGAGCGGCGCAGGTTCGCGTCGTCGAAGTTGGCCAGGCGGTTGGCGGTGGCGCGCACCTCGCGCCGCATCCGCCGCTCCTCCCAGGCGAGGACCGACTCGTGCGCCCCGAGGCGGGTGAGCAGCGCGCCGATCGCGTCGCCGTCGCGGACGACCACGCGGTCCACGCCCCGCACCTCGCGGGCCTTGCTGGCGATCTGGAGTCTGCGGGCGGCGCCGACCAGGGCGAGCGCGGCCTCCGGGCCCGGGCACGTCACCTCCAGGGAGGAGGAGCGGCCGGGCTCGGTGAGCGAGCCGTGCGCGAGGAACGCCCCGCGCCAGGCCGCCTCGGCGTCGCAGGTGGCCCCCGAGACCACCTGCGGCGGCAGGCCCCGGATGGGGCGGCCGCGGCCGTCCACGAGACCCGTCTGGCGGGCCAGCTGATCGCCGCCCGCAACCACCCGGACGACGTAACGCGAGCCGCGCCGCAGGCCGCCCGGGGCCATCACGATCAGCTCCGAGCTGTGCCCGAAGATCTCCAGGATGTCCCGCTTCAGGCGGCGTGCCGCCATCGCGGTGTCCAGCTCCGCCTCGATCACGATGCGGCCGCTCACCAGGTGAAGGCCTCCCGCGAACCGCAGGATCGCCGAGACCTCTGCCTTCCTGCAACAGGTCCGGGTGACGGGGAGCCGGGAGATCTCGTCCTTCACCGCTGGCGTCATCGCCATGGGCCGATCCTTCCATGCATCCGAAAAATACGGTCGTACGCGGCTGCCAGGAGCTCCGGATCGTGCCTCGGAGTCCCGTCGGGCCGGGCCACCGGCGCCAGCTCGACCGTGGCACCCAGCCGCTTCGCGGCGTCGGTCAGTGACTCACGGTCGGGCACGGCTGCCTCGTCGGCCAGCACCACGTCCAGGGCGAGTTTAGGGGCGTGTCGGGCCAAAACCTCCAAATGACGCTGCGGAGAGAAGCCATCGGTTTCTCCCGGTTGCGGCGCCAGGTTGAGGGAGAGGACCTTGCGGGCCTTCGTCGCGGTGAGCGCGTCGAGCAGTTCGGGCACGAGGAGATGCGGGATCACCGAGGAGAACCAGGAGCCCGGACCGAGCACCACCCAGTCCGCGTCGAGGACGGCGGCGACCGCCTCGGGGACGGCCGGCGGGTCGTGCGGGACGACGTGCACGGACTGGACCTCGCCGGGCGTGAGCGCGACCGTGGCCTGCCCCCGCACGGTGTCCACGTCGTCGGGCCGGTCCGGGTCGTGGCCCTTGACGAGGGCCTGGAGCTCCAGCGGCACGGCCGACATGGGCAGGACGCGGCCCTGCGCGCCGAGCAGCCTGCCGACCAGGTCCAGGGCCTGCACATGGTCGCCGAGCTGCTCCCACAGGGCGACGATCAGCAGATTGCCGACCGCGTGCTCGTGCAGGTCGCCCTTGGACTGGAAGCGGTGCTGGATGACGCGGGACCACGTCTGGCCCCAGTCGTCGTCGCCGCAGAGCGCGGCGAGGGCCTTGCGCAGATCGCCGGGCGGCAGCACGCCCAGCTCGTCGCGCAGCCGACCGCTGGAGCCGCCGTCGTCGGCGACCGTGACGACGGCGGTGAGGTCTCCGGCTCCGGTGATGCGGCGCAGCGCGGCGAGCGAGGCGGACAGGCCCATGCCCCCGCCGAGCGCGACCACCTTCGGCTGGGTACCCCGCTTGCGGCCCAGTCGGCTCAGGCGGACGGTCCGGCGGGTCGGTTTCACTCGCGCCCCATGTCCCTGTGGACGAGGACGGTCTCCACGCCCTCGGACGCCAGGCGCGCCGCGAGCTTCTCCGACATGGCGACGGAGCGGTGCTTGCCGCCCGTGCAGCCGACGGCGATCGTCACGTACCGCTTGCCCTCGCGGCGGTAACCCGCGGCGATGAGCTGGAGCAGTTCGGCGTACCGGTCGAGGAACTCCTTGGCGCCGGGCTGGTTGAAGACGTACGCGGCGACCTCCTCGTGCTGGCCGGTGTACTGGCGCAGCTCGGGGACCCAGTGCGGGTTGGGCAGGAAGCGCATGTCCACGACGAGGTCGGCGTCGACCGGCAGGCCGTACTTGAAGCCGAAGGACATGACGGTGGCCCGCAGCTCGGGCTCCTCCTCGCCGGCGAACGAGGCGTCCATCTTGGCGCGCAGCTCGTGCACGTTCAGGCTGGAGGTGTCGATGACCAGGTCGGCGTCGCCACGCAGCTCGCGCAGGAGGTCGCGCTCGGCCGCGATGCCGTCGACGATGCGGCCGTCGCCCTGCAGCGGGTGCGGGCGGCGGACCGACTCGAAGCGGCGGACCAGGGCCTCGTCCGAGGACTCCAGGAAGACGATGCGCCGCGTGACGTTCTTCGCCTCCAGCTCGGCGAGGGACTCGCGGAGATTGTCGAAGAAGCGCCTGCCGCGCACGTCGACGACGACCGCGATGCGGGCGACGTTCCCCTGGGAGCGGGCGCCGAGCTCCACCATGGTGGGGATCAGCGCGGGCGGCAGGTTGTCGACCACGAACCAGCCGAGGTCCTCCAGACACTTGGCCGCCGTGCTGCGTCCGGCGCCGGACATCCCGGAGATGATCACCAGCTCGGGGATGGCGGCGTCGGGGACTCCCGGCGTTTCGATGGGCGTGCCCGCACTCACTTGCTCTTCACCTTCGTCGTGCTCGCTCATGTCTCCTGCCCCCGTCGTTCTTCCGAGGCGCCCGCGGTCACGGGCTCCTCCTCTTCCATGATCTCTCCGGTCGCCGTGTTCACGGCGGGGCCGGCGGGAACCGCCCCGGCGAGGGCCGCGAGGACGGCCTCGGCCGTCTTGCGGCCCACTCCGGGGACCTCGCAGATCTGGTCGATTGTCGCGGATCGGAGCTTCTTCACCGAACCGAAGTGCTTGATCAGCGTCTGCTTTCGGGCGTCGCCGAGGCCCGGCACGGCGTCCAGCGGCCCGGCGCGGAAGCGCTTGGACCGCTTGTTCCGCTGGTAGGTGATGGCGAAGCGGTGGGCTTCGTCACGTACCCGCTGGAGGAGGTAAAGACCCTCGCTGGTGCGCGGCAGGATCACCGGGTCGTCCTCGTCGGGGACCCAGACCTCCTCCAGGCGCTTGGCGAGGCCGCAGACCGCGATGTCGTCGATGCCGAGCTCGTCCAGGGCCCGCTTGGCGGCCGCGACCTGCGGCTGGCCGCCGTCCACGACGACGAGCTGCGGCGGATACGCGAAACGCTTGGGGCGGCCGTCCTCCTCGGTGGGGCCGAGGTCGGCGATCTCGCCGGTCTCCTCGTCGACCCACTCCCCCGTCCGCTCCTTCTCGGCGAGATACCGCTTGAAGCGGCGGGTGATCACCTCGTGCATGGAGCGGACGTCGTCCTGGCCCTCGAAGCTCTTGATCTGGAAGCGGCGGTACTCGCTCTTCCTGGCGAGGCCGTCCTCGAAGACGACCATGGACGCCACGACGTCGTCGCCCTGGAGGTGCGAGATGTCGTAGCACTCGACGCGCAGGGGGACGCTGTCCAGCTCCAGGGCGGCGGCGATCTCCTCCAGGGCGCGCGAGCGCGTGGTGAGGTCGGAGGCGCGCTTGGTCTTGTGCAGGACCAGGGACTGCTGCGCGTTGCGCGCGACGGTCTCCATGAGGGCCTTCTTGTCGCCGCGCTGCGGGATGCGCAGGGAGACACCCGCGCCGCGGCGCTCGGTCAGCCACTCCTGGACCGGCTCTATGGGGTCGGGCAGCGCGGGGACGAGCACCTCCTTGGGCACGGCGTCGCCGCTCTCCTCGCCGTACAGCTGCTGGAGGGCGTGCTCGACGAGGTCGCCGCTGGTGACCGCCTCGACCTTGTCGGTGACCCAGCCGCGCTGTCCGCGGACGCGGCCGCCGCGGACGTGGAAGATCTGCACGGCGGCTTCGAGCTCGTCCTCGGCGAGGGCGATGAGGTCGGCGTCCGTGGCGTCCGCGAGGACGACGGCGCTCTTCTCCATCGCCTTCTTGAGGGCTTCGATGTCGTCGCGCAGGCGGGCCGCCCGCTCGTACTCCATCTCCTCGGCGGCGTCCGCCATCTGGCGCTCGAGGCGGCGGATGTACGTGCCCGTGCGGCCCGCCATGAAGTCGCAGAAGTCCTCGGCGAGTTCACGGTGGGCGTCCGGTGTGACGCGCTCCACACAGGGTGCCGAGCACTTGCCGATGTAGCCGAGGAGGCAGGGGCGGCCGGTGCGGGTGGCGTTCTTGAACACGCCCGCGGAGCACGTCCGGACGGGGAAGGCGCGCAGGAGGAGGTCGACGGTGTCGCGGATCGCCCACGCGTGGCCGTAGGGACCGAAGTAGCGCACGCCCTTCTTCTTGGCGCCGCGCATCACCTGCACGCGCGGGAACTGTTCGTTCATCGTCACGGCGAGGTACGGATAGCTTTTGTCGTCGCGGTACTTGACGTTGAACCGGGGGTCGAACTCCTTGATCCAGGTGTACTCCAGCTGGAGCGCCTCGACCTCGTTGGTCACCACGGTCCACTCGACGGAGGCGGCCGTCGTCACCATGGAGCGGGTGCGCGGGTGGAGCCCGGCCAGGTCCTGGAAGTAGTTGGCCAGGCGCTGGCGCAGGCTCTTGGCCTTCCCGACGTAGATCACCCGGCGGTGCTCGTCGCGGAATTTGTAGACCCCCGGGGCGTCGGGGATCTGTCCCGGCTTGGGGCGGTAGCTGGAAGGGTCGGCCATGTCGGACAGCCTACTGGCGGGCACCGACAGTCCGGGGCGGCCTACGGCTCCGCCGGTGCGAGCGGCGGCCGGTGGCCCGGCCGCCGCTCGCGGGGGTCAGCTCTCCTGCCGGGCGGCGCGGCGCCGGACGAGCGCCGCTCCGGAGAGGCCGAGGGCGAGCAGGGCGCCCGCGCCGGCTATCGAGGAGGCCACCGTGACAGGGCCGTCGTCCTGGGCGGAGGCCTGCGCCGGTGCGTCGGCGGCGGTCCGCGCGGGCTTCCCGGCGTCGTAGCCGCCCGCCTTGCCGGACTTCTCGTACGCGGAGCCGGGCAGCTTGTCGGCGTACGCCTTCCGGACGCGCTCGCGGTAGGCGGCGACCGTGGTCCCGTCGGCGCCGACGGCGCGTACCGCGTCCTTGTCGAGGGGCAGCACGCGCGCGTGGTCACCGTCCCGGTCGTCCCGGACGTACCAGGCGTTGATCTGCGGCTCGTGGAAGACGGTGCCTCCGGGGGACTTCTTCGCGCCCACGCGCGCGTAGTGGGTCTCGTCGTCCCCGGTGGCGATGTTCACGACCTGCCACGAGCCGCCTCGCTTCACGGTCCAGAGGGAGGCTTCCTGGCCGTCGGAGGAGACCGCCTTGCTGGCGAGGAACTCCAAGCGGGCGATCGGCGCGCCCTTCTTGCCCGCGACGAAGTCCGCGGAGAGGTAGTACACGGGGACGGTCCTGCCCTCGACCCGCGGGTCGGCGGCGGACCTGGTGACCGCTCCCTCGCGCGAGAAGAAGCGGGAGAGCGTGTCGAGGGTCTTCGGCGCCTCGGCCGCGCGGTGTGCCGCGTCGCGGGAGGCGGCGGAGGGCGCGGGCGGGCCGGAGTCGGCGGAGGCGGCGGGGGCCGCGAGGCCGAGGAGCAGGGTGGTGGCGGCCGTGCCCGCGAGCGCGGTCCCTGCCAGACGGCGGGGAAGGGGACGGGTCAGGCGGCGGGAAAGGTGACGGGTCATCGCTCTCACGCCCCTATCCGGTACAGCGAGTGGGTCCAGGAGAAGGTGTTGTTGTCGACGTACCAGGCGTGCGAGGCCCAGTTGTAGCGGTCGCTGGACGGCCACGGGTCGCCCCAGTAGACCCAGCTGCTGGCGTCGTCGTAGCCGTAGATGACATGCATGTGGCCGCCGCCGTTGGACCACTGGATGCGGGTCTCGACCGGGCGGTTCGCGTTGATCTCGGCCTGCACGGTCGAGTAGCGCAGCCAGCCGGTGACGTACGAGCCGGGGTTGACGCCCGCCCAGCGCAGGCCGTTCTGCACATTGCCGAGCGTGGCCTGGTTGTTGGGGCACTCGGTGTTCTGGCTGCGCCCGAAGGCGGCGTTGCAGAACTGGTTCTGGCTGTAGTTGCGGCCCATGAAGGCCGCGATGGTGTTGCCGCCCGCGGCCCAGCACCAGTTGGTCTTCTGCTGCGCCTGCATGGTGATGTTCAGCCGCTTGGCGGCGAGTACGGAGGGGTCGGCTGCGGAGGTGGCCGACGTGGTCGACGCGGCGGGGGCCGGGGCCGCCGTGGCCGCGGCCGTGGGTGCGGTCAGGAGCGCCGCGGCGACGGCGGCGAGCACGCAGAGACGTCTGCGTCTGCCTGTGCTTCTGCTCCTGCTGATCGGTGGGCGCATCGCGTTCCTCCCGAGCGGGGTGTGGGGTGTGGAGGAGCGCGTCCGGACGCTGCGATTGAGCATCGAGTGTTGTCGGGTGCAGGTCAACACGCTTCAATGCGGAATCAACCGGGCCGTGAACGGCGGCGTACGGATGTGAACGCATGCCGTACGCCGACCTGCTGGCCCGCTCCGACCGGCGCGAACGCCCGGCGGCTGGAGTGAACGTTCACAGATAGGGGCCCCCATGCGGCACGGCACCCGGCTCGCGCAAGGCGCGCCCGCGGACGCGGCAGGGACGGCGGACGCGGCACGGACGGCGGACGACGAGTTCGCGGAGCTGGCGGCCGCCCTGCGCACCGGCCCGTTCCACCTCGCGCTGCGCACCGCCATCGCCACCCGGCGGCTGCCCCTTCAGCGCATACGCCACCACCTGATCCGGCACGGCGTCAACGTCGGCGTGACGAGCCTGAGTTACTGGCAGCAGGGCGCCCGGCGCCCCCAGCGCGCCGAGTCCCTGCGCGCCGTACGGGCCCTGGAGGAGATCCTCCAGCTCCCTGAGGAGTCACTGATCCGGCTGCTCGTCCGGCCGGCCGAGCGCGCCGACCGGAACCGGCCCGCCGCCCGCTCGTACCGCTCCCTGGTGGAGGCCTCCGACGTGCTGCGCTCGCTCCTGGCCGAGCTCGGCTCCCCGGTCGACGGCGGGCTGCACACCATCGGCCACCACGAGCGGGTGCGGATCGGCGCGGGCCGTGAGCTGGTCGGCCGCGAGTCGCAGCACATCGTGCGCGCCCACCGGGACGGCGTGGACCGCTATGTGGCCATCCACCACGGCGATCCCGGGTGCGCCCCCGACCGCGTCCGGGTGCGTGCCTTGGAGAACTGCCGCACGGGACGCGTGCGATGGCACCAGGGGACGGGGGTGCTGGTCGCCGAGCTGCTCTTCGACGCGCGGCTGCGCGCGGGCGACACCCATCTGTTCGGTTACGGCTTCGAGGACGGCACGGCCGGGGAGGCCACCGAGTACATGCGCGGCTTCACCTACGCGGGCGGCCAGTACGCGCTGCAGATCCGCTACGACGACGCCGCTCTGCCCGTACGCTGCCACCGCTTCACCCAGCACTCCGCCGCCGCCCCGCGCGGCGGCCGCCAGGAGCTGACGCTGAGCGGCAGCCACCGCTCGGTGCACGTGGTCGAACCGCAGGTGCGGGCGGGCATCCTGGGGATCGCATGGGACTGGGAGTGAGAGCCTGCATGCCCTCCGGAGAGGGCTGGGGCGTGTCCTAGGCCTTCTTCGCCGGGCCCGCGACGATCTTGCCGTTCGCCACCTTCACCGGCAGCTCGACGAGCGGCTCGACGGCCGGCTCCTTCAGCACCTTGCCGTTCGTGGCGTCGAACTGGCTGCCGTGGCACTGGCAGATCAGCTTGTGCCCCTCCAGGTTCTGGATGGGGCACCGCGCGTGGGTGCAGATCGTGCTGTACGCCTTGTACTCGTCGTCGGAGATCCGGCTGACCACGACCTTCTGGTCCGTGTACAGCTTCGACGCGCCCACCTTCACGTCGTCGGCCTTCCCGAGATCCACCGGCGCGGTCGGGGCCGACCGGTTCGACCCGTCGCCGGACGAGCAGGCGGTGAGCCCGAGTCCGACGGCCGGGGCGAGAGCGGCGGCCCGCAGCACGGTGCGGCGGGCGGGGGGCGTGCCGGACATGGTGTCTCCACAGGTCAGGGGCGTGATCAGTGACGGATCAGACCATACCGGTGCACAGCGCTCCGACCGTGTCGGGCACGGGCGTGCCCGAGTGCCGCCCGCTTCCGTCCGCGGGCCCGCGCACGGCCTAGCCTGAGCGGGCGAGACGGCCGAGACAGCGCCCGAGAGGAACCACCCGTGATTGTCGTCGCAGGAGAGGCCCTGATCGACCTCGTGCCGCAAGGCGCGGGCGGCGACGCGGGGCTGCCCGTGCTCGCGCCGCGGCTCGGCGGCGGCCCGTACAACACCGCCGTGGCGCTCGGCCGGCTCGGCTCCCCCGTCGCCTTCTGCTCGCGCGTCTCGCGGGACGCGTTCGGCGAGGCGCTGCTCGGCGGGTTGCGGGCGGCCGGTGTGGAGGTCGCCGCCGACGGGCTGCCCGTGCAGCGCGGCCCGGAACCGACGACGCTCGCCGTCGCCTCGATCGGCGCGGACGGCTCGGCCGGGTACTCCTTCTACGTCGAGGGCACGGCCGACCGGCTCTTCGAGGTCCCCGACCGGCTGCCCGACGGCGTACGGGCGATGTCGTTCGGCACCTGCTCGCTCGTCCTGGAGCCGGGCGCGAGCGCGTACGAGAAGCTGATGCGCCGGGCGGCGGCGCGCGGTGTCTTCACCGCCCTCGACCCGAACGTACGGGCCGGTCTGATCCCGGACGCGGACGCCTACCGGGCGCGGTTCAAGAGCTGGCTGCCGTCGGTCTCGCTCCTCAAGCTGTCGCAGGAGGACGCCGACTGGCTCGGCGGCACCCCTCGCGAGTGGCTGGCCTCGGGGCCCGCCGCCGTGGTCGTCACCCGCGGCGGGGACGGCCTGTCGCTGTACACGCGGGACGGCACGGAGCTGCACGTGCCCGGCGAGCCGGTCGACGTGGTCGACACGATCGGCGCGGGCGACACCGTCAACGCCGCGCTGCTGCACGGCCTTTCGACCCGGGACGCGCTGTCGGCACAGGCGCTGGACAGTCTCGGCGCCGAGGGCTGGACCGACGTCCTGCGGTTCGCGGCCCGCGCGGCGGCCCTGACCTGCTCACGAGCGGGGGCGGAGCCGCCGTACGCGGCGGAACTGACCTGACTTCCGAGTCGTGCAGTCGTGCAGTCGTGCAGTCGTGCGGGGAGCCCTCAGCCGTCTGTGTCCGCGTGGTCCGTGAACGCCCCGTGTCGGCCCGCTCCCGCGGCGAAGCGTGCCGCTCCCTCGGCCGCCTCGGCCAGGGAGTGCAGGCCGTGGCGCAGCTCGCCGGCCATCGCCTCCCGTTCGGGCAGGCCGCCCTGTTCGAGCAGGGAGAGCCGGTCGTGCCGCAGGCAGGTCTGCGGGAACGCGGCGATCTCGGCGGCGAGGCGCTCGGCCGCGGCGCGCGAGGTGCCGACGGGGACGGTCCGGTTCACCAGCCCCATGCCGAGCGCCTCCTCGGCGCCGACGGGGCGGCCGGTCAGGACGAGGTCCAGGGCGCGGCCCTCCCCGATGAGGCGGGGCAGCCGTACCGTCCCGCCGTCGATGAGCGGGACGCCCCAGCGGCGGCAGAACACCCCGAGGACGGCGTCCTCCTCGGCGACGCGCAGGTCGCACCAGAGGGCGAGTTCGAGGCCTCCCGCGACGGCGTGACCGGAGATCGCCGCGATCACAGGCTTCGACAGGCGCATCCGGGTGGGCCCCATGGGTCCGTCACCGTCCTCGGACACCTCGTTGCCGTCGGGGGTTCCGATGGCCTTGAGATCCGCGCCGGCGCAGAAGGTGCCGCCCTCGCCCCACAACACTGCGACGGAGGCGTCCGGGTCGGCTTCGAAGGCACGGAAGGCGTCGGCGAGAGCACGGGCGGTGGGCCCGTCGACGGCGTTCCGCGCGGCGGGCCGTGACAGCACGATGGTGGTGACGGGACCTGCGCGTTCACTGCGTACGGCCATGGACCAAGCGACCACGGAAACGCACCGCCCGACAAGACGCACCCGGGCCGCCACCCGCCCCCCGCACCGGGCAACGCGAAGCCCCCCGCCCCTGCGGGGCACGGGACGCTTCACCCAGACCCGGTGGCCCGGGCCAACCCTGACGGGCACGGCCACGCCTTGCGGGGCCGCCCCCGCACAGGGCAGCACGAAGCGCCCCGCCCCTGGTGGGGACGAGGCGCTTCAGCCAGAACTTGCGGCCGGGCCGACCCTCGCGGGCCCAACCCGCGGAGGCAGCCCGAGCCTGCGGGAGCCGGTCAGGCCTTGCGGGCCCGCGTCGTCTTCTTCGCCGCAGCCGTCTTCTTGGTGGCGGCCGCCTTCTTCGGAGCGGCCGTCTTCTTCGCGGCGGCCGCCTTCCGGGTGGTGGCGGCCTTCTTGGCCGGGGTGTCCGTCCTGGCCGTGGCCGTCTTCTTCGTGGCCGTGGCGCTCGCGGCCACCGTCTTGGTCGCGGTCTTCTTGACGGCCTTCTTCGCGGGGGACTTCTTCGCGGCGGCCTTGCCCGCCCCGCGCCCCTGCGAGGGCATCGCGTCGCTGATCCGGTCGGCCGAGATGATGTCCCGCAGGAACTTGCCGGTGTGGCTGGCCGGCACTCCCGCGACCTCCTCGGGGGTGCCCTCGGCGACGACAAGACCGCCGCCGTTGCCCCCCTCGGGGCCCATGTCGACGACCCAGTCCGCGGTCTTGATCACGTCGAGGTTGTGCTCGATGACGATGACCGTGTTGCCCTTGTCGACCAGCCCGGAGAGGACCGTGATCAGCTTGCTGATGTCCTCGAAGTGCAGACCGGTGGTCGGCTCGTCCAACACGTACACGGTCCGGCCCGTGGACCGCTTCTGGAGCTCGGAGGCCAGCTTCACGCGCTGGGCCTCGCCTCCGGAGAGCGTGGGCGCCGACTGGCCGAGGCGTACGTAACCGAGGCCGACGTCGTTGAGCGTCCGCAGGTGACGGGCGATGGCGGGCACGGCCTCGAAGAAGTCGAGCGCCTCCTCGATCGGCATGTCGAGGACCTCGGCGATGGACTTGCCCTTGTAGTGCACGTCCAGCGTCTCGCGGTTGTACCGCGCGCCGTGGCAGACCTCGCACGGGACGTACACGTCCGGGAGGAAGTTCATCTCGATCTTGATGGTGCCGTCACCGGAGCAGTTCTCGCAGCGGCCGCCCTTGACGTTGAAGGAGAAACGCCCGGGGAGGTAACCCCGCACCTTCGCCTCCATGGTCTCCGCGAAGAGCTTGCGGACGTGGTCGAAGACTCCGGTGTACGTCGCCGGATTCGACCGCGGGGTGCGGCCGATGGGCGACTGGTCGACGTGGACGACCTTGTCGACGAGGTCGTCGCCCTCCACGCGCGTGTGGCGGCCGGGGACGGTCCGCGCGCCGTTCAGCTCGCGGGCCAGGTGGGTGTAGAGGATGTCGTTGACCAGCGTCGACTTGCCGGAGCCGGAGACGCCGGTGACCGCCGTGAGGACGCCGAGCGGGAAGGAGACGTCGATGTCCTGGAGGTTGTTCTCCCGGGCGCCGTGCACCGTCAGCTGCCGGGACGGGTCGGCCGGGCGGCGCATGTCCGGCACCGGGATGGCCCTCTTGCCCGACAGGTACTGACCGGTGATCGACTTGTCGTTGGCCAGGAGCTCCTTCATGGAACCGCTGTGCACGACCTTGCCGCCGTGCTCGCCCGCGCCGGGGCCGATGTCGACGACCCAGTCGGCGACCTTGATCGTGTCCTCGTCGTGCTCGACGACGATGAGGGTGTTGCCCATGTCGCGCAGGCGGACGAGGGTCTCGATCAGGCGGTGGTTGTCGCGCTGGTGGAGACCGATGGAGGGCTCGTCCAGGACGTAGAGCACACCGACCAGGCCGGAGCCGATCTGGGTGGCCAGGCGGATGCGCTGGGCCTCGCCTCCGGAGAGGGTGCCCGCGGCGCGGTTCAGCGAGAGGTAGTCCAGGCCGACGTCGACGAGGAAGCGCAGCCGCTCGTTGACCTCCTTGAGGACCCGCTCGGCGATCTTCTTGTCCCGGGCGCCCAGGCGCAGCTCGGCGAGGAAGTCCGCGCAGTCGCTGATGGACATCGCGGAGACCTCGGCGATGGACTTCCCCATGACCGTGACTGCGAGGACGATCGGCTTGAGGCGGGTGCCCTCACAGGTGGGGCAGGGCACCTCGCGCATGTAGCCCTCGAAGCGCTCGCGGCTGGCGTCGCTCTCGGCCTCGCTGTGGCGGCGCTTGACGAAGGGGACGGCGCCTTCGAAGGCGGTGGTGTAGACCCGCTCGCGGCCGTACCGGTTGCGGTAGCGGACCTCGATCTGGGTCTTGTGGCCGTTGAGGAGGGCCTTCTTGGCGCGCTGCGGGAGTCCGGCCCACGGCATGTCGGTGGAGAAGCCGAGGGCGTCGGCGAGGGCTCCGACGAGCCGGCCGAAGTACTCCTTGGTGTGGCCGTGCGACCAGGGGTGGATGGCGCCCTCGTCGAGCGACTTGTCCTCGTCCGGGACGATCAGCTCGGGGTCGACCTCCATGCGCGTGCCGATGCCGGTGCAGTCGGGGCAGGCGCCGAAGGGCGAGTTGAAGGAGAAGGAGCGGGGCTCGAGCTCTTCGAAGGACAGGTCGTCGTACGGACAGTAGAGGTGCTCCGAGTACATGCGCTCGCGCTCGGGGTCGTCCTCGGGGAGGTCGACGAAGTCGAGCACGACCATGCCTCCGGAGAGGCCGAGGGCGGTCTCCACGGAGTCGGTCAGGCGGCGCTTGGCGGAGTCCTTCACCGTGAGGCGGTCGACGACCACCTCGATGGTGTGCTTCTCCTGCTTCTTGAGCGTGGGCGGCTCGGAGAGCTGGATGGTCTGCCCGTCGACCCGCGCGCGGGAGTACCCCTTCGTCTGGAGGTCGGCGAAGAGGTCGACGAACTCGCCCTTGCGCTCGCGGACCAGCGGCGAAAGGACCTGGAAACGGCTGCCCTCGGGCAGCTCCAGGACCTTGTCGACGATGGCCTGCGGCGACTGGCGGGAGATGGGGCGGCCGCACTCGGGACAGTGCGGCTTGCCGATGCGCGCGAAGAGCAGGCGCAGATAGTCATAGACCTCGGTGATCGTGCCGACCGTCGAGCGCGGGTTGCGCGAGGTCGACTTCTGGTCGATGGAGACCGCCGGGGAGAGACCCTCGATGAAGTCGACGTCTGGCTTGTCCATCTGACCGAGGAACTGCCGGGCGTACGAGGAGAGGGACTCCACGTACCGCCGCTGGCCCTCGGCGAAGATCGTGTCGAACGCGAGCGAGGACTTGCCCGACCCGGAGAGTCCGGTGAAGACGATGAGGGAGTCACGCGGGAGGTCGAGCGAGACGTTCTTGAGATTGTGCTCGCGCGCGCCACGGACGATGAGACGGTCGGCCACGCCGGTCCGCACCTTTCTTGAGAGTGGTGACAGGGGCAGAACCCCGGTCGTTCACAGACTAGGGCGAGCCACTGACAACGCCGGGCTGCTTCCCTGGTTCCACGTACACAACAAACCCGGACCTTCAAGAATGCCCGATGCCGCTCTCGACCATATAGCACGTGTATTCGATTTCCGGCCGGATCCCGAGCCCTTCACCCGTCCGTGTGACGCGGCTATCGTCGACCGCATGATTGATCATGTGCGCGACCTGGCGTCTGTACGTGACGCGACCGAACGACTGCTCACCGCAGCGGCGAAATTGAACGAAGATTCGACCGCCGAACCGTCACGGCTTCCGGGCTGGACCCGCGGCCACGTCCTCGCCCACCTCGCACGGAACGCGGACGCTCTGGTGAACGTCCTGGCGGGACGACCGATGTACGTCAGCGCGGAGGCGCGGGACGCGGACATCGCCCGCGACGCCCCGCGGCCGCTGGGCGCACAGCTCGACGACGTGCGGGAGAGCGCGGGCCGCTTCGAGGCGCAGGCCGCCGTCCCCGCCGACTGGTCCCGGACGATCACCATGCGCAACGGAGTGACCGATTCCGCGTCGCGTGTGCCGTTCCGGCGGTGGGTGGAGGTCGAGCTGCACCACGTCGACCTCGGCATCGGCTACGAGCTGGAGGACCTGCCGGAGGAGTTCGTGCAGCGGGAGATCACGTTCCTGACGGCACGCTTCTCGGGGAACCCCGACGTGCCGCCGACCTGGATCACGAACGGCACGCACACCTGGAGCACCGGCCGCCCCGGCGACGCCGAGGTCACCGTCTCCGGGTCCGCGCCCGACCTGGTCGGCTGGCTCGCCGGCCGTCGCGACGGCTCCGCGCTGACGGCCGAAGGCGGCCTCCTGCCCGCCCTGCCCCCGCTATAGGCTGACGGACATGACGTACAGCGGAGCGGTGAAGGTCGGCGGGCCCGCGGATGTGCACGAGCTGCCGGACCTGATGATTTCGAAGGTCGCGGTCGGGCCGATGGACAACAACGCCTACCTGCTGCGCTGCCGGACCACCGGCGAGCAGCTGCTGATCGACGCGGCGAACGACGCCGAGACACTGCTGACGCTGATCGGTGACGACGGCATCGCGTCCGTCGTCACCACGCATCAGCACGGCGACCACTGGCAGGCCCTCGCCGCCGTCGTCTCGGCGACCCGCGCGCGGACGTACGCGGGCCGCGAGGACGCCGCGGGCATCCCCGTCCCGACGGACGTCCTGGTCGACGACGGCGACACCATCACGGTCGGCCGGGTCACGCTGACCGCGCGCCACCTGGTGGGCCACACCCCGGGCTCGATCGCGCTCGTCTACGACGACCCGCACGGCCACGCGCACGTGTTCACCGGCGACTGCCTCTTCCCGGGCGGCGTCGGCAACACCTGGAAGGACCCGAAGGCCTTCGCGAGCCTCATCGACGACGTCGAGACGAAGATCTTCGGGACGCTCTCGGACGAGACGTGGGTCTATCCCGGCCACGGCGGCGACACGACGCTCGGCGCCGAGCGGCCGCATCTCGCCGAGTGGCGCGCGCGGGGCTGGTGACCCGGAGGGGGACGCGTCAGGAGCGGGCGGCGACCAGTGCCGCCACCCGCTCCACCGCGAACGCGTACCCCTGCACACCGCAGCCCGCGATGACTCCGTCGGCACGCTGCGAGACGTAACTGTGGTGCCGGAACGCCTCGCGCTGATGGATGTTGGAGATGTGCACCTCCAACACCGGCATCCCGTCACAGGTGTTGAGCGCGTCCAGGATCGCGACGGACGTGTGGGAGTAGGCCGCGGGGTTGATGACGATGCCCACGTGGTGCTCGCGCGCCTCGTGGATCCAGTCGACCAACTCGCCCTCGTGGTTGCTCTGTCGCAGGTCCACGGTCCCGCCGTGCGCGGCCGCCGCCTTGGCACAGAGGGTCTCGACGTCGGCGAGGGTGTCCGTGCCGTAGATCTCGGGCTGGCGGAGGCCGAGGAGGTTCAGGTTCGGGCCGTTCAGGACCATGATCGGGGCGGTGGCGAGGCTGCGCGTCATAAGGGAGGTCTATCACGCCTCCCGCGCGCGGGAGGGGCCCGAAGTCGGATGCGCTCTCCGTAGTGCCCGCCTACGCTCCCGTCATGATCGTCGAACCTGTGTACCCGCCGAAGCCCTCGCCGGGCGACCGCGTGGCCGTGCTCTCCCCTTCCAGCGGACTGCCCGGACTCTTCCCGCTCCCCTACGAACTGGGCCTGAAGCGCCTCCGCGAGGAGTTCGGCCTGGAACCCGTCGAGTATCCGACGACCCGGAAAATGGGCTCGACGCCGCAGGAGCGGGCCGACGACCTCCACGCGGCGTTCGCCGATCCGACCGTCAAGGCCGTCATCGCGAGCATCGGCGGCGACGACCAGATCACCGTCCTTCCGTACCTGGACCGGGAGTTGATCCGCGCGCACCCGAAGCCGTTCTTCGGCTGGAGCGACAACACCAATCTGCTCGCGTACTTGTGGCAGTGCGGCATCGTCGGCTACCACGGCGCGTCCGTCATGTGCGAGCTCGGCCGCCCCGGCGCCATGGCACCGCAGACCGCGGACTCGCTGCGCGCCGCGCTCTTCACCCCGGGCCCCTACGAACTGCGCCCCGCCGAGCGCTACCGCGACGTCGACATGCCCTGGGAGGACCCCGCGCTCCTCCTGGAGGAACCGCCCACGGAGCCGGGCGGCGGCTGGCTCTGGCACGGGCCCGAGCGGGTCGTGGAGGGCCGCTCCTGGGGCGGCAACCTGGAGATACTCTCCTGGCTCCTGATGGCGGACCGCGAGATCCAGCGTGACCTGTCCGCGTACGACGGCTGCGTCCTGTTCCTGGAGACGTCGGAGGAACTGCCCGGCGCCGACGAGGTGTTCCGCATCCTCCGCAGCATGGGCGAGCGCGGGCTGCTTCACCGCTTCCCCGCGCTCCTGATGGGCCGCGCCAAGGCCTGGTCCTTCCAACGCCCCTCGGACGCCGACGAGAAGGCGGCGTACGCCCGCGAGCAGCGCGAGGCCGTCCTGAAGGCGCTCGCCACCTACGCGCCCGACACCATGGCGGTCTTCGACGTGGACCTCGGCCACACCGATCCGCAAGTCGTCATCCCCTACGGGGGAAACGTGCGGGTCGACGGCCGGGCACGCCGCATCACCGTGACCTATTAGCCGGTCACATTGGCGGTCGAGGCAAGGCAGTTGCCATGCGTTACGGGCAGTGACTGTGGGTAGTTGATCCGGCATGCGCACCACGAAGCCCCCACGCCCGACCGCACCACCGTCACTGCCGCGCCTCGCGGCCGCCTCGCTCGCCGGGACCGCCATCGAGTTCTACGACTTCTTCATCTACGGAACGGCCGCCGCACTGGTCCTCGGCCCGCTGTTCTTCCCCACCTTCTCACCGCTCGCCGGCACGCTCGCCGCCTTCGCGACCTTCGGAGTGGGCTTCATCGCGCGGCCCCTGGGCTCCGTCCTCTTCGGGCACATCGGCGACCGGCACGGACGGCGGCCCGTGCTCATCGTGTCGCTGCTGCTCACCGGAGTCGCCACGGTCGCGGTCGGCTGCGTACCGACGTACGGGTCGATCGGGGTCGCCGCTCCCCTGCTGCTCCTTGTGCTGCGGTTCGTTCAGGGGCTCGGACTCGGGGGCGAGTGGGGCGGTGCCGTGCTGCTGACCGCGGAGCACGCGCCTCCGGAGCGGCGCGGCCTGTGGGCGAGCTTCCCGCAGGTCGGCCCGGCGATCGGATTCCTGCTGGCCAACGGCGTCATGCTCGTCCTGTCGGCGACCCTCACCGACGCGCAGTTCGCGGCCTGGGGGTGGCGTGTGCCGTTCTGGGCGGCGGGGCTGCTCGTGGTGGCGGGCCTCGCGCTGCGCTCCTCGCTCGCGGAGAGCCCGGACTTCCTGCGCCTGCGGGAGCACGCGCGCGTGCCGCTCGCCGAAGTGGTGCGCGGACACTGGCGGCTCGTGCTCCTGACGGCCGGCGCGCTCGCCGTCGGGTACGCGGTGTTCTACGCCGTGACGACCTGGTCCCTCTCGTACGGCGTGGAGCGGCTCGGCGTCAGCCGCACGGTCATGCTGGCCTGTGTCATGGCGGCGGTCCTGGTGAAGGGCGCCCTGACGCCGGTGGTGGCGGTGCTCGGCGACCGGTACGGGCGGCGGCCGCTGTGCCTGCTCGGGTGCGCCGCGTCGGCCCTGTGGATGTTCCCGATGATCGCGCTGCTCTCGACCGGGGAGCCGCTGCTGATGTTCACCGGATTCCTCGTGGCGATGCTCTCGTTCATCACGATGTTCGCGGTGATCGGCGCGTATCTGCCGGAGCTGTACGAGCCCCGGGTGCGCTGCACGGGCGCCGCGGTCGGCTACAACCTCGGCGGGGTGCTCGGCGGCGCGCTCACCCCGATCGTGGCGACGGCGGCGGCGCAGGGGGACGGGAAGCCGTGGGGTGTGGCCGCGTATCTGTCGGGCATCGCGCTGCTGAGCCTCGGCTGTTTCGCGCTGCTTCCGGAGACACGGCCGGTCGTGAGCCCCGAGCCGGCGGCCGCTACGGGGTGACTGCGAGCTCCAGGAACGCCGCGAACAGCACCAGGTGGACACCGCCCTGGAGCGGCGTGGCGCGCCCCGGCACGACCGTGAGCGTTCCGACGATCACGGTGAGCGCGAGCAGCACCATGTGCGTCGAGCTCAGCCCCAGCACGAGCGGGCCCGACAGCCACACGGAAGCGACGGCGACGGCCGGGATGGTCAGCCCGATGCTGGCCATGGCGGAGCCGAGGGCGAGGTTCAGGCTGGTCTGCACGCGGTCGCGACGGGTGGCCCGCACGGCCGCGATGGTCTCCGGGAGCAGCACGAGGAGCGCGATGATCACGCCGACGACGGCGTGCGGCATGCCGGCGCTCTCCACGGCCGACTCGATGGTCGGGGAGACGCCTTTGGCCAGGCCGACCACCCCGATCAGCGCGAGCGCGAGCAGTCCGAGGCTCAGCAGCGCCGTCCGGGAGGAGGGGCCCCCTCCGTGGCCGTCGGTGTCGATGACCTCGCCCTGTTTGGTGAGGGGCAGGAAGTACTCGCGGTGCCGCACGGTCTGGGTGGTGACGAAGATGCCGTAGAGGACGAGTGAGGCGATCGCGGCGAAGGTCAGCTGGGCCGTGGAGAACTCGGGGCCCTGCTTGGTGGTGGTGAACGTCGGCAGGACCAGGCAGAGCGTGGCCAGGGTGGCGACGGTCGCGAGGGCGGCGCCGGTGCCCTCCGGGTTGAAGACGGCGGTGCGGTGGCGCAGGGCGCCGACCAGGAGACAGAGGCCGACGATGCCGTTGCAGGTGATCATCACTGCGGCGAAGACGGTGTCGCGGGCTAGGGTGGAGCTCTTGTCGCCACCGTCGGCCATGAGGGTGACGATGAGCGCCACCTCGATGATCGTCACGGCGACCGCGAGGACGAGTGAGCCGAAGGGTTCGCCGACGCGGTGCGCGATCACCTCGGCGTGGTGGACGGCGGCGAGCACCGCCCCGGCGAGGACCAGCGTGACCACGGCGACGACCGGTCCCGGCAGGTCCCGCCCCCAGGTGAGCGCGAGAAGAACGATCGCGAGGACCGGCACCACGGCCGTCCACTGCATGCCGAGCGCCCGGAGCCGAGTGACCATGACTCGATGCTGCCCCGGGCGCCTGGGTGCCGCTACTCGGTGTCTCCCGCCCGGTGCCGGGCGGGAGAGCTGACTGTCAGGCCGTGATCAGGCCTCGATGCTGTCCTTCCGGGCGTCGTCCGCGGCCTCGGCCGCGGCCTGCCGCTCCTGCTTCTTGGAGGCGATGAGGCTGGTGATCGTCGTGATCACCAGGACGCCGCAGATGACGCCGAGCGAGACCGGGATGGAGATCTCGGGGACATGCACGCCGTTCTCGTGGAGGGCGTGCAGGACGAGCTTCACACCGATGAAGCCGAGGATCACCGACAGGCCGTAGCTGAGGTGGACCAGCTTCCTGAGCAGGCCGCCGATGAGGAAGTACAGCTGGCGCAGACCCATCAGGGCGAAGGCGTTGGCCGTGAAGACGATGTACGGGTCCTGGGTGAGGCCGAAGATCGCGGGGATGGAGTCCATCGCGAAGAGCACGTCGGTGGTGCCGATGGCGAGCATGACGACCATGAGGGGCGTCATGATCTTCTTGCCGTTCTTCCGGATGAACAGCTTGGTGCCCTCATACCGGTCGGAGACGCCGAACTTCTTCTCGATGGACTTCAGAAGGCGGTTCTCCTCCCAGTCCTCTTCCTCCTCGTCGGCACGCGCCTCCTGGATGAGCTTCCAGGCGGTGTAGATCAGGAACGCGCCGAAGATGTAGAAGACCCAGGAGAAGTTGGCGATGACGGCGGCGCCGGCGGCGATGAAGATCGCTCGCAGGACCAGCGCTATCAGCACACCGAACAGCAGCACGCGCTGCTGGAGATGGCTCGGCACCGAGAACTTCGCCATGATCAGGATGAAGACGAAGAGGTTGTCGACGGAGAGCGACTTCTCGGTGATGAAGCCCGCGAAGAACTCGCCGGACGCCTGGCTCTCGCCCGCGACCAGCAGGCCGACACCGAAGAGTGCGGCGAGGACGATCCAGACGATCGTCCAGATTCCGGCTTCCTTGATCGACACGTCATGGGGCTTGCGCCCGATGAAGAAGTCGACCGCGATCAGGGCACACAGACCGAGAACGGTCGTCACCCACATGGTCATTGAAACGTCCACTGCGCCTCCGGCTTCGTACGGCTACTGATCAGCGTCGTCGCTGCCGGAGGTCTCTTCCACCCGAGGCGGTCACCGCCATGAATCGGGCCGACGCCCCGGGACCGATGGCGGTCCGTATTGACGGGTACGTCGCAGCCGGGAGTACTCCCCTCCGCTGATAGAAGAGTACGCGAAACACCAAGCATTGGTAAAGGAGATGGCAAAGGAAAACTAAAAGCCCTGGTCAGGGCGGTGCAAAAGTCGCTTTACCGTCAACGCCCGCCGTTGCGCCGGGCCGTGGCGACCTGGTCGAGGAGCCGCCGCAGGATCTGGCTGCCGTGCGGGATGGCCGGGGGCTCGTACGTCCACGCGTGACCGACCCACGGGTCGGCGAGGTGGTCGTCGGGCACCGGCGTCAGCCGCAGGAGCGCGCGCCACAGAGGGTCGAGCAGCGGGCCGTACTCCGCGGCGTCCTCGCGGTCGGCGACCATCATGAGGTGCACGCCGACGGCCGGGCCCTCGTCCGCGAGATAGCGCAGCTGGGTCACGGCGCGGTCGTCGAAGCCGTGCGGGAAGTCGTTGACGATCAGGAGCTGCTCGGCGGTGTCCAGGTCCGGGGGCAGCGCGTCGGCGGCACCGCCGCGGATGGCCATCTGCACCAGGTCGACGCGCTGGGTGAGCTTGGCGAGCACCTCGGAGACGCCGGCCGCGCCGGAGGCCGGAGGCCCGGCGAGCACACCGGCCGTCACGAGCGGCGCGAGAGCGGGGGCGGCGGCTCCCGCCGCGTCGATGACGTGCACCTGGAACTCGTTCGCCGGATAGGCCGCGAGCAGCCGGGCCGCGTGCGCGACGGCGGTGTCGACGGCCAGCCGCCGCAGCTCGGTCGCGTCGGTGGCGTGGTTGGTCAGGGCCTTGCCGCTGTCGATCCACAGGCCACGCTCCAGGGGCAGCCGGACGAGGAGCGGGATGCGCAGGTCTACGCGCTCGGGGAGGTGGAGATCGCCGAGGCGCAGCGCCATCGGGATCTCCATGGGCGCGCGGTAGGCGTGCCAGACGGGGCTGTGCCACGCCGCGTACGCCGGAGGCAGGGCGGGCTCGACGACGTCGGCCTCGGCGGCGAGCTGGGCGAGGTCGCGGTCGAGGGCGGCCCTGGCCCGGTCGACGAGGTCGGCGTGCTTGGCGCGGGCGGCCTCCCGGGCGGGGTCGGCCGCGCCGCCGATGCGGCTGCGCGGGTCGGAGAGCACCTTGTCGAGCTCCTGCTCCATGCGGGAGTCGGCGAAGTCGACGGCACTGCGGTACGCCGCCGTGGTGCGGGCCAGGTCCTCGAACATCCCCCACACCTGGTTGTAGAGCCGCTCCTCCGGTGACCATCCGGTGGCATCCCCGGCAACGGGCTGGGCCTGCTGCCCGGGCTGGCCCGGGGGCACGGCGGGAGGGGGCGACGGGGGCGCGGTGGCCGAGCGTCGTCCCGGGTGGGTGTAGTCGACGGGGCCGCCGGTGCCCGGCGGGGTGGGTGGTGTGGTGGCAGGGGCCGCCGGACCTTGCGGCCCGGAAGCCCGGTCCGTGGTCGCCTGGCTCTGGGGGGCCGGGGTCGGATCGGTGGCCGTCCGGGCCTGGGGCCCGGTGCGGGCACGGGTGTCGTCGGTGGGGCGGGGTGGCGGCTGTGCCACGGAGCGGGACAGGCCCTGGGACACGGCGGCGTTGATTGCGGCTGTCAGCTCGTGGGCCTGGGGCAGGCCCTGGTCGGTGAGCATCTCCACGAGGCCTGCCGCGTACCCCTGGCCGACGGCGCGGACCTTCCAGGCGGCCTGGCGGCGGTAGAGCTCCAGGGCGACGACGGCGGACTCGGCGTCCAGGTCGGTGATGGTGTAGCTGGCGATCTCGGTGCCGTCGAGCCCGGTGACCGCCACGAAGGGGGCGGCGAGGGCGCGGAAACTGCCGGGGGCGCCGGCGCCGACGGGCAGCGCCAGCAGGACGCTGACCCGGTGCACGGTGTCCGGCAGCGCGTCGAGGTCCACGGCGAGGCGGTGGTCGGCCGCCGCCTGCTTGGACACCTCGAGGCCCGGCAGGGTGGGCGATCCCGGGTGGGCCACCCACTCCACGCCACGGACCCTGCCCCGGTCGTCGCCGAGCGTGGCGCCCGCCACGATCGGCCGGCCGGCCGATACGCGGATCTCCAGGCGGATCGCGGGAAGCGGGTGGTTCTGCCCCCGCACCAGCTCGGCCGTCATCGCGTTCGTTCCCCCTTGTACGTACGGATGGTGCTCACATGCGGATGGTGCTCACATGCGGATGGTGCTTACAGGTGCGGCAGAATCGACGGCATCAGGTCCTGGAAGGTGCGGCCGTTGGCCGGGTTGCCGATGGCCGTCATCTGCCAGCCCGTGCCCGCGCGGTGCACCTTCGCCATGATCTGCGCGGTGTACTGACCGCCGCCGTCGAGGGTGTAGCGCGCGAGCTCCTGGCCGTTGGTCTCGTCGACCAGGCGGCAGAAAGCGTTCTGCACCTCCTGGAAGGTCTGCCCGGTGAAGGAGTTCACCGTGAAGACGATCTGGTCGATGTGGACGGGGACCCGCTGGAGGTCGACGAGGATCGCCTCGTCGTCCCCGCCCTGGCCGACGCCGCCCACGAGGTTGTCCCCGGTGTGCCGCACCGAGCCGTCGTCGCTGACCAGATGACGGAAGAACACGACATCCACCGGCTGCTTGTCCGCGAACAGCACCGCCGAGGCGTCCAGGTCGACCTCGCGGGTGCGCGAGCCGAACAGGCCGCGGCGCGGGGCCGCCTGCCACCCGAGTCCCATGCGCACCGCGGACAGGGCGCCCCCGTCGTCCTTCTGCAGGCTGATGGCCTGACCCTTGGTCATATTGACCGTCACGCGCTGTCCCCTCTCGAACTGCCTGGGCAACCGCCTCTTGCGGTTGCCCAGCACCCTATGCAGTGCGACCTGCGGAGCAGCACCGCGGGCCGCACTTTGTGGCGGTCTTGCAACAGACCGGGCAGTACGCCGAATCCCCTCCCCCAAGAGGCCTTCTAGGCCTGTCCCGCCTCCCTCATCTGGCGCAGTTCCTTCTTCATCTCGGACACCTCGTCGCGCAGCCGGGCGGCGATCTCGAACTGGAGGTCGGCGGCGGCCGCGCGCATGCGCTCGGTCATCTCCTCGATCTGCGCGGCCAGCTCGGCCGCGGGGCGGTCGGTCGGGACGGTCTCCGCGCCCTTCTTGCCCTTGGCCTTCGCCTTGGCGGACGTGGCCGCCTCGCCGCCGAGCGAGGGCACGGGGGCCTTGGCGCCCTTGCCCGCCTTGGGCTTGCGGTAGTCGGAGCCGAGGAGCTGCTCGGTGTCGACCTCTTCGCGCGCGATCGCCGACACGATGTCGTTGATCTTCTTGCGGAGGGGCTGCGGGTCGATGCCCCGCTCCGTGTTGTACGCGATCTGCTTCTCCCGGCGACGGTTGGTCTCGTCGATGGCCTTCTCCATGGCCGGGGTGATCTTGTCGGCGTACATGTGGACCTGGCCGGAGACGTTGCGCGCGGCGCGGCCGATGGTCTGGATCAGGGAGGTCCCGGAGCGCAGAAAGCCCTCCTTGTCGGCGTCGAGGATCGCCACCAGGGAGACCTCGGGCAGGTCGAGGCCTTCACGCAGGAGGTTGATGCCGACCAGGACGTCGTACTCACCGGCGCGGAGCTCGCGCAGGAGCTCGACGCGGCGCAGCGTGTCGACGTCGCTGTGGAGATAGCGGACCTGGATGCCCAGCTCGAGGAAGTAGTCGGTGAGGTCCTCGGCCATCTTCTTGGTGAGCGTGGTGACGAGGACGCGCTCGTCCTTCTCGGTGCGCAGGCGGATCTCGTGCACCAGATCGTCGATCTGGCCCTCGGTGGGCTTGACGACGACCTCGGGGTCGACGAGGCCGGTGGGGCGGATGATCTGCTCGACGAAGCCGTCGCCGCGCGAGAGCTCGTACTTCCCGGGGGTGGCCGAGAGGTAGACCGTCTGGCCGATGCGGCCGAGGAATTCCTCCCACTTCAGGGGGCGGTTGTCCAGCGCGGAGGGCAGCCGGAAGCCGTGGTCGACGAGGGTGCGCTTGCGGGAGGCGTCGCCCTCGTACATCGCGCCGATCTGCGGGACCGTGACGTGCGACTCGTCCAGGACGAGGAGGAAGTCCTCGGGGAAGTAGTCCAGGAGGGTGTTGGGGGCGGTGCCGGGGGCGCGGTCGTCGAAGTGCATGGAGTAGTTCTCGACGCCGGAGCAGGAGCCGATCTGGCGGAGCATCTCCAGGTCGTACGTGGTGCGCATGCGCAGGCGCTGGGCCTCCAGCATCTTGCCCTGCTTCTCCAGCTCGGCGAGGCGCTCGGTGAGCTCCTTCTCGATGCCGTTGACCGCCTTCTCCAGGCGCTCGGGTCCCGCTACGTAGTGCGACGCCGGGAAGACGTACAGGTGGTCGTCGTCGCTGATGACCTCGCCGGTGAGCGGATGGAGGGTGGAGAGCGCCTCGATCTCGTCGCCGAACATCTCGATGCGGACGGCCAGTTCCTCATAGACCGGGAAGATCTCGATGGTGTCGCCGCGGACGCGGAAGGTGCCGCGGGTGAACGCCAGGTCGTTGCGCGTGTACTGGATGTCGACGAAGCGGCGCAGGAGCTGGTCGCGGTCGATCTCGTCGCCGACCTTGAGCGGGACCATCCGGTCCACGTACTCCTGCGGGGTGCCGAGGCCGTAGATGCAGGAGACCGAGGCGACCACGATCACGTCGCGGCGGGTCAGGAGCGAGTTCGTCGCGGAGTGGCGCAGGCGCTCGACCTCCTCGTTGATCGAGGAGTCCTTTTCGATGTAGGTGTCGGACTGCGGGACGTACGCCTCGGGCTGGTAGTAGTCGTAGTACGAGACGAAGTACTCCACCGCGTTGTTCGGCAGGAGCTCGCGGAATTCGTTCGCCAGCTGGGCGGCCAGTGTTTTGTTCGGCGCCATGACGAGGGTGGGGCGCTGGAGCTTCTCGATCATCCACGCGGTGGTGGCCGACTTGCCGGTGCCGGTCGCGCCGAGGAGGACGACATCCTTCTCACCTGCGCGGATGCGTCGGTCCAGCTCGGCGATGGCCGCCGGCTGGTCACCGCTGGGCTGGTACGGACTGACGACCTCGAAAGGTGCCACCGTGCGTTCGATCTTGGATACGGGCCGCATGGAATCAACCGTACGACCCCGCACTGACAACCGGGCAGGATCGGCCGTCCGGCGCCGTCCGGGTCACCGGTGGCGCGGCCCGCTCACCAGTTCTGCGGGGAGCGGGAGCCGGGGCGGGTGCGGGGCCTGGGCCGGGTCCTGCGGCGGGCGGGCACGTGCCGGTCGCCGGAGCGCGGGACGGGGTAGGACTGCCGGGCGCGGCCGCCGTGCGGGGGTTTCCTGACGTCCGCCTGGCCGCCCATGATCATGAGCGGATCGAACATCACGATCACGCCCGCGAGGAGCAGGAAGGCGAGCGGCCCGATCATCATGGGCGCGAGGATCTCGGCGGGCGAGTCGCCCGGCGGCGTGGCGCCCGACTCGTGCAGATGGACGCTGAGCCCCGCCATTCCCATGTAGTGCATGCCGCTCACGGCCAGGCCCATGACGAGGCTGGCGCCGAGGCTCCACAGGATTCCCCTGACCTGTCCCGCCGCCCAGAGCGCGGCGGTCGCGGCGGCCATGGCGATCACCACGGAGGCGGCGACGGTCAGGGTGTCGTACTCCAGCGTCCCGCGAAGACGCATACCGGCCATTCCGAGGTAGTGCATCGAGGCGATGCCGAGGCCCGTGATCGTGCCGCCGGTGAAGAGGGCGGTGCCCGTGGCG
Source organism: Streptomyces sp. NPDC039480 (assembly GCF_055597165.1). Classification (NCBI taxonomy): domain Bacteria; kingdom Bacillati; phylum Actinomycetota; class Actinomycetes; order Kitasatosporales; family Streptomycetaceae; genus Streptomyces; species Streptomyces sp. NPDC039480. Next base: position 152,161 of record NZ_JBVITX010000011.1, on the reverse strand, counting down.
CCGCGGTAGCCGACGATGAAGATACCGATGCCGACCATCACGATGGCGACGGCGAGACTCGCGAAGGTCAGCGCCTTGTCGTAGTGGATCGGGGCCTCCTCCACCGTGAAGCCCATCATCGCCACGAAGTGCATGGTCCAGATGCCGGACCCGATCGCGGCCGAGCCGAGCGCGAGCCAGCCGGGCCGCCAGGAGTGCGCGACGAGCAGCGATCTGGTCGTGCAGCGCAGGCCGAGCGCGCCCCCGAGGCAGGCCATGAGATAGGCCACCACCGGTGTGACGACTCCGTAGCTGAACCCGTCGACCGTGCCCTGCATGCGCGGTAGCCCTTCCGCTTTTCGTGCCCAAATGCCATGAAACGTGCCATATACCCCCTACCGTCGGTCATATGAAAGACCGTCGGCTGACGCAGAGAGTAAAGCTCACGCCGGGACGTTCGAACGATTTTCCGGCAAAGAATCGCTTTCCCCACGCGCGGGGTCCTCGTCTTTGATGACTCCGTTCAACCTGTGGCCATCCTGCACCTGTTTCCCGTTGGCAGTGGACTGTCACTCTCGACCGGTCCGCGATCACACGACGCGAGGAGTACCCGTGTACGCACGTGCTGCCGCCACCACCGTCGCCCTCCTGGGAGCCGGTGCACTCGTCCTCCCCACCGCCAGCGCCACCGCGCAGCCCCACACGGCCCCCACGGCATCGAGCTCCGCCCGGCACGACAGGCCGCTGGTCGTCGCCCACCGGGGTGCCTCCGCGTACGCTCCGGAGAACACCCTCGCGGCCATCGACAAGGCCCGCGCCATGGGGTTCCGCTGGGTCGAGAACGACGTCCAGCGGACCAAGGACGGCGAGCTGGTGATCATGCACGACGACACCCTGAAGCGGACGACGAACGTCGAGGAGCTCTTCCCCGACCGCGCTCCGTGGAAGGTCGCGGACTTCACGGCGGCGGAGATAGCGAAACTCGACGCGGGCAGCTGGTTCGGCCCGGAGTTCGCCGGTGAGCGTGTGCCGACCCTGAAGCAGTACATGCGGCGGGTGTCGCACAACCACCAGAAGCTGGTCTTCGAGTTCAAGAAGCCCGAGCTGTACCCGGGGATCGAGAAGCAGGGCCTTCAGGTGCTGCGCAACGAGGGCTGGCTCGACCGGCGCCACGTCAAGAGCAGGCTGGTCATCCAGAGCTTCAGCGCGGACAGCGTGAAGACGGTCCACAAGCTGCGGCCCGATGTGAAGACCGGCTTCCTCGGCACCCCCGCGGTCGCCGACCTGCCCGCCTACGCGCGGTTCGCCGACCAGATCAACTCGACGCACACGTCCATCTCGGCCGACTACGTCGCCGCGATCCACGATCTCAAGGGCCCGCACGGCAAGCCGCTGGAGATCTTCACATGGACCGTCAACGACGCGCCCGGTGCGGTGCGCGTGGCGGGCTTCGGCGTGGACGGCATCATCACCAACAAGCCCGACGTCGTACGCAAGGCGCTGCGCGACGACTGACAGGTACCCCTGCCGCCGCCGTCCGGCCGCGTTGTCAGTGGCCGGTCGTACGGTGGTCCGCATGAACGCCTCTGCGCAGGACCAGCGTGCGGCCGTGTGGGCCGTCGTGGACAGTGACATCGGTCCGCTGCTGCTCGCCGCGACCGGCGAAGGGCTCGTCACCGTGGCCTTCCACGCCACCGAGGCGGTGCGCGGCACGACCCTGGACCGGCTCGGCTCCCGCCTGGGCGCCGAGCCGGTCCACGCGCCGGACTCTCCCCTGCTCGCCGAGCCGATCCGCCGGCTCGCGGCCTACTTCGCCGGCGAGCCGCGCGACTTCGACCTGCCGCTCGACTGGTCGCTGATATCCGGCTTCAACCGCCAGGTGCTGCGCGAGCTCGCCTCCGGCGTGCCGTACGGCACGGTGGTGGGGTACGGGGACCTCGCCCGCCGGGTCGGCAGCCCGGGTGCGGCCCAGGCCGTGGGCCTCGCGATGGGCGCCAACCCGCTGCCGGTCGTGGTGCCCTGCCATCGCGTGGTGGAGAGCGACGGCGGCATCGGCGGTTTCGGCGGCGGCCTGGAGACCAAGCGGCAGCTGCTGGCCCTGGAAGGTGTGCTGCCGCAGCCGCTGTTCTGAGAACTGCCCGTTCCGTGCGGGGAAACGCCCTGGCACACTGCGTCAGTGACTTCGACCCTCGACGCCCCTGACATACCCGGGCCGGAGGCGCTGCCCGCCCTCCGCCGCCGTACGAACGCGGTACTGATCGCCAGTCAGATACTGGGCGGACTCGGGGTGCCGATCGGCATCGCGCTGGCTCCGATGCTGGCCACCGACGTGAGCGGCACGGAGGCGCTGTCCGGTCTCGCGCCGACCGCTTCCGTGGCGGGCACGGCCCTGCTGTCGCTGCCGCTCGCCGCGCTGATGAACTCGCGCGGGCGGCGGGCCGGGCTCGTCCTCGCCTATGTGATCGGCGCGCTGGGCGCCGGGATCGTCGTGCTCGCCTCGGTCGTCGAGAGCTTCGCCCTGCTGCTGCTCGGCATGGCGGCCTTCGGGGCGGGTTCGCTGGCCACCCTGCAGGCGCGGTTCGCCGCGGCCGACCTCGCCGAGCCCGACCGGCGCGGCCGGGCGATCTCCCATGTCATCTGGGCCACCACGATCGGCTCCGTGCTCGGCCCGAACATCTCCGCGCCCACGAGCCGGTTCTTCACCGACACGGCCATTCCCGAGGCGGCAGGACCCTTCCTCTTCGCCGCCGGGATCTTCGCGGCCGCCGCGCTGGTGGTGGCGGTGCTGCTGCGTCCCGACCCGCTGCTCACCGCACGCGCGCTGGCCCCGCAGGACAGCGGGACCGCGCAGAGCCGCTCGCTGAAGGCCGGCATCGCCGCGGTGGCCGCGTCTCCGATGGCGCGGCTCGCCCTGGTGACGGTGGCCGCGTCGCACACGGTGATGGTCTCGATCATGGTGATGACCCCGGTCGATCTGGGGCACCACGGCGCGAGCCTGCAACTGGTCGGCCTGGTCATCAGCGGCCACATCGCGGGCATGTACGCGTTCTCGCCGGTGATGGGCTGGCTCGCGGACCGGTTCGGCAGGCTCTCCGTGATCGGGCTCGCGGTGGGGCTGCTGTGCTGTGCCGCGCTGCTCGCCGGCACGGCGGGGCCCAGCCACGGCCAGACCGCCGCCGGGCTCTTCCTGCTGGGCCTCGGCTGGTCCGCGGGGCTGGTCTCCGGCTCCGCGCTGCTCACCGACTCGGTGCCGCAGCCCGCCCGGGCCGCCGTGCAGGGTCTGTCGGACCTGACGATGAACGCGGCGGCGGGCATCGGTGGCGCCGCCGCCGGTCTCATCGTGGCGCGGGCGAGCTACGGCTGGCTCAACCTCGTCGGCGTCTGCATACTGCTGCCGATGGCCGCGCTCGCCGTCCGCAGGGCGGTCAAGAAGGCCTGACCGCGTGCCGCGTGCCCAGTGGTCACGGGAGCGTGATGTGGTACGCCTTCCTCAGCGTCTCGTGCACGGTCCAGGTGGTGCGGTCGCCCTCGCGCAGCACGGCGGCGTCGCCCGGGCCGATCTCCAGGGTGTTGCCGCCCTCGACCTCGACGGTGGCGCGGCCGCTGACGACCACGAACAGCTCGTTGGCCTCGGTGTCGGTGACCACGCCGGGCGTGATCTGCCAGATGCCGCGCAGCTGCTTGCCGTCGGCGGACTCCCACAGCACCTTGCCGGTCACCACCGGGTCGCCGGAGACGATCTGTGCCGGGTCGAGCGGCTCGGCCTCCAGCTCGACATCCGGAATGTGCACGGCAAAAGACGCAACAGTCTGATCATTCGTGGTCATGGCCGGTCACCCTAGCCGGGGGCCGGGAGGCCGCTCGCGGGCGGGGGTTTGCCGGGACGCGCCGCCCGCCAGGGATGAGGGGAGACCCGACAGGCAGGAGGCAGGCCCGTGCTGGTGGTGTCCGACGAGGTGCAGACGGCTGTCGCGGAGCGACGCCCCGTGGTGGCCCTGGAGTCCACGATCATCGCGCACGGCCTGCCACGCCCGCGCAATCTCCAGGTGGCCGAGGAACTCGAAGCGGCCGTACGGGACGAGGGCGCCGTCCCCGCGACGATCGCCGTACTGGACGGGACGCCCCGGGTCGGCCTGGACAAGGGGCAGTTGGACCGGGTCGCGAACGAGGACGGCATCCGCAAGCTGGGCCACCGCGATCTGCCGCTCGCCGTCGCGACGGGCGCGAGCGGGGCGACGACGGTGTCGGCGACGGCGCTGCTCGCCGCACGGGCGGGCCTGCGGGTGTTCGCCACGGGCGGGCTCGGCGGTGTGCACCGGCAGTGGACGCAGTCGCAGGACGAGTCGGCCGACCTGGGGCTGCTCGCCCGCACGCGGCTCACGGTGGTGTGCGCGGGCGTGAAGTCGATATTGGACGTGGCGGCGACACTGGAGCGCCTGGAGACGCTGGGCGTCGCGGTGGCGGGGTTCGGGACCGACCGCTTTCCCGGCTTCTATCTCGCCGACTCCGGGCACCCGGTGGACTGGACGCTGCACACACCCGGGGAGGTCGCCGAGGTGATGCGGGCTCAGGACGCGCTCGGTGGACCTGAGTCGGCGCTGATCGTGGCCAACCCGGTGCCGCGCGACGAGCAGCTCGATCCGTTGCTCCACGCGCGCGTGCTCACCGAGGCACTGGAGGCGTGCGAGGAGCGGGGCATCACGGGGCAGGCGGTCACGCCGTTCCTGCTGGGCGAGTTGGTGCGGCGCACCGGGGGCGCGTCGCTGGAGGCCAACCTCGCGGCCGTCCGCGGCAACGTCCGGCTCGCGGGGCGGATCGCGACGGCCTGGGCCGGGCGGGACCGGTGAGAAAGCGGGCAGGGCCGGTGACGAAGCGGGCGGAGCCGGTGAGGGAGCGGGCGACCGTGCCCTCGGGCTCCGGTGGCCTGCTGGTCGTCGGAGACGTTGTCACGGACATCGTGGCCCGGCACCGTACGGCGTTAGCCCCCGGCACCGACACGGCCGCCGCAATCCGTACCGTGCCCGGCGGCGCGGGCGCCAACGTGGCCTGTTGGGCGGCGCACCAGGGCTGCCCGGACGTACGACTCCTCGGGCGGGTCGGTGCCGACGCGGCGGCGTGGCACGAGGCCGCGCTCACGCGCGCGGGGGTGCGGCCTCGGCTCGTCGTCGATCCGGAGGCGGCTACGGGGACGGTCATCTGTCTGGTGGACGGCGCCGCCGCGGCCGAGCGGACGTTCCTCACGGACAGCGGTGCCGCGCTGCGGCTCTCCCCCGCCGACTGGTCCCCGGACCTCCTCGACGGCGTGGCCCTGCTGCACCTTTCCGGTTACCTGTTCTTCGCCGAACCCGGCCGGGCGGCGGCCCGCGCGGCCCTTGCCGCGGCCCACGCGCGCGGGGTGCCGGTGACCGTGGACCCCGCGTCGGCGGGGTTCCTCGCGGAGTCGGGTGTGGAGCGGTTCCTCTCGGCGGTGGAGGGGGTGGCCGTGCTGCTGCCGAGCCGGGACGAGGCCGAGCTGCTCACGGGGCTCCCCGACCCTGCGGACGCGGCGTCAAAGCTGAGCCACCGGTTTCCGGCCGTGGTGGTCAAGCTGGGCGCCGAAGGGGCGCTGGTGGCGCGGGACCGACGGGTGCTGGTCCGCGTCCCCGCGGTGCCCGCGCACGTGTGCGACTCGACGGGGGCCGGCGACGCGTTCACCGCCGCGTTCCTCGCCGCGCGGCTCGCCGGGGCGGAGCTGGGCGAGGCGGCGGCGGAGGGGTGCCGGGCGGGGGCGCGGGCCGTGGAACGGGTCGGCGGCAGACCACCGGACCCGACATCGACAAAGTGACATCCCGGCGCCACACCCCGGCTGTGCCACAAGCCCGGCTGAGCCCCAACCCCGGCCGTACCCCAACCCCGGCCGGGTGGTCGCCGCCCGGCACGCCCGCTGCTCCGGCCAGGGTGCTGACACACAGCCGCCACGCCCCCCACACGCACCGTTCTGGCCCGCGCGCCGGTTACGCCTACCTCCCGTGTGCCACAACCCCGGCTGCGCCCCAACCCCGATCGGATGGTCGCCGGCCCACCGCCGACCGCTCCGGCCGGAGTGATGACACACAGCCGCCACGCCCTCCACACGCGCGTTCCGGCCGCGCGCCGGTTACGCCTTCCTCCCGTGTGCCACAGCCCCGGCCGTGCCCCAACCCCGGCCGGGTGGTCGCCGCCCGGCAGGCCCGCCGCTCCGGCCGGAGTGCTGACACACAGCCACCGCGCCCTCCGCACGCGCTCGTTCCGGCCGCGCGCCGGTTACGCCTTCCTCCCGTGTGCCACAACCCCGGCCGTGCCCCAACCCCGATCGGGTGGTCGCCGCCCGGCACGCCCGCCGCTCCAGCCAGGGTGCTGACACACAGCCGCCGCGCCCTCCACACGCGCCGTTCCGGCCGCGCGCCGGTTACGCCTTCCTCCCCCACGTCGAGATCAGGGGCGGGGCCGCCAGGTCCAGGGTGCCTGTCGCGAGGTCGGCCAGGTGCTGGTCGATGTCCTCGGGCGTGGCCAGGCCCGCGGCGGTCAGTTCGGGGCGGAGTTGCTGGAGCGTGGCGGTCTCCAGGGCTGCCGAGGCCGGTGAGGCGAGCGGGAAGTACGCGTCGGCCTCCACCCCGCGCAGACCCGCGTCGCGCAGCAGCCGGGGCAGCCCGCGCCCGTACGCCATGTCGGCGCCGCGCTCCGCGAGCAGTGCGCACACCGCGCGGCGCAGCCGGTTCGCCGACTCCTGGGCGGGGCCGTGCTCGTCGGGGCAGGCCAGTGGCTGGAGCGCCGGGTCCGGCTCCTCGATGAGGAGTCTGCCGCCGGGCCGCAGCGCCTTGTGCATCGACGCCAGAGCCTGCTCCCGGTCGGCGACGTCGGCCAGGACTAGCCGGGCGTGGACGAGGTCGAAGCCTCCGGCGGGCGGCGGGTCGGCGGCGACGTCGTGGATCCGCACTTCGAGGGGCGCCCGCGCCGCCCGCGTCTGCCACGACGTGTCGATGTCGGTCGCGAGGACCCGGCCGGTGGGGCCGACGCGCCGGGCGAGCCAGGAGATCACGGAGGTGCCGCCCGCCCCGACCTCCCAGCAGCGCCAGCCCGGGCCGATGCCGAGGCGCTCGATGTGCCCGAAGGTGGTGGGGTCGAAGAGGGCGGCGAAGGCATCGGAGCGCGACCGGGCCTCGGACTGCCGGGCGGCGGAGAGCTGCCGGTGCTCGGCGAGTTGCCGGGGGCCGGCGTACTGCCGGGGGTCGAGAAGATGACCGTCGATTTGCGTCATGCCCTGATCATCCCAGTTGTCCCGCTTGCTCCCGGGAGGCAGAACCGGTCAATCCGGAACGGAGCACTCCGTTCCCACAGGCCTTGGCGGGCGGCCGGACGGTGCTGTCAGACTGGCACGCCAAGTCGTCACTGCGAGGAGCCCCTATGTCGATGGCAGGCAATCTGCGAAAGGTCGGGAACCTGCGCAAGGTCGGTGGCCTGCGCAGAGTAGGCGGCCTGCGGAAGGTCGCGCGCCTGGCCCGCCGCGGGACCCGCGTCGACCTGAGCCACCCGGCCCGCTCCCCGCTGGGCTCGTCGGTGGTGAACTGCGTGACGTACCGGGAAGGGGTGCGCGAGCCGCAGGGCCGTGATCTGGTCGAGTCGGTGGAGCGGATCCGCAAGTCGGGGGACGGCTTCGTCTGGCTGGGACTGCACGAGCCGACGGAGGACGAGTTCGCCGACATCGCCGACCTCTTCGGGCTGCACCCGCTCGCGGTGGAGGACGCGGTGCACGCGCACCAGCGGCCCAAGGTGGAGCGGTACGACCAGACGCTGTTCGCCGTGTTCAAAACCGTCTGCTATGTGGAACACGGCGAGCTGACCGCGACCAGCGAGGTGGTGGACACCGGCGAGATCATGGTCTTCGTGGGCCAGGATTTCGTCATCACGGTCCGGCACGGCAGGCATGGTTCGCTCGGGCCGCTGCGCGAGGAGCTCGAGGCCTCGCCCGAGCAGCTCGCCCAGGGCCCGGCCGCGGTGCTGCACGCCATCGCCGACCAGGTCGTGGACGACTATCTCGCGTCGACCGACGCGGTGCAGTCGGACATCGACCAGGTCGAGACGGATGTGTTCGCCCCGGACGGCGCGCGGGCCGACCCGGGCCGGATCTACCAGCTCAAGCGCGAACTGCTCGAGCTGAAGCGGGCGGTGGTGCCGCTCGGCCGTCCGCTCCAGGTGCTCGCCACCCAGCCGATGCGGATCATCGCCCCGGAGATACAGGCGTACTTCCGGGATGTCGACGACCACTTGAAGCGGGCCACCGAACAGATCGCCGCGTTCGACGAGTTGCTGAACTCGATTCTGCAGGCCCACCTCGCACAGGTGACGGTCGCGCAGAACGAGGACATGCGGAAGATCACCGCATGGGCGGCGGTCATCGCGGTGCCGACGATGGTCTGCGGCATGTACGGCATGAACTTCGATCACATGCCGGAGCTGCGCTGGCGGTTCGGCTATCCGCTCGTCATGTCAGTGATCGTGACGGCCTGTGTGCTGCTGTACCGGGGATTCCGGCGGAACGGCTGGCTGTGAGGCGGCACACCACCCGGGTCACCCTTTGGCATACCCGGGTCACCCCAGGGCGTACACGCGTCACCCCTTGGCGTACACGCTCTCGACCCAGCCGGCGAGCTGGTCGTCGGTGAGGTGGGTGGCGAGGTCGGCCTCGCTGATCATGCCGACGAGCCGCTTGTTCTCGATCACCGGCAGTCGGCGGATCTGGTGGCCCTGCATCTCCCGCAGGACCTCGCCGACATCGGCGCCCGCGTCGATCCAGCGCGGGGTGCCCTTGGCCATGTCGCCCGCCGTGACCTGGGCGGGGTCGTGCCCCATGGCCACACAGCCGACGACGATGTCGCGGTCGGTGAGGATGCCGCAGAGCCGTTCGTTCTCGTCGCTGATGGGCAGCGCGCCCACGTCGAGTTGACGCATCAACTGGGCCGCGCGGTCCAGGGTCTCGTGACTGGGGATCCACTGGGCACCCCGGTGCATGATGTCTCCGGCGGTGGTCATCACTGCCTCCCGTCGCCGGGCGGTGTCCGGAGCGGCGCGGAGGCGCGGCTGGGCCCGGCGCTCCTCATTCTCGCGGCGCCCGCGCCGGCCCGCATCCGGAGCCCGCAGGACCGGGCCGGTCAGGGCGCGAACGTGACGATCTTGCGCGGGGTCACCCGGACGATGACCCGGACCTCGTCGTCCTTCTCCGCGGGCGGGTCGATGCCGAGGTACTTGTGGGAGAGCTCGTACGGCAGCCGCTTGCCCTCGTCCGGGAGGATCTCGGCGACACCGCGGATCTCGGCCGAGGCGTACGGGTTCGCGAGGTCGTAGATCGAGAGGCTGATGCGCGGGTCGCGTTCGAGGTTGCGGACCTTCTGCCGGCCCGCGGTGGCGGAGAAGAGCACGGCGTCGCCGTCCCGCTTGACCCACACCACCGAGTTGTGGGGCGCACCGCCGGGACCCAGGGTCGCGACACTGGCGAAGTTCTTTCCGTCCAGGAGGGCACGGACGGAGTCGTCGATGGAAATCGGTCGGACGTGCGAGTTCGTCGTCATGCCCGCACTCTAGACTAGATGCACGTGCATATAAAGAGTTCGGGGCGATCACGTTCCGAGCAGGTCAGCCGCTCCAGTCGGCCACGCCAGCCAGCCACTCCAATCAGCCGCTCCACGCCGGATGCCGGGGGTCATCCGCCCGCACCACAACATCGGCCGCGGCCGCGGGGTCCACCTCCGCCTCGTACCGCTCGAAGGCCGGCAGCGTCCACCGCTCGCTCTCCGGCGTGCGCCGCTTCAGGGCACCCGGCGACAGCCGCACGTGCACGGTCAGGTCGAACGGGAACCAGCGGCCGAGGAGCAGGGGGCCGTGCAGCAACAGCAGGCCGCCGGGCGGGAGTTCGACGTACGGGCTGCGGGTCGCGCGGTCGGTCGCCGGGTCCCACAGATCGGGCAGGACCCGCCCGGTGCCGCCGGGGTCGAGCGGCCCGAAGACCTCACGCCACAGCGCGCCGATGTCGAACCACCCGCTGTAGTACGCCTCCACGTCCTCGTGGCCGTACTCGAAGCGGAGCGACGCGGGCCGCAGGAAGCCCTCCGTACCGATGACCAGCGCGCTCCGCCCCCGCGGGCGCAGCGCGTCGCCCACCAGGCGTGCCAGCTCACCGGCGCCTGCGGCCGGTGCCCCGTCGACGGCCACCCGCGTCCACGGGCCGCCGTCGGCCGTCTTCAGGTCGAGCAGACGGTCGGCGAGGGTGTCGGCCAGGCGTTCCCAGGTGATCGGTTCGAGTCGCACGGGCCCATGATGCCCGGCACCGAAACCCACCGGCACCGGCACCGGCACAGGTACCGGAGGCGCCGCTTCACGGAGAACGGTCGCGGGGATGAAAGGGGCATGACGAGCTCTCCGGTCATTCCGTCCGCCGTTCCGTCCGCCGTTCCGTCCGCCGTTCCGTCCGCCCGCGCCGGACTCCTGGTCTTCCAGCCGCTGCGGCGAAGGCACTGTGCGGAGTGCCGTTCCGGGCCGCTCCCGCTGCTCGTCGTGGAGGGCGGCGAGCCGCGCTGTCTGGACTGCGCCGACCTCGGGCACCTCGTGTATCTGCCGCGCGGCGACACGGCGCTCACGCGACGGGCCCGCGAGGACAGCGGCCTCTCGGCCGTGGTCGTCCGCTTCCACCGCCGCCGTGGCCGCTACGAACGGCAGGGGGTGCTCGTCGAGGAGGCCGCGCTCGCGCGCGCAGAGGAGCGGTGTCTGGCCGACGCGGAGGCGCGGGCGCGGCGCCGGGCGCGCGACGCGGCGCGGCGGGCCGTGGAGGACGTGCGGTTCACGGAGGCGTTCGCCGCGGAGATACGGCGGATCTTTCCCGGCTGCCCGCAGGACCGGGCCCGCGCCGTCGCCGCCCACGCGTCGGTGCGGGGCAGCGGCCGGGTGGGGCGGAGCGCGGCGGGGCGGGCGCTCTCGGAGGGTGCGGTGACGGCGGCGGTCGTGGCGGCGGTGCGGCACACGGCCACGCCGTACGACCGGCTGCTCATGAGCGGGGTGCCGCGCGGGGAGGCGCGGCGGCGGATCGGCGCCGCGGTGCAGGCGACGCTGCGGAAGTGGCGCGAACCGCGGGACGAAGACGAGGACGAGCTGCGCCTGGCAGGCATGTAACGGTCGCCGGGCAGGCACGTGACGGCCACCTGGCAGGCACGTAACGGCCCCCGAGACGGTGGCGTATGCGGCCGCGAGCGTCACGTATGGCGGGCGCGCGCCGACGGGAATTGACTTGTGGTGGATCGAGGCAGCACTGCAGGATCACTCGCGCCCGCCGCCCGACGTAGCCTCCTCCTCCGACGTAACCACCCCAGCCATCACGGGAGTTGTCATGATCGACGGACCGTACTTCGTGCTCACCGTGCTCGGGGCTCTCGCCTGCGGCCTCGTCGCCGGGGTCTTCGCCGCGTTCTCCACGTTCGTGATGAAGGGTCTCGCGGCGCTGCCCCCGGCCCAGGGCATCGCCGCGATGAACCGGATCAACGTCACCGCGGTCACCCCGGCCTTCATGGCCCTGTTCCTGGGCGCGACGGGGCTCTGCGCGGTGCTCGCCGTCGTGACGTTCGTGCTCTGGCCGGACGACGGCACGGTGGAGCTGCTGCTCGGCAGCGCGCTGTACCTGGTCGGCTCGTTCGGGGTGACCGTCGTGGCGAACGTCCCCCGCAACGACGCCCTCGCGAAGGTCGACCCGGACAGCGCGGAGGGCGCCGCGTACTGGCGTACGTACGTCAGAGAGTGGACCGTGTGGAATCACGTCCGCGGTGTCGCGTCGCTCGCCGCGACGGCGTGCTTCGTCCTGGGCCTGACCTGACGTCGCCCGGGATGCGACCCGGGCCCCGGAGGGAGGCTCAGTGCTTGCGCGCCACCCCGCCGTACCCCGGTGTCGGCCCCTCCTCGGGATCCGGCCCCGGCTCGCCCGGCTCCGGCTTCCACCGGTCGAGGATCTCCACGCCGGGGTCCACCAGTTCGTACCCCTCGAAGAAGCGTTCCACCTCCGCGCGCGTGCGCAGCGCCAGGGTCATGCCGCGCGCCTTGTAGAGCTCCGTGGCCTGCTTCGCGGTGGCCGGGGTGAAGTCGGCCGTGCCGTGCGAGAGGACCAGGTGGCTGCCGGCCGGCAGGGCGCTCATCATCCGGTCCACCAGGTCGTACGCGCCGTCCTCGTCCGCGATGAAGTGCAGCAGCGCGACGAGCGACAGGGCGACGGGCCGGTCGAGGTCGAGGACGCGCCCGGCCTCTTCGAGGATCTTCGCCGGCTCGCGGAAGTCCGCCTGGATGTACTCGGTGACGCCCTCCGGCGTCGAGCGCAGGAGCGCCTCGGCGTGGGCGAGGACGATGGGGTCGTTGTCGCAGTAGACGACGCGGGCGTCCGGGACGATCGCCTGGGCGATCTGATGGAGGTTCGGTTCGGTCGGTATGCCGGTGCCGACGTCCAGGAACTGCCGTACGCCCTGGGAGGCGAGCCAGCGCGTGGCGCGCTGCATGAACGCCCGGTTGGCCCGTGCCGTCGTCAGGACCCGCCCGTCCATGGCGACGAGCTGCCGGCCCATCTCCTCGTCCACCGGGTAGTTGTCCTTGCCGCCGAGGAACCAGTCGTACATCCGTGCGGGGTGCGGCTTGCTGGTGTCGATGTACGACGGGTCGGTCATGCGGACTCCAAGCGTCGACGGCGAACGGCTGGGCAGCGAACGGCTGGGCGGCGGGCGAAGAGTGACGGGCGGTGAGCGACGGATAACGGGCGGCGGGCGGCGGTCACGACAGCAGGAAGTCCGCTTCGCCCGCCTTCGCACCCTCGATGAACGCGGTGATCTCCCCGTGCGTGTAGATGAGCGCGGGGCCGTCCGGGTCGGCGGACTGGCGCACGGCGACGCGCCCGTCGGCCAGCTTCATGGCCTCCAGGCAGTTGCCGCCGTTGCCGCCGCTCCAGGGCTTGTGCCAGCCCTCCGTGCCCAGGTCGCGGGCGGGCATGCCGTTGTATATCCGGGACTCCCGGACCTCGCTGCGCGAGTCGTCGCGGGCTCCGGGTGAACGCGGACCGGCAGGGCGCGTTCCGGCTCGATGTCGGTCCATGTCACAGCTCCTTGCGGAGGTCCCGGAGGATCTCCTTCGTGCGTTGTGCGGTGGCGGCCTGCGCCGCCATGCGGTCCATGACCTCCAGGTGGGTGGCCACCTCTTTGCGCGCGTCCAGGTAGACGGCGCCGGTCAGGTACTCGCTGTAGACCATGTCCGGCAGCTCCGCCATGGCGAAGCGGAAGAGCACGAACGGTCCGTACGTTCCGGGGTGCGGGCCCGCCGCGAAAGTGGCGACCTGCAGGGTGACATGGGGCAGCTCTGCGGCTTCGAGGAGGCGGTCGAGCTGCTCCCGCATCACGTCGGCGCCGCCCACGGGCCTGCGCAGCGCGGTCTCGTCCATGACCACCCACAGCCGGGGTGCGTCCTCACGGGCGAGCAGCGACTGGCGTTCCATGCGCAGCGCCACGTACCGCTCGATGTCCGCGGGCCGGGTCTGGCCGATGGCGCCGGACCGCATCACGCCGCGCGCGTACTCCTCGGTCTGCAGGAGGCCGGGCACGAAGTGGGGTTCGTACGACCTGATGAGGCTGGCGGCCCCCTCCAGGCTGACGTACATGCTGAACCAGCCAGGCAGGATGTCGTGGAACCGCTGCCACCAGCCGGGTTTGTTGGCCTCTTCGGCGAGCGTGACGAAGGCGTCGGCCTCGTCGTCCGCGACGCCGTAGGACTTCAGGAGCAGCTGGAGATACGGGATCTTCAGCGCGACCTCGGCCGTCTCCATGCGCCGGACGGTGGCGGGGGCGACGCGGAGGATCTTCGCCGCCTCCTCGCGTTTCAGGCCCGCGCTCTCGCGCAGATCCTGCAGGCGACGACCGAGAACGACCTGGCCGACGGTCGGGGCTGACCGCGGTTCGCTCACGTCTCCTACCTCCACCTGACTCCGCGTTGCTTCAACTCACACCGCACCGCGAGCTGTAGCGAGCAGTGTGCCATGCGCTGTCACGAAGGAACACGCCACTGTGCACTTTTCAGAGTGGGTCTTGCCAAGGTGTTCTGGGCGGGGCGATAGTGGAGAGCGTGACTCCGCCCGCGCCGTTACGAACCGACGCCGCTGAAGGCCGACTTGGCGATCTCGCCGAGGCGTGGCCCGAGGCCGCCGAGGTCTGCGTCAGTTTCGCCCTCGCACCGCGTCCGGGCTCCGTCGCACAGGCGAGACGCCTGATGCGCACGCAGCTGGACCGGTGGGCGGTGCGTGACGACGACGCCTGCGACGCGGCGGCACTCGTTCTCTCCGAACTGGTCACCAATGCCGTGGTGCACACCGCGAGCCGGCGGATCATCTGCGAGCTCTGCGCGGATCCGGAGAAGCTGCGAATAGCCGTGCGTGACGAGGGGTGCGGTTCAGGGATGCCGCGCCCCGCGCACAGGGGGGCCGACGAGGAGCACGGGAGGGGACTGCTCCTTGTCGACGCGGTGAGCAGCGCGTGGGGCGTCCACGACGCGGGGCCCGGTTTCGGGCTCACGGTGTGGGCGGAGTTGCGGCGGTCGGCGGCCTCGCCGGTGCCGACGTGTGAGTGAGGACCGCGCGCGCCGGTGACGGCGCGCGCTGAGAACGGCGTGGGCGCGGACCGGCGCGCACGGAGAACGGCGGGTGCGCGGACCGGCGCACGCGAAGAGGGAATCGAACGAGCGTGGCAGTGACACGGGCGGGGGGCATGTGAGCGCGGGTACGGTGCGGCCGTTGGATCTGAACACCTTGGTCCGTCTGTCGCGACGGCGGCAGCGCACCGGGAGACCGACACCACCACCCCTGCGGCTCGATCTGCCCGAGGGGATGACCGAGCCGCTCGGCTGCGACGCGGTGGCGGTGCCCGCGGTGTTCGGGCCCCGGCTGATGTCCAGGCTGCCCCGCGTGGGATGTGTGTACGAGGACGGGGCTCGCTGGTGGTGGATCGTGCCCGCGGACTCCGATGTCGCCATGGAGTGGCCCTCACCGGTCGCCTACTCGGCGGGCGCGGTGGTGCGGGACGCCGACTGCCGGCCGGTCCTGATCAACCGTCCCGCGGGCGACGTCCCCTACACCCCGCCGATCCCGCTGTATCTGGCGCTGTGCCGGGTCACGGGGACCACGCCGGGCTGGTCGCGGGCGCTCAGCGCCTGAGCGCCGGTTTCCACTCCAGGGCGGACTTGACGGCGGCGGTGACGCGGGCCGCGTCGGGTGTGTAGAGGTCTTCCAGGGGCGGGCTGAAGGGCACCGGTGTGTGCGGCGGGGTGACCGTGCCGAGCGGGGCCCGCAGCGCGCCGAACGCCTCGCGCGCGACGAGCGCGGAGATGTCGGCGGCCATGCCGCAGCGCGGCCCGCAGGCCGTCGAGGCCGTGCGCGCGGGGGACTTCGGGTGTCCCGAGGTTGCACCGGCCCGGGTCACACGGCGGCGAGCTCCCCGGCCTCCTCGGGCGCGCGCACGATCACCAGGAAGGCGTCCGACGCGAGGTCCATCACGACCTCCGCGGGCTTTCCTTCCTGCCGGCGGGCCCGCGCGAACTCCTCCGCGGGCCACGATCCGCGCGGTCCGCCCGCGGGGAACCGCTCCAACACCACTGGTCCGTTCATCATGATCCCTGTCCCCCGTGCCGTTCCGTCACGTCCGCGAACTCTGTACTTCAGCACCTCAGTACTGAGGAGAACGCGTGGGGCGGCCCCGCGGATGCGCGGCGTGACGCAACTGAGACGGAATGGGGGCGATTCCAGGGTTCTCCCGGGGTCCGCGTCCGGGTTCTCCCGGGTTTCTCCCGGGGAGGCTCAGTCCTCGTACTCGTCGTGGTACCGCACCCGGGCGCTGCCCGCGGGGGCTCCGAACACCGTGGCCCGCCCCGCGGGCTCCTCCCACTCCTCCTGCCGGCCGAGCGCGGTGAGGTCCAGAAGGCTGCTGGTGGAGCCGAGGCCGTCCAGGCCACGGGCGAACGTCGCGTACGTGTGGAAGACGCGGTCGCCGTACCGCAGGAAGCAGTTGATGGCCGGGATGTCGTGCGGCTCCTCCGGGGACCACGCCTGGAAGTCGTGGTTGAAGTCGCCGCCGTTCGTCGAGAACCAGGGCACTGTCCAGCCCATCCGGGCCTTGAAGGTGAGGAGTTTGGTGAACGGCGCGCGCGACACCGCGACGAAGTTCGTGGAGCGGGCCCGCAGGTGCGCGAGGTGTCCGAGCTGGTCGAGGAAGCCGGAGCAGCTGCGGCAGCCGGCGTCCCACTCGGGGTCGAACATGAAGTGGTAGACGATCAGCTGGTCCTTGCCGTCGAAGAGGTCGAGCAGTGTCGCCTTCCCGTCGGAGCCGTCGAAGTAGTACTCCTTGTCGACCTCGACCATCGGCAGCCGGCGCCGCTCGGCGTTGAGCGCGTCTCGCGCGCGGGTGGCCGCCTTCTCCTTGGCCAGCAGCTCCTCACGCGCGGCGAGCCACTCCTCGCGCGTGACGATGTCCGGAAGTCCCATGGTGTGTCTCCTCCACCCTTCGGGCGTACGTCTGCGAAGGGTGGACCCGCGGGGTTCGCGGAACTCATCGCTCGCGGGCGAAGAAGTTCCGAGGAGTCATCCCTCGTACTCCTGGATCCGCTTTCCGTGGCTCCGGTCGACGAGTTCCGGCAGCAGGCCGCTCAACTCCCCCACCAAATGCGGCACATCGAGGGTCAGCAGCTCGCGGTCGCGCATCAGGACCCGGCCGGCCACGATCGTGGTGAGTACGTCGCCGGAGCGCGCGCTGTGCACGAGCGTGGCCGCGAGGTCGTGCACGGGCTGGGTGTGCGGTCCGGTCATGTCGACGAGGACGAGGTCGGCGCGCCGCCCCGCGCCGAGGCTGCCGATCTCGTCGCCGAGCCCGACGGCCCGCGCGCTCTGCAAGGTCGCGTGGTCCAGGGCCTGGCGGGCGGTGAGCCAGGCGGGGTCCCGTGTCACGTACTTCTGGACGAGCGCGGTCAGCGTCATGGACTCCCACACGTCGAGGGTGTTGTTGGACGCGGCGCCGTCCGTGGCCAGGCCGACCGGGACGCCCGCCTCGCGCAGGGCCCGTACGGGCGTGGTGTCCCAGCCGAACTTGAGATAGCCGCGCGGCGCGGAGGCGACGGCGACGCGGCCGCCGGAGCGTTCCGCGGCGCGGCGCAGGACGGGCAGGTCGCGGGTGGTGTCGAGGCCGGTGGCGTGGGCGAGGAGGAGGTCGACGTCGAGGAGTCCGGCGCGCTCCAGGACCTCGATGGGGGTGCGGCCGTGGCGGGCCAGGCTGTTGTCGGTCTGCTCGCGGTTCTCGGCGGCGTGGATGTGGACGAGGAGGCCGTGTTCCGCGGCGAGTTCGGCGGTCGCGGCGAGGTCGGGTTCCTCGACGGTGTAGGGGGCGTGCGGGGCGAGGCAGGTGGTGATGCGTCCTTCGGCGGCGCCGCGCTGCCGCAGCGCGAAGTCGAGGGAGGCGGCGCGGCCCGCGGGACCCTGCGAGCTGAAGTAGGCCTGGCCGAGGACGGCGCGCAGGCCGCTCTCCTCGGTGGCGGCGGCCACCTCGTCCATCGCGAAGTAGTGGTCGGCGAAGGTGGTGACGCCACCGCGGATCAGCTCGGCGCAGGCGAGCCGCGCGCCGAGCCCGACGACGCGCTCGGTCAGGTTGGACTCGACGGGCCAGATCCAGTCGTTGAACCACGCGTGGGCCGGCAGGTCCTCGGCGAGGCCGCGCAGGGCCACCATCGGTGTGTGCGTGTGGCAGTTGACGAGGCCGGGGAGGGCGACGGCGCCGCGGCCGTCGATGTGCTCGGCCGCCGCGGGAACACCGGCCTCGGGGGCGCCCGCCGTGACGGAGGCGATGAGTCCGTCGCGTACGACGAGGGTGGCGTCGTCGACGAAGACGATCTCGCCGCGCGGGTCGTGGGTCAGTGCGGTGCAGCCGGTGATGACGAGGTCTGCGGGGGTGTGGGGAGCGGGGCCGGCGGGGCCGTGGGGAGCGGATCCGGTGGGTCCGGCGGGGCCGTGGGGGACGGGTCCGGTGGGTCCGGCGGGGCCGTGGGGGGTGAGGTCGGCGGGGCCTGGCGCGGGAGGCGGCGTCATCTCTTCACGGTAGTGCGAGTGCGCATCCGGCGGCCCTGTCGCGGGGACGGTTTCGCGGGCACGCTGGCTTCACCCGCCGACCGGCCGAGGGGACCGAGTCCGACCGCACGGGAGGCGGACATGATCGTCGGCACGTGGAACCTGGAGAACCTCTACCGTCCCGGTGGGAAGTTCGGCCGGTTCGGCCCCAGGGACAAGGTGACATACGAGGCGAAGCTGGCGTCGCTCGCGGCGACGGTCACCGCGCTGGGGCCGAGCGTCCTCGGTGTGCAGGAGGTCGGCGACCGGGCCGCCCTGGAGGATCTGGCGGGCCTGCTGGAGGGCACCTGGCACGTCACGCTCTCCCGGCGCGCGGACGACCGGGGCATCCGGGTGGGCTTCCTCAGCAGCCTCCCGGTCTCCGTCGTCGCCGACGAGGACGCCTTTCCGGAACCGGTGCGGCCGGTGCAGACCGATGATGCGGGCCGGACGATGTCGCGCGCCGGGCGCGGGTTCCTCGCGGTGACGGTGTCGACGCGCGCGTTCTTCTTCGACGTGGTGGTGTGCCACCTCAAGTCGAAGCTGCTGTCCTATCCCGGGGGCCGCTTCCAGCCGCTGGACGAGGGGGAGCGCGCGCGGTACGCGGCGTACGCCCTGCACCGCCGCGCCGCCGAGGCGACCGCGGTGCGCGCGCTCGCCGACCGGCTGCTGCATGGCGACGGCCGCGAGCACGGGGTCGCCGTGCTCGGGGACCTCAACGACGAGGTCGGTGCTGCGACGACGCAGATCCTGCTCGGGCCGCCCGGCTCCGAGATCGGCACGCCGGGCTTCGACCGCCCGGACAAGGGCGACGCGGCGCGGCTGTGGAACGTGGCCCCGCTGATCCCGCCCGACCGGCGCTTCTCCCGCATCCACGCCGGCCGCCGCGAGCTCATCGACCACGTCCTGGTGAGCCGCGCCCTACTGGACCAGGTACGGACGGCGGACACGGGCGCGCAGGGCGCCGTGGCGGGCGCGCTGCCGTCGGTGGAGGACGGTGATCCGGCGATACGGAGGGGCGCGGCCGGGTCGGACCATGCGCCGGTGTGGATACGGATCCAGCCCTGAGGGGGCGGCGGGCCGAGGCTGCGAGCGCCCCGGCCCCGGGTGGGGTCAGCCGCGTGGGAGGACGGTCGGCCGCATCCTGCCGGTGGCGGATGGCGATCCAGTGGCACGGAGTGATGCCAACGGGTCGGACCACGCGCCGGTGTGGATCCCGGATCCAACCCTGAGGGAAGGCGTGCCGGGGCTGCGGGCGCCCCGGCCCCGGGTGGGGTCAGCCGCGTGGGAGGACGGTCGGCCGCGTCCTGCCGGTGGCGGATGGCGATCCAGTGGCACGGAGTGATGCCAACGGGTCGGACCACGCGCCGGTGTGGATCCCGGATCCAACCCTGAGGGAAGGCGTGCCGGGGCTGCGGGCCCCGGGCCCCGGGTGGGGTCAGCCGCGCGGGAGCACGGTCGGCCGCATCCTGCCGGTGGCGGATGGCGAGCCAGTGGTACGGAGTGACGCCAACGGGTCGGACCACGCGCCGGTGTGGATCTCGGATCCAGCCCTGAGGGGGAGGCGGGCCGGGGCCGCAGGCGCCCCCGGCCCCGGGTGGGGTCAGCCGCGTGGGAGGACCGTCGAGAGGACGCCGGGCAGCGGGTACCAGTCGGCGGAGACGATGCTTGCGTGCTTTCCTGCGAGCAGCGCGACCCGGTCCTTGGCCTGGGTTTCGGTCGGGTGTGTCCCGTCGATGGCGGGGGCGACGTTGTGGGCGTCGGTCATAACGACGAGGTAGCGCCGGTCGGCGTACCAGCGGGTGTCGATGGCGCCGCCGACGTACGCGGAGGCGTCCCCGTCGAACAGCACGAACCACGGCCGGAGCGACGCGTCCTGGTACCGCCCGCGCGGATCGCCCGCTTCCGCGCCGAGTACGGCGGGGAAGGCGGCGGCGTCGCCGAGGCGTCCCGCGGCGGCGAGGTCGCGCAGGTGGGTGGCGTACTCGCGGTCGGTCCAGAGGGTGTCGGCGGGGTTGCCGCGCTCGACGGTGCCGGGGATCAGCTCGACCACGAACTTGCCGGCGAGCTCGGCGCGGCCGGGCCAGCCCTTGTCCCGTACGGCGTCGTCGAGGGTGGCGTGTCCGGCGGCGAGCTGTCCGGGGCGGTAGACGGCGTCGCCGAGCACGCCGGTGAGGAGCGCGTCCAGGTCGGCGGGGCCGCGTCCCCGTCTGCCCTGGAACCCGTCCTTCAGCTCGACCTTCACGAGGATTGGCCGGTGCCCGGGGTGTGCGTCGTGCCAGCTGCGCATGTCCCTCAGGCACCCCGTGAGGCTCTGGTTGCGCGCTTTGGTGCGCAGTTCGGCCGGGCTCTGGGCGTTCTCGCAGTTGTTGTCGTTGCCGACGGGGTTGTTGTGCGACACCCGCCATCCGCCGCCGAACGCGTTGGTCCACACGTCGAGTTCGAGCATCGCGGCACCGGAGTCGAGGGCGTCGGCGAAGTACGGGTACTTCGCCTTCTCGTAGGCGTTGTGGACGCCGACGCCGGTGGTGGCGGAGTAGGGGGTTCCCGGCGCGGGGTCGTCGGCGCCGCGGGGGCCCGCGGAGGCCCCGGCCCCGGCTCCGGCTCCGGCTCCGCCGAGCACGCCCCACCCCACGAGGGCCCCCACCAGCAGCCCGCCCACACCCTTGCGCACCATCACGCCCATCGCCCTCTCCCGCCACGCCTCGGCAAGGGCGGGCCTCTCCCGCCACGCCCCGGCAAGTCCGGGGCAACGTACGGGAATTGGGTGACGCAGGGGAAGACGGCAGGTTACGGCGGCGGAGCACGTGCCTCCCGGAAGGCGCGGCACGTGCCTGGCCCGGAGGGCACGCCCCCTAAGCTTCCCTCCGGCACCCACCCACTCACCCGCCCCGCCACCCCCAGGAGTCCCCACCGTGTTCGAGCCCGCACCGGAGCACCCGTACCCCGACAGCCGCCGCCCGGACGAGGCGCCCGCGCCGCACGCGCTGCTCGGGCCCGTGCTCGGGCTCCTCGGCACGTGGCACGGGCGGGGCCGCGGCGAGTATCCGACGCTCCCCGCGGACTTCACGTACGCGCAGGAGGTCACCTTCAGCCACGATGGCCGGCCCTTCCTCCGTTACGAGGCACGGGCGTGGCTGCTCGACGCCGACGACGCCCCGCTGCGCCCCGCGGCCCGGGAGAGCGGCTGGTGGCGGCTGCAGCCCGACGGCCGGGTGGAGGCGCTGGTCACCCAGCCGACCGGCATCGCGGAGATCTCGGTGGGCCACGCGGCCGACGGCACGGTCGACCTCTCCACCCACGAGGTGGCGCTCACTCCCACCGCCAAAGAGGTCACGGCCACGCGTCGTCGCTACGCGCTGACAGACGAGGACACCCTCACGTTCACCCATGACCTCGCGGCCGTGGGCCAGCCGTTGCAACACCACCTCTCGGCCCGCCTGCACCGCGCGCGGTGAGCACTGAGACACGGGAACGGGTGGGGGCGGCGGGGCCGGGGACGGGGGCACGGGCGACGACGGGAAGAGGGACGGGGACTCGGGCCGGGACGGGGGCGCGGGCCGGGACGGTGACCGGAACCGGGGCCGCGGAGACGGGGACCGGGGCCGGGGCCGCGGAGACGGGGACCGGGGCCGGGGCCGAGACGGGGGCCGAGGCCGGCACGGAGACCGGGACCAGGGCCGAGGCCAGGACCGAGGCTGGGGCCGGGGCCGGGACGGAGACCGGAACCGGAACCGGGACAGGGACAGGGACAGGGACAGGGACCGTGACTGAGGCCGAGACGGAGACCGGGACCAGGACCGGGGCCGGAACCGGGACGGCGGAGGGGGCAGTGGAGCGGGGCGGCTGGCCGGACCTTCCCGGTGACACCGCCCTGACCATCCGCATCCCCGAGGCGAACCCCCTCGTGAGGGCCGGCTTCCCGGCGCACGTCACGGTGCTCTACCCGTTCCTCAACGAGTCCCGCTTCACCGCGTCCACCCACCGGGACCTCGCGGACGTCTTCGCCGCCCACGCCCCCTTCACCCTCACGTTCCGCGAATTCGGCCGCTACCCCGGCGTCCTCTACCTCCCCCCGACCCCCGACACCCCGGTCCGCGCTCTCACCCGCTCCCTCACGACCCGCTGGCCCGAAGCCGTCCCCTACCGCGGCATCTTCACCCCACCCCTGGCCCCCCACCTCACCCTCGCGAACCACGAGGGCCCGGCCACTTACGAGGCGGCCTACGACGCCCTGGAGACGACCCTCGCCCCGGCGCTGCCGATCGTCAGCCGCGTGGACACCGTCCACCTGATCGTGACGGACGGGCCGGGCAAGGGCTGGCGGGACCTCACGACGTACCGGCTGGGCGGGGGCGAAGTCGGGGCTCTGTGACGGGCGTGCCACGCGAGCATGAAATCGGTGGGAGCCAATCAGGCCATATCGCCGGATGTCCCCGGCTCCAAGGGCACCGGAGGCACGGAGGTCCGCTACGGTTTGCCGCCGTTACGGACCGCCCCTCCGCGGAACTCCTCTGAAAAGGAACGCCCTGTGGCCCTCACCTTCCCCCGCGTCTCCGGCACCCGGCTCGCCGTGGCCGCCGCTGCCACCACCGTGCTGGCCGTCGGCGCTCCCGCCGCGTACGCCTCGCTGGAGGACGACAGCCCGGCGGGCTCCGCAGGCCCGGCCGCCACGTCGACCGTCGCCCGCGGCAAGCCGTTCACCGAGACGCGGCTCTTCTTCGGCACGGAACGGCCCGACGGCGGACCCGCGGTGACCGACAAGCAGTTCATGGCCTTCATCGACAAGGAGGTCACGCCGGGCTTCCCCGACGGACTGACCATCCAGGACGGGCGCGGGCAGTGGCGCGACTCCAACGGCAGGATCGAGCGGGAGCGTTCGTACGAACTGATCCTGCTGTACCCGACGACCGAGGCGCGCAAGCGGGACACCCAGATCGAAGAGATCCGCAGCGACTACGAGAAGGCGTTCGCGCAGGACTCGGTGGCGCGGCTCGACGAGCGGACGCGGGTCGACTTCTAGCCGGAGCACGGGCGGCGGTGGCGGACGGTCGGACGAGAACCGCTACCACTACCGCTACCGCTACCGCTACCGCTATCGCCGCCGCATCAGCCCCAATGGCCGCCCCGGATGTTGCCACCGCATCACTGATTGCCGCCGTGGATGTTCTGCGTACCGATGGTCCCCGCCTGGATCGCCGTGCCATACAGCACGCCGCCGCTGATGGTGTTGTTCGTGATACTGACGGGCTGTGCCCGCGCGTCGGCATCCGGGGTCAACTCCGCGAGCAGGGCACGCAGTTCGGCGGCGGCCTCGGGGTCCGCCGCGAGCCTGCGGCGGAGCCGGGAACGCCACTCCGCCTGCACGTCGGCCGCGGTCTCCTCGTCCTCCGCGCCCCGCGCGGCGACGACTTCGATCCGCGCCTCTTCCAGCTCCCCCGCTAGGGCGTCCTCGTCACCGCTGCCCCGCGCGAAGAACCGGGCGACCCGGCCCCGCGCCTGGGCCCAGCCCTCGGTCACCATCTGCTGCACGAGCGCCGTCGCCCCCGCCGCCGCCAGCGCCGTCAACTCAGCGTCCACCGGACCCCCTCCTCCGTACACGAGATACACGAGCTACACGAGCTTTTACGGTAGCGCGCGGCACCGACAATTCACTGGCGGTCCGCCGCCGCCGAGGGCACGCTGGTCGATCATGAAACACCAGATCCGCGCCCTGCACACCGAATCGACCATCACCGTCTACCAGGCGTACACCCCGGAGCTCGGCCTCCCTGCGGCTCGCACCGGACGCTTTCCCGCCGCCTGGAAGCGGGACCGTATGACGTGGATCAAGCCGTCCTTCCTCTGGATGATGTACCGCTGCGGCTGGGCCACGAAGGAAGGCCAGGAGACGGTCCTGGCGATCGAGATCACCCGCGACGGCTTCGACTGGGCGTTGCGCAACGCGTGCCTGTCCCACTATGCCCGTGGCCTCCACCCCGACCAGGCCACCTGGAAACGCGCCCTGCGCCAGGCCCCCGCCCGAGTCCAATGGGACCCGGAACGCGACCTCCACCTCAACCCCCTCCCCCACCGCTCCCTCCAACTGGGCCTCTCCGGCGAGGCATCCCGCCGCTACGCGGACGAGTGGACGGTCTCAATCGCGGACGTCACAGACCTGGCCCACGAAATCCACACCCACGTACGCGAAGGAAACCTGCCGACGGCAGAGACCCTCCTCCCACCCGAACGCCCCTACCCGACCGCGGACGACCTGCTGTCACATCTCCGCACCTGAGGGCGCGGCCGACCGACGCCGGCGGCCGACGGCACCCGGCCACGTCGAGGAGGAACCTCCCTGTCCTGGCTGATCGTCAGAGCTCAACACGAAGTCGCGCCACCGAACCCTCAAGTCCGCCCATCGGACCAGATCTCCCGCATGAGAGACCTCCGCTCACTCGGCGCCGGCAACCGCCGGAAGCCCTCATGAGCCACCTGGTGGATGACGTCGATGCCGTACCTGTGCAGCAACTCGACATCCTGGCTTGCCGGCTCATCAGGAAACAACGCGGCCAGACGCTGCGCAGGGATGGGGCTGTGCGGCCCGTAGTCCAGGAGTTGTGCCAGCGCCTGGCGCACATGGCGATGGCCCGATGCGCTCTTTGCCTCTATGACTTCAGTGTCCGCACCGTCCTCGATGTATATGTCGCTGATCCCTGAAGGGCAGAAGAAGCGCTTGGCGGACCGGCCCTCAGCGGCGAGGTGCCGGCGGAATGCACGGACGAGTTCGGCCTCGCGGCGATCGACGACGACCAGCCGCCTGGCACGCTCATAGCCCGCACGACGTGTACGCAGTTCCTCCATGGCCGCGATGCGCACACCGTCCCGTATCGGGGGCGTCTGCGGTGGTGGTGCGGGAGCGAGGGGAGAGCCGCCTTCCCATGCCGCTCCTGGAGTGATCATGAAGTCTTCGAGAACCGCCTGCGCTTTGTCGCCTCGCAGAACCATCTGCCCTGGAAAACTGTGCGCCGCCTTGTAACCGATGGACGCGTTCAACTGCACGTACGGGATGTCCGCGGGGACCAGGTCCATCAGCGTGTAGACGGTGTGCCAGCTCTTTCCACCGTTCTGGGGCGGCCACAAGAGATCGGCGAACGCTCGATTGCGGAAGATCACCCCCACTTCTCCGATCGCACGCACTCTGTTCTGCCCGGTGAACAGCACCACATCACCTGTGGCGACATCGGCCATCTTCCGGTCGTGGGCGGGCGTCGCGCCCCAGAATCGAGCCTTGCCGTCGGAGTGGAGAATCTGCAACTGCTCCTGCTGCACCGGGGCGAGCGACTGCTCATATCGCGCTGCCGTGAAGTCCACTTCCCGGTCAACGGTGTCCGCCCAGTGGCGCCGTGTCTCAGTGCTCCCGTACGACGGAGAGATCAGAACCCGCACCATATGGCCTCCTTTGATCGACAGACGACTTTCCCATGACCCCGCTCCGGTCAAAGCCTGTGGCCGGCCAGCGCGTTGTCGGCCTCTGGAAGCCCGTTCGTGGCTACCGCACGCGGTCACAAGGGAGTATGGGTACTCATGAGCGGATCTTCAGGTGAGTCAGTGACGGGCGTGGTCGTGGAGAAGCCGTTCCTGATGTCCGTGGAAGACGTCTTTTGCCGGCAACAGGGTCGGGTGGTCATGGTGACGGGCCGGGTCGAACGCGGTCGGGTGCGCACGGGCTGCGCGGTGGAAGTTATCGGCCTGGGTGGTAGCGCGACCGCTCATGTCGTCGACATCGAGCAGCACCACATGTCCATCGGGGAAGCGAGGGCAGAGATGAACGTGGGGGTGCTGCTGCGTGGCATTGCTGCGGACGCCGTCGAGCGGGGGCAGGTGCTCGCGGCACCAGGGACGGTCAGCGCCCATACCGGCTTCACCGCCGACATCAACCTGCTGTCCGAGGAACAGGGCGCTGCGGATGTCGTCTCGGGTGATCGTCTCCGTTTCCACCTCCGCACTGCCGCCGTATGGGGCACCGTCACACTGCCCGAAGGCGCCGACGTGGTCCGGCCGCTTCACGGAGCCGAGGTGACAGTGGTGCTCGAAGAACCGGTCGCGCTGGAGGAAGGCCAGTCCTTCGCACTCCGTCACCACGGTCGTGCCGTCGGCTCCGGCACCGTGAGGCAACTCCCGCGTTGAGTCGGCGTAGGGGCCTGGTCCTGGTCCTCAGGGCCGAGCGGGACCGTCAGTCCCCCACCACTCCCGCCACCGCGCCCACCGGATCCACGTCCGCCTCCCCCTCCGGCCACCAGTCGTCCGCGCCCGGCTCGCTTCGGTAGGGGTACCAGCGGCCGTCGTGGCCGTAGCGGAGCTGGAGGGTGCCCTCGGGGTTCGTGAGGTGGTTGTGGTGGATCGTCATGCGGGGGAGATCCGCCGCGGTCAGCGCGCCGCGGGCGCGGTCGAAGGGGCCCGCCGGGGGGTCCCAGGGGGATTCGAGGACCGTCAGGCCCTCCTCGCCGCCCTGGCGCCAGGCCGCCGCCGCCCGGGAGAGCTCCGCGGGGGTGCGCCCCACCGACCTGGCCAGTTCGGCGAATTGGCGGCTGAAGGTGCGGCGGCCGGTGAGGCCGGGGTGCGAGGCGGCCAGGCGGACCGCGTCGTGCCAGGGGGAGACGGCCGCGAAGGGGTCCTTGCCCGTCGTGAGGAACGCGTGGGCGCGGGCCGCCGCGTCCGTCACCAGGAACTCCAGCGCCGTCGGGTCCGGCGCGCCGGGCAGGGACGGGAGGACCGGGGGGTCGCCCGCGTGTACCGGTGGTGCGAGCGGGGCCGGGAGCGGAGAGCGGTACTCCGTGGCCAGGGCCTCTCGCGCCAGGACGCTCGGGGGCGTGGAGCGGCTGGGGAGGGCGGGGCGGTTGGGGACGGTGGGGAGAGTGGGGAGGGTGGGGTCGGGGGTGGTCTTGCCCGGGGTGGGCTGGCCGGGGGTGGGCTGGCTCGGGGAGGGCTGGCCCGGGGTAGGCGCGGGTGTGTGGGGTTCGGGATGCTGGTGGGGGGCCGGCTCGTGTTGTTCCGACGCTGACAACCGCTTGTTCCTGCGCGACAGTTCGTCCAGGAGGTCCTGTTCCTCGCCGCCGCGCAGGAGCAGGAGCACGAAGGGGTCCGCGTCCAGGAGGCGGGCCGTCTGGTAGGCGAGGGCGGCCGCGTGCTTGCAGGGGTGGCCCCGGTCCGGGCAGGTGCAGGAGGGGGCCAGCTCGCGGGCGCCGGGGAGCAGGGGGACGTCCGAGCGGACCGCCGCGTCGGCCAGGGCGTGCGGCATCTCCTTGTCGAGCAGCGCCGCGATGCGCGCGGGGTCGGTCGCCACGGCGTCGAGGAAGCGGTCCCAGTGCTCGGGCAGCATCGTCCGCAGGCGGATCTCCGCGCGGTACGGGCGGGGGCGGCTGCCGTGGACGTACGCGACGATGCGGCCCGGGGCGACGGTGATGGTGTCGACCGCGCCCTCCCGTGCGTACGCCCGGCCGCGGGTCAGGCGGGCCTGGTCCAGGGCGCTGCCCTCCAATGCGTCGAGCCACGCGTTGCCCCACCAGGAGGTGGCGAAGGGGGCGCCGGGGTCGGGGTTCGGGGGCAGGGCGGGGAAGACGCGGCCGCTGCCCATGCGGCTCGTCTCGCTCATTCCGCTGGCCCTGCCCAGACCGCCGCCGTGTCCTGCCGGCCCGCTGCGCGGCTTCATGCCGTCCTCCTCAGCGCCACGAGGTCCGCGAGGTCCGCGTCGGACAGTTCCGTGAGGGCCGCCTCGCCGCCGTCGCCGAGCACCGCGTCCGCCAACGCCTGCTTCGCCGCGAGGAGTTCGGCGATGCGGTCCTCGACCGTGCCCTCGGTGACCAGGCGGTGGACCTGGACCGGCTGGGTCTGGCCGATGCGGTACGCGCGGTCGGTGGCCTGCTCCTCCACCGCCGGGTTCCACCAGCGGTCGTAGTGGATCACGTGGCCCGCCCGGGTGAGGTTGAGGCCCGTGCCCGCCGCCTTCAGGGAGAGCAGGAAGACGGGGACCTCGCCGGACTGGAAGCGGTCCACCATCTCCTCGCGGCGCGCGACCGGGGTGCCGCCGTGCAGGAGTTGGGTGGGGACGCCGCGGGCGGTCAGGTGTGCTTCGAGGAGGCGGGCCATCTGGACGTACTGCGTGAAGATCAGGACCGCGCCCGCGCTCTCCGACTCGGCGAGGATCGTGTCGAGGAGCTCGTCGAGCAACTCCAGCTTGCCCGAGCGGGGGCGGCCGGTGCGCGTCGTGAGCATGCCGTCCTTCAGATACTGCGCGGGGTGGTTGCAGATCTGCTTGAGCGCCATCAGCAGCTTCATGACCAGGCCGCGGCGCGCCATGCCGTCCGACGCCTCGATGCGGGCCATGGTCTCGCGAACCACCGCCTCGTACAGCGAGGTCTGCTCACGGGTGAGGGTGACCGGGTGGTCGGTCTCCGTCTTCGGGGGCAGCTCCGGGGCGATGCCCGGGTCGGACTTCTTGCGGCGCAGGAGGAAGGGGCGGACCAGCCGGGCCAGGCGCTCCAGTGCCTCGTCGTTCGCACCGGTCCCGGAGGGGTCGCCGCCCTCCACGAGGCGCGCGTGGCGGGCGCGGAACGCCTTCAGGGGGCCGAGCAGCCCCGGTGTCGTCCAGTCGAGGAGCGCCCAGAGCTCGGAGAGGTTGTTCTCCACGGGGGTGCCGGTGAGCGCGACCCTGGCCTGTGCGGGGATCGTGCGCAGGGCCTTCGCCGTCGCCGCGTGCGGGTTCTTGACGTGCTGCGCCTCGTCCGCGACGACCAGGCCCCAGGCCTGCTCGGCCAGCTCGGGCGCGCTCGTGCGCATCGTCCCGTACGTGGTGAGGACGAAGCCGCCGTCGGTGTCCAGGCCGGCGAGGGTGCGGCCCGTCCCGTGGAAGCGGCGCACCGGCACGCCGGGCGCGAACCGCTCGATCTCCCGCTGCCAGTTGCCGAGCAGCGACGCGGGGCAGACGACGAGGGTCGGCGCGGGGTGCCTTCGGTGCAGGTGCAGGGCGATGAGCGTGATCGTCTTGCCGAGGCCCATGTCGTCGGCGAGGCAGCCGCCGAGGCCCAGGGAGGTCATGCGGTCGAGCCAGGCCAGACCGCGGAGTTGGTAGTCCCGGAGGGTGGCGTGCAGGCCCGGGGGCTGGGCGAGCGCGTCGAGGTCGCCCGTCACGCGCTCGCGCAGCCGGGCCAGCGCGCCGAGGGGCACGGCGGGCACGCGCTCGCCGTCCACTTCGGCCGTGCCGGTGAGCGCGACGGACAGGGCGTCGACCGGGTCGAGCAGGCCGAGGTCCCGCTTGCGCGCCTTGCGGACCATGTCGGGGTCGACGAGGACCCACTGGTCGCGGAGGCGGACGACGGGGCGGTGCGCCTCCGCCAGTACGTCGAGCTCCGCGTCGGTCAGCGGCTCCTCCTGGTCGCCGAACGCCACCTGCCAGCGGAATTCGAGGAGCTTCTCGGTCTTGAAGAAGTCGAAGTTGTCTGCGGCGGTGCCGGGGGCCGGGCGGACCACGGCGGTGGCGGTGAGGCCGCGGGTGAGCTCCCTCGGCCAGTGGACGGCCACGCCGGCCGCGGCGAGCCGGCCGGCGGCCGCGCCCAGGAGGTCGTACAACTCCTCGTCGCTCAGCGGGAGCACGTCGGGGCGCGGCCGCTCCAGGAGTCTGCCGAGCGGCGGCCATACGCGGGCCGCGCGGCGCAGCGCGAGCAGGGTGTCGACGCGGGCGCGCGGGCCGAAGTGGTCGGTGCCCGCCCAGAGACCGGGGACGTCCGTCACGAGCGCCGGGTCGGCGAGGCTGTGGACCTGGACGACGGCGGCGGCCGGGGAGCCGCCCGACCCGTCCTCGGTGTCTTCCGTCCCGTCCCTGGAGTACTCGCCCCCGTCGAACACCTCGTGCGCCCGCAGGTCGAGGCGGAGCGAGACCCGCACCCCGGCGTCCATGCCCGCGGCGACCTCGGCGGCCCACTCCCGCGCGCCCGACAGGCGCTGCGGCTCGCGCGCAGCGAAGGGCGCACCGACCGCGTGCGGAGCCGCGGGGGTGCGCGGCAGGGCGTCGACCACCGCGTCCACGAAGGCTCTGACCAGGGCGAACGGCTGCGGCAGCCGCAGCGGCCCGGGTCCCGCGAGCGGCGCCGCGTGCGCCTCGGCGGGCAGCGCCGCGGCGATGGCGCGCAGGTGCGCGACGTCGGCCTCGTCCATCGGGCCCGCCCGCCACGCGTCCATGTCCCCGGCGGTCAGGCCGGGCAGCAGCCTGCCCCGCGCGGCCAGGTGCAGCGCGTGCCGTGCGGCGGTGGCCCAGCAGGCCGCGGCGGGGTGCGGGCGCTCGGCGCGCAGCAGCAGCGAGACGGCGTCGGCGACGGGCAGGAACAGGGCGGGGACGGTACGGGCACGGGCCCCCTTGCCGTGCTTACGCGCGACGACAAGCTCCCCCCGCGTGACGCCGCACAGCCCGTCCTCCCATACGTCTTCGGGCACGGCGGCCCCGCCCGTCAGCTCTCCCACGGCCCCCGCGGCCTCGCCGGCGGGCAGCTCCGCCCCGAGCCTGGCCGCCACGCCCGACGGTCCTCCCCCGGACCCAGCGGCCTCACCCCTCAGGCCTCCCCCGGCCCCGGCGGCGACTGACGCCACCTCGCCCGGAAGCTCACCCCCGTCCGGTCGCCAGAAGGCGAGCCGGCCCTCCCGGGGCACCTCGGCCGGCAGGAAGACGGCGGCGCAGGAGCGCGCGAGAAGGGCGCGCCGCAAGGCGTGGCCCTCCGCCGACACCGCCTCCGCCGTCATCGCCACCGCCGCCTCACTCAGCCCCTGCTCACGCCACCTGTCACCCGTGCTCGCCACCCTAGGCGAGGCCACTGACAACGCACCCCTCCCCGCTGGAAGGAAACTTTCCTAACAATTATCGACCGGAGTCATTGACGCGCACATGCCGCATCGCCAGGATTCCCCGGGACGGCCCGGCACCCCCACGCCAACCGAGGAGACGGACATGCCGCCCACCCCCCGCGTCAAGAACCCCCGCACGCCCAACACCCGGACACAGACGGCCCGTTGGGGCATTCCCATCGCCGCCGGCGCCTCGCTCGCCCTCGTCGGCGGCGTGCTGCTCTGGTCGCCCGCCGAAGAGGCCGGCGCCTCCCCCGCCGCCGCACCGAGGGCGGGCGCCTTCACGGCGGTCGCCGCGGGTGACATCGCCGAACAGTGCACCGCGAGCAGCAGCAGCTGCAAGCACCCCAAGACCGCGGCCCTGGTCAAGCAGATCAACCCGGCCTTCGTCATGACCATGGGCGACAACCAGTACGACGACGCGCGTCTGAAGGACTTCAAGAACTACTACGACAAGTCCTGGGGCGCCTTCAAGAGCAAGACCCGCCCCGTCCCCGGCAACCACGAGACCTACGACCCGGCGGGCGCGCTCGCCGGCTACAAGTCCTACTTCGGTTCCGTCGCCTACCCCGACGGCAAGAGCTACTACAGCTTCGACCAGGGCAACTGGCACTTCATCGCCCTCGACTCCAACAGTTTCGACAACGACGAGCAGATCGACTGGCTCAAGGACGACCTCGCCGCCAACTCCAAGAAGTGTGTGGCCGCGTACTGGCACCACCCCCTCTTCTCCTCCGGAGGGCACGGCAACGACCCGGTGAGCCGCCCGGTCTGGAAGCTGCTCCAGGAGAACAAGGCCGAGCTCGTCATGAACGGCCACGACCACCACTACGAGCGGTTCGCCCCGCAGAACGCCGACGGCAAGGCGGACGCCAACGGCATCGTCGAACTGCTCGGCGGCATGGGCGGCGCCAACCCGTACGACATCGAGGAGGTCCAGCCCAACAGCCAGAAGCGGATCACCAAGACCTTCGGCGTCGTCAAGCTGAACTTCACCGACAACGGGTTCTCCTGGAACCTCGTCGCCACGGACGGCTCGACGAAGGACACCAGCCCGTCCTACACCTGCCGCTGAGACGAGCGCCATGTACCTCGCCTCCACCGACGCGGTCGCCAAGGCCTCGGAGAAGTCCGGGGCCCGGCGCGGCCGCGTCGCCGGCCCCGTCCTCGCGCTCGGCGCGGTCAGCCTGGTCACGGACATCTCCTCGGAGATGGTCACCGCCGTCCTGCCGCTCTACTTCGTCCTCCAACTCGGCCTCTCGCCTCTCCAGTTCGGTTTCCTCGACGGGCTCTACAACGGAGTCACGGCCCTCGTGCGGCTGGCCGGCGGATACGCCGCCGACCGCGGCGGGCGCCACAAGCTGGTGGCGGGCGGCGGCTACGCACTCTCCGCGCTGTCCCGGCTCGGGCTGCTGCTCGCGGGCGGCGCCACCGCCGGGATCGGCGCGGCGCTCGCCGCCGACCGCATCGGCAAGGGCGTGCGCACCGCGCCGCGCGACGCGCTCATCTCGCTGAGCAGCCCGCCCGACACATTGGGCCGCGCCTTCGGCGTGCACCGGGCGATGGACACGACGGGCGCGCTGCTCGGGCCGCTCGCCGCGTTCGCGCTGCTGTGGGCGACCGCGGACGCGTACGACGCCGTGTTCGTGGTCAGCTTCTGCTTCGGGCTGCTCGGGGTGCTGATGCTGATCGCGTTCGTGCCGGGCCACCAAGCGCAGACCGCGATGAAGCCAGTACCGGTGAGGCCGGTGCCGGTGAGGCCGGTGCCGGTGAAGCCGGTGCCGGGGAAGCCCGCGGCCGGTTCCCGCGTGCGGCGCGCCAAAGCGCTGGACCTGCTCCGCGTGCCCGCCTTCCGGCGCGTCCTCCTCGCCGCCGCGCTGCTCGGCGCGGCCACCATCGGCGACGCGTTCCTCTACCTCCTCCTCCAGCGGCGGCTGGACTTCGCGGTCTCGTGGTTCCCGCTCCTGCCGCTGGGCTCCGCCGCCGTGTACCTGCTGCTCGCCGTGCCGGCCGGGCGGCTCGCCGACCGCACCGGGCGCCGCGTGCCGTTCCTCGCGGGGCACGTGGCGCTGCTCGGCGGCTACGTCCTGCTGCTCTCCCCCACCGACGGCCGGCCCCTGCTCATCGGCGTACTGCTGCTGATCGGTGTCTTCTACGCGGCCACCGACGGCGTCCTGATGGCCCTCGTCGCACCCGTCGTCGCCCAGGAGCGGCGGGCCAGCGGCATGGCCGTCCTCCAGACCGGGCAGGCGCTGGCCCGGCTCGTCGCCGCGGCCGGCTTCGGCGCGGCGTGGACGCTGTGGGGCGTGGGGACCGCGCTGACCTGCGCGGCACTCGCACTGACCGGGGCGCTCGCCGGGGCGGCCGCCCTGCTCCGCCCTCCGAAAGGCTCCCATGACCTCGCCTCCTGACACCGACGCCACCCAAGCCGCCCGAGCCACCGGCGCCACCGGTGCGTTCCGTTCCTTCCGCTCCCGCGTCGTGGCCGTCACCGCGGCCGCCGCCGTGCTCGCGGGTGTCGCTGTCTCCTACACCGTGCACGCGGCGCAGGACGCCCAGTCGGCCGACGCCACGTCGGAGTTCGGCCTCGACCGGGGGAACCTCTACTTCCGCAGTACGGAGGCGGGCGCGGGCCGGGTCGCCCGGATCCCCGTGCCAGACAAGGCCGTTCCGGACGCCGCCCGCACCACCGGCGGCCCCTCCTGCGAGCGCTTCTACGCCGCAGCGGGCACCGGCCTGTGCCTCCAGCGCCGCGCCGGGATCCCGCCCAAGTCGTACGCCGTCGTCCTCGACGCCGAGCTCCGCGAGAAGCGCCGTATCGCACTCACCGGGATACCCAACCGGGCCCGCGTCTCGGCGTCGGGCCGCATGCTGTCCTGGACGATGTTCGCCACCGGCGACTCCTACGCGGGCTCGTCCTTCTCGACCCGCACCTCGATCCTGGACACCCGCACCGGCTATCTGATCAAGAACATGGAGGAGATCCCCCTCACCCTCGACGGCCGCCGCTACCACTCCCCCGACGTCAACTACTGGGGCGTCACCTTCACCAGGGACGACAACATCTTCTACGCGACCGTCTCGACCAAGGGCAGGACGTACCTCGTGCGCGGCGACATGAAGAAGTGGGCGGCGACCGCCCTGCGTTCGAACGTCGAATGCCCCTCGCTCTCCCCCGACAACACCCGCGTCGCCTTCAAGAAGCGGGTGCGGAAGGGGACCCGGGACCCCTGGCGGCTGTACGTCCTCGACCTCCGGACGATGCGCGAACGCCCCCTCGCCGAGCGGCGCAACGTCGACGACCAGGCAGCCTGGCTGGACGACGGCACCCTCGCGTATGCCCTGCCGGGCGAGGACGGCCGCAAGCAGGACATCTGGTCGACCCCGGCGGACGGCTCGGGCAAGCCCACGCTCCTTGTACGGGGCGGGAGTTCACCGGCGGCGGTGCGCTGAGGCCAGGGGGGCGGGGGTGGGGAAATTCGGATGCGTACGCGACCCACGTCCCGCACGATCGCGGCATGACCACCCCGGAACGCACCACCACACCCACCCGCACCGTCGTCCCCACCCTCTTCCCGCCTCCCGGATACGCCCACGCCGCCGTCGTCGAAGCCGGCACCCGGCTCGCCTTCATGGCGGGCTCCGTCCCGCTGGACCCCGAGGGGAACCTCGTCGGGGAGGGCGACATCGCCCGCCAGACCGAGCAGGTCATCGCCAACCTCGACGAGGCCCTGCGCGCGGTGGGCAGCGACCTGTCGCAGGTGGTGGCGAGCACCGTGTACGTGGTCGCCGACGAACCCGCGGCGCTCAGCACAGCGTGGGACGTCGTCCGCGGCAGCGACCTGCACGCGGGCCCGCACACCTCGACGCTGCTCGGCACGTCCTGTCTCGGCTACCGCGGCCAGCTCGTCGAGATCACCGCCACCGCGGTCGTCCCCGACGGCCCCGGCGGCCCCGGTGACCAGGGCTAGCCACGCGACCTGCGCGCCAGGTCCAGCGCGTACTCCGGCCACCACTGGCCGGCCCGCGGCCCGCCCCGGCACGTGCCGTCGGACTCGCCGGGGCGCTTGACCCACAGGTAGGCGTCGAGCAGGGGCACGCCGGTGCGGGCGGTGGGCGGCGTGCCGAGGGCGCGGCCCGGTGGGTTGCACCACGGCTGGCTGCCCGCGTAGGGGCCGTTGCCGTTGCGGCTGCTGTCGATGACGAAGTGCTTGTCGCCGCCGAGCGCCGCGGCGAGCCGGTGGCCGTAGTCCGCACTCACCTGGTCCGTCTGGTGGTTGGACACGTTCAGAGCGAAGCCGTCGGCCTCGGCGATTCCGGCGCGGCGCAGCGGGGCGACCAGGCGCTGCTCGTCGGGGATCCAGGCGGCGTTGCCCGCGTCGACGTACACCTTGGTGTTCGGCTGGCGCTTGAGGCGCTGGACCGCGTGGGCGAGCAATTCGTACCGCTCGTCGGCGTCGGCCTGCGGGCAGCCCGCGACCAGCTGGGCGACGGCGTCCGGTTCCAGGATCACGTACGCGCCCCGGGTGCCGAGTCCGGAGGCGAAGTCGTCGATCCAGCGGCGGTAGTGCGCGGCGTCGCGGGCGCCGCCCGCGGAGTGCGCGCCGCAGTCGCGGTGCGGGACGAAGTAGGCGACGAGGACCGCGGTGCGCTCCGCCATCGCCGCCGCCTCGACATGGGTGCGGACGACCGCGCCGGGATCCTCGTCGCTGAGCCAGACGGCCTGGGGGCGCCCCGCGATGCGTTCGATGAGACGGGCGTCCTCGGTGCGGCCCGCCGCCTGCCACTCCCCGACTTGGCGAACGGCGGCGCTGTGCGGGTCGACCCAGAAGACGGGGTCGGCCGGGACGGGGTCGGCCGGGACAGGGTCGGCCGGAACGGGCTCGGCCGGGACAGGGTCGGCCGGCCCCGCGGACCCCGCTCCGTGGGCCGCGACGCCGCCGGTCGCCGCCACGCCGAGGAGCAGGGCGGCGGCGAGGACCGCTCGGGTCAGGGTGCGTCGGGGCCGCGGGCGGGAACGGCGGAAGGGCTGCTGGGACACCGGGCGGCTCCAGTCGTTCGGGCTGATCCGGCGCCGGCGGTGGTCGGCGCTTTCCCCGGAGTGTGGGCGATCGGAGCGCCGCGGCCGGGCCCCGTCCCGGGCAGTTCACCCGGAAGAGCGCTTCGGCGGGGGCCACCGGGCCAGGGTCGACGGGACCGGTGAGCACTTCGCCGGGGACCACCCGGGCCAGGGTTAACGGAACCGGTCCGTCGCCGTCGTCAGCTCCTCCGCGATTCCGCGCGCCCCCGCGTTGTGCCCCGCGTCGTCCACCAGGACGAGTTCGCTGCCGGGCCACGCCTGGTGGAGCCGCCACGGGATGCCCAGGAGGTTGCCGAAGTCCAGGCTGCCCTGGACCAGTACGCCCGGGATGCCCGCCAGGGAGGGCGCGTCGCGCAGGACGACCTCGTCGCCGCCCAGCCAGTGGTCGTGGGCGAAGTAGTGCGTGACGGTGCGCGCGAAGCGGGCCCGGAAGTCCGGGTCCTCGTAGCGGGGGACGGACCTCGGCGGCGCGGGCACGAACGCCGTCTCCCAGTCCGTCCAGGCCCGCGCGGCGGTCGCCCGCACGGCCGGGTCGGGTGATTCCAGGAGCCGGTTGTAGGCGGCGGCCAGATCGCCGTCCCGGTCCTTCTCCGGCACCGCGTCGCGGAACGCCCGCCACGCCTCGGGGAAGATCCGGCCGAGCCCCCGCGTCAGGAGCTCCACCTCGGCGCGGCTGCCCGTGGCGATGCCGGTGAGGACCAGTTCCGAGACCCGGTCCGGGTGCCTCTGCGCGTACCGCAGGCCGAGCACACATCCGAACGAGACGCCCCAGACGAGCCACCGCTCGACGCGCAGGTGGCGCCGCAGCAGCTCCAGGTCGCCGATCAGGTGGTTGATCGTGTTGACGCCCATGTCGGTGGCCGGGTCGCTCGCGGGCGGCGTGGACCGGCCCGCGCCGCGCTGGTCGAGCAGGACGATCCGGTACGCGTCGGGGTCGAAGTACCGGCGGAAGAAGGGCGTGCAGCCGGAGCCGGGGCCGCCGTGCAGGACGACGGCCGGCTTGCCGTGCGGGTTGCCGCAGACCTCCCAGTGCACGCGGTTGCCGTCACCGACGTCGAGCATGCCGCTGTCGTGGGGTTCGATGTCCGGATAGAGGCCCATCGGGGCAGCCTAGGTGCTGCCCTCGTCACTCCGCACGGGCGTTTCGCATCCGCCCGTACGCGTACACGCAGCCCGCGAGCGCCAGGTCGGAGAGGAGCATGAAGCCGATCGAGTACGAGTCCTTGGCGCTGTAGATGGCGCCCATGACCAGCGGCGGCACGAACCCGCCGAGGCCACCCACCGCGCCCACGATGCCGGTGACGGAGCCGACCTGCGGCTGCGGGGTCACCTGGGAGACGAGCGCGAAGACGCTGCCGCTCGCGGTGCCGAGGCCCGCCGCCATGGCCAGGAAGCAGATCGTTCCCATCGGATACAGGGCCGGATCGAAGGCCTGTACGACGGCGAAGAGGGCGACCACCGCGAGGGCGGCGGTGGTGACCGTGGCCGGGTGGAGCCGGTCCGAGAGCCAGCCGCCGACGGGCCGGAAGACGACGGTGACGAGGGCGAAGCCGGCGGCCTTGGTCCCGGCGTCGGTGGGCGAGAGGTCGTACCAGGTCTTCAGATACGTGGGCAGGTACACGCCGAAGGCGACGATCCCGCCGAAGCCGATCGCGTAGAGCGCGGACAGCTCCCAGGTGACCCGGAGCCGGCCCGCCCGCCCCAGGCGGGTGCCGAGGGAGCTGGTGGGCACGGGCCGGTCGGGGCGGTCGCTGATGAGGAACGCGGCGAGCACCGCGAAGGCGGCGAGCGCGATCGCCACGATGATGTACGGCAGGTTGTCGCCGTGCTCGGCGATGCGCGGCGTGAAGTAGCCGGAGAGCGCCACGCCGCCCATGCCCATGCCGAAGACGCCGAGCGCGAAGCCCCTGCGGGCGGGCGGGAACCAGGAGTTGACCAGCGGAATGCCGATGGCGAACGTCGTACCGCCGAGGCCGAGCAGGAAGCCGACCGCGAGCATCGCGCCGAAGCTGTTCCTCGCCGGAATGATCAGCAGCACCGGGACGATGGTGAGCGCCGAGACGAGCGGGAACATCAGCCGGGCGCCGTACCGGTCGGTCAGGGCGCCGACCGGCACCCGGCCCAGCGAGCCGACGATCACCGGCACGGCGACCAGGAGGGACTGCTCGAAGGAGCTCAGGCCAAGGCGGTCCTTGAAGTCGCTGCCGAGCGGCGCCACCAGGTCCCAGGCCCAGAAGGTGAGCGTGAAGCCGATGGTCGCCACGGCGAGATTGCGGTAGGCGGCGCCGGAGGGTTTGGCCCCGAGGGCGTCGGAGGGCTGGGCGGCGGAGGGGCCGGAGGGGCCGGCCGCGGAGGAACCGGATGGCTTGGCCGCGCGAGTCTCGTCCACGTCCTCACGCTAGGAATCAGCGCCGGGCGCGGCTCACTCTGCTGGGCCGTTCGGGTGCAGGCCCGCCTCGAAGGCCGCCGAGCGCAGCACCTCCCGCAGCATCGCGGGCGTGAGGCGCCCGGTGAACGTGTTGCGCTGGCTGACGTGGAAGCAGCCGAAGACGTCGAGCGGCTCCTGCCCGGGGCCGCCCGCGAGCCGCACGTGCGCGCCGTGCCCGAAGGCAGGGCGCGGCTTCGGCACCTGCCAGCCCGCGGCCGCGAAGGCGGGCAGCGCGGCCTGCCAGCCGAAGCCGCCGAGCACGACCACCGACCTGAGCGTCGGCGCGAGCAGCTTCAGCTCGCTCACCAGCCAGGAGCGGCAGGTGTCGCGCTCTTCCGTGGTGGGCTTGTTGGCGGGCGGGGCGCAGTGCACGGGCGAGGTGATGCGGGTGCCGTACAGCGTCAGGCCGTCGTCGGCGCTCTCTGCGGTGGGGCGGGAGGCGAGGCCGACGTCGTACAGCGCCGGGTAGAGGAATTCGCCCGAGCGGTCGCCGGTGAACATGCGGCCCGTGCGGTTGGCGCCGTGCGCGGCGGGGGCGAGGCCGACGAGCAGGAGCGCGGCGTCGGACGGCCCGAAGCCGGGCACCGGGCGCCCCCAGTACGTCCAGTCGGCGAAGGCGGCGCGCTTGGTGCGGGCGACCTCCTCGCGCCATTCGACGAGTCGGGGGCAGGCGCGGCACCCGGTGATCCGCTGGTCCAGTTCGCTCAGGCCGTCCATGCCCTCCACCGTACGTATGTCCTGGTAGGCGCCGTCTGCGGCCCTCGTCGTCCGCATGCCCGGGCGCCCGCTCTCCACACCCTCCGGCGCCCGCTGTCCACACGCTCCGGCGCCTGCTCAGGTCAGCGCGGCGCCCAGCGCCAGGAACGCGCAGACGAGGACGGCGAGCACGGCGAGGAGCGGCCACACGAACCGCAGGTACCTGTCGTAGCCGACCTTCGCGAGCGCCACCCCGCCGATGGTCACCGCCGTCGTCGGCACCCACAGGTTCATCCAGCCGCTGGCCGCCTGCCAGGCGGTGACGACGACCGCGCGCGAGACGCCGGCGAAGTCGGCGAGCGGGGCGAGGATCGGCATGGCGAGCGTGGCGTGGCCCGAGGTGGAGGGGATCAGGAAGGCGAGCGGCAGGTTCACGAGGAAGACGATGACCGCGAAGAGCCCCGACGAGGTGCCCTTCACCAGCCCTTCGATGGAGTGCAGCACGGTGTCCGTGATCTTCGAGTTGTTCATGATCGTCGTGACGCCGCGGGCGAGCAGGATGACCAGGGCGGGCGAGACGAAGTCGGCCGCGCCCTGGACGATCGTGGAGCTGAGCCGCTGCTCGCCCATGCGCGCGACGAGCCCGACGCCGA
The DNA here is from genome assembly GCF_055597165.1 of Streptomyces sp. NPDC039480. Lineage (NCBI taxonomy): Bacteria > Bacillati > Actinomycetota > Actinomycetes > Kitasatosporales > Streptomycetaceae > Streptomyces > Streptomyces sp. NPDC039480. Next base: position 112,289 of record NZ_JBVITX010000011.1, on the reverse strand, counting down.
CGGCCGCGCACAGGAACAGGGCCGCCAGCTGCGGGAAGGACCAGCCGAGTTCGAAGGCGTACGGCTGTGCGTCGGCCCTGCCCGTGAGGGCGCTCGACCAGGGCACCACGGAGAAAATCATGAAGGCGAAGACCAGGCCGGTGGCGACGAGTACCGCCTTGTGCAGCCGGGTCAGCTCCGGCACCTCGCCCGCCGCCTCGCTCGTCCCCTCCGCCGCCCGCTCATGGTCCCGGTCGCCCGGCAGGAACCCGGACAGGGACCGCTCCGGATCCCGCCGGACCCGCTGGGCGTAGCGGATGACGTACGCGACCGTGACGCCGGTCAGGACGATCCACATGAGGAAGCGGAGCACGATGCCGTCGCCCAGCGAGATGCCCGCGGCGGACGAGGCGACGCCCGTCGCGAAGGGGTTGACGGTCGAGCACAGCACGCCGACCCCCGCGCCGAGGATGATCACGCCGACGGCGGTCATGCGGTCATAGCCGAGGGCGAGCATGAGCGGCACGATCAGGCCGTAGAAACCGAGCGTCTCCTCGGCGAAGCCCTCGACCGTGCCGAGCACGGAGAAGACGGCCATGACCCCGGCGATGAGCAGCGCCCCGCGCTCGCGCAGCCGGTGTGCGAGCCGCCCGATGCCGCGGTCGAGGGCGCCGGTCGCGAAGACGACGGTGATGAACGCCCCGATGGCCAGCACGAACAGGAAGACGCCCGCGCTGCCGTACAGCGCGCCGACGTTGTCGGGCGCGACCAGCGAGGTCTTCTCGTCCTGGATGCCGTAGAGGCCGTTGACGGGCGCAAGGAACAGGTCGTTGAGACGGTCGACGAAGGACTGCCCGGAGTCGACGCGGTGGTAGGTGCCCTCGACGGGCGCGCCGGAGCCGTCGCGGTCGTACTGCCCCGACGGGACGAGGAAGGCGAGCAGCCAGACCGCGAGGGTGACGACGGCGAGGACCGTCAGGGCACTGGGGAAGGTGAACGTACGCTTCCGCCGCTCGCCCGAGGGGTCCTCGGCCGGGTCGCCGCCGACCGGCGCGTGACTCGTGCTCACGCGGCGCCGCCCGCCGTCCGGAAGTCCGCCGCGTACTCCCGTACGAAGGCGCACAGCGCGACGACGGTGTTGCGCAGCTCCGAGAAGAGGACGCGTTCGTTCGGCGCGTGCAGGTTGCACATGGTGTCCTGGGCGCCGAAGAGCAGGACCTCCGCGCCGGGGGCCGCCTTGGCGAGGCCGTTGACCAGCGGGATGGAACCACCGGTCGAGACGTACGAGGCCTCGGTGCCCCAGGCCTCCTTGAGGGCGGCGCGTGCGGCGCGGTGGGCGGGGCCGCCGGTGGCCGCCTGGTAGCCGGGTCCCGCGGCGCCGGGCCTGACGGTGAGCGGGATACCGAAGGGCTTGAGCGAGCGCAGGTGGGCGACCAGCCGGCCCTGGGCTTCCTTCGGGTCCTGTTGCGGGTGGAAGCGGAGGTTCAGCCTGGCCCTGGCGTACGGCACGACGGCGGACACGCCATGGTCGACGCTCGGCGCGTCCAGGCCGATCACGGTGATCGCGGGCCCGCTCCACAGCCGCTCGCCGAGACTGCCGCTGCCGATCAGCGGCACCCCCTCGCGCACGCCCGCCAGGGAGCGGAACTCCTCTTCCGTGTACGTCGTACCGGTCCAGTCCTCGCGTCGCAGCCCCTCGACCGCGACATCCCCGTGTACGTCGTGGAGGGTGCCGAGCGCCTTGAGCAGCACGAGCAGCGCGTCGGGCGCGGCTCCCCCGAACTCGCCGCTGTGGCGCGGCTCGTCGAGGGTGCGGACCTCGACGACCACTTCGCAGGCGCCGCGCAGTCCGGTGGCGAGGGTGGGGGTGCCGGGGCGGATGTTGCCGTGGTCGGCGATCACCATGGCGTCGCAGGCGAACCGCCCCGGGTCGGTGGGCGGGTGGTTCTCGAAGGCGCTGCCGTACTCCTCCTGCCCCTCGATGACGAGCTTGACGCCGACCGGCGGACGGCCTCCGTAGGCCCGCAGCATGCCCAGGTGGGCGATGACGTTGGCCTTGTCGTCGGCGACGCCGCAGCCGCGCAGGCCGCCCTCGACGGGGGTCGGCTCGAAGGGCGGCGACCGCCACAGCGACGCGTCGCCCGGCGGCTGCACGTCGTAGTGGCCGTAGAGCAGGACGGTCGGCGCGCCGGGCTCGGGGGGCGGGATCTCACCGAGGACCACCGGGGCGGTGTCCGGCAGGTCGAGCCGCTCCACACGCGGGACACCGGCGTCGCGCAACAGCCCTGCCACCAGGTCGTGGGCCTGCTCGACCGGCTCGGGCGGATATCCCGGGAAGGCGATCGAGGGAATCGAGGCGAGCCGTACGAGGTCGGCCCGCAACCCGTCCATCAGCGCGTCGACGGTGGCTTCGAAAGACATCATGAACAGCACCCCTGGGAGTCGTACGTCGCGTTCGGACCGATTACCGTGATTCGTCCGGATTATGGGTGGCGGGCTTCAGCGGTTTCCGGACGGCTCGCCGGGAGCCCGGCATGCCGGGCCGGAGCCGGACTAAGGTCGACACATGGCTTCGGAGACTTCAGCTACAGGGGGCGGCGCGCCGGGAGGCAGTTCGGGCGGCGGGTCGGCGGGTGGGGGGTCGGTGCGTGTCGACAGCTGGATCTGGTCGGTCCGCCTCGTCAAGACCCGCTCGGCCGGCGGCGCCGCGTGCAAGGGCGGGCACGTCCGGGTCAACGGCGAGCGCGTCAAGCCCTCGTACGGCGTACATGTGGGCGACGAGGTGCGGCTGCGACAGGCGGGCGGCCGGGAGCGCGTCGTGATCGTCAAGCGCCTCATCCGCAAGCGCGTCGGCGCGCCGGTCGCCGTCGAGTGTTACGTCGACAACTCGCCGCCCCCGCCGCCCCGCGAGGCGGTCGCCCCCGCGGGCATCCGCGACCGCGGCACGGGCCGCCCCACGAAGCGGGACCGCCGCGAGATGGAACGCCTCCGGACGCCGAAGGCCTGACCGGCCGGGTAACGGGCGCCGCCTGCGGAAACGGGCGCGGAACACGGAGAGGCCTCAGCAACACGCCGTGTACGTCGACGTGTTGCTGAGGCCTCTCCGCAGCCGATGCAGCTGGCCCGCACCACTGACCCGCACCGCGCGGGCCGGGCGCGTCACCGCCGCACGCGGGCGACGAGCTTCGCCGTCTCCTCCCGCCTCGCCCACGCGATCCACGCCAGCGGCAGGATCAGGATCAGCGGCGTGGCCGCGTTCTCACCGTCGAGCGCGGTGACGGACACGATGAACGCGCCGGTCATCAGGCCGATGAACGCCGTGGCGGCGATCGACGAGAGCAGCGGGAGCAACAGCGCGATCCCGCCGAGCAGTTCCAGCGCCCCGATGGTGTACATCCCCGGCGCGCCCCAGCCGAGCTTGTCGAAGGCCTCGACGGCGGTCGGGTGCGCGATCAGCTTGGGCGCACCGCTCGCGGCACCGAAGAACACGCCGAGCAGCACCTGGAGGGTGCGGAGGGTGACGCGGGCGCCGCGGCCACGCGTGGCGGGGGCGGCCGGGGTGCTCGGGGCGCTCGGGGTGTGCACTGGGGCGGTGGTGGTGGACATCGTGATCTCCTCGGCGGGCGGGGCCCTTGGGCCGTTGCGCTGTCACCGATACAGACCGGCCACCCACGCGAAACTCATCGCTCCACCAGGAACTTCATCGCTCCACCAGGCGGCTCCTCGCCGGCTCCTCAGCCCGCCGGGACCACCCGCACCCAAGTGCCGTCCTCCGTGAGGTACTTGTCGACCTTCAGGTCCGCCTCCGCGAGCGCCTCCTCGAACTGTTCCGGAGTGAGCGGGCGGGCGCGGAACGTCTGGGTCCATACGGCGTCCGGGAAGACGTACTCCGCGTGCACCTCGTTCACGCCGTCGCCGACCGGTTCGGCCGAGACGATCCGGACCGTATAGCCGCCCGGGTCGACGCGCTCCCTCGGGAGGTTCGTGTGGTAGTCCGCGCCCTCCCGCTGGATCAGCACGCAGCCCTGGTCCGTGACGTGCGCACGGCACGCCCGCAGCATGCGGCGCCGCACCGCCCTGTCGCCGTTGTGCACGAGGAACGAGGCGAGCATCACGACCGGGAACTTCTCGTCCAGGTCGAGCCGCTCGATCGGGCTCAGCACCGTCCGCACCCCGCCGTCGAGCGCGGCGACCTTCTCCAGCATCTCGGCGGACTCGTCCACGGCGGTCACCCGGAAGCCGCGCTCCAGGAGCGGGCGGGTCACCCGGCCCGCGCCGCAGCCCAGCTCCAGGATGTGCGCCCCGGCCGGCACGGCACCCTCGATGACGTCCGGCTCGTCCCCGACGGACAGGCGCGTGTACAGCTCGACCGCGCAGCCGTCCGGCGTGATCGCGCCGGGTCCCGTTCCCTCGTATCCCTCACGCATCTCCACGCTCATGCCCGGCCAACGAAGGCCGCCCCGGCCCCGTTCCCGAACACCCTCACGACCCCGCCGCCGCCAGCGGGAACCAGCCATGTCCGATGTACCAGTGGCCGCCCGCCCGCAGATGGTCGCCCACGACCCTCTCCAGCCTGGTCCGCCTGGGGAGTTCGGCCACGGGGAGGTCCCGGTCACCGAAGACGAAGGAGACGGGGTCGCCGTCCTCCGGCTCCGTCCCGTACCCCTCGGCGAGGTGGAATCGCCGCTGGAAGCGGACGATGTTCGAATCCTCGGGCAGGCGGTCGCCCAACTGCGGGTCGAGCAGCCAGGAGTGACAGACGGCTGTCTCATATCGCTCGTCCGGGAAGTGCCGGGCGAAGAACTCCCGCGCCCGGGCCATCGACCGGTCGCAGGACTCGGGCGTCAACGGCCCCCGGAAGTCGGCGATGTGGAGGTTCAGGCAGGGGTCGCCAGGGCCGGCCCGATGCCCGGCCGCGGTGGTCGCGCCGCCCATGCGCCCGCCCAGCACGGCCCGCTGGAACTGCAGGCGCCCCAACTGGTAGAGCTCGCCCCGGAAGTGCAGAGCGTGCCACCCGGGCACGAGGAGGCCGCTGCTGCCGTGTGCCCTGCGGTGCACCGCCATGTGGCGTCCGAGGTCGGCGAGGGTGCGGCGGGAGACGTCGGCGGGGATGCCGCGGTCGCGGTGGTACGCGCGCACGTGCTCCAGCGCCGCCACGAACACGTACACGTAGAAGCAGCGCCCGAGCTCACCGCACGCCTCGGGCAGCTCCAGGAGACGGCCGCCGCGGCCGACCGCCCCCATGTCGCGCACGACGGCGTCCACACAGCGGTCGAGCAGCCACCGCGCCTCCGGGTCGGCCCACAGCCGGCCGCGCAGGGCGACGAGCCCGTTGATGTCCTCGTGCGGCACGGCGAGGTCGAGGAGCACGTCCGGCAGCTCGTCGGCGTCCGGCAGCACCGCCTCGGAGCGCGGTTCCCCCGCGCTCTCCAGCTCGCGGAGCCAGGCGGCAAGCCGTTCGTCGGACCTGAGCGCTTCCAGCACGTTCCCACCCTCTTTATCCTGGAAAGGAGGAGATGACCCTTCATGATGCGCACAGGCAGTGAACCGGTGACCGCGCGCAGTCCGCTGCGCATGCGCTTCTGGTTCAGCGTATGGGGCCTGGTCTGGGCGGCCTTCGGCACCGTCGCCTTCGCGCTCGCCGGGCGGACCGGGTGGGCGGTGGCGTGCGGGGTGCTGTTGGTGGTGGTCGCCGCCGATCTGGCGTGGGTCGTGCACCGGATGCGTCAGGGCCCGCACTACCAGCCGGGCAGGAACATCCCGCCCTACGATCCGCCGGACGTCCCCTAGCCGGATGTCCCCTGGCGGCAGGCCGGCCCTGGGCCGGCCCCTCCGGTCTCAGTCGTCGAAGCGGGCCGCCGCCAGGTACTCCGGCTGCGGGTCCAGGGCGGCCGCGAGCCGGAAGTGGCGGCGTGCCTGCTCGGGCCGTGAGGCGCGCTCGTAGGTGCGGGCGAGCGCGAAGTGCGCGAAGGCGTTGTCCGGCTCCCGCTCCAGGACGATGCTGAACTCCAGCTCCGCGGCGCGCAGTTGCGCGGCGGCGAAGAAGGCGCGCGCCCGCAGCAGGCGGGCCGCCGTGTTCTCGGGGTGGGCGGCGATGACCGTGTCGAGCAGCTTCACCGCGCCGCGCGGGTCCCGGGCGGCGAGGAGTTGCTCCGCCGCGCGGAAATCGATGACATGGGTCTCCGGGGTGATGTCGGGCACGCCGGACTCCTTCCCTCGCTTCCCCGGGTCAACGCGCGTCGCACCCTGGCCTATTCCGCACAGCTGTCCCACGCGCGCGAGGTGATCACTCAGCGCGCCGTTACGGGCCGCGGACGCGTCTGCCCACGACGGTTCGGCGGCGGGTGCGGGCTCGGTTTCGGTTGCTCGCGCAGTTTCCCGCGCCCCTTGAGGGGCGCTGCCCCAGGGGCACCACTGCCGCCCTCAGGCGTGGGCCCTTCGTGTGAGGTCTGTCCAGACCTCGGCGACCCGCTCCGCGAGTCCGTCCAGCGGGCCGTCGTTGTCGATCACGATGTCCGCGACCTCCAGGCGCTTCTCGCGGGTCGCCTGCGCGGCCATCCGCGCGCGGGCGTCCGCCTCGCTCATGCCGCGCAGCCGCACCAGGCGGTCCAGCTGGGTCTCGGGGCTCGCGTCGACGACGACCACGACGTCGTACAGCGGTGCGAGGCCGTTCTCCGCGAGCAGGGGCACGTCGTGGACGACCACCGCGTCGTCGGACGCGGACTCTTCGAGCTCGGCGGAACGGGCGCCCACGAGCGGATGCACGATGGAGTTCAGGACGGCCAGCTTCTCGGCGTCGGCGAAGACGATCGCGCCCAGCTTCGGCCGGTCCAGGGAGCCGTCCGCAGCGAGCACCTCCCGCCCGAAGGCGTCGACGACCGCCGCCAGCCCTGCGGTTCCCGGCGCCACCACCTCACGCGCGATCTTGTCCGCGTCGATCAGCACCGCACCGGACGCGACGAGCAGCCGCGACACCTCACTCTTGCCGGCGCCGATACCGCCGGTCAGGCCCACTTTCAGCATGACCGGCAGCTTAGGGCCTGGCGGGCGGACTGGCCCCGGGCGGTCCCGCCGTCACGCGTCGCCCTCCCGCTCCGCGAGGAAGCGCTCGAATTCGCGGCCGATCTCGTCGGCGGACGGGATGTCCGTCGGCTCGGCGAGCATGTTGCCGCGGTCCTGCGCGCCCGCCGCCGCGTCGTACTGGTGCTCCAGGCCCTGGACGAGCGCCACCAGCTCTTCGTCGCCCTCCTGGATCTGCCGGTCGATCTCGGTCTGGGTGCGGTGCGCCTCGGTGCGCAGCCCGTGCGCGACGGTGGGCAGCACCAGGCCGGTGGCGGCGGTGATCGCCTCCAGGACCGTGAGGGCCGCGTCCGGGTAGGTGGAGCGCGCGATGTAGTGCGGGACGTGCGCCGCGACGCCCAGCACGTCGTGGCCGGCCTCCAGGAGGCGGTACTCCACCAGGGAGGCCGCGCTGCCCGGCACCTGGGCCTCGTCGAACGGGCTGCGGTGGCCCGGCACCAGGTCGGTGCGGTTGCCGTGCGGCGTGAGGCCCACGGGGCGGGTGTGCGGGACGCCCATGGGGATGCCGTGGAAGTTCACGGACAGGCGCACCCCGAGCCGCTCCACGATCTGCTGGACGGCCTTGGCGAACCGCTCCCACTCGACGTCGGGCTCGGGCCCGGAGAGCAGCAGGAAGGGCGCGCCGGTGGCGTCCTGCACGAGGCGGACGTCGAGCGTCGGCTCCTCGTACTCGCTCCAGCGGTCGCGCCGGAAGGTGAGCAGCGGGCGGCGGGCGCGGTAGTCCACGAGCCGGTCGTGGTCGAATCTCGCCACCACCTGCCCGGGAAGGCCGTCCGTGAGCCGCTCGACGATCTGGTCGCCGGTTTCGCCCGCGTCGATGTATCCGTCGAAGTGGTAGAGCATGACCAGTCCGGCCGACTCCTGGGCGAGCGCCATGTCTACGACGGCGAGGCCCTTCGGCTCCCATGCGTACAAACCCTGCGGATCAAGCACTGTGACCGCTCCTCCTCGTGTTCGTAACGGAGAACGCACGCGGCGACACGCGCATTCCCGCCATCCGCCCCGCACCTCCTTCTCGGCGACGGCCGACCACCCCTGGTCCATACCTTGACGCGCACATGACCCACCTCTACGTTCTCAACGTTCATATGCACACCTTGAGTTCACGTACAGGAACCCTCAAGAGCGCCACGCTCCCGACGGGAAGGTCACCCCCCACATGCGCACCCGACGAACCCTGCTGGCGACCCTGCTCACGGCGGCGACCGCCTCCACGGCCCTGGCCGCGACCGCCTCCGCCGCGACGCCCGCGCGGACTTCCGGAAGTCGAGCAGGGACGGCGTGATCAGGAACTCCCGCATCCACGACACGGGGAACGACGGCCGCGGCATGGGAGAGGGCGTCTACGTAGGCACCGCCAACACGCTCTCCGACAAGAGCGACAACGTCCAGATCATCGGCAACACCATCGGCCCGGACGTCGGCGGCGAGGCGATCGACCTCAAGGAGGGCACGACGGGCGGCAAGGTCTCGGGCAACACCTTCGACGGCAGGGGCCTCACCGGCAACCACTACGACGACTCGTGGGTCGACGTGAAGGGCAACGGCTACGTCATCGAGAACAACACCGGCAAGAACACCCTCAACAACGGCTACGAGACCCACACCCAGCAGCCCGGCTGGGGCTGCGGCACGGTCTTCCGCGGCAACAAGTCGACTTTGACGGGCGCGACGGGCGACAAGCAGCTGGCCATCAACGTCACGAACCAGAGCGCCGACTGCAGGACGACGGTGCACGCGAGCAACACGGTGACGGGGGGCAAGGGCCTGACCAACATCCCGGTCACGCCCTAACCCTCTTAGGGCAACGTCCCGAAGGGACGAGCCGTTCAGGGGCGCGGGGAACTGCGCGCCCAGCCCCCACAGACCCGCACCCGAACCAAAACGCACTGCGGGCCCGCACCCCCGAAGGGATGCGGGCCCGCAGTGTTCAGCTACCGCCTAGAGGCGAGCGTCAGCTCTGGCCGCCGGCGAGCTTCTCGCGAAGCGCGGCAAGCGCCTCGTCCGAAGCCAGCGCGCCGGAGTTGTCGTCCGACTCCGAGGAGTACGAACCGCCGCCGCCACCGCTGGACGCGGCCGGAGCGGCGCCGGCCGGAGCCGCCGCACCCTCGGCCTCGGCCTGGGCGTCGGCCTCGCGGGACTTGATGACCTGAGCCTGGTGCTGCTCGAAGCGCTGCTGCGCCTCGGCGTACTGGGTCTCCCAGGCCTCGCGCTGGGTCTCGTAGCCCTCGAGCCAGTCGTTGGTCTCGGGGTCGAAGCCCTCGGGGTAGATGTAGTTGCCCTGGTCGTCGTAGGACGCGGCCATGCCGTACAGGGTCGGGTCGAACTCGACGGCCGACGGGTCGGCGCCGAAGGACTCGTTGGCCTGCTTCAGCGACAGCGAGATCCGGCGACGCTCGAGGTCGATGTCGATGACCTTGACGAAGATCTCGTCGTTGACCTGGACGACCTGCTCCGGGATCTCTACGTGGCGCTCGGCCAGCTCGGAGATGTGGACCAGGCCCTCGATGCCCTCGTCGACGCGCACGAACGCACCGAACGGAACGAGCTTGGTGACCTTACCGGGAACAACCTGCCCGATCTGGTGCGTGCGGGCGAACTGCTGCCACGGGTCTTCCTGCGTCGCCTTGAGCGACAGGGAGACACGCTCGCGGTCCATGTCCACGTCGAGAACCTCGACGGTGACTTCCTGGCCGACCTCGACAACCTCGGAGGGGTGGTCGATGTGCTTCCAGGAGAGCTCGGAGACGTGGACGAGACCGTCGACGCCACCCAGGTCCACGAACGCACCGAAGTTGACGATCGAGGAAACGACGCCGGAGCGGACCTGGCCCTTCTGCAGGGTCGTGAGGAAGGTCTGGCGGACCTCGCTCTGGGTCTGCTCGAGCCAGGCACGGCGGGACAGGACCACGTTGTTGCGGTTCTTGTCCAGCTCGATGATCTTGGCCTCGAGCTCCTTGCCCACGTAGGGCTGGAGGTCGCGGACGCGGCGCATCTCGACGAGGGAGGCCGGCAGGAAGCCACGGAGGCCGATGTCGAGGATGAGACCACCCTTGACGACCTCGATGACGGTACCGGTGACGATGCCGTCTTCTTCCTTGATCTTCTCGATCGTGCCCCAGGCACGCTCGTACTGAGCGCGCTTCTTGGACAGGATCAGACGGCCTTCCTTGTCCTCCTTCTGGAGAACCAGGGCCTCGATCTCGTCGCCGACCTTGACGACCTCGTTCGGGTCGACGTCGTGCTTGATCGAGAGCTCGCGGCTCGGGATGACGCCTTCGGTCTTGTAACCGATGTCGAGCAGGACCTCGTCCCGGTCGACCTTCACGATGACGCCGTCGACGATGTCGCCGTCGTTGAAATACTTGATCGTCTCGTCGATCGCGGCGAGGAAGGCTTCCTCGTTACCGATGTCGTTGACCGCTACCTGCGGGGTGGTGGCGGTGGTCTCGGTGCTGCTCGTCATGTGGGTTAGGGCTCCGGTACGGACATTGAAGTCGTAGGTACTGCAACGCCGGGAGCCGATTTCGCTCTGCAGAAGCCGGACAGCCTAGGAGGCGCGGCTTCCGGCAAGGGAAGGCGCCTCGACAACCGAGGGGACATACAACAGACGCGAGCGCAGCCTGCTATGTCTGAGGAGCGCAGGCTCGCAGCGCAACTTGTAGCATACGGGGGCAGCCGGACAGGGTCAATGCGCGAAGGCGCACACCCGGGGCGTAACGCCGCATACCCGGCACAAAACCTGTCGCCTGAGGCCACACGGGCCGCACCGCGCCCCTTCGCGCCGAGATTTCGGCGGGGGCCGCGGAAGATACGGAAGATTACGACGATGGAGCCCATCATCCAAGAGTCCGCACTGCCGCCCGAGCCCGAGGCCACCCGGCGTGACGCCGATGTCACGGAGAGCAGTCGCGCCAACCGCGGCTGGTGGGACCGGAACGCCGACGAGTACCAGATCGAGCACGGCACGTTCCTCGGGGACGACCGCTTCGTGTGGGGCCCCGAGGGGCTCGACGAGGTGGAGGCGGAGCTGCTCGGTCCGCCCGAGGAGCTCAAGGGCAAGGACGTTCTGGAGATCGGCGCCGGTGCCGCGCAGTGCTCGCGCTGGCTGGTCGCGCAGGGCGCGCGCCCCGTCGCCCTCGACCTCTCGCACCGCCAGCTCCAGCACGCGCTGCGGATCGGCGGGAACGTTCCTCTGGTCCAGGCCGATGCGGGAGTACTGCCCTTCAGGGACGGCTCCTTCGACCTCGTCTGCTCCGCCTATGGCGTGATGCCGTTCGTCGCCGATCCCGTGCAGGTCCTCAAGGAGGTGCGCCGGGTGCTGCGGCCCGGCGGGCGGTTCGTCTTCTCGGCGACCCACCCCATCCGCTGGGCGTTCCCGGACGAGCCGGGTCCGGAGGGTCTCTCCGTAGCGGCCTCCTACTTCGACCGCACTCCCTATGTGGAGCAGGACGACGAGGGCAACGCCGTGTACGTGGAGCACCACAGGACGATCGGCGACCGGGTGCGGGACATCGTGGCCGGCGGGTTCCGGCTCGTCGACATCGTGGAGCCGGAGTGGCCCGCCTGGAACACGCAGGAGTGGGGCGGCTGGTCCCCGCTGCGCGGAAACCTGATCCCGGGGACGGCCATCTACGTATGCGTACGAGACTGAGCGGGTGATCCGTAACCACGCAGCTCTGGACCTTCCCGTACGTGACGCGCTGCCCGGTCTCTCCGCCGCTCTGGAGGGGCCGGGCAGCGCGGTGCTCTGCGCGCCGCCCGGCACGGGCAAGACGACGCTGGTGCCGCTGGCGCTCGCGGGCCTGGTCGACGTGCCGGGTGCCCATGACGGCGTACGTCGCGTCGTCGTCGCGGAGCCGCGCCGCATCGCCGCCCGGGCCGCCGCGCGGCGCATGGCGTGGCTGCTCGGCGAGCAGGTGGGCGAGAGCGTCGGCTACACGGTGCGTGGTGAGCGCGTGGTGGGCGCGCGCACGCGCGTGGAGGTCGTGACGACGGGTGTGCTGCTGCAGCGGTTGCAGCGGGACCAGGAGCTGGCCGGCGTGGACGTCGTCATCCTGGACGAGTGCCACGAGCGGCATCTGGACGCGGACACGGTGGCGGCGTTCCTGGTGGACGTGCGGGCCGCGCTGCGGCCCGAGCTGCGTCTGGTGGCGGCGTCGGCGACGACCGACGCGGAGGGCTGGGCGCGGATCCTCGGGGGTGCGCCCGTGGTGGAGGCGCGGGGCGTCGCGCACCCCGTGGAGGTCGTGTGGGCGCCGCCCCCGCGCGCGGTGCGGCCGCCGCACGGGATGCGGGTCGATCCGGCGCTGCTGACCCATGTGGCATCGGTGGTGCGCAGGGCGCTGGCCGAGCGGGACGGCGACGTCCTGTGTTTCCTGCCCGGGGTCGGTGAGATCGCGCGGGTCGCGGGGCAGCTGACGGGCCTCGGCGGGGTGGAGGTGCTGCAGGTGCACGGGCGGGCCCCGGCCGCGGTGCAGGACGCGGTGCTCGCCGGGCCGGACGGGCGGCGGGTGGTGCTCGCGACCTCCGTGGCGGAATCCTCGCTGACGGTGCCCGGGGTGCGGGTCGTCGTGGACTCGGGTCTCGCGCGGGAGCCGCGGGTCGATCACGCGCGCGGGCTGAGCGCGCTGGCGACCGTGCGGGCCTCGCAGGCGGCCGGGCGGCAGCGGGCGGGCCGCGCGGGGCGGGAGGCCCCGGGGGCGGTGTACCGGTGCTGGGCGGAGGCGGAGGACGGGCGTCTGCAGCGCTTTCCCGCGCCCGAGATCAAGGTGGCCGACCTCGCGGCGTTCGCGCTGCAGGCGGCGTGCTGGGGCGATCCTGACGCCTCCGGGCTCGCTCTCCTCGATCCCCCGCCGGGCGGCGCGATGGCGGCGGCGCGGGACGTCCTGGTGGCGGTGGGCGCGGTGGACGCGGGGTCGGGCCGTGCGACGGAGCGCGGCACGCGGATGTCGCGGGTGGGTCTGCATCCGCGCCTGGCGCGGGCCCTGCTGGACGCGGCGCCGCGCGTCGGTGCGCGCCGGGCGGCGGAGGCGGTGGCGCTGCTGAGCGAGGAGCCGCCCCGTGAGTACGGCGACGACCTCGCGGGTGCCTGGCGTGCGGCGCGGCGCGGCCAGGACGCCTACGGGGCGCGGTGGCGGACCGAGGCCCGGCGCCTCGCCTCGGCGGCGCCCGGTGGACCGGCCGAGGGCGGCGGCGAGGGGAGCGACGAGTTCGTCGCCGGTCTGGTGGCGGCCCTCGCGTTTCCGGAGCGGGTGGCCCGGAGCGTGGGCGGCGGGACGTATCTCATGGCGGGCGGGACCCGGGCGGAGGCGCGGCAGGGGTCCGCGCTGTCCGGTGCGCGGTGGCTGGCCGTGGCCGTGGCCGACCGGCCGGTGGGCGCGGGGCACGCGCGCGTGCTTCTCGCCGGGCACATCGACGAGGACGTCGCCCGCGGCGCCGCCGCGCCGCTGTACTCCGAGGGCGACGAGGTGGCCTGGGGCGACGGCGAGCTCGTGGCGCGGCACGTGGAGCGTCTTGGCGCCGTGGAGTTGACGGTGCGTCCCTTGAAGAAGCCCGATCCGCGTCTGGTGCGGGAGGCGCTGCTGACCGGTTTGCGGGAGGAGGGCACCGCACTGCTGAAGTGGTCGCGGGGTGCGCGGGAGCTGCGGGAGCGGCTCGCGTTCCTGCACCGCCATCTCGGGGTGCCCTGGCCCGACGTATCCGAGGACGCTCTCCACGCGCGCGTGGACGAATGGCTGGAGCCCGAGCTCTCCCGGGCGCGGCGCCGGGCCGACCTGGCGGGGATCGACGCCGGGCAGGCGCTGGGACGGCTCCTGCCGTGGGCGACGGGCGAGGCCGGCCGCCTGGACGAGCTCGCCCCCGAGCGCTTCGAGGTGCCGAGCGGGTCCAGGGTCCGGCTCGACTACTCCGACCCCGAACAGCCGGTGCTCGCCGTCAAGTTGCAGGAGATGTTCGGGCTCGCCGAGACGCCGAGGATCGCGGGCGGCCGCGTACCGGTGCTCGTGCACCTGCTGTCCCCCGCCGGGCGCCCCGTCGCCGTCACCGCGGACCTCGCCTCGTTCTGGCAGTCGGGCTACCGCGCGGTCCGCGCGGACCTGCGCGGCCGCTACCCGAAGCACCCGTGGCCGGAGGACCCTGCGACGGCCGAGCCGACCCGCTACACCAAGGCCCGCCAGGCGGGCCGGTCCTCCTAGGCGTCGACCGGTTCCGGGCTTCTAGGCGTTGACCGGTTCCGGTTCCGGGTCGTTCTCCGTCGTCGGGGTCGGGTCGTCGGGCCTGCGGCTGCGGGCCTCCAGCCAGAGGGAGAGGGCCAGCAGGAGGATGCCGAGGGTGAGGAAGCCCCAGGGGAGGTACGAGGTCAGCAGGAGGACGAGGACGCGCTGGGACTTGACCAGGTCGACGGTGTCCTTGATGTAGTCCTCGCGCATCTTCACGTGTCCGGAGAAGACGGTGACCTTGTCGCGGTCGCCCAGGAGCGTGCCGCCGCGCAGTTCGTTGTTCTGGATCTCCTCGCCGTAGACGGGTGCCCCGGTGGTCGGCTCGACCCAGAACTTGCGGACCGTGGTGTACCAGCGGGTGGTGCCGGTCTTGGCGAGGGACTCCGGAGTGATGCCCTTGACGGGCATCGTCTTCGGGAAGGGCACTTTGGTCCAGGGGATGGTCTGCTCGAAGTAGTAGACCTTCAGGCCGCGGAAGTTCTGGGTGCCCTTGTAGTGGATGGGCCGGGTGATACGGGCCTGCGCGTCGAAGTACTCGTAGTCCCGCTTCTCGGTCAGGAAGGGCCACTTGAACTCGATGCCCTCGCGCTTGACCGGGTCCCCGTCGACCGCCTCGCCCGTGGCGTGCACGGGTTCCTGGCTGTGCGCGTCGAAGATGTAGCGCTCGGGGATCTTGGAGACCATCTTGCCCTTGTCGTCCTGGACGTAGGAGAGGGTGTCCCAGACGACGACGTCACGGTCGGCACTTTCCTCGACCTTCTCGGAGGCCTCCACGTTGCCTTTGAGGGTCTGCACGATGGTGACCTTGTCGATTTTCTTGGCCTTCATGGAGCCGTAGTCGATGAGGGTCGGGTCGTCCGCCTCGAGGACCGTCTCCTGGTACTGGCTCGGCGGGATCTTCGCGAGCCGCGGGAAGGCGTACCAGCGCATGAGCGGAGACATGGCCGTGAAGAACACGGCGAAGGCGAGCAGGACGAGGCTGGCCTTGCGGCGCATCGCTGCGGCCCTCCCTACGTCTGTGGGTGCTTGGGGACCGTACGTCTATGGGTGTGCGGGGACGGTGGTGAGCAGCGGCTCGGGGGACGTCTCGCCGGACGGGGCGCCGATCGCCGTGACCGTCAGGACCAGGGCGAACGCGACGGCGAGGCCGGTAACGGCGGCGATGAGGGCGCGCATACGGGGCCTCCCGGTTCGGCTTGCGGCCGGAACTGATAGGGCGTCAGGGCGGGCACCGTAGCAACGGACGGGCGAGATGAGAACACGTTGCACAAACACCGACCGCCCCTCCGCCGTGGGTGGCGGAGGGGCGGTCGGGATGTGCGGTACCGGGCGCTAGGCGCTGGGAGACGCGCTCGGGGTGGTGCTCGGCGAGGCGCTCGCCGAGTCCGACGGGGTGGGTGTCGTGTCGGGCTCCGCCGCGTTCACCTTCAGCTCGACGGTGAGGATGCCGCCGCCGGCCGTGGCGATGCGCAGCAGATACGTGCCCGCCGCGTCGTCTGCGTAGATCCTCGGGAGCTTCAGCAGGCCGTTCGCGTCGGTCTTCAGGCCCTTGAGCATGCGGATCGGCTTGCCGTCCGCGCCCTTGAAGTAGGGGCCCTTGTCGTTGGCCGTCGCGTCCGACGCCGACGTGACCATCATGGCGGAGGCCGAGACGCCGCCGGCGGCCCTGCCCTTGTACGTCGCCTTGACCTCGACCCTGTCGGCGAACTCCTTGCCCGCCTCGCAGACGAGCGGCTTGTCGCTGGTCCTGGCGAGCGCGTCGGCCTGGCGCGCGGTGACCTCCGCGGCGAAGTCGACGCCCTGCACCGAGCGGCCCACGACCGTGGCCCGCACGGTGAACTTGCCGGCCTGCTCGCCCGCTTCGAGCACCGGGGCGGTGGCCTTGCCGGTGGAGCCCGTGGTGACGGTGACGCTCCTCGCGCCGCCGTCGAAGCGGGTGTCCGTGGCACCGGCGATCGTGAACTTCACCTTGACCCCGGACACGAAAGACCCCGACTTGGACAGCGCGCGCACCTCGACGCGCTCGGCGAAGGCGTCGCCCGCGGTCGCGGTGAGCGTGCCGGTCCCGGCGTTCGCCAGGTCGGCGACACGGTCGGCCGGCGAGGGGTCGGGGCGCTCGGGATCGCCACCGCCGTTCGGCGGGTCGGGCTTGTCGCTGCCGCCGTTGTTGCCACCGTTGTTGCCGCCGCCGTTGTTCCCGGGCTTCTCCTTCTCCGGCTTGGACGGCGGCGTGTACGACGGGGTGCTCGGCGTGATCGGGCTCGGGCTGACGCCCGGGAAGCGGCTGTCGCTGCGCTCGTCGGGCAGCACGCCCTTGCCGTCGGGAACCTCGTGGGTGCCCTTGCGGTAGAACTCCAGCCACGACAGGACCGTGTTCAGGTACTCCGTGGAGCGGTTGTAGCTCAGGATCGCCTTGTGCAGGTCGGCCTCGACGGAGAGGTCACGGCCGTTCGCGCACAGGTAGTGGGCCGCGGCGAGCGCCGCGTCGTAGATGTTGTTGGGGTCCTTCTTGCCGTCGTTGTTGCCGTCCCGGCCCGAGGTGGCCCACGTCGACGGGATGAACTGCATCGGCCCGACCGCGCGATCGTGCGTCACGTCACCGTCGTACGCGCCCTTGTCGGTGTCGGTGATCTTCGCGAAGCCGTTGCCGTTCAGGACCGGGCCGAGGATCGGCTTGAGCGTCGTGCCGCTCGCGTCGACGCGGCCGCCGCGGGCGTGGCCCGACTCGACCTTGCCGATCGCGGCGAGCAGCTGCCAGGGCAGGTTGCAGCCCGGCTTATCGGTGTTGAGCGCGGTCTCTGCCTTCTTGTACGCGTCGAGGACCGTGGCCGGGACGCCCGCCTCGGCCTTCCTGTCGCCGCCGCTCGGCGGGACGGGGCTCTGCAGGGGAGGCAGGTCGGTGTAGTACGGGGAGTCGCCGGTCGCGGAGTCACCGGACGGCGGCGGGGTGTCGGACGCGCCCGCCGCCTGCCCGTCACGCGGTACGTCCGTCACGCCCGGGGCCTGCGACGCGGCGAGGGCCGCCACCGCCGCCGCTGCCACCGCGGCGGTCACCGTTCCTCTGCGCAGCCGCCTGCCGAATACCGGCGCCATGACCGAGCCACCCCTCCCCTTTTGAAAACTGTCGCGCGCCGCCCCCACCCTCGTACACGCTCTGCCGCGCGTACACGCCTACCGTCGCACGCACGTACACCGAGTGGGTCGGCTCAGGCGACACTACGACAACTTGGCACGACCAGGCACCCGTTCGTGCCCGGTTTTTACCAGTTGGCCAGGACGCCGCGACAGCTCTGTTACGCGGCGGGGCCCGGGTCGTCGTCCTCGGCGGGCGCCGAGCCGTCCGGAACCTCGCTGATCTCGCTCTCCGGGGTCAGCTCCTGGCCGATCGCCCGGCCCTTGTGGAGGCCCCGGTGCACGGCCTGCGCGATGCGCTCGATGGTCCGTACGCCGTACGCCATCGACGGGTTGTCGTGCGAGAGGACGACGATGCGGTAGGTGCGGCCGCCGCCGGTGAACACGCCGACGCTGTGGACGCGCCAGCCGTGCGTGGCCCGCGGCAGCCAGCCGTTCTTGAGGTGGGCGCGGACGCCGCGGGGCATCCCCGCGGGCACCCCCCAGCGCTGGTCGCGCCGCACCTCGGCCATCTGCCGCAGCCCGTACGCCCGCGCACTCGGGCCGAGAATGCCCCGCACCCCGGTCAACACGTCGAGCAGCCGGGACTGGTCGGCCGCGGTGGTGCCGGTCAGGCCCCAACGGCCGTAGGTGCCGAGGGTGGTGGCCGTGGTGCCGACGCGGCGCAGGAAACGGGAGAGGTAGTGGTGGCCGAGGTCGTTCCACAGGCGCTGCGTCGCGTGGTTGTCCGAAGTGGTGATCATGGGGCGGATCCGTCGGCGCTCCCAGCCGGTGAGACCGCGGCGCCACTCCTGTGCGCGGCGCAGCGCCGCCTCCATCACCAGGACCTTGGCGACGCTCGCCGCGTCGTAGCGGCGCCGGCTCGCCAGCTCGCAGACGAGGCCGGTGCGGGAGTCGCGCACGGACAGGGAAACGGTGCCGGCTCTGGACGACAAAGCCGCCCTGATGTCCTTCGACATCCGGGCGGCGAGGGTGGGGTCACGGCCTGCCGTGCAGAGGTCCGCGCCCTGCAGGTCGCCGGCTGCGGCGGCGGTCGCCGGTATGGGCACCAGGAGGGCCGTGGTGATCGCCGCGGCGACAGCCGTCCGGCACTTTCGCAGGTGAGAGACCATGCGCTCATCCTGACCCCAGGCTCGGCCGGGGGTCGCTTTGCCGGGGGCCACGCGAGTGAGGGGGCGCGGCGCTGGGCTTTGGCGGACTCCCCTGCGTGGGGGCACGCCGCTGCGCGGGGGCCTGAGCGGACTCCACTGCGTGGGGCTTGAGCGGGTTCCTGCCCCTGCGCGGGGCTGCGTGGGGCACACGCCGCTGCGCGGCGCGGGGCGCGGGGGTTGGACGGTTGTGTTGCGGCTGCGGCGGGTCGGTGGTTGCTCGCGCAGTTCCCCGCGCCCCTAAAAACACCCCCCGCACCCGCCCTTGACCACGAGGCTCAGCCCCCGGGACAGGGGCGCGAGGAACTGCGCGAGCAACCACCACCAACCCGCACACACAAACCGGCAGCACCCGGCTGTCTCAGGGGCGCGGGGAACTGCGCGAGCACCACCCCGCACCCGCAGGTAGAAACCGGCAGACCCACGCACTCTCCCCAGGGGCGCGGGGAACTGCGCGAACAGCCCCCCAGCGGCCCGCAGGCAAACACCGGCAGGCCCACGCACTCCCCCCAGGGGCGCGAGGAACTGCGCGAGCAACCACCAGCGGCCCGCAGACACGAACCGGCAGACCCCGGCTGTCTCCAGGGGCGCGGGGAACTGCGCGAACAACCCCCAGCGGCCCGCAGGCACACACCGGCAGCCCCACGCCCTCTCCCCCAGGGACGCGGGGGAACTGCGCAAGCAGGAAGGCCCCCGGCACTCGCCGGGAAGGCCCCCGTTCCGCCGCCCGCCAGGGCTAGTGCGCCGCCGACTCCCAGTCGCGCCCCACACCCACCGAAACATCCAGCGGCGCCCGCAGGGCCACCGCCCCCGCCATTTCCCTGCGGACCAGCTCCTCCACCCGGTCCCGCTCGCCCGGAGCGATCTCCAGGACGATTTCGTCGTGGACCTGCAGCAGCATGCGGGAGTCGAGCTTCGCCGCGGTGAGCGCCCCGTGCACGTTCAGCATGGCGATCTTGACGATGTCCGCCGCCGTGCCCTGGATCGGCGCGTTCAGAGCCATGCGCTCGGCCATCTCGCGCCGCTGGCGGTTGTCGCTGTTGAGGTCGGGGAGATAGCGGCGGCGACCGAGCATCGTCTCGGTGTAACCCGTGGCGCGGGCCTCGTCGACCGCGCGGCGGAGGTAGTCCCGGACTCCGCCGAACCGTTCGAAGTACGTGTCCATCAGTGCGCGCGCCTCGCCCGCCTCGATGTTCAGCTGCTGGGAGAGGCCGAACGCGGACAAGCCGTACGCCAAGCCGTACGACATCGCCTTGATCTTGCGGCGCATCTCCGCGTCGACGGCGGAACCGTCGACGTTGAACACCTGGGAGGCGACCGTCGTGTGCAGGTCCTCGCCGGACGTGAACGCCTCGAGGAGGCCCTCGTCCTCGGAGAGGTGCGCCATCACGCGCAGCTCGATCTGGCTGTAGTCCGCGGTCATGAGGGACTCGAAGCCCTCGCCGACGACGAAGCCGCGGCGGATCGCCCGGCCCTCGTCCGTGCGGACCGGGATGTTCTGCAGGTTCGGGTCGGTGGAGGAGAGCCGGCCCGTCGCCGCCACCGTCTGGTTGAAGGTGGTGTGGATGCGGCCGTCCGCGGCGATCGCCTTGATCAGGCCCTCGACGGTGACGCGCAGCTTCGCCTGCTCGCGGTGGCGGAGCATGATGACCGGCAGCTCGTTCTCCGTCTGGGCGGCGAGCCAGGCCAACGCGTCCGCGTCCGTGGTGTACCCGGTCTTCGTCTTCTTCGTCTTGGGGAGGTTCAGCTCGCCGAAGAGGACTTCCTGGAGCTGCTTGGGCGAGCCCAGGTTGAACTCGTGGCCCGCCGCGGCGTGCGCCTCCTTCACGGCCTGCTGCACCGCGCCCGCGAACTGCTGCTCCATCGACTCCAGGTGCGCGCGGTCCGCCGCGATGCCGTGCCGCTCCAGGCGGGCCAGGAGCGCGGAGGTGGGCAGCTCGATGTCGGCGAGCAGGTCGCTCGCGCCGACCTCCGTCAGCTTCTCGCCGAAGGCCGTGCCCAGGTCGAGGATGGTGCGGGCCTGCGACATCAGGGAGTCGGCCTCGGCCCGGTCGTCCTCCTCCGTGCCGAAGGCGAGCTGTCCGTCGGCGGCGGAGGCGGGCGCCAGCTCACGGCCCAGGTACTCCAGGGACAGCGCGTCGAGGGCGAAGGAGCGCCGGCCCGGCTTCACGAGATACGCGGCGAGGGCCGTGTCCATCGTGACGCCGTCCACCGTCCAGCCGTGCTCGGGGAAGACCCGCATCGCGCCCTTGGCGTTGTGCATGACCTTCGGCTTGGTGGGGTCGGAGATCCAGGCCGCGAAGGCGTTCTCGTCGGCCTCGTCCAGTGTCGCCGGGTCGAACCAGGCGGCCGCTCCGCCGGCGGCGGCAAGGGCGACCTCGGTGACCGTGCCCGTCCCGAGCTGCCAGGTGTCGACCGTGGCGAGCCCGAGGACCGCCTTGCCGTGCTCGGCCAGCCACGGGGCGAGCTCACCCGCACCGAGCACCGCGCCGTCCAGCTCCACACCGGGCTCGGCCGGGGTCTGCTCGGCCTCCTCGGCGCCCGGGTCGACGGCGAGCAGCCGCTCCCGCAGCGAGGGGTTACGGATCTCCAGGGTGTCCAGGACCATCGCGAGCGCCGTACGGTCATATGCCGCGCGCTCCAAGTCGGTGACCGTCTTGGGCAGTTCGACGTCGCGCACCATCTCGGTCAGGCGGCGGTTGAGCTTGACCGCCTCCAGGTGGTCGCGGAAATTCTGCCCGGCCTTGCCCTTGACCTCCTCGGCCCGCTCGACGAGGTCGGCGAACGAACCGAACTGGTTGATCCACTTCGCGGCCGTCTTCTCACCGACACCGGGGATGCCCGGGAGGTTGTCGGACGGGTCGCCGCGCAGCGCCGCGAAGTCGGGGTACTGGCTGGGGGTGAGGCCGTACTTCTCGAAGACCTTCTCCGGGGTGAAGCGCGTCAGCTCCGAGACGCCCTTCGTCGGATACAGCACCGTCACATGGTCGGTGATCAGCTGGAAGGAGTCACGGTCGCCCGTGACGATCAGCACGTCGAAGCCGGCCGCCTCCGCCTGCGTGGCCAGCGTCGCGATGACGTCGTCCGCCTCGAAGCCGTCCACCGCGAAGCGCACCGCGTGCATCGCGTCGAGCATCTCTCCGATCAGCTCGACCTGGCCCTTGAACTCGTCCGGGGTCTTGGAGCGATTCGCCTTGTACTCCGGGAACTCCTCGGAGCGCCACGTCTTGCGGGACACGTCGAACGCCACCGCGAAGTGCGTGGGTGCCTCGTCGCGCAGCGTGTTCGCCAGCATCGACGCGAAGCCGTAGATCGCGTTCGTCGGCTGGCCCGTCGCCGTCGTGAAATTCTCCGCGGGCAGCGCGAAGAACGCCCGGTACGCCAAGGAGTGCCCGTCCATGAGCATCAGGCGCGGGCGCTGCTCACCGCCCGCCGTCCTGCCCTTCGTCGCCGCGGTCTCGGACTTCTTCTTCGATGCTGTTTCTGCCACGTCCCCGATCCTGCCACGCCCCACCGACAGTCCGGTCCCACGCGGCCCCGCCCCCCGGCGTTGTCACCGTCGCGTGGGAGGATCGGAGACGTAGCTCACGTACGTGCTCGAAGGGGAGCCGACCATGGCAAGCAAGCCGCCCAAGGGCGATCCGGTCCAGGACGCGCCGCAGGTCGCCGAGGTCCAGCACGCGGCCGCGGGACTGCCCGCCATCGGTCACACCCTGCGCGCGGCACAGCAGCAGATGGGCGTGCGCCGCACCGCCCTCACCCTGCTCCGCGTCAATCAGAAGGACGGCTTCGACTGCCCCGGCTGCGCCTGGCCCGAGCCGGACCACCGCCACAAGGCGGAGTTCTGTGAGAACGGCGCGAAGGCCGTCGCCGAGGAAGCCACCCTGCGCCGCGTCACCCCCGACTTCTTCGCCGCGCACCCCGTCGCCGACCTCGCCACCCGCAGTGGGTACTGGCTGGGACAGCAGGGCCGCATCACCCACCCCATGTATCTCGCGGAGGACGCCGAGCGGTACGAGCCGGTCTCCTGGGAGCGGGCCTTCGACATCATCGCCGAGGAGATCGCGGCGCTCGACTCCCCCGACGAGTCCGTCTTCTACACCTCGGGCCGCACCAGCAACGAGGCGGCGTTCCTGTATCAGCTGTTCGCCCGCGAGCTCGGCACGAACAACCTCCCCGACTGTTCGAACATGTGCCACGAGTCGTCCGGCTCGGCGCTCACCGAGACGCTCGGCGTCGGCAAGGGCAGCGTCCTCCTGGAGGACCTCTACAAGTCGGACCTGATCATCGTCGCCGGGCAGAATCCGGGCACGAACCACCCGCGCATGCTCTCCGCCCTGGAGAAGGCCAAGAACAACGGCGCGAAGATCATCACGGTCAACCCGCTGCCCGAGGCCGGCCTGGAGCGCTTCAAGAACCCGCAGACCGCACAGGGCATGCTCAAGGGCACCGCCCTCACCGACCTCTTCCTGCAGATCCGCCTCGGCGGCGACCAGGCCCTCTTCCGCCTCCTCAACAAACTCATCCTGGAGACGGAGGGCGCCGTCGACGAGGAGTTCGTCCGCGAACACACCCATGGCTACGAAGAGTTCGTCCGGGCCGCCCGGGACGCCGACTGGGACGACACCCTCAAGGCCACCGGCCTGGACCGCGACCGCATCGAGGAAGCCCTCGCCATGGTCCTCGCCTCGAAGCGCACCGTCGTGTGCTGGGCGATGGGACTCACCCAGCACAAGCACGCCGTCCCCACCATCCGCGAGGTCGTCAACTTCCTCCTGCTCCGCGGCGACATCGGCCGCCCCGGCGCCGGCGTCTGCCCGGTGCGCGGCCACTCGAACGTGCAGGGTGACCGCACGATGGGCATCTTCGAGCGCCCCGCGCCCGCCTTCCTCGACGCCCTGGAGAAGGAGTTCGGCTTCGCGCCGCCCCGCCACCACGGCCTGGACGTCGTCCGCGCCATCAAGGCCCTGCGCGACGGCGAAGCGAAGGTGTTCTTCGCGATGGGCGGCAATTTCGTCGCCGCCTCCCCCGACACGGACGTCACCGAAGCCGCCATGCGCCGCGCACGCCTCACCGTGCACGTCTCGACGAAGCTCAACCGCTCGCACGCCGTGACCGGCGCCCGCGCCCTGATCCTGCCCACACTGGGCCGCACCGAGCGCGACCTCCAGGGCAGCGGCGAGCAGGTCGTCACCGTCGAGGACTCCATGGGCATGGTGCACGCCTCACGCGGCCGCCTGGAGCCCGCCAGCAAGCATCTGCTCTCCGAGCCCGCCATCGTCTGCCGCCTGGCCCGCCGCGTCCTCGGCAGCGCCTCGCGCACGCCCTGGGAGGAGTTCGAGAAGGACTACTCCACCGTGCGCGACCGCATCGCGCGCGTGGTCCCCGGCTTCGAGGACTTCAACGCGAAGATCGCCCGCCCCGGCGGCTTCACCCTGCCGCACGCCCCGCGCGACGAGCGCCGCTTCCCCACCGCCACCGGCAAGGCCAACTTCACCGCGGCCCCCGTCGAATACCCCGCCGTCCCGAAGGGACGGCTGCTGCTGCAGACCCTGCGCTCCCACGACCAGTACAACACCACGATCTACGGCCTCGACGACCGCTACCGCGGCATCAGGAACGGCCGCCGCGTGGTCCTCGTCCACCCGGACGACGCCGCGGAGCTCGGCC
Source organism: Streptomyces sp. NPDC039480 (assembly GCF_055597165.1). Classification (NCBI taxonomy): domain Bacteria; kingdom Bacillati; phylum Actinomycetota; class Actinomycetes; order Kitasatosporales; family Streptomycetaceae; genus Streptomyces; species Streptomyces sp. NPDC039480. Next base: position 88,060 of record NZ_JBVITX010000011.1, on the reverse strand, counting down.
TCGCCGACGGGACGTACACCGACCTCGTCAGCGAGTGGCAGGACGGCGTGGAGCGCCGCGCGCCGGGCTTCCGCGTCGTGCACTACCCGACAGCCCGCGGCTGCGCCGCCGCGTACTACCCGGAGACCAACGTCCTGGTGCCGCTGGACGCCACCGCGGACACCAGCAACACCCCTGCCAGCAAGTCCGTCGTCGTACGCCTGGAACAATCACCGCTCGACTGAGCGTTTGCTCAGCGACAGGTGACGCGTGTGACGACGAACGAACGGAGCCGGGCCCCATGGGTGAGCAGCACAGCGTGAAGTTCCCGCAGGAGGTCATCGACGAGTACGCCTCGCTGGGGGTCGATCTGCCCTCCCTGTTCTCGGCGGGACACCTCGGCACCCGCATGGGCGTGCAGGTCTTGGAGGCCTCGGCGGAGCGCGTCGTCGGCACGATGCCGGTCGAGGGCAACACCCAGCCGTACGGCCTGCTGCACGGCGGCGCCTCCGCGGTCCTCGCGGAGACCCTCGGCTCGGTCGGCGCGATGCTGCACGGCGGCGTGCACAAGCTCGCCGTCGGCGTCGACCTGAACTGCACGCACCACCGCGGCGCCCGCTCCGGCCTGGTCACCGGCGTGGCGACGCCCGTCCACCGGGGCCGCTCCACGGCGACGTACGAGATCGTGATCAGCGACGAGCAGGGCAAGCGGGTGTGCAGCGCACGCCTGACGTGCATGCTGCGGGACGCCGGCCCCGCGGCCGCGGGCGCGGCGGGCTGACCCAGAGGGTCCGGCGGGCGGGGAGGGCACGCGGGCCGGTCGAGGGCGCTCCACCGGGGGTGCTCGGACGAGGCCGGCGCTCGAACGGGGGCGCACGCGACGCGCGGCACCCGGGCGGGGGCCCACGCGAGGCGGGGTCCTCGGACGAGGGCGCACGCGACGCGAGGCGCCCGGGCCAGGGCGCACGCAATGCGCGGCACTCGGACGGGGGCCCACGCGAGGCGGGGTCCTCGGACGAGGGCGCACGCGACGCGAGGCGCCCGGGCCAGGGCACACGCAATGCGCGGCACTCGGACGGGGGCCCACGCGAGGCGGGGTCCTCGGACGAGGGCGCACGCGAGGCGGGGCCCTCAGACAAGGGCGCACGCGACGCGAGGCGCCCGGACCAGGGCACACGCAACGCGCGGCACTCGGACCAGGGCACACGCAACGCACGGCGCTCAGACCGGTACCCACGCGACGCGAGGCCTCGGACGAGGGCGCACGCAACGCGCGGCACCCGGACCAGGGCACACGCAACGCGCGGCGCCCGGACCAGGGCGCTGGAAAGGGAGGCCTGGGCGAAGGCGCGTCGACAAGGTGGGCCCGTGCACTGTCGGAGTGTGGGGCTCCGGTCTAGCGTCGGCGCATGAGGCACCGGATATCGCTCTGTGCGCTCGCCCTCGCCACCACCCTCACCGCCCCCGCCGCCACCGGATGCGGAAGCCCCGCCTCCGACGGTCCCGCCGCCTCCGTCGGTTCCCGCAGCCCCGGTAGCCCCGGTAGCCCCGACAGCTCCGGCAGCCCCGGCGCGGCCCCCGGCACCACCTCCCCCGCCGACCTCTGCACCACGATCATCACCAAGTGGGCCCGGCAGATCTACGACTCGGGTGACACGACCTACGGCGATTACCAGTCGATGGGTCTGTCGAACGGGCAGTACATGATCCTGCGCGACGTCCTGGACGCCGCGCGCGCCGAGCGCAGACGCGAATCGGCCGCTGCCGGACGGGAGTTGATCGTGCGTCAGGTCCGCGAGCGGTGCGCGGAGCGCCACCGCGACGGCGGGCCGAGCGGCGGGCCGTGGACGTGAACGCCATCGGTCCCGTGGAGCCGGGCGAGGACACCTACGACCACGCGTCCGCCCCGCCGCGCCCGGCCCGGCCGGACCCGCGCAGGCTCCGCCACCGTCGCATCACACTCGCCGGTACCGCGGCCGCGCTCACCGGTGCCGCCGGCCTGAGCCTCTACCTCACCCGTCCGGAACCCCCGCCCGCACCGCCCCCGCCCTGGCCGTCGCAGAGCGTGTCGGTGACGTACACGGGCGAGATGTCGCGCCCCGCGGCCGGGGACCGGAACTTCACTTTCGCCGTGACGCTCACCCAGGAGTCCGGACCGCCGGTGACCGTCCGCCGGGTCGGCCAGCCCTCCGCGGCCCTTTCGATCAGCACCTCTCCGCCCACCCCTTTCGCGGTCAAAACGGGATCACCCCGGAAGTTGATCATCAGGATGCACATTCGCGAATGTGGAGAAGTGCCCCGGAACGCCGGACTCCCTTTCCTGGAAGTAACACTGCGTAATACGCGTGCAAACGAGAGGCAGAGTTACATCCTGGGTCCGGAATACGCGAATGATCTTTCCGGCGCCCTCACGGCCGCATGCCCTCGAGCACCACTGTCATGAGTGAAACAGCATTACAGTCCTGCAGGTTGCGCTGGGGATTCTCAGCATGCGGATACGTCGAGATCCACCGAACAAGGCCATATTCAGCCCCAACCGCCCCCCGTGTTCCAGCCCGGAATACTCCGTGGCATAACAAGAGCGTCACAGCCTTGGTCCGACCACTCCACCAAGAACAAAGCCGCCCTTAGAGTCACGGCCAGTCACCGCGCCCACCGGATTCCTGTCAGTTCGGTTCCGCGCTCGACTCGGCATCCCAACAAGGGACAGCCGTGCCAGGGGAAAGGACTGATCGTGCGTCAACGTTCGCTCATAGCCATCACCGCTGCACTCACCGCGGGGGCTCTCACCCTCACCGCCTGTGGCTCGCGCGACGACAAGGACGACGGGGACGAGGGTGGCGGCGGCACCACCGTGGTCATCGGCGTCGACGCGCCACTGACCGGCGAGCTCTCCGCGCTGGGCCTCGGCATCCGCAACTCCGTCGACCTCGCCACCAAGCAGGCCAACGAGAAGAACTACGTCGACGGCGTCAAGTTCAAGATCGAAGCCCTCGACGACCAGGGCCAGCCCTCGTCCGGCCAGACGAACGCCACCAAGCTCGTCGCCGACAAGGACGTCCTCGGCGCCGTCGGCCCTCTGAACTCCTCTGTCGCCGAATCGATGCAGAAGGTCTTCGACGACGCGAAACTCGTCCAGGTCTCGCCCGCCAACACCAACCCCGCCCTCACCCAGGGCCCGGACTGGAACGGCGGCAAGAAGGAACGCCCGTACAAGTCCTACTTCCGTACGGCCACCACGGACGCGATCCAAGGACCCTTCGCGGCCCAGTACCTGTACAACAAGGCCAAGAAGAAGAAGGTCTTCGTCGTCGACGACAAGAAGACCTACGGGGCCGGACTCGCGGCCACCTTCAAGGACGAGTTCACCAAACTCGGCGGCAAGGTCGTCGGCACCGAACACATCAATCCGGACACCAAAGACTTCGGCGCCGTCGCCACCAAGATCCGAAACTCGGACGCCGACCTCGTCTACTACGGCGGCGAATACCCGCAGGCCGGACCCCTCAGCAAGCAGATGAAGCAAGCCGGCTCCAAAGCTCCCCTGGTCGGCGGCGACGGCATCTACAGCGCCGACTTCATCAAACTCTCCGGCAAACAGGGCATCGGCGACTACGCCACCTCCGTCGGCCAGCCCGTCGAGGAACTCCCCTCCGCCAAGGAGTTCATCGCCAACTACAAGAAAGCCGGCTTCAAGGAGGCCTACGAAGCCTACGGCGGCTACTCCTACGACAGCGCCTGGGCCATCATCGAAGCCGTCAAGAAGGTCGTCGACGACAACGACGGCAAACTCCCCGACGAGCCCCGCGCCAAGGTCATCGACGCCATGAAGGGCGTCTCCTTCGACGGCGTCACCGGCAAGGTCTCCTTCGACGAATTCGGCGACGCCACCAACAAGCAGCTCACCGTCTACCAGGTCAAGACCACCGACCCGAAGACCGGCTGGAAGCCCGTCGAATCCGGCACATACACCGGGAGCAACTGACCCTCCCGGCCCGTAGCCCACACGACAACCCGCGCGGGGCGCCGCAGACAAGCGCCCCGCGCGGCGTCGCATCCGTCGCTCGAAAGACTCGGAGGACCTGCGGTGCACGAACTGCCGCAACAGCTGGTCAACGGCCTGCTACTGGGATCCATGTACGGCCTCATCGCCATCGGCTACACAATGGTCTACGGCATCGTCCAGCTCATCAACTTCGCCCACGGCGAGATCTTCATGACCGGCGGATTCGGCGCCCTCACCGTCTGGATCTGGCTCCCCGCCGACACCAGCATGTGGGCCGCCGTCCCCCTCATGCTCATAGGCGCCATCTTCGTCTCCACCACCATCGCCGTCGGCGCCGAACGCTTCGCCTACCGGCCCCTGCGCGAAGCGCCACGCCTCGCCCCGCTCATCACCGCCATCGGACTCTCCCTCGCCCTCCAGCAGGCCGTCTGGGCCTGGTACCCCGAGGCGAAGTCCGCCCGCTCCTTCCCCGAACTGCCCGGCGGCTCCATCCACATCGGCTCCGTCACCATGCAGCCCGGTGACGTCTTCCTGCTCGTCGCCGCACCCATCTGCATGGTCGCCCTCGGCTACTTCGTCATGAAGACCCGCATCGGCCGCGGCATGCAGGCCACCGCGCAGGACCCCGACACCGCCAAGCTCATGGGGATCAACACCGACCGCGTCATCGTCGTCGCCTTCGCCATCGGCGCCGCCTTCGCCGGCATCGCCGCCGTCGCCCGCGGACTCAAGTACGGCCAGATCGACTTCCGCATGGGATTCATCCTCGGCCTCAAGGCGTTCACCGCGGCCGTCCTCGGCGGCATCGGCAACATCTACGGCGCCATGATCGGCGGCGTCGTCCTCGGCCTCGCCGAATCCATGGCCACCGCCTACATCAACGACGTACCCGGCATGGACAAGCTCGGCGGCCAGTCCTGGGCCGACGTCTGGGCGTTCGTACTCCTCATCGTCGTCCTCCTCGTCAGGCCCCAAGGCCTCCTCGGCGAGCGCGTCGCGGACAGGGCGTGACAACCATGACCACACACACCACAGCAGCCGACCAGCCGCACAAGGACAAGCCCGCCACCGGCCTCCTCCCCATCCCGGTCGGCCCCGCCCGCGCCCTCGCCACCGGCGGCGGCATCCTCACCATCGTCTCCGCCTTCCTCGCCTGGACCTGGACCGCCCGGTTCCCCGGCGACCTCACCGTCTACGGCTACCCCGGCGGCCTCCAATGGCTCGTCCTCATCGCCGGCGCCCTCACCACCCTCTACGGACTCGCCTCCTACGGCACCAAGGGCCTGCGCGCCCTCGCCCCCGCCGGAGCCGACGCCGCCCTCAAATACGCCGCGCTCGCCGCCTTCGCCACCACCTGGTACACGATCTTCGCCATCGCCAAGAAGCTCGGCGGACTCGCCAACCTCGAACCCGGCGGCTGGATCGCGGGCATCGCCACCCTCGTCGCCCTCACCGGCGCCCTCGCCCTGCCCTTCACCCGACCGCACACCTACCCGGTCGACGAAGAGGACAGCGGCTGGGAACAGTTCAAACACCGCGCACGCAACGCCCGCACCATCGTCAAGGGCGCCTTCGCCGCGGACACCCCGGCCCCGCCCCGCAAGCTCAACTCGTACCTCGAGATCCTGATCATCGTCGCGGCCCTCGCCACCGGCCTGCTCGTCTTCACCTACGGCATCGGCACCGAGTACGACGAGCTCTTCATCGGGTTCCTCATCACCGTCGGCCTCGGCTTCGCCGCACTCGCCAAAGCAGGGCTCGTCGCACAGGTCTCCGTCTACACCGCACGCCACCGCAACATCACCCTCATCGGCGCGTTCCTCGCCGCCGCCGCGTTCCCCTTCACCCAGAGCGACGACCAGTACGCCACCATCGGCGTCTACATCCTGATCTTCGCCACCGTCGCCCTCGGCCTGAACATCGTCGTCGGCCTCGCGGGCCTCCTCGACCTCGGATACGTCGCCTTCCTCGGCGTCGGCGCCTACGCCGCGTCCATGGTCTCCGGATCCCCCGCCTCACCCTTCGACGTCCACCTGCCGTTCTGGGCCGCCATCCTCGTCGGCGCGGGGGCCTCCCTCGTCTTCGGTGTCATCATCGGCGCCCCCACGCTCCGGCTGCGCGGCGACTACCTCGCCATCGTCACCCTCGGCTTCGGCGAGATCTTCCGCATCGCCGCCAACAACTCCGACGGCTCCTCCGGACCCGACATCACCAACGGCTCCAACGGCATCTCGTCCGTCCCGAACCTGAAGATCTTCGGCTTCGACTTCGGACTGGAACACAGCATCGCGGGCTTCACCATCGGCCGCTTCGCGAACTACTTCTTCCTGATGCTGCTCATCACCCTCGTGGTGGTCCTCGTCTTCCGCCGCAGCGGGGACTCCCGCATCGGCCGCGCCTGGGTCGCCATCCGCGAGGACGAGACCGCCGCGCTCGCCATGGGCATCAACGGCTTCCGCGTCAAACTCATCGCCTTCGCCCTCGGCGCCTCCCTCGCCGGACTCGCCGGCACCGTCCAGGCCCACGTGACCTACACCGTCACGCCCGAGCAGTACCAGTTCGCCAACTCCGTACCACCCAACTCCGCCTTCCTCCTGGCGGCCGTGGTCCTCGGCGGCATGGGCACCATCAGCGGACCCCTCGTCGGCGCCGCACTGCTCTACCTCATCCCGAACAAGCTCCAGTTCCTCGGCGACTACCAGCTGTTCGCCTTCGGACTCGCCCTCGCGCTCCTCATGCGCTTCCGCCCCGAAGGCCTCATCCCCAACCGCCGCCGCCAGCTCGAATTCCACGAATCCGAGCTCCCGCCCGGCGAGACGCCGCCACCCGCAGTCCTCAGCAAGACGGGGGTCTGACCCATGACCACGGACACGACGAAGAAGGACCCCACACCGGCCGCCCCGGCCGGCGAGACCGTCCTCGACGCCCGCGGCGTCACCATGCGCTTCGGCGGCCTCACCGCCGTACGCTCCGTCGACCTCACCGTCAACACCGGCGAAATCGTCGGCCTCATCGGACCCAACGGAGCCGGCAAGACCACGTTCTTCAACTGCCTCACCGGCCTGTACATCCCCACCGAGGGCGAGGTCCGCTACAAAGGCACCGTCCTGCCCGCGAAATCCTTCAAGGTCACCGCCGCGGGCATCGCCCGGACCTTCCAGAACATCCGCCTCTTCGCCAATATGACGGTCCTGGAGAACGTGCTGGTCGGCCGCCACACGCGGACGAAGGAAGGCCTCTGGTCGGCGCTCCTGCGCGGCCCCGGATTCCACAAGGCGGAAGCCGCGTCCAAGGCCCGCGCCATGGAACTCCTCGAATTCGTCGGCCTCGCCGAGAAAGCCGAACACCTCTCGCGCAACCTCCCCTACGGAGAGCAGCGCAAGCTGGAGATCGCCCGCGCACTGGCGAGCGAGCCGGGACTCCTCCTGCTCGACGAACCCACCGCCGGCATGAACCCCCAGGAAACCCGCGCCACCGAGGAACTCGTCCTCGCCATCCGCGACATGGGCATCGCCGTCCTCGTCATCGAGCACGACATGCGCTTCATCTTCAACCTCTGCGACCGCGTCGCCGTCCTCGTCCAGGGCGAGAAACTCGTCGAAGGATCCAGTGAGACGGTCCAACAGGACGACCGCGTCATCGCCGCCTACCTCGGCGAGCCCTTCGAGGAGAACAACAAATGACCGCACTCCTTGAGGTCGAGGACCTCCGCGTCGCCTACGGCAAGATCGAAGCCGTCAAAGGCATCAGCTTCAAGGTCGAGGCGGGCGAAGTCGTCACCCTGATCGGCACGAACGGCGCGGGCAAGACGACCACGCTCCGGACCCTGTCCGGACTGCTCAAGCCGGTGGGCGGCTCGATCAAGTTCAACGGAAAGCCGCTGCGCAAATACCGCGCCGACCAGATCGTGGCCCAGGGCCTCGCCCACTCCCCCGAAGGCCGCCACATCTTCCCCCGCATGACCATCGAGAACAATCTCCGCCTCGGCGCCTATCTCCGCTCCGACAAGGCGGGCATCGAAAAGGACATCCAGCGGGCGTACGAACTCTTCCCCATCCTCGGAGAACGGAAGAAACAGGCCGCGGGCACGCTGTCGGGCGGCGAGCAGCAAATGCTGGCGATGGGCCGCGCCCTGATGTCCCAGCCCAAGCTGCTCATGCTCGACGAGCCCTCCATGGGGCTCTCGCCGATCATGATGCAGAAGATCATGGCGACCATCGCCGAGCTCAAGGCCAACGGCACGACGATCCTCCTCGTCGAACAGAACGCCCAGGCCGCGCTGTCGCTGGCCGACCACGGCCATGTCATGGAGGTCGGCAGGATCGTCCTCTCCGGCACGGGGGGCGACCTCCTGCACGACGAGTCCGTGCGGAAGGCGTACCTGGGCGAGGACTGAGCACGTCGCTCTGGCATACGAGGAGGCCCGCACCCCGATCGCAGGGTGCGGGCCTCCTCGTATCACCGTCGCGGGCGGTCAGCCCTTCGACGCCTTCTTCTCCTCGGCGTCCTCGATGACGGCCTCCGCGACCTGCTGCATCGAAAGACGGCGGTCCATCGACGTCTTCTGGATCCACCGGAACGCGGCGGGCTCCGTCAGGCCGTACTCCGTCTGCAGGATCGACTTCGCCCGGTCGACCAGCTTCCGGGTCTCAAGGCGCTGCGAGAGGTCCGCGACCTCCTTCTCCAGCGCCTTCAGCTCCGTGAACCGCGAGACGGCCATCTCGATCGCCGGGACGACGTCGCTCTTGCTGAACGGCTTCACGAGGTACGCCATCGCGCCGGCGTCGCGGGCCCGCTCGACGAGGTCGCGCTGCGAGAACGCGGTGAGCATGAGGACGGGGGCGATGGACTCCTCGGCGATCTTCTCGGCCGCGGAGATGCCGTCGAGGACGGGCATCTTCACATCGAGGATCACCAGGTCCGGCCGGTGCTCGCGGGCCAGCTCGACGGCCTTCTCACCGTCACCGGCCTCGCCCACGACGCTGTAGCCCTCTTCCTCCAGCATCTCTTTGAGGTCGAGCCGGATCAGGGCCTCGTCCTCGGCGATGACGACACGGGTCGTCACCGGAGGCACGTGCGACTGGTCGTCGTCGTCCGACGCGTCGGTGGGCTGGGGCGACTCGGGGGCGGTCACGGGGGCTCCTCGTTGCGGGGCAGGCTACTGCTTGCCCTGAGCCTACCTAGCTCCTGTATGTTTAGGGCACGGCGGCTCCCCGTTAGCCTTCGTTCTGAAGGATGCCCCGGTAGCCCAGCGGTAGAGGCAGTGGTCTCAAACACCATCCAGCGTGGGTTCGAATCCCACCCGGGGCACTTTTCCTACGATTCGAAGGTCACGCTCCGGACCTGGATCCCTTCCTTCTCGTGAAGATCCGCTCCCCGCTGACATCCGTTATTCGCTGTCGTCCTCGCCGATGTGGTGGACGCGCACCAGGTTCGTCGAGCCCGAGACTCCCGGTGGGGAGCCGGCCGTGATGACGACCACGTCGCCCTTTTCGCAGCGGCCGATCTTCAGGAGCAGCTCGTCGACCTGGTCGACCATCGCGTCGGTGGAGTCGACGTGCGGGCCGAGGAAGGTTTCCACGCCCCAGGTGAGGTTGAGCTGGGAGCGGGTGGCCTTGTCGGGGGTGAAGGCGAGGAGCGGGATGGGTGAGCGGTAGCGGGAGAGGCGGCGGACCGTGTCGCCGGACTGGGTGAAGGCGACCAGGAACTTGGCGCCGAGGAAGTCGCCCATCTCGGCGGCGGCGCGGGCGACGGCGCCGCCCTGGGTGCGGGGCTTGCTGCGTTCCGTCAGCGGGGGCAGGCCCTTCGCGAGGATGTCCTCCTCCGCCGCTTCGACGATGCGGCCCATCGTCTTGACCGTCTCGATGGGGTATTTGCCGACGCTGGTCTCGCCGGACAGCATCACGGCGTCGGTGCCGTCGATGACGGCGTTGGCGACGTCGCTCGCCTCGGCCCTGGTGGGGCGGGAGTTGTCGATCATCGAGTCGAGCATCTGCGTGGCGACGATGACGGGTTTGGCGTTGCGCTTGGCGAGTTTGATGGCGCGCTTCTGGACGATGGGGACTTGTTCGAGGGGCATTTCGACGCCGAGGTCGCCGCGGGCGACCATGATGCCGTCGAAGGCGGCGACGATGTCCTCGATGTTGTCGACGGCCTGCGGCTTTTCGACCTTGGCGATGACGGGGAGGCGGCGGCTCTCTTCGTCCATGATGCGGTGGACGTCTTCGATGTCGCGTCCGCTGCGGACGAAGGAGAGGGCGATGACGTCGCATCCTGAACGCAGGGCCCAGCGGAGGTCTTCCTCGTCCTTGTCGGAGAGGGCGGGGACGGAGACGGCGACGCCGGGGAGGTTGAGGCCCTTGTGGTCGGAGACCATGCCGCCCTCGATGACGGTGGTGGTGACGCGGGGCCCGTCGACCGCTGTGACCTCGAGCGTCACTTTGCCGTCGTCGACGAGAATGCGTTCGCCGGTGGTGACGTCGGCCGCGAGGCCGTCGTAGGTGGTGCCGCAGAGGTGTCGGTCGCCTTCGATGCCGTCTTCGACGGTGATGGTGAACTCATCGCCGCGTTCGAGTAGTACGGGTCCTTCGCGGAAGCGGCCGAGGCGAATCTTCGGGCCTTGAAGGTCGGCGAGGATGCCGACGCTGCGGCCGGTCTCCTCGGAGGCCTTTCGCACGCGCTGGTAGCGCTCCTCGTGTTCGGCGTGGGTGCCGTGGCTGAGGTTGAAGCGGGCGATGTCCATTCCGGCTTCGACCAGTGCCTTGATCTGGTCGTACGAGTCGGTGGCGGGTCCCAGGGTGCAGACGATTTTTGCTCGGCGCATGGTTCGAGCCTAGGGCTTACCGGCCGGTAGAGAATTGGTCGGGGGTGACTACTCAACAACCTTTGCATGAAGGGTTATTGACAAGTGTTGAATTGTGCGGGGCGCCGCTCCGATGAGCGATTCCGGGCGTCACCCGGGCACGTCCATGCGCTGCGTGCCGACGACCGAGAGCAGGCGCAGTGCCTCCTCGGACGGTGAGCCGGGGACGGCGGTGTAGATGACGACGCGCTGGTCCCGGTCGGCGATGTCGAGGACGTCGCACCTGACGGCGACCGTTCCGACGAGGGGGTGTTCGAAGGTCTTGCACAGGGTGGGGCGGTCGGTCACGTCGTGGGCGGCCCACAGCCGGGCGAACTCCTCGCTGCCCGCGAGGAGTTCCTCGACCAGGCCGGTCACCTCCGGGTCGTCGGGGTAGCGGGCCGCGGCCGCGCGCAGGTGCTGTACGGAGGTCCGGGCGAACTCCTCGGCGTCCGAGACGCCGTACAGCCGTCGGCCGTGCCGGTGGGGAGTGAGGAAGGTGCGCCGGATGAGGTTCCGCTCGCGCGGAGGCAGGGCGGAGAAGTCCTCCATGAGGGCGGCCGCCAGCGGGTTCCAGGCGATGACCTCGTACGTCGCCGAGAGGACGACCGCCGCGGCCTCCGGCAGCCGGTGCAGCAGGTCGACGATGCTCTGCCGCACCTCCCGGGAGGGCCCGGGCGGCGGGGCGGGCGACAGTCCGGCCAAGTGGTGCAGGTGGTCGCGCTCGACGTCCGACAGGCGCAGGGCGCGGCCGATCTGGGCCAGGACCTCGCGGGAGGGGTGCGGGGCGCGGGCCTGTTCCAGGCGCGCGTAGTACTCGGGCGAGATGAAGGCGAGCTGTGCCACCTCCTCGCGGCGCAGGCCGGGGGTGCGGCGGCGTGTCCCCGCGGGCAGTCCCACGTCGGCGGGGGTGATCCGCGCGCGCCTGCTGCGCAGGAAGTCGCCAAGCTCTTCTCGTACTCGTCGGTCCACGTGACCAGTGTGTACCGGTGCCGCGGCGCCCAGCCAGGCACTGCTGGTGCCTGGCTGGGCGGGCCGGACGGCCGCAGGCTCGACGGCATGAACAACGCCATGAACAACGCCGTGGACCACACCATGAACGACATCATCACCAACGACGCCACCAGAAAAGACCCGTCCGCCTCGGCCTCGGGGCTGCTCGCCGGGAAGGTCGCCTTCGTCACCGGGGCCGGTCGCGGCATCGGTGCCGCCGCGGCGCGGCTGTTCGCCGCGGAGGGTGCCCGGGTGGTTCTCGCGGCGCGCTCGGAGGACCAGCTCAAGGCGGTGGCCGAGGAGATCCGGGCGGCGGGCGGCGTCGCGGACCACGCGGTGTGCGACCTGGCCGACCCGGCGAGCGTGCGGGGCGCGGTCGACCGCGCCGTCGAGTTGTACGGCCGGCTCGACGTCGCCTTCAACAATGCCGCGACGGGCCAGCCGCCCGGCCCGCTGGACGAGTTGTCGGAGGCCGATTTCGACCGTCTGTACGCCGTCAACCTGAAGGGCCCGTGGGTGGCGATGTCGGCCGAGATCGCGGCGATGCGTGCGACGGCGGGACGCGGGGCCATCGTCAACACGTCCAGCGTGGGCGCTCTGATGGCCAATCCGCAGCTGCCCGCGTACGGGGCGTTGAAGCGGGCGTTGAACAGTCTGACGGAGTCGGCGGCGGCCACGTACGGCCCTGAGGGGATCCGTGTGAACGCCGTCGCGCCCGGCACCACGCTCACCGAGTTGCTGTTCGAGTGGGACGAGCGGGCTCCCGGCACGGTCGACGCGCTCAACGCGCGGACGCCGCTGGGCCGTGCCGCCGAGCCGCGGGAGATCGCCGAGGCCGCCGCGTGGCTCCTGAGCGACCGCGCCTCCTATGTCACCGGCGTGGTCCTGCGGGTCGACGGGGGCATGCTGGCCTGAGGCCCGTTCATGCCAGGCGCGGCGGCACGAGGGTGAAGCGGGCGTTGACCTGGGCGTAGACGTGCTGGCGTTGCGGTTCGAGGTCGAGGGGGGCCGCGTCCTCCTCGAAGTCGGGTGCGCCTCCGTAGGCGGCGGCCGCGCGCATGCCGCCGGCGGGGCCGCCGTAGCCGTGCAGGGGGGCCGGTTGCTCGGCGTCGATGTCGGCGAGTTCGACGAGGGCGGCGAGGTCGGTGCCGAGTGCTTCGGCGTATTCGCGGGCGCGTTGGACGGCTTCGCGGACCGCTTGTCGGCGGGCGTCGCGGTGGGTGGGCGAGTCGGGGCGCAGGGCCCACCAGGGGCCTTCGACGCGGGTGAGGTCGAGGTCGGCGAGGCGGGTGGTGAGTTCGCCGAGGGCGGTGAAGTCGGTGAGTTCGGCGGTGGTGTGGACGCGGCCGTGGTAGGCGCGGACGCGTTCGCCGCGGCCGTGTTTCGTCAGTTCGGGGTTGATGGTGAAGGTGCCGGTCTCGAGGATGGTGACGGCTTCGCCGTAGGTCTTGATGAGGTCGAGGGCGGTGGTGTTGCGGCGGGTGAGGTCGTTGAGGGTGTCGCGGCGGTCGGTGCCACGGGCGGTGACGGTGACGGTGATGCGGGCGATTTCGGGGTCGGCTTCGAGGTGTGCTTCGCCGCGGACGGCGAGGCGGGGCGCGTCGGGGGTGCCGTAGGGCGCGGGCGTCGGGGTGGGGGTGGCGGAGTCCATGGCGCCACTTTCGCATCGGGGTGTGGCACCGGACAGTCATCGGATCGAAACCTGGGGGGTCTGTTGCGGGGGCGGTGGCCGGGGCCAGAATCTACGCGCGTTACATGCATCACCCGCGTTGCACGCGTCCTACGTGTCGCACGCGTCGCTTCGGTCGATCGAGGAGTACGGATATGCCGCTGAACCGCCGGAAGTTCCTGGGTACGTCTGCTGTCACGGGTGTGGGGGCGGCGCTGACGGGCGCGGCCGCAGCCCCGGCGGCGCGGGCGGGCGAGTCCGGGAGGGGCGGGCGGCGCGCGAAGCGGTACTCGTTCACGGTGCTCGGCACGACGGATCTGCACGGGAACGTCTTCAACTGGGACTACTTCACGGACAAGGAGTTCGACGACAAGGACCACAACGATGTGGGTCTGGCGAAGATCTCCACGCTGGTGAACCGGATCCGTAAGGAGAAGGGCCGCGGGAACACGCTGCTCATCGACGCGGGCGACACGATTCAGGGCACGCAGCTGTCGTACTACTACGCCAAGGTGGACCCGATCACGGCGAAGCACGGTCCTGTGCATCCGATGGCGCAGGCGATGAACGCGATCGGATATGACGCGGCGGCGCTGGGCAATCACGAGTTCAATTACGGCATACCGGTGCTGCGGAAGTTCGAGGAGCAGTGCGACTTTCCGCTCCTGGGGGCGAACGCGCTGGACGCGAAGACGCAGAAGCCCGCTTTCCCGCCGTACTTCATGAAGCGGCTGCGCACGCCGCACGGCCGTGATGTGAAGGTGGCGGTGCTGGGTCTCACCAATCCGGGGATCGCCATCTGGGACAAGGCGAACGTGCAGGGGAAGATGACGTTCCCGGGTCTCGAGGAGCAGGCGGCGAAGTGGGTGCCGAAGCTGCGGTCGATGGGTGCGGACGTCGTGATCGTGTCGGCGCACTCCGGCTCCAGCGGCACGTCCTCGTACGGTGACCAGTTGCCGTATGTCGAGAACGCGGCGGGCCTGGTGGCGGAGCAGGTGCCGGGGATCGACGCGATTCTGGTGGGGCACGCGCACACGGAGATTCCCGAGTACTTCATGGAGAACAAGAAGACCGGCAAGAAGGTCGTGCTGTCCGAGCCGTTGAAGTGGGGGCAGCGCCTCACGCTGTTCGACTTCGATCTGGTGTGGGCGAAGGGCCGCTGGACGGTCGAGAAGGTCGGGGCGAAGGTCCTGAACTCCAACACGGTGGCCGAGGACAAGAAGGTGACGCGGCTCCTCGCGGACGAGCACAGGAAGGTCGTCGCGTACGTCAACCAGGTGATCGGTACGTCGACGGCGGCGATGAGCACGGCCGAGGGCCCGTACAAGGATGTCGCGATCATCGATCTGATCAACCAGGTGCAGAAGGAGACCGTGGCGGAGGCGCTGAAGGGCGGCGCGTACGCGGCGCTGCCGGTGCTGTCGCAGGCCTCCTGCTTCTCGCGCACGGCGCAGATCCCGGCGGGCGACGTGACGATCAGGGACGCGGCGGGCCTCTACCCCTTCGAGAACACCCTGGAGGCGCGGCTGCTCACGGGTGCGCAGGTCAAGGAGTACCTGGAGTTCTCCGCGCGCTATTACGTGCAGACCCCCGCGGGTGGTCCGGTCGACCCGGCGAAGCTGACGAACGCGGGGAACATCCCGGACTACAACTATGATGCGGTGCTCGGTCTGACGTACGAGATCGACATCGCGAAGCCGGCCGGGTCGCGCATCGTGAAGCTGTCCTTCGAGGGCAAGGAGATCGACCCGAAGGCGGAGTTCGTGCTCGCGGTGAACAACTACCGGGCGAGCGGCGGCGGGAACTTCCCGCACATCGCCGGTGCCAAGCAGCTGTGGGCGAATTCGGAGGAGATCCGGAACACGATCATCAGCTGGGTGAAGGCGAAGGGGACGGTCGACCCGGGCCGGTTCGCGTCGGTGGACTGGAAGCTGACCCGGGACGGTACGCCGGTGTTCTAGAGCCCCAGGCTCGTCAGGTCGACGGTGTCGGCGAGGGCCCGGGCGCCCGCGTCGTTGACGTGGAGGCCGTCGCCGCTGTCGTAGTCGTCGTGGATCCGGTCGGGGTCGGCGGGGTCCGCGACGGCGGCGGCGAAGTCCGCGTAGGTGTCGAAGGGGCTGTCGGTGCCGCGTATCCAGTCGTTGACCTCGCGGGCGACGGCGACGCCTTCCGGGGTGGAGTAGCCCTCGAAGACCGTGTCCTTGTAGGGGCCGACGGTGGTGACGGTCGCGGTGAGGCCAGCGGCGTGGATGCGGTCGGCGAGTGCGGTGAGGCCCGCGATGAGGTCGGCGGCGGTGGGGATGGGCGCCGGGTCGGGGTGGGCCTCCTGGCCGGGGATGCCGAGGTCGTTGAGGCCGAAGTGGATCAGTACGTGGGTGGCGCCGGGGGTGTCGAGGGCGTCGCGGTCGAGGCGGGCGAGGGCGCGTTCGCCGATCTCGTCGGTGAGCAGGCGGTTGGCGGAGAGGCCCTGGTTGACGACCCAGCCGTTGCTTCCCGCGGCGCGGAGGCGGTCGTTGAGCAGGTCGGGGAAGCGGCGGTCGGTGTCGGTGGTGGTGCCGGTGCCTTCGAACCAGGAGTCTCCGAAGGCGACGGCGACGCGGGTGCCCGCGGGAGCGAGGACGTCGGCGCCGCTGATGAAGTGCCGGGTGGCGAGCTCTTCGAGGCCGTCGGTGCCGTCGAGGGTGGATGCGGTGAGGGCGTTGCCGGGGACGGCGTAGCCGGTGCGCAGGGGGACGGCGGAGTAGGTGGAGAGGCCGGTGTCGTCGGGGAGCCAGAGGGTGAGGGCGAGCTCTTCGCCGGCGGTGACGGCTCGCTCGATCGGGTCGCTGACGGCTTCTTCGCCGACGGGGATGGTGAACTCCGCGGCGCCGCCGAGCAGGACCGGTGTGCCGGTGCCGGTTTCGATGCCGCTGCCTTCGGTGCGTCTGGCGAGGTGGGCGCCGCCGATGTGGAGGGGTTCCTTGCCGTAGCGGTTGGTGAGGCGGACGCGGAGGGCGCTGCCGCCGCCGTCGAGGCGGATGACCTGCCGGAGGGTGTGTCCGGCGAACCCACGGAGTTCGAAGAGGTCGATGGTTTCGTGGGGGCTGACGACGGCGGAGCGGAAGGCTGCGGTCCAGGAGGCCGTGGAATCGGTGATCATGATCGTCCGAACCGAGGTGCGGGGGCGGTTATTTCGGCGGACGGCGTTTTTGCACGAAGAAATACGAAGGAATATTCGGAGGTGCCGGGGCGCTTGGGGGCGGACAATTCCGCTCATGAATGAGGAACTTGCCGCTGCTCTTGCCCCGGTGCTCCGTGATCTCGACGCGACGTGTGCGGTGCGTCCGGTGGTCCGGGAGGAGCGGGACGACGGGATCGGTGAGTACGTGGCGCTGTACGCGCCGGACGGTTCGGGTTCGGGGCTCGTGCAGCGGTTCGGTGCGGGTGGGGCGGAGCGGCGGGTGGTTGCCGCGGTCGGCGAACTCGGCGGGCCCGTCGGCTCTTGAGACGGTACTCAGTTCTTGAGGCGTACGAGGTTTCCGCGCTGTTCGCCGATGCGGCCGGTGGTGCCGGTGTGCTGTGCCGGGCCGTGGAGTCCGAAGGTGGTGAACGCGGTGCGGTGCGGCAGTGGGTAGGGGGTGCTGCCGGTGAGGGCGTTGAGGATGGTGGCGCTTCGCCAGGCGGCGAGGCCGAGGTCGGGGGCGCCGACGCCGTGCGTGTGGCGCTCGGCGTTCTGTACGTAGATGTTGCTGCCTGCGCCGGTGATGGACGGGTCCAGGACGAGGCGGTACTGCTCGTCGATGCGGGGGCGGGCGGAGGAGTCCTTGCGGATGTACGGGTCGAGGGCGCCGATGATCTGGTCGAGCGGGCGCTCGCGGTAGCCGGTGGCGAGGACGACGGCGTCGGTGGTGAGGCGGGACCGGGTGCCTTGTTGCAGATGTTCCAGGTGGAGTTCGACGCGGGTGGTGGCGACGCGTCCTGCGGTGCGGACGGAGACGCCGGGGGTGAGGACGGCGTCGGGCCAGCCGCCGTGGAGGGTGCGGCGGTAGAGCTCGTCGTGGATGGCGGCGATGGTGTCGGCGTCGATGCCTTTGTGGAGCTGCCACTGGTGGGGGACGAGACCGTCGCGTACGGCTTCGGGGAGGGCGTGGAAGTAGCGGGTGTAGTCGGGGGTGAAGTGCTCCAGGCCGAGCTTGGAGTACTCCATGGGGGCGAAGGCCTCGGTGCGGGCGAGCCAGTGGATCTTCTCGCGTCCGACGGGGCGGGCGCGGAGCAGGTCGAGGAAGATCTCGGCGCCGGACTGGCCCGAGCCGATGACGGTGATGTGGTCGGCGGTGAGCAGGGTTTCGCGGTGGTCGAGGTAGTCGGCGGAGTGGATGACGGGGACGGTGGGGGCTTCGGCGAGGGGTTTGAGGGGTTCGGGGATGTAGGGGGCGGTGCCGATGCCGAGGGCGATGTTCTTGGAGTAGGTGCGGCCGAGGGCTTCGGCCTCGCCGTCCGTGTCGAGCTGGGTGTAGTCGACTTCGAAGAGGTCGCGTTCGGGGTTCCAGCGGACGGCGTCGATCTGGTGTCCGAAGTGGAGGGTGGGGAGGTTCTCGCTGACCCAGCGGCAGTAGGCGTCGTATTCGGCGCGCTGGATGTGGAAGCGCTCGGCGAAGTAGAAGGGGAAGAGCCGTTCGCGGGTCTTGAGGTAGTTGAGGAAGGACCAGGGGCTGGCGGGGTCGGCGAGGGTGACGAGGTCGGCGAGGAAGGGGACTTGGAGGGCGGCGCCGTCGATGAGGAGCCCGGGGTGCCAGTGGAAGGCGGGGTGTTGTTCGTAGAAGGCGGTGTCGAGGCCGCCGAGGGGGTGGGCGAGGGCGGCGAGGGAGAGGTTGAAGGGGCCGATGCCGATGCCGACGAGGTCGCGGGGGTCTTCGGGGGTGGTGAGCGGCCGGGGGCCGGGGTGGTCGGGTGTGCCGGTCATCGGGGGGTGGTTCCTTCCACGAGCTTGAGGAGCGCGGTGAGGTCTTCGGGCCGGGTGTGCGGGTTGAGGAGGGTGGTCTTGAGCCAGCGGCGCCCGTCGAGGTCGGCGCGGCCGAGTACGGCGGTGCCTTCGGTGAGCAGTCGCCTCCGTACGTGGGCGATGTGGTCGTCGGTGGCGCCCGTGGGGCGGAACAGGACGGTGCTGATGGTGGGGGTGTCGTAGAGCTCGAAGGCGGGGTGGGCCCGGATCCGGTCGGCGAACTCGCCCGCCAGGTCGCAGACTTGGTCGACGAGGACGCCGAGTCCGGTGCGGCCGAGGGTTCTGAGGGTGACGGCGATCTTGAGTACGTCGGGGCGTCGGGTGGTGCGCAGGGAGCGGCCGAGGAGGTCGGGGAGGCCTGCTTCGGTGTCGTCGTCGGCGTTGAGGTAGTCGGCGCGGTGGTCGAGGGCTCGGAGGTCGCGCGGGTCGCGGACGGCGAGGAGTCCCGCGGCGGCGGGTTGCCAGCCCAGTTTGTGCAGGTCGAGGGTGACGGTGTCGGCGCGGTGGAGGCCGTGGAGCCGCTCTCTGCGGGTGTCGCTGAAGAGGAGGCCTCCGCCGTACGCGGCGTCGATGTGGAGGCGGGCGCCGTGGGCGGCGCAGATGTCGGCGATGTCGTCGAGCGGGTCGATGAGGCCGGCGTCGGTGGTGCCTGCGGTGGCGGCGACGAGGTGGGTGCCGGGTGGGCCGCCGAGTGCGGTGAGGGCGGCGTCGAGCGCCGTGGGGTCGAGGATGCCCGCGGGGGCGGGCACGGTGACGGGTTCGGGCAGGCCGAGGAGCCAGGCGGCGCGGGTGAGGGAGTGGTGGGCGTTCTCGCCGGTGAGGAGGCGTACGGGCCCGTGTGGGGCGCCTTCGCGGGCGAGGAGGACGGCGAGCTGGTTCGCCTCGGTGCCGCCGGTGGTGACGAGGGCGTCGCCACCCTCGTAAATCTCGGCGGCGAACGCGTGGGTGACGAGGCCTTCGAGTGCCGTCGCGGCCGGTGCCTGGTCCCAGGAGTCCATGGAGGGGTTGAGGGCGGACGCGGCCAGGTCGGCGGCGACGGCGACGGCGAGGGGCGGACAGTGCAGGTGGGCGGCGCACAGGGGGTCCGCGGGGTCGGCGGCGCCTTCGGTGAGGGCGCGGACGACGGTGCGCAGGGCCGTTTCGGGGTCGGTGCCGTGTTCGGGCAGGACCGGGTCGGCGGCGGCGCGGACGCGGTCGGTGACCGCTCCGGGTCCGCCGGCGGGGAGGGGCCCGCCGCGGGCGGCGGCTCCTTCGCGGAGGGCGTCGAGCGCGGCGGCGAGCAACGGCCGCAGGGCGTCCGGGCCTTGGGCGCCGCCGGCGAGGGGCGGCGGGGTGCGCGAGGTGCTCGGCGTGCTCGGGGTGCTCATCGGAGAGGGAGTCCTTCGGGTGCGCGCGTACAGGGGCACCAGCCTGTACGGCGCGCGGACGGCGCGTCCGAATACCTCGGCGAACCGAACCCGAAAGTGGTACTGCCGTGCGGAGAAAACGTGTGGGGGTGGCCTCGGGTGCTAGAGGGGCCCCAAGGCTGGACGGGACCCCTCCGGCTACCCCGTCAGTCCTGGCGCGTGCTCTGCCGGACGCGCAGGGCCCGCGCCAGGTCGTCGAGTTGGTCGACGAGCTTGCGGCGCAGGGCCGGGGTGGGTTCGGCGTCGCGCAGGCACCGCTCGCCGAGGCGGAGTGTCTCGGCGTCCACGAAGGGCGCGGGGAAGGCGTAGCGGCCCGCGGCTTCGGCCATGGCGGGCCCGCGGCGTGCGGCGAGGGCCACGGCGTCTTCGTAGTAGCGGGGGACGTACTCCCTGACGAGGTCGGCCTGCTCGGGCTGCCAGAAGCCCTGGGCGGTGGCGGTGAAGAGGTAGTTGGACAGGTCGTCGGAGCCGAACATGGCGTCCCAGGCGGCCCGTTTGGCGGCGGCGTCGGGCAGTGCGGCGCGGCAGCGTGCGGCGCCTTCCTGGCCGGTGGCGCTCGGGTCGCGCGCCAGTTCGGCGGCGATGGCGTCCTCGTCGGTCGCGTCGAGGACGGCGAGCCTGGCGAGGATGCGCCAGCGCAACTCGGGGTCGAGTTCGGGGCCGCCGGGCACGGTGCCCTCGGCGAGCCAGGCCTGGAGGGGTGCCTCCTGGGTGGCGACGTCGATGAAGCCGCGGACGGCGGTGAGGCGCAGGCCGGGGTTGGAGCCGTCCTCGGTGCGGCGGATCAGGTCGCGGCAGAGCTCGCCGAGCAGGGCGAGGGCGGCGGGCCGCTGGTCGGGGGTGGTGTAGCGGTCGGCGATGTGGAGGGTGGCGAAGCCGAGGACGCCCTGGACGAGGGCGAGGTCGGTCTCCCCGGGGAGGTGGGTGCGGGCGGCCCGGAGGTAGGTGGTGCCGTCGAGCTCGCCGTCGCGGACCATGTCGCGGAGGCTGTTCCACAGGACGGCGCGGGTGAGGGCGTCGGGGATGCCGGAGAGGCCGCGCAGGGCGGTTTCCTGGGAGTGGTCGTCGAGGCGGATCTTGGCGTAGGTGAGGTCCTGGTCGTTGGGGACGATCAGGGCGGGGCGGCCGCCGTCGCGCGGGGTGTCGGGGCCGGTGGCGGGGACGTCCGTCTCGAAGCGTTCGCGCAGGACGAGGCCGGGGCCGCCCGCGAGGTCGCGGTCGTAGACGCCGACGGCGATGCGGTGGGGACGCCCGCTTTCCCGGCCCCGGCCGCCGTCGCCGTCGACGGTGAGGGTCCACTCGCGTCCGGCGTGGGTGACCTTGGAGGTGAGGGTGTCGACGCCGGTGGTGCGCAGCCAGGCCTCGGCCCAGGCGTGGACGTCGCGGTCGGTGGCGTGGGCGAGGGAGTCGATGAAGTCGGCGAGGGTGGCGTTGCCGAACTTGTGGCGGGCGAAGTGGGTGTTGATGCCGGCGAGGAAGTCCTTCTCGCCGAGCCAGGCGACGAGCTGGCGCAGGGCGCTGGCTCCCTTGGCGTACGAGATGCCGTCGAAGTTGAGCATCGCGGACGCGGTGTCGGGCACGGCGTCGGGGTCGGGGGCGACGGGGTGGGTGGAGGGGCGCTGATCGGCGTCGTATCCCCAGGACTTGCGGGCGACGCCGAAGTCGGTCCAGGGGTCCTTGAAGCGGGTGGCTTCGGCGGTGGTCTGGAAGCCCATGTACTCGGCGAAGGACTCGTTGAGCCAGATGTCGTCCCACCAGCGCAGCGTGACGAGGTCGCCGAACCACATGTGGGCCATCTCGTGGGCGATGACCATGGCGCGGGTCTGCCGCTCGGTGTCGGTGACGGCGGAGCGGTAGACGAACTCGTCGCGGAAGGTGACGAGTCCGGGGTTCTCCATCGCGCCCGCGTTGAATTCGGGGACGAACGCCTGGTCGTAGGAGTCGAAGGGGTAGGGCTCCTCGAACTTCTCGTGGTAGCGGTCGTAGCAGGCGCGGGTGATGTCGAGGATCTCGTCGGCGTCGGCGTCCATGGCGGGGCCGAGGGAGCGGCGGCAGTGGATGCCGAAGGGCAGCCCGCGGTGTTCGGTGCGGACGGAGTGCCAGGGGCCCGCGGCGACGGCGACGAGGTAGGTGGAGATGAGCGGGGTCGCCGCGGCCCGCCAGGTGCCGCCGCCGAGGTGTTCGGTGACGCCGTTGGCGAGGACGGTCCAGCTGTCGGGGGCGGTGACGGTCAGCTCGAAGACGGCCTTCAGGTCGGGCTGGTCGAAGGCGGCGAAGACGCGCTGCACGTCTTCCATGAAGAGCTGGGTGTACGTGTACGTCTCGCCGTCGGTGGGGTCGGTGAAGCGGTGCATGCCCTCGCCGGTGCGGGAGTAGCGCATCGCGGCGTCGACGCGGAGTTCGTGCTCGCCCGCGGTGAGGCCGTCGAGCGCGAGGCGGTTGCCGGTCAGGCCCGCCGGGTCGAGCGGGTGCCCGTCGAGGGTGACGGAGCGCAGCTCGGCGGGCTTGAGCTCGACGAAGGTGGCGCCTTCGGTGCGGGCGCTGAACCGGATGACGGTCCGGGAGTCGAAGGTGTCGTGGGCGGGGTCGGCCGCCCGGGACAGATCGAGCTCGACCGTGTACCGGTGGACGTCGATGAGCTGGGCACGGGTCTGCGCTTCGTCGCGCGTCAGTACGGGCATGGGCCCATGCTGCCCGATGCCGGGAGGATCGGCGTAGGACTCACATCTCAGGCACGCACCGCCGGCCGGACGGGCCTAGGCGGACTTGGCGATCGTCTCGTGGTGGCGGATGACCTCGGCGATGATGAAGTTGAGCAGTTTCTCGGCGAAGGCGGGGTCGAGCTTGGCGTTCTCGGCGAGTTCGCGCAGGCGGGCGATCTGACGGGACTCGCGGCCGGGATCGGCGGGCGGCAGGTGGTGCTGGGCCTTGAGGTGGCCGACCTGCTGGGTGCACTTGAAGCGTTCGGCGAGCATGTGGACGACGGCGGCGTCGATGTTGTCGATGCTGTCGCGCAGCCGGGACAGCTCGGCGCGCACGGCGTCGTCCGGGGCGGTGGCGGGGGCCGGGGCCGGGGCGGGGTGCGTGCCGTTGGTGCTGTTGTCGTCACTGGTGTGGCTGGTGGTCATGGTCCACGAGCCTACGTTGCCGCTCCGGGGCCGCCACCGGCGGAAGAGCGCAAAACGGGTGGGTGGTCGGGGTCGGGTATCCGGTGCGACCAGCCGCCGGGGACGGCCCTTCCCTGCTGGTCGCGGAAGCGGACGGGGGCCATGCCGACGCGGCGGGTGAAAAGGCGTGAAAAGTACGCCGGGTCGTCGTAGCCGACGCGGCGGGCGACGGCGGCGACGGGCAGCTCGGTGGCGGCGAGGAGTTCCTTGGCGCGGCCCAGGCGGATGCCGAGGAGGTAGTCCTTGGGGCTGCAGCCTGCGCCGCGCCGCACGGCGGTGCGCAGCTCGGCGGGGGTCATGCCGTGCCGGGCGGCGTGCTCGGCGACGGACAGGGGCTGGAAGGCGTCGCGGGCGAGGGACTGGAGGACGGGGTCGCCGTCGGGGGCGATGTCGGCGCGGGCGCGGCGGAGCGCGACGAGGAGTTCGTGGACGGCGGCGCCGGTCTCCACTTCGAGGAGGGGGTTGCCGCGGCGGGCCGCGCGGGCGATGCGGGCGACGACGCCGCGGGCGCCCGCGGCGTCGGAGAGCGGTACGACGGGGCGGGTGGGTTCGATGTAGCCGAGTTCGGTGTACGTGGCAGTGGCGGGTCCTGTGAAGTCGACGAAGCACTCGTCCCAGCCGGTGTCGGGGTCGGGTCCGTAGTGGTGGCGTACGCCCGGGGTGAGCCAGATCAGAGCGGGCGCGGTCACGGTGGTGCGGTGTCCGTCGGGGGCGCGGAACCAGCCGCCGCCGGAGCTGATGACGACGGCGACGTGGTGGTCGAGGGTGCGGGGGCCGACGGTGGGCAGCTGCCCGTGCTGAAGGCCGACGCCGAGGCAGGCGAGGCCGAGTCTGTGGTGGGCCGGGCTCGGGGTGAAATACCGCATCCACGTGTGGTACATCCGCTTCCGCCCCTTTCGTACGGGCGCTGGCCCGCTCCTCGCGTCTTCCGTACGGGCGCTGGCCCGCTCCTCGCGTCTTTCGTACGGGCGCGGCCCGCTCCTTGCGTCCAACCGGGCTCGATCTTTGTCCATGGACCCCGTCGCCCGCCAGAGGTGATCGTGGGCGGGACGTGAGCGAGAGGACGCGATGAACGGGTTCAGGGTCGGCGAGGACGATTTCGAGCTGGACGGGCGCCCGGTGCGGCTGCTCTCCGGCGCGCTGCACTACTTCCGGGTGCACGAGGCCCAGTGGGGTCACCGTCTCGCGATGCTGCGGGCGATGGGGCTCAACTGCGTGGAGACGTACGTCCCGTGGAACCTGCACGAGCCGCGCCCGGGCACCTACCGCGACGTGGAGGCGGTGGGCCGCTTCCTGGACGCGGTGCGCGATGCGGGCCTGTGGGGGATCGTCCGGCCCGGCCCCTACATCTGCGCCGAGTGGGAGAACGGCGGTCTGCCGCACTGGCTGACGGGCGCGGTGGGGGCCCGCGCGCGGACCAGGGACGAGGAGTACCTCGGGCATGTGAACCGCTGGTTCCACCGGTTGCTGCCGCAGGTCGTGGCGCGCCAGGAGAGCCGGGGCGGCCCCGTGATCATGGTGCAGGTCGAGAACGAGTACGGCAGTTACGGCTCGGACCACGTGTACCTGCGCCACCTGGCCGACCTGCTCCGCTCCGAGGGCGTACGCGTCCCGCTGTTCACCTCGGACGGCCCCGAGGACCACATGCTGACCGGCGGCTCGATCCCGGGTGTCCTGGCGACCGCCAACTTCGGGTCGGGGGCGCGTGCGGCGTTCGACAAGCTGCGCGCGCACCGCCCCGGGGGGCCGCTGATGTGCATGGAGTTCTGGTGCGGCTGGTTCGACCACTGGGGCGCGGAGCATGTCGTACGGGACGCCGACGACGCGGCGGCGGCGCTGCGCGAGATCCTGGAGTGCGGGGCGTCGGTGAACCTGTACATGGCGCACGGCGGCACGAACTTCGCGGGCTGGGCGGGCGCCAACCGGGGCGGCGGTTCGCTGCACGACGGGGAGCTGCAGCCGGACGTCACGTCGTACGACTACGACGCGCCCGTCGACGAGTCCGGCCGTGCCACGCCGAAGTTCTGGGCGTTCAGGAAGGTCCTCGCCGAGTACGCGGCCGCTCCCCTGCCGGAGCCGCCCCCGCCGCCGCCTTCGCTGGGCGCGCCCGCGTCAGCGGCCCTCCCGGCCTGGTCCTCCCTGGACGCGGTCCTGGACTTCCTGGGCACCCCGGAGTCGGAGCACGCGGTCCCGCCCACCTTCGAGGAGCTGGACGTGGACCGCGGTCTGGTCCGCTACACGGTGACGGTGCCGGGCCCGCGCGAACCGTACCCGCTGAGCGTGCGGGGCCTTCGGGACCGGGCGGTGGTGTATGTCGACGGCGACCGGGCGGGGGTCCTCACGGAGGGCACCCCGACCCTGCTCGCGCCGGTCGCCGGGCACGCGCGCGTGGAGCTGTGGGTGGAGTCGCTCGGCCGGGTCAACTACGGCCCCCGCACGGGCGAGCCGAAGGGCATCACCGGCGGCATCCTGCACGAGCGGCAGTACCTGCACGGGGTGCGCGCGCGGGGGCTGCGTCTGGACGCGTTCGACGTGCCCTCGGCGGTGGGGGCCGTTCCGTCGACGGGGGAGGCGGGCTCGGGACGCCCCGGCCTGTACCGGGGCGTCATCGAGGTCGGCTCCCCCGGCGACGCCTCCCTGGACCTGCCCGGCTGGACACGCGGCTTCGTGTGGGTGAACGGCTTCAACCTGGGCCGCTACTGGTCGGCGGGCCCGCAGACGTCGCTGTACGTGCCCGGTCCTGTGCTCCGGGCGGGGGCGAACGAGGTGTGGGTGCTGGAGTTGGAGGCGGGCGGGGAGCGGGTCGGCCTGGCGTGAGGGGATCCCAGGAGTCCCCTCACACCTCGCTGTCTTCGAATCACACCTCGCTGACTTCGAAGGTGTCGAGGACGAACTCCGCCTTTCCGTCGCTGCCGGTCTTGCGCAGGCCGATCCAGGCCTCGCCCTCCGCGGGGGCGGTGAACTCGTAGGTGAGGGTGGTGGGTTCGGTGGCGACCGGGAGGGTCTTGCGGTCGAGTTCGCGGGGCGCGGGTTCGTCGACCGCGGTGATCCACGCGTACTGGTCCGCCTTCTCGTTCTCGTAGCGGAAGGAGACGCGGTACCGCTTGCCGGGGGTGAAGCGGACGGTGTGCGGGACCGTGCGGTGGACGAGGCCCTTGTTCTCGCCCCGGGACTTGAGGGAGTTCGTGCCGTCGACGACGTCGTCGATCGCCTTGCCGTTCCAGCCGCGCTGCGTGTAGGGGGCGTGGCGCTGGGCTATGTGGGTGCGCGGGTCGGTGACGCCGCCGGCGTCGCCCTTCACGAAGGGGCCCCAGCCCTGGGGGACGTGTTCGAAGTCCTCGTGGACGAGGGTGGCGCGGGGGCGCCTGGTGGGGCGGCGGGTCGCGACGACGCGGACGTTGTCGAAGCGCACGCGCGCGTCCCCCGGCCCGGCGCGCAGGGTCAGTTCGGCCGTGCCGCCGCCGTCGGGGACGGTGAAGTACGTGAACATGCGCTGGAAGCGGGTGCCGTGCTTGCGGTCGGCGGCCACGTAGTTGCCCGCGGTGGACGTCTCGGTGAAGGTGGCGGCGGTGATGCCGTCGGCGGTGCGCACCTCCAGGGAGGCCTTGCGCCGCTCCCCCGGCTTCTCGCCGACCTCCACCTGTACGGACGCGACGTAGGTGCCGGCCTTCAGGCGGGCGAGGCGCTGCCCGACGGACGCGGCGCCGCCCGCGCCGATGACCAGCTCGTGGTCGCCGAGTGCGCTGAGCTTCACTTCGGCGGGGCCGCTGACCTGCCAGCCCTTGAGGGAGCCGGAGTGGAAGCCCGGGTCGTGCAGCGGGGTGCCCTGGCCCCACTTCGGATCCGGCAGGGACGCGGCGCGCTCGCGGTAGAGGACGTAGGGCTGCTTCGGCTCCGCCTTGAGAGTGACTTTTCCGCCCACTACGGAGACGTACGACTCGAAGACCCTGCCCTGGTCGGTGAGCCGGTGGAGAGCCACCCGGGAGCGGCGTGCCCACGCGCGCGGCAGCCGCCAACTGCTGCTGCCGCCCGTCGGGTTGTAGTGGTACAGCTTGGCGGGATCGTGTGCCTTGCGGGGCTCCCAGGGGAGGAGGTAACGGCCGTCTTCGTAGACGACGTTTCCGTCGGTGGTGATGCGCCGCGTGCCGGAGGCGTCGGACACCGCCGTCGGCGTCCGTCCGAAGAAGGTGATCTCGTGCTCGTCCCAGCTCTTGATGGGGTGCGCCTGGAGGTACTTGGCGGGCAGGGAGTGGGTCCAGATGAGGTCGTAGAAGGCGTGCCAGTCGGTCTTGCCGACCCAGCCCTCGAAGTTGCCCATGCGGGCGATGCCGAGGAGGGTGGGCCACTTGTCGGCGAAGACGTCCTTCTGGTGGTTGCGGACGAAGCGGATGTGGCGGGAGTTGATGCCGCGCGATGTGTCGCCGCCGTAGTCGGGCTCGGTGGCCCAGTGCGACCAGACCGCCGACCGCTCGAAGCCGTGGCCCCACTCCGTGGTGACCGTCCAGCCCTGTTCGCGCAGGGTGCGCTGGAGCCGGTCGGAGGTCCAGCCGGACTCGCGGAACACGTCGATGTAGAGGGCGTTCAGGCCGTCGTGGGTCTGGGCGCGCAGGTCGGCGAAGCGTTTGACGATGTCTCCGGAGACGAGGTCGCGGCGCTGGTCGATGCGGTAGCTCTGGTCGAGCCAGTCCCACTGTTCGTTGCTCTTGTCGACGAGCTTCTCGGAGAAGGCGTTCGCGACGGGGTAGGACTCGGTGGCGTTGACGTGCACGCCGAAGTCGCTGTTCCACTTCTTGCCCTCGCGGACCAGGGTGTTGAGGTCGTCGAGGCCGCCCGCGCGCGTGTTGTAGTTGTCCGCGTAGTCGGGGTGGGCGGAGTCGTGGCCCTCGGACTGGTAGCCCTTGAGGAGGGTGTACTGGCGCAGGCCGTCGGTCGCCAGGTGGATCCGCTTGACATTGTCGAGCGTGGCGAGGAACGGGTTGGTGGCCTGCGAGGCGAAGTTGAAGGGGATGTGCGGGACGACCCGCAGATGCTGCTCGTCGGCGCCGAGCGGGGTCACCATGATGTCGCGGAAGGCGATCGCGGCGTCCTGCCAGTCGACCTTGCCGTCGCCGTTGCGGTCGCCGGTGATGACGACGGTGGCGTACGGGAGGGGTTCGGTGGCGTCGACGGGTGAGGTCGCGGCACGGTGGGTCCACTGTCCGGGCGACAAACGGGCCTCTACGTAGTCGGCGTTTTCGGTGGGTCGCACCGTCTCGCGCCACAGGCGGCCGTTCTCCCAGGTGGTGCCCGCCTCGGAGGTGGGCTTGTCGTAGACGGTGTTCGTCTCGATGGCGCCGCCGAGTGTGTCGTGCGCGACGACGGCGTACGCGCAGCCGGTGGGCCGCTCGGCCGGGGTGTCGGCGGCCGGCCGGACGAGGGTGTCGCCGCTCTTGGCCTTGTCCAGCTGCACCTTCGCGGCGAGGAGTGCGGCGCCGGGCTGGTCGCTGCGTACGGAGAGAAGGGCGAGCCCGGGGACGCGCAGGGTGCCGACCCGCAGCGCGGCGGTGTCCGCGATCCGCGTGACGCGCCAGTGGACCCGCCGGCCCTCGACGGAGATCTCGACGTCGATCCGGGTGCCGCCGTCGAAGGCGAGGACGTACGCGACGCGCGTCCTGCCCGCCGTGGCGGTGACCTTCGGCGTGTGCTCGGTCTCGTCGATCAGGACGGTGGTGACGGCGTCCGCGCGGCCGTGCAGCACGGCGCCGCTCGCGCGGTCTGTGTACGAGACGACGCGCGGGAAGGCGGTGGCGACGCACACGTCCAGCTCTGCCGAGCGCAGGACCACCTCGTCGGCGCGGGGCCCGGCCTGGGCGCCCGTGGCGAAGGCGCTGCCGCCCGCCCCCACCGCGACCCCCAACCCGGCGATCGCGCCCGTCGCGACCACTGCTCTGCGGCTCGGCCCGGATGTCTCTGACGGCGGCATGCGGCACCCCTCCATGGGACGACGGCGGACGGAATTCGTGCCGCTCACCATGCGCCCCGGGGTGTGAACGCGCCCATGGACAAAGGAGGGACAGGTGTTGGACTAACCGCCGGACGGCGCCGCCGGGGCCACCGCATGCCGCAGCGGGGCGCCCGCGACCGCGGACCCCCCGCCGGAACGTCACGGCATCAGCTCCGGATCAGAGCTCCGACGCCGCCTTCTCTATGTCGCCCGCGAAGGTCGACACCTCGGTGTAGACCCCGGGGTACTTCGGCTGCGCGCAGCCGTTGCCCCAGCTGACGATGCCCACCTGGACGTACTCGCCGGCCTCGTCCTTGCGGAACATGGGGCCGCCGGAGTCGCCCTGGCAGGTGTCCGTGCCGCCCACGTTCAGCTTGCCGGCGCAGAGCTCCTCGCCGGGCGTGAGGTCGGCGCCGTACGCGGCCTCGCAGTCGGCGTCGCTGACGAACGGGACCTTCGCCTTGAGGAGGTGGCGCTGCTGGTCGCCGCCCTCCTTGTCGGCACCCCAGCCGGCGATGTCGAACTCGCCCTCGTTGTACTTGGTGTCCTTGGCGATCTTCAGCGTGGGCTGGTCGATCGGCTTCTGGAGCTTGATGAGCGCCCAGTCCTTGCCCTTGCCGTTGTAGCCGGGGGCCTGGAGGACCTTGGCGGACTTCACCTCGATCGCGTCGGGGCTCTCCAGGTCCACGACGCCGGCGGTGGCGGTGATGCCGGTGTTGTCACCGGAGCCGTCCACGCAGTGGGCGGCGGTCAGCACGATGTCCTTGGCGTACAGCGCACCGCCGCAGCCCATCGAGAGACGGACCATGAACGGGAACTCGCCCTGTTCGGCGGGGGTGCCGCCGACAACGCGCTCGCCCGGCTTCGGGCCCGGGTGGGGAGCCGCCTGAGCGGCCACGGGCTGAAGGCTGACGGTGGCCAGAGCGATGGCGCCGAGGGTGGCGGCTCTCTTCACTCCACGCAGCTTGGTCTTCAACTGACTTCCCTTCGTGGGGGGTTCGTGGGGGGATTCACGCATGGCTGGCATGAGCCCGCCAAAGCGTTGCCCCGGATTATGGAGATCGGTGTCCGCTCAGGACAAGGGGCGGTTTCCGGCCACGGCGTGACGCGTCGGCCCGCGTCCGGCCCTCTTCCGGAGCACCCCGGGGGGTGCCGGCGCCCGTACAGTGGAAGGGAGTTGTGCGGCCCGGTGGGTGGCGTCAGGAGGTGCGGACGTGACGGTCGGCGGCGGTCCAGTCGTGCACGGCTACCCCCACCTGGAGACCGTGCGTGCCGCCATCACCGCGCTCTACAGACGCCTCTCGTACGACACCGTGCACACCTTCGAGACCAGCGTCGCCCCCGCCGACGTGGCCTTCGGCGACCAGGACGACCTGTACCTCGGCGTGCAGCGTGTGGCGCGCGAGATGGTGCGGCACCTGCGGCTCCCCGACGCGCGGATGATCGTCAGCTTCCGCGAGATGGAGCATGCCGCGTACGTCGAACTGGCCGCGGGCCCCGAGTACTTCATCGAGCTGAACGACCGCTTCCGCACGCATCGCAGGGACATCGGCGCGGCCCTCGCCCACGAGGTCATGCATGTGTATCTGCACCGGCTCGACCTGTCGTTCCCCGGCACGCGCGACAACGAGATCCTGACCGACACCGCCACCGCCTATCTGGGCGCGGGCTGGCTGCTGCTCGACGCCTACCGCGAGGACGGCGCATCGTCGCAGAAGCTCGGCTATCTCACACCGGAGGAGTTCGGCTACGTCCTGGCCAAGCGGGCGCTGGCGTTCGGCGAGGCCCCGGAGACGTGGTTCACCAGCGCGCAGGCGTACACGGCGTACACGAAGGGGCTCGCCCAGGCCCGCCGTGACGAGCAGCAGCCGCCGCTGACGGCCGCGGGGTGGGCGGGGCGGCGGCGGTACGCGAAGGACCGGCGGTACGCGCGGGACCACCGCGGCGCGGTCGAGGCGGGCGGGCCCTACTCGTTCTCGCTGGACGCCGGGACGCTGCGGGTGACGTTCCCCTGCCCCACCTGCCACCAGCGCATCCGGGTGCCGGCACGGGGGCGCGTGCGGGTGCGGTGCACGCTGTGCCGGACGGTGGCGGAGTGCGATACGTAGCGGACCCGGGCCGGGGCCGCCATCCGGTCAGTCCTGCGACCAGTGCGCGGGGCGGTCGAGGGAGCCGGACAGCTGCGTGCGGTCGTCGCCCCTGGCCGCGTTGACCTGCGACTGGGTGAGGAAGAGCGCGCCGGTCAGGTCGGCGCCGCGCAGGTCCGTGTCGCGGAGGTCCGCGCCGATCAGGTCGGCGGCCCGCAGGTCCGCGTCGCGCAGATCGGCGCCGATGAGATACGAACCGCGCAGGTCGGCGCCCTTGAGGTCGGCGCCCCGGAGCCGCGCGCCGATGAGGTCGGCGCCGCGGCGGTCCTTCTTCGCGCCGCCCTTGCCCCGCTTGCCGCCCTTGCCCTTCCCCCTGTCCTGGCCGAGGTGCTCGGCGCGGACGAGTTCGCTGGTGCGCAGGAGGAGCAGGTTGACGTCCTGGCGGTGGCCGGCCACGTCGGCTCCGGCGACGGCGTCGGGGGTGCCCGTGGCCAGCCGCTCCGTCTCGGCGAGCGCGCGCTCCAGGTCGGCGGCGATCGGCCGGGTCTGCGGGAACGACAGCGCCTCCGTCAGGTACCAGAGCAGTTCGTGGAGCTGCCGCATGACCGGGAAGACCTCGAACATCTGACGCGCGGTGGCCGGATCCCGACGCCAGTCGCGGCCCTCGAAGGTGCCCTGGGAGACGCGCTGCCCCGCCCCGAAGCAGTCGTAGACCGTGCAGCCCCGGTAGCCCTTGTCCCGGAGGTCGCGGTGGATGCCGCAGCGGAAGTCGGCCTGGAGGTTGGCGCACGGCTTGCCCGCGTCCTTGTTCACGGGAAAGTCCGAGGACGCGGAGAAGGTGAGCGCCACACAACACAACCCGAAACAGCTGCCGCAGTCGGCGCGCAGCGCGGCACGGTCGTCTTCGAGCAGGGGCAGGACGAGGCGGTCACGCTCCGATGCCATCGGACAGGCTCCTTTGGGCCGGGTGGTGCGGGTGGTGCGGGATGGTGCTGGTGGTGCGGGGGGGGGACTGACGGTGCCGGTGATACGGGCGGTACGAGGGGTGCGGGCGGCCTACATTGCCGCCCGCACCCCACCTCTCACCAGGCTCACGCCTCCGTGTCACGCCGCTGAGCGGCGGCCCCCCTGTTCGCCGCCACTGGGGCGGCTGCGGCGGGTGCGGGCGCCGGCGGTGGCTCCGCCGGATCCACCCCTGGCCTGGCCACCCTGGCCCTGACCCTGGCGGGGAGCGCGCCGCTGGCCCTGGCCGCCACCCTGCGCCTGCGCACCCGTGCCCGCGCCTCCGCGCGGGCGACGACGGCGCTGCGCGGGCGTCTTGGCCTGCTGCTGCTGCGGCTGCGGCGTCTCGATGACGACCGGCACGCCCGACGGCTCCCGCGCGCCGGTGATGCGCGCGAGCTCCTCGTCCGAGGAGGAGACCCGCGCCGTGTTCGGCCGGATCTCCGCGTCGGTCATGAGGCGCGTCATCTCGCGCTTCTCCTCGGGGAGTACGAGGGTGACGACGCTGCCCGACTCCCCCGCGCGCGCCGTGCGCCCGCCGCGGTGGAGGTAGTCCTTGTGATCGGCGGGCGGGTCGATGTTGACGACCAGGTCGAGGTCGTCGACGTGGATGCCGCGCGCCGCGACGTTCGTCGCGATCAGCGCGGTGACCTGGCCGTTCTTGAACTGGTCGAGCGTCCGGTTGCGCTGCGGCTGCGACCGTCCGCCGTGCAGCCCGGAGGCGCGCACGCCGTTGGCGAGCAGCCGCTTGGTGAAGCGGTCCACCGCGCGCTTGGTGTCCAGGAACATGATCACGCGGCCCTCACGGGCGGCGATCCGCATGGCCACGGCCTTCTTGTCCGTCTCGTCGGCGACGTACAGCACGTGGTGCTCCATCGTCGTGACGGCGCCCGCCGAAGGGTCGACGGAGTGCACGACGGGGTCGGTGAGGAACATCCGTACGAGCCGGTCGATGTTCTTGTCGAGCGTCGCCGAGAAGAGCATCGTCTGGCCGCCCTGCGCGACCTGCTTGAGCAGCGCGGTGACCTGCGGCATGAAGCCCATGTCGGCCATCTGGTCGGCCTCGTCGAGGACCGTCGTGCGGACCTGCGACAGGTCGCAGTCGCCGCGCTCGATGAGGTCCTTGAGGCGGCCGGGGGTGGCCACCAGGACCTCGGCGCCGCGGCGCAGCGTCCCGGACTGCCGGCTGATCGACATGCCGCCGACGACCGTGGCCATGCGGAGGTTCACCGACGTCGCGTACGGCGTGAGGGCGTCCGTCACCTGCTGGGCCAGCTCGCGCGTGGGGACGAGGACCATGGCGAGCGGGGACTTCGACTCGGCGCGCCGTCCGGCCGTGCGGGCCAGCAGGGCGAGGCCGAAGGCGAGGGTCTTGCCGGAGCCCGTGCGGCCGCGGCCGAGGATGTCGCGCCCGGCGAGCGAGTTGGGGAGGGTGGCCGCCTGGATCGGGAAGGGGTCCGTGACGCCCTGGGTGGCCAGCGTCTTCAGGAGGGCCTCGGGCATGTCCAGGTCACCGAAGGCCTCGACGGCGGGCAGCGCGGGCGTGATGCTCTCGGGCAGCGCGAACTCGCCGCCCTGGACGGGCCTCGGCTTACGGCTCCCTGAATTCCTCCCGGAATTCGCGGAGCCCTTTGCCTGGCCGTTCGGCCTGCCCTTTCCTGCTGCGTTGGCGGGACGCTTGCGGGCGGGGCGTGCCGGGCGTTCGGGGCGATTCATGCAGTAGTGCCTTCCTGGTCGCTGGACTTCCGGACCTATGGACCTCTGAGCCGGTGCGGCTCTGGGCCCGGTAGGGCCCGATGACAGCGCAAGCCGAGGCCCGCACCTTCCGGTGCGGGCCTCGGCTGTGAGGTTCGCGCGCTGCGACGATCAGGCAGGAACGATGTTCTCGGCCTGCAGGCCCTTCTGGCCCTGCGTCACCTCGAAGGAGACCTTCTGGCCCTCGAGGAGCTCGCGGAAGCCGGAGGACGCGATGTTCGAGTAGTGGGCGAAGACGTCGGGGCCGCCGCCGTCCTGCTCGATGAAGCCGAAGCCCTTTTCCGAGTTGAACCACTTAACGGTGCCGGTTGCCATGTCAATCTCCTCAACAGGGGCAGTGAATGGGGAACCACGGTATTGCGATTCTCCAGCGCTGCAATGACCCCCATCCGGAGAGAACCGGAAAAAACAATAATGCGCCCTCGGAGCATTCCCGTCAGGCGCACATAAAGTTCATGGGTACCAAAACTGCAACACATAACTTTAACACGCCCGCGGGACCCGTTGTTCCCGACCCCGTGAGACGTACGTCGCGTCCGGGCGCCGGGCGTCCCCGGCATGCCCCTTCCCCCTTGGGGAGGCCCTCGCTACCTTCTACCAAACAATCGCTTGGTTGAGCCGAAGAGCGGCCGGCACCCTGCCGGTGGGAAGGCGGACCGATGCGCATCTCTCGTACCCGTACCGCGACCGGACTGGCGATCTCCGCGCTCGCCCTGGGCACCCTGCCCGCCTGGGCGGCCCCCGTCGAACCCGTCACGCCCACGGCGCTCGCGGCCCCCGCCGCATCCCGGTACGCCTCCGACACCCTCCGTCACATCCCGCTCCAGGGCGCGGTGAACGTACGGGACGTGGGTGGCTATCGCACCTACGACGGCGAGCGGGTCCGCCACGGCCGCGTCTACCGTGCCGACGCCCTCAGCGACCTCACCGACGCCGACGTCGACAGGGTCGCCGGGCTCGGCCTGACGAAGGTCATCGACTTCCGGGTGCCCGCCGAGGTGCAGTACGACGGCCCCGACCGGCTGCCCGCCGGGCTCTCCCCCACCTCCAGGCCGATCACCGACAACGGCCTGTTCACCCAGCTCATCACCGCGATCGGCTCCCGGGACCCGGTCCGGCAGGAGGAGATGCTGGGCAACGGAAAGGCGGCCGCGTTCATGCGCGGCGTCTACCGCACGTTCGTCAGCGACGCCGCCAACCGCGCCCAGTTCGCGGCCACCCTGCGCGACATCGCCGGCACCCGCTCGCCCCTGCTCTACCACTGCACGGCGG
This sequence comes from Streptomyces sp. NPDC039480, assembly GCF_055597165.1. Lineage (NCBI taxonomy): Bacteria > Bacillati > Actinomycetota > Actinomycetes > Kitasatosporales > Streptomycetaceae > Streptomyces > Streptomyces sp. NPDC039480. The sequence goes on along the minus strand of NZ_JBVITX010000011.1, from coordinate 52,919 downwards.
GCAAGGACCGCACCGGCTGGACGACGTACCTCCTGCTGCGCCTGGTCGGCGTGCCCGGACAGACCGCCGTCGGCGACTACCTGGCCTCCAACACCTACCGCGCCGCACACGACGCGAGGCTCCGCGAGCAGCTGAAGCAGGGCGGCCTGATGCAGAACCCGGACCTGATCATCCCCCTCCAGGAGGTCCGCACCGAGTACCTCGACACGGCGCTCGACGAGGCGGCGCAGCGGTACGGCGGCCTGCAGGGCTATCTGAGCAAAGGGCTCGGGCTCGACGCGGGCACGATCCTGAAGCTGCGCGAGCGCCTGGTCGACTAGCCGCCCGCGGGAGCAGCGATCCCCGCGTCCCGCGCCGCCGCGAGCCACGCGGGGAACTCCCCCACGAGCCGGTCGTACAGCTCGTCGTCCGGCACGGCCAGCGGGTCCTCCCCCGCGTGGAAGAAGCCCGCGTTGTCGACCGGACGCCGGGCGGGCACGGCGAGCTCGTCGAGCTTCCTGAGGTAGTCGAACTGCTTGCTCGCCGGGTCGCCGAAGCCGATGAACTGCCAGAACAGCGGGAGCTTCGCCGCCTTGCACAGATAGCGCTCGGCGGCGAGCTTGTTGATGGGGCCGCCGTCGGTCTGGAAGACGACGAGGGCGGGCGCCGTGGCACCGTCGGCACAGCTGTCGACGTAATGATCGATGACGGCGTCCATCGCCAGGTGGTAGCTCGTCTTGCCCATGTGCCCGAGCCCGGCGACGATCTCGTCGACGCGCCCGCTGTGGTTGTCCAGCGCGATGTCCGTCACCGCGTCGACGTCGGTCGAGAAGAAGACGGTGGGCACGACCCCGTCGTCGTCCAGGTGCGCGGAGAGGCCGAGGACGCGGTCGGCGAGCGCCTGCACGCTGCCGTCCTTGTAGTAGGGCCGCATGGAACCGGAGTAGTCCACGACCAGGTAGACGGCGGCCCGTGCCCCGTCCAGGCCGTGTTTGCGCAGGGAGACCCCGGCGCTCTTGTAGAGGCTGACCAGCGCCGGAGCCGAGTCCTCCACCTTGCGCAGACTGATCGCGGATCCCATGTCCCGCCCCGCCCTTCCGACTTGCACACATGACTGCTAGACACATGCCGATTCGGCACGTACGGACGTACGGAGGATGGCATGCACCACGGCCTGGACGGCAAGGTCGTCCTCATCACCGGGGCGGGGCGCGGTCAGGGCGCGGCGGAGGCACGGCTCTTCGCGGCGGCCGGTGCGCGGGTCGTGGTCACGGACGTACGGGAGGCGGAGGGCCGCGAGGTGGCCCGTGCGCTGGGGGACCAGGGGCTGTTCGTACGCCACGACGTCACCGGCGCGGAGAGCTGGGCGTCGGCCGTGGCGGCGGCTCTCGGTGCCTTCGGGCGGCTCGACGTCCTGGTGAACAACGCCGCGCTGTGGCGGACGGCGTCCGTGGAGGACGAGACGTACGAGAACTTCGAGGCCCTGGTCCGGGTGAATCTCCTGGGGCCCTTCCTGGGCATCCAGGCGGTGCTGCCCGCGCTGAAGGAGGCGGGCGGCGGCTCGGTGGTGAACGTGTCGTCGACGGCGGGCCTGGTCGGCATCCCGGGCCACGCGGCGTACGGCTCGACGAAGTTCGGCCTGCGGGGGCTGACCCGCTCGGCGGCGCTGGATCTGGCGAAGTACCGGGTGCGGGTGAACTCCGTGCACCCGGGGGCGGTCGACACCCCGATGATCTCCGCGGCCTCCGCCGGGCGGGACTGGTCGCATCTGCCGCTGGGCAGGATGGGCCGCCCGGAGGAGGTCGGCGAACTGGTGCTGTTCCTGGCGTCGGACGCGGCGTCGTACGTCACGGGAGCGGAGTTCACCGTGGACGGCGGTTCGACGACGGGATGAGCGCCCTGTGGGTCAGACGCGGTCGTAGAAGTAGACCGAGCGGAGCTTGAGGCGGTCCTTGGCGGGCTTGCCGTGCGGCTTCAGGGTCCAGTGGTCGCCGCCGCAGTCGGCGTCCTCGAACACGATCGCCGTGGCTTCGGTGTCGTTGTACGGGGCGAACGCGGGCTTGGACATGTCCTCGTCCGCGACCTCGGGGAGGGTGATGCAGGCGGGGCTCGCCGGGTGGTGGAGGGTGGCGTACCGGGTCTTGCCGTCGTCGAGGAACTTGTAGTGGAAGGCGCCGCCGGTGGCGCTCGCGGAGGTCGGCAGGGCGACGGTGAGGGCGAGCGCGCCGAGGAGGGCGGCGACGGTGTGGCGAGGGCGCATGTGACCTTTTTCCGTACGGGCGCCGGGCGGGGGCCCGGCGGCTGGGAGGGGTGGCCGGACCCGTGCGGGAGTCGACGGGTCCGGCTCCGCCTTCCCCGGTCCGCGGCCCGTTTATGCGGGGTGTCACCCGCGCGGGGCCGCCACACCGGTGCCGCGTCCGCCGTGTGGCGTACCCGTCAGGGCCGGCGTCCGGTCTGCTCCTGGAACGCCGGGAGCGCGAAGATCCGCGTCTTCGCCTCGTCGTCCATCAGCTCGACGAGCGGCATGACGAGTTCCCACAGGTCCTGCTTGTCGACCTCCCTGGCGAGCGCGTCCAGATCGGGTTCGGGCAGGGCTCCCGCGGTGTCGGCGACGGTCTTGCGGGAGTCGGCGGGGAGCGCGTCCACGAGCGGCAGGAACTCCGCCCACAGGCCGGTGGCGACGACCGCGCGCACCACCGCGGCGAGCACGTCCGCGCCGCGCAGGGACGGCAGTTCGGCCACCGTGCGGCGCTCCGCCTCGCTCAGCAGCGCGACCAGCGGCAGCAGGGACTCCCACAGGTCCTGCTCCGCGACCGTCGCGACGAGTGTGTCGAGGCGGTCCTGCGGCTGTCCGGCGGCGAGCAAGGCGATGCGGCCCCGCTGTTCGCCGGTCACCATGCCGGCGACGGCCAGCGCCTCGGGCCACAGGCCGTCGGCGGAGGCCGAGCCGATGACCGACGCGAGCCGGTCCGCGCCCATCAGGTCGATGATGTGGCCGAGCCGTTCGGGCACGTCGATCACGAAGCCCGTCCTGAGCACGGCGGCGTCGTCGACCTGCGGCAGGATGCGGCGCAGCGCGGAGTCGGACAGGTGACCGACGAAGCGGCCCATCGTGAGGTGGTCGCCGCGCTCGGCGAGTGCGACGGCGATACGTACGACGAGGTCTTCGTCGAGCCGGCCGACGATGCCCTCGATCCGGCGCGGGTCGAGGTGTGCGCAGGACCCGGCGGTGAAGGAGACCGGCAGTTTCTCGATGATGTCGGCGGCGCGCGCGGGTTCGAGCCGTCCGGCGACGGCGGCGGCCAGGCGTGGGCCGAGCGCCTTCTGGGAGATGGCGGCGGCGACTCCGGCGGGCACCAGTCGGGTCGCGGCGGCGATCCGGTCGAGCATGTCGGGCGCCCGGTCGAAGAGGGCCGCGACGGTCTGGGTGCGGAAGCGGCGTACGTCCTCCACGGGCAGGTCCTGGAGGAAGGTGAGCGTGTCGGGTTCGACGTCGAGCAGGTGGGCGATCTTGCGGGTCTCTGCTCTGCCGCGCAGCTTGTCCATGCTGACTCCTCGCTCCTCACTCCTCGGCTAGCGGAAGAGAATCCGGCGGACGGGGCCGCGGGCCAGGGCGGGCACGAGTTTCAGTGCCTCCTCGGCGGCCTCGGTCAGTCCCGCGGCCCGGCTCTCGCGCTGCCGTGCCAGCGCGTCGGCGAGCTCCGCCAGCTGTTCCGGCGTCAAACGGTCGAAGGATCGCGGTGGTTCGTCGCGCAGCTCGGTTGCGAGCCGTTCGCGCTGCTGCCGTGCTTCGGTGCCCACGTCGCCTCCCGGGGGACGGCTCTCAGCTGGATCCGGGTCCCGAGAGTGGCGCCGAATTGACTTTTAGTCAATACAGACGGAGCTGCGGGCCTCTTCGCGGTCCGGTTCCGGCACGGGGCCCTTCTTCTTGCCGGCGGCGGGCAAGGCGATCAGCAGTACGGCCGCTCCGAGGAGTGCGATGGCCGCGATCCAGCCCGCGCCGACGTGCATGGCGTGGATGAACGCGTCATCGGCGGCCTGGGCGAGTGAGGGCCGGTCGGCAGCGGTGGCGACGTGGCGGGCCTGCTCGGCGGAGACCCGCGCCTGCTCCCGCACCGGACCGGGTGCGTCCGCCAGCGAAGGTTCGATCGCACGCCGGTAGACGATCGACATGATCGTGCCGCCCACCGCGATTCCGATCACGCTGCCGGTCTGCCGCACGGTGTTGGTGACGGCCGACCCGGCACCGGCCCGCTCCAACGGCAGGTCGCTGAGCAGCGCGGCGGTGACCGGTCCGATCACCATGCCGATCGAGAGACCCTGCACCAACAGCAGGATCTCGATCCAGACGAGCGGTGTGTGGAGCCCGAGGAAGCCGTAGCCGCCCATGGTGAGCGCGGCCACGGTCAGCGCCGGCACGGCGACGACGCGCAGCGACAGGCGGCGGACCAGGCGGGAGGCGAGGGGCGCCGCCGCGAGCGCGCCCAATGCGGTCGGAATATTGGCCAGACCGGCCTTCATCGGCGAAAAGCCCAGCGCGCCCTGCAGATAGAAGGCGTTGTAGAAGGTGATGGCGGCCACGCCGAAGAGCAGCAGTCCGAGGGCCACATTGCCGCCGCCGAATGTGCGGTGGGCGAGCAGTCGCGGGTCGAAGCTGGGCACCTTGACGCGCAATTCGACGAGTACGAAAACGGCCAGCAGAACAACGCCGACGACGATGGGGCCCCAGACGTCGGTACGACCCCACGCCGCCACCTGCCCCGCCCGGATCAGCCCGTAGGCCAGCGCCACGAGCCCGCTGATCGAGAGCAGCATTCCGGCGGGGTCAAGGGGACGCGGACTGGGGCTGCGGAAATTCGGCACCAGTACGGCGAGCCCGATCAGAGCCAATACCGCGACCGGGACATTGATGAGAAAGACCGAGCCCCACCAGAAATGGTCGAGCAGGAATCCCGCAAGCACGGGTCCGGCAGCCATTCCCACACCGGCCGACGTCGAGAAGATGCCGATCGCGGCAGCCCGGGCCGGGCCGGTGAAGGTCCACATGAGGATGGCCATCATGGCGGGCGTGATCAGCGCGCTGCCCGTACCCATCGCGGCTCGAGCCGCGATCAACTGGCCCACATCGCTCGCGTACGCCGCCCACAGCGAGGACCCGGCGAAGATCACGAGGCCGCTGAAGAACACGGTCCGGTGACCGAACCGGTCGCCAAGGGCGCCCGCGGTGAACATCAGGGTGGCGAAGGCCAGGGTGTACGCACCGGTCGCCCATTGCAGCTGGCCGGGATCGGCCCCGAGTCCACGGGCGGGGTCCGCGAGGGTTTCCAGCGTGGTGCTGAGAACTGTGTTTTCCAGCCAGATCAGCAGTGAACACACCATGAGAGCGGCAAGAATCAACCGTTGCCTGGATTTCGGCAACGCTGGAGGCGGGGTCATGAACACCTTCGGATATCGATCGACGGAATCTCGAACGACTGGACCATAAGCAAACCCCACGATGCCGTCAAGCGTGGAATTTCCCGCCAAAAGTGTTGCGACCGAAGGGAATTCATGCCCTCTGCATAACCTCTGCCGAGATTTGCAGCCTGATTGATTTTGTGCCCTACGGAGAAAAAGAAGAAGGTGTACGGGGGGTCCCCGTACACCTTCCGCACTGTTGTCAGCCGTGAGTCGTCAGCCCTTGACGGCGCCCGCCGCCAGGCCCGAACCCAGCTTCCTGTGCACGATCACGAAGAAGATCATCACCGGCACGGTGACCAGCGTGGAGCTGGCCATGACCGGGCCCCACGCCGTGGAGTTCTCACCGAAGAACTGGTAGATGCCCACGGCCGCCGTGTACTTGTCGCTGCCCTTCATGAAGGTGTACGCGAAGACGAACTCGTTCCACGCCGTGATGAAGGCGAAGATCGAGGTGGCGACAAGGCCCGGCGCGACCAGCGGGAGCAGCACCGACCAGAACATCCGCGGCCAGGACGCCCCGTCGATGTAGGCGGCCTCCTCGACCTCCTTGGGGACGGTGGCGACGAAGCCGCGCAGCGTCCAGATGGCGAAGGGCAGCGAGAGCGCGATGTAGACGATGCTCAGGCCGAGCAGGGAGTTGAGCATGTCGTAGTCCCGCATCTGGATGAAGAGCGGGATGACGAGCGCCTCAAGGGGCACCATCTGCACGATCAGGATCATGATCAGCACGGAGGTGCGGAAGCGGAACTTGAACCGTGCCACCGCGATGGCCGCGAAGAGCGAGAGCAGCCCGGCCGCGACGATGGTGGCGAGGCCGACGAGCGCCGAGTTCAGCAGGTACGTACCGAAGTTGCCCTTCTCGAAGACGAACTCGAAGTGTTCGAGGCTGACGCCGCTCGGCAGGACGTCCGAGCCGCGCAGGGTGGCCTTCGGGTCGAGCGCCGTGGAGATCATCCAGTAGACCGGGAAGAGCGTGAAGAGGAGGAGCCCGACGACCGCGGCCGGCAGGCCGATGCGTGCGGCGAGTGTGGTGCGGCGGCTGGTCACAGTTCCTCGTCCCCCTGCCGGAACAGCGTGCGGATGTAGACGACGGTGATGACGAGGAGCAGCACGGTGAGCAGGACCGCGGCCGCGGCGCCCGTGCCGTAGTCGTTCTTGGCGAAGGCCTGGATGTAGGAGAAGACGCCGAGGTTGTAGACCTCCTCGTTGGAGCCGTCGCCGCCGGGTTGCAGATAGACCTGGGTGAAGACCTTGAAGTCCCAGATGGTGGAGAGGATGGTCACCACGAGGAAGACCGGCTTGATGGTCGGCACGGTGATGTTCCAGAACCGCTGCCAGGCGTTGGCGCCGTCCAGCTCGCCCGCTTCGTAGAGCTCCTTGGGGATCGTCAGGAGTCCCGCGAGGACGGTGATGGCGACGAACGGGAAGCCGTGGTGGATGACGTTGAGCGTGGCGATCGCGTAGAACGGGCCGCGCTCGGTGAACCAGTTGGTGGTCTCGGGGTCGATCAGGCCGACCGAGCCCGCGATCTGGCTGACCATGCCGTCCTGCGGCTGGAAGAGCCAGATCCAGACGTACGTCCCCGTCACCGCGGGCATCGCCCAGGCGGCGAGGATCGCGATGGAGCAGATCATCCGCCAGGTGGCGCCGAGCCGGTTGAGCAGCAGCGCCACGAGGGTGCCGAGCGCGACGGTGAGGCCGACGCAGGCGAACGCGAAGAAGACGGTGTTGGGCAGGACCGTCTTCCACAGGAGGCTGCTGGAGAGCAGGTCGGTGTAGTGGTCGAAGCCGGTGAACGTCCCTGTGCCGCCGCCGAACTTGACCTCGTAGTCCTGCAGGGAGAGCTTGCCGACCTGGATCAGCGGCCAGAGCAGCAGGCCCGCGAGGACCACGAGGGCGGGTGCGAGGAGGAGCCAGGGACGGGTGAGGGTGATCAGTTTCTTGCGACGGAGAGCCGCCTCGGCCGCGCCGTCCGGCTGCCGGGGGGCGCGGCGGACCGGGGTCTCCGGTCCGTCGCTGACGAGCGTGTCTTTCACGGTAAGTCCTTCACAGTGCCGAACTCGCCTGTGCCGGGGCGCACTTGCTCACGCACCCTTGCCTGCGCGTCCCTGCCTACTCGTCCTTGGCGAAGATGGCGTCCATGTCCTTGGCGGCCTTGTCCGCCGCTTCCTTGACGGACGCCTTGCCGGTGAGGATCGACTGGACCATGCCGGGGATGACCTTGGAGGCCTGGATCTCGCCGTACGCCTGGGTCTTGGGGACGGTCGCGCCGGCCTCCAGCATCTGCTTGGCGAACGGCTCGACGAGCGGGTCCTTCTTCGCCTCGATCTTCTTCAGCTCGGAGTTCTGGCCGGGGAAGTAGTTCGTCTGCTCGGCCCACTTGGCGGCGAACTCGCCGGTGGTCATCAGCTTCACGAACTCCCAGGCGAGGGCCTGCTTGTCGGTCTTGAACGTGGAGAGGTAGGAGCCGCCGAGGAAGGACTTGCTCATGCCGCCGTTCTGGCCGGGGATCGGGACGGCGGCGAGCTTGCCCTTGAGGTCGGGGTTCGCGTCGACGATGGCCTTCGGGGTCCAGTTGCCGCCGATGGCCATGGCGACCTCGCCCTTGTTCCAGGCGTCGCCGACCTCCTTCTCGGTCCAGGTGTTGACCTTGGCCGGGGAGACCTTGTCCTTGGTGGCGAGGCCGGTGTAGAACTCGAGGCCCTTGATGGCCTCGGGCGAGTTGATGCCGGACTTCCACTTGTCGCCGGACTCGGTGGCGAGTTCACCGCCCGCGCCCCAGACGAAGGGGGCCGCGAACATCTCCGCGCCGCCCGCCACCGGGAAGGAGACGAGCTTCGGCTCCTTCTCCTTGAGCTTCTTGGCGGTCGCCCTGAGCTCCGGCCACGTGGTCGGGGCCTTCAGGCCGTGCTTCTCGAAGATGTCCTTGCGGTACACGATCGAGCGGACGCCCGCGTACCAGGGCATGCCGTACTGCTTGCCGTCGAGCGTGCCCGCGTCCTTGAGGCCCTCGACGAGGTCGTCACCGAGGCCCGACTTCTTCACCTCGTCGGTGACGTCGATGAGCGCGTCCGTCTTCGCGAACTGCGGCACCCAGGTGGTGCCGACCTCGGCGACGTCGGGCACCTGGTCCTCGCCGCCCTCGATGGCGGTCGTGAACTTCTTCTGCGCGGTGGCCCACTGCTGGTACTCGACCTTGATCTTGGCGCCGGTCTTCTTCTCGAAGGCGTCACCGACCTCCTTGAAGAACGGCCGCGGGTCGGGGTTGGTCCCCTCCATGATCCATACGGTGAGGGTCTTGCCCTTGCCGTCGGTGGCGTTGCCGCCCTCGTCGCCGTCATCGCCGCCGCATGCCGTGGCGGTCAGTCCGAGACTCATGGCGATACAACCAGCGGCGATGACACGTCGATTCATGCCGGCCCCTCCAGATTCCGATTGGTGGGAGCGATTGTGGTCACACTGGGCGGAGGCGGTCTAGACCCATTGGGATAAGCGGCCGAACCGTGATGAGGGTTGCGGGTGACGCAACATACGCTCATAGCATTGCGCCCCATGCAACGCTCTGGTCCCAGAACCGGGTGCGGACGCAACGACGCCCGCCCAGGTCCGGTCGGGGACGAGGCGGGCGTCGCTCAGTTCCGTACGCCGTTGTACGGGACGTATGAGGGGTCGTACGGCCGAAACCGTACGGGTCAGACCGTCAGGGAGCGGTCCGTCGGGCGGATCGGGGCGGGAAGATCACTCGCACCGGTGAGGAAGCGGTCCACACCGCGGGCGGCCGAGCGGCCCTCGGCGATGGCCCACACGATGAGCGACTGGCCGCGGCCCGCGTCACCGGCGACGAAGACGCCCGGGACGTTCGTCTGGAACTCGGCGTCGCGCGCGACGTTCCCGCGCTCGTCGAGCTCCAGGGCGAACTGGTCCACGAGGCCGTTCTCGCGGTCCGTGCCGGTGAAGCCCATCGCGAGGGTGACGAGCTGGGCGGGGATCTTCCGCTCGGTGCCCGGCTTCTGCGTCAGCTTGCCGTCGACGAACTCCACCTCGACGAGGTGCAGGAACTGGACGTTGCCGTCCTCGTCGCCCTCGAAGTGCGTGGTCGAGACGGAGTAGACCCGCTCGCCGCCCTCCTCGTGCGCGGAGGTGACCTTGTACAGCATCGGGAAGGTCGGCCACGGCTGGTGCGGGGCGCGGTCCTCGCCCGGCCTCGGCATGATCTCCAGCTGGGTGACGGAGGCCGCGCCCTGGCGGTGCGCGGTGCCCACGCAGTCCGCGCCGGTGTCGCCGCCGCCGATGACGACGACGTGCTTGCCCTCGGCGGAGACGGGCGTGGTGACGTAGTCGCCCTCCTGGACCTTGTTGGCCAGGGGCAGGTACTCCATCGCCTGGTAGACGCCCTTGAGCTCGCGGCCGGGGACGGGCAGGTCGCGGGCGGTGGTGGCGCCTGCGGCGATGACGACGGCGTCGTAGCGCCTGCGCAGCTTCGCCGCGTCGATGTCGCGGCCGATCTCCACGCCGGTGCGGAACTTGGTGCCCTCCGCGCGCATCTGCTCGATGCGGCGGTTGATGTGCCGCTTCTCCATCTTGAACTCGGGGATGCCGTAGCGGAGCAGGCCGCCGATGCGGTCGGCGCGCTCGTACACGGCGACCGTGTGTCCTGCCCGGGTCAGCTGCTGGGCGGCGGCCAGGCCCGCCGGGCCCGAGCCGATGACCGCGACGGTCTTGCCGGAGAGGCGCTCCGGCGCCTGGGGCGCGACGTCGCCGCGGTCCCAGGCCTGGTCGATGATCGAGACCTCGACGTTCTTGATGGTGACGGCGGGCTGGTTGATGCCGAGCACGCACGCCGACTCGCACGGGGCCGGGCACAGGCGGCCCGTGAACTCCGGGAAGTTGTTGGTGGCGTGCAGCCGCTCCTGCGCGGCCGACCAGTCCTCGCGGTAGGCGTAGTCGTTCCACTCCGGGATCAGGTTTCCGAGCGGGCAGCCGTTGTGGCAGAACGGGATGCCGCAGTCCATGCAGCGCGACGCCTGCTTGGAGATGATCGGCAGGAGGGAGCCGGGAACGTAGACCTCGTTCCAGTCGCGGACGCGCTCCTCGACCGGGCGGGTCTGCGCGACCTCGCGGCCATGGTTCAGAAAGCCCTTGGGATCAGCCATTGGTCGCCGCCTCCATCATCTTCTCGGTGATCTCGGTCTCGGAGAGACCCGCTCGCTCGGCGGCGTCCTTGGCGGCGAGCACTGCCTTGTACGTCCTTGGAATGATCCTGCTGAACCGCTCAACATGTGAAGCCCAGTTAGCGAGCAGCTTCTCCGCGACGGTCGAGCCCGTCTCCTCCTGGTGGCGGCGCACGACGTCGTGCAGCCACTGCTTGTCGGTGTCGTCGAGGGGCTCGACGGCCGCGAGGTTCCCGGCGTTGACGTTGTCGCGGTCGAGGTCGATGACGTACGCGATGCCGCCGGACATGCCGGCCGCGAAGTTGCGGCCCGTCTCGCCGAGGACGACCGCGTGGCCGCCGGTCATGTACTCGCAGCCGTGGTCGCCCACGCCCTCGGAGACCACCGTCGCGCCGGAGTTGCGGACGCAGAAGCGCTCGCCGGTGCGGCCGCGCAGGAACAGCTCGCCGCCGGTCGCGCCGTACGCGATGGTGTTGCCCGCGATGGTCGAGTACTCGGCGAGGTGGTCGGCGCCGCGGTCCGGGCGGACGACGATGCGGCCGCCGGAGAGGCCCTTGCCGACGTAGTCGTTGGCGTCGCCCTCCAGGCGCAGCGTCACACCGCGCGGCACGAAGGCGCCGAAGGACTGGCCCGCCGAGCCGGTGAAGGTGATGTCGATGGTGTCGTCGGGCAGGCCCGCGCCGCCGAACTTCTTCGTCACCTCGTGGCCGAGCATGGTGCCGACCGTGCGGTTGATGTTGCGGATGGCGACCTGCGCGCGGACCGGGTGGGCGTCCGTGGCGCTGTTCGCGGCGAGCGCGTCGGAGGCGAGCTTGATCAGCTCGTTGTCGAGCGCCTTCTCCAGGCCGTGGTCCTGGACCGTGATCTGGTGCCGGACGGCGCCCGCGGGCAGCGACGGCACGTGGAACAGCGGCTCCAGGTCGAGGCCCTGCGCCTTCCAGTGGCTGACGGCCTTCTCGGTGTCGAGGAGCTCGGCGTGGCCGACGGCCTCCTCGATGGAGCGGAAGCCCAGCTCGGCGAGGAGCTCGCGGACCTCTTCGGCGATGAACTCGAAGAAGTTGACGATGTACTCGGCCTTGCCGGAGAAGCGCTCGCGCAGCGCCGGGTTCTGCGTGGCGATGCCGACCGGGCAGGTGTCCAGGTGGCAGACGCGCATCATGACGCAGCCGGAGACGACGAGCGGCGCGGTCGCGAAACCGAACTCCTCGGCGCCGAGCAGCGCGGCGATCACGACGTCGCGGCCGGTCTTCAGCTGACCGTCGGTCTGGACGACGATGCGGTCGCGCAGGCCGTTGAGCAGCAGGGTCTGCTGGGTCTCGGCGAGGCCGAGCTCCCAGGGGCCGCCCGCGTGCTTGAGGGAGGTCAGCGGGGAGGCGCCGGTGCCGCCGTCGTGGCCGGAGATGAGGACGACGTCCGCGTGGGCCTTCGACACACCGGCGGCCACGGTCCCGACGCCGACCTCGGAGACCAGCTTCACGTGGATGCGGGCCTGCGGGTTGGCGTTCTTGAGGTCGTGGATCAGCTGGGCGAGATCCTCGATGGAGTAGATGTCGTGGTGCGGCGGCGGCGAGATGAGGCCGACGCCGGGCGTCGAGTGCCGCGTCTTGGCGACCCACGGGTACACCTTGTGGCCCGGCAGCTGGCCGCCCTCGCCGGGCTTGGCACCCTGCGCCATCTTGATCTGGATGTCGTCGGCGTTGACCAGGTACTCGCTGGTGACGCCGAAGCGGCCGGACGCGACCTGCTTGATGGAGGAGCGGCGCGCCGGGTCGTACAGGCGCTCCGGGTCCTCGCCGCCCTCACCGGTGTTGGACTTGCCGCCCAGCTGGTTCATGGCGATGGCGAGGGTCTCGTGCGCCTCCTTGGAGATGGAGCCGTACGACATGGCGCCGGTGGAGAAGCGCTTGACGATCTCGGAGGCGGGCTCGACCTCGTCGATGGAGATCGGCTGCCGGCCACTCTTGAAGCCGAAGAGTCCGCGCAGCGTCATCAGGCGCTCGGACTGCTCGTTCACGCGGCCCGTGTACTGCTTGAAGATGTCGTAGCGGCGGCTGCGCGTGGAGTGCTGGAGGCGGAACACCGTGTCCGGGTCGAACAGGTGCGGCTCGCCCTCGCGGCGCCACTGGTACTCGCCGCCGATGTCGAGCGCGCGGTGCGCGGAGGGGATGCCGGAGGCCGGGTAGGCCTTGGCGTGCCGGGCGGCGACCTCCTGGGCGATGACGTCGAGGCCGGCGCCGCCGATCTTCGTCGTCGTCCCGCTGAAGTACCGCTCCACGAAGGACTGTTCGAGACCGATGGCCTCGAAGACCTGGGCGCCGCGGTAGGAGGCGACGGTGGAGATGCCCATCTTGGACATGACCTTCAGGACGCCCTTGCCGAGGGCGTAGATGAGGTTGCGGATGGCCTGCTCGGACTCGATGCCGGGCAGGAACGTTCCGGCGCGGACGAGGTCCTCGACGGACTCCATCGCGAGGTACGGGTTGACGGCCGCGGCACCGTAGCCGATGAGAAGGGCCACGTGGTGGACCTCGCGGACGTCGCCCGCCTCGACCAGCAGGCCCACCTGGGTGCGCTGCTTGGTGCGGATGAGGTGGTGGTGGACGGCCGAGGTGAGCAGCAGTGAGGGGATCGGCGCGTGCTCGGCGTCGGAGTGCCGGTCGGAGAGCACGATCAGGCGGGCGCCGGCCTCGATGGCGGCGTCGGCCTCGGCGCAGATCTCGTCGATACGGGCGGCGAGCGCGGTGCCGCCGCCGCTGACGCGGTAGAGGCCGGAGAGCGTGGCGGCCTTCATGCCGGGCATGTCGCCGTCGGCGTTGATGTGGATGAGCTTGGCCAGCTCGTCGTTGTCGATCACCGGGAAGGGCAGGGTGACGCTGCGGCAGGACGCGGCGGTCGGCTCGAGCAGGTTGCCCTGCGGGCCCAGCGAGCTGTGCAGCGAGGTGACGAGCTCTTCGCGGATGGCGTCCAGCGGCGGGTTGGTGACCTGCGCGAACAGCTGCGTGAAGTAGTCGAAGATGAGGCGCGGGCGCTCGGAGAGGGCCGCGATGGGGGTGTCCGTGCCCATGGAGCCGAGCGGCTCGCCGCCGGTCTTGGCCATCGGCGCGAGGATGATGCGCAGCTCTTCCTCGGTGTAGCCGAAGGTCTGCTGGCGGCGCGTGACGGAGGCGTGCGTGTGCACGATGTGCTCGCGCTCGGGCAGGTCGGACAGCTCGATCTCGCCGGCCTCCAGCCACTCCTGGTACGGCTTCTCGGCGGCGAGGGCGGCCTTGATCTCGTCGTCCTCGACGATGCGGTGCTCGGCGGTGTCGACGAGGAACATCCGGCCGGGCTGGAGGCGGCCCTTGCGGACGACCTTCGCGGGGTCGATGTCGAGGACGCCGACCTCGGAGCCGAGGACGACGAGGCCGTCGTCGGTGACCCAGTAGCGGCCGGGGCGCAGGCCGTTGCGGTCGAGGACCGCGCCGACCTGGGTGCCGTCGGTGAAGGTGACGCAGGCCGGGCCGTCCCAGGGCTCCATCATCGTGGAGTGGTACTGGTAGAAGGCGCGGCGTGCCGGGTCCATGGAGGCGTGGTTCTCCCAGGCCTCCGGGATCATCATCAGCACGGAGTGCGGCAGGGAGCGGCCGCCGAGGTGCAGGAGTTCGAGGACCTCGTCGAAGGACGCGGAGTCGGAGGCGTCCGGCGTACAGACGGGGAAGATCCGGTCCAGCTTCTCCTGGCTCCCGAAGAGGTCGGAGGCGAGCTGCGACTCGCGGGCGCGCATCCAGTTGCGGTTGCCCTTGACCGTGTTGATCTCGCCGTTGTGCGCGACGAAGCGGTACGGGTGTGCGAGCGGCCAGCTCGGGAACGTGTTCGTCGAGAAGCGGGAGTGGACGAGCGCGACGGCCGTGGCGAAGCGGCGGTCGGACAGGTCGGGGAAGAAGGGCTCCAGCTGGCCGGTGGTCAGCATGCCCTTGTAGACGATGGTGCGCGACGACAGTGAGGGGAAGTACGTCCCGGCCTCGCGCTCGGCGCGCTTGCGGAGCAGGAACGCCTTGCGGTCCAGCTCGAGACCGGTGGTGTCGCCGTCGGCGACGAAGATCTGCCGGAAGACGGGCATCGTCGAGCGGGCGGTGGCACCGAGCAGCTCGGGGGCGACGGGGACGTCGCGCCAGCCGAGGACGGTGAGCCCTTCTTCGGACGCGATCGTCTCGATCTGCGAGACGGCTCCGTCGGTGGTGCCTGCGGTGTCCACGGGCAGGAAGGCGATGCCGACGGCGTAGGCGCCGGCCGCGGGGAGCTGGAATCCGGCCACTTCGCGGAGGAAGGCGTCCGGGACCTGGAGCAGGATGCCCGCACCGTCACCCGAGTCCGGCTCGGAGCCGGTGGCGCCGCGGTGCTCGAGATTGCGCAGTACGGTCAGCGCCTGTTCGACCAGTTCATGGCTGGCCACACCGGTCAGGGTGGCCACGAATCCGACACCGCAGGCGTCGTGTTCGTTGCGGGGGTCGTACAGCCCCTGGGGGGCGGGGCGACCGTCCATGGGCGACCAGGCGTGGGTACGCATCGGCACTCCCGTCGTCGTCGAGGCAACTACATGTGGCGAGGGACGACGTTGGCCCTGGCAAAATTTCGTGCAGATTACATGATGGAACGCTTCTCGAAAAGCGGATAGCTCATTCCACCATGTGGACACCGCTCGCGAAGGTGAGGAGCGGTTCGCAGGGGTACCCGCGCGGTTCGGAGGGGACCCTCGGGACCATTGCGGACAGATCCGTGACCGAAGGTCCGTAGCGACACAGGCCTCATTGCCCGCAGCGCTTACGGCTCATGCCCACTGGTCACGGTGTCGAAACCGCCGAGTAACGGCTACTTATGCAAGGTCCCGCATAGGACTGCAGCGGCTCATCCTACGGCGGTACCGAACAGGCTGCCCAGGGCGTACGTCACACCGGCCGCCGCTCCACCGAGCGCCAGCTGCCGCAGACCGCTGAACCACCAGGACCTCGCGGTCACCTTGGCCACCACCGCGCCACAGGCGAAGAGCCCGATGAGCGCGAGCAGCAGCGCGGGCCACAGCACGGTGGCGCCGAGCAGATACGGCAGTACGGGGAGCAGGGCGCCCAGCGCGAAGGAGCCGAAGGACGACACCGCGGCGACGGTCGGCGAGGGCAGGTCGCCCGGGTCGATGCCGAGCTCCTCGCGGGCGTGGATCTCCAGGGCCTGCTCGGGGTCCTTGGACAGCTGCCTGGCGACCTCGCGGGCCAGCTCGGGCTCGACGCCGCGCGACGCGTACAGCTCGGCGAGCTCCTTCTCCTCGTCCTTGGGGTGCTTGCGCAGCTCGCGCCGCTCCACGTCGAGCTCGGCCTCCACCAGCTCGCGCTGGGAGGCCACGGAGGTGTACTCGCCGGCCGCCATGGAGAAGGCACCGGCGGCGAGTCCCGCCAGGCCGGTGATGACGATGGTCTCCCGCGACACCGCGCCGCCCGCGACACCGGTCATCAGCGCGAGGTTGGAGACGAGTCCGTCCATCGCCCCGAAGACCGCCGGGCGCAGCCAGCCACCGTTGACGTCGCGGTGGGTGTGGTTGTCGCGGTGCGCCTCGTGCAGCGTCGCCTCGGTCTCGATGATCGCCATGGTGGACCCCCTCTTTCGTGCGTGGACGATCTCGAAAGTACGCGCGAAAAAAATCTCCCGCCAGCAAGGAAGGCCGTACTTACCTGCGAAAACGCGCCTGGCGGAGGCTCCTGCGGGGAGCGGCGAAGGAGTGATCCGAGCCCGTACATGCGCGTGTGGGCACCCCGCGTGGCACAGATGCACCAAGCAACCGCATCCAGCGGTTCACGCTCCGTCCGCGGTCCGCGCGCAGCCGGCGGTCCGCACAAGGGAGGCTCGGCATGGCGTCCACCGCATGCGTTCCCTCGGTCCCGGCGCCCGGTGACGCCGACGACCTCCGCGAGCGGGCGCGGGGCGCCCTGCTCGGCCTCGCGGTCGGCGACGCGCTCGGCGCCCCCGCCGAGAACATGAAACCGTCCGAGATCCGCCGCCGCTGGGGCCGCATCACGGGTTACGTCGCCGAACACCCGGCCGGCACCGACGACACCGAGTACGCGATCTTCTCCGGGCTGCTGCTCGCCCGGCACGGCTCCGCGCTGACGGTCGCCCACGTCGAGACGGCCTGGCACCAGTGGATCGCCGACCTCGACGAAGGCCCGTTCCGCGGCGCGGGCTTCAGCGAGCGCGGCACCCTGGAGAACCTGCGCAGGGGCCTCGCCGCCCCCATCTCCGCCCAGCACCGGCACGCGTGGAGCGACGGCCTCGCGATGCGGGCCGCGCCCTTCGGCGTCTTCGCGGCGGGCCGCCCCGAGGAGGCGGCCCGCCTCGTCGCGATCGACGGCTCCGTCAGCCATGACGGCGAGGGCATCCACGGGGGCCGGGCGGTGGCGGCGGGCGTCGCGGCGGCCATGACCGGGGCGCGCGTGGACGCCGTCGTGACGGCGGCTCTCTCCGTCATCCCGGACGACAGCTGGACGGCCCGCTCCCTGCGCCGCGCGGTGGCGGTCGCGCACCGCGGCGAGCGGGCGGTCCGTTCGGCGGTGGTCATCGGCGGCTACCCCTGGACGGACCTCGCGCCGGAGGCGGTGGGCCTCGCGTTCGGGGCGTACGCGGCGGCGCGCGGCGACTTCCGCTGCGCGGTGCTCTCGGCGGTGAACATGGGCCGTGACGCCGACACGACGGCGGCGGTCGCAGGCGCCCTCGCGGGCGCGACATGCGGCGCCGCGGCGATCCCCCAACCCTGGTCCGCAGCCATCGGCCCGGCCCGAGGCACCTGCCTCCCTTCAATACGGGGCCACCACGTACTGGACGTAGCAGCCCTGCTGACACCGGAGGGTGAGGCGTGATGAGGGGCCGGTCCGGTCCCGCTGTGGGCAGGCGTTCCGCACGGCGATGGGGGTCCCCCCTGGTCGAGCGCAGTCGAGAGCTTGGGGGAGGGTGGGCACAGCCCCCGGTACCGGGCGCCGAGAACGGAGGCGTCAACCGAAGCGAGGCGCCGCCAGCCGAAGCGCTACTGCTGGGCCTAGCGGCAGGCGACGCCGCAGGGTGGCCCGCCGCCAGACACCGCGCCGCCCGCATGCCGGAGTGGACACGAAGACTCACCCGCGAACTCGACACCTTCGCCGAGCAGAACGCCACGACCACCCTCCCCGTCCCCATCGCCCTGAACCAGTCCCCCGAACCCCTCCGCCTCGGCCCGTCGGACGACGCCGAATGGGCGGCCTTCACCGCCGAGTCCCTGCTCCGCGCGGCGGACGGCACCCTCAGCACCACCCTGAGCCCGGACCGCCGCGTGCGCGCGGCCCTCGACCTCTCCTGGAACACCCTCGCCGCCGAGATCGCCGCCGCGGCGGCCCGCGCCCCCGAGGTCGAGTCCGCCGTCCTCCCGCTGCGCGCCCGCATCTCCGTCCGCGCGGGCCTCGGCAACCTCGCCGCGGGCCTGCGCCCGCCCGCCACCGGCCACGACAACCCGCACTACTTCGACGACGCGGCCTGCGTACGCGCCTGCGTGCTGGCCCTGGTCCACCCCGGTGACCCCGAACGGGCCGCCGCACTCGCGGAGTTCGACGCCCGCTACACCCAGGACGGCGACGGCACGCACGGCGCCCGCGCGATGGCCGCCGCGCTCTCCGCCGCGCTCGCGGGGGCCGACGTCGACGCCGCGGTGGAGTGCGCGCTCGACCAGCTCCCCGAGCACACGGAGATCGGCAGGAACGCCCGGCACGCCGTGAAGACGGCCCGCGCCCAGGCGGACGACGGCGCCTTCGCCCTCGTACCGCTCCTGGAGCACCAGATCGTCGACCACGTCTACAGCTACGGCATCGCCGCGGCCGAGACCGTGCCGGTCGCCCTCGCCCTGGCCACCGCCGCGCGCGGCCGCATCGGGGAGGCGGTGCCCGCCGCCGCGTGCCTGTCGCGCGTCGCGGACTCGGCGCCCGCGCTCGCCGGGGCGCTGACCGGCGTCCTCGGCACGGCGGCCGCGATCCCCGGAGCCTGGCGGGACGCCTGCCGCACCCTCTCGGGCTGCGCGCTGCCCCGTCTCGCGGGCACCGACCTGGTGGAACTCGCCGGTCACCTGGCAGACACGGAACTGGCCACTCCAGGTGGACAATTCCGACATGACGACCATGACGCCACGTCCTGAGATCCCACGAACCGAGCTGTCCCTGTCCGACCGCATCGCGGGCAGCCTCGTCGGAGCCGCGGTCGGCGACGCGCTCGGCGGACCCGTCGAGGGGTACGCGCCCGAACAGATCGCCGAGCGGCACGGGGGCCGCGTCCACGGCATCGTCGGCCCCTGGAACGGCGACGACTGGCGTACGGCCCGCCCCATCGCGCCGTACCACAAGGGCGACGGACACGTCACCGACGACACCCTCATGACCCACGCGCTGGTCCGCGTGTACGCGGCGGTCCGCGACCACCTCGACGCGTACGCCGTGGCCGACCACCTCGTCCCCGACCTGATGACGACCCCGCGCTGGATCCCCGAGCTGGAGGCCGAGGCGCTCCCCCTGCACCGGATCTTCCTCGCCGAGAAGTGGCTCGTCGCCCGTCTCCACTACGGCCACGTCGACCCGCGCGAGGCCGGCACCGGGAACATCGTCAACTGCGGCGCGGCGATGTACATGGCGCCGGTCGGCCTGGTCAACGCCGCGAACCCGCAGGCCGCGTACGCCGAGGCCCTCGACATCGCGGGCGCCCACCAGTCCTCGTACGGCAGGGAGGCCGCGGGCGTCTTCGCGGCGGCCGTGGCGGCGGCCTGCGCGCCCGGCGCCACGGCGGACTCCGTGGTCGGGACCTGCCTGTCCCTGGCCAAGGACGGGACGCGCGCGGCGATCGAGGCGGTCGCCGAAGTCGCCGCGCGGCACCGGGACTTCGAATCGGCGCTTGCCCCGATCCGGGCCGCCGTCGCCCCCTTCGACACGGTCGGCCCCGACTACCGCGCCCCGTCCCTGGGCGCCCGCCGCCCCTCCCGCCTGCACGCCGTCGAAGAGCTCCCCGTGGCCCTCGGCATGCTCCTGGTCGGCGAGGCCGACTACCGCCGCACGGTGCTCGGGTCGGTCAACTACGGCCGCGACTGCGACTCCATCGCGACGATGAGCGGCGCGATCGTCGGCGCGCTGCGCGGCGCGGAGGCGGTCCCCGCCGACTGGGCCAAGCGGGTCGCCGAGGCCAGCCGCCTCGATCTGCACGCCCCGGCGGCCGCGCTGACGGCGGTGGCCGAGGAGATCTTCGCCCGGGACGTACGCCGTCGCCGCGCCCACGAGTCCGCGTTCGCGACCCTGACGGCCGACCGGTGATCCGCCTGACGTGGGTCCAGCCGGAGGACCTGATCGGCCACGAACTCCGCCAGGCCGAACAGGAGGGCCACGACGTCACGGCGGTACGCGCCCGCTGGCTCGCGGCAGGCGGCCACCTGCCCCCCTCCCACGCGGGCGCGTCCCCCTCCCCTGCCCCACCGCACCTCCGCGCCCTGGCGGACCAACTCCTCGACGAGCTGGCCCAGTTGCCCCCGCCGCGGGCAGACGCGCCACGCCGAGCACCTGTCACCGCCCCTCCCGCCCCGGTCGGCCTGCGGTCCCGTCTCCACGCCGCCTGGCTCGGCAGAGCCGCGGGCTGCCTCCTCGGCAAACCGGTGGAGAAGCTCCCCCTGGACGGCATCCGCAGCCTTGCCAGGGCAGCGGGCAACTGGCCCCTGCACACCTGGTTCACCGAGCGGGGCGTCCCGCCCGGGCTCAGGGCGGCGTACCCCTGGAACAGGCGTTCCGCGCCGACCTCCCTCGCCGAGAACATCGACGGCATGCCCGAGGACGACGACCTCAACTACCCCCTCCTGAACCTGCTCCTCCTCCAGCGCCACGGAAGGGACTTCACCACCGAGGACGTGGCACGGCTCTGGCTCGACGAGCTCCCCGCGGGCCGCACCTTCACCGCCGAGCGCGTCGCCTACCGCAACCTCCTCCAGGGCATCGAACCCCCGCACACCGCCACCCACCGCAACCCGTTCCGCGAGTGGATCGGCGCCCTGATCCGCGCCGACATGCACGGCTGGACCAACCCCGGGGCCCCCGAGGCGGCCGCCGAACAGGCCCGCAGGGACGCGGTCCTGACCCACACGGCGAACGGCGTGCACGGCGCCGAGTTCGCGGCGGCCACCATCGCCGCGGCGGCGGGCGGCACCGCCGACGTCCACACCTGTCTGCGGGCCGGCCTGTCCGTCGTACCGGCCGATTCGCGCCTGGCCGAAGCCGTGCGAGAAGCCATTCAACTGGCATACGACACACGGGACTTCGACGACGTCGTCAATCACCTCCACGCGCGCCACGCCACCCACCACTGGGTCCACGTCGTCCCCAACGCCGCTCTCCTCGCCGCCGCCCTCACCCACGCCGACGGCGACTTCACCGGCTCCATCACCCGTGCCGTCTCCGGCGGCTGGGACACCGACTCCAACGGCGCCACCGCCGGATCGGTCGCGGGCCTGCTCGCCGGCCGCCCCGACGCGCTCCCCGACCGCTGGACGGCGCCCCTCAAGAACCGGCTCGCCACCTCCGTGGGCGACTTCGACGGCATCGGCTTCGACACCCTCGCAGACCTCACCACCGCACTCACCGCCCGGGAGGCACCCCGCCCATGAGTCCCACGCCCCACATCGCCGTCCTCGGCAGCGCCAACATGGACCTCGTCGCGTACGTCGCCGAGGCGCCGCGCCGCGGCGAGACCGTGACCGGCCGCGAGTTCCGCACCGCGCCCGGCGGCAAGGGCGCCAACCAGGCCGTCGCGGCGGCCCGCGCGGGCGCCACCGTCACCCTGATCGGCGCGGTCGGCACCGACGCCCACGGCAGCACGATCCGCTCCTGCCTTGAGCACTCCGACGTCGACACGGACCTCCTGCGCACCGTCGAGACGCCCACCGGCACCGCGCACATCGTCGTCGACGACGAGGGCGGCAACGCGATCGTCGTGATCCCCGGCGCCAACGGCACCGTCACCGCCCTCGGCCCCGGCGACGAGGGCCTGATCGCCTCCGCCGACGCCCTGCTCCTCCAGTTGGAGGTACCCCTGGCAGGGGTCGTCGCCGCCGCGCAGGCCGCCCGGCGCCACGGCGTCCGCACCGTCCTCACCCCCGCCCCGGCCCAGCCCCTGCCACCCGAACTCCTCGCCGCCACCGACCTGTTGCTGCCCAACGAACACGAGGCCGCCGCCCTCACCGGCATCGCCGACGACCCACGGGCCGCCGCCGCGGTCCTGCTCTCCCAGGTGCCCGAGGTCGTCATCACCCTCGGCTCGCGCGGCAGCCTGTACGCGGCGCGCGGCACCGAACCGGTCACGGTCCCCGCCCAACAGGTCACCGCGGTCGACACCACCGGCGCGGGCGACACCTTCGCGGGCACCCTCGCCGTGGCACTCGCCGAGGGCAACTCACCGCCCGACGCACTCCGTTGGGCGGCGGCGGCGGCGGCGCTCGCCGTGCAGCGCCCGGGGGCGTCGTCCTCCATGCCGTACCGCAAAGAGATCGACAGCCTCGTCGAGCAACTGGGCGCCGCGTCATGACCGCCCCCCTCACCGGCCTCCGCGTCCTCGACCTCGCCACCCTCTTCGCGGGCCCCCTCGCCGCCACGATGCTCGGCGACTTCGGCGCCGAGGTCATCAAGGTCGAGCACCCCTCGCGCCCCGACCCGTCCCGCGGCCACGGCCCGTCGAAGGACGGGGTCGGCCTGTGGTGGAAGCTGCTCGGCCGCAACAAGCGCACGATGACCCTCGACCTGTCGACGCCCGGCGGCCGCGAGACCCTGCTGCGCCTGGCCGCCACCGCCGACGTCATCGTCGAGAACTTCCGCCCCGGCACCCTGGAGAAGTGGGACCTGGGCTGGCCCGAGCTGCACGCCGCCAACCCCCGCCTGGTCCTGACCCGCGTCACCGGCTTCGGCCAGTTCGGGCCGTACTCCCGCCGCCCCGGCTTCGGCACGCTCGCCGAGGCGATGAGCGGCTTCGCCGCCATCACCGGGGAGCCGGAGGGCCCGCCGACCCTGCCGCCGTTCGGCCTCGCCGACTCCATCGCGGGCCTGGCGACAGCGTACGCGGTGATGACGGCCCTCGCGGCCCGCGACCGCACGGGCGAGGGCCAGGTCGTCGACATGGCGATCATCGAACCGATCCTCACGGTCCTCGGCCCCCAGCCGCTCTGGTACGACCAGCTGGGCCACGTACAGCCCCGCACCGGCAACCGCTCCACGAACAACGCGCCGCGCAACACCTACCGTACGGCGGACGGCGGTTGGGTCGCCGTCTCCACCTCCGCCCAGTCGATCGCGGAGCGCCTGATGCGCCTGGTCGGCCGCGCCGACCTGATCGCGGAGCCGTGGTTCGCCACCGGCGCGGACCGGGCGCGCCACGCCGACGTCCTCGACGAGGCGGTCGGCGGCTGGATCGCCCGGCACACCCGCGCCGAGGTGATCGAGGCGTTCGAGAAGGCGGAGGCCGCGGTCGCCCCCATCCAGGACGTACGCGACGTCATGACCGACCCCCAGTACGCGGCCCTCTCCACGCTCACCACGGTCGACGACCCGGAACTCGGCCCGCTGCGCATGCAGAACATCCTCTTCCGGCTCTCCGCGACCCCCGGTGCGATCCACTGGGCGGGCCGCCCGCACGGCGCCGACACGGACGCCGTCCTCACCGAACTCGGCCTGACCGAACGCGAGATCACCACCCTGCGCAAGGAGGGCGCGCTGTGACCGGCCACACCCCGCTGACCTGGCTGTACGTTCCCGGGGACCGGCCCGAGGTGGTCGCCAAGGCCCTCCACACGGGCGCCGACGCGGTGATCGTCGACCTGGAGGACGCGGTCGCCCCCGACCGCAAGGAGTACGCGAGAGCGGCGACGGCCGAACTGCTCTCCGACCCTCACCCGTCCCCTGTCCCCGTCCACGTCCGCGTGAACGCCCTGGACGGCCCGCTCGCCGAGGTCGACCTCCGCGCCCTCGCCCCGCTCCCCGGCCTCGCGGGCCTGCGCCTGCCCAAGGTCACCACGCGCGCCGAGGTCATCCGCGTCGCCGAGCGCGCGGTGCCCGCCGACGGCGGGGCGCTCGCCCTCCACGCGCTCGTCGAGTCGGCGCTCGGCCTGGAGCACGCCTACGCCATCGCCACCGCGCACCCGGCCCTGCGCGGCATCTCCCTCGGCGAGGCCGACCTCCGCGCGGACCTGGGGATGCGCGAGGAGTCGGGCCTCGACTGGGCGCGCTCCCGGGTGGTGGTGGCCGCGCGGGCGGCGGGCCTGGCCCCGCCCGCCCAGTCGGTCCACCCGGACATCCGCGACCTGGAAGGCCTCGCCGCGTCCTGCGCCCGGGGCCGCGCCCTCGGCTTCCTCGGCCGCGCGGCGATCCACCCCCGCCAGCTCCCGGTCATCGAGCAGGCCTATCTCCCCACCCAGGAAGAGATCGAGCGGGCCGAGGAGATCACCAAGGCGGCCGCGACGGACGAGGGCGCCCTGGCACTGCCGGACGGCCGCTTCGTGGACAAGGCGGTGGTGGAGGGCGCGCGGCGCGTCCTGGCGCTGGCCCACAGGAAGTGACCGCCCACGCGAAGGGCCGCCGGATCACCCGATCCGACGGCCCTTCACCATGCATGCGCGTCCGAGGAGCGAGCCTCAGCTCTTCGGCTCGGCCGAGGACTTCGCTCCGTCGGCGGAGTCCTTCTCGCCCTCGGGCTTACTCTCGGACTCCTTCTCGGCCTCGGCGTCCGTCTCGCCCTTGGTGAGCTTCACGGAGTCACCGCCGTCGACCGCGGGCTCGGCGCCCGGCTCGACGATCTCCTCGCGTCCGGGGCGGGTCTTCGCCGACACCACGAGGTAGGCGACCGCCAGGAGGAACACCACAATGGCGGTCCACACGTTCAGCCGGAGGCCGAGCACGTGGTGCGCGTCGTCGACCCGCATGTACTCGATCCAGCCGCGCCCGGCGCAGTACGAGGCGACGTACAGTGCGAACGCCCGGCCGTGTCCGAGCTTGAAGCGACGGTCCGCCCAGATGACCAGGACGGCGACGCCGATGCACCACAGCGACTCGTACAGGAAAGTGGGGTGGTACGTGCCGGGGACCCGGCCGTCCTCGGCGGAGGTGATCTTCAGCGCCCAGGGCACGTCCGTGGGCTTGCCGTACAGCTCCTGGTTGAACCAGTTGCCCCAGCGGCCGATGGCCTGCGCGAGGGCGATGCCGGGGGCCAGCGCGTCGGCCCAGGCGGGCAGCGGGATGCCGCGGCGGCGGCAGCCGATCCAGGCGCCGACGGCGCCGAGCGCGATCGCGCCCCAGATGCCGAGGCCGCCCTCCCAGATCTTGAAGGCGTCCACCCAGTCACGGCCGTCGCTGAAGTACAGCTGGTAGTCCGTGATCA
The DNA here is from genome assembly GCF_055597165.1 of Streptomyces sp. NPDC039480. Lineage (NCBI taxonomy): Bacteria > Bacillati > Actinomycetota > Actinomycetes > Kitasatosporales > Streptomycetaceae > Streptomyces > Streptomyces sp. NPDC039480. Next base: position 27,879 of record NZ_JBVITX010000011.1, on the reverse strand, counting down.
CGTGGTAGAGACGCCCGCCGACGAGGCCGAACGGCACGGCCCACACGGCGATGTCGGCCACGGTGCCTGACCGGCCCCCGCGAGCGATCCACCGCTTGTTGCCGAGCCAGACGGCTACGAAGACGCCGATGATGATGCAGAACGCGTAGCCGCGCAACGGGATGGGTCCGAGTTCGACCACACCGCGCGACGGACTGGGAATGAAGGCAAGGTCCATGACACGACCGACGCTACCGTGCCGGGCGTCGGGGGCGGCAACCGGTCCGGCTACGGGTGCATAACAGGAGAGCCGCCGCCCCCACCGTCACGAGCGGTTCGCCGCTTCCACCAGCTGCTTCAGCTTCTGGGGCGTCAGCGGCTTCTGCGGGTCACCGAAGATGTCCTTGCCGTCGAGCTTCACGGTGGGGGTGCCGCGCAGCTTCGCGTCCTGGAAGGCCTTGTTGGACTTGTCGACCCAGCTGTCGTGCGTGCCGTCCTCGACGCACTTCTTGAAGGAGTCGGTCACCAGTCCGTCGACCTCACCGGCGAGCTCGATCAGTCGGCTGTTCTTGCCGAACGCGTCGTCGGGCTCCGGGGGCTGGTTCTTGAAGAGCACGTCGTGGTACGGAGTGAACTTGCCGGCGTCCTGGGCGCAGGCCGCGGCGCTGGCCGAGCGGCGGGAGCCGCTGCCGCCCATGTTCCCGTCGATGAGGGTGGCCAGGTGATACTCCACCTTGAGCTGCCCCTTGTCGGCGAGCTCGTGGATCGTCGAGCGGAAGCCGTCCTCGAACTGCTTGCAGGCCGGGCAGCGGAAGTCCTCCCAGATGGTGAGGGTCGACTTGGCGCTGTCCTTGCCGACGGGGATCATCGGCCCGTCCTTGTCGCCCGCCCCCTTGGGCGCGACCACCGGTCCCGCCGCGTCGCTCTTGTCGTCGCCGGAATTGGCGGCGAGCAGTCCCACCACGGCGGCGAGGCCGAGGACACCGACCACCGCGGCGCTCACGACCAGCGCCCTGCGCCGCTTGTCGCGGGCCTTCTGCCGCTCTCGCTCTGCCGCCATCCGCGCGCGGGCCGATCGCTTTTCCTCACGGTTCTTCTCGCTCACACCCCGCCAAACGAACCGGGGAGGCGCGAGCGCGCCTCCCCGGTCCAGGTCCACCCGTACGAGTTACGCCTTGCCGCGGACCCCGTCGGCGAGCTCACCGGCGAGGGCGCGCACGGCGGCCAGGCCCGCGGCCTCGTCCGGCGCGTCGAGGATCCGCTGCACGAAGGCGGAGCCGACGATCACTCCGTCGGCGAAGCCCGCGACCTCGGCGGCCTGCCGGGCGTTGGAGACGCCGAGGCCGACGCAGACCGGCAGGTCCGTGGTGGCCTTGGTGCGCCGCACCAGGTCCTGCGCCTGCTCGCCGACGGACTCGCGGGTGCCGGTGACGCCCATCAGCGAGGCCGCGTAGACGAAGCCGGAGCCCGCCGCGGTGATCGTGGCGAGCCGCTCGTCCTTGCTGCTCGGCGCGACGACGAAGACCGTCGCCAGGTCGTGCTTCGCGGCGTGCTCACGCCACAGCGCCGACTCCTGGACGGGCAGGTCGGGCAGGATGCAGCCCGCGCCGCCCGCCTCGGCGAGCTCGGCGGTGAAGCGCTCCACGCCGTAGCGGTCGATCGGGTTCCAGTACGTCATGACGAGCACCGGCTTGCCGGTCGCCTCGTGGGCCTCGCGGACGGTGCGCATGACGTCGCGGATCTTGAGGCCGCCGCGCAGCGCGATGTCGTCGGCGGTCTGGATGACCGGGCCGTCGAGCACCGGGTCGGAGTGCGGCAGGCCGACCTCGACGACGTCCGCGCCGCCCTCGAAGACGGCCTTGACGGCCGCGATGCCGCCGTCGACGGTGGGGAAGCCCGCGGGCAGGTAGGCGATGAGGGCGGACCGGCCCTCGGCCTTCGCGGCCGCGAGGGTCTCGTCCAGCAGTTTGACGTTGCCGCTCACTTGGCGTCCCCCTCGATCTCCGCGCCGGTGCCGGGCTCGTCGGCCTCGACGGTGGCGTCCGTGTCGTACAGGCCGAAGTAGCGCGCGGCCGTGTCCATGTCCTTGTCGCCGCGCCCGGAGAGGTTGACGACGATCAGCCCGTCCTTGCCGAGCTCCTTGCCGACCTCCAGGGCCCCGGCGAGCGCGTGGGCGCTCTCGATGGCGGGGATGATGCCCTCGGTCCTGGAGAGCAGGCGCAGGGCCTGCATGGCCGCGTCGTCGGTGACCGCGCGGTACTCGCCGCGGCCGCTGTCCTTGAGATAGGCGTGCTCGGGGCCGATGCCGGGGTAGTCGAGGCCCGCCGAGATCGAGTAGGGCTCGGTGATCTGGCCCTCCTCGTCCTGGAGGACGTAGGAGCGGGAGCCGTGCAGGATGCCCGGCTCGCCCGCGGTCAGGGTGGCCGCGTGCTCGCCGGTCTCGATGCCGTGGCCTGCGGGCTCGCAGCCGATGAGGCGCACGTCCGCGTCCGGGATGAAGGCGTGGAAGAGGCCGATGGCGTTGGAGCCGCCGCCGACGCAGGCGACGGCCGCGTCGGGCAGGCGTCCGGCGCGCTCCAGGATCTGGCGGCGGGCCTCGACGCCGATGACGCGGTGGAAGTCGCGGACCATGGCGGGGAAGGGGTGCGGTCCCGCGACGGTCCCGAAGAGGTAGTGGGTCCTGTCCACGTTGGCGACCCAGTCGCGGAACGCCTCGTTGATGGCGTCCTTCAGGGTGCGGCTGCCGGACTTCACGGCGACGACCTCGGCGCCGAGCATCCGCATGCGGGCCACGTTCAGGGCCTGGCGCTCGGTGTCGATCTCGCCCATGTAGATGGTGCATTCGAGGCCGAAGAGCGCGCAGGCGGTGGCCGTGGCGACGCCGTGCTGTCCCGCGCCGGTCTCGGCGATGACGCGGGTCTTGCCCATGCGCCTGGTGAGCAGGGCCTGCCCGAGCACGTTGTTGATCTTGTGCGAGCCGGTGTGGTTCAGGTCCTCGCGCTTGAGGAAGACGCGGGCGCCGCCGGCGTGTTCCGCGAAGCGGGGCACCTCCGTGAGGCTGCTGGGGCGTCCCGTGTAGTCGACGAGCAGCGCGTCGAGTTCGCGGGCGAACTCCGGGTCGCTCTTCGCCTTGTCGTACTCGACGGCGACCTCGTCCACGGCGGCGACGAGGGCCTCCGGGATGAATTTCCCGCCGAAGGCGCCGAAGTACCCTTCGGCGCTGGGGATGTGACCCTCCGGGTCAGGAATGAAGTATTCGCTGGGCATGGCTGGATCCTTGTCAAGAACGGCGATGACAACGGGTGCTGGCGCGCGCCCCTTCAGGGGCGCGGGGAACTGCGCGACAAGCCCACGACGGGCCGCGGTCGCGGCGAAACCCTGGCCGGCGACGGCGCGAGGGCTTTTCAGCTCAGGCGCCGCCCTGCCATCGCATCCCAGGGATCTGACCCGGCTCCGAGCCGATGTGGTACCGCACACGCCGCCCCCGCACACGCCGCGCGGGCGCCCGGCAGCCGCGGGGGCGGCAGCCGGGTGCGAGGCGGGCGGAGATCGGCATGGGGAGGAGTCAGCTCCGCCCGTGCCGGAGGGCCGGGTGCGTGCCCGCGGCGACCAGGTCGGAGACCGCGCCCTTCGGGTCGCGGCCGGTCACCAGGGACTCGCCCACCAGCACCGCGTCGGCGCCCGCGTTGGCGAAGGCGATCAGGTCGTGCGGTCCGCGCACACCGGACTCGGCGATCTTGACGACGCTGTCCGGCAGCTCGGGGGCGACCCGCTCGAAGGTGGAGCGGTCGACCTTCAGGGTCTTGAGGTCGCGGTTGTTGACGCCGATGACCCGCGCGCCCGCGTCCACGGCACGCTCCGCCTCGTCCTCGTCGTGCACCTCGACGATCGGTGTGAGGCCGATCGATTCGGCACGCTCGATCAGGGACTCCAGGGCGGGCTGCTCCAGGGCGGCCACGATCAGGAGCGCGAGGTCGGCGCCGTACGCCCGGGCCTCCCACAGCTGGTACGAGGTGACGATGAAGTCCTTGCGGAGCACCGGGATGTCGACCTTGGCGCGGACGGCCTCCAGGTCGGCGAGCGAGCCGCCGAAGCGGCGCTCCTCGGTGAGCACGGAGATGACGGCCGCGCCGCCCGCCTCGTAGTCGGCGGCGAGACCCGCCGGGTCGGCGATCGCGGCGAGCGCGCCCTTGGAGGGGCTGGAGCGCTTCACCTCGCAGATGACCTTGACGCCGTCGCCGCGCAGGGCCGCTGCGCCGTCCTTGGCCGCGGGAGCCTTGGCCGCACGCTCCTTGAGCTCGTCGAGGCTGACGCGTGCCTGCCGCTCCGCGAGGTCGGCACGGACTCCGTCGATGATCTCGTCGAGCACACTCACGCGAGCGGCCCCCTTCCCTGACGGTTGAGCTGACGTTCAAGCTGGTCACTGCGATGGTATCCGCAGAGGGGCGAAGGCCTCGCATCCGGTTGACAGGCGTCCCACGACCTGGACATTCACCACCCGTCCGGCCTGCACTTTCAGGGGTGCAGCCAGGATCCGAACGGCAGATTCCGTACGACGGTGAAGAGCGCGACCAGGGCGCCGAGGCCCCACAGCTGCAGCGGCCCCGGCTCGATCCGCACCGGCCGCCCGCGCACCGTCCTGACCACCCACACGGTCCACACCACGGCGAAGAGGACGTATCCGGCGACGGCGAGCGCGTTGGCGCCGAGGGCCGCCGTGAGGTCGCCGTGAATGAAGGCGTGGGCGCTGCGCAGGCCGCCGCAGCCGGGGCAGTAGACGCCGGTGAGGCGCAGCAGCGGGCAGGCGGGGTAGTGGCCGGGTTCGTTCGGGTCGACGGCGCCGACGTACGCGAAGGCGCCGGCGACCGAGGCGAGCACGCCGGCCGGCACGAGCAGGCGGGTCAGGACGGCGGGCGCGGCGCTCTCGGGTCTGGCGGTCACCCGTGCATTCTGCCGCGTGTCCGGGTGCGCCGCCCGGCCGCCCGGCCGGAGTCCCCGTGCCCGGCCACGCGAAAGAGGCGGTCCCGGCACCTGCCGGACCGCCTCTTCCCGTAAGGCTCGTACAGCTCGTACGTCTCGTACAGCGACGTCAGCTCTTGGCGCCCGCGGCCTGGCGGCCGCCCGCGGCCTGGCGGTGCGGACGCTTCTGCGAGCCCAGGCCCATGAGGTGCATGACGCCGCCCACGAGGCCGCCGATCGCGATGATGGCCATGCCGGCCCAGAAGCCGGGCACGTTGGCCATCACCATGAAGGCGCCCGCGACGCAGAAACCGACGAAGGCGATGATGGAACCGGTCCAGGCGGCCGGGGTGTGTCCGTGGCCTGTCGCCATGAAAGTGCTCCTTGTTGCTGTGTGCGCGGTGGTGGCTGCGGAGCCCACCGCGCGGCGGACGCTCGCTGACATTGTCCCGTACCCGCGCGTATGCCCCGAGCGCGGGGGGTCATGTTCCGGGAGAGCGGGGGCTCACGTTCCGCGGGTGGGGTCCTCGCCGCGGTCGAGGGCCTTCCACAGCTCCTCGGGCCGCTCGGGGTCCGCGACGCGGCGCGCCTTGCGGGGGCTCGGCGAGCCGTCGCGTTCGTAGCGCCCGGACATCGCGGGCCAGGAACGGCCGTACGTGAGGGCGAGGAGTCCGGCGAGCAGGATCAGGGCGCCCGCGGCGGCCGCGGCGTACGGCCAGCCGGTGTGGCTGAGGTCGCCGATGGTGGCGGCGGCGTCGCCGGATGCCGTGGCGGCCTTCTCGTCGAGCGCGTCCTTGTCGTCGGCGCCGAGCAGGGCGGCGGCGACGATGCCGCCGCCGCTGAGCGTGAGCAGCAGGGAGACGAGGAAGCGTCCGGCGCGGCGGACCGCGAAGACCGCGACGAGCGCGGCGAGGCCCACTATGGCGAGGGCCGCGGGCACGCCGGTGACGTCGCTGCCCTTGGCGGTCAGCGGCAGCTCGCCGCCGGCCACCGACGCGGTGCCGTGGGCCCAGTCCTGGCGGGAGGCGAGCAGGGCGAGGGCCGCGCCGACGGCGCCGAGCAGCAGCGCGGCGGCGATGCTGCGCCGGCTGCTGCGCTGGGCGCGGCTCTCGGACACGGCCTCGGTACGGGGCGGAGGTACGGCAGAAGTCACCCGTCCACTATCCCTCACGGCCCGAACGGTCGTGCAGCCGGTTCGCCGTGTGGATGGCGCGCAGCACTGCGGCGGCCTTGTTCCGGCACTCGGTGTCCTCGGCGACGGGGTCCGAGTCGGCGACGACCCCGGCTCCGGCCTGCACGTATGCCGTGCCGTCGCGGAGGAGGGCGGTGCGGATGGCGATGGCGGTGTCGGAGTCGCCCGCGAAGTCGAGGTAGCCGACGCAGCCGCCGTACAGGCCGCGCCTGGACGGTTCGAGCTCGTCGATGATCTGCATCGCGCGCGGCTTGGGGGCGCCGGAGAGGGTGCCCGCCGGGAAGCAGGCGGTGAGGACGTCGAAGGCGGTGCGGCCCTGGGCGACCTGTCCGGTGACCGTCGACACGATGTGCATGACGTGGGAGTACTTCTCGATGGACATGAAGTCGACGACCTCGACGGAGCCCGGTTCGCAGACCCGGCCCAGGTCGTTGCGGCCCAGGTCGACGAGCATCAGGTGCTCGGCGCGCTCCTTGGGGTCGGCGAGCAGTTCGTCGGCGAGCGCCTGGTCCTCGCGCGGGGTGGCGCCGCGGTGCCTGGTCCCGGCGATGGGGTGGACCATGGCGCGCCCGTCCTCGACCTTGACGAGGGCCTCGGGCGAGGAGCCGACCACGTCGAATCCGTCGAAGCGGAAGAGGTACATGTACGGCGACGGGTTGGTGGCGCGCAGCACGCGGTAGACGTCCAGCGCCGTCGCGGTGCACGGGGTCTCGAAGCGCTGGGAGGGCACGACCTGGAAGGCCTCGCCGGCCCGGATGCGTTCCTTGATGTCCTCGACGGCTTCCTGGTACTGCTCGCCGCCCCACAGGGCGGTGTACTCGGGGAGCTCGGAGGGCGGCAGGGCGGCAGGGGGCTGGGAGACGGGCCGGGAGAGGTCGGCCTCCATGGCGTCGAGGCGGGCGACCGCGTCGGCGTACGCCTCGTCGACTCCTGTCTCCAGGTCGTTGTGGTTGATCGCGTTGGCGATCAGGAGGACCGAGCCGTCCCAGTGGTCGAGGACGGCGAGGTCGCTGGTGAGGAGCATGGTCAGTTCGGGCAGGTTCAGGTCGTCCCGGTCGCCGGGGCCGATCTTCTCCAGGCGGCGCACGATGTCGTAGCCGAGGTAGCCGACCATGCCGCCGGTGAAGGGCGGCAGGCCGTCGGCGCTGACCACGTCGCGCGGGGTGTGCAGTATGCCGATGGTGGCGCGCAGCGCGGCGAGCGGGTCGCCGGAGGTGGGCACGCCGACGGGCGGGGTGCCGAGCCAGTGGGCCTCGCCGTCGCGGACGGTGAGGGCGGCGGCGCTGCGGACGCCGACGAAGGAGTACCGGGACCACGACCGGCCGTTCTCCGCGGATTCGAGGAGGAACGTGCCGGGGCGTTCGGCGGCGAGCTTGCGGTAGAGCCCGACGGGGGTGTCGCCGTCCGCGAGGAGCTTGCGGCTGACGGGGATGACACGGCGGTCGGTCGCGAGCTTGCGGAAGGTCTCGAGGTCCATGGCAGGACCCTACTGACCGGGCGCGGGCGCGCCGGGCACGGGAAGCACGGGCAGCACGTCGGTGTCGAAGCAGGTGCGGGTGCCGGTGTGGCAGGCCGCGCCGACCTGGTCGACCTGGACGAGGACGGTGTCCGCGTCGCAGTCGAGCGCCACCTCCTTGACGTACTGGAAGTGGCCGGACGTGTCGCCCTTGACCCAGTACTCCTGGCGGCTGCGCGACCAGTAGGTGCAGCGCCCGGTGGTGAGGGTGCGGTGCAGCGCCTCGTCGTCCATCCAGCCGAGCATCAGCACCTCACCGGTGTCGTACTGCTGGGCGATGGCGGGGACGAGCCCGTCGGCGCTGCGCCTGAGGCGCGCGGCGATCTCCGGGTCGAGGCTGCTGCTGGGCGGGGGCACGCTGGTCATGGGCCCATTGTGCCGCTCTCGGGAGGTGCTTCCTGCGGGCGTCCACTGTGCGGACCGGTGGCACGGTCGTAGGCTGGCTGGTATGTCGACCCATGCGAAGCGTGAACGACTTCTTCTCGCCGACCTGTTGGAGGCGGAGGGGCCCGAGGCGGCCACTCTGTGCGAGGGCTGGAAGACCCGTGACCTCGCGGCCCACGTGGTGGTGCGCGAGCGCCGCGCGGACGCGGCGGGCGGGCTGCTGATCAAGCAGCTGGCAGGGCGCCTGGAGCGGGTGCAGGCCGAGTTCGCCGCGAAGCCGTACGAGGAGCTGATCCAGCTCATCCGGACGGGGCCGCCGCGTTTCTCGCCCTTCGCCCTGAAGCAGGTGGACGAGGCGTCGAACGCCGTCGAGTTCTACATCCACACCGAGGACGTGCGCCGCGCGCAGCCCGACTGGACGCCGCGCGAGCTCGACCCGGTCTTCTCGGACGCCCTGTGGTCCCGTCTTGAACGCACGGCCCGCCTGGTGGGCCGCAAGTCACCGGTGGGCCTGGTGCTGCGCCGCCCGGACGGCCGGACGGCGGTGGCGCACCGGGGCACTCCGGTGGTGACGGTGACCGGTGAGCCGGCCGAGCTGCTGCTGTTCGCGTTCGGCAGGCAGGAGGTCGCCGACGTCGGTCTCGACGGTGACAAGGAGGCGATCGCCACGCTGCACGAATCGAAGCAGCTGGGCCTTTGAGCGGTGCTGCTCGGGTGAACCGTGCTGTTCGGCTGAACTGCGCTGGTCTGCTGAACGGTGGTGTTCAGCGCGGGAGTTCGGCGCGGCGCAGGGGGCGGGCGCAGAGGCCGACGACGCCTCCGGCCGCGCTGAGCGCCGCGCTCGCGGCGAACACGGGCCCGGCGCCCCAGGCGCCGATCGCCGCGCCCGCGACGGGGTAGCTCAGCGGGGCGACGCCCATGGTGAAGAACGTGAACACGGACGTGACGCGGCCGAGGTAGGCGGGGTCCGTCACCGTCTGGGCCAGGGTGCCGATGACGGCGCCGCCGAGGCCGGTGAGCAGGCCCACGCAGAGCCCGGCCGCCGTCGCGGTCACCACGGAGGGCACGAAGGCGATCGCGCCCAGGGCGACCGAGCCGCCGATCACCGCCCAGGACAGGACGAGCCCGGCGCGCGGGACGCGGCCGCGGACGGCGATGAGGAGGGCGGCGCACCCGGCGCCGACGCCGAAGCCGGCGAGCATCCAGCCCTGGCCGGTCGCGCCCCAGCCGCGCTCCTCGGCGAGCAGCACGAGCCCGATGTTGGCGGGTCCGGCGAAGCCCAGTTCCACGACCCCGGCCGTGACGACCAGCGGGGCGAGGACGCGGTGCCCGCGGATGTAGCGCAGGCCGTCGACGAGCTGCCGCCGGGCCGGTTCCGTCCGCCCCGCCGCCTCGTCGGGCGCGAGGTCCCGGACGCGTACGGCGAGGAGCAGCACGAGCGACACGGCGAACAGCGCCCCCGCCGCGCCGAACCCCGCCACCGGCCCGCCCGCCGCCACCGCGAGCCCGCCCAGCGGCGCCCCGGTCACGGTGGCGACGCGCTGTGCGAGCCCCCGCATGCCCTGCACGCGGCCCAGCTGGCCCGGGGCGGTGATGCGCGGGGGCAGCGCGCCGACGCTCGGCAGGAAGAGGGCGTCGACCGCGCCGAAGACGAGGGCGAGGGCCGCGAGCGGCCAGATCCCGGGCGTGGACACCAGGAGCAGCACGGTCACCGCGAGGATCACCGCGCACCGCACCGCGTCGCTGCCGATGACGACGCGGCGCGGTCCGAAGCGGTCGGCGACGACTCCCCCGCCCAGCATGAGCGCGGCGCGCGGGACGGCGCCGACGGCGAGCACGAGGCCCGCCTGCGCGGGGCTTCCGCTGCGGGTGGCGGCCCAGGACAGCGCGAGGAAGTAGATGCTGTCGCCGACCATCGAGGCGGTGTAGGCGCTCAGCCAGCGCAGGACGTTGCCGTCGCGGTGGGCGGGGCGCTCGGTGACGGGGTGCGGGGATATCGCGGCGGTCACGGGGCGCCCTCTCAGAGCCGGAAGGGGAAGCTGGCCAGGTGGACGGCGACGTTCTCGCGGTTCTCGGTGTCGCCGGCCGCCTCGGCGGCCCTGCCGCGCTCCTCGTACGTCCTGACGAGTGCGTGGATCTCTTCGTTCATGGCCTTCAGTTCGGCGGGGTTCAGCCGGGCGAGGAAGTCGGACTGGTCCGCCGCCGTGCGCCACTCGGCGCCCCAGGCCGCCTGCTGGTCCAGGTAGGTCTCGTACTGCTCCCTGCGGTGGGCGATGAGGCCGCGGAGGACGGCCGCGTGGGTGGCCGCTCCTTCCGGCGTGTCCTTGAAGTCCTCGTGGCGGAAGCTCAGGGTGTCCTGCGCGGCCTGCCACCAGCGCTCCCGGGCGTCCTCGCTCTGCGTCTCGGCCTCCTCGATGAGGCCGTGCTCGGCGAGCTTGCGCAGGTGGTAGCTGACCAGCGAGACGGCCTCGTCGACCTGCGCGGCGAGGTGCGAGGCGGTCGCGGGGCCGCCCACGCGCAGCGTGCCGTACAGCTTCATCCGCAGGGGGTGCCCGAAGGCCTTGAGGGTGCCGAGGTCCGTGATCCGGCGACGGTTCTCCATGCGCTCACCCTAGATACGAAAGAAAGGTTGCACAATAAGTATTGCGCAACAGATCTTTCGCATCTCGCCAAGACAATGCCGCCACGGCACGAGGCCGTGGCGGCAGAGAGCTTGCCCATCAGGCAGAGAGCTTGCCCGTGGGCAGGAAGCGGTTGCCTAGCGGACGGGGTGCCCCGCCCCCCGCAGCGTCTCCTTGACCTCGCCGATCCGCAGATCCCCGAAGTGGAAGACCGAAGCCGCGAGCACCGCGTCAGCGCCCGCCTCGATGGCCGGCGGGAAGTGCTCCAGGCGGCCCGCGCCGCCGGAGGCGATCACCGGCACGGTGACGTGCTTGCGGACCGCCGAGATCATCTCGATGTCGTAGCCGTCCTTCGTGCCGTCGGCGTCCATCGAGTTGAGCAGGATCTCGCCCGCGCCGAGCTCGGCGGCCCGGTGCGCCCACTCGACGGCGTCGATGCCGGCGGACTCGCGGCCGCCGTGGGTGGTGACCTCGAAGCCGCCCGACGCCGTCCTGCGCGCGTCGACCGACAGGACGAGCACCTGGCGTCCGAACCGCTCCGCGATCTCGCGGATCAGGTCGGGGCGTGCGATCGCCGCCGTGTTGACGCCGACCTTGTCCGCGCCCGCGCGCAGCAGCCTGTCCACGTCCTCGGCGGTGCGCACGCCGCCGCCCACCGTGAGCGGGATGAAGACCTGCTCGGCGGTGCGGCGGACCACGTCGTACGTGGTCTCGCGGTTGCCGGACGACGCGGTGATGTCCAGGAAGGTCAGCTCGTCGGCGCCCTCGGCGTCGTACACCTTGGCCATCTCGACGGGGTCGCCCGCGTCGCGCAGGTTCTGGAAGTTGACGCCCTTGACGACGCGGCCGTTGTCCACGTCGAGGCAGGGGATCACGCGTACCGCGAGGGTCATGCGGACGCTCCTCGGTAGGCTTCCAGCTCCACTTCGACCAGGATGCGCGAGTCGACGAAGCCGGAGACGACCACCATGGTCATCACCGGGCGCACGGAGTCGAAGACCTCCTTGTGCGCACGGCCCACCGCGTCGACGTCCCGCGCGTGGGTGATGAGGAGCCGCACGGCGGTCACGGACTCGGGGCCGAGCCCGAACTCGGCGATCGCCGCCAGCGCGTTGGCGATGGCCACCCGCGTCTGCTCGTAGGGATCGCCCTCGCCGTACAGGATGTCGCCCTTGAAGGACGTGGTGCCGCCGACCACCACCCGGTCGCCCGCCTCGACGGCCCTGGCGAAGCCGAAGGCCTCCTCCCAGGGGCTGCCGCTCTGCACTCGTCGTACGCCACTCATCGGGACACGGCCTCCAGCGCTTCCTCCAGCGTGAACGCCTTCGCGTACAGCGCCTTGCCGACGATCGCGCCCTCGACGCCGAGCGGGACGAGCTCGGAGATCGCGCGCAGGTCGTCCAGGCTGCTCACACCGCCGGAGGCGACCACGGGGCGGTCCGTCGCCGCGCACACGTTCTTCAGGAGCTCCAGGTTCGGGCCCTGCAGCGTGCCGTCCTTGGCGATGTCGGTCACCACATAGCGCGCGCAGCCCTCGCCGTTCAGGCGCTCCAGGGTTTCGTAGAGGTCGCCGCCGTCGCGGGTCCAGCCGCGGCCGCGCAGCGTCGTACCACGTACGTCGAGGCCGACCGCGATCTTGTCGCCGTGCTCGGCGATGACCTTGGCGACCCACTCGGGGGTCTCCAGGGCGGCGGTGCCGAGGTTGACGCGGGTGCAGCCGGTGGCGAGGGCGGCGGCCAGCGAGGCGTCGTCGCGGATGCCGCCGGACAGCTCGACCTTGATGTCCATGGCGCCCGCGACCTCGGAGATCAGCTCGCGGTTGTCGCCGGTGCCGAAGGCGGCGTCCAGGTCGACCAGGTGCAGCCACTCGGCGCCCGACCGCTGCCAGGCGAGGGCGGCCTCCAGCGGGGAGCCGTAGGAGGTCTCCGAGCCGGACTCGCCGTGGACGAGGCGTACGGCCTGGCCGTCGCGGACGTCGACGGCGGGAAGGAGTTCGAGGGTGCTCACAGGGTTCCGATCCAGTTGGTGAGGAGCTGGGCGCCGGCGTCGCCGGACTTCTCGGGGTGGAACTGGGTGGCGCTCAGCGCGCCGTTCTCGACGGCCGCCACGAAGGGCTCGCCGTGGGTGGACCAGTGCACGTACGGGGCGCGCATCGCCGGGTTCGCGACTTCCAGGGTCCAGTCGTGCACGGCGTAGGAGTGCACGAAGTAGAAGCGGGCGTCGTCGTCCAGGCCCTTGAAGAGCGGGGATCCCGCGGAGGCCTGGACGGTGTTCCAGCCCATGTGCGGGACGATCTCGGCCTTCAGCGGCGCGACCGTGCCCGGCCACTCGTCCAGGCCCTCGGTCTCCACGCCGTGCTCGATGCCGCGCGCGAAGAGGATCTGCATGCCGACGCAGATGCCCATGACAGGACGGCCGCCGGAGAGCCGGCGCCCGACGATCCAGTCGCCGCGCGCCTCCTTCAGGCCCTGCATGCAGGCGGCGAAGGCGCCGACACCGGGCACCAGCAGGCCGTCGGCGTTCATGGCCCTGTCGTAGTCACGGGTGATCTCGACGTCGGCGCCCGCGCGCGCGAGGGCACGCTCGGCGGAGCGGACGTTGCCGAAGCCGTAGTCGAAGACGACGACCTTCTTGGGAGAGCTCATGTCGCGTACTCCTCCCGTCAGTTCCAGTAGTCGAGCCGCAGGATGCCCGCGGCCAGGCACATCGCGGCACCGATGGAGAGGAGCGTGATCAGGCTCTTCGGCATGCCCTGCTTGACGAAGGAGATGATGCCGCCGATCAGGAAGAGCCCGACGACGATGAGGATGGTGTTCAGACCGGTCATGGGTTTACAGCGCGCCCTTCGTGGACGGAAGGATGCCGGCCGCGCGCGGGTCGCGCTCGGAGGCGTAGCGCAGCGCGCGGGCCAGCGCCTTGAACTGGCACTCCACGATGTGGTGGGCGTTGCGGCCGTACGGCACGTGGACGTGCAGCGCGATCTGGGCCTGCGCGACGAAGGACTCCAGGATGTGCCGGGTCATCGTCGTGTCGTACTCGCCGATCATCGGCGCCATCTTCTCGGGCTCGGTGTGCACGAGGTACGGACGGCCGGAGAGGTCGACCGTCACCTGGGCGAGCGACTCGTCCAGCGGGACGGTGCAGTTGCCGAAGCGGTAGATGCCGACCTTGTCGCCGAGCGCCTGCTTGAAGGCGGCGCCCAGCGCGAGCGCGGTGTCCTCGATGGTGTGGTGCGAGTCGATGTGCAGGTCGCCCTCGGTCTTGACCGTGAGGTCGAAGAGGCCGTGGCGGCCGAGCTGGTCGAGCATGTGGTCGTAGAAACCGACTCCGGTCGACACGTCGACCTTGCCGGTGCCGTCGAGATCGATCTCGACGAGGACCGACGTCTCCTTGGTGGTGCGTTGGACCCGTCCTACGCGGCTCATGCGTCCTGCTCCTTCTTGAGTTCGCGTACCGCATCGAGGAACGCGTCGTTTTCGGCGGGGGTTCCGGTGGACACCCGGAGCCAGCCGGGCACTCCGTTGTCACGGACCAGGACGCCCCGGTCGAGGATCTTCCGCCACACCTCATGAGCATCCGGGAACCGCCCGAACTGCACGAAGTTGGCGTCGGAGTCGGTCACCTCGTACCCCGTCGCGCGCAGCTCGGTGACCAGGCGGTCCCGCTCGGCCTTGAGCTGATCGACGTACCCGAGGAGGGTGTCCGTGTGCTCCAGGGCGGCCAGCGCGGTGGCCTGTGTGACGGCCGACAGGTGATACGGCAGGCGTACGAGCTGCACGGCGTCGACGACCGCCGGGGCGGCGGCGAGATAGCCGAGGCGCAGCCCGGCGGCGCCGAACGCCTTCGACATGGTGCGGGAGACGACGAGGTGCGGGCGCCCCTCGATCAGCGGGAGCAGCGAGTCGCCGTGGCTGAACTCGACGTACGCCTCGTCGATCACCACCATGGACGGCTTCGCGGCCTGGGCGGCTTCGTACAGGGCGAGGACCGCCTCGGCCGAGACGGCGTTGCCCGTGGGGTTGTTGGGCGTCGTGATGAAGACGACGTCCGGCTGGTGCTCGGCGATGGCCTTCGTGGCCGCCTCGACGTCGATGGTGAAGTCGTCGTGGCGCGGGCCGGAGATCCAGCCGGTGCCGGTGCCGCGGGCGATGAGGCCGTGCATCGAGTACGAGGGCTCGAAGCCGATGGCCGTGCGGCCGGGGCCGCCGAAGGTCTGCAGGAGCTGCTGGATGACTTCGTTCGAGCCGTTGGCCGCCCAGACGTTGGCGAGGGTGACCTCGTGCCCGCCGGTGCGGGTGAGGTAGCGCGCCAGCTCGGTGCGCAGCTCGACCGCGTCCCTGTCGGGGTAGCGGTTGAGGTCGCGGGCGGCCTCGCGCACCCGCTCGGCGATGCGCTCGACGAGCGGCTCGGGGAGCGGGTACGGGTTCTCGTTCGTGTTCAGCCGCACGGGGACGTCCAGCTGGGGTGCCCCGTAGGGCGACTTGCCGCGCAGCTCGGCGCGGACGGGGAGGTCGTCGATGCGTACGTCGCTCACTGGCCCGGCACCTTCCATCCGAACCTCGCCTTGATCGCCGCGCCGTGCGCGGGCAGGTCCTCCGCCTCGGCGAGCGTCACCACGTGGTGCGCGACGTCGGCGAGGGCGTCGCGGGTGTAGTCCACGATGTGGATGCCGCGCAGGAACGACTGGACGGACAGGCCCGAGGAGTGGCAGGCGCAGCCGCCGGTGGGCAGGACGTGGTTGGAGCCCGCGCAGTAGTCGCCGAGGGAGACGGGCGCCCAGGGGCCGACGAAGATCGCGCCCGCGTTCTTGACGCGGCCCGCGACGGCGGTGGCGTCGGCGGTCTGGATCTCCAGGTGCTCGGCGCCGTACGCGTCGACGACCCGCAGGCCCTCCTCCAGGCCGTCGACCAGGACGATCGCGGACTGGCGGCCGCTCAGCGCGGGCACGATCCGGTCCTCGACGTGCTTGGTGGCGGCGACCTGCGGCGCCAGCTCCTTCTCGACCGCGTCCGCGAGCGCCACCGAGTCGGTGACGAGGACGGCGGCCGCGAGCGGGTCGTGCTCGGCCTGGCTGATCAGGTCGGACGCGACGTGCGCCGGGTCGGCGGTGTCGTCGGCGAGGACCGCGATCTCGGTCGGGCCCGCCTCGGTGTCGATGCCGATGCGGCCGGTGAAGTAGCGCTTGGCTGCGGCGACCCAGATGTTGCCGGGGCCGGTGACCATGTTGGCGGCGGCGCAGGTCTCGGTGCCGTACGCGAACATGGCGACGGCCTGGGCACCGCCGACCGCGTACACCTCATCGATGCCGAGGAGGGCGCAGGCGGCGAGGATCGTCGGGTGCGGGAGCCCGCCGAAGTCGGCCTGCGGCGGGGACGCGAGCGCCATGGACTCGACGCCCGCCTCCTGCGCCGGCACGGCGTTCATGATCACGGAGGACGGATAGACGGACCGGCCGCCCGGGGCGTAGAGCCCGACGCGCTCGACGGGCACCCACTTCTCGGTGACCTTGCCGCCGGGCACGACCTGGACGGTGTGCGGGGCGCGGCGCTGCTCGCGGTGGACGGCGCGGGCGCGGCGGATGGACTCCTCCAGGGCCTCGCGCACGGCCGGGTCGAGGCCGGCCAGGGCCTCGGTGAGCGCGGCCGCGGGGACGCGGACCTGGTCCAGGCGCACCCCGTCGAACTTCTCCGCGTACTCGATCAGCGCCGCGTCGCCACGATGATGCACGTCCTCGCAGATGGGCCGCACCTTCTCCAGGGCGGCCGCGACGTCGAAGTCGGCACGGGGCAGCAGGGCGCGCAGGGCGGCCCCCGACGGAAAGTCCGTGAGGGCATCGCCGCGCAGATCGATTCGAGAGATCACATGGCCAATTCTCTCAGACCTTCTTTCGACGTCGGTCGCCCGTATCACTGACTGATATGAGCCACGGAAGACCGTGTTCACCCCTGGCGTTCAGCCGGTCACAGAGCGGGCATGAAACGGGTGTACGAGGGAGCCGCGCACCGCAGGACGGAGGACGGAAGCAGTGGTCGACGACGCCGGTACCGGCGACCCGCCGGACGGCCTGACCGCCGCGGAGATCGGCATGTGGCAAGCCTTCCGGAACGGCAGCGTCTACGACCTCCGATCGGGTGATCCGGCCGCCGACGACCCGCACGGCGGGCACCCCTGGGGCCCCGAGCGCAGCGTGCGGGCGCGCATCGTGTGCTGGCTGCTGCTCGACGGACCGCCGGCGCTCGCGGGCCGGGTATCGTCGCTGAAGCTAGCGGGCGTGCAGATCACCGATCCGCTCGACCTCGCGGGCGGCACGGTCGTCCCGTACACGGAGATGAAGCACTGCCGCTTCGAGAAGGAGGTCCTGCTCCCCGAGTCCCGCTTCGCGACACTGCGGCTCGTCGACTGCTCCGTGCCCCGCATCGAGGCCGCCAGGCTGCACACCGAGGGCGATCTGCACCTGCCGCGCTGCCGGGTGCACAACGGCATCCGCCTCACCGACGCGCACATCGGCACCGACCTGCTGCTCAACCAGGCGGTGGTCTACCGCGACCGGCGCGGCCAGTCCATCACCGGCGACGGCCTCACCGTCGGACAGGACCTCCAGGCCGAGATGATGGAGTCGCACGGCCAGCTCAGCCTGCGCGGCGCGAAGGTCGGCGTCTCGCTCAGCCTGCGCGGCAGCAGACTGATCAACCAGTACGGCAGGCAGGCCCTGAACGCCCCGCAGATGACCGTCGAGCGCACCCTGTACCTGACCCCGGCGGCCGTCGGCAATCCGCCGCAGACCAGCGGCACGACACCGGCCCGCGGCACCCGCGTGCAGCACTTCGAGTGCGTGGGCGGCATCCGTCTCGACGACGGCCGCTTCGGCGACGCCATCGACTTCGCGCACGCCCGCTTCACGCTCCGGCAGGACCAGGAGATCTCGCTGCGCCGCGTCCAGACGCCCGAGCTCCGCTTCCTCGGCGAGGCGCCGCGGCGCGGCAAGGTCGTGCTGTCCGGCGCCAAGGTCGTCAACCTCATCGACAGGGCGACCAGCTGGCCGGGGCCGGGCGGCCTCCAGATGGGCGGGTTCACGTACGAGAACCTCGTGCCGCAGGGCAGCTTCCCGCTCTCCCGGCGCCTCGACTGGGTGCTCGCCGCGACGGCCGAGTACAACCCCGAGCCGTACGAGAAGCTCGCCGCCGTCCTGCGCAACGGCGGCGAGGACGCCGACGCCCGTGAGGTCCTCCTCGCCAAGCAGCGGCGGCGCCGCGAGACCCTGCCCCTGGCCGCGAAGCTCTGGGGGTACGCGCAGGACTGGACCGTCGCCTACGGCTACCGGCCGGGCCGGGCCGCGGTCTGGATGGCCGTGCTGTGGGCGGTCAGCGCCGTGGCGTTCTCGCGCGCCGACCATCCGGCGATCAAGCCCGGCGAGCACCCGCAGTGGAACCCCGCGCTCTTCGCCCTCGACCTGCTGCTGCCCGTCATCAACCTCGGCCAGGACACCTACTGGCAGCTGCGCGGCGGCTGGCAGTGGTTCTCGACCGCGCTGATCCTGCTCGGCTGGGTCCTCGCCACCACGGTCGCGGCGGGCGCCACCCGGCTGCTGCGCCGCAACTGAGATCCGGTGCCCCTGCGCGGCGGACATCCGGCGGCTGAACCGTTATGCGCCGCCGGGCAACCATCGCCCTCCCCCGTCCGTCATCCCTGCGACCAACAAAAGAGCAACCACGACGGTGACCGGCGAGCCCGCGCGAGCGGCGCCGGTTCAGGCGCAAAGGAGGGCACGGGTGCTGCGTGCCTTCATCCGTACCGCCCGCATGCTCCGGCACACCCCGCGGCTCGCCGCCGGGCTGCCGCCGGACGACGAGGTGCTCCTCGACGTGCCCGACGAGCGGCTCGCCCCCGCCCTGGTCGCCGCGGGACGCGGAGACTACGGCCCGGCCGCGAAGGTCCTCGCCACCACCCGCGAGGCCGCCGAGTGGGAGAACCGCGACCGCTACACCACGCGCCTCGCCGCCTTCGCCCGCTCCCGCCCCGAGTGGTTCGACGACTGGCTCGGCGCGTCCCCGCACGACCCGGACGCCCTGCTCGTCAAGGCCGAGCTCGCCGTCGTCCGCGGCTGGGAGTCACCGGCCCGCGCCGAGCTCCTGCGCGAGTCGGGCCCGCTGCTCACCGCCGCCGCCGAGGCCGACCCGCGCGACCCGGTGCCCTGGCGGATCGCCCTCGACCACGCCCGCGGCACGCACGCCCCGCACACCGTCTTCGAGCGGCTGTGGGAGGAGGCGGTGCGCCGCTCCTCGTACCACTACGGCTGCCACGCCTCGGCCCTGCAGTACCTGTCCGCCGCCTGGTACGGCTCGCACCGCGAGTGCTTCGACTTCGCCGAGCGGGCCGCGGCCGACGCGCTGCCCGGCTCGCTGATACAGGTCCTCCCCGCGCGGGCCGCCTTCGCCTATCTGACCAGCCCCTCGGGGAACCTGCCGCGCGAGCGCCTGGACGCGGCCGCCGACCTCGCGATCGCCCTCTCGTACGAGTACGAGGCCGGGGACCCGTGGCCCGCCGAGGTCCGCAACCTCCTCACGTACGTCCTGGTCCGCCTGGAGCGCTGGGACGACGCGCTGGAGCAGCTGCGCCTGATCGGGCCGTACGCGACGTCGTTCCCCTGGGACCGGATGGCCGACGATCCGCTCGGCCAGTTCCTGGAGCTGCGGGACGGCGTACGCATCGAAGTGGCGTCGATGACGCCGCTGCGCACTCCGCGCGAACGCGACCGCTCCGGCGAGCATTAGGCTTGCCGGTCGTGACCACCCGGCTTCCGCTCTTTCCGCTCAACTCGGTGCTGTTCCCCGGCCTCGTCGTGCCGCTGAACGTCTTCGAGGAGCGATATCGCGCCATGATGCGCGAACTGCTCAAGACCCCCGAGGAGGAGCAGCGTCTGTTCGCCGTCGTCGCGATCCGCGACGGCCTGGAGGTGGCGCCGAGCGCGCCCGGCCTCCCCGACCCCACGGCACTGCCCGAGCACGGCCCCGCAGCGGGCTTCGGCGGCGACCCGCTCAAGGCCTTCCACGCCGTGGGCTGCGTGGCGAGCGCGGCGACGATCAGGGAGCGCGACGACGGCGGCTTCGAGGTCCTCGCCACCGGCACGACCCGCGTGCGGGTCCACTCCGTCGACGCCTCGGGAGCCTTCCTCACCGCCGAGGTCGAGGAGCTGCCCGAGGAGCCGGGCGACGGCGCGGGCGCCCTGGCCGAGGGCGTCCTGCGGGCCTTCCGCTCCTACCAGAAGCGGCTGGCCGGGGCGCGGGAGGGCTCCCTGTCCACGGGAGCCGAACTGCCCGACGACCCGTCCGTCGTGTCGTACCTCGTCGCCGCGGCGGCCGTCCTGGACACCGCGACCAAGCAGCGGCTCCTGGAGGCGCCGGACACCGCGTCGCGGCTGCGGGACGAGCTGAAGACGCTGCGCTCCGAGACCGCGATCATCCGTAATCTGCCGTCGCTGCCCGCGACGGACCTGACACGCGGGACGACCAGCCTCAACTGAGCCCGGGAAAGGGCACGAGCACGTTGGCGAAGAAGCAGAAGAAGCAGCAGTCGGCGGGGACCCCCGCGACGGTGGCCCTCACCGCGGCGGGCACGGAGTTCACCGTCCACGCCTACGACCACGACCCGTCCCACCCCTCGTACGGCGAAGAGGCCGCCGAGGCCATGGGCGTCTCCCCCGACCGGGTCTTCAAGACGCTGGTCGCCGAGGTCGACGGGGAGCTCACCGTGGCCGTCGTGCCCGTCGCGGGCTCCCTCGACCTGAAGGCGCTGGCCGCCGCGGTCTCCGGCAAGCGTGCCGTGATGGCCGACCCGGCCGCCGCCGAGCGCACCACGGGCTATGTTCGGGGCGGCATCTCCCCGCTCGGCCAGCGCAAGAAGCTGCGCACGGTCCTGGACGACTCGGCGTCGGCGCACGCCACCGTCTGCGTCTCGGCGGGCCGCCGCGGCCTGGAGGTGGAGCTAGCGCCGGGCGACCTGGCGGAGCTCACCGGCGCGGTCCTCGCGCCCATCGGCCGGGCCTGAGAGGGACGACGTGAAAGCGCCCTCGACACATGTCCCGGGCGGGACTAGTACCGAGGGCATGTCGAAGAAGACGCGCATGCGGAAGTGGCGGGCGAAGAAGCGCAAGGCCAACCACGGGAAGCGCCCCGCCTAGGGAGCGGGGTACGGGTCCGGGTACGCCTCCGGGTACGGCTCGGGGTCCCGCGGTCCGAAGAGGCCGGTCAGGCCGAGGTGCACGGCGAGCGCGGCCACCGGCCAGGCGAGGAGCGTGCCCTTGGCCTTGAGTTCGAGCGGCGCGTCGAAGACGACGCCCTTGCCGACGGACTTGGCGTGCGCCACGACGTCCGTCTCGGGGCCGAGCCAGACGCCGAGCCGCCAGGCGAGCAGCGCGCCGAGCAGGCTGCCGAGGCCGAGCCCCACGACCAGCGGGATTCCGCCGCGCCTGCGCAACAGGAAGACGACGGCACCGCTGACGAGGCCGAACCCGAGCGAGAGCAGCGTAAACGTTCCGTCTACGCCCATCGCCTGCTCGCCCTCGGTGTCCTTGAGGTACACCGCCTCGCCGTCCGAGACGAGCGGCACCCGCGGCGCGAGCCACATCCACAGGAGGCCGAGCAGGACACCGCCGACGGCCACCGCGACCGTGATCACTGCGGCCTGCCGCACTTCGGTCTTCATACCAGGACCGTCCTCGTCCTCGTATCCGTGCGGAGACGTCGCTCCCGACGGCTGCGCGGCTGACTGCCAGGACTCGTGCGGGGTGCGGTCGTGCGGCGGTTGGGAGGGTGTATGCGGTGCGGTCACCCCCACATCGTGCCAGCACTCCCTGTGCGGCGCGTCACCGGACGGCCGCCCGGCGGAAAGCCCACGTGGCCACGGCCAGGGAGACCACGCCGACGCCCGCGCAGACCGCCAGGTCCAGGGCGACGACGGCCCAGTCCGGATCCGGCCCGAACGTCCGGGCGAAGGCCTCCACGCCGTACGTCGAGGGCAGCAGGTCACGCGCGTACTGGAGCAGGGTCGGCATCCGGTCGGCCGGGAGCACGCCGAGCAGCAGCGCCGCCGACATGCCCATCTGGCCGAGGAGCGTGGCCAGTTCGGGCCGTGGCGCGAGCAGCCCGAGGGCCGCGCCGAGCCCGGCGAGCGCGGCGCCGGCCAGCGGGATCACCGCGAGGAGCACCCACAGGTGGGTGAACGGCAGCCCGAAGAGCCCGCACCCGACGAGCGCCGTGACGAAGGTGCCGGGGACCGTGAAGGAGGCGTACGCGGCGGCGGCCCCGAGGACCACGGCGGCGGGTGGCACGGGCAGCGTCGCGTAGTGGTCGAGCCCTCCGTCGGAGCGGAGCTGCCCGAAGTACTGCGCGAGCAGGTTGAGCGCGACGAACGCGACGACGAGCACGGACGAACCGGCGACGACGGCCCGCGCCTCACCGCCCCCGTCGACGACCCCGCGCATCAGGATCATGATGCCGACGGACTGGAAGGTCGCCACGAACAGCAGCGGTATCCGGGCGACCCTGGCCCGGGACAGCTGGGCCCGGTAGACGGCCGAGAGCGCGGGGAAAAGCCGCGCCGGCGGTCCGAGGGGCGCGGGGCCTCCGGCCTCCCGCTCCGCACGGCCGCCGTCGGCCCGCACGGCGGCTTCCAAGGGAACCGCACTCACCGGACAACCCCTCCGTCTTCGTTCCTACAAGCGGCGGCGCGGGGACGGCCGCACCGGGTCGCGGAAAGAGTCACGCCTTGACCAACCCCTGTCCGCTCCCGCCCAGGGCGAGATAGACGTCCTCCAGGCTCGGCGTGGCCAGCGTGAAGTCGTCGAGCGCGGCGAACGCGGCGCCGCCGGTCACCGCGGCGACGGCGGCCCGCGCCGCGTCGGGCGCGAGGCGCAGGGTCCAGCGCCGCCCCGACTCGACGGCGAGGGAGCGCAGCGCGGCCACTTCGGGGACGCCGAGCGGTGCCCGCTCCCGCCACACCAGCTCCACCCTGACCTCGTCGGCGACCTTCTCCTTCAGCCCGGCCGGGCTGTCGCAGGCGATGACCTTGCCCTGGTCGAGGACGGCGACCCGGTCGAGGACCGTCTCGGCCTCGATCACGTTGTGGGTGACCAGCACGACCGTCGTCCCGTGCTCGGCGCGCCGCGAGTCGATCGCCGCCCAGACCGCGCGCCGCGCGACGGGGTCCATGCCGGTGGTCGGCTCGTCGAGGACGAGCAACGGCCGCTCCCCCACCAGCGCGGTGGCGAAGCAGGCGAGCCTGCGCTGCCCGCCGGAGAGCTTCTTCAGCGGCCGCGAGGCCAGCGCGGTGAGTCCGAGCTCCGCCAGGACGGCGTCCCGCTCGGCCCGGGCCCGCGGCACGTCGAGCCCGCGCAGCCGCCCGGTCGTCTCGACGGCGAGCGACACGGTCAGCTCGTCGAGGGCGGTGGACTCCTGGCCCAGGTACGCGAGAAGGCGCGCGGCCCGCTCGGGGTGGCGCACGATGTCGTGGCCGAGGATGTCGACGCTCCCGCTGTCGGGCCGCATCAGGCCGGTCAGCTGGCGTACGAGGGTGGACTTGCCGGCGCCGTTGGGGCCGAGCAGACCGAAGATCTCGCCGCGGCCGACCGTCAGACCGATGCCGTCGGTGGCGCGGACCTCGGGGGTCGCGGGCCTGCCGCGTCGGGCGCGGGCGGCGGGATAGGTCTTCACCAGGTCGCGCACCGCGCAGACGGCGTCGTTGCCGTGTTCCTGACGGAGTCCCTGTCGGACTGCCGGTGCCGGGCGCGTACTCACGAAGGACGAGCCTACGGGGTCCGCGGGCGCGGGCGACGCCCGGGGCGGTCCGTACGGCCCGTGTCAGTCACCGGCGCGGTCCCCCGCGGGCGCGTGCTCGGCGGCCGTCCGCACGTCGACCTCGCGCCAGAAGCCCGCCCGGATCGCGTACCGGTCGTGCTCGTCGATCTGGTCGTCCTTGTGGGCGAGGAGGCCGAACCGCGCGGCGTAGCGGAGCAGCTCGCCGTCGATGCGGTGCGGGATGCGCGGGTACATCGTCGAGAGTTTCTGCAGGTTGTGCTGTTCGGGGAGGCGCGCCATCCAGCGTCGGGCGAACACCTGCCCGACCTCGTAGGGGTCGCCGCCGACGGTGGTGATGTCCTCCTCGCGGTCGGCCCAGCGCTGCTCGGCCGTGGTCAGCTGGGCGAGGGTGGGCAGGGCGGCGGCCTCGGTGCTCTCGGCCGCGCCGCCGGGCCGCTCGATCCAGCCCTTGTCGGAGGACCAGCGCAGCGTCGCGTTCGTGGGGTGCTGGGCGGGCTGGGTGCCGGGGCCGCGCAGGGCGGCGAGGTCCTTGGGGGTGGGGACGCCCTTGCCCGGGGGGACGCGGTGCTCGTCGGTCTGCCGGCCGTTCGCGGCGGGCTCGGCGTGCCGGGCGGGGGCCTCCTCCTCGGCGCGCTGCGCGGCGGCGGCGAGCGCGGACTCCGGGAGGGGCGCCGAGAGGATCGCGGCGATCTCGGGGCGCGGCGCGGGCGGCGGCGCGCAGATGCCGGTGAGCTCCTTGGGGCGGACGGCCTTGGTGATCCAGGTCCGGTCGAGCACGCGCCGCTCGTCGGCCTCGGCGACCAGGTCCTCGGACTGGTTGTAGTCGCCGTCGGCGGCCTGGACGGCCCACAGGTGGACGGCGACGCCGTGCTCCTTGGCGGCCATCATGCCGGGCAGCAGGTCGCCGTCGCCGGTGACGAGCACGACGTCGGAGCAGGCGCGGTTGCGGGCCAGCTCCGTCAGCTCGGCGTGCATCGCGGCGTCGACGCCCTTCTGGGCCCACCGTCCGTCGCTGCGGGTCAGGGCGCCGAGCCGGACCGTCACACGGGGCATGACGCGCAGCCGCCGGTGCTCGGGCTGCGGGACCCGGTCGGGGGCACCGTCGAACCAGTAGATGCGCAGCAGGGGGCGCTCGGTGTCCGCCTCCGCGCGCTCGCGCAGGCCCTGGATCAGGGCGGTGTGATCGACGGTGATCCGGGACCTGGAGGGCTCGCCGGCGAGGAGACTCGCGGCGGCACCCAGCAGATACCCGGCGTCCACCAGGACGATGCAGCGATCCACGCGGTCCACCCTCTTTCCCTGCCCGGAGGTCTCTGGACGTTCCCTCGAAGTCCCACGAAGACACCCTGTAAGGACAACGAATCAGGGGTGCGGGTCCGCGTCGGGTTCCCTTCGAGTCTGCCCGACCCGGCGGAGGTTAACGGCCGGAACTCGATCTTCGGCGTGGCGCAGCCGCGGATCGCCCGTCCACAGGCCTTATTACGCACGGTAATTCTCCGAAATGCGCTCTTGGTTGCGGTATGTGAATCTGATCGCGTCCTGGCCCCCAGATCCCCTTCAGGAGGAAGATCACCATGGCCAAGAACAAGAACCGCAAGCAGGGCGGCGAACAGAACCGCGCCTCGCAGGCCGAGCAGGCGCAGGAGCAGGCCAAGACGGCCGCCACCGATGCCCAGTCGGCGATGCAGTCGCAGGCTCAGGGCAGCCCTGCCGATGTTGCCCGTAAGCACCAGCGTCGCTTCGGCCACAACTGACACACATCCAGGCACACATGAGGGGCGCACCCGGTCTCCCGGGTGCGCCCCTCAGTCGTGGGTCGGCGGCCTTGGTCACAGGCCGGCGGCCTCTCGGTCGCGCGGTGGGTCAGCCCGCCAGGCAGGACGGGCCGAGCAGCACCTTCAGGTCACCGAAGAGCGCCGGGTCCGGCTTGACGCGGTGCCGGTCGAGCCGGAGCACGGTGGTCTTCTGCGCCCCCTGGAGCTTGATCCGCACCTCGCTGTTGCCCCGGTGGTGGCTGAGGACCTCGCCGAGCCGGTGGACCATGGGCGGGCTGACCTTGACGGTCGGGATGGTGATGATCACGGGCGCGTTGGTCCCCGCGTTCGACAGGTCGGGGACCTGGAGCTCCATCGCGACGAGCCGCGGCACGTCCTCGCGCTTGTCGAGGCGTCCCTTGACGAAGACCACCGCGTCCTCGACGAGTTGCGTCGACACCAGCTGGTACGTCGCCGGGAAGAACATGCACTCGATGGAGCCCGCGAGGTCCTCGACGGTGGCGATGGCCCAGGCGTTGCCCTGCTTGGTCATCTTGCGCTGGAGGCCCGAGATGATGCCGCCGATGGTGACGACGGAGCCGTCGGAGAAGTCACCGCCGGTGAGCTGTCCGATGCCCGCGTCCGCCTTGTCGGAGAGCACGTGCTCCAGGCCGAAGAGCGGGTGGTCGGAGACGTACAGACCGAGCATCTCCCGCTCCTGGGCGAGGAGGTAGGTCTTCTCCCACTCGTCCTCGGAGAACTCCACGTCGAGCCCGAAGCCGGGCTCGTCGCCGCCGGACTCGTCGCCCATCCCTCCGAAGAGGTCGAACTGGCCCTCGGCCTCCTTCCGCTTGACCGCGACCACGTTGTCGATCATCGGTTCGTACTGCGCGGTGAGGCCCTTGCGGGTGTGGCCCATGGTGTCGAAGGCGCCCGCCTTGATGAGCGATTCCGTGGTGCGCTTGTTGCAGGCGGCGGCCTCGACCTTGTCGAGGTAGTCGGGGAAGGAGGTGAACTTCCCCTTCGCCTTGCGCGAGCGGATGATCGACTCCACCACGTTCGTACCGACGTTGCGGACGGCCTCCAGGCCGAAGAGGATCACGTCGTCGCCCTGGGCGGCGAAGTTGTGCACGGACTCGTTCACGTTCGGCGGGAGGACCTTGATGCCCATGCGGCGGCACTCATTGAGGTAGACGGCCGACTTGTCCTTGTCGTCCTTCACCGAGGTGAGCAGCGCGGCCATGTACTCGGCCGGATAGTTCGCCTTGAGGTAGGCGGTCCAGTAGGTGACGAGGCCGTACGCGGAGGAGTGCGCCTTGTTGAACGCGTAGCCGGCGAAGGGGACCAGGACGTCCCACAGGGCCTGGATGGCCTCGTCCGAGTAGCCGTTCTTCCGGGCGCCGGCCTGGAAGAGGACGAAGTTCTTCTCCAGCTCCTCGGGCTTCTTCTTGCCCATCACGCGGCGCAGGATGTCGGCTTCGCCGAGGCTGTAGCCCGCGACGATCTGGGCGGCCTTCTGCACCTGCTCCTGGTACACGATGAGGCCGTAGGTGAGGCCGAGCGTCTCCTTCAGGGGCTCTTCGAGCTCCGGGTGGATCGGCGTGATCTCCTGGCGGCCGTTCTTCCGCTCGGCGTAGTTCGTGTGCGAGTTCATGCCCATCGGGCCCGGCCGGTACAGGGCCGAGACGGCGGAAATGTCCTCGAAGTTGTCGGGCTGCATCTGGCGGAGCAGCGAGCGCATCGGGCCGCCGTCGAACTGGAAGACGCCGAGCGTGTCACCGCGGCAGAGCAGTTCGAAGGTCTTCGGGTCGTCGAGCGGGAGGGAGAGCATCTCCAGGTCGATGCCCTTGTTGGCCCGCACCATCTTGACGGCGTCGTCCATGATGGTGAGGTTGCGCAGACCCAGGAAGTCCATCTTGAGCAGGCCGAGCGACTCGCACTGGGGGTAGTCCCACTGCGTGATGGTCACGCCGTCGGTGTGCCGGGTCCAGAGCGGGGCGTGGTCGACGATCGGCTCGCTGGACATGATCACGCCGGCCGCGTGCACACCCATCTGCCGGACCAGGCCCTCGACGCCCTTGGCGGTGTCGATGACCTTCTTCACGTCCGGCTCATTCTCGTACATCCCCCGGATCTCGCCCGCCTCGCTGTAGCGCGGGTGCTTGGGGTCGGTGATGCCGGAGAGGTCGATGCCCTTGCCGAGGACGTCGGCGGGCATCGCCTTGGTGAGGCGGTCGCCCATCGCGTACGGATATCCGAGCACGCGCGCGGAGTCCTTGATGGCGTTCTTCGCCTTGATCTTGCCGTACGTACCGATCATGGCGACCTTGTCGGCGCCGTACTTCTCGGTCACGTACCGGATCACCTCGACGCGCCGACGCTCGTCGAAGTCGATGTCGACATCGGGCATGGAGACGCGCTCGGGGTTGAGGAACCGCTCGAAGATCAGTCCGTGCGTGATCGGGTCGAGGTCGGTGATGCCCATGGCGTACGCGACGATCGAGCCTGCCGCGGAGCCTCGGCCGGGGCCGACCGCGATGCCGTTGTTCTTGGCCCACATGATGAACTCGGCGACCACGAGGAAGTACCCGGGGAACCCCATCTGGATGATGATGTCCATCTCGTACTCGGCCTGCTTCTGCCGGTCGTCGGGGACACCGCC